>NZ_JBIWIM010000008.1:181291-302507 GCF_044764595.1 Streptomyces sp. NPDC093984 | reverse complement strand
TTCAGACGAAGGCCGCTTCTGCGTACGGCAGTTACCGGACCGAGTGATCAAGTTCGACGCACCATTCGACGCCGGAGGTTAAAGATCAAGCTAGGGCCTCTCGTCCGGATCAGGCCGACCACACGACGGCCTGCAACTCGCTGTAGGCGTGCAGGGCGTAGGAGCCCACGTCGCGGCCCACCCCGCTCTTCTTGAAGCCGCCGAACGGCGCCTCCATGTTGCGGCCGACCGTGTTCACGCCGACGCCGCCCGCGCGCAGCCGGCGCGCCACGCGGAAGGCGCGGGCCACGTCGCCCGACCAGACGTAGTCGATCAGGCCGTAGTCGGAGGCGTTGGCCAGGTCGATGCCCTGCTCCTCCCCGTCGAAGGGGACCACCACGACCACCGGGCCGAAGATCTCCTCCCGGACCACCCGCATGTCGGGCGTGCAGTCCGCGAGAAGGGTGGGCGCGACGTAGAAGCCTCGGTCGTGCGGAGGCCGTTCGCCGCCGGTGACCAGCCGTGCGCCCTCCTTGCGGCCCAGTTCGACGTACGCCTCCACACGGTCCCGGTGCGCCGCCGAGATCAGCGGACCCACCACGGTGTCCCGCGCACGCGGATCACCGACCTTCAAGTGGCGGGCGTACGCCGCCAGTCGGTCGACCAGCCGGTCGTACACGCCCCGTTGGGCGAGCACCCGCGTCGGTGCCGTGCAGATCTGGCCGCTGTAGAAGGAGAACGTGGTGCCGATTCCGGCCACCGCCGCGTCCAGGTCCGCGTCGTCGAAGACGAGCGCCGCGCCCTTGCCGCCCAGCTCCATCAGCTGCCGTTTCATGGACCGGCCGCACACCTCGGCGATGCGCTGCCCCACGGCCGTCGAGCCGGTGAAGCTCACCATGTCGACCTCCGGGCACTCCACGGCCGCCTCGCCCACCTCCGGGCGCGCGCCGCCGACCACGTTCACCACGCCCGGCGGCGCGCCCGCCTCCTGAAGTGCCTCCGCCATGCGGTACACCGACAGCGGGTCCTGCGGGGCCGGCTTCACGACCACCGTGTTGCCCATCGCGAGCGCGGGCGCGACCTTGCCGGCCGGGTTCGCCCAGGGGTTGTTGTACGAGGTGACGCAGGCGACCACGCCGACCGGCTGGCGTACGGCCAGGGCGCCCATGACGGTCGCCGGGCCGAACGGCCCCGCCTCGTTGATCTGCGGCGGCAGCGGCTGCTCCACCGGTTCCACCCGCGCGTACCGCCGGAAACGCGCCACCGCGACCCCGACCTGCATTCCGCGCGCCGTGCCGGTCGTCGCGCCGCTCTCCGACTGCGCCAGCTCGGCGTACGGCCCCAGGCGGCCCTGGATGAGGTCGGCCGTCCGCGCCAGCACCGCCGCCCGCTCCTGAGGCGGCGTTTCCGACCACGGTCCGAACGCCTCGCGGGCCGCGGCGCAGGCGGCCCGCACCTGCTCCCGCGAGGCCTCCGGAGCCCACCCGACGATCCCCTCGGTCGCCGGGTCGGTCACCTGGTAGTGGCCGTCGTCCGGCTCCACCCAGGCGCCGCCGATGAACAGCCGCTGCCGCTCGGTCACGTGGTGCTCACCGTCCTGGTGTCCCGCCCCGAGCGCAGCACCTTCCCCGGCACGGCCCCGGTCACCGCGTCGTCCCGGATCGCCTCGACGCCGTTGACCCACACGGCCCGTATCCCGATCGCCCGCGAGTCCAGGCGCGGGCTGTCACCCGGCAGGTCGTGCACCAGGGTGGCCTGCCCGGCGCCGATCCGCTCCGGGTCGAAGAGGACCAGGTCGGCATGGAAGCCCTCCCGCACCCGGCCGCGCTCCCGGAGCCCGAACAGCTGCGCGGGGTCGTCCGTCACCATCTTCACGGCCTGCTCCAGCGGCACCAGCTTCCGGCCGCGCAGACAGTCCCCGAGGAACCGGGTGGTGTACGGCGCCCCGCACATGCGGTCCAGGTGGGCGCCCGCGTCGGAGCCGCCGAGCAGGACGTCCTCGTGCCGCCAGGTCTCGGCCCTCAGGGCCCAGGAGTCGGGGTCGTTGTCGGTGGGCATGGGCCACAGGACCGTGCGCAGCTCGTCGTTCACGCAGATCTCGACCAGGCACGCGAAGGGGTCCTGGCCGCGCTCTGCCGCGATGTCCTTCACGACCCGCTCGGTCAGGCCCTCGTTGCGCGGGCTGTAGGTGTCGCCGATGACGTACCGCCCGAAGTTGGTGAGACGGCGGAAGACACCGGCCTCCTTGGAGTGGGCGCGGCGCAGCATCCCGGCCCGGACCTCGGGGTCGCGCAGCTTCGCGATCCGCTCGGGCACGGGCAGGCCCAGGATCGGTCCCCAGCCCGGGATCAGGTTGAGGGCGCAGAAGGTGCCCAGGGACATGTTCATCGGCGTGAGGATGGGCATGGTGAGGGCGACCACCCGGCCGCCCGCCTTCCGGGCCCGCTCGCTCGCGGAGAGCTGGCGCGGCACGCGTTCGGGGACGGCCGCGTCGATGGTGAGGACGTTCCAGTTCAGGGGGCGTCCGGCCGCCGCGCTCATCTCCACCAGCAGGTCGATCTCCGGGTCGCTGAACTGGTCCAGGCAGCCCGCGACGATCGCCTCGATCTGTGTGCCCTCGTGCTCGCCGACCGCCTTGGCGAGTGCCAGAAGCTCCTTGGGCCGTGCGTGCCGGGAGGCGACCGGCTTCCCGTCACCGTCGGAGTGGGTGGAGGACTGCGTGGTCGACAGCCCCCAGGCGCCCGCGTCCATGGCCTCGTGGAACAGCCGGAGCATGGCGTCCAGCTGCTCGTCCGTCGGCTGCCCGCCGACCGCGTCCGGACCCATCACGTACCGTCGCAGCGCGCAGTGCCCCGCCATGAACCCGGCGTTGACCGCGATCCGCCCTTCGAGGGCGTCCAGGTACTCCCCGAAGGAGTGCCAGGTCCAGGGCGCCCCCTCCTCCAGGGCGACCAGGGACATGCCCTCCACCTTCGACATCATCCGCCGGGTGTAGTCGGCGTCCTCGGGGCGCGCCGGGTTCAGCGGGGCGAGGGTGAAGCCGCAGTTGCCGGCCGCGACCGTGGTGACCCCGTGGTTCAGCGACGGGGTCGCGTACGGGTCCCAGAACAGCTGGGCGTCGTAGTGGGTGTGCGGGTCGACGAAGCCGGGGGCGAGGACGAGGCCGGTGGCGTCCTCGGACGTACGGGACTCCTCGGTGACCGCGCCGATGGCGACGATACGGCCGTCCCGTACACCTACGTCGGCGGTGTACCCGGGCGCACCGGTCCCGTCCACGACGGTCGCGCCCTTGATGACGTGGTCGAGCATGGGGCTCCTTCTCAACTCCGGTGCGGCAACGCGCCGCAGAGGGGCGCGGGGCTGTATCGATGTGCGGCTCCGCCGCGTGGGCGCGACCAGCCACATCCGGCCCGCAGCCCGCGACGGCGATCACACGGCAGCCCGGAACCGGCTGGTTCGATGAACCGGATCCGTGTCGATCTTCGGGATCACGTGCTCGCCGATCAGCCGGATCGTCTGGAGCGTCTCCTCCTTCGGTATCCCGACCGGCAGCCCGAAGCTGAGCTGGTCGGCGCCCGCCTGCTCCCACCTCTTGCACTGCCGCAGCACCTCGTCCGGGTCGCCGCAGATGAGCAGCTCCTCCTCGATGAGCAGTTCGAGGAATTCCTCGGTGTACTCGGGGAGCGTCTCCGGCCACACGGGGAAGCCCTCGGGGCGCGGGAAGGTGTCGTGGTAGCGGAAGACCAGGGACGGCAGGTAGTGCAGCCCGCCGTTCACCGCGATGCGGATCGCCTCCTCGTGCGTGGGCGCGCAGATCGCGGTGCTCGTCACCATCACGTTGTCGTTGACGAAGTCCCCGACGGGCTCGGCGTCCACGACCGCCGTCTTGTACTGCTCCAGCACCCACTCCATGTCGGAGACCTTCTGCACGCTGAAGCCGAGCACCCCGAGGCCCTTCTTCGCGGCCATGGCGTACGAGGACGGGGACCCTGCGGCGTACCACATCGCGGGGTGCGACTTCCCGTACGGCTTGGGCAGCACCTTGCGGGGCGGCAGCGACCAGTGCTTGCCCTGGAAGCCCTCGTACTCGTCCTGCAGCCACATCTTCGGGAACTCGGCGATGGTCTCCTCCCAGATCTCCTTGGTGAAGTCCATGTCGGTGATGCCGGGCAGGAAGCCGAGGATCTCGTGGGAACCGGCGCCGCGTCCGCTGCCGAACTCGAAACGGTTGCCGCTGAGGTGGTCGAGCATGGCGACCTTCTCGGCGACCTTCACCGGGTGGTTGACCTGGGCCAGCGGGTTGAAGATCCCGGAGCCGAGGTGGATGCGCTCGGTGGCGTGGGCGAGGTAGCCGAGGAAGACGTCGTTGGCGGAGAGGTGCGAGTACTCCTCCAGGAAGTGGTGCTCGGACGCCCAGGCGTACTTGAAGCCGGACCTGTCCGCCTGGATGACGTACTCGGTCTCCTCCATCAGCGCCTTGTGCTCCGCGAGCGGGTCGGTCTCGGCCCGCTTGCCAACGTATCCCTGTACGAAGAGCCCGAATTCCACGGAGGTCACCGTCCCCACGAGTGTCTATCTGACGAATCGTCAGATTGGCTTGCCGCCGACTGTCGCACCGCCCCGTTGGGCCGTCAATAGCTGACGGTGAGTCAGGTACACCTTGAGTCAGGTGGATCCTCAGACGATCGAGACCCCGGCCAGCCACCCGCCGTCGATCACGAACGGCTGCCCGGTGATGTACGAGGAGTCCTCCGAGGTCAGGAAGAGCGCGAGCCGCGCCACCTCCTCGGGCCTGCCGACCCGGCCGAGCGGTACGAGCCGGCGGTACAGCTCGTCCAGGGCGCGGGACGTCTCCTGCGGGTCCGCCTCCGGGTCCAGTCGGGCCGGATTGGACATCGGGGTGTCGACGGCCCCCGGGCACACGGCGTTCACCCGTATCCCCCGGGGCGCCAGCTCGATCGCGGCGACCCGGGTGAGGCCGAGGACGGCGTGCTTGGTCGCCGCGTACGTCCCCACGGCCGCCATCCCGGTCATGGCGGTGTAGGAGGCGGTGTTGACGATGGTGCCGCCGCCGGCCGCCGCGATCTCGGGAGCGACGGCCCGGATACCGAGGAAGCAGCCGACCTGGTTGACCTGGACCACGCTCATGAACTCGTCCAGGGGCGTGTCGACAAGCGCGTTGAACCGCAGGATGCCCGCGTTGTTGACCAGCCCGTCGACATGCCCGTACGTCCCTTTCGCGGCGGCCACGGCGGCGGCCCAGTCGGCCTCGCGGGCCACGTCGAGGTGGACGTACGACTGCCCCAGCTCCTTGGCCAGTGCCTCCCCCTGGTCGTCGAGCACGTCGGCGAGGACGACCCGGGCGCCCTCCGCCGCGAACAGCCGCGCCTCCTGCTCGCCCTGCCCGCGCGCCGCCCCGGTGACGATGACGACGCGCCCGTCCAGCTTGCCCATGGGGCCTCCTCCTCAGTCCAGGCGGGGCGCGACCTCGGCCCCGAACGCGGCGATCTGGTCGGCGAGCTCGGCACGGCTCCGGCTGCGGAACCGCACCTGGATCTGGTCCACGCCCATCGCGCGGTACGCCCGCAGGGACTCGGCGACCGCCTCCGGGGCGCCGCCGAGCGTGCGCGGCCCGACGTCCCAGTGGGCCTGACCGATGTAGAGGGGCTCGGTGATGGCGCCGACGGTGAAGGGGCCCTCGAGCCCCGCCCGTTCGCGGAGCTGCCCGATCCGGGCGATCTGCGCGGGCAGCCGGCGGCGCGGATCTCCCTGCGGCAGCCAGCCGTCCCCCTTGAGCGCGGCCCGGCGGACGGCGGCGGGCGAGGAGCCGCCCACCCAGAAGGGGATGCGCGGCTGAGCGGGCCGGGGCCGCTGCCCGAGCCCTTCGAAGTCGTACGCCTTCCCGTGGTGGACCGGGAACTCCTCGGGCCCGAGGGCTTCCCGCAACGCGTCGATCGCCTCGTCGAGCAGGGGCCCGCGCCGCCCGAAGTCCGCCCCCAGCGCCTCGAACTCCTCCCGCACATGCCCGGCCCCCACCCCGAGGACGAGCCGTCCGCCGGAGAGGTGGTCGAGGGTCGCGTACTGCTTGGCGGTGACGAGCGGATGCCGCAGCCCGACGATCGCGACATGGCTGAGCAGCCGCACCCGCTCGGTGACGGCGGCGAGGTGCGCGAGGGTGGCCACCGGGTCGTACCAGACCGTGCCCATGGCGGGGGCGAGCCGGCGCGGGACGGCGACGTGGTCACAGAAGGCGACGTAGTCGAACCCGGCGGCGTCCGCGGCCCGGGCGACCACGACGAGGTCGCCCGGACCGGCCCCGGCTTCCCAGGGCTCGGCGTAGAGCGTGGACTGCGACTGGACGGGGAGCTGCATCCCGTACCGGAGGCGCCGGCGCCGCAGGGGCCCGCTCAACGCCCGCCGCCCGGCCACAGGCCGTCCTCCGTCAGCCCCAGCAGCTCGATGGCGTTGCGCCGGACGATCCGCTCGACGACGTCCGGCTCCAGGTGCCCCATCTGCGCCTCGCCGACCTCGCGCGACTTGGGCCAGGTGGAGTCGGAGTGGGGATAGTCGGTCTCGTACAGGACGTTGCCGACCCCGATGGCGTCCAGGTTCCGCAGGCCGAAGGCGTCGTCGAAGAAGCAGCCGTGGACGTGCTCGGCGAACAGCTCGGACGGCGGGCGGTGGACCTTGTCGGCGACGCCGCCCCAGCCGCGGTTCTCCTCCCAGACGACGTCCGCGCGCTCGAGGATGTACGGGATCCAGCCGATCTGCCCCTCCGCGTACATCACCCTGAGGTCGGGGAACCGCTCGAACTTGCCGCTCATCAGCCAGTCGACCATCGAGAAGCAGCAGTTGGCGAAGGTGATCGTGGAGCCGACGGCGGGCGGGGCGTCGGCGGACGTGGACGGCATCCTGCTGCTCGACCCGATGTGCATCGCGACGACCGTCCCCGTCTCGTCGCAGGCGGCGAGGAAGGGGTCCCAGTCGTCGGTGTGGACGGAGGGCAGGCCGAGCCGGGGCGGGATCTCGGAGAACGCGACGGCGCGGACGCCGCGTTCGGCGTTGCGGCGCACTTCGGCGGCGGCGAGTTCGGCGTCCCAGAGGGGGATGAGGGTGAGGGGTATGAGGCGTCCGCGCGCCTC
This sequence comes from Streptomyces sp. NPDC093984, assembly GCF_044764595.1. Classification (NCBI taxonomy): domain Bacteria; kingdom Bacillati; phylum Actinomycetota; class Actinomycetes; order Kitasatosporales; family Streptomycetaceae; genus Streptomyces; species Streptomyces sp. NPDC093984. The sequence continues at coordinate 295,386 of NZ_JBIWIM010000008.1, read as the reverse complement.
GGGCCCGCACCACTCCTCCACCATCCAGTCGTTGTACGCCCTGATGCACAGCAGCCCGAGCTCGCGGTCCTTGGCCTCGGTGAAGGTCTGTCCGCAAAAGCGCGGGAAGGTGGGGAAGCAGAGGGCGGACTGGACGTGGTTGACGTCCATGTCGGCGAGACGCTGGGGGACGTCGTACGAGCCCGGGCGCATCTGCTCGTAGGTGATCACCTCGAGCCTGATCTCGTCCCTGCTGTACCCGACGGCGGTGTCGAGGCGGGTGAGGGGCCGGTGCAGGTCCTCGTACACCCACCAGTCGCCGAGCGGGCCCTCGTCGCCGGGGGCGCCCATGACCGGGGCGAACCTGCCGCCCAGGAACGTCATTTCCTTCAGGGGCGCGCGGACGATGCGCGGCCCGGTGCCCCGGTACTTCGCCGGGAGGCGGTCCTGCCAGACGTTCGGGGGCTCCACGGTGTGGTCGTCGACGGAGATGATCTTCGGGAAGGCGGCGCCGGTGCCGGTCGCTGAGGTCTCCATGCCGGTCAAGGTAGCGCTGATCTGACGGAGCGTCAGCTATTGCGGACCGAACCGGGGGTGCTTCGGACAGGGGGAGACGGGGCGCTCCGGACCGGGGGCGGAGGGGGCGCTCGGGACCGAGGGCAGGCGGGGCACTCGGGACCGGGGGCAGGCGGGGCAAGCGGGACGCCCGGGACCGGGGGGCAGAACGGGACGCTCGGGACCGGGGGCAGACGGGACGCTCGGGACGGGGACAGACCAGGCGCTCCGGATATGCGGAGAGTGTGGGAACCTTGTGACGCACCGCACAGTGGCCTGTGATCGCCGTCTCCCACGGCTGACGCATCCGCCATGAACAAGGCAAACTGGCCTCTTGGTTGTGGACGGTTCGGCAGGGGGCCAGGGGGCAACGATGGACGGTGTGCCGCGAGTACCTGAGCAGCGGGGTCCCGAGGATTCGGCGACACTGCGCTTCGGTGTGCTCGGACCGGTGCGCGCCTGGCGCGGGGAGGAGCTGCTGGCCACGGGCTCGCCGCAGCAGCGCGCCCTGCTGGCCGCGTTGCTGATGCGCGAGGGCCGTACGGCGACGGCGTCCGAACTGATCGACGCCCTGTGGGGCGACGACCCGCCCCCGCGGGCGCTGGCGGCGCTCCGCACCTACGCCTCCCGTCTGCGCAAGGTGCTCTCACCGGGTGTCCTGCTCAGCGAGTCGGGCGGCTACGCGGTGCGGCTGGGCGAGCCCCGCTCCCTGGACCTGGCCGCCGCCCAGGAGCTGGCCGCGGAGGCGGAGAAGGCGAAGAACTCCGGGGACCTGTGCCATGCCCGGCAGGTCCTGAACGAGGCGCTCGCGCTGTGGGACGGGGAGCCGCTGGCCGGGGTGCCCGGCCCGTACGCGGAGGCGCAGCGCGCCCGGCTGGAGGAATGGCGCCTGCAACTCCTCGAGTCCCGGCTCGACATGGACCTGGAGCAGGGCTGCCACGCGGAGGCGGTCTCCGAGCTCACGGCCCTGACGGCGGCACACCCCCTGCGCGAGCGGCTGCGGGAGCTGCTGATGCTGGCGCTGTACCGCTCCGGCCGCCAGGCCGAGGCCCTGGCGGTCTACGCGGACACGCGCCGCCTGCTGGCCGACGAACTCGGGGTGGACCCCCGCCCCGGCCTGAAGGAACTCCAGCAGCGCATCCTCCAGGCGGACCCGACCCTCGCGGAACCGTCGGCACCGGCGCCCGAACCCTCGGCCACCCCCGTACGGCCGGCGCAGCTCCCGGCCACCGTCCCGGACTTCACGGGCCGTGCCGCCTTCGTCGCCGAACTGGGCGAGGTGCTGGCGTCGGCGAAGGGCAGGGTGATGGCGGTGTCGGCGCTGGCGGGCATCGGAGGCGTGGGCAAGACGACGCTGGCCGTGCACGTGGCCCACCAGGCCCGGTCGGCCTTCCCGGACGGCCAGCTGTACGTGGACCTGCAGGGCGCGGGCCCGCGGGCGGCGGAACCGGAAACGGTCCTCGGCTCCTTCCTGCGCGCCCTGGGCACCGCGGACTCGGCGATCCCGGACTCGCTGGAGGAACGCTCGGCCCTGTACCGCTCGGTGCTGGACGGCCGCCGGGTGCTGGTCCTGCTGGACAACGCGCGCGACGCCGCCCAGGTACGCCCGCTGCTGCCGGGCACGGAGGGCTGCGCGGCGCTGGTGACGTCACGGGTCCGTATGGTCGACCTGGCGGGCGCGCACCTGGTGGACCTGGACGTGATGTCGCCCGACGAGGCGTTGTCCTTGTTCACGAAGATCGTGGGCGAGGAAAGGGTGGCCTCGGAACGGGAGGCGGCGCTGGACGTGGTGGCGGCGTGCGGCTTCCTGCCGCTGGCGATCCGCATCGCCGCGTCCCGCCTGGCGGCGCGCCGCACCTGGACGGTCTCGGTTCTGGCCGCGAAGCTGGCGGACGAGCGACGCCGCCTGGACGAACTCCAGGCGGGCGACCTGGCGGTGAAGGCGACGTTCGAGCTGGGCTACGGCCAGTTGGAGCCCGCGCAGGCGCGGGCGTTCCGACTGCTGGGCCTGGCGGACGGCCCGGACATCTCCCTGGCGGCCGCCGCGGCGGTCCTGGACCTCCCGCTGGAGGAGACGGAGGACCTGCTGGAGTCCCTCGTCGACACCTCTCTGCTGGAGTCGGCGGCACCCGGCCGCTACCGCTACCACGACCTGGTCCGACTCTACGCGCGTGCGTGCGCGGAACGGGACGAACACCCGCCGAGCGAGCGGGACGCGGCGATGTCGCGGTTGCTGGACTTCTACCTGGCCACGGCGGCGGGGGTGTACGCGATCGAGCGGCCGGGGGATCGGCTGGTGGATCACCTGGAGAAGACCCGGACGGCCGGCCTGGTCTTTCCGGACCGGCGTGCGGCCCAGGACTGGCTCTACTCGGAAGCCGTCTCGCTGCTCGCCTGTGTCCGCCAGTCGTCCGACGGCGCCCGGCTCAGGCGCGCGGTCGACCTGCTGTGGGCAGCGGTGGATCTGGCGGAGTCCGGGGCGAACTTCAAGGAGTACGAGGCGGCAGCCACTGCCCTGCGCGATGCCGCGCGTGCGGCGTCGGACGGCCGTTCGGAGGGCCGGGCCAGCCTTGTCCTGGCCAACGCCCGCCACTGGTCGGGTTACTTCGACCAGGCGGATCAGGAGGCACGGGAGGCCCTGAGGCTGTCCGAGGCCGCAGGGGATCCGCTGCCCTGCTGCTGGGCGGCAAACATCCTCGGTGCCTTCGCCTTCTACCAGAGCCGCTACGGGGACGCCGAGGACTACCTCGAGCGGGCCATCAAGGAATTTCGCGCCTGCGGTGACCTGCCGGGCACGGCGACCGCCCTGTGCAACCTCTCCCGCTTGCACCTGGCGACAGATCGTGCCGACAGCGCGATCAACCTCGCTCGGCAGGGCACTGAGATGTACGAGGAGCTCGGACACACGCTCAAGGCCGCGAACGGTCACTACGCGCTTGGCCTGGCCTTGAGTAAGAACGGCCAGCAGTCCGATGCCTCCGACCGCCTCATGCAGGCCCTCCAGGTGTTCCGCGCCAGTCGCCAGCGACTGTGGGAGGGCATGACCCTGTTCCGTCTCGCCGAGGTGGATCTCCTGGCCCAGCGCCCCGCGCAGGCAGCCGCCAACGCCGAGATGGCCCTCGCCATGCTCAGGGGGATCGGTGGGGAATGGCGCCGGGGAAACGTGCTCACCGTTCTCGGCAAAGCACTGACCCGCCTGGGGCAGTCCGGACGGGCCCAGGTCTGCTGGCGAGAAGCCCTCGAAATCTACGAGGGGCTGAACTCCCCAGAGGCCGCCGAAGTGCAGGCGTTGCTGGCTCCCGCGGCAGCCGCGTGACGCACGACACGGACGTTCATCGTTCGTTTATCGCCGCCAGGCACTCTCTTGTTTGTCGATCCGTCGCGTCGGGGGGCAGACGGACCGCCGGTGAGGTCGCCTGACTCGCAGTCTAGGGTGGGCGACTTGAATGGCCCGTCCGGCCACCCTCGGGGGAGTGGCCGGACGGGCCGACGACAGTCCGACAGCAACAATCAAGGGGAGGCACCAGCATGAGCGACACCACCAAGGACGAGCCGGTCGTCAAGCCGGACAACACGCACATCACCGACGCCGAGGCCGGCACCGAGGTTCAGCCGCTCAACACGCACATCACCGATGTCAACGACGGCGAAGCCACCCCGGACAACACGCACATCACGTCGGACCCCAGCTAAGACCTTCTCCCACACGGGGATCGGCCGCGACGGCGCGGAGGGGGAGCCGTCGCGGCCGAAGTGTGTCAGAAGCAGGGTTCTCGCCGATTCTCCACAGGAGCTGATGCGACCCGCACCAAGAAGATCGTGGCCGTCGTGGCCCTGGTACTCGGCGCGACCGCCGCCGCCGCGAGCCCGGCACTGGCCGACAACCACGCCACCATCACGCCGCAGGACAACCACGCCACGCTGGTGACCCAGCAGGACAGCCACGCCACCTGATCCGAAGTCACAGGCAATTCGGGGGGGGCCGAGCCTGCGTTCGGCCCCCCGGTACCAGGCCTGCAGACCGACCTCCGACCCAACCGACGGAGCGGTGTCCGAGCAGTCGCCCCGCCCGTAAACCATGCCGCGCAGATCCCGTACGCCGCTCACGGCAGCTCCGACGCCGGCTCGAAAAGACCCTCCACTCCCTCCCTGAGCGGGGGTTGAGGGGCTGGCGTGACGAGCGGGGCGCGCCCCACCACCCGCTACCGGCCCCGCCTCACCACCCGCTACCGGCCCCGCCCCGCCACCGCTACCCGGCCCCGCCCGTCCGCCGGCCTCAAGCAGCCGAACCCGCCCGGCGTGCATGCGAGACGGGGCCGCACCCCCCGGCACGGGCACAAACCAGACAACAGGCTCTCGAACCCCGCCGGACCCCCGCTACACCCCCGGCCGCCCGCACGCTTCTCACCCGTGCTGGAGCGGGACTGGTCAAGGGTGGCCCGGAGGCCATCGGCGAAGCCGACGCGGAGTGGAGCGCAGCGGAACGCAGCGCTCTTGACTCGGCCCGCGGAAGCACGACCCTTGCGAAGAAGCGGGCGGCCCGACAGCCACCTCAGCAACGTGCGTCCGCCCGAGCCAACCCCCGGGCGACCCAGCCCACCCCAACCGTCAAAGCTCCTCGATCAGCCCCGCCGCGCGGATCACCGCCGCCAGCGCGTCACCGTTCCCCGTGCGTCGGTGGACCTCCAGGCAGGTGTCGGCGAGTTTGATGACGTGTTCGTCGCCGTGGTGGACGGCCAGGGCGAAGACCTCCTCCGGCGACTCGGGGGCCGTGGGGAGGCTGTGCCGGGGTGCGGGTGCGGCGGGGGTGTAGGCGGCGGTCACGGCGGCGCTCGCCGCCCAGGCCGCGTGCAGGCTCGTCGCCCACTGGGTGCGCGGCAGTGCCGGCAGGGTGCGCAGGACCGCCATGGGGGCGGTCGCGGCGTGGACCAGCATGACGGCCGAGCCGTGGGCGTTGGCGAGGTAGTGCACGGCCGCGGCGGTCGTCAGGTCGGCCAGGCGGTCCCGGGCCTGGTCGGACTCGGTGGCGGGTCGCAGTGCGGCCAGCGCGGTGGGCCAGTCGGGCAGGTCGGTGAGCTGGTCGAGCCGGTGGTTGATGCTCGCGGTCTGGTCGGGCACGCGCGGGACAGCGGCGAGCGCGGACGCCGGGTCGGCGGTTCCGGCGGGGGTGGTGAACGGGACCCGTTGCCAGCGGGCCGCCCAGTAGCCGAGGGCCTGGGCCAGTTCGGTCAGGCGCGGCCCGTCCTCGTGGTCCAGCAGGGCGTGGACCGCGTGGCCGGTGCGGATCACGCCGTGGGTGGCGCCGGCCGCGATGCCCGGGAGCAGCCTCGGCCACCATGTCTCCAGCACCGTAGGCCAGGGTTGTTCCGTCACCTCGTGAGTGAAGTACGCCAGCCAGTCGCCGAGACGACGCGGGTCTCCGAGCGCCGTGCGCCAGTCGTCGGCCGTGATGGGCGAGGTCGCGCGCGGCAGATCGTCCAGTCGGCGTGTGTAGAGGTCCAACCAGCGGTGGACCTGGGGCGCGTGGCCGTGTCTGACCATGGCTTCCACCGCCATGGGGCCGTGGTTGCTCAGCCAGCCGTCGAACTCCGGTCCCGTCCGGTGCAGCCGTTCGTACGCCTCGTCGAGTGTGCCGTCGATGTCCATGGGACCTGACCGTACGTGCGCGCCGGCCTTTCAACATCGGGCTGCGGATCGAGACCCACCCCTTCTTCGGCACCCCTCCGCCGGGCCTACGTCGTCCCCAGGCCCTGTCGCGTGCGCCCGCGCAACTCCCCCTTCACCACCTTCCCGCTCGCGTTCCTCGGAAGGGCCCCGACGAACTCCACCTCCCTCGGGACCTTGTAGTTCGCCATCTCGCGGCGGGACCAAGCGATCAGGTCGTCGGACGTCACCACCGCCCCCGGCCTGCGCACCACGTACGCCTTCCCCACCTCCCCCAGCCGAGCGTCCGGCACGCCGATCACCGCCGCCTCCGCCACGTCCGGGTGCAGGGCCAGCAGTTGCTCTATCTCCGCCGGGTACGCGTTGAAGCCGCCGACGATGAACATGTCCTTGATGCGGTCCGTGATGCGGAGGTTGCCCGCCGGGTCCAGTACTCCGACGTCGCCCGTGCGGAGCCAGCCGTCCGGGGTCAGGGTTTCCGCCGTGGCCGTCTCGTCCTCGAAGTAGCCCCGCATGACGTTGAAGCCCCGGACCAGGATCTCCCCCGGAACTCCCGCGCCGAGCGGTTCTCCCTCCGCGTCCACCACCCGTACCTCCACTCCCGGGATCGGGCGGCCCGATGTCGTCGCGATCACCTCCGGCGGATCGCTCCTGCGGCACATCGTCACGAAACCGCTCGCTTCCGACAGGCCGTACGCCGTCAGGACCGTTTCGACGCCGAGTTCGTCCCGTAGCCGTTGCACCAGGCGCAGCGGCACCACCGCCGCCCCCGTCACGACCAGGCGGAGAGCGGAGAGGTCGTAGGAGGCCCGCGACGGGTGGTCCAGCAGCGCCTGGTGCAGGGTCGGTGGGCCCGGCAGGACGGTCACCCGCTCCGCCGCCGTGTTCGCCAGTGCCGTGTCCACGGTGAACACCGGCTGCGGGATCATCGTCGCGCCCCGCATCAGGCAGGCCAGCACCCCGGCCTTGTAGCCGAACGTGTGGAAGAAGGGGTTGACGATCAGGTAGCGGTCGCCCTGCCGCAGACCCGTCAGGTCCGCCCAGGTCTCGTAGGCCCTCAGCGTCTGCGCGTGCGTGATCACCGCGCCCTTGGGGCGGCCGGTCGTGCCCGAGGTGAAGACGATGTCCGAGGGGTGGTCGCCCGTCACGACCGACGACCTGCGCCGCACCTCCGGCTCGCCCACCCCCTCCCCGCTCGCCAGGAAGTCCTTCCAGGTGCGGAAGTCGGCCGGGGCGTCGTCCGCCAGGACCACCACCTGGTCCAGGTGCGGAAGGCCCGGCAACGGACCGGCCCCGAGTCCCTCCCCCGCCGCCCTCCGCAGCGACGCCACATACGACGTCCCGAGGAACGTGCCCGTCACGAACAGCAGTTTCGCCCGGCTCCGGCGCAGCACGTAGGCGGCCTCGGAGCCCTTGAAGCGGGTGTTGAGCGGCACCAGGACCGCGCCCGCCGACACAGCGCCCAGAGAGGACACGATCCAGTCGAGCGTGTTCGGCGCCCAGATCCCGACGCGGTCGCCGACGCCGACGCCGTTCGCGATGCAGGCCGCCGCCGCGCGTTCGACGCGGGCGCCCAGTTCGGCGTACGAGATCCGGGTACGGCCCTCGACGACCGCCTCCGTGTCGCCGTAGCGACGGGCCGCACTCCGCACCAGCTCCGGAATGCCGCCCCACTCCAGGTCACCGCGCACGGCGTCCTCCCCACGGTACGCACAGCCCGTCGTCGTAGCTGACTAGTCGTCAGATTAGCTGTAACCTGGCGGGCTGTCAGCCGCCGTAACCCCGCGGAGGTGCACCCATGGCAGGGTTCAAGGACGCGACCGCCGTCGTCGGCATCGGGCAGACCGACTTCGCCAAGCGGCTCCCGGAGTCCGAGAAGGCCCTGGCCTGCCGTGCCGTCCTCACCGCCCTCGACGACGCCGGGATCGCGCCCGGCGAGGTCGACGCGCTCGCCTCGTACACCATGGAGGAGACCGATGAGGTGGAGGTCGCCAAGGCCCTCGGCCTCGGGGATCTCACCTTCTTCAGCAAGGTCGGGTACGGGGGCGGCGGCTCCTGCGCGACCGTCGCCCATCTCGCCGCCGCCGTCGCCACCGGGCAGGCCACCGTCGGCGTCGCCTGGCGGTCCCGCAAGCGCGGCAGCGGGCCCCGGCCGTGGAAGAACACGGCGGTGCAGCTTCCCACTCCCGCCCAGTGGACCCGGCCCTTCGGGCTCCTCAGGCCCGTCGACGAGATCGGGATGCTCGCGCGCCGGTACATGCACCAGTACGGGGCGACCAGGGATCACCTCTTCAACGTCGCCCTCGCCTGCCGGAACAGGGCCAATCAGAACCCTGCCGCGATCATGTACGAGCGGCCCCTGACGAGAGACATGTACATGAGCTCGCGGTGGATCAGCGAGCCGCTCTGCCTCTTCGACAACTGCCTGGAGACGGACGGGGCGTTGGCCTGCGTGGTCGTCTCCCGCGAGCGTGCCCGTGACTGCCGGCAGCGGCCCGTCTACGTCCACGCCGCCGCCCAGGGGCTGCCCGCCCAGCACCACGGCATGGTCAACTACTGGAACGACGACCCGCTCACCGGCCCCGCCTGGACCGCCGCCCGGCACCTGTGGAAGCACGCCGACCTCACCCCCGACGACGTCGACGTCGCCCAGATCTACGACGCGTTCACGCCTCTGATCCTCCTCTCCCTGGAGGGCTACGGCTTCTGCGGCCGGGGAGAGGGCGGGGCGTTCACCGAGGGCGGTGCGCTGGAGACCGGCGGGCGGCTGCCCATCAACACGGGGGGCGGCGGGCTGTCCGAGGCGTACGTCCACGGGTTCAACCTGATCAACGAGGGCGTGAAGCAGCTGCGCGGGACCAGCACCGCCCAGGTGCCGGGCGCCTCCACCTGTCTCGTCACCGCCGGCGAGGGCGTCCCTACCTCCGCCCTTCTGCTGAGGAACTGAAGGAGCCGCACCATGCCCCCCGAAACCCTCCCCGCCCTCCTGTCCCCCGTCCCCGACGAGGACGGCGCCCCCTTCTGGGAGTACGCCGCCCGCGGCGAACTGCGCGTCCAGGCCTGCTCCGACTGCGGCGAGCCGCGCTTCCCGCCGCGGCCCTGCTGCCCGCACTGCCGGTCCTTCGCGAGCCGGTGGCGGCGGATGAGCGGGCAGGGGAGGATCTGGTCGTACGTCGTCCCGCACCCGCCGCTGCTCCCGGCGTACGCGGCGCAGGCTCCGTACAACGTGATCCTGGTCGAGCTGGCCGAGGCGCCGCGCATCCGCCTGGTCGGGAACCTCGTCACCGGGCCCGGCGCGCCCCTGGACTCCGTGCCGCCCGAGCGGGTCCGGATCGGTGCGAGAGTGCAGGCCGTCTTCGACGCGGACGGGTTGCCCCGGTGGGTGCTGGAGCGGTCGTGAGCGAAGGGCTGCGGATCAGTGCCGACAAGGACACCGGGGTCGCGGTCGTCACCCTGGACCGGCCCGGGAGGCTCAACGCCGTCGACCTTGCCATGGCCGGGGAACTGGCCGCCTGCTGGCGCGCGTTCAGGTACGACGACTCCGTGCGGGCCGTCGTCCTCACCGGTGCCGGGGAGCGGGCCTTCTGCACCGGGCTCGACCGGGACGCGGACGTGCCGCAGCCCACCTCGCCCTACATGCTGGACGATCCGCTGCTGAGGATCGGCCCGAAGGCGAACGACCTGTGGAAGCCGGTGATCGCCGCGGTGCGGGGCATGGCCTGCGGCGGGGCGTTCTATCTGCTCGGCGAGAGCGAGTTCGTCGTCGCGGACGAGACGGCTTCGTTCTTCGACCCGCACACCACCTACGGGATGGTCAGCGCGTACGAGGCGGTGTACATGGCGTACCGGATGCCGTACGGGGAGGCCGCCCGGATGGCGCTGATGGGGACCGCCGAGCGGATCTCGGCGCGGCGGGCGTACCAGATCGGGCTCGTGTCCGAACTCACCCCGCCCGGCGGCGCCTTGGACGCCGCGGTGCGCTGTGCCGCCGCCGTCGCCGCCTATCCGCCGGAGGGCGTACAGGGCACCGTACGGGCGCTGTGGGCGGCGAAGGAGGCGGCACGGGCGCAGGCCCTGGCGCAGGCGCCGGCGCTGATCGCCCTCGGGAACCTGCCGCCGGAGCGGCAGGCGGAGCTGTTCGCGGCGCGGCGCAGGGATGGGTACCGGGTGCGGTGAGGCACCGCTCGGTCCCCTGCGGGTCGACACGGCATGGCACGCCCCGACCACAGGGCGTAGCGTCAGGGGTGACGGCCGCCGTCCCGAGCCCCTTCCGTCCGGTCCGGTGCGGCGGCCGTCTCCGCCCGCCTTGTGGCTCAGAGCTCTCGGCACGCGGCGAGCGGGCGTACCAGACGCCGCGAGCCGGGCGCCCGTTTTGTTCGGAGCTCTCAGGACGTGCGGGACGTCCCCGTGCCCTTCTCCGCGTCCAGCGCGTACACGCAGCGGTCCTTGCTGCAGGCGTACACCACGCCGTCCTTCACCACCGGGGCGCCGGTGATCTCCCCGCCGGTGGCCAGCTTCCAGCGCAGGCGACCGTCGTCGGCCTTCAACGTGTACAGCAGGTGGTCCGTGGAGCCGAAGTGGATGCGGCCCTCCGCGACCGCCGGGGAGCCCACGATGTCGCCGCCCGCCTGGAAGCGCCACTTGGGGGTGCCGGTGACCGCGTCGAGGGTGTACAGGCCCTTGCCGCTGCCCACGTGGACGTGCCCGGCGGCCACCAGCACCGGGTCGATCGCCGCCCGTGACTCGGTGGCGATGCGCCAGCGGTCGCGGCCGTCCGCCGGGTCGAGGGCGTAGACCGTGCCGAGGTAGTCCGCGAGGTAGACGCCGCCGCCCGTCACCGCCGGGCCCGGCGCGAACGCGGGCGGGCTCAGGAAGACCGCCGGCGCCTCGAAGTGCCAGCGCGGCATGCCGCTCGCCACCTCCAGGGCCAGGACCCGGGTGCCGGCACAGACGTACACACAGCCGTCGGTCGCGGGGGTGAGGCGTACCGGGACTCCGCCGCAGGAGGCCGCGTCGCCGATGGGGTACGCCCAGCGCTCCTCGCCGCTGCGGGCGTCCAGGGCGCGCAGCCGGGCGTCCTGCCACACGTACACCGTGCCGTCGTGGAGCGCGGGGCCCGCCTCCGGGGTCTCGAACTCGGTCTGCGCACCGGTGAGCTCCCACAGCTTCCGGCCGTCGGACGCCTCCCACGCCTGGACGCCGCCGCCGCGGGTGGCGGTGACGACCGTGCCGCGGTCGGCCTTGAGGGAGTACACCCAACCGTCCATCTGCAGCCGCCACAGATCGGTGCCCTCGCGGGCGTCCAGGGCGAACAGGGTGGGCCCGTCGGAGGCGTGGACGCGGCCGTCCGCGACCGACATCGACCAGGCGACGTCGCGGGTCTTGAAGCGGCGGCGGCCGGTCGCCACGTCCAGGGCGTGCACCTCGAAGGAGGTGACGTAGACCAGGTCGTCGGCGACCGTGGGCGTGCCCCACACATCGTTCGACATGCGGAAGCGCCACGGGCGCCAGCCGGAGGCGGCCTCCGGGGGCGCGGGCGGCGCGGGGACCGCGGGCGCCGCTCCGGGCGCGCCGTTGACCCCGGCCGCCGGACGGGACCAGGACGCGGCGAGCGCGGCGTGAGGCGGCGGAGCCTTCAGCGCGGCGGCCCGGGCGTCGGCGACCCGCGGCCCGGGGCCGATCGGCACGGAGGCGCCCGCGAGCCGCACCGGCCCGGAGTCGGGCGTGCCGACCGGCACCGGGTCGTGGGACGGCGGAGGCGGTACCGGGTCGTGGGAGGGCGGGGGCGGCACCGCGGGGCGCGCGCCGCCGCCGCTGCGGTTGCCGGAGGTGGAGGGCTTGGTGGCAGGGCGCCCGCCCCGGCGGGCCTCGATCAGGGTGACGGCCTTCTCGGGCAGCCACGCCGACGCCGTACCGCTGTCGTCGGAGCCGGAGCCGAACAGGTGCGGGGCGAGCTGCGCCTGGAGGTCGGCCGGGTTGGGGCGGGCGGTGGGGTCCATCTGCATGCAGGACTCGATGAGCGGGCGCAGCTCGTCCGGCAGGCCGGTCAGGTCCGGGCCCTCGCGCAGCAGCATGAAGACGGTCTCGACGGGGTTGGCGCCGTGGAAGGGGGGATGCCCGGTGGCCGCGAAGACGAGCATCGAGCCGAGCGAGAACACATCGCTGGCACCGGTGACGCTGCGTGAGTCCTTGGCCTGTTCGGGGGACATGTAGGCGGGCGTGCCGACGGCCACGTTGGTCATGGTCAGACGAGTGTTCGATACACCGGAGGCGATCCCGAAGTCGATCACCCGGGGGCCGTCCTCCACCACGAGGACGTTCGACGGCTTGAGGTCCCGGTGGACCAGCCCCGCCCCGTGGATGGACTGCAGGGCCTCGGCCACGCCCGCCGCGAGCCAGCGCACCGCCTGGGCCGGCAGCGGGCCGCACTCGGTCACTATCTCCTCGAGGGAGGGCGCGGGCACATAGGCGGTGGCGAGCCAGGGCACGGCCGCGCGGGGGTCGGCGTCGACCACGGCGGCGGTGTAGAAGCCGGAGACAGCCCGGGCGGCCTCCACCTCGCGGGTGAAGCGCACCCGGAACAGCTGGTCCTCGGCCAGTTCCGTGCGCACCGTCTTGATCGCCACGCGCCGGCCGGACGCCGAGCGCGCGAGATAGACCAGCCCCATGCCGCCCGCACCCAGCCGTCCCAGCACCTCGAACGGCCCGATCCGCCGCGGATCGTGCTGCGTCAGCTGATCCACCACTTGCCTGCCACCTCCCCGTACGGGTCGCGTCATGCGCCTTGTGCACGCGACCCCGTGCAGCGTCTCACCACCGCACCGCCATGGCGGCACGCACCCCGATTCTTCCTGTCCGGGCGTGTGGAAGCTAACCCGAGGGCGGAACGGGGTGTCTCAGGACAAAAGCATGGCGCACGAGGGTACGGGAAGCGGGCGCCCGCATGGTGGAACGCGTGGCCTGTGGGGGCCGTCAGCGCTGGAGAAGCGCGAAACTCGCCCCCTGGTCGTCGCTGACCACCGCCACCCGTCCGTACGAGGTGTCGAACGCCGGTACCTGTACGCGCCCGCCCAGCCGGGCCACCGCGCCGAGCGCCGCCGCGCCGTCCCGGACGCCGAAGTGGACGAGGAAGTGCGGGGGCATCTCGGCGGGGAAGACGTCCTCGAGCGGGGCCCGCCCGAAGTCGGGGACGGCGCCGGGGCCGAACAGGGCCTCGTGGAAGAGGCCCGTGTAGAAGGTGTTCGCGGCGGCGGTGTCCCGCGTGTACAGCTCGGCCCAGGTGAAGGAGCCGGGCTCGTGCCGCTTGCCGAAGCCCGCGTGCGTCCCGGCCTGCCACAGCCCGAACACGGCTCCCTCGGGGTCGGCGGCCAGCGCCGCGGTGCCGAGGCCGTCCACGGGCTCGGGCAGGGCGACGACCTGGCCGCCGGCCGCCAGGATCCGCCGGGCGAGCGCGGTGGCGTCGGGGGTGGCGAAGTACACCGTCCACACGGTGGGCATCCGCCCGTCGACCTTGCGGTTCAGCGCGGCCACCGGTTCGCCCCCGAGGTGCGCCCACACGGACGAGCCGGGCGCCTCCTCGAAGCTCCACCCGAAGAGCTCACCGTAGAACCGCTTGCCCGCCTCGACGTCGGGCAACTGCGCGTCGATCCAGCACGGGACGCCCTCGGGGAAGGGGCCGTCGTGCGAAGACGATGGCGGATTTTCGGCCATGCTGCCAAGCTAACGTGCACGACCCGTGGAGCGCTCGCGGGCGTACTCCCTTTTCACCGCCCTGAAGCGGGTGCAGGCCCCTGTACTCCCCATTTGCAGTCGGCCGAATCGCGCTTCGATCACCCCTCGGTAAGCTGACGGCATGACAGGACAAGTGCGTACCGTCGACGGCCGCGTGGCCGGTCGACGCGGGCAGGCGACGCGGCAGAAGCTGCTCGACTGCCTCAGCGAGATGCTCAGCTCCTCGCCTTACCGCGACGTCAAAGTCATTGATGTCGCCCGGAAGGCGGGGACGTCACCGGCGACCTTCTACCAGTACTTCCCGGACGTCGAGGGCGCCGTCCTCGAGATCGCGGACCAAATGGCCGCGGAGGGCGCCGGGTTGACCCAGCTGCTGGAAGGCCGCTCCTGGGCCGGGAAGGCCGGCTGGCAGACCGCGCAGGAACTCGTGGAGGGTTTCCTGGAGTTCTGGCGCAAACACGACGCCATCCTGCGCGTGGTGGACCTCGGCGCGGCCGAGGGCGACAAGCGCTTCTACAAGATCCGCATGAAGATCCTGAACTCGGTGAACAACTCCCTCGCGGACTCGATCTCCGAGCTCCAGTCCAAGGGCAGGGTCGACAAGGACGTGAACCCGGCGGCCGTGGCGGGCGCGCTCGTGGCGATGCTCGCGTCCGTGTCCTCCCACCAGAAGGGCTTCACGTCCTGGGGCGTCAAGCAGGCCGAACTGAAGCCGAACCTCGCGCTGTTGGTGTACCTGGGCGTCACCGGCAGGAAGCCGACGAAGTAGCCCCCGGCCACGGCACTCGCCGCGACGGCGCCAAGTCCTGTCACCGAGGCGGCGGTTCACCCGATTGGACCGCCGCCTGTCGCGCCGTCCGGCCCACCGTGCCAGTGCCCCCGCGTCCAGGAGTGCGGTCACCGCGGTACGACCCGGAACAGCCGGATCTCCCGCTCCACCCGCTCCTGGTACGTGGCGTACGGCGGCCAGAACGCCAGCACCGCCTTCCAGGCGGTCTCCCGCTCCCGCCCCCGCAGCAGATGGGCCGTGACCGGGATGTCCTGGCCCTTGAAGTTGATCTCCGCGTCGGGGTGGGCGAGGAGGTTGTGGGTCCAGGCCGGATGACCTGGCCGCCCGAAGTTGGAGCCGATGAGAAGCCAGCTGCCGCCCTCCTCCGGCATGCACGCGAGCGGCGTACGGCGGGCGAGGCCGCTTCTCGCGCCGGTGGACGTGAGGATCACGCCCGGCAGCATCTGCGCGCTGAGCAGCACCTTTCCACCGGTCAGCCGGTGCACCGCGCGGTCCAGGGCGGGCACGACGTGTGGCGCGGCCCTGGCGAAGGCCCGCGTGGAGGACACCTTCTGCACGATCCGTGCAGCGAGGGCCGTCATACGGCCACCTCCCCGCGCTCGAAGAGCCCCGCCGCGTCCGCCGCGTGCGCCCGCAGCCGGTGCACCGGCCCGAACAGCAGCTCGTCGCCGGTGGCCCGTTTGAAATAGAGATGCGCCGCGTGCTCCCAGGTGAAACCGATGCCGCCGTGCAACTGGATGCCCTCGGCAGCGGCGGTCAGCAGCGCCTGAAGGGCCTGGGCGAGCGCGAGCCCGCCGACCTGCCCGCCCGTCTCCCGCGACCGCCCCTCCAAGGAGCCTCCCCTCGTGCTCAACGCCTGGGGGCACCCCCGTCGCACCGCACCTCCTGGTTCCTTCGCACCTGCCCACGCCGCGTAGTACGCCGCCGAGCGCGCCGCGCGCACCCGCACGTACACATCGGCCAGCCGGTGCTTCACGGCCTGGAAGGACCCGATGGGCCGGCCGAACTGCTCCCGCTGCCCGACGTACTCGACGGTCCGCTCCAGCGCCCGGTCGGCGGCGCCCACGGCCTCGCAGGCGAGCACGGCGGCGGCACGGTCCCCGACCGAGGCGAGCGCCCCCGTCACGTCGGCACCGTCCTCACCGAGCAATTCCGCTTCCACGTCGCGCAGTTGGATCCGGGCGCGGGGCCGCGTCCCGTCCAGGGCGGTCTGCCTCGTACGGACGGCACCGTCCCGTACGAGGAACAGCAGCGTCCGCGACCGCGCGAACCCCCCGGCGTGCGCGGCCACGACCAGCAGCCCGGCGCTGTGCCCGTCGAGGACCTGCGCCGCCTCCCCGTACAGCCGCCAGGTGCCGGCCGCCCGCCGCGCCTGGACGCCACCGGCGCGTCCGCCGCCCGCCCAGTCGCCCCGGTTGTCCCCGGTGAGGGCGAGGGCGGTGGCGAGGGCGGTGCCCGGGACGGCGAGGGTGGCGGTCAGCTCCCCGGCGGCGATCCGGGGCAGCAGTGCGGCACGCTGGGCGTCGGTGCCCAGGGCGAGCAGCAGGGGCGCGGCCAGGACCGCGGTGGCGAGCAGCGGGGAGGGGGCGAGGGTCAGGCCCACCTCCTCGCAGGCGAGGGCGAGTTCGGTCGTGCCGCAGCCCGCACCGCCGTACGCCTCGGGGAGTGCCAGCCCGGGCAGACCGAGCCGCCCGCCGAGGGTGGCCCACAGGGCGGGGTCGTACCCGGCGGCGGTCGAAGCGGCGGCGCGCACGTCTTCGGGCCCGCAGCGCTTGGCCAGCACCTCGCGCACCGTACGGCGGATCTCGTCCTGTTCGGCGGTGAAGCGGGTGTCCATGCGCGACCGGCCCCTTTCACTATCTGATGGAGCGTCATATTAGGCGAGCGGTCTTCGCGCGCACAGGCTCCGGCGCCGACATATCTGATGTACCGTCAGATTCATGACTCCCAGATCCGGTCGACGCGCCGCGATCGTCGGCGTGGCGCTCTCCGACTGCGGGCGGGTCGACGACACGACCCCGTACGCCCTGCACGCCCAGGCCGCCCGCCGCGCCCTCGCCGACGCGGGCCTGGATCGTGCGGTGATCGACGGCTTCGCCTCCGCCGGGCTCGGCACACTGGCGCCGGCGGAGGTGGCCGAGTACCTCGGCCTGCGGCCCACCTGGGTCGATTCCACCTCCGTCGGCGGATCCACCTGGGAGGTCATGGCGGCCCACGCGGCGGACGCGATCGCGGCGGGCCACGCCCGGGCGGTGCTGCTGGTCTACGGTTCCACGGCCCGCGCGGACATCAGGGCGGGCCGCCGCACGGGCACCCTGTCCTTCGGTGCCCGCGGCCCGCTGCAGTTCGAGGTGCCGTACGGCCACACGCTGATCGCCAAGTACGCGATGGCGGCCCGCCGCCACATGCACGCCCACGGCACGACGATCGAGCAGCTGGCCGAGGTGGCGGTGCAGACCCGGGCCAACGCGGCGGCCAACCCGGAGGCCGTGTTCCGGGACCCGATCACGGTCGAGGACGTCCTGACGGCGCCGGTGATCGCGGACCCCTTCACCAAGCTGCACTGCTGCATACGCTCCGACGGCGGGGCGGCGGCCCTGCTGGTGGCCGAGGAACTGGTACGGGACTGCCGTACGCGGCCGGTGTGGGTGCTGGGGACCGGAGAGCACGTCTCGCACACGACGATGTCCGAGTGGCCGGACTTCACGGTGTCCCCGGCGGCGGTGAGCGGCCGCCTCGCCTTCGAGCGGGCCGGGGTGCGCCCGGAGGAGATCGACTTCGCGGAGATCTACGACGCCTTCACCTACATGACGCTGGTGACACTGGAGGACCTCGGCTTCTGCGGGAAGGGCGAGGGCGGGGCGTTCGTGGAGAAGGGGCGGCTGCTGGTGGCGGGCGGGGAGCTGCCGGTGAACACGGACGGGGGCGGGCTGTCCGCCCAGCACCCGGGAATGCGGGGGCTGTTCCTGCTGGTGGAGGCGGTACGGCAGCTGCGGGGCGAGGCCGGGGCGCGGCAGGTCCGCACGAGGGGCGGGCGGCTGCCGGAACTGGCGGTGGCTTCGGGGACGGGGGGCTGGTTCTGTTCGTCGGGGACGATGGTGCTGGGGCGGGGGTGAGGGCGGCAGGGACGGCGTCTCCGGGTGGCGGATACTCGGGGCATGGCAACGGATCTTCACGAGCTGCTCAGGTCCCTGCGGGTGTGGGACCCGGAGACCACCGAGCTGCCCGCCTTCGACCCGGCGGCGGCGCCCGGGGACCCGCTCGCGCTGTTCACGGAGTGGTTCGCGCAGGCGGTGGCGGCGGGGCAGACCGAGCCGCACACCATGTCGCTGGCGACGGCGGACGCGGACGGCACACCCGACGTGCGGATCGTGATGCTGCACGGCGCGGACGCGGACGGCTGGTCCTTCGCGACGCACGCGGGCAGCCGCAAGGGCCGGCAGCTGGCGGCCCGGCCGTATGCCGCCCTCGGCTTCTACTGGCCCGTGCAGGGCCGCCAGATCCGGGTGCGCGGCCCGGTCACGGCCGCGCCGTCGCAGGAGGGGCAGGCGGATCTGCACGCCCGCTCGACCGGGGCGCTGGCGGCGGCACTCACGGGCCGCCAGAGCGAAGTACTGGGCACCACCGAGGAATTGGCACGGGCGTCGGAGCAGGCCTGGGAGCAGGCGCGGCGCGAGCCGGACGCCCCGGTCCCGTCCTGGACGCTGTACCGCCTCCGGCCCGAGGAGGTGGAGTTCTTCCAGGGGGACGCGAGGCGCCGGCACGTACGGCTCCGCTACCGCCGTACGGAGGCCGGCTGGGCGACGGAACTGCTGTGGCCGTGAGGGAGCGTCACGCGTCCCCGAACTCGTACATCGCGAAATCCGCCACCGGCCGGTAGCCGAGCCTCTGGTAGAGGCCGTTGCTCGTGGGGTTCGCGAGGTCGGTGAAGAGCAGGACCTCCTTGGCGCCCGCGTCGAGCGCGGCCCGGCTGACCGCTGCCGTGGCGCCCCCGGCGTAGCCGCGGCCACGCAGCGGGGCGGGGGTGTAGACGGTGGCGACGCGGACCTGCCCGGCGACCTCGGGGGTGACGCTCGCCATCGAGACGGGCGTGCCGTCGGGGGTCTCCCACAGCGTGACGCCGCCACGGGCGAGCCGGCTCTCGGCCCATCGGTCCGGGTCCTGCGCGGCACCCTCGCCGATGTCCGCCGCGAACGCGGTGTACCACCGCGCGACCAGCTCGTGGTCGGCCGCCGCGGCGACGCGGGCGCGACCCGGCGGCGCGGGGTCGGGCGGGGTGAGGGTGCCGAGGCGGTAGAGCCGTTGGCGCTGCGCGAGGCGGGCGGGTGCACCGGTGCGCCGCTCCCAGGCGGTGGCGAACGCGACCGCCGCCTCCGCCGGTCCTACGACGGAGGGGACCGCTCGCCCGTCCTCGGCCAGCCATGCCGCCAGCGCGTCCGCGGCCTCGGCGGTGAGGGCGGTGACGTTGAGCCCGTACGGGGGTGTCCGCAGCACGGTGGCCCCTACGGTGCCGCCGCCGTCGACGAACCGGCCGTAGTACGGCGCCTCGTCGCCGTAGAGGGTCCGCCCCTCCGCCCGGAGCCTGTCGGTGACCGTCAGCTGGACGGTGTGCAGCGCGGGCTCGGACCACAGGAACGCCCCGGCCCGGTCGAGGAACTCCTCGAGGTCATCGGTGAACTGCCAGTCGTACGCGTCTGAGGCCATACGCCACGATCCCGTGAACCCCCGTGCGGCGCACGCGATTTACGCCTCCTGGCGGGGAAGCGTCGGCTCCGGGTCGCTCGCGAGCCTGGCGTGCAGATGCACGTCCCGGAACGCGTCGTGCCGTCCCGCTGCGAACATCGCGTCGCGCAGCGTCCCCTCGTACCGGAAGCCGCACCGCTCGGCGATACGGCAGGACGCCTCGTGGCCGAGGGCGTGGCCCAGTTCCAGGCGGTGCAGGCCGAGGTCGGTGAGGGCCCAGTGGGCGGCGAGCGCGAGCGCTCGGGTCGCGACGCCGTGGCCACGGGCCTCGGGCAGCACCCAGTAGCCGACGCGGGCCAGGCTCAGGACACGGTCGATCTCGTTGACGCCGATGTGCCCCAGCGTCGTACCGCTCGCCGCGTCCGTGACCCGGAACGACACGCTGGTCCCGTTCGCCGTGCCCTCCGCCTTCAACCGCAGCGACTCGGCCGCGTCGGCCCTGTCCCGCACGATCTTCAGCGGGGTGTTCCACTGCGTGAAATCCGGGTCGGTCAGCCCCCGGAACCATGCCTCCAGGTGGGCGTCGGACTTCGGGTCCCAGAAACTCAACCGCAGACCGTGACCCTGGAGTTCGGGAACGGGGTGGCTGAGGGTCATCTCGCGTATGTCGGCCATCGGACCATTCAATCAATCCGGGCCGGATGCGCTCACCGGTTTTCCCGCGGCCGGAACACGGGCACGCCCTCCCTGAAGGCCACCTCCAGCGCCATGCCGACCCGCAGCCCGGACGGTCCGCACCCCACCACCTCGGTCATCATCCGCGGCCCCTCCGCGAGGTCGACCACGGCGGCGACGTACGGTGTGCGCCCGTCGAAGGGCGGCAGTTCGTTGCGGTGGACGACGGACCAGGTGTAGAGGGTCGCCCGGCCGCTCGCCGGCTCCCAGGTCACGTCGTCGCTCCAGCAGAACGGGCAGAACTCGCGCGGGTAGTGGTGGGCGCGCCCGCAGGCCGCACAGCGGCGGACCAGCAGCCGCCCCCGCGCCGCCGCGTCCCAGTAGGGGCGCGTGAAGGCGTCCACGTCGGGGACGTCGAAGCGCCCGCTCACCGGAACAGTCCCAGCGCGCCGTCCACCGACCAGGTCTGCCACGACATCCCGAACAGCGCCACCACCGAGATCAGCGCCATCATCGAGTTCTGCCCCTGCTCCGCCCAGTCGTGGATCATGAGGACGAAGTAGAGGACGTTGAGCACGAGCCCGCCGACCAGGGCGACCGGCGTGAGGAAGCCGGTGATCAGCCCGAGCCCGAGGGCGAGTTCCGCGTACGCCACGACGTACGCCATCGCCTTCGGCCTGGGCGCGACCACCGCGTCGAAGCCGCTGCGCACCGCCGTCCAGCGGTGCTCGGCGGCGATGTCCGCGGCCCACGCGATCCCGGTCCCCCGCTCGAACCACGCCTTCTTGTCCTTGTGCCGCCAGCTCTCCAGCCACCACAGCCCGAGCCCGATACGCAGCACGGCGAGCCATTCCCCACCGGTGAGCCAGATCGTGTCCATGCGCTCTCCTGCCGCCGAGCGGATCTGACGGTACGTCAGTTCAGCTCATGTTCGGCACACACGCAAGAGGACGGCCCACCGCTCCGCCACAACCGGGCCGCCTGCACCACCGGTCCCACCCACTCCCCCTACAGCCGTGATCGATTCGCAACCGATTCCGGTCTTGACCGAGACCCATCAACGCTGCGCGTGGTTACGCTCCCGCTCATGGCCGACTCGTCTTCCGCTTCACCGCGTGCCGTGGTTCCCGCCCACGAGGACCGACCGGTGTACGTCGTCGGCGGCGGCCCGGGCGGGCTCGCCGCCGCGTACGCGTTGCGCGCCAAGGGCGTGCGGGCCGTCGTACTGGAGAAGTCCGACCGGGTCGGAGCGTCCTGGCGGCGCCACTACGACCGGCTGCACCTGCACACCACGCGGCGCCTGTCCGCCCTGCCCGGGCTGCCGATGCCGCGGTCCTTCGGGCGGTGGGTGTCACGCGACGACGTGGTGCGCTACCTCGAGAAGTACGCCGAGCACCACCAGCTGGAGATCGTCACCGGTGTCGAGGTCTCCCGCATCGACCCCGCCCCCGACGGCACCGGCTGGCTGCTGCACGCCACCGGCGGCCGTGAGCTGACCGGCAGCGCGGTCGTCGTCGCCACCGGCTACAACCACACCCCACGCGTGCCCGACTGGCCCGGCCGCGACGCCTTCACCGGCGAGCTCCTGCACGCCGGCGAGTACCGCAACGCGAAGCCCTACGCCGGCCGTGACGTCCTCGTCGTCGGCGTCGGCAACACCGGCGCCGAGATCGCCGTCGACCTGGTGGAGGGCGGCGCCTCTCGGGTGCGGCTGTCGGTGCGGACGGCGCCCCACATCCTGCGGCGCTCGACCGCCGGGTGGGCCACCCAGTACACGGGCGTGCTCGTACGGCGGCTGCCCGTGGGGCTCGTCGACCGGCTGGCCCGGCCGGTGACGAGGCTGAGCGTGCCGGACCTGTCGGAGTACGGGCTGCCCCGGCCCGGCACGGGGCTGTACAGCAGGGTCAAGGACGGCTCGATCCCCGTTCAGGACGTCGGGCTCATCGACGCCGTGCGCAAGCAGCGGGTCGAGGTGGTCGCGGCCGTCGAGGGCTTCGAGGGCGGCAAGGTCCTCCTCGCGGACGGCAGCCGGATCGAGCCGGACACCGTGATCGCCGCGACCGGGTACGTCCGCGCCCTGGAGGGCCTCGTCGGGCACCTCGGCGTCCTCGACGCCCGCGGCAGACCGGTCGTCCACGGCGCCCGCACCCCGGGCACGGCCCCCGGCCTGTACTTCACCGGCTTCACCAATCCGATCAGCGGCATGCTCCGCGAACTGGCCATCGACGCCCAGAAGATCGCGAAGGCCGTCGCCCGCCAGGTGGAGCGCACCCGCACCGCGGGCTGACACCGACCGGGCGGGGCCGGCCGGGGGCCACCGCCCGGGTCCCGGCGGCCTACCCGGTGGGGCCGGCACGGGGGCCACCGCCCAGGTCACCGGCGGCCTACCCGGTGGGGCCGGCACGGCGGTCGCCGACCCGGCGATCGGTTGCAGGCGACCGACCTGGTGGGTCCGATACGGCGGTCGCCGACCCAGCCACCCGCCACCGGCGACCGACCCGGCGTCTACGGCACGGCAGTCCCCGACCCGGCGATCGGTTACAGGCGACCGACCTGGTGGGTCCAACACGGCGGTCCCCGACCCGCCACCCGCCCCCCGCCACAGGCGACCGACCCGGCGGCTCCGGCACGGCAGTCCCCGACCCGCCACCGGCGTCGCCGAGCGTCCTCGCGTGTCCTCCCGAGACCTCGCGCACCCTCCCGCGACCTCGCGCGCCCCATCTCTTCCTGACCTCGCGCCAGTTCAGTAATCTGACAGAGCGTCAGTTACTGAGCCGTCACACGAAAGCGGGCGGAGCGATGCTTGGATCGACCCATGGCACCCTGACCACCGACTCCCGCCGGGCCCGCGTCGCCGCCTGCGGGGAACCGTCTTCGTCCGTGGTGCGGGGCCGGGCCGCCGACGCCGGTGACCTCGATGTCAGCGGGCGGCCGCTGCATGCCGACGTGCCCGACCTGGACCGGTTCTTCCGGCCCGAGTCCGTCGCCGTCGTCGGTGCCTCCGACGCCGAGGGGCGCCCCCACACCGGCATCACCCGGCAGCTGCTCGCCTGGGCCGAGCGGGTCGGCGCCCGGCTGCATCCCGTGCACCCCACCCGTCGGTCCGTCTTCGGCATGCCCTGCTCTCCTTCCGTCGCGGACCTGCCCGAACAGGTCGACCTCGCCGTGCTCCTGGTCTCCGACCCGCTTCCCGTGCTGGAGGAACTGGGGGCGGCCAAGGTGAGGTTCGCCGTCGTCTTCGCCTCCGGGTTCGCCGAGACCGGCCAGGAGGGAGCCGCCGCCCAAACGGGGCTCGCCTCCGCCGCCCGGCGGGCCGGGGTGCGGCTGCTCGGGCCGAACACCAACCTCAACGCCTTCGAGCGGTTCCGGGACGACCTCGACGGGCCGGCCATCGCGCTCATCACCCAGTCCGGGCACCAGGGGCGACCCGTCTTCGCCCTGCAGGAGCTCGGCATACGGCTCTCCCACTGGGCTCCCACCGGCAACGAGGCCGACCTGGAGACCGCCGACTTCCTCTCCTACTTCGCCGAGCGGCCCGAGGTCGGCGCCATCGCCTGCTACATCGAGGGCCTGAAGGACGGCCGCGCCTTCCTGCTGGCCGCCGACCGGGCCGCCCGGCGCGGTGTGCCGGTCGTCGCGGTCAAGGTCGGCCGCACCGAGGCCGGCGCCCGCACCGCCGCCTCACACACCGGCAAGCTGACCGGCGCGGACGACGTGGTCGACGCGGCGATGCGGCAGTACGGGGTGATCCGCGTCGACGGACTGGACGAACTCCAGGACACCGCCACCCTGTTGGCCCGGGCCCGCACCCCGCGCACCGACGGTGTCGTCGTCTATTCGATCTCGGGCGGCACGGGCGCGCACGTCGCGGACCTGGCGGCCGGGGCAGGGCTGCGGCTGCCGGTGCTGTCCGAGACCAAGCAGGCCGAGCTGCACCAGTGGATCCCCGAGTACCTGAGCGTCGCCAACCCCGTCGACAGCGGCGGTCACCCGGTGGGCGACGAGCGCGGGCGGAAGATCATCGACGCGCTCCTGGACGACCCGGAGGTGGGCGTGCTCATCTGCCCGATCACCGGGCCCTTCCCTCCGCTGAGCGACAAGCTGGTGCGGGACCTGGTGGACGCGGCGGAGCACACGGACAAGCTGGTGTGCGTGGTGTGGGGGTCGCCGGTCGGCACCGAGACCGCCTACCGCGAGATGCTGCTGGGCTCCTCGCGCGTGGTCACCTTCCGCACGGTGGCGAACTGCGTCTCGGCCGTCCGCGCCCACCTCGACCACCAGCGCTTCGTGCGCGGCTACCGCTCCCCCTTCGACGAGGCACCCCGCACCCCCTCGCCCTCCTTCCGCAAGGCGCAGGCCCTGATGCGGCCCGGGCAGCAGCTGAGCGAGCACGCGGCGAAGCAGCTGCTGCGGGCGTACGGCATCCGCGTACCGCGCGAGCAACTGGTGACCAGCGCGGCGGCGGCGGTGCGCGCGGCGGCGCTCGTGGGCTACCCGGTGGTGATGAAGGCGTCCGGCGCCCAGATCGCCCACAAGACGGAGCTCGGGCTTGTGAAGATCGGGCTGACCTCCGCCAGCCAGGTCCGGGAGGCCTACCGGGAGCTGACCGACATCGCGCGCTACGAGGGGATCAAGCTCGACGGTGTCCTCGTGTGCCAGATGGTCGAGCGGGGTGTCGAGATGGTCGTCGGCGTCTCGCACGACCATCTCTTCGGGCCCACGGTGACCGTGGGACTCGGCGGTGTGCTGGTCGAGATGCTGCGGGACGCGGCCGTGCGCGTGCCGCCCTTCGGCGAGGAGCAGGCCCGGGACATGCTTTCCGAGCTGCGCGGGCGGGCCCTGCTGGACGGGGTGCGCGGGCGTCCCCCGGCCGACCTCGACGCGCTCGTCGAGGTGGTGCTCCGCGTCCAGCGCATGGCGCTCGAACTCGGGGACCGGATCGCGGAGCTGGACATCAATCCGCTGATGGTGC
The DNA here is from genome assembly GCF_044764595.1 of Streptomyces sp. NPDC093984. Classification (NCBI taxonomy): domain Bacteria; kingdom Bacillati; phylum Actinomycetota; class Actinomycetes; order Kitasatosporales; family Streptomycetaceae; genus Streptomyces; species Streptomyces sp. NPDC093984. Next base: position 270,337 of record NZ_JBIWIM010000008.1, on the reverse strand, counting down.
TGCCCAGGGGGCAGGGAGCCGTGGCCCTGGACGCGCTGGCGGTGTGCCGCTGAGGCCCGGATCAGCCGAAGCGGCGGACCCAGCCGACCCAGCCGACCCAGGAAACGGAACAGCATCATGTCCTCCCCCGAAGACTCCGTGGACGCCGTGGACGCCGTGGGCGCTGTGGACGCCGTGGACGCCGGGAATCCCGCAGGCCGTCCAAGCCCTGCGGATCCCGTCGAGTCATTGGTACTGCACACCACTGACAAGTGCGTCGCTCAGCTCACCCTCAACCGCCCCGACTCCCTCAACGCCATCACCCCCGACCTGCGCGAACTCCTCATCCAAAAACTTCAGGACGCCTCCGAGGACCCCGCCGTGCGCGCCGTGGTCCTCACGGGCGCCGGACGCGGTTTCTGCGCCGGCGCGGACCTGCGCGGCGGGGCGGGGGCCGGTGAGCGGATCGCCGGCGACGTCGCACGGACCATCCGCCGGGGCGCCCAGCGGCTGATCGCCGCGGTCCTCGACTGCGAGAAGCCGGTGATCGCCGCGGTGAACGGCACCGCCGCCGGACTCGGCGCCCACCTGGCGCTCGCCTGCGACCTGGTCCTCGCGGCCGAGTCGGCGAGGTTCATCGAGGTGTTCGTGCGCCGCGGCCTGGTCCCGGACGGCGGCGGGGCGTATCTGCTGCCCCGGCTGGTCGGCCCGCAGCGCGCCAAGGAGCTGATGTTCTTCGGCGACGCCCTGCCGGCCACGGACGCGGAACGCCTGGGGCTGGTCAACCGTGTCGTGCCGGGGCACGCCCTGGAGAAGACCGCCCGCGAGTGGGCCGCCCGCCTCGCCGCCGGCCCCACCCGCGCCCTGGCCCTCACCAAGCAACTGGTCAACGCCTCCCTGGACACCGACCGCGCCACCGCCTTCGCGGCGGAGGCCGCCGCCCAGGAGCTCAACATGACGACGGCGGACGCCCAGGAGGGTGTGGCGAGCTTCGTGGAGCGGCGGGAGCCCCGCTACCACGGCCGCTGAGGACCGTGCGGACCTTCGCTTCCGGCTCCACTTCCCACCCCATTCACGGCTTCACTTCTGACGTACCGTCAGTTTCAATGGGTGACGTGATGGGACACGCAGGGATGGCCGCCACCGCCGTCCGTTATCTCAGGTCCATCGGGGCGCGCACGGTCGCGGGACCCGTCGAGGCGTTGCCGCGCCCGGAGTTGCGGGCGGTGCGGGAGGATGAGCGGGCGCCCGTCGACTCGGCCGAGTTCCGGCGCGTTCTGGGAAACTTCGCCACCGGTGTCACCGTTGTCACTGCGCCGGCGGCGGACGGTGAGGTGAGCCCCGCCGGCTTCGCCTGTCAGTCGTTCTCGTCGCTTTCCCTGGAACCGCCGCTGGTCGTGTTCATGGTCGGCCGGGCCTCGAGCACCTGGCCGCGGATCGCCCGCGCCGGCGTGTTCTGCGTGAACGTGCTCGCCGCCGACCAGGGCGAGCTGTGCCGTGGCTTCGCGGTGAGCGGCGGGGACAAGTTCGCCGGGGTCCGGCACGAGGCGGCGCCCTTCTCCGGCGCCCCGCGCCTCACCGGCGCCACGGCGTGGATCGACTGCGCGATCCACGCCGTGCACACCGGCGGCGACCATCTCATCGTGGTCGGCCGGGTGGAGGCCCTGGGGACCGGCGACGGGGACGACAGGCCGCTGCTGTTCCACAAGGGGCGGTTCCTCTAGGGCCGTGCCCCCAAGGAACCGCCGGCCGGGTCACGCCAGTGCCGGCGCTCCCGCCGGGCGGCGGCGGATCACCAGGGCCATCAGGGCCGCCGCCGCGCACAGCGCCCCCGCCGCGTACCAGACCACGTCGTACGAGCCGAAGGTGTCCCGTGCCACGCCGCCGAGGAAGGCGACCAGGGCCGCGCCGACCTGGTGGGAGGCCAGGACCCAACCGAAGACGATGGCGCTGTCCTCGCCGTACTGCTCCCGGCACAGCGCCAGGGTGGGCGGGACCGTGGCGACCCAGTCCAGGCCGTAGAAGACGATGAAGAAGATCATCGGCGGATGGACGGACGGGGCCAGCAGCATGGGCAGGAACAGCAGCGAGGTGCCGCGCAGGGCGTAGTACACGGCGAGCAGGCGGCGCGGCTCGAAGCGGTCCGTGAACCAGCCCGAGGCGATCGTGCCCACCACGTCGAAGACACCGATGACCGCGAGCAGCGAGGCCGCCGCCGTGATCGGCATTCCGTGGTCGTGGGCCGCCGGGACGAAGTGGGTCTGGATCAGGCCGTTGGTGGAGGCGCCGCAGATCGCGAAGGTGCCTGCCAGCAGCCAGAACGGGCCCGTGCGCACCGCCGAGAACAGCACGGTGACGGCACGGCGGGCGGCGCCCCGCGCGGGCTCCGGCTTCGGTACGAACTCCTCCGCGCCGTACGGCTTCAGGCCCGCGTCCGCCGGGTGGTCGCGCAGCAGCAGCCACACGAAGGGGACGACCGCGAGGGCGGCGAGGGCCACCGTCACCGCGGCCGGGCGCCAGCCGTGGCGCTCCACCATCCAGGACAGCAGGGGCAGGAAGATCAGCTGCCCGGAGGCCGAGCCCGCGGTGAGGATGCCGCTCACCAGACCGCGCCGCGTGGTGAACCAGCGGTTGGTGACCGTCGCCGCGAAGGCCAGCGCCATCGAACCGGAGCCCAGGCCCACCAGCAGACCCCAGCACAGCAGGAGCTGCCACGGCGCCGTCATCCACACGGTCGCGCCCGAGCCGAGTGCGATCACCACGAGGGCCACGGCGACCACCCTGCGGATGCCGAAGCGGTCCATCAGCGCGGCGGCGAACGGGGCGGTCAGGCCGTACAGCGCGAGGTTGATCGACACCGCCGCGCCGATCGTGCCGCGCGACCAGTGGAACTCCTGGTGCAGCGGGTCGATCAGCAGGCCCGGCAGCGAACGGAAGGCCGCGGCGCCGATGATCGTCACGAAGGTGACGGCGGCGACGAACCAGGCGCGGTGGATGCGGGTCGTCCGGGCCGGTTGTGGTTCCTCGACAGTGGGTGCGGTTGCGGTCGTCTGGGTCACGTCATAGATCTTCGGGCCTGGGCTTCTTCCGATCGAGTGGCCCGAAGGACAGCATTCGCTAGGATCGGGCCATGACCCGTGAGTCCGCGTTCCGGCCGCACCGCGTCGTCGTCCTCGCCCTCGACGGGCTGCTCCCCTTCGAACTTGGCATCCCGCACCGGATCTTCGGGCGCCCCAAGGACGCCGAGGGCCGGCATCTGTACGAGGTCGTCACCTGCTCGGTCCGGCCACCGGGCCCGGTCGAGACGGACGCCGACTTCTCCATCCACGTCGAGAACGGCCCGGAGGCCCTGGCCACCGCCGACACCGTGATCGTCCCGGCGTCCTACGAGCTGGGCCCGGTCTTCGACGAGGGCGTGCTGACCGACGAGCTGGCCGCCGCGCTCGCCCGTATCCGGCCCGGCACCCGGCTCGCCTCCATCTGCACCGGCGTCTACGTCTTCGCCGCCGCCGGCCTTCTCGACGGGCGTCCCGCCACCACCCACTGGGCCGAGGCCGCGCACCTCCAGCGGCTCTTCCCCCGGATCAAGGTCGATCCGGACGTCCTGTTCATCGACGACGGCGACATCCTGACCTCCGCGGGCGTCGCGGCCGGGATCGACCTGTGCCTGCACATGGTGCGCCGCGACCACGGCAGCGCCGTCGCCAACGAGGTGGCCCGCCGCACGGTCGTCCCGCCGCACCGCGACGGAGGCCAGGCGCAGTACATCCACCGCCCGGTACCCGAGCCGCAGCTGGCGACCACCACCGCCGCCCGCGCCTGGGCGCTCGGCCGCCTCCACGAACCGATCCAGCTGCGCGACATGGCGGAGCAGGAGGCCATGTCCGTACGCACCTTCACACGCCGTTTCCGCGAGGAGGTCGGCATGAGCCCGGGCCAGTGGCTCACCCAGCAGCGCGTCGAACGGGCCCGCCATCTGCTGGAGTCCACCGACCTGTCGATGGACCAGGTGGCGCGGGACGCCGGTTTCGGCACCGCCCAGTCGATGCGCCAGCACCTCCAGGCGGCCCTCGGCGTCACGCCCACCACGTACCGGCGCACCTTCCGCACGGGGGCCGCCGACCCGGCCGTCACCCCCTAGTGCCGCAACAGGCAACGTTCGCCCCGTCGCGGCCCCCGGCACGCACTCTCGCCGCACCGGCCGAAAGCCCAAGTACGTCCAGTACGAGGACTTCCGGCCGGCACGCCGAGAGCACGCACCGGACGCCGCTCCTCGACGGGCAAACATTGCCTGCCGCGGCACTAGGATCACCGAGCGGCGGACCGGGTCAGAAGGTGAGTACCGCCCTCGCCACCCGCCCCGCGTGCGCGTCCGCCGCCGCCTTCTCGTAGTCCTCCACCGGGTACGTCGCCGACACCAACTCGTCCAGCAGCAGGCGGCCTTCGCGGTACAGCCGGGCGTAGCGCGCGATGTCCCGCTGGGGACGGGAGGAGCCGTAGCGGCAGCCCAGGACGGCCTTGTCCAGGTACATCGACGAGACCAGGAACGACGCCTCGGCCGTCGCCGGCGGGACGCCGAGGAGCACCGCCTGGCCGTGGCGGTCCAGGGCGTCGATCGCCGCGCGGATCAGCTCCACCCGGCCCACGCACTCGAACGCGTGGTCGGCGCCGGTGGGGAGGACGTCCTTCACGCCATCCGTCGAGGTCAGGAAGTCGGTCGCGCCGAACCGGCGGGCCACCGTCTCCTTCGCCGGGTTGGCGTCCACGGCCACGATCCGAGAGGCGCCCGCGATCCGCGCGCCCTGAAGGACGTTGAGGCCGATTCCGCCCGTTCCGATCACGAGAACCGTGTCGCCCTGGTCCACCTTGGCGCGGTTCAGTACGGCGCCCACGCCGGTCAGCACCCCGCAGCCGATCAGGGCCGCCGACGGCAGCGGGAAGTCCCTCGGGATGCGGACCGCCTGGACGGCCTTGACGACCGTGCGTTCGGCGAAGGCCGAGGTGGACGCGAACTGGTACACCGGTCCGCCGCCCCGCGTGAACGGGCGGCCGGGGCGGCCGATCGCCTGCCGGCACATCGTCGGCCGGCCGCGGTCGCAGTCCGCGCACGTCCCGCAGTTCGCCAGGGTGGACAGCGCCACGTGGTCGCCGGCCGCGACATGGGTGACGCCCGCGCCGACCGCCTCCACCACACCGGCGCCCTCATGGCCGAGCACCACGGGAACAGGGAAGGGGATGATCCCGTCCACCACGGACAGGTCGCTGTGGCACAGCCCCGCCGCGCAGATCGCCACCCGGACCTCGCCGGGTCCCGGGTCCCGGACCTCCAGGTCGTCCACGACCTGGGGCCGGGTGCCGTCGTAGAGCACGCCTCGCATCGCAACTCCCTCAGCCCTTGGTTCCCCTGGGTTCCTTCGGCAGGCCGAGCACGCGCTCGGCGATGATCGTGCGCTGGATCTCGTCGGAGCCTCCGTAGATGGTGTCGGCCCGGCTGAACAGGAACAGGTGCTGGAGCGGGTCCAGCTCGTACGGTGCGGTGGGCGACCAGTCGGCCGGCCCCGCCGCGCCTGCCGCGCCCCTGACCTGCATCGCGAGTTCGCCCAGGCGCTGGTGCCAGTGGGCCCACAGCAGTTTGGCCACGCTGGGGGCGGCCGGGTCGGTCGTGTCGCCGAGGGTGCCCAGGGCGTTCCAGCGCATCGCGCGCAGTTCGGCCCACTGGGTGACGAGGCGGGCGCGCAGGACGGGGTCGTCCGCCGCGCCGGTGGCCAAGGCCGTACGGACGACCTCGGCGAGTTCGTTCACGAAGCCGATCTGCTGGGCGAGGGTGGAGACGCCGCGTTCGAAGCCGAGCAGGCTCATCGCCACGCGCCAGCCGTTGCCCTCGCCGCCGACGACGTGTTCGGCGAGGGCCGTCGCGCCGTCGAAGAACACCTCGTTGAACTCGCTGGTTCCGGTGAGCTGGCGGATGGGGCGGACCTCGATACGGCCGGGCTGGTCCATCGGGACGAGGAGGAAGGTCAGGCCGTGGTGGCGGTGGGAGGTGGGGTCGGTGCGGGCCAGGACGAAGCACCAGTCCGCCTCGTGGGCGAGGGAGGTCCAGATCTTCTGGCCGGTGACGCGGTACGAGGTGGGGCTGTCGCGTACGGCCGTGGTGCGCAGGCTCGCCAGGTCGGAGCCGGCGCCGGGTTCGCTGTAGCCCTGGCACCAGAGTTCCTCGCCCCGGGCTATGGGCGGCAGGAAGCGGGACTTCTGGGCCTGGGTGCCGTGGGTGAGGAGGGTGGGGGCGAGGAGGTTCTCCCCTATGTGGCCGGAGCGGGGCGGTGCCTGGGAGCGGGCGTACTCCTCCGCCCAGACGACCTGTTGGGTGAGGGTGGCACGGCGGTTGCCGTAGCCGTCCTCGGGCCAGGACAGGCCGATCCAGCCGGCCCGGCCGAGGGTGCGTTCCCAGGATCGTCGGGTGTGGTGGGTGTCGAGGTGGGTGCGCAGCCAGGTGCGGGCCTGCGCGCGGAACGTTTCGTCGTGCGGGTCGGGGTCGAAGTCCATGGTGTCCGCCTTGGGTTGTGGGTCGGCGACGCGTTGCGCGGCCCCGAGGGGCCTGGGCAGCGCCCCGAAGGGGCGCGGGGCCGTGACATCCTGCGGCTGCGCCGCGATGGGGGTCCCCCTGTTCGAGCGAAGCCGAGAACTTGGGGGAGCGACCAGCCACGACCGACCCGCAGCCGCCGACACACCCGCAGCCCCGAGCTCTACCGCGCCCGGCCCGAGCCCGGTGCGAGCGATCCGCCAAGCTCAGCGGCCGCGCCGTGCCGCCCTCTCCATCGCCTCCACCTGCTCCAGCAGCGGCATCGGGTCCGTCCCCACCGTTCCGGGCAGGAAGTCCGCGATCCTCTGAGGGGTCCACGCGCCCTCCGCGTACGCCGCCCTCAGCTCCCTCGGCTGTGCCCAGACCGCCAGTTTCGGGCCCGCGATCGTGTACACCTGGCCCGTGATGCCCTCCTCCTTCGCCCGGTCGGACAGGAGGTAGACCACCAGCGCCGCCACGTCCTCGGGGTCGCCGATCTCCTTCAGGTCCATGGGGACGTTCGCCGACATGCGGGTCCGGGCCACGGGGGCCACCGCGTTCGCCGTCACCCCGTACTTGTGCAGGCCCAGGGCCGCGCTGCGCACCAGCGAGATGATGCCGCCCTTCGCCGCGCTGTAGTTGGCCTGCGACACCGAGCCCTGGTGGTTGCCGCTCGTGAAACCGATCAGCGTGCCCGAGCGCTGCTTCCGCATCACCGCCGACGCCGCGCGGAACACCGTGAACGTGCCCTTGAGGTGCGTGGCGAGCACCGGGTCCCATTCCTGCTCGGTCATGTTGAACAGCATCCGTTCGCGCAGGATGCCCGCCACGCACACCACCCCGTCCAGGCGGCCGTACGTCGCGAGCGCCTGGTCCACCACCCGCTGCCCGCCCGCCATGGCCGAGATGTCGTCGGCGACCGCGACGGCCTCCCCGCCCGCCGCCTCGATCTCCTTGACCACGGCGTCGGCGACCTCGCTCGTGGGCGAGACGCCGTCCACCAGGACCCCGTAGTCGTTGACGACGACCCGCGCCCCCTCCGCCGCCGCGGCCAGCGCCACCGCCCGTCCGATGCCCCGGCCCCCGCCCGTCACCGCGACGACCTTGCCCGCCAGGAAGTTCGCCATGCTCAGTCCCTCCCCTTCCCCTTCCAGAGTTTCTGACGGCTCGTTAGATTCTCTCGCAGTCGGATTTTACGGGTCGTCAGATACCTCTGGACAAGCCCCCGGGAGGGCCGATGTCACTGCCCGCCGAGTTCCACGAGATCGCCAAACGCGTGAACAACTGGGGGCGCTGGGGCGAGGAGGACGAGATCGGGACGCTGAACCTCGTCACCGACCAGGTGGTGCGCGAGGCCGCCGCCTGGGTGCGCAGCGGGCGGCGCATACCCCTCGCCCTTCCGCTCCAGCAGGACGGAGTGCAGACCGGCCTCATCCCGGGGCGGGTCAATCCGCTGCACGTGATGGTGCAGGTCAACCAGGAGATCTTCGGCCCGGGCACGGTGGCGTGCAGCGACGACGCCGTGACCATGGGCCTCCAGGCGTCCACCCACTGGGACGCGCTCCCGCACGTCTCCCACTCCGGGAAGCTCTACAACGGCCGTCCGGCCGGCACGGTGACAGCGCACGGCGGCGCCGCGTTCAGCGGGATCGACAAGCCGCGGCACATCGTCTCCCGGGGCGTACTCCTCGACATCCCCCGGGCGCTCGGCCGGGAGCGGCTCGAGGGTTCGTACGCCGTCACCCCGGAGGATCTGGACGCGGCCGAGGAGTTCGCCGGGACGCGGGTGCGGGCGGGCGACATCGTCCTCGTACGGACCGGGCAGATCCGCACCTATCTCTCGGGCGACAAACAGGCCTACGGGTATCCGTCGCCGGGGCTGTCGGTGCGGACCCCGGAGTGGTTCCACGCGCGCGATGTGGCGGCCGTCGCGAACGACACGCTCACCTTCGAGGTCTTTCCCCCCGAGATCGAGGATCTGTGGCTGCCCGTGCACGCCCTCCACCTCGTGGAGATGGGGATGCCGCAGGGGCAGAACTGGAACCTCGAGGAGTTGTCCACAGCCTGTGGAGAAGAAGGACGCTACGCCTTCCTGCTGTCCGCGACACCCGAACCGTTCGTCGGCGGCACCGGAAGCCCCGTGGCACCGGTGGCCGTTCTGTGAGCCGAGATGCCGAACCGGCCGGCGGTGCGCCGCCGGCCGGTTCGGCATCTCCGCCCGCCCCCGGACGGTCCCCCCGGGCCGCCCGACCCTGCAGGAGCCGGCGCCGAAGCACGATCCGCACTCGTCGAGGGCTCCCGTCACCCGAGTCCTCGGCGTCCCCTCACGACGGATCGCCGAACTCAAGCGTGATCAAACAGACACACGGCGTCAACAGGCCCTCGCCGATTCCTCACGTATGCCGTTCTTGTGACGGCGCGTACGGAAGCAAACCCCGGCGCACTCGTCCACGATCCACTCCAGGCAGCCGTGCCCGTACGACCGTCGAGCCGCCCGTGCCCAGGCGCATGCACCGGCGCCCCGGGCGGACGCCCGGTCCGGTCCGGTCCGCTCACGCTTCGCCGTAGGGTCCCGTCACACCACGCCGTACGCGAACCGAGGCGCCGCCTCCACCCCGCAGGCCGCCGTCTCCGCGCCGCACACCGCCGCCACGTCCTCGACCGGCGCCGTACTGCGGTCCACCTCGCACCAGATGCGCTTGCCCGCGCCCTCGGCGTCCCAGCCCCAGCGGTCGGCGAGCCCGTCGACCAACTCCAGGCCACGGCCCCCGGTCTCCTCGCCCCCCGCGTGCCGGGGCTGCGGCGGGCGGGCGCTGCGGTCGGCGACCTCCAGACGGACGGTACCGGCGGCGTCGGAGGGGCCGTCGCAGGCACCGGTCAGCAGCAGGCGCAGCACGGCGGGACAACCGGTGTGCACCACGGCGTTGGTGACCAGTTCCGAGACGAGCAGGATCAGCGTCTCGGCCAGCGGTTCGTCCGCCGCTATGCCCGACCCGGCAAGACGCGAGCGCGCCCACCGCCGGGCCCGACCCACTTCCGCGGGGTCGGGCCGGATCTCCAGCTGCACTTGAAGCACCTGCACCGCTCACACCATCCGAACCGGCGGACACATCGCCTCGCGCCTCGCAAGGGCCACGATCGTGGTCATCGTCTGCATGGCAGGAACCAGGATCACGGACCGTGATTCCCTTGCACGACAGCATGGTTGACGTACAGTCACCCCAACAAGCGCTTCGGGCATATTCCAGCGCGAAGGAGTACGCGTACGCCATACTGTGCGACGCTTGCCACGGTGAGTCGAACAGGCAGGCACGACGGGCCGCCCTGCCTCACGAACGGCACACATCGCCGGATCCGGCGCCGCCTCAGGGGCCGCACCGTGGTGGATCGGGCTCACAACCGCTCGCATCCCACACAAGGTACCGGAGCCCCCCTGCGACTCCACCCCGTGACAAGTCACGCGTAGGACACAACCCGGTATCAACGCTCTGTGATTCCGGATTGCCACAATCCGCGACATCCGGGTCCGGACGCAGCGAATAAGCCCAGCTCAGGGCCTTCTACCTCACCTCTGAGAGCAGTTCCCCAGCGAGCTTTTCCTCACTCTCCGCACTCGAACCCATACGCTGGGTCCGTACCCACGCTCGCTTCAGGTACAGGTGCACCTCCGCCTCCCATGTGAAGCCCATACCGCCGTGCACCTGGAGGCAGTCGCGGGCGCAGCGGACGGCCGCCTCGTCGGCGAGCAGACGGGCCGCGGCGATGTCGAGGGGGTCGGCGGTGACGGCGGCGGCGTACACCGCGGCGCGCGCCGTCTCCACCCGCACCAGGCTCTCGGCGCACAGGTGTTTGACCGCCTGGAAGGCCCCGATCGGTTGACCGAACTGCTCCCGGGTCCGCGCGTGCTCCACCGCCAGTTCGCAGCTCCGCGCGGCGCCGCCGAGCTGTTCGGCGGCGGTGAGGAGGACGGCGACGGGGTCCGGCGGGCGGTCTTCGGCGGCGCGGGCGACCCGGTGCAAGGGTGTCAGCGGGTCCACCGACGCCAGGGGTACGGCACCGGTCACGCCGCCCCGGACGACGTCCGCCTCCCCCAGCCACTCCACGAGCCCGCCGTACACCGCCGTGACCACCGTCTGTCCGCTCGCCGCGCCCGGCACCTCGCCCGCCGCGAGGTGCGTGGCCACCAGCGGGCCGGGCAGCAGCGCCCGGCCGGCCTCCTCGAAGGCCAGTACCGCCTCCGGCAGGCCCAGTCCGACCCCGCCGTCCCCCTCCGGCAGCCGCAGCGCGAAGAAGCCCGCCTCGCCCAGTTCCCGCCACAGCCCACGGTCGAGCACACCGGGCCGGTCCACGGCGGCCCGCAGCGCGCCCCGGTCGAAGCGGCGCTGGAGCAGACCGCGCACCCCTGCCCGCAACGCCCGCTGGTCGTCGGTCGGCTGGAAGCGCACGGCAGCATCACCGCCCCTTCGGCAGGCCGAGGATGCGTTCGGCCACGATGTTCCGCTGAATCTGCGAGGTGCCGGCCGCGATCGTGTACGACAGGGACGACAGCCGGTCCAGGACCCATGGGCGGCCGAGATCCAGGGACTCGGGGCCCAGGACCTCGGCGGCCGCGTCGTACAGCTCCTGACGCGCTTGCGAATACCGCAGCTTGAAGACCGAGCCGCCCACGCCCGGAACCCCGCCCGTCTGCTCCGCCTCACTCACGTTCCACTGAGTGAGCCGCCACAAGGCACGGAACTCGGCGTTCAGCCGCCCCAGCCTCCGCCGCAGCGAGGGGTCGTCCCAGCGGCCGTTCTCCAGCGCCCGGCGGGCGAGTTCACCGAGCACGCGGCGGCAGGCCACCACCTCCCCCACGAACGCGGTGCCGCGTTCGAAGGACAGCGTCACCATGGTCACGCGCCAGCCGTCGTTCTCCGCACCGACCCGGTTGGCGACCGGCACCCGCACCTCGTCGAGGAACACCTCCGCGAACTCCTCGGACCCGGCCAGCGTCCGCAGCGGCCGTACGGTGACGCCCGGGGCGTCCATGGGCATCGCCAGCCAGGTGATGCCCCGGTGCTTCGGCGCGCCGGGGTCGGTGCGCGCCAGCAGTTCGCACCAGTCGGCGACCTCGGCGTGCGAGGTCCAGATCTTGGATCCGCTCACCACGTAGTCGTCGCCGTCCCGCCACGCGCGCGTGCGCAGCGCGGCGAGGTCGGACCCGGCGTCCGGCTCGCTGAACCCCTGGCACCACACCTCGTCCCCGCGCAGGATCGGCGGCAGCCAGCGCTCCCGCTGCCCGGGCGTGCCCTCGGCGGCGATGGTGGGCCCGGCGTGCAGCAGCCCGACGAAGTTCGCCCCGACATAGGGCGCGCCCGCCTTCTCGGTCTCCTCCAGGAAGATCAGCCGTACGGTCGGGGAGGCGTCCCAGTGGACGTCGGCGTACCCGGCGTCGTACAGCATGCGCTGCCACCCGAGGTCGTAGGCGCGCCGCCCGGGCCAGTCGTCCGGAGACGGCTTCGGCGGCAGGGCGGGGAGCACCTTGGCGAGCCACTCCCGCAGCCGGGCCCGGAACTCCTCTTCCTCCGGGGTGCAGGACAGGTCCATCAGCGGTCGAGGTCCAGGTCCAGCATGCGGATCGCGTTGCCCCGCATCAGCTTGTACACCGTCTCGTCGTCCAGGCCCTTCACATGGTCGAGGGCGACCTCCTTGGTGTGCGGGAAGGTCGAGTCGACGTGCGGGTAGTCGGTCTCGAAGGTGGCGTTGTCACGGCCGACCACGTCGAGAGACGCGACACCGTGCTTGTCCCGGAAGAAGCAGCAGAAGATCTGCCGGTAGTAGTACGTCGACGGCGGCTCGGGGATCAGGTCGCGGACGCCGCCCCAGGCGCGGTGCTCCTCCCAGACGTCGTCGGCGCGTTCCAGGGCGTACGGGATCCAGCCCATCTGCCCTTCGGAGTAGGCGAGCCTGAGGCGCGGGAACTTCACCAGGACGCCGCTGAACAGGTAGTCCATCATCGACGCCATCGCGTTGTTGAAGCTGAGCGAGGCCTGTACGGCGGGCGGCGCGTCGGGCGAGGCGGCGGGCATCTGCGAGCTGCTGCCGATGTGCATGTTGACCACCGTCCCGGTCTCCTGGCAGACGGCGAAGAACGGGTCCCAGTAGCCGCAGTGGATGGAGGGCAGGCCGAGGTGGGTGGGGATCTCTGAGAAGGTGACGGCCCGCACCCCCCGGCCGGCGTTGCGCCGGATCTCGGCGACCGCGAGGTCTATGTCCCACAGGGGGATCAGGCAGAGCGGGATGAGCCGGCCGCCGCTGTCGCCGCACCACTCCTCGACCATCCAGTCGTTGTAGGCGCGCACGCAGGCCAGGGCGACCTCCTTGTCGTGGGCCTCGGCGAAGGTCTGACCGCAGAAGCGCGGGAAGGTCGGGAAGCAGAGGCTGGCCTCGACGTGGTTGAGGTCCATGTCCTCCAGGCGGGCCTTGGGGTCCCAGCATCCGCGCCGCATCTGTTCCCTGGTGATCCCCTCCAGGGTCATCTCGTCCCGGTCGAAGCCGACGGCGGCGATGTTCCGCTTGTAGGGGAACTTCAGGTCCTCGTAGATCCACCAGTCCGTCGGCGGCCCCTCCGGGTCCATGGTGATCTGGTACTTCCCGCCGACGTAGGCCAGTTCGCCGATCCCGGCGGTCAGGGGCTGCGGGCCCCGGTCCCGGTACTTGGCCGGCAGCCAGGTCTCGAAGAGGTGCGCGGGCTCGATCACGTGGTCGTCGACGCTGATGATGCGGGGCAGTTCGCTCGCCATGGTTCCCCTCCGCCGGACCGGCTCTCATCTGATGAACCGTCAGATAGCATGTTACCTGACGAGTCGTCAGCCAAGCAGAGGGGCCGGCCGTGAACGAGACCCCGCACGCCCTGAGTTCCGCCCGCACGCTGTGGGAGCTGGTCGAGCGCCGCGCCGGCCTCACCCCCGACCGTCCGGTCCTGCTCCAGGAGGACCGGGTTCTCACCTTCGGCGACCTGCGCACCCGCGCCGAGCGTGTGGCGGCCGGCCTGTACGGCATGGGCGTACGCCCCGGCACGGTGGTCGCCTGGCAGCTGCCCACTCGCATCGAGACCGCCCTGCTGTCCTTCGCGCTGGCCCGCCTGGGCGCCGTCCAGTCCCCGGTGATCCCCTACTACCGGGACCGCGAGGTCGGCTTCGCGGTGCGCGAGTCGAGGGCGGAGTTCTTCGCGGTGCCGGGCGTCTGGCGCGGACACGACCACACGGACATGGCCCGCCGACTGGGCGCGAAAGGCGTCTTCGAGGCGTACGACGACCTGCCGGACGGCGACCCGTCGACGCTCCCCGCCCCGCCCGCCGACGGCACCTCGGTCCGCTGGATCTACTGGACCTCGGGCACCACCTCCGACCCCAAGGGCGTCCTGCACACCGACCGCTCCCTGATCGCGGGCGGCTCCTGCCTGGCCCACGCCCTGCGCCTGACCCCGGACGACGTCGGCTCCATGGCCTTCCCGTACGCCCACATAGCGGGCCCCGACTACACGGTGATGCTCCTGCTGTACGGCTTCCCGGCCGTGATGTTCGAGCACTTCGCGCTCCCCCAGGCGCTGGCGGAGTACCGGCGGCACGGGGTGACGGTGGCGGGCGGCTCGACGGCGTTCTACTCGATGTTCCTGGCCGAGCAGCGCAAACAGCCGGGCGAGAAGCTGATCCGCTCGCTCCGGCTGCTCGCGGGCGGAGGCGCCCCCAAGCCGCCCGAGCTGTATCACTGCGTGGTCCGCGAGATGGGCGTCCGGCTGACCCACGGGTACGGCATGACCGAGGTGCCGATGATCACCATGGGGGACCCCGAGGACACTCCCGTGAACCTGGCGACGACGGAGGGGCGGCCGCCCGAGGGGATGGAGATACGCATCGTCGACGGGGAGGTACGGCTGCGGGGAGAGGCCGTCTGCCAGGGGTATCTTGATCCGGCGCAGACGGCGGAGGCCTTCGACGAGGACGGGTTCCTGCGCACCGGCGACCTCGGCCACCTGACCGACAGCGGTCATCTGGTGCTCACCGGGCGCCGCAAGGACGTCATCATCCGCAAGGGGGAGAACATCTCCGCCAGGGAGATCGAGGACCTGCTGCACACGCACCCCGCGGTGCAGGACGTGGCGGTGATCGGGCTGCCGGACGAGGTGCGCGGGGAGCGCGTGTGCGCGGTGGTCGAACAGCCGCCGGGCGCCGAGGAGCTGACGCTCGCCGCGGTCACCTCGTACCTGCGGGCGGCGGGGCTGTCCGTGCACAAGCTGCCGGAGCGGCTGGAGGTGGTGGAGGCCCTTCCGCGGGGGGAGACCCTGCGGAAGGTGCTCAAGTACAAGCTGCGGGAGCGCTATTCGGGCTCCGAGGCTTCGGGCCCTGAGGCTTCGGGCTCCGAGGCTTCGGGCCCTGAGCCCTCGGGGGCTACTCCGGGACCGTGAAGTAGCGGGCGAACGCGGACACGATCTCGCTCTCGCCGACCTTGCCGTCTCCGTCCGCGTCGAGTGCCGCCGCCGCTGCCCGGGCCACGTCCTCCGGTGCGCCGAGGGCCTTGAGTGCGCGGGCGGTCTCCGCGACCGTGGCGGCGCCGTCGCGGTCGCCGTCCGCCACGGCGAGTGCCGCGTGCAGGAACGGGCGGGCGATCTCCGCGAACCGCTCGGGGTTGTCGCGCAGCCGCTTCACCGCGCCGCCCACGAACTCCTCGCGGGTGATGCGCTGGTCGCCGTCCCGGTCCGCTATCCCGGCCATGCCCTGCCAGAACGCCTCAGCCCCGGCGTACAGGGCCTGCCCCTGCTCGGACCTGGCCGCGGTGCCGAACTCGGTGAGGACCGCCTTGGCCGCCGCACTGAAGTCCGCGCGGTCGATGTAGCCGTTGCCGTCCTGGTCGAAGCCGGCGAACCGGGCGGCGATCCTGCGCTCGTACTCGGTGCTGACCATGGTGTTTGGGGCCGCCTTACGTCACATCGGGGGTGTTTCCGGCAGGGAGCGTACGACGCGGGGAGCTTCTGGGGAGACGGAAAACGGCGGTTGTACCAAGACCGCAGGAATTCCGGGACAACAGTGTGGCTGTCCTGCGACGTTCCGTTGACCGTGGTGTGCCGGCGCTCACACCGGGGGTGCCGTGGGTCGGGTCGGGCGGTGGCGTGCGATCCGTCGCGCGGTGGGCCTGCGGTCGGGGCGGGCGGTGGGCGTGCGGTCAGGCCGACAGGGGCCGCGAGGTGTCGTCGGTGGCCGAGCCGAGGTCCGGGTGCACGTCGAAGAGGCGGCGGACGCCGAGGGCGGCGAGGACGCGGTTGACGTGTGTGCCCTCGGGCGCGCCGTGCCCGGGCAGGATGAGGCGGAGCCGGCCCCGGCAGGAGCGGATCAGTCTGCGTGCGGCGACGAGCACGCCGACGCCGCTGGAGTCGCAGAAGACCACCTGGGAGAGGTCGAGTACGAGGCGGTGGCGGCCGTCCGCCACCGCGTCGTGCACCCGCTGGCGCAGCACCGGTGACGTCATCAGGTCCAGTTCGCCCGCCACTTGGAGCACGGTCCACTCGCCACGCTTTTCGCCGGTCACTGTGAGCGTCACCGCCATGCCTCCCGCCTGCCCGCGCCTGCCCGCGCCGTCCATGAAACGGAAGCGGTCCCTTCGCTTCCTTTGGAGCGCGGCTGCCCGAACGCCCTTCTATGAAACACCGAACTGTCGATCGAAACTGGGTAATAGATGAGCCAGTTCAATCGGTAACGGTCTTGTTCGTTCAGGCCTGATCCGTAGTCGGTCGGGTAGGCGCCCGCACGTCCGGCACGGTCCCGCGCGGAACCGCCTCTACCATCCGCGGCTCGCCGAGGGGCGCACATTGCGACAAAGGGGCGTGCGTTGTCCGATGTGCCGACTACATTCGAAGGCGTGGGGGGCGCACGCTGAACCGGAACAGGGCGCAGGGCACGTCCGGGGACGAGGGGGCCGCATGGCGAAGAAGGACGCACCGCCCCGGTGGGACCGCAGGATGCAGCAGCGGCTCGCCCGGGGTGAGGCCGCCGCGCTCGGAGAGTGCTACGACCGGTTGGCCTCCCTGGTGCACGGCCTCGCCCACCGGGTGCTCGGGGACGAGGAGGAGGCGGACGCCGTCACACGCGAGGTGTTCGCGCACGTCTGGGAGAACCCCGAGTCCTACGACCCCAGGCAGGAGCCGTTGCGGACCTGGGTCGCCACACTGACCCAGCGGCTCGCCGTCCAGCGGCTGCGCGCCACCGAGACCGCAGCGCTGGCACGGGACGGCCGGGGCACTGCGGAGGACCTGGAGCGCAGGGTGCGCCAGGCCTCGGTCGCGGCCCGCGCGGACTACATCGTCACCTCCATGCCGGTGCCGCTGCGCGCCGCTCTGGAACGGGCCTACTTCCAGCGCCGGGACTACCGCCAGACCGCCGCCGACCTCGGTATCACGCAGGACGAGGCCCGCCGCCGGCTCCGCCTCGGCCTCCAGCTCCTCGCCACCGCCCACGAGACGCGGCCCTCGGGCACGCCGCCGGAAACGGAGGGTGTGTGGTGAGCGGGGCCGAGCGTTCCCGGGAGCACGGGGAGTTCGAGGAGTACGGCGGGTACGAGGGGAACGACGGGCAGGGCGCACCCGGGGTCGCCGGCGAGCGGGAGGTGTCCGAAGTGGCCCGGGGGCCGATGGCCGGTGGGGCCACGGCGCCCGGGGCCGAGGCGGTCCCGCTCGAGCACCGGGTGCTGAAGTCGCTGCTCGGGGCCTGGGCGCTGGCCGCCTGTTCCGCGGAGGAGACCGCCGCCGTGGAGGCGCACCTCGGTGGCTGCGGTCCGTGCGCGGAGGAGGCGCGGCGGCTGCGGAGGGCCGTCGGGCTGCTGCAGCGGCCCGAGAGTCTGGATCTCGACCCCGCCCTGCGCACCCGTGTCCTGGCGAGTTGCCTCGACCGGCGCCCGCCGCGCATCCCGGTGCCGGAGTGGGCGGCTCCCTACGACGCGGAGGCCGCGCGCCTGGACGCCCTGCTGCAGGACATCGGCGACGCCGAGTGGCACACCCCGGTCAGGCTGCGGTGGTTCGACGGGAGGGCTCCGGCGAGCCGCCGCACCACCGTGGCCGGGGTCATCGCCCATCTGCTCTCCGTCGACGGCCTGGTCGCGGTGGCGCTCGGGCTGGAGGACCCCCTGGGGGAAACCGTCGGGGACGACGGCAGCCCCGAGGGGCGCACGGAGGCGTACTGGCGCGCCTCCCACTTCCCGCCGACCCGCTCCATCCGCGTCCCGTGGCGCGACCAGACCCACCATCTCGTCCGGGCGGTCTCCCTCACCGACGACACCAGCGGGGCGGTCCCGGTGTCGTACGGCGCCTTCGGGCTCTCGCTGCACGACGCGATGCTGGATCGGGCCTTCGAGTGCTGGGTGCACGCCGAGGACATCGCGAACGCCGTCGACTACCCCTACGACCCGCCGGCGCCGCGCCATCTCCACCAGATGTTCGACCTGGCGGTACGGATACTGCCGCTGACCCTGGCCGCCCGGCGGCGCGCCGGCCTCGCCGCGCCCCCGCACGGTGGCCGGCACCTCGTCCCGGCGGGAGAGCCCGGGCGCAGCCTGCGCCTGGAGATCGAGGGCCTGGGCGGCGGTGAGTGGCTGATTCCGCTCGACTCGCCCGGCGCGGTGGCCTCCGCCGAGCACGAGGTGGCGCACGTCGCGCTCGACGGGGTGGAGTTCTGCCGCCTGGCCGCCGGCCATGTGCCACCGCAGGATGCGGCCGCGGGACAGGTCGGCGACCGGGAGGCGATCAGGGACGTGCTCTTCGCGGCGGCGTCCCTGAGCCGGATGTAGCGTAGCGGGACCTCGGGGGGAGCCTTCGGGCCGCTAGGCGAAGACCACTGTCCGGCGGCCGTTGAGCAGGATGCGGCGCTCCGCGTGCCACTTCACCGCGCGTGCCAGCGCCTGGCACTCCACGTCCCGCCCGGTCGCCACCAGTTGGTCCGGAGTGACGTCGTGGCCGACCCGCTCGACCTCCTGCTCGATGATCGGGCCCTCGTCGAGGTCGGCCGTCACGTAGTGCGCGGTCGCGCCGATCAGCTTCACACCGCGCGCATGGGCCTGGTGGTAGGGCTTGGCGCCCTTGAAGCTCGGCAGGAAGGAGTGATGGATGTTGATGATCCTGCCGCTGAGCTGCTTGCACAGGTCGTCCGAGAGCACCTGCATGTAGCGGGCCAGGACCACCAGCTCGACGTCCAGCTCGCGCACCAGCTCCAGCAGCCGCGCCTCGGACTCCGGCTTGGTGTCCTTCGTCACGGGGATGTGGTGGAAGGGAATGTTGTACGAGCCCACCAGCTCGGCGAAGTCGGTGTGGTTGGAGACCACGGCCGCGATCTCGACGGGCAGCGCGCCGATCCGGGCGCGGAAGAGCAGGTCGTTCAGGCAGTGGCCGAACTTGCTGACCATGAGGATGACGCGCATCTTGTCGTCGGCCCGGTGGATCTGCCACTCCATCTGGAAGGAGTCACCGATCGCCGCGAAGCTCGCGCGCAGCTTGTCCACGGTCACCGGGGCCTCGGCGGAGAAGTGGACCCGCATGAAGAACAGTCCCGTGTCCTGGTCGCCGAACTGCTGGCTGTCGACGATGTTGCAGCCGGTCATGAACAGGTAGCTCGACACGGCGTGCACGATCCCCTGCTTGTCCGGGCAGGAGAGGGTGAGGACGTACTGGTCGGCCGGGACCGAGGCTCGGGTGGACTGCTCGTTCATGCACGCCAGGGTCTCATGTCCGCGGGCCCGCGCGGACCGCCGTCCCGCAACCCGGACGGTCCGGCGGACGACGGGGGCCACGCCGGGCGACAGGGCCCACGCCACACGACCGGGGTCCACCGGGCGACAGGGCCCACGCCACACGACCGGGGTCCACGCCGGACGACCGGGGGCCCACGCCGGACGACAGGGCCCACCCCGGACGACCGGGGGCCCACGCCGGACGACAGGGTCCACCCCGGACCACTGGACCTACGCGCTCCTCGTCAGGATCCGCAGCACCTCGAGCGTGCGCGGCGGCACGTCCGGGTCCTCCCCGTCGGCCACGGAGAGGCGTACGTGGGCGTCCCGTGCCGCGCGCACCGCCTCCGGCCACGCCTGGTGGTTGATGTAGGCGTCCACCGGCGCGTCCGGCCCGACCTGGTGCATGATCCGCAGCACTCGCAGGACGGCGGTGTCGACGAGGGCCGCCTCCTGCGAGTCCCGGAAGATCGTGCCGACGTACTTCTCGGCCGACCAGTTGTCCAGCCAGGTGTCCTCGACCAGGCGGTACACGGCGTCGGTGACGTCGCCGTACCCCTCGACGCCGGCCAGCCAGACGTCCCGCTGGAAGACGGGATCGGAGAGCATGTGCAGCGCGGAGCGCACATTGCTGCGCCAGCGCCACCACGGCATGTCATTCAGTGGCATGCCGCCCATGGTGGATGAGCGACGACCGCGACGGGAAGAGTTCTCCGGAGCTTGCACGGTCATCGATCGTACGTTCCCTTTGAAATCCGGATCATCGGACCCCGCAATTCACCTCCGTGTCACCTTCCGTTGACCGCGGATGACACGACGGTTAGTGGTGTGAGGGAATCGTGCGTGTCCATGACCGGCAGGCGACGCACCAGCTCCTCCCCCATCCGCCCCCGCGTTCAGGGCTCCGTCCGTGAAAAAGCGGCTCCCCGCGTCAGGACCGTCCTGCTGTCCGCGGGCGCGCTGGTGGCAGTTGCGTCGATAGCGGTCGCCTGCGGGGTCGTCCCCGGTACCACGGGGGGTTCCGGGGACGACCGCGTGACCGTCATGACCTGGGCGCCCGACAAGACCTCGGCGACCAACAAGCCGGGCATGCCGGCGATGGCGCAGGCCTACGCGCGCTGGATCAACGCCCACGGCGGCCTGAACGGCCGCCAGCTCGAGGTCCTGACCTGCAACGACCACAACGACTACGTGGACGCCGCGAAGTGCGCCCGGCTCGCCGTGAAGGAGAACGCCGTCGCCGTCGTCGGCTCCTACAGCCAGTACGCCAGCTCCTTCCTCTCCCCGCTGGAGTCGGCGGGCATCCCCTACATCGGCGGCTACGGCCTGACCGACGACGAGTTCAAGAGCGTGCTGTCCTATCCCGTCAACGGCGGACAGCCCGCGCTGCTGGCCGGTCTCGGTGAGGAACTGGGCCGGACCTGCGGCCACGTCGCCCTGGTGCGCCCCGACACGGTCGCCGGCGACGAGCTTCCCCTGCTGCTCGACGCCGGACTGAAGGCGGCGCACCACGCCTCGGCGGCCGACGTGCGCGCCGCCGAGGACGCCACCGCCCTCGACGACCAGGCACGGCAGGCGCTGGACGAGGCGACCGGGAACCCCCAGAAGAAGGGGTGCGTGGTCCCGGCGCTCGACGAACGCACCGGGACCTTCATGGACTCCTTCCGCCGTCTGAGCGCCGGCTACCGGCCGGTGCGCACCGCGTCCGTGCTCGGCAGCGTCGACCAGTCGGTGATCGACTCCTCCGGCGGCGGCTCCGGCCCCTACGAGGACGCGTACGTCACCGGCTGGTACCCGGAGGCGTCGGACGCGCGCTGGAACGAGATGAAGGAAGTGATCAAGGAGCAGGCCTTCGACGACGACCGGATCGATCCGGCGGACGCGGGCGTGCAGACCACATGGATCGCTTACACGGTCCTGAAGAAGGTCGTCGAGTCGCTCGGCGACGGCGAGGTGTCGGCCCGCACGATCCGCATGGCCCTCGACCACGGCCTGAAGGTCGACACCGGAGGCCTCACCCCGACCCTGCGCTGGCGCTTCCAGGACCTGACCGCGGTCGTCGACTTCCCCCGCCTGATCAACTCCGACGTGACCTTCCAGGTCGTACGCGACGGGCGGCTGGTGGCGGCCCGCAAGGGCTTCGTGAACGTGTCGAAGACGCTGGAGAGCGCGGACAGCGAGTGAGGCGTGCCGGTGCGCGCCGCGCCGTTCACCGGGCGGCGCGCACCGCCGTGCTCACAGCTGGGTCGGCTGGCGCTCGGTCAGGCCGTACTTCTGCGCGATGACGTTCCAGATCTGGGCCGCCTTCGCCTTCTGGGCGCTGGCCGTGCCGCTGTCCCGGTTGCCCGCCTGGGCCTGGGGGGTGACGCGCGCCTGGCCCTTCGGGCAGCCCTTCTTGCCCGAGACCTGGTCGGCCCAGGCCGCGTAGTGGGTGTCGGCGGACGCGGACGCCTTCCAGGCGCTGGTGAGCGCGGCGGTCAGCGCGGCGTGGTCGGGGAGCTTGTCGACCTGGAGTCCCGACAACCGGCCGACCAGGTCGTTGCGCTGCTTGGCCGCGTCCCGCAGGTCGGCGGCCGACTGGTCGAGGTTCTGGCACGCCTTGACGTTGGCGACCGCCCTGATCACCGCGCCGCGGCTGTTGCCGCTGTCGGCGAGGAGCTTGTCCAGGGCGACGGCCTGCGCCCGGGCCGGGTCGGCGGCGCCAGACCCCGAGGCGTCCGGGGCGGCCCCGGTCGCGGCGACGGACTTGCTGTCGTCGGTCTTGCCGTCGCTGCCGCCACCACCGCTGAGCAGGGCGCCGGCCCCGATCCCGAGGGCGACTATGCCGACGCCGACGGCCGCGATGAGGGGCACACGCGAGCGGGTACGGCCACCGCGCTGGTCGGCCCCCCGGTCCACGGGTGCGCCGGGGGCGCCCGCGCCGTCGAACCGCGGCAGGTGCTGGGTGGATCCGGCGAACCCGCCCGAGTCGCCTCGGAAGAGGTTGTCGAACTCGGCCGGCGGCGCCTGCCCGGGCCCCCCGGGCCGCACGGCGTACGGCTGGCCGGGCACGGGCGGAAGGTACTGCGTGGCCTGGGCGTCGGGGTCGGCGGCGGGCGGCAGCGGACCGGCGGCGCGCCCGAGGACCTGGGTCGCCTGGTCGGCGGGCATCTCGGGGGGCAGCGCGCCAGGGCCCACCGGCGGGATGTACTGGGTGGCCCCCTCGTCGGCAGAGGCGGCCACCGGGGGTATGTACTGCGTCGCACCCTCGTTCGGCGCGGCGGCAACGGGCGGCAGGTACTGCGTGGCGCCTTCGTCGGCGGAGCCGGCCGCCGGGGGCAGGGGCCCGGCACCGGCGCTCTGCTGCGGGGGCAGCGGCTGGCCCGAGCCGGCCGGCGGCTGCTGACCCCAGGCCGAGCGCGGGTCCGAGCCCTCCCAGGACGGCTGCGCGCCCCACTGCTGGCTCTGGTTCTGGTTCTGGTTCTGGTGCTGCTGCTGGTGCTGGTGCTGGTGCTGGTGCTGGTGCTGGTGCTGTTGGGCAGCCTGCTCCGGCCCCCAGGGCTGCCCCCATGCCTGCCCGCCGGCGGGGCCGGGGGCGGGTGCGGGCGCCGGGGGTATGGAACCGTTCACTCCGCCTGTCTGGCCCGGCAGCAGGGGCGCGCCGCCGTCGGAGGGCAGCACGATGCCTTCGCGCGCGGGCCGCGCCGAGGGCTCCTCGCCCTGTCCACTCTGCGTCACCGGGACTCCTACGAATGGGGGACCTTCGGAATCGTCGGCTCACGCTACCGGGTCCCCCTGACCGGGTGCCACGCTGGACAGGGGGAGCGCCCCGTAAGGGGCGCGGGGAACTGCGCGACCAGCCAGGGCATTGCCGCACCGAAGAGACATCCGTCACTCCTACGGCGATACCGCCCCGGGGCCCGGGGCGGGGCCCCCGGCCCCCGAGCACGTCACACAACCGCCGGGTACATCACGGAGCCGCATCCGCCGGAGGCACTACGCCGCTGCCAGATCCAGCCGCGCCCCGAACTCCCGCACCACGGCCTCCTCCCGATACGGCTCCAACCGCTGCTGCAGGTCCTCGAGATACTCCGCCCCCCGACTGGACCGCAGCGTGCCGAGCAGCTCCACGGCCTTCAACCCGGTGTGGCACGCCTGCTCCACCTCGCGCTGCTGCACCTGAGCGGTGGCGAGCAGCACCAGCCCGATCGCCCGCCGCCGGGCCCGGGACTCGGGATGCCCGGCGAGCGACTCCTCCGCCCGCCGGGCCGCCGCCTCCGCCTGCCCCAGATCCCGGTGACAGTGCGCCAGCTCGTCCGCCAGGTACGCCTCGTCGAAGTGCGCGATCCACGCCGGATCGTCCCCGGACGCCGCGTCGGCCGACTCCAGCGCCGTCACCGCACGCCCGGACGCGATCTGCGTGGCGCGCACATCGCCCATCAGCGCATGCCCGCGCGCCTCCGCCGCGTAGAACATCGCCTCCGCGCGCGGGGTCACGCGCCCCCGCGCTCCCTCCTGCGCCGCCCGCGCCAACTGCGCGATCTCGCGCGGGTTTCCGAGCTGCGCCGCGAGGTGGCTCATCGACGCGGCGAGCACATAGCCGCCGTACCCCCGGTCACCGGCCGCCTGCGCGAGCCGCAACGCCTGGATGTAGTACCGCTGCGCGAGCCCCGGCTGTCCGGTGTCGACCGCCATGTACCCCGCGAGCTCGGTCAACCGCGCGACTGCGCCGAACAGTTCGCGTCCCACCACGTCCCGGTACGACCCCGCCAGCAGCCCGGAGACGACGCTGTTGAGGTAGTGCACGACGACCGGCCGCACATGCCCGCTGCCGTACTGGTGGTCCAGTTCGACCAGGGCCTGCGTCATCGCCCGCACCGCGTCCACGTCCGACTGTCCCACCCGTGGCCCGGCCGACCGAGCGACCTGCGGGTCCGGCCCGGAGATCAGCCAGTCGCGGCTCGGCTCGACGAGCGCGGAGGCCGCGACGGAGGACCCCGACAGGAAGTCCCGGCGCCCGACGTCGCTGCGCCACAGCTCGCAGACCTGCTCGATCGCACCGAGCACCGTGGGCGAGAACTGCAGACCCACGCCCGAGGCGAGGTTCTTGCCGTTGGCCATGCCGATCTCGTCGATCGTGACCGTGCGCCCCAGCTTGCGGCCGAGCGCCTCCGCGATGACCGCCGGGGCCCGGCCCCGCGGCTGCTGTCCGCGCAGCCAGCGGGCCACGGACGTCTTGTCGTAGCGCAGGTCGAGGCCGTGCTCCGCGCCGCACATGTTGACCCGGCGGGCGAGCCCCGCGTTCGAGCAGCCCGCTTCCTGGATGAGCGCCTGCAGTCGTTCGTTCGGCTGCCGCGCGACAAGCGGCCTGGCGGCCATGGCGTACCCCCTACTTCCTGGCTCGGTTCGCCGAGTTGGCCGGTGCAGCGAAAAGATCCGGCCTTGAAGATCGATGCCCAGCGGACATTCCTCTGATGCGAGACATGCGAAGATTGCCGGGGTAAAGGCTGGTCCCGCACCCCCCACCTGGTTACCCCACCCCCGCCGCGGTTCCCCGTGCGCGCCCCCACCTGTGCATCCATGCGCCCCACCCGCCAAGACGGTGCTCCTCCCCGGCGCATGTGGGATGAAAATGACGTGCTCAAAAAGCATCGGTCCCCGATGAGACGGCCCCGAGTGGGCGAGGCGTAACCCCCGGTGATCGCTAGAGTTGAGTTCATCGTGGAAGAGACCATCGCGGGCCCTGAAGCTGCCCACATCCCGAAGCAGCGCGGCGAATCGCTCCTGGACGCCGCCGTCCGTTACGTCGAGGAGCGCCACTGGGACGTGTTCCCCGGCACCTGGCTGGATGCCGTCGACGGGATGCACCGCTGCTCCTGCGGTCAGTCCGCGTGTCCCGTGCCCGGAGCGCACCCGGCACGCGACGACTGGGCGACGCAGGCGACCGGCAGTGCCACCGTCGCGCGCGGTCTGTGGTCCGAGCGGCCGACCGCGTCGATCCTGCTGCCCACCGGGCGCACGTTCGACGCGATCGACGTCCCGGAGACCGCCGGCTTCCTCGCCCTCGCGCGCATGGAGCGCATGGAGCTGACGCTCGGTCCGGTGACGCTGACGCCCGCGCGGCGCATGCAGTTCTTCGTGCTGCCGGGCGCGTCCGCGAAGGTGCCGGACCTGCTGCGCAAACTGGGCTGGCAGCCCACCTCACTCGACCTGGTCACCCTCGGCGAGGGCGCGTATGTCGCCGCGCCGCCCACCCGGTTCGGATCGCGGGGGGCCGTGCAGTGGGCGCGGCGGCCCACGTCGGCGAACCGGTGGCTGCCGGATGCGGAGGAACTGGTGTCGCCGTTGGCCTATGCGTGCGGTAGGGACCGGTAGCCGTTCGCCTTCTCGTCCACCAGGCACTGTCCCGCGCCCCTTTCAGGGGCGCCCCCGCGCCGTAGGGTTCTCACATGAACGAGGGAACAGTGACCGCTCCTGCCGCTGTACGCGTGCACGACCTGTGGAAGCGGTTCGGGGAACACGTCGCCGTCGCCGGGGTCGATCTCGAGTTGCCCGCCGGGCGGTTCATCGGGCTGGTCGGGCCCAACGGGGCCGGGAAGACCACCACGCTGTCCATGGTCACCGGCCT
The DNA here is from genome assembly GCF_044764595.1 of Streptomyces sp. NPDC093984. Classification (NCBI taxonomy): domain Bacteria; kingdom Bacillati; phylum Actinomycetota; class Actinomycetes; order Kitasatosporales; family Streptomycetaceae; genus Streptomyces; species Streptomyces sp. NPDC093984. The sequence continues at coordinate 244,442 of NZ_JBIWIM010000008.1, read as the reverse complement.
GCTCAGACCCGACCGCGGCACCGTCGAGGTCGTCGGGCACGACGTGTGGCGCGACCCCGCCCAGGTGAAGGCCCGTATCGGGGTGCTGCCCGAGGGGCTGCGGCTCTTCGAGCGGCTGTCCGGGCGCGAACTCCTCGCCTACACCGGCCGGTTGCGCGGACTGCCCGGCACCGAGGTCGACAAGCGGGCCACCCAGCTCCTCGACGTCCTCGATCTGGCCGGGGCCCAGCACAAGCTCGTCGTCGACTACTCCACCGGGATGCGCAAGAAGATCGGCCTCGCCGCCGCGCTGCTGCACAACCCCGAAGTCCTCTTCCTGGACGAGCCCTTCGAGGGCGTCGACCCGGTCTCCGCGCAGACCATCCGCGGCGTCCTGGAGCGGTACACCGCCTCCGGCGCCACCGTCGTCTTCTCCTCCCACGTCATGGAGCTGGTCGAGTCGCTGTGCGACTGGGTGGCCGTCATGGCCGCGGGCCGCATCCGCGCGCACGGCCCGCTGGCCGACGTACGCGGCGACGCGCCCACCCTCCAGCAGGCGTTCCTGGAACTGGTCGGCGCGCACGGCCGCACCGCGGGAGCCGACCTCGACTGGCTCGGCGGCGGCGCCCGATGACCGGCCTGACGGCCGTCGTCGTACGGCTGAAGCTGTCCCTGCTGCGGAACGGGCTGCGGCGCTCCGCCGGGCGGCGCGCCGCGTACGTCACGTCCCTCGTCCTGGTCCTGCTGTTCGCCGCCACCCAGTTGCTCGGCCTGATCCTGCTGCGCGGCAACGCGCACGCCGCCTCCGTCGCCGTGCTCGGCATCGAGGTCGTCGCGCTGGGCTGGACCGTGATGCCGCTGTTCTTCCCCAGCGGCGACGAGACGCTCGACCCCACCCGCCTGGTGATGCTGCCGCTGCGCCCGGGGCCCCTCGTCCGGGCCCTGCTGGTGGCGTCCCTGGTGGGCATCGGACCGCTGTTCACGCTCTGCATGGCCGTCGGCTCGGTGATCTCCGTGGCGCACGGGGCGGCGGCGTACGGCACCGCGGTCCTCGCCGTCGTGCTCACGCTGCTGGTCTGCGTCACCCTCGCGCGGGCCGTCGCCGCCGCCAACATCCGGCTGCTGACCAGCCGCAAGGGCCGCGACCTCGCCGTACTGAGCGGGCTGGTCGTCGCCGTCGGCGCGCAGCTCGTCAACTTCGGCGCCCGCGAGCTGGGTTCGGCCGGGCTGTCGCGGCTGGGGCCGGTGGGCGACGTCGTGCGCTGGGTGCCGCCCGCCTCCGCGATCGGCGCGGTGGACTCCGTGAGCAAGGGGTCGTACGGCGTCGGGGCCGCCCAGCTCGCGCTGAGCGCGGCCGCGTTGGCGGGACTGCTGGCCGTGTGGTCGCGCAACCTCACGAAGCTGATGACCGCACCGGACTCCTCCACGCTCCAGGCCGCCGAACCGGGGCCCCGGGAGCGGGCCTCCGAGGGCCTGTCCCGGCTGCTGCCCGCGGGCCGCACCGGCACGGTGGCCGAGCGCAGCCTGCGCTATGTCTGGCGCGACCCCAAGACGAAGGCGGCATGGGTGACGTCGCTGGCCATCGGGCTGATCGTGCCCGTCTTCAACGCCCTCCAGGGCACCGGCTCCGTCTACTTCGCCTGCTTCGCGGCCGGCATGCTCGGCATCCAGATGTACAACCAGTTCGGGCAGGACACCTCCGCGTTCTGGATGGTCGCCATGACGATCTCCTCCACCCGCGACGCCCACGCCGAACTGCGCGGCCGGGCGCTGGCCCTGCTGCTGATCACCCTGCCGTACGCCGCCCTCGTCACCGTCGCCACCACCGCCCTGCTCGGAACCTGGGACAGGCTGCCCGAGGTGCTCGGAATGTCCCTCGCGCTGCTCGGCGCGATGCTGGCCACCGGCGCCTGGTCCTCGGCCCGCTTCCCGTACTCGATACCGCAGGAGGGCTACAAGAACGTGGCTCCCGGGCAGGCGGGGCTCGCCTGGATCTCCATCCTCGGCGGCATGGTCTCCGCCGCTCTGCTCTCCGCGCCCGTGATCGCGGCGACGATCTGGCTCAACGTCACCGCGAACGGCGACGACTGGACCTGGCTCCTGCTGCCTGCGGGCGCCGCCTACGGCACCCTGATCACCCTCCTCGGCCTCCGCCTCGCGGCCCCCCGCACGGCCCGCCGGCTGCCGGAGATCCTGGCGGCGGTCAGCAAGGGCTAGTTCCCGGGTCGAGGAGACGGGACCCCACGGCGCAAGGATTCCCCCAATCTTCTGTGAAGGAGATGTGGGCTGGGTCACGGTCGAGTTGAATGTGGGCGAGAGAGCGGACGAGCGTGCCGTATGGGCGGACGCGCAGGCTGCAGGGGGGTTCGGGTGAGTGCTTCCCGGCGGAGGGGGACCACGGACGAGCCGGTGCCGGACGAGCCGGAGCGGGATGGTTCGGATCTTCTCGCCGCGCTCCTCGACGGGATGGACGCGGCCTTGTGCGCCTTCGACGCGGACGGGGTCGTGACCCACTGGAACCGGGAGGCCGAGCGGATTCTCGGCTGGTCGGCGGCCGAGGCGGTGGGGCGGCGCGGCTTCGCCGGGTGGGCCGTGCGCAGCGCCGACGCGGCCGAGGTCGAGGCGTGGCTGATGTCCGCGATGCAGGCCTCCGGGCGGCAGGTGCACGAGTTCGCGCTGCTGACCAAGGACGGCGGCCGGGTGCTCGTACGGACCCAGTCCGCGGCGGTCAGGGGGCCCGACGGGAAACCCGCCGGGGTGTACTGCGCGTTCAGCGAGGTGCACGCCCAGATCGATCTGGAGCGGTCGATCGCGCTCAGCGAGGCCCTGTTCGAGGACGCGAGCTGGGGTGTCGTGCTCGTCGACGCGGACCTGCGGCCCGCCGTCGTCAACGCCCACGCGGCCCGGGCGCTCGGCATCGGGCGTACGGCCGTGCTGGGACGGCCCCTCGGGGACCTGCTCGCGCAGGGCGTCGAGGAGCTGGAGAGCGCGCTGACCCATGTGCTCGCCGAGGGGGCGCCGCCGGCGCCCGCCGAGATCTGGGTGAGCGTGCGGACCGCGGACGGCGAGAAGCGGCGGTGCTGGCGGAGCGGGTTCCTGCGGCTGGCCTCGCCACTGGCGGAGGAGCCGGTTCCGCTCGGGGTCGGGTGGCTGTTCCAGGACGTCACCGAGGCCAAGCAGAGCGAGCAGGAGGCGGCCCTGCTGCGCTTCCGCTCCAACCAGCTGCACCGAGCCGCGCGGGCGGCCGCCGAGTGCGAGGACCCCGGCGAGGCAGCCACGATCCATCTGGACTTCGCCCTCGCCGGGTTCGCCGACCACGCCCTGATCGACCGGGTGGCGGGCGGCTGGGTGGCGGACGGGGCGGGGCCGGTACGGCTGGTGCGGGCCGCCGAGACGCCGTCCGGTGCCCCCGGCCCGAGCGTGCTCACCGGGAAGGCGGGACTGCCGGTGCGGTACGACGAGGGCCATCCCGCCCTGCAGTGCGTGGAGCGCTCCGGGACCGTACGCGCCGACGCGGGCGCCGCCGACCCGGCCCAGGCGCGTGCGTGGGCGCTGGCCCGGCAGTGGCCCCCGGACGCGGTGCACGCCCTGTGCGCGGTGCTGCGCAGCCGGGGGCGGACGCTGGGTGTGGTGACGTTCCTGCGGGGGGCCGGGCGCAGCCGGTTCGAGCGGGTGGACGCGGTGTACGCGGAGGACGTGGCGGTACGGATCGCCGCGGCGCTGGACCTGTCCGACGTGCTGAAGGGGCGGGCCGCGAAGTAGGGCCGTGGGACGCGGCTACGCCTGGCGGTAGAAGATCCGGTCGGCGTACTCCGCCAGTACCCGGGCGTTCCACTCATGGCCGCCGTCGACGTTCCCCGACCGCAGCAGGGGCGGTTCGATGCCGCGGTCCGCGAGGACACCGGCCGCCGTCGCCATGACCGCCTGCAGCAGGGCCGTGGTGACGACCGTGGACGCGGGGGCGAAGGGCGCCGGGATGGTGTCCAGGGTGAGCTCCGCGTCCCCGACCGCGATCTTCGAGTCCAGGACGAGGTCGCAGTGGTCCTTGAGGTACGTGCCGGAGGCGTGCCGGGACTTCGTCTCCGCCGTGTACGCCACCGAGGTCACGCCGATGACCTTGATGCCGCGCGCGCGGGCGTTCATCGCCATCTCCACGGGCAGCGCGTTGCGGCCGGACAGGGAGATGATCACCAGGAGGTCGCCGGAGCGGAGGGGGCTCGTGTCCAGGACCGCGCTCGCCAGGCCGTCGACCCGCTCCAGCGCGGAGCCCAGCGTGGCGGGCATGACGTCCACGCCGACGACTCCGGGGACCGCGAGCAGGTTCATCAGGGCCAGGCCGCCCGCGCGGTAGACCAGGTCCTGCGCGGCCAGCGAGGAGTGCCCGGCACCGAAGGCGAACAGCCGGCCGCCCGAGGCCACGGTGTCCGCGATCAGGGTGCCGGCCGCCGCGATCTCCTGCGCGTCCTCGTCCCGAACCCGCCGCAGCAGCCCGATCGCCGCGTCGAAGAACCGCTCCGCCGGCGTGCTCCCGCCCTGCGGCTCCCCACCGCTCGGCCCTGCGCTCATCGGCGACGCCCCTTCGAAGTCGGCCCGTGTCGCGGATCACGTTGCGGTCTGGACCAGTGGGATGTCAATACGGCCCGCCCGACGCCGGGGGTTCGCGGGCGGGGGCCCTGGTGCGCGGTCGGGGCCCGGAGACCGGCGCCCCCTTCAGGCGCGCCGGGAGCCGTGCCGACGCGCCCCGTGGCCCGTGGTCCACTCGCCGCGCCCCGGTTGTCAGTGGGATGAGTCAGAATTGAAGTCAGGGCCAGCGCACACGCCGGTGAGCAGTCGAGCCTCCGGCAGATCTCTTCGAGGGGCACGTATGTCCGGACTGATCGACACCACGGAGATGTATCTCCGCACCATCCTCGAGCTCGAGGAGGAAGGCGTGGTCCCCATGCGCGCCCGGATCGCCGAGCGGCTCGACCAGAGCGGCCCGACCGTCAGCCAGACAGTGGCGCGAATGGAGCGCGACGGCCTGGTGTCGGTCGCCGCAGACCGTCACCTGGAGCTCACGGACGAGGGCCGCCGCCTGGCCACCCGCGTCATGCGCAAGCACCGCCTCGCCGAGTGCCTCCTGGTCGACGTGATCGGGCTGGAGTGGGAGCAGGTGCACGCCGAGGCGTGTCGCTGGGAGCACGTGATGAGCGAGGCGGTCGAGCGCCGCGTCCTGGAGCTGCTGCGCCACCCCACCGAGTCGCCGTACGGGAACCCGATCCCGGGCCTGGAGGAGCTCGGCGAGAAGGAGATGGCGGACCCGTTCCTGGACGAGGGCATGGTCTCGCTGGCCGACCTGGATCCGGGCACGGACGGCAAGACGGTCGTCGTACGCCGTATCGGCGAGCCCATCCAGACGGACGCACAGCTCATGTACACGCTCCGGCGGGCGGGCGTGCAGCCCGGCTCGGTGGTCAGCGTGACGGAGTCGGCGGGCGGTGTCCTGGTCGGCAGCGGCGGCGAGGCGGCTGAGCTCCAGGCGGACATCGCGTCCCACGTCTTCGTGGCCAAGCCCTGACACAGGCGCCGAGGCCCCGCAGGACCTCTTGATCCCCCTCCACCCCTCTTGATCCCTCTCCGTCCCTCTGACCCCTCCCGTCCCCCTGCATCCCTCCCGATCTCGCCTGGCCCTCACAACTCCTCCGATTCATGGGGCTGTTGTGATGATTCCGCGACCGTACTGCAATCAAGATTCAGTGAGCGGAATCGCAGCGCACCGACCGTTCGCATGCGAGGCTGTCGCGTGAGGCATATGACCTGAGGGCTCTTGGCCGGAGATGACAGCGATGTCAACGGCCGGGAAGGGGAGGGAGGATGTGCCCCGGACGCGACCCCGGACACGGGGAGGGCCCCGGCACCTATCGGCGCCGGGGCCTGTCCTCCCCTGTTTCGACCCGGAGCCCCGAGCTCTCAGGGTCGCCCCCTCGGACCGGTTTTCCCCGAGCGGTCCGCCTCCCGCAGAAGATCTCCCCGCGCAGACAGCGGTCAATCCTCGAGGGAGGTCACTCGAAGGTGGGGTGTTGCCGCCGGAAACGGCGATTTCGAATAGCCATTCGATAGCGTGGGCGGTGACGATCTCGCCGGACCGGGCGCTGTACCAATGACGCGTCCGTCACACAGCGAGCAGGGGCACCACCGCCCGACGGCGACACCCGGCGCCGGGCGTTGACCGCCGACACCAGCACAAGCAGCACGACAGCGGAAGTACGACCAGTACGACAAGCGCGCGGACCGACCGCCCGACGCGGAAGCGAGCGGTCCCGGCCGAGCAGGGGGGTGCCAGGACGATGCGTCGCATCGACGTGACCGGAGCGGGCGGCGTACGCCTCGCCGCATGGGAGTTCGCCGACCCGCCCAAGACCGGCGACGGCGAGCAGACGCCGGGCCTGCTGTTACTGCACGGGCTCATGGGCCGCGCCTCGCACTGGGCGCCCACCGCCCGCCTGCTCGCCGAACGGCACCGCGCCGTCGCCCTCGACCAGCGCGGCCACGGCCAGAGCGACAAGCCCGCCGACGGCTACACCCGCGAGGCCTACATCGACGACGCCGAAGCCGCCCTCGAACAACTCGGCCTCGCCCCGGCCGTCCTCATCGGCCACGCGATGGGCGCCCTGACCGCCTGGCAGCTCGCCGCCAAACGCCCCGACCTGGTAAGCGCCCTGATCATCTGCGACATGCGGGCCTCCGCACTCGGCGCCGCCTCCCAGCGCGAATGGGAGAACTGGTTCAAGTCCTGGCCCCTCCCCTTCGCCACACTGGCCGACGTACGCAAGTGGTTCGGCGAGGACGACCCCTGGGTCGAGCGCCCGAACCCCGCCCGCGGCGAGTTCTACGTCGAGGTCATGACCGAGTCCCCGGACGGCTGGCGCCCCGTCTTCGAACCCGAGCACATGCTGAGGTCCCGCGAGACCTGGGTGTACGACGCGCACTGGGAGGAACTGGCCCAGGTCCGCTGCCCCACCCTGGTCGTCCGCGGCCTGGACGGCGAACTGGGCCGCGCGGAGGCCCAGGAGATGGTCCGCGTCCTCCCCCACGGCCAGTACGCGGAGGTCCCCGACGCCGGCCACTTCCTCCACCACGCCCAGCCGGAGGCATGGCGAGCCACGATCGAGCCGTTCCTGACAGCCGTACTGTCTCCGTGAGCGGCGCGGGAGTTCGACACGAGGGTTAGGGAACAGCGGCGGCCGCCTTGGGCCCGGCGGCCAGCCGCAGGCCGACCTCCACGAGAGTCCAGCCGAGGCGGGCACGAAGGTCCCGGGGGCCCCGGCCCGCTGCGGCGAGGCGGTAAGCGTCGGCTCCGGCACGGAGTTCGGCGGCGCGGAAGCGGTGCAGGGTGAAGTGGGTCTCGGGGTGCATCAGGCTGTGGCCTCTCAATCCGTGGTGAGGGGGAACGCGCGGGTCTGGATGCGTACCTGAGCGGTACCGGCGTCGCCCTCGTCCGCGGCCCGGTCCCGGTAGGTGTCGACGAGCGCATGCATCTTCTCGACGAGTTCCCGGGTGAGCTCCGGCGTCAGCCGTAGCGTCGCGCTGCTCATGTCCCAGGTGCGGTTCCACTCTTCCGGCCAGGCGTGGCGATTGCCGAGCCAGGTCGACAGGTCACGGGTCTGGCTGGTCGCGACCTCATGGAGGTACGTGTCGGCGGCCCCGCGCACGTCCGGGTTGGCGTCCGTCAGCAGGGCGTCGTCGAAGCGCAGGCCCCGGTGGACCGCCTTCCACCACCGCTCCCGCCCCTTGCCCCGCTCGGGAGCGTCCTCGATGAAGCCGTGGGCGGCGAGCTGGCGCAGGTGGTAGCTGGTCGCACCGCTCGACTCACCCAGCTTCTCGGCAAGTTGGGAGGCCGTGGCCGGACCTCCGAACCGCAGGGCATCCAGCAGCTGGATGCGCAGCGGGTGCGCGAGCCCGCGCAGTGAGCGGGCATCGAGACTGCGGACCTGCGGGTCCTGGGGCTCGTTCATGGGTACAAAAGTAGCGTTGCAAAGGAATGGTTGCAAGGGGTTCTTTGCAAGGTGACCGCGGGCCTGGCATTCGACCGACGGGAAGCGCACCGCACCCCGTCGGCGTCACGCCAAGAACGCCGCCACGGCGGCGGAGACGGCAGAGAACGGGAGCGGTGACGCTCCCCCGCACGACCGGCCGTACGCCGGTGGCATCGGCGCCAGCAGGGTCTTCGTCCTCTCCAGTGACGGAAAACCCCTCATGCCCTGCCACCCCGCCCGCGCCCGCGAACTCCTTCGCAAGGGGCGGGCCGTGGTCGCCAGGCAGGTCCCCTTCACCATCCGGCTGAAAGACCGCACACATGCCCAGTCGGAGACCGACGGAGTGCAGTTGCGCATCGACCCCGGCTCCCAGGGCACCGGCCCTCGCCCTCACCGACGAGAAGAAGGAAACCGACGACCAAGGCACCACGATCACCGTTCGACGGGGCCTGATCACCATCGAGCTGCAACACCGCGGCGCCCAGATCCGCGACCGCATGGCACAACGGACCGGTTACCGCCACAGAAGGCGATCCGCCAACCACCGCTACCGAGCGCCCCGCGCCCACAACCGCACACGCCCCACCGGATGGCTCCCTCCGTCACTACGCCACCGCGTCGACACCACCGTCTCCTGGGCAGTCCGCCTGTGCCGGTACGCACCGGTCACCGAGATCCACGTCGAACACGCCGCCTTCGACACCCACTCCATGAGCGTGGGCCGACAGCTCACGGGGACCCAATACCAGCAGGGCACGCTCGCCGGGACCGACGCGCGCGCCTACCTCCACGAGATGTGGCGCAGTGCCTGCGCCTACTGCGGGGCCACGGGCGTGCCCCTGAACATCGACCATGTCCGGCCGCGAAGCCGAGGAGGCGCGGACCGCATCTCGAACCTCGTCCTGGCCTGCGTGCCCTGCAACAAGGCCAAAGGCAACCTGCCCGTCGGCGTCTTCCTGGCCCACAGGCCCGACCGATTGGCGCAGATCCTCGCCCAGGCCAGACCACCGCTTCGCGACGCCGCTGCCATGAATACGACCCTCTGCCGGCTCACCGAGGCGCTCACCGCAGTCGGAAGGCCGGTCCACACCTGGACGGGCCACCTTTCGAAGCGGAACCGCACCGCCACGGGCCTGCACAAGACACACACCCAGGACGCGCTGTGCGTCGGACGCCTCGATCACGAGAACGGCGACACGATCGTCCGGATCCCCGCCCACGTCCTCATCGCCAAAGCCACCGGACGCGGCTCCTACGCCCGCACCACACCCGACCGGTACGGATTCCCCCGCCTGCGGCGCGCCCGTACAAAGCAGCACTTCGGATACGTCACCGGAGACCTCGTCCGTGCCGTCGTGCCGTCCGGCAAGTGGACGGGCACGTGGACGGGACGGATCTCCGTCCGCGCCCGAGGGCAGCACAGCCTCACCACGCCGGCCGGGCGGATCAACGTCTCCCACTGGAACCTGCGGCTCCTGCAACGTGGCGACGGGTACGGCTACGACACCCGGCCAGAACCCGCGCCGTCAACATCTCGAAAAACCTGTTGATTGCGTTCCAACCGCTTCTTAGGGTGTGAAGCACACGGGAAGGGAGGTGGTTCGGCAGATGTATGACAACCGGACGCGTGAGGTGACTGCGGGCTAGCAGCCCGCCGTCGTACTCAGTTCGGCGCCGGACCAGCGCGTGTGAGATGCGCGCAGCCGGCCAATCCAACGCAGTCACCCGGCCCGCGGGCTCGCCGGTACGTCCGGCCGGCTCCTTCGTCTACTGGCGGAGGACCTGAGCTCGCGGGTCGTCTGCGTTTTCGGGCACCGAAGGTCAGGGGCTGAGGCGCTCCACCCGCCAGGTGCCGTCCCGTTCCGCGACGTAGCGGAGGCGGTCGTGGAGGCGGTTTTCGCGGCCCTGCCAGAACTCGACCGTCGAGGGTGCGATGCGGAAGCCGCCCCAGTGCGGGGGGACCGGGACCTGGGTGCCCTCGGGGTAGCGGGTGGTGAGGTCCTGGTAGGTGGCGTCGAGTTCGGCGCGGGAGTAGATGACCGAGGACTGGGTGCTGGCCCAGGCGCCGAGCTGGGAGCCGTGGGGGCGGGTGCGGAAGTAGGCGGCGGTCTCGTCGCGGCCGGTGCGGCGGGCGGTGCCGGTGACGATCACCTGGCGGGCCATGGGGTGCCAGGGGAAGAGCAGCGAGACGTAGGGGTTGGCGGCGAGGTCCTGGGCCTTGCGGGAGTCGTAGTTGGTGTAGAAGACGAAGCCCTGTTCGTCGTACTGCTTCATCAGGACGGTGCGGGAGCTGGGGCGTCCCTCGGCGTCGGCGGTGGAGACGATCATCGCGTTCGGTTCGTAGATCATTCCGGCGATGGCGGCCTGGGCCGCCTGTTTGAACCAGCGGGCGAACTGGTCCATGGGGTGGGGGGCGAGCGAGGATTCGTCGAGGCCCTCTGCGCGGTAGTGGGCTCGCATTTCCGCGGGGTTGGCGGACAGGTCCTCGGGGGGGCCTTCGGCCGCGCGTTCGACGATGGGTTCGATAACCGGGTCCGTCGTGGATTTGGCGGCAGGGTGAACGGGGTGCTGGGCTGCGGGTTCGTCCGGGTAGCGGTCGGTCACGTCGTCATCTTGCCGTACGTGCCCGGGGGCCCTCGGCGGCTTGTGGACAGTGGGCACGGTGGGAGTGCGGTTCATCACTGTGTGGCACTGAGTGCCGCTTGGTCTCCCCAAAGGTGGCACTCGGGGATATCGTGCAGATGCCGTTCGGGTTGGGTGACCGCCGACCGATCGGGGCATCAACCGGGGTGACCGTTTCGGACCGCGAGTTTTCGAGAACGACCGCTACAGACCGTGGAGCCGGGGCGGCGCAACCCTTTCCGCCGTACACATCACGAGGAGCCGCCTGATGTCCGATTTCGTACCCGGGCTCGAGGGAGTCGTCGCGTTCGAGACGGAGATCGCCGAACCGGACAAGGAGGGCGGTGCCCTGCGGTACCGGGGCGTCGACATCGAGGACCTGGTCGGCCATGTCTCGTTCGGGAACGTGTGGGGGCTGCTCGTGGACGGCGCCTTCAACCCCGGACTGCCGCCCGCCGAGCCGTTCCCGATCCCGGTGCACTCCGGTGACATCCGTGTGGACGTGCAGTCCGCGCTGGCCATGCTCGCCCCGGTGTGGGGCCTGAAACCGCTGCTGGACATCGACGTGGAGCAGGCCCGTGAGGACCTGGCCCGGGCCGCGGTCATGGCGCTGTCGTACGTCGCCCAGTCGGCGCGCGGCCAGGGTCTTCCGATGGTGCCCCAGCGGGAGATCGACAAGGCGCGGTCCGTCGTGGAGCGGTTCATGATCCGCTGGCGGGGCGAGCCGGACCCGAAGCACGTCGCGGCCGTCGACGCCTACTGGACGTCGGCAGCCGAGCACGGCATGAACGCCTCCACCTTCACCGCCCGGGTGATCGCCTCCACGGGCGCGGACGTGGCCGCGGCGCTGTCGGGTGCCGTGGGTGCCATGTCGGGGCCGCTGCACGGCGGTGCGCCCTCCCGTGTGCTCGGCATGATCGAGGAGATCGAGCGCACCGGTGACGCGGAGGCCTATGTGAAGGGCGCCCTGGACCGGGGCGAGCGGCTGATGGGCTTCGGCCACCGGGTGTACCGGGCCGAGGACCCGCGGGCGCGCGTGCTGCGCCGTACCGCCCGTGAGCTGGGTGCGCCGCGTTTCGAGATCGCGGAGGCGCTGGAGAAGGCGGCTCTGGAGGAGCTGCACAACCGCCGTCCCGACCGGGTGCTCGCCACGAATGTGGAGTTCTGGGCGGCGATCGTGCTGGACTTCGCCGAGGTCCCGGCGCACATGTTCACGTCGATGTTCACGTGTGCCCGTACGGCAGGCTGGTCGGCGCACATCCTGGAGCAGAAGCGCACCGGCCGCCTGGTGCGCCCGTCGGCCCGCTATGTGGGTCCCGGGCCGCGCAGCCCGCAGGAGATCGAGGGGTACGCGGACATCGCGCACTGACGCGGACGACCCGGGACCTTCCGCACTGACCACGGGCGGCCCAGGCCCTCCCGCACCGGCGACGGGGCGGCCTGTGCTGTCCTCAGCCCAGTGCCTCCTCCAGCAGTGCCGCCCACTGCGCCACCACGCGTTCGCGGCGGGCGGCGTCGTCGGTGAGGAGGTTCGCGAGGCCCAGGCCGCGGGCCATGTCCAGCAGGCCCTGGACCGTTTCGCGGACGCCCGGCCTCCTCTCGTCGGCGCGGAGCAGGTCGACGGCGATGCGGTGGGTCTCGCGGCCGACCCGGGCCTCCAGCTCGGTCACGCGGGGGCGCAGCTGCTCCTCGTTGGAGGCGGCGACCCACAGGTGCAGGGCCGCCCGGAACAGCGGCCCGGTGTAGAGGTCGACGAGGGCCGCGACCACGGCGCGCCGGTCGGCGGCCCCGTGCGGGAACAGGGCCGTCAGCGCGGTGGAGCGCTCTTCGGCGACGTACTCGACGGCCGCCGTGAACAGGTCCTCCCGGGTCGGGAAGTGGTGCTGGGCGGCGCCCCGGGAGACGCCGGCGCGTTCGGCCACGACCAGGACGGTGGAGCCGGCCCAGCCGTGGTCGGCGAGGCAGGCCACGGCGGCCTGGAGGAGCCGTTGCCGGGTGGCCCGGCTGCGGTCCTGCTTGGGCACGCGCTCGCGTTCGACTGTGTTCACACCACCCATGAGGGGTCCCGTCGTTCCAGGAAGGCCGTCATTCCCTCGCGGGCCTGCGGGGAGGAGAACAGCCGGGCCGAGAGCGCGGTCAGGTCGGCCGCGTCCCGGTCGAAGGTCTGCAGCACAGTAGCGGTGAGGAGTCGTTTGGTCTCCGCCAGGGCCTGGGGTGCGGCCCGCCGCAGTCCGGCGAGCATGGGTTCGAGCACTTGGTCGACGTCGTCGCCGGTGGCGGTGAGCAGGCCGGTGCGTACGGCTTCGGGGGCGTCGAAGCGTTCACCGGTGAGGTAGTGGCGGGCGAGGGCGCGGGGGTCGGTGCGCGGCAGCAGGGGCAAGGAGATCACGGCGGGGGCGACCCCGATGCGTACCTCGGTGAAGGCGAAGGTCGCCGCGGTGGACGCGGCGGCGATGTCGCAGGCGCCGAGCAGGCCGAGGCCACCCGCCCGTACGTGCCCGGTCACCCGGGCGACGACGGGCTTGGGCAGCTCGATGATCTGCCGCAGTAGTGCGACCAGGGCCTCCGGGGGCGGAGGGTCGCGCAGGTCGGCGCCCGCGCAGAAGGTGCTGCCGGTGTGGGTGAGGACGACGGCGCGTACGTCGCCGTCCTTGCCGCAGGCGGTGAGCGCTTCGGCCAGGCCGCCGACGAGTGCGGCCGACAGGGCGTTGCGGTTGGCGGGCGAGTCGAGTGTGAGGGTGGTGATGCCGCGGTCGTGGGCGGCGCGGACGAGGTCGGTCATGTCCGCTCCCTGAGCTGCCGGCGGAGGATCTTCCCGGAGGCGGCGCGGGGCACGCCGTCGATGAAGGTGACGTTGCGGACGCGCTTGTAGGGGGCGACGCGTTCGGCGACGTACATCATGACCTCGCCCTCGGAGAGGTCGTCGGCGCCCGGCCTGCGGACGACGAAGGCGTGGGGGACCTCGTTGTGGTCGTCGTTGTAGACGCCTATGACGGCGGCGTCCGCGATGCGGGGGTGGGTGAGGAGGAGGGCTTCGAGTTCGGCGGGGGCCACCTGGAAGCCCTTGTACTTGATGAGTTCCTTCACGCGGTCGACGACGAACAGCCAGCCGTCGGCGTCGACGTACCCGACGTCCCCCGTGTGCAGCCAGCCGTCGCGGTCGATCATCGCGTCGGTGGCCTCGGGCCGCCCCAGGTAGCCCTTCATCACCTGGGGGCCGCGGATGGCGATCTCGCCGGCCTGGCCGACGCCGAGGTCCTTGTCGGGGTCGTCGAGGGACAGGATGCGCATCTCGGTGCCGGCGACCAGTTTGCCGACGGTGCCGGGGGGCGCGTCGTGGGCGTCGAGGGGGACGACGTGGGTGCACGGGGACAGTTCCGTCATCCCGTACCCCTGGCCGATGGGCGGCAGGCCGAGGCGCTGGGCGCAGGCCACGGCCAGCTTGGCGTCCAGGGGTGCCGCGGCGCTGATGATGTACTTCAGGGACGACAGGTCGTACTGGGCGACGACCGGGTGCTTGGCGAGGGCGAGCACGATCGGCGGGGCCACGTACAGGCCGGTGATGCGGTGCTTCTGGATGGCCGCGAGGAAGGTGTCCAGGTCGAAGCGGGGCAGCACGACGACGGTGGCGCCCTGCCGCAGGGGGGCGTTCATGAGGGCCGTCATGCCGTAGATGTGGAAGAAGGGCAGCACGGCGAGGATGCGCTCGCCGGGCCCCGTGCCTATGAGGGGCCGGATCTGGGCGAGGTTGGTGGCGATCTGGCGGTGGGTGAGCATGACCCCCTTGGGGATGCCGGTCGTCCCGGAGGAGTACGGGAGCGCGGCGATGTCCTGCACCGGGTCGATGACGACTTCGGGCTCCGGCGCGGTGGAGGCCAGCATGTCGATCAGCGACCGGTGGCCGGGCGCGCTGTCGCAGACGAGGATCTCCTGGACGCCGCCCGAGAGTTCGGCGGCGCGGCGGGCCGTCTGGAGGAGCGGTGAGACGGTGATGATCCAGCGGGCCGCGGAGTCCCGCAGCTGCTTGGCGAACTCCTCGGCCGTGGCCTGCGGGTGCACGGTGGTGACGGAGGCACCGGCGCGCGTGGCCGCGTAGAAGGCGAGCGGGAAGGCGATCGTGTTCGGGCTGTGCAGTGCGAGCACGTCGCCCTTGCGCACGCCCGCCTCGGCGAGCGCGGCCGCGATCCGCCGGTGGAAACGGTCCAGTTGTTCGTAGGTGAGGGTGGTGCCGTCCGTGCCGTCGATCAGGGCGGGCAGCTCACCGAACTCGGCGGCCCGGCCCAGCACGGCGTCGTGGATGGGCAGTTCGACGGGCGGGACGTCTGCGTACTCGCTGCGGAACACTGTTCCTCCTCGCGCCGGCGCGCCGGTCGTCAGTACGACTTGGGCAGGCCCAGACTCTGGTGGGAGACGTAGTTGAGAATCATCTCCCGGCTCACCGGTGCGATACGAGACACGCGCGCGACCGTGATGAGGGAGGCGAGCCCGAACTCCCGGGTGAGGCCGTTGCCGCCGAGGGTGTGCACGGCCTGGTCGACGGCCTTCACACAGGCCTCCCCGGCCGCGTACTTGGCCATGTTGGCGGCCTCACCGGCGGCCGTGTCGTCCCCGGAGTCGTAGAGGAAGGCGGCCTTCTGCATCATCAGGCGGGCCAGTTCGAGGTCGATGTGCGCCTGCGCCAGGGGGTGCGCGATCGCCTGGTGGGCGCCGATGGGCTGCTGCCAGACGGTACGGTCGCGCGCGTACTCCACGGCGCGGGAGACCGCGTAGCGGCCGAGGCCGATCGCGAAGGCGGCCGTCATGATGCGTTCGGGGTTGAGACCGGCGAAGAGCTGGAGGAGCCCGGCGTCCTCGTCGCCGACGAGGGCGTCGGCGGGCAGCCGTACGTCGTCCAGGGTCAGCTCGAACTGCTTCTCCCGGCCGGTGAGTTCCATGTCGATCTGCCGCCGCTCGAAGCCGGGCGCGTCGCGGGGGACGATGAACAGGCAGGGCTTGAGCTTTCCGGTGCGAGCGTCCTCGGTGCGGCCGACGACGAGGGTCGCGTCCGCGATGTCGACGCCGGAGATGAACACCTTGCGGCCGCTCAGGATCCAGTCGTCGCCGTCGCGGCGGGCGGTGGTGGTGATGCGGTGCGAGTTGGAGCCGGCGTCGGGTTCGGTGATGCCGAAGGCCATGATGCCTGTGCCTTCGGCGATTGCGGGGAGCCAGGTCTGTTTCTGTTCCTCGGTGCCGAAGCGGGATATCACCGTGCCGCAGATGGCTGGTGAGACGACCAGCATGAGCAGGGGGCAGCCGGCCGCGCCGAGCTCTTCGAGGACGATGGAAAGATCGGCTATGCCGCCGCCTCCGCCTCCGTACTCCTCGGGGAGGTTGACGCCGAGGTAGCCGAGCTTGGCGGCTTCCGACCAGAGTTCGAGGGGGTCGTGGTTACGGCCATGGCGGGCGCCGAGGGTGGCTACCGCTGTGCGGAGGGCTTTTTGTTCTTCGGATTCGATGAGGGGGCTCATGTCCATCTCCCGGGTGCGGGTCCGTTGTGGTTGCTCGCGCTCACGCGGCGGTAGCCGCCTATCGATACAGCCCCGCGCCCCTGAAGGGGCGCGTCCCTACTCGGCGGTTTGCACCACTGCCAAGAGGGCTCCTACCTCGACTTGCCGGCCCAGGGCGGCATGCAGGGCCGTGACCGTGCCCGTGGCCGGGGCGGTGATCCTGTGTTCCATCTTCATCGCCTCCAGCCAGAGCAGGGGCTGCCCGGCCTCCACCGTCGTCCCGGCCGTCAGCCCCTCCGCGATCCGTACGACCGTGCCGGGCATCGGGGCCAGCAGGGAGCCCGGGGCGTGGGCCGCCGTGGGTTCCTGGAAGCGGGGCAGGGCCGTCAGGGCCGTCGGGCCGACGTACACCTCGTGGCCGTACCTGGCCACCGGGAACTTCCGGCGTACGCCGTCCACCTCGAGGATCACCAGGTGCGCGTCCGCGTGCACCACCCGCGCCCCGTCCGCTGCGAGGCCCCCGCGCGTGTGCCGGTAGTGGACCTCGTGCTCCTGGCCCGCCATGCGGTACCGCTTGGTCTGCGGCTGCGACGGCAGGTTCCGCCAGCCGCCGAACCGTGAGCGGCCGTGGGCGTCCGCGAGGGCGGCGGCCAGGGGGGCGTACGGGTCGGGGGCGGACTCGGTGAGGACGGCGAGGTGGCGGTCGTAGAAGCCGGTGTCCATCCGGGCCGCCGTGAACTCCTCGTGGCGCAGGGAGCGGACCAGCAGGTCGCGGTTCGTCACCGGGCCGTGGATCTCGGCGCGCTCCAGGGCCCCCGCCAGCTTCCGGATCGCCTCCGCGCGGGTGGGGGCGTGGGCGACGGCCTTGGCGAGCATGGGGTCGTAGTGGACGCCGATGGTGTCGCCGTCCGTGTATCCCGTGTCGAGGCGTACGCCGGGTACGGCGAGGCGGTGCAGGGTGCCGGTCTGCGGGGCCCAGTCGCGGGCCGGGTCCTCGGCGTAGAGGCGGGCCTCGATCGCGTGCCCACGCGCGCGCGGCGGCTCGTCGTCCAGTGCCGTGCCCTCCGCCACCCGGATCTGCAGGGCCACCAGGTCGATCCCGAACACCGCCTCGGTGACCGGGTGTTCCACCTGGAGGCGGGTGTTCATCTCCAGGAAGTGCGCCCTGTCCCCGGCGACCAGGAACTCGACCGTGCCCGCGCCCACGTAGTCGACGGCACGGGCGGCCCGTACGGCCGTCGAGCGCAGGGACTCCTCGAGTTCGGGGGCCAGTCCGGGTGCGGGGGCCTCCTCGATCACTTTCTGGTGGCGGCGCTGGAGGGAGCAGTCCCGGGTGCCGAGCGCCCACACCGTGCCGTGGGTGTCGGCGAGGATCTGCACCTCGACGTGGCGTCCGCCCTCGACGTACGGCTCGATGAACACCTCGTCGTCACCGAAGGCGCCGCGTGCCTCCGCACGCGCGGCCGTCAGTTCGGCGTCCAGGTCGGCCAGTCGCCGTACGATCCGCATGCCACGTCCGCCGCCGCCCGCCGCCGCCTTCACCAGGACCGGGAGGTCGGCCTCCGTCACGGAGGTGAGCGGCTCGAGGCCCATCAGCTTCTTCGCGCGTGTCTTGGACGCCATCGCCTCGATCGCCTCCGGCGGCGGCCCGATCCACACCAGGCCCGCGTCGCGCACGGCGCGCGCGAAGTCGGCGTTCTCGGAGAGGAAGCCGTAGCCGGGGTGCACGGCGTCGGCGCCGGACGCGCGGGCGGCCTCGACGATCAGGTCGCCGCGCAGATAGGTGTCGGCGGGTGCCGCGCCGGGGAGGCGTACGGCCGCGTCGGCCACGCGCGCGTGGAGCGCGTTCTCGTCGGCGTCCGAGTGCACGGCGACCGTACGGATCCCCAGGTCACGGCAAGTGCGGGCGATGCGGCAGGCGATCTCGCCGCGGTTCGCCACCAGAACGGAAGTAATCACGGGCATCGATTGCATCGGGGGCATCGAGGGCATCAGGGCCTCACATCCGGAAGACGCCGAACCCGCCACGCGCGCCCCGGTAGGGCGCGGTGTGGATCGCGGACAGGCACAGGCCGAGCACGGTGCGGGTGTCGCGCGGGTCGATGACCCCGTCGTCGTACAGCCGCCCGGACAGGAACATCGGCAGGGACTCGGACTCGATCTGCTGCTCCACCATGGCGCGCAGGGCGGCGTCGGCGTCCTCGTCGTACGGCTGTCCCTTGGCCGCCGCCGACTGCCGGGCGACGATCGACAGGACGCCCGCGAGCTGCTGGGGGCCCATGACGGCGGACTTGGCGCTGGGCCAGGCGAACAGGAAGCGCGGCTCGTAGGCCCGTCCGCACATGCCGTAGTGCCCGGCGCCGTACGAGGCGCCCATCAGGACCGACAGGTGCGGCACCGTCGAATTGCTGACGGCGTTGATCATCATCGCGCCGTGCTTGATGATGCCGCCCTGCTCGTACTCCTTGCCGACCATGTAGCCGGTGGTGTTGTGCAGGAACAGGAGCGGGATGTCGCGCTGGTTGGCGAGCTGGATGAACTGGGCCGCCTTCTGGGACTCCGCGCTGAACAGCACCCCCTGGGCGTTCGCCAGGATGCCGACCGGGTAGCCGTGCAGCGTGGCCCATCCGGTGCACAGGCTGGTCCCGTACAGCGGTTTGAACTCGTCGAAGTCGGAGGCGTCGACGATGCGGGCGATGACCTCGCGCGGGTCGAAGGGCACCTTCAGGTCGCCGGGCACGATCCCGAGGAGTTCCTCCGGGTCGTACTTCGGAGGAGCCGCCGGACCCGGGTCGGCGTACGCCTTGCGGTGGTTCAGGCGGGCGACCACGCGACGGGCCTGCCGGATCGCGTCCTGCTCGTCGACCGCGTAGTGGTCCGCGAGGCCCGACACGCGCGCGTGCATCTCGGCGCCGCCCAGGGACTCGTCGTCGCTCTCCTCACCGGTGGCCATCTTCACCAGCGGCGGCCCGCCGAGGAACACCTTGGCGCGCTCCTTGACCATGATCACGTGGTCGGACATGCCGGGGACGTACGCGCCCCCGGCCGTGGAGTTGCCGAAGACGACCGCGAGGGTCGGGATGCCGGCGGCGGACAGGCGGGTCAGGTCCCGGAAGATGGCGCCCCCGGGGATGAAGATCTCCTTCTGGGACGGCAGGTCGGCGCCCCCCGACTCCACGAGGCTGATGCAGGGCAGCCGGTTGGCGAGCGCGATGTCGTTGGCGCGCAGGGCCTTCTTCAGGCTCCACGGGTTGCTGGCGCCGCCCCGCACGGTGGGGTCGTTGGCGGTGATCAGGCACTCGACGCCCTCGACCACCCCGATGCCGGTGACGAGAGAGGCGCCGACCGTGTAGTCGCTGCCCCAGGCGGCCAGCGGGGAGAGTTCGAGGAACGGTGTGTCGGGGTCGAGGAGGAGTTCGATGCGCTCGCGGGCGAGCAGCTTGCCGCGTGCGCGGTGGCGGGCGACGTACTTCTCGCCGCCTCCCGCCAGCGCCTTGGCGTGCTCTGCGTCCAGCTCGGCGAGTTTGGCGAGCATGGCGTCGCGGTGGGCGAGGTGGTCGGGGCTGCGGGGGTCCAGCGCCGACGACAGGACGGTCACAGGAGGGCCTCCGGTATCTCCAGGTGGCGGGCGCGCAGCCATTCGCCGAGGCCCTTGGCCTGCGGGTCGAACCGGTGCCGCGCGGCGACGCCCTCGCCGAGGATGCCCTCGACGACGAAGTTCAGGGCGCGCAGGTCGGGCAGGACGTGGCGTCGGACGGGCAGGCCGGCCGTCTCCGGGAGCAGTGCGCGCAACCGGTCGGCGGTGAGGGTGTGGGCGAGCCAGCGCCAGGCTTCGTCGGTGCGGACCCAGACGCCGACGTTGGCGCTGCCGCCCTTGTCGCCGCTGCGGGCGCCGGCGACGAGACCGAGCGGTGCGCGGCGGGTGGGTCCCGGAGGCAGCGGCTCGGGCAGGGGCGGTTCCGGTACGTCGTCGAGTACGCGGGTGTTCTGGGCCGGCGGCACGGGGATACGGCGGCCGTCGTGGAGGACCGCCACATGGGCTACGGCACCACGGTCGACGGTGGCCGCCTCGAAGACTCCATACGGTTCGCCCTTCCTGGGTGGGGCGACCACATGGAAGCCGGGGTAGCTGGCGAGCGCCAGTTCGACGGCGGCGCCGGTGAGCGCACGACCCACGGCATCCTCGGCGAAGTCCCGCACCACGAGCCGCAGAAGGGCGCTCGCGCTCTCCTCGGTCGGCGCGTCCGGGTGATCGGTGCGGGCCAGCTCCCAGCGCACCTCGCGGGGGCGGGACTCGGCCGCGTCCAGGGCCGCCTCCATCTGCGCCCTCACGAGCGCGGCCTTGGCCTCGATGTCGAGCCCGGTCAGCACGAAGGTGACCTCGTTGCGGAAGCCGCCGAGCCTGCTGAGGCCGACCTTCAGGGTGGGCGGCGGTGCCTCCCCGCGCACTCCCTCGATCCGCACCCGGTCGGGCCCCTCCTGGGTGAGCCGGACGGTGTCCAGCCGGGCGGTGACGTCGGGGCCCGCGTACCGGGCGCCGGCCGTCTCGTACAGCAGCTGTGCGGTGACCGTGCCGACGTCGACGACGCCTCCGGTGCCGTCGTGCTTGGTGATGACGCTGCTGCCGTCCTCGTGCAGTTCGGCGAGCGGGAAGCCGGGCCGGTGCAGTCGCTCGGGCGCATGCTCGGTGAAGAAGGCGTAGTTGCCGCCGGTGGCCTGCGCCCCGCACTCCAGGACGTGCCCGGCGACCACCGCTCCCGCCAGCCGGTCGTACTCCTCGGGCCCCCACCCGAAGTGGGCGACGGCCGGCCCGGTGACCAGTGCCGCGTCCGTCACGCGTCCGGTGACCACGACATCGGCGCCCTCGCGCAGACACGCGGCGATCCCGTGCCCGCCGAGGTAGGCGTGGGCGGTGAGGGCGCCGGGGTCGGACGCGGTGAGGTCGTCGCCCTCGACGTGCGCCACCCGGACGGGGATGCCGAGGCGTCCCGCCAGCTCCCGTACCGCGTCGGCGAGTCCGGCCGGGTTGAGGCCACCCGCGTTGGCCACGATCCGCACGCCCCGCTCGTGGGCGAGGCCGAGGCACTCCTCCAACTGGCCGAGGAACGTGCGCGCGTAACCGCCGCCGGGGTTCTTCAGGCGGTCGCGGCCGAGGATCAGCATGGTCAGCTCGGCGAGGTAGTCGCCGGTGACGACGTCGAGGGGGCCGCCGGTGAGCATCTCGCGCAGGGCGTCGAAACGGTCGCCGTAGAAGCCGGAGGCGTTGCCTATGCGCAGGGGAGGCGGGGTCGTCACCGGGCGGTCCCCTTCGCCGGGCGTCCGCTGCCGGGTGGGCCCGCGAAGGCCTGTGCGATGTCCAGCCAGTGGTCGGCGTCCGGGCCCTCGGCGCGCAGGGCGAGGTCGGCGCGGTGGGCGCGTTGGGTGACCAGGAGGCAGAAGTCGAGGGCGGGTCCGGTGACGCGCTGCGGGGCGTCTTCCGGGCCGTACGCCCACAAGTCTCCGTTCGGTGCGGCGAGTTCGACGCGGAAGGGGTCGGCGGGCGCGGGCAGCCCGTGGACCGCGTGGGAGAAGTCGCGGGTGCGGACCCCGAGCCGGGCGATGTGCCGGAGCCGGGCCGTGGGCGCGGGTGCCACACCGAGCGCGTCCGCCACGTCCAGGCCGTGGGCCCAGGTCTCCATCAGACGGGCGGTGGCCATGGAGGCGGTCGACATGGGCGGCCCGTACCAGGGGAAACGGGCGCCGGGCGGTGCCTGGCGCAGGGCCCGGTCGAGCGCGGCGCGGCCCTCGCGCCACCGGGCGAGCAGTTCGGCGGGCGGGCGCCCGGCTTCCTCACGTGCGGCCTCGTCGACCCAGGTGCCGGGCGACGCGAGGGCCTTCTCCACCTCCGTCGCGAAGGCCTCCGGGGCCGTGACGGCCAGCAGGGCGGCGCGGTCGGTCCAGGCGAGGTGCGCGATCTGGTGGGCGATGGTCCAGCCCTCGGCGGGGGTGTCCAGCGCCCAGCCGTCCTCCCCCAACTCGGCCACCAGTCGGTCGAGCTCCTCGCTCTCCCGGCCCAGGTCGTCGATCACGGACGATGCGTCGGACACGATGCGCTCCCCTCGGGGCACGACGGTGTGCGTGGGGAGCATGGCAGCGGGCGGAGAAACAAGCAAGCATGCTTGCATGGATCGCTGACGCTCAGGGGGCTCACAGGCAGGGACGCCGCGGACAAGCAACACTCAGCTTCCCAGACCGACTGCCAGCAATTCCCTAGGTTTTCACAGCCCCCGTTTGCAGTTCCTTGCCGTTTTGCGGGTCCGGGCCGCGTAAGTTCTTTCGTGTCGGGCGGCGAAGGAATTCCCGGGACAAGCGATCCGGAATTCCCGCCCCGCCCGCCGAGAATTCTCGCACCACTGCACGGCAATATCGAGAAACCCTCAAGGAGACGGAAATGAGCTTCAAGAAGCTTGCCCCGCTGCCCCCGAAGCCCAAGGCCAAGCAGCTCCCGCCCCCGCCGAAGCCGAAGCCGAAGAAGCACCGCCACCCGAAGCCGCTGCCCAAGCCGCTGCCCGGCCACGACCGCTGAATCCGGTAATCCGGTAACCGTGAAGAGGGCCGACGGGTACACCGTCGGCCCTCTTTCGCGTTTTTCTCGACCGATTGCGGCGGCAGCTCACAGCGTGCGCCGAGACTGCTCAAAGGGCCGGCCAATCCCCGTGACAGAACCTCTGGGCATGACCGGGACTGAGCAGTACGAGGACCACGAGGACGAGTACGCGGACCACGAGGACAACGACACACCCACGATCCCCGCCCGCACGGCGTTCCGGCGCTTCTGGCCCATGACCAGAGGGCTGCGGGGCTGGCTGGCGATCGTCTGGGGGTGCACGGTGCTCGCCGCGCTCGCCGAGACCGCCGCCATCCTGCTGTTCAGCGAACTCACCGACCACGCGCTGCAGAAGGGCTCGCTGAGCGCGTTCTGGGCGCCGGCCGCCGAGTGGCTCGGGGTCGCCGTGCTCGGCGCGGCCATCGGGTACGCGGGCAACTCCCTGGCCACCTGGATCACCGAGCGTTTCGTGATGCGGCTGCGCGAGCACGTCTTCGACCACGTCCAGCAGTTGCCGCCGCACTTCTTCCAACGCCACCGGCAGGGCGACCTGCTGTCCCGGTTGACGAGCGACGTCGAGGCGATCGAGACGATGGTGGTGTCCGGGCTGGTCGGAGCCGCCTCGGCCGCTTTCAGTGCCGTCTTCTACGGGGCCGCCGCGTTCTGGCTGCGCTGGGACCTCGCGGCGGCGACCTTCGTACTGGCGCCGCTGTTCTGGCTGGCCGCCCGGCGCTTCTCCGGAAGCATCAAGACCGTCTCCCGCGAGGGCCGGGTCGCGGACGGCGCGATCACCTCCGTGGTGGAGGAGTCGCTGGGCAACATCGTGCTCACCCAGGCGTACGACCGCCGTGCCGCCGAGCGGCGGCGGCTCGGGCAGGAGGCGAACGCATGGTTCCGGGCGTCGGTGCGCTCGGCCCGCCTGGGCGAGCTGTACGAGCAGCTCGTGCAGGTCATCGAGACGGTGTGCGTGCTCGCGGTGATCGGGCTCGGCGCCTGGGAGATCTCCGCGGGGCGGATGACGCTCGGCCAACTCCTCGCGTTCGCGGCCTTCCTCGGCTACCTCTACCCGCCCGTGCGGGGCCTCGCCCAGCTCGGACTGACAGTGACGGCGGCCACGGCCGGCGCCGAGCGGCTGATCGAAATCCTGGACGTACGGCCGGCGGTGAGCGATCCGCCGCGTTCGGACCGGGCGCCGGTGGGGCGGCCCGACGGGTCGGTGGAGGTGCGAGACGTGTACTTCCGCTATCCGGGGGCGGACCGGATGGCGTTGGAGGGACTGTCGTTCTCCGTGCGACCTGGCGAGCTGGTGATCATCACCGGACCGAGCGGCGCGGGCAAGTCCACGGTCTCGAAGATGCTGCTGCGCTTCTACGACCCCGACTCCGGCGCGGTGCTCCTCGACGGAACCCCTCTCGGCGACTTCCCGCTGGCACGGCTGCGCGAGTACGTCACGCTGCTGCCGCAGGAGACCCTCGTCCTGCACGACACGGTCCGCGCGAACATCGCCTGCGGCCGGCCCGGCGCCAGCGAGCAGGCGATCATCGAGGCGGCGCGGGCGGCGGACGCGCACGAATTCATCATGCGGCTGCCCGAGGGGTACGACACCAAGATCGACCCCAACTCGGCCCGGCTGTCCGGAGGTCAGCTGCAGCGGCTCGCGATCGCGCGCGCCATCCTGCGCGACGCGCCCGTCCTCGTGCTGGACGAGCCGACGACCGGCCTGGACGCGATGGCGGCGCGCCGGGTCGTCAAACCGCTGCGGCGCCTGATGAGCGGCCGTACGACGATCATGATCACGCACGATCTGAACCTGGCGCCCGACGCCGACCGCATCCTCGTCGTCGACCAGGGCGGCATCGTCGAGACGGGCCGCCACGAGGAGCTGCTGGCGCGGCGCGGGGCGTACTCCCGGCTGCACCGCTCGCAGAACAACGTGAACATGGACACGGCGGAGCTGCGGCTGCCGCTGTTTCCTGAACCGGCGGAGGTGCCCACAGCGGTTCCGGCGGAGTACGCCGCCGGGGCCCCGGCGGGGCAGCAGGCCGGCCGGCCGACACCCGACCCGTACGCGCCGTACGGGTTCCCCGGCGAGGCCCCCGGGGCCGTACCCCACCAACTCCCGGACGGCCGCCCGCTGTTCCGCGACGAGGCGCCCTGGCACGGGGGCTGACGCCGATCGGCGGCCGGGGGTACAGGCGCATAACGGCTTCACACCCATGACGAAGTCCATTACCCTGGACTTCCAGGTACACCAAGCTGCACGATCTCGCCCAGCACCTGGAAGGCCCCGTGAACACGCCCAGCTCCGCCGCCTCTTCGGCGCCGACTCCCGTCTCGACCGCTCCCGTGGCGCCCGGCGGTCCTCGGCTGCGGGGCTCCCTCGGCCCGGTCGGCCTGGTGCTCGCCGGAGGCGTCTCGGTCCAGTTCGGCGGCGCGCTCGCGGTGAGTCTGATGCCGCGGGCCGGTGCGCTGGGGGTCGTCACCCTGCGGCTGGTGGTGGCCGCGATCGTGCTGCTCCTGGTCTGCCGGCCCCGGCTGCGCGGGCACTCGCGGGCCGACTGGGGGACGGTCGTCGTCTTCGGCATCACCATGGCCGCGATGAACGGCCTCTTCTACCAGGCCGTCGCCCGCATCCCGCTCGGCCCCGCCGTCACCCTGGAGGTCCTCGGTCCGCTGACCCTCTCGGTGCTGGCCTCACGCCGCGCGGTGAACGTGGTCTGGGCGGCCCTCGCCCTGGCCGGCGTGTTCCTGCTGGGCGGCGGAGGCTTCGGCGACCTGGACCCGGCGGGCGTCGCCTTCGCACTGTCGGCGGGTGCGATGTGGGCGGCGTACATCGTCTTCAGCGCCCGTACCGGACGGCGCTTCCCGCAGGCCGACGGCCTGGCGCTCGCGATGGCGGTCGCGGCGGTGCTGTTCGTGCCGCTCGGGATCGCCGAGTCCGGCACGAGGCTGCTCGTACCGGTGACGATCGGGCTCGGCGCGGCCGTGGCGATGCTCTCCTCGGTCCTGCCCTACACCCTGGAACTCCTCGCCCTGCGCCGCCTGCCCGCCTCCACCTTCGCGATCCTGATGAGCCTGGAACCGGCCCTCGCGGCGACGGCGGGCTTCCTGATCCTCGGCCAGTCCCTGACCGCGACCCAGGCGGTGGCGATCGCGCTGGTCATCGCGGCGAGCATGGGTGCGGTGCGGACCCAGGTGGGGCGGGGCAGGGTGAGGACTGCGGAGCCGGAGGCGTAGGCTCCGGCTCCGGCTCCGGCTCCGGCTCCGGGGCGGTTGTCGGCGGAGACGGCTTCGCGGCACGGGGACGGAGCAAGAGACCACGGGGTCGTGACCGCCTGTACGAGTCCGCCGCGAGCACCGGATGGTTTTTCAGCCGGTAGGTTCCGTTCGCGGCTTGTGATCATGCCCACGCGATATGCGCAGGTTCGAAGTGATCTTGGCTGCTAAAGTGCACTTTCGACTGATCAGCGTCTGACCAACTGCTGATCGGGTGCAAATGCGGGGGAAGAGAAGCATTTCGGGGAGCCGTTAAGTTTGGACGCCTACCGGCGTTTCCGCACGCCCTCTTCCCCCTTGGTACTGCAAGGGGAAGTCTACGTGAAACCCATACGCATGCGCGTTGCCACCGTGACCGTGCTGGCCGCCATCGGCCTTGCGACCGCGGCTCCGATGGCCACTGCCGAGGAGTTGCCGACGGCCGCGGCCGCTTCGGTCCAGGAGGTCGGGGCAGCCGAGTCGCTGCAGGCCCTGCTGAACAGCAAGGACCCCGAGGTCCGGGCCTTCATGGCGAACTTCAGCAGTGAGGAGCTGGCCGCCTTCCAGCAGGCGGCTGGGGCCCAGGGCAAGCCCGGCGACGGCCTGGTGGCCCTGAAAGCCCCCAACTGGGGCCAGATCATGCGTGCCCTCAAGAAGATCGGCGGCTTTGCCAGGGCTGTGGCGGGCAAGTACGACGACTTCAAGCGGTGGGTCGATGACCGGCCGTGGTACATCAGGTACGCCATCAAGGCGGTCTCGCCCGGTCTGTCGCTCTACGACATCTGGTGGCACTTCCACCACTGAGTCGTCTGCCCGTCCGGCCCCCTGTACGGGCGGCCCGGACGGGCTTCACCGCGTTGCCACGACGCCTCTCAACCACCGTCCGGCGAACCGCTGATCGGCGTTTCCGTCGGTCTCGGCGTCGTGTCGGCGCTGTCGGCTCGAAGGGAATTGACACTCGAAGGGATTGACGATGGAAAACGGCCAGGGCCAGGACGTTGAACCCAAAGTCACCGAGGGAACCTGGGGCATGCCCCTGATCGTTTTGATTCCGGTCGCCCTGATGCGCATCTTCACAGATCTTTCGACACCGTGGCTCGTCATGGCGTGGATGCTGTGGGGCCTTGCGGCGCTGCTGACGGTTGTCGGGTGGGTGCAGGTGGTCCGCTACGGCCCGCGGCAGGCGCGAGGGTGGTCCGCCTGCGTCCCACTGCACTGCGCGCTTGCCTGGCTCGGGGCACAGCTCGTCCTTGCCGAATAGGGCCTGTCGGGCCTGTCGGGCCTGTCGGGCCTGTCGGGCCTGTCGGGAGCCTCGCCTCCGGGGAGCGAGACGGAGGGTGAACCGCCGCCCACCGCGGAGCGCGGCGGCTCGCCTCGCACGCTGTCCGGGTTCCCCTACGCGGAATGCCCCGCGAGCACCATGGCCTCGGTCCACGCAATCGACCGACGACACCCACGGCCGTGGTGTGCGGCGACTGTGCGACAGGTTTCCCGAATGCGTCGCAGTTCAGCCGGTACACCACCTCCGTCGACACGGCCGCCGCGCAGGGGTCCCTCCTCCGCCGAAATTCGCTTCGGGCGCCGTGGCGGGTGCCTCTACCGTGGCCCGGTGACAACCCAGGTGATCGTGTTGAACGGCGGGTCCAGCTCCGGCAAGTCCGGGATCGTCCGGTGCCTGCAGGCGATACTGCCGGATCCGTGGCTCGCCGCCGCGGTCGACTCCCTCATCGAGGCGATGCCCGCGTCCATGCAGGCGTCGGAAGCCGGAATCGACATCGCCTCAGATGGCGGGGTGAACATCGGGTCGGCGTTCCGGGAGCTGGAAGCAGCATGGATGGAGGGGGTCGCCGCCATGGCCCGTGCGGGCGCCCGGGTCATCGTCGATGACGTCTTCCTCGGCGGAGCGGCGTCCCAGCAGCGGTGGCAGAAGGCTCTCAGCGGGCTGGACGTGCTGTGGGTCGGCGTCAGGTGCGAGAGCACGGTCGCCGCGGGCCGCGAGATCGCCCGCGGGGATCGGGCCCGGGGAATGGCCGCGTTGCAGGCCGAAGTGGTCCACCGGGGCGTGGTCTACGACCTGGAGGTGGACACCACGCACACGGAGTCCCTGGAGTGCGCGCGGACCGTCGCCGCCCGGACCAAGTGATCAAGCTCTGCCCACGGCACGCCCGACGGCCCTGCCCGCCTGGCATCACTCCCCCTCCGGCGTCGCTCCCCGCCCCTCCATCCGTCCGAACACGTCCAGCACCTCCGCGTCGCCCGCCCGGGCGGTGAGGAAGTAGTCCGCCCACTCGGCGATGTCCTCGTACGCCGACTCCCGGGCCAGGCGTGTGATGGCGGAGGGGATGTCGAAGAGCGTTCTGCGCAGGTCCACGCCGGGACCGAGCAGGCACCAGTGGGCGCCGGGGCGGCCGTAGGGCATGCCGACGCTGCCGGGGTTGACCACCTGGCGGCCGTGGGCGAGGCGGACGTACGGCATGTGGGTGTGGCCGCACACCACCGTGCCGATCGTGTCCGGCAGCTTCTCCCACACCTCCGCCCAGCGGGTGAGGGGCGAGTCGACGAGGACGACCTCCTCGTCGTTCCTCGGCGTCGCGTGGCAGAACAGGACCTCGCCGAGGCCGCGCACCGGGAGTGTCACCGTCAGCGGCAGTCCGGCGAGGAAGTCGACCTGCTCGTCGCGGAGCCGGGACGCCGCGTAGGGGCCGATGGGGTCGGGGATCTCCGTCCGCTGTCCCCGGCGGTACTCGACCAGCTCCCGGTCCGCGTTCCCCGCGACCCAGACCACCCGCTCGCCCTCGCGCGCCAGCAGGTCCAGGACCTCGGCCGGCTGCGGGCCCGCCGTGATGTCGCCCGTCACCACGACGCGGTCGGCGGCGGCGACCTCCGGCTCCGCGAGTACCGCTTCCAGGGCGGGCAGTACGCCGTGGATGTCGGAGAGGACCGCCACCCGGTCCAGTACGTCGCTCACTTACTCGTCGCCTTCCTTGTCGACGGCCTCCTCCAGCCCTTCCGCCAGCACCTCCGCCAGGTGCCGTGCCCTGACGCCCGCCAGCTGCTGAAGCTGGGTGCGGCAGGAGTAGCCGTCGGCCAGGATCACCGCGTCCTCGGGTGCCGAGCGCACCGACGGGAGCAGTTGGTCCTCCGCGCAGGCCGCCGACACCTCGTAGTGGCCCTTCTCGAAGCCGAAGTTGCCCGCGAGGCCGCAGCAGCCGCCGGTGAGTTCGCCGGTCAGGCCCGCCGCCGTGCGCAACCGGCGGTCGGCCGTGTCGCCCAGGACCGCGTGCTGGTGGCAGTGGGTCTGGCCGGCCGCCGGGCGGCCGAGGCGGGGCGGTGTCCAGTCGGGGGCGTACTTCTCCAGAGCCTCCGCGAACGTCACCACCGCCGCCGCGAGGCGCTGCGCGCGGGGGTCGTCGTGCAGCAGCTCGGGGAGGTCCGTGCGCAGGGCGGCGGCGCAGCTCGGCTCGAGGACGACCACCGGGGCGCCGGCCGCCAGCACCGGCGCCATCAGGTCGAGGGTGCGGCGCATGACGGTGCGGGCGCGGTCCAGTTGGCCTGTGGAGACGTAGGTCAGGCCGCAGCAGACCCGGCGCCGGCGGCCCGGGGGCAGGGCCACCCTGAGGCCCGCCGCCTCCAGCACCCGTACCGCCGCGCGGCCCACGGACGGTGACAGGTGTTCCGTGAAGGTGTCCGGCCAGAGGGCGACCAGCGGGCCCGCCGTCCGGGGGCGCCCGCCGGTCGTCCGCCTCCACCAGCGGCTGAAGGTCTCCTGCGCCAGCCGGGGGAGGCGGCGCTCCGGTGCGATGCCGCCCAGGCGTTTCGCGAGCGCCGCCAACGGGGGCACGGAGGCAAGGGCGTTGACCAGGGGGGCCGTGCGGGTACGGGACACCGACCCCAGCCACAGCGGCAGCCATCCCATCGCGTAGTGGGCGGCCGGGCGGCGGCGGTCCGCGTAGTGGTGGTGCAGGAACTCCGCCTTGTAGGTCGCCATGTCGACGCCGACCGGGCAGTCCGTGCGGCAGCCCTTGCAGGACAGGCACAGGTCGAGGGCGTCCCTGACCTCTGTCGAGCGCCAGCCGTCCGTCACCACCTCGCCCGCCAGCATCTCGTGCAGCAGCCGGGCGCGGCCCCGCGTGGAGTGCTCCTCCGCGCCCGTCGCCCGGAACGACGGGCACATCACCGAAGAGCCGGACACCGTCGTCGTACGGCACTTGGCAACGCCCACGCACCGGCGGACCGCCGCCGAGAAGTCGCCACCGTCCGCCGGATAGCCGAAGGCGACCCCGACCGGCTCGCGGGGCAGCACCGCGAACCTCAGGTTCTCGTCCAGGCGGGCCGGGCGGACCAGCATGCCGGGGTTGAGCAGGCCGTCCGGGTCCCACAGGTCCTTGGCGCGGGCGAACAGGGCGACCAGATCGGGGCCGTACATCTTCGGCAGCAACTCCGCGCGCGCCTGCCCGTCGCCGTGCTCCCCCGACAGCGAGCCGCCGTGGGCGACGACCAGGTCCGCGAGGTCCTCGGAGAAGCGGCGAAAGCGGGCGACGCCCTCCTCGGTCAGCAGGTCGAAGTCGATACGGACGTGGATGCAGCCGTCCCCGAAGTGGCCGTACGGCGTGCCGCGCAGGCCGTGGTCGGTCAGCAGGCGTCTGAAGTCGCGGAGATAGCCGCCGAGTCGGGCCGGGGGTACCGCGCAGTCCTCCCAGCCGGGCCAGGCCTCTCCCCCACTCCCGGCTCCGCTCGAGCGGGAGGGGCCCCCTGCGTCGGGCATGCGGGTCGCCGTACCGGCGGCGTCCTCCCGCAGCCGCCACAGCGCGCGCTGTCCGGCAGGGTCGGTGACCACCATGGCGTCCGTGACGTCCGCCGCCCGGACGATGGCCTCCGCACGCGCGCGTGCCTCCGCCTCATCCCCGCCGCCCGCCTCCACGAACAGCCAGGCGCCACCGCGCGGCAGCCCCGCCGACGGTGGTACGAGATCGGCGGCCATGCCCTCCACCGTCAGCGGGCCGAGCGGCAGCAGCCCGGCCGCCGCCTGGGCCGCCGCCGTCTCGTCCGCGTACCCCAGCACTGCGAGCGCACGCGCGCGGGGTGCCTCGACGAGGCGGACGACCGCCTCCGTCAGGACGCCCAGCGTGCCCTCGGAGCCGCAGAAGGAGCGGGCCACATCCGCGCCCCTCTCCGGCAGCAGCGCGTCCAGCGCGTACCCGGAGATACGGCGCGGGAGGGACGGGAAGCCCGTGCGCAGGAGCGCCAACTCGCCCTCGACCAGCGTCCGCAGGCCCTCCGGGGCGCCCTTCCAGCCCGGCCCGAGGGTCAGCGCCTCGCCCCGCGCGGTGAGCACCGACAGCTCCCGTACGTTGTCCGCCGTCGTCCCCCAGGCCACCGAGTGCGCGCCGCACGCGTTGTTGCCGATCATTCCGCCCAGCGTGCAGCGGGCGTGGGTGGAGGGGTCCGGGCCGAAGCGCAGGCCGTGCGGGGCGGCGGCCTCCTGGAGGCGGTCCAGGACCAGGCCCGGCTGCACCACCGCCGTGTGCGCCTCGGGGTCCAGGGACACGAGCCGGTTCATGTGGCGGGTGAAGTCGAGCACCACGCCCGTGCCCGTCGCCTGCCCGCCGATCGACGTGCCGCCGCCGCGGGCGACGACCGGCACGCCGTGCGCCCGGCACACCGCCAGCGCCGCCGCCACGTCGTCCGCGTCCCGGGGCGCCACCACGCCGAGCGGGATGCGCCGGTAGTTGGACGCGTCCATGGTGTGCAGCGCCCGCGCGGTCGCGTCGAACTCGACCGCACCGCGCACCGCCGCGCGCAGCTCCCTACGCAGGGCACCGACGTCGGCGCCGGCGCCCGTCGCCCGCTGCCCTCGCACCACAGGATCCGTCATGCCACCAGCATGCCCTCCGCCACTGACAGTGACCGTCCCGAGGCACACCGGAGCCGTCTCCCAGGACGGGTGGCGGCTGCGGCCGCCGGGTGGTGGGGACTGCGGCCGCCGGGTGGTGGGGCTGCGGCCGCCGGGTGGTGGGGACTGCGGTCGCCGGGTGGCTGCCTGCGGTCGCCAGGTGGTGGCCCCTACGGTCGCCAGGTGGTGGAACACCGCGGTCGCCGGTCTGTCGCGCAGCGATCACATGACCGGATTCCGCATCGAAACCGTCCTGTTCCGAACACAGACTCATCTGTGACTCACCTATAGTGACGCCCAATCACTCTTATAGTGACGCCACTTGAGGCCGAGGACACCATTCATGACCGCCCCCATACCGCCCGGCGAACGGCCCACCCTCCGCGCCGTCGTCCCCGCACCCCTGGTCACCGCCGCGGCGGCGGGGCTCGCCGTCGCCGCCGCGGTGCTGGCGGCTCCTCAGGCGGTCCGCGTCCCCCTCGCCTGGGGCGGCGCCGCGGCCACCCTGCTGCTGTGCGCGGCGGTGGCCCTGGCCGCCCACGGCACCCGGTCCGCCGCCCTGGCGCGCCGCCGTCTGGACGCCGTGACCCAGGACGCGACCCGGTTGCTGCAGGAACGCGCCCGGCTCGCCGAGGAGTTCAGCCAGGAACGGGGACGACTCACCGACGGCTTCATCGAGGAACGGGTCCGGCTGACCGAGGAGTTCGAGCGGGAGAGGACCCGGCTCGCCGAGGAGTTCGAGCGCGAACGCACCCGCCTCAGCGACGAGTTCGAGCGGGAACGCGCCACGCTCACCGAGGAGTTCGCCCGCGAGCGCGCCGCTCTGACCGCCGACGTCACCCGGCTCACCGAGGACAACCGCCGTCTCGCCCAGCACCTGCGCCAGGCCTCGAACGCGCGTGACGCGGCCGTCTCCGTCACCGCCAACGTCGCCGGGCGCATGCAGGCGCTGGCCACCGGCATGCTCGCCGACCTGCGCGCCATGGAGGAGAAGCACAGCGACGAGGACGTCCTGGCCGACCTGCTCCACCTCGACCACCGCACCGCGCAGGCGGGCCGCCTGGCCGACTCCGTCGCCGTCCTCGCCGGCGCCCGCTCGGGGCGCCGCTGGGCGCGCCCCATCGTCATGGAGTCCATCCTGCGCGGCGCGATGGGCCGCATCGCCGGCTACCAGCGCGTCCGCGTCCATTCCTCCAGCCAGGCCGCCGTCTCCGGACACGCCGCCGAGGGCGTGATGCACGCACTGGCCGAACTCCTCGACAACGCCGCCAACTTCTCCCCGCCGACCGCCGAGGTGCACGTCTACGTCGAGGACGTGCCGGCCGGGGTCATCGTCTCCGTGGAGGACGCCGGCCTCGTCATGGGCGACGTGCAGCTGCGCCGTGCCGAACGCGCCGTCTGCGGCGACATCGCCGAACTCGGCGGACTCACCGGCACCCGGCTCGGCCTCGCGGTCGTCGGCCGTCTCGCCCGCAAGCACGGCCTGAAGGTGTCCTTCCGGCCCTCGGCGCGCGGCGGTACCGGCGTGCTGATGCTCATCCCGCAGGAGATCCTGTCCCAGCCGCTGCCGCCGCCGGCAGCCGAGCCCGCCCCGGCTCCGGCCCCCGCCTCCGAGGCCGCCCCGGTCGCCAAGGCCGCCCCGGTCGCCGAGGCCGCCGTGGCCGCTGCCGTGCCCGAGCACCGGCCGTCGTACGCCGCCGGCCGCGCCGCGGAGGACCTCGACCCCGATCCGGTGCCGGCCCACCAGTCCCCGAGGTCGCGGGACACCGAGACCGGCGGTCTGCCCCGGCGCCGCCGCGGCCAGGCGCTCGCCGCCGCCGAACAGGGGCGCGCACACACCGCCGACCGCCCCGAGCGCGAACCGCGCACCCCCGGGGACGCCAGGGCGCGCGCCGCCCGCTTCAGCAGCTTCCGCCAGGCGGTCCGCGCGCGGGAGACCCCGGCCCCCGAAGCCGTACCCGAAGCACCCGAAGCCGGGGCCCCCGCACCCGAGCCCGCCCAGGCCCCCCGCTCCCCGCACCCGGAAGGCGACACCACTCCATGACCGGCACCACGACCGCCGACGAGAGGCTCACCTGGCTCCTCGAGGGACTGCTGGAGCGCACACCCGGGGCCCGGCACGCGCTGGTGCTCTCCCGGGACGGGCTGAAGCTGTGCCGCACGCCGGAGCTGACCGTCGACCAGGCCGACCAGCTGGCCGCGATCGCCGCCGGGATCCAGTCGCTCTCCCACGGCGCCTCCGTGGAGTTCGGCGACGGCAGCGGGGGCGTGCGCTCGGCGATGGCCGAGTTCTACGGCGGGGTCCTGTTCATCGTTGAGGCCGGCGAGGGCGCCCACCTCGCCCTGGTCACCGACGAGGACGCGGACGCCGGGCTCGTCGGGCACACCATGAGCGAACTAGTGGAACAGCTCGGCGAGCACCTGACCGCCGAGCCGCGGACCTCATGAGCCGCCCCGGCAGGGACGACGCGCCCGACCGGCTGTACACCCTCACCGGAGGGCGCGCCCGGTCCGACTCGGCCGCCCGGTTCGACCTGGTGACGCTCGTGGTCGCCGAGTGCGACCCGGTTCCCGGCATGCAGTCGGAGCACGCCGCGATCCTGCGGATGTGCGAGCGGCCCACGGCGGTCGTGGAGATCGCCGCCGAGCTGCGGCTGCCGGTGAGCATCACCCGGATCCTGCTCTCCGACCTCCACGCGGCCGGCCGCGTCAGCGCCCGCCACCCGCGCACCGCCGCCCTTCCCGATCCCGACATCCTGGACAAGGTGCTCGTTGGACTCCGCAACCTCTGACACCCGCACTCCGCTGGGTGCCCAGGCCGACAACGGCCTGAAGATCGTGGTCGTCGGCGGCTTCGGCGTCGGCAAGACGACCCTGGTCCGCTCGGTGAGCGAGATCCGCCCGCTCTCCACCGAGGAGACCATGACCCGGGCCGGCGAGAGCGTCGACGACCTCAGCGGGGTGCGCGGCAAGTCCGCGACGACCGTCGCCTTCGACTTCGGCCGCATCACGCTGGACGCCCACAACGTGCTGTACCTGTTCGGCGCGCCCGGGCAGGAGCGGTTCTGGTTCCTGTGGGACCGGCTGTTCTCCGGCACGCTCGGCGCGGTCGTCCTCGTCGACACCCGCCGCATCGACGACTCCTGGTACGCCATCGACCGCCTGGAGCGGCACGGCACGCCGTTCATCGTCGCCTGCAACGACTTCGGCGGCCCCCGGCACACACCCGACGAGGTCCGTACGGCCCTCGACCTGCACCCGCGCGTGCCGCTGATCGACTGTGACGCGCGTTCCCGGGAGTCCGGCAAGCAGGTCCTGATCACACTGGTCGAGCATGTGCGGCGGCACCACTCCGCCCACGCACCCGCAACCGAAGCGTCCGCGCGGACGGAACGGTCCGCGCGGATGGAACAGTCCGCGCAGTCGGAACGGTCCGCGCAGTCGGAACAGTCCGAACAGGAGCTCGTGTGACCGCCGCCCCCGTGCCCCTGATCGGGCCGAGGTTCCAGACCGACCCCGCCGCGCTCTACCGGGAGATGCGGCGCGAGCACGGCGCCGTCACCCCCGTCCTGCTCGACGGCGACATCCCGGCCTGGCTGGTGCTCGGCTACCGCGAGCTGCACCAGGTGACCGGCGATCCGGTGCTGTTCAGCCGGGACTCCGACCTCTGGAACCAGTGGGACCACATCCCCGACGACTGGCCGCTGCTGCCGATGATCGGCCGCAAGCAGCCGTCGATCCTCTACACCGTCGGCGAACGCCACCGTGAGCGCGCCGCGATGATCAGCGGTGCGCTGGAGGCAGTCGACCCGTTCGAACTGCGCCGCCACGCCGAGCGTTTCGCGGACGAGCTGATCGACGCGGTGTGCGAGAAGGGTGAGGCGGACCTGGTCACGGAGTACGCCGTGCTGCTTCCCGTCCGCGTCCTCGCGACCCTCTACGGCTTCGCGGAGGAGCAGGGCCCGGGTCTGGTCACCGCCCTCAACGACATGATCGACGGGCGGGAGCGTGCGATCGCGGGGCAGACGCACCTGGCCGGCTCCATGGCGGAGCTGGTCGCCGACCGCAAGGAGCACCCGGCCGACGACGTGGTGTCGCGGATGCTCGCGGACGAGGGCGGCTTCACCGACGAGGAGATCGTCCAGGACCTGATGGTGATGATGGCGGCGGGCCACCAGCCGACCGCGGACTGGATCGGGAACTCGCTGCGGCTGATGCTGACCGACGAGCGTTTCGCCGCCTCCCTGTTCGGCGGGCGCAACAGCGTGGCCGAAGCCATGAACGAGGTGCTGTG
The DNA here is from genome assembly GCF_044764595.1 of Streptomyces sp. NPDC093984. Classification (NCBI taxonomy): domain Bacteria; kingdom Bacillati; phylum Actinomycetota; class Actinomycetes; order Kitasatosporales; family Streptomycetaceae; genus Streptomyces; species Streptomyces sp. NPDC093984. The sequence goes on along the minus strand of NZ_JBIWIM010000008.1, from coordinate 208,312 downwards.
GGAGGACACCCCCACGCAGAACGTGGCGGGCCGCTGGGCGTCCCGCGACACCCGCCTCGGCGGCCGGCACATCCGTACCGGGGACCTGCTCCTTCTCGGCCTCCAGGGCGCCAACAGCGACCCCCAGGTACGCACCGACGGCACCGCGCTGACCGGCGGCAACAACGCGCACTTCTCCTTCGGGCACGGTGAGCACCGGTGCCCGTTCCCGGCGCAGGAGGTCGCGGAGGTGATCTCGCGGACGGGCATCGAGGTGGTGCTCGACCGGCTGCCCGACATCGATCTCGCCGTAGGGGCCGAGGAGTTGCCCCGACGTCCGTCTCCGTGGCTGCGGGGACTGACGGGGCTGCCGGTGAGGTTTACGCCGACCCCCGCGGTTGGAAGCGCTTCCCCATGACGTCTACCGAGACCTCTGCCGACAGAGGCCCCATAGCCCTGGACCCCTTCGTCTCCGACCTGGACGCCGAAAGCGCCACGTTACGGGAGGCCGGACCGCTCGCCGCCGTGGTACTTCCCGGCGGCGTTCCCGTGTGGGCGGTCACCCACCACGCCGAGGCCAGGCAACTGCTGACGGATCCACGGCTGGTGAAGGACATCGACGTGTGGGGCGCCTGGCAGCGCGGCGAGATCGCCCCCGACTGGCCGCTGATCGGCCTTGCCAACCCCGGCCGGTCCATGCTCACCGTGGACGGCGCCGACCACCGGCGGCTGCGCACGCTGGTGGCGCAAGCGCTCACCCCGCGCCGGGTGGAGGAGATGCGGGACCGCATCACCAAGCTGACCGAGGACCTGCTGGACCGGCTGCCCACGGACGGCTCGGTGGTCGATCTCAAGGCGCAGTTCGCATATCCGCTGCCGATGTACGTCATCGCGGACCTGATGGGCATCCAGGAGGCCCGGCTGCCGCGTCTGAAGGAGCTGTTCGAGAAGTTCTTCTCGACCCAGACCCCGCCCGAGGAGGTCGTCGCGACGCTCACCGAGCTGGCGGGGATCATGGCGGACACGGTGGCGGCGAAGCGCGCCGCGCCGGGCGACGACCTGACCTCCGCGCTGATCCAGGCCTCGGAGGACGGGGACCACCTCACGGACGAGGAGATCGTCTCCACGTTGCAGCTGATGATGGCGGCGGGCCACGAGACGACGATCTCGCTGATCGTCAACGCGGTGGTGAACCTGTCGACGCATCCCGAGCAGCGGGCGCTGGTGCTGTCCGGTGAGGTGGAGTGGTCCGCGGTGGTCGAGGAGACCCTGCGGTACTCCACGCCTACCTCGCACGTGCTGATCCGCTTCGCGACGGAGGACGTCCCGGTGGGGGACAAGGTCATCCCGGCGGGTGACGCGCTGATCGTGTCGTACGGGGCGATCGGGCGGGACGAGAAGGCGCACGGTCCGACCGCGGGCGTCTTCGACGTCACCCGGGAGACAAAGAACCGGCACATTTCCTTCGGGCACGGTCCGCATGTGTGCCCCGGGGCGGCGCTGTCCCGTCTGGAGGCGGGGGTGGCGCTTCCGGCGCTGTACGCCCGTTTCCCGGACCTGGACCTGGCGGTCCCGGCGTGCGAGCTGCGCAACAAGCCGGTGGTGACACAGAACGACCTGTTCGAGCTGCCGGTACGGCTCGGGGGCTGAGGCAGGGGTTCCTCGCCCCCGCCGCCCCTGCCCTTCCCGCCCCTGGGGGCTGCGCCCCCAGACCCCCGCTTCGGCCTGAACGGCCTCGTCCTCAAACTCCCCCAAGCTCTTCGAGCAGGGGGGACCCCCAGACGGGCTGAATGATGCCGACCCGGCGCTGACACATCAGCCGCGGAAATTCAGCCCCTCCGGCGTTTGAGGAGCGGGGATCCGGGGGCCGGCCCCCGGACGGGGTCTGGGGCGGGACCCCGGCGGGGTGCGGGGGACGTAGTCCCCGCAGGGGTTCCGGGGCGGGGCCCCGGCGGGGTGCAGGAGCGGAGCCCCGCGAGGGTGCAGGGGACGCAGCCCCGGAAATTCAGCCCCTCCGGCGTTTGAGGAGCGGGGGTCCGGGGGCTGGCCCCCGGACGGGGTCTGGGGCGGAGCCCCAGCGGGGTGCAGGAGCGGAGCCCCGTAAGGGCGCAGGGGACGCAGTCCCCGCCAGGGCCCGGGGCGGAGCCCCGGTGGGGTTGGAGGGGCGGAGCCCCTGGGGATGGGACGGGTAGGGGCGGCGGGGGCGAGGTCAACCCGGTGGCGACACCCCGTCTCAGCCGACGGACCACGTTTCGCCCAGGTTTCCTCCAGCGGCTACGCTCCCGTCCGTGGCTGATATCCAGATTCCTGACGACATCAAGCCCGCCGATGGTCGTTTCGGCGCGGGTCCCTCCAAGGTGCGGGTCGAGGCGCTGGACGCCCTCGCCGCCACGGGTAGCTCCCTGCTCGGCACGTCCCACCGCCAGGCCCCGGTCAAGAACCTGGTCGGCAAGGTGCGTGAGGGTATCCGTGAGCTGTTCCAGCTCCCCGACGGCTACGAGGTCATCCTCGGCAACGGCGGGTCCACCGCGTTCTGGGACATCGCGACCCACGGCCTGATCGAGAACAAGTCGCAGCACCTCAGCTTCGGCGAGTTCTCCTCCAAGTTCGCCAAGGCGGCCAAGCTCGCCCCCTGGCTCGCCGAGCCCACCGTCGTCGCCACCGACCCCGGCACCCACCCCGAGCCGCAGGCCGAGGCGGGCGTCGACGTCTACGCGTTCACGCACAACGAGACGTCGACCGGTGTCGCCATGCCGATCAAGCGCGTCGAGGGCGCCGACGAAGGCGCGCTTGTCCTCGTGGACGCCACCTCCGGCGCCGGCGGCCTCCCGGTCGACATCGCCGAGACCGACGTCTACTACTTCGCCCCGCAGAAGTCCTTCGCCTCCGACGGCGGTCTGTGGATCGGTGTCTTCTCCCCGGCCGCGATCGAGCGCGCCGAGCGCATCCACGCCTCCGGCCGCCACATCCCGGAGTTCTTCAGCCTCCCCACGGCGATCGACAACTCCCGCAAGAACCAGACGTACAACACCCCGGCCCTCGCCACCCTGTTCCTGCTCAACGAGCAGCTGGAGTGGATCAACGGCCAGGGCGGCCTGGACTGGGCGGTCCGCCGCACCGCCACCTCGGCGCGCACGCTGTACGGCTGGGCCGAGGACGTCAAGTTCGCGACCCCGTTCGTCACCGACCCGGCCAAGCGCTCCCAGGTGATCGGCACAATCGACTTCTCGGAGGAGATCGACGCCGCCGCCGTGGCCAAGGTCCTGCGCGCCAACGGCATCGTCGACACCGAGCCGTACCGCAAGCTCGGCCGCAACCAGCTCCGCATCGCGATGTTCCCGGCGATCGAGCCGACGGACATCGAGGCACTGACGAAGTGCGTCGACTACGTGATCGAGAAGCTCTGATCCTCTCGGTACGCGGTGAGAGGGGCGCCCGGTGGCCAGTCACCGGGCGCCCTTCTTTCATCCCTTGCGCAGCAAGCGTTTCAGGACCAGGACGAGGGCCACACCGGCGGCGAGCACCAGGGCCCCCACCTTGTAGTCGGCGTTCAGCGGTGAGCCGCTGCCGGATCCGGTCCGCGTACTCCCTCTCTTGGAGGGCGACTCGGACGACTGGTGGCCGGGCACCTTCTCGGACTGCACCGGGCTGTTCGCGCCCTCGCTCCCGTACAGGAGCTTCGACCCGTCGAGCGTGTACGTGACCGACTCGCCCTGCCGCTGCAGGGGGACGTCCAGGCGGGTCTGCTTCTTGATCCGTCCGCCGTTCCACGCGTACGCGATGCCGCCGAAGTAGCCGCGCACGGCGAGCTGTTCGCCGTCGGGCGAGAAGGCGGCGTCGGTGGCCCACAGGTCGACGGCGGCGATGGGGCGGAAGACGTTCGTCCCCGTGGCGGAGAGCCTGGCCGGGCCTTCGTAGAGGTGGCCGCCGTCCTCCTTCTTGTCGATGATGTAGACGCGCCCGGTCTTCGGGTGGACCAGCAGGGACTCGGCGTCCCTGGGGCCGTCCGCGTACTTCACGACGTACTGGGTGGCGCGAATCGTCTGGTCCTTCAGCACCTTCGGCTCAGGCAGCTTGTAGATCCACACGTACGGCCACCTGCCGCCGAAGTTGTCGCCGATGTCGCCGAGGTAGATCTCGTTGCCCGGGCCCATGGAGACGGCCTCCACGTCACGGGGCGTGCCGATGCCGCGGAGGGTGAGGGTGGCCACCGTCCTTCCGGTGCGGCCGTCCACCGCGTAGAGGTACGGGCCGTCGTCGCTGTCGTTGTGCGTCCAGTAGATCCCCGGGTGGAGACGGGAGGCGGCGAGCCCGCTCGACTCGGTGATCCGGGGGTCCTTGACGGTGAAGCCGCCGTCGTCGGCGGACGCGGGCGCCGGCTCGGCGAGCGCGAGCGCACCGACGAGAAGGGCCCCGGAGAGGAACGCGAACGATCGACGCATGCCCCAAGCCTGCCATCCTGCGAACGGCGGCCGTCGTCCGTGTCGATCCTCACATCGGCCCGTCCCATACGTCCCGTCCGGCTCGCCCGCTGATCGTCCATCATGAGCGGATGCTCAGGTTCATGCCCGTAGGCGACTCCATGACGATCGGCAGCGCGGGCGAACACACATGGCGCTACCGGCTGTGGCGGCATCTGTGCGCGACGTACGGCGGCCCGTGCACGATCGTCGGTCCGCGCGAGACGCTGTACGACAAGGCGGAGGACGCGCCGACGTCGTACGCCTACGCCGAACCCGACTTCCCGCGCGCCCATCTGGCGGGCTGGGGCGAGGGCTGGCTGCACATGGCACCGCTGATCGGGGACGCGGTCCGCGCGTCGCGGGCGGACGTGCTCCTGGTCTCCCTGGGCCTGATCGACCTGGGCTTCTACACGAACGCGGAGCAGACGGCGGAGAACGTGCGCCGCTTCGTGGCGGAGGCCCGGGCGGCCAACCCGCGCATCCGTATGGTCGTGCTCCCCGTGATCCCGAACATCCGGGCGGAGGCGGACGCGTCGTTCGCGGCCCAGGTGACGCTCTTCAATGAGCTTCTGGCTAAGGCGGCGGCCGACCTGGACGAGCCCCGGTCACCGATCCTGCTGGCCTCGCCCCCGCCGTCGTACGCCATCCACGTCGACACGTACGACGGCACGCACCCGAACGCGAGCGGCGAGCACAAGCTCGCGGAGGCGTTCGCGGAGGCGATGTACCAGGGGTGGGGGCTCGGACAACCGTACGCGGCTGGAACGGGCTGACCGAATACGGGCGTTGCCTGGTCACTGTGCGTATCGTTGTACTGCGCGGCTGCACCTGTCCGTAGGCAGCCGGGGAGGAGCGCGACCGTGACCGTCCTTGAAGACAGGATCGAGATGGCCGACGCCGACGCCAACACCGAGCGTTTGGACGAATGGTTCGAGCGGCTTGAGCGCATGCCCGTCCCCGAGGGATACAGGGTCGAGATCGTCGGGGGCAGCGTTTTCATGACGCCGCAGCGGGACACTCACTGGAGCATCATCTTCCGGATCGCGGGGGCTGTCGCGGCCAGGTTCGGGATGGACAAGGTGTTCTCCGACGTCCGGATCGACTTCCCGGGCCATGAGAACGGCTTCTGCCCGGACGTCGCCAAGCTCAGCGACTCGGCCAAGAAGGACGACGAAGGCCGCTGGCGCCACCAGGACGTCGAGTTCGTCGCCGAGGTCGTCTCCAAGGGCACGGCCCAGAACGACTACGGCCCCAAGAAGACCGCCTATGCGGCAGCCGGAGTCCCTGTCTACGTCATCGCCGATCCCTACCAGGGGCGATGCTTCGTCTACACCGACCCCAAGGAGGGCGACTACGAGAACCGGGCTGTGGTGGACTTCGGCACTGACATTGACCTCACCGGCACCGTGGTCGACCTCGTCCTCAAAACCGACGACTTCCCCCGCGACTGACCCGGCCCGTCACCCAACCCCCCTTGCCTAGAGCGCACTCCACCCCGTTGGCTAAGCAGTCATGAAGTACACGCAGCTCGGACGCACGGGACTCAAGGTCAGCCGGCTCGTTCTCGGGACCATGAACTTCGGTCCGCAGACCGAGGAAACCGACAGTCACGCGATCATGGACGCGGCCCTGGACGCCGGGATCAACTTCTTCGACACCGCCAACGTGTACGGCTGGGGCGAGAACAAGGGCCGTACCGAGACCATCATCGGCAACTGGTTCGCCAAGGGCGGCGAGCGGCGCGACAAGGTCGTGCTCGCCACCAAGGTGTACGGCAACATGGGCCCGGACGGGGAGGCCTGGCCCAACCACGACAAGCTCTCCGCGGTGAGCATCCGGCGGGCGGTCGAGGCCAGCCTCAAGCGCCTCCAGACCGACTACATCGACCTGTACCAGTTCCACCACATCGACCGGAAGACTCCCTTCGAGGAGATCTGGCAGGCCCTGGACGTGCTGGTCCAGCAGGGCAAGGTCCTGTACGTCGGCTCCAGCAATTTCCCCGGCTACAAGATCGCGCAGGCGAACGAGACCGCCGCCCGGCTCGGCTCGCTGGGGCTGGTCAGCGAGCAGTGCCTGTACAACCTCTTCGAGCGCCGCGCCGAGATGGAGGTCATCCCGGCCGCGCAGGACTACGGCGTCGGGGTCATCCCGTGGTCGCCGCTGCACGGCGGGATGCTGGGCGGCGTCATCAAGAAGGAGGTCCAAGGCGGACGCCGGGCCGGTGGGCGCACCGCCGACTCGCTCGCCGACCCCGCGGTGCGGTCGCAGATCCAGTCCTACGAGGACCTGCTGGAGAAGCACGGTCTGGAGCCCGGCGAAGCGGCTCTCGCCTGGCTGCTGACCCGCCCGGGCGTCACGGGCCCGATCGTCGGCCCGCGCACCGCGGAGCAGCTTCAGTCCGCGATCAGGGCGGTCGAGCTGGAGCTGTCGGAGGAGGTCCTGGCGGGCCTGGAGGAGATCTTCCCCGGTCCGGGTCCGTCTCCGGAGGCCTTCGCCTGGTAACCCGCCCAGCGGGACGCGGGTGGTGTCCGCGGGCCGGGAACGCCTGGCCCGGGGCATTTCGCCCGCGTTCCGCGCGGTACCCCCGGATCTACTTCCCGAGCACCGCCGCCAGCGCCACCACCGCGAACATCAGCACGAGCACACCGGCCATGATCCGGTTACGGGTCTTCGGGTCCACGTGTCGAGCCTAACCGGACCTCGTCACTCCCCTGCGCCGAGCCCCCACCGCTCCACCGTCTCGTAGCGCGGCTGCTCCCCCGACACGCCCGACCTCGGCAGGCGGCTGCGCACGAGGGCCAGGTCGGCGACCGTCCACTCGCGGCCCGCGAACTCCCGCAGAGCCGCCACATACGGCCGGAAGTCCGCCGTGCCCCGGCTGCGGGCCAGGGTCAGATGCGGGCGGTAGGGGCGGTGCTCCCCCATCTCCACGCCCGCCTTGCGCGCCGCGGACTCCACACGGTCGGCGAGCAGCCGGAGCGCCCGTATGTCCCCGGACGCGCCCACCCACAGTGCCCGGTCCCCGAAGCGCCCGCCCCCGGACACGGACAGCGGGAACGGCTCGGTGCGCCGGGCCGCCCGGGCGAGCCGCTCGGACAGGTCCGGTACGACGTCCTCGGCCACCTCGCCGTAGAAGGCCAGCGTGAAGTGCCAGGCCGGCCGTTCCGTCCAGCGCAGCCCGCGCGCCCCCGGCAGCCCCTCCAACTCGCGTACCGCCGAGGACAGTTCCCGCAGGGCGTCCGGAGGCGGCAGCACCGCGGCGAAGAGTCTCATGACCTCACCTTCGCAGGGATGGGGTTCCCCAGCCACACCGGCGACCAGGCGCTAAGGGGGGCGCCCCCTCTGCCTCGGGGCGCCCCGAACCCCTCAGGCCGGCACCGGCTCCTCGCGCGGCACGAACCGTACCCGCGGATGCCCCCGGTGCCAGCCCACCGCCAGGCGCAGGCCGCTCGCCCGGACCAGGATCAGGCCGACGGTCACGGCGGCCAGGGCCGAGATCAGGCCGCCCAGGGCGAACCCGACCCGGGCGCCGTACGCGTCCGTGATCCAGCCGACCACGGGCGCCCCGAGCGGCGTACCGCCCATGAAGACCATCATGAACAGGGCCATGACGCGGCCGCGCATCGCCGGGTCCGTGCCCATCTGGACGGCCGTGTTCGCCGTGACGTTCACCGTGAGGCCGAAGATCCCTATCGGCACCATCAGCAGCGAGAACAGCCACAGGGACGGCGCCCCGGCCGCCACGATCTCCAGCGTGCCGAAGAGGGCCGCCGCCGCGATCAGCACCCGCAACCGGGCCGTGCCGCGGCGAGCGGCGAGCAGTGCGCCGGTCAGCGAGCCGACCGCCATCAGCGTGTTGAAGAGGCTGTAGGCGCCGGCGCCCGCGTGGAAGACGTCGTCCGCGTAGGCCGACAGCCACACGGGGAAGTTGAAGCCGAAGGTGCCGATGAACCCGACCAGCACGATCGGCCAGATCAGCTCCGGGTGCCCGGCGACATAGCGCAGGCCCTCGCGCAGCTGGCCCTTGCCGCGCGGCGCGCGCTCCACGGCGTGCAGCTCACGGGCGCGCATCAGCAGCAGGCCGGCGATCGGCGCGAGGAAGGACAGGCCGTTGAGCAGGAAGGCCCAGCCCGTGCCCATGCCGGTGATCAGGACACCGGCGACGGCGGGGCCGACCAGGCGGGCGGACTGGAAGTTCGCCGAGTTCAGGCTGACCGCGTTCTGCAGGTGCTTCGGGCCGACCATCTCGGAGACGAAGGACTGCCGGGCCGGGTTGTCGACGACCGTGGCGAGTCCGACGGCGAAGGCGGCCACGTAGACGTGCCAGACCTGGACGTGCCCGGTCAGGGTCAGGAAGGCGAGGACAAGGCCGGTGGCTCCCATCGCCGACTGCGTGACGAGCAGCGTCGGGCGCTTGGGCAGACGGTCGACGAGGACGCCGCCGTACAGGCCGAACAGCAGCATCGGCAGGAACTGCAGCGCCGTGGTGACACCGACGGCGGTGGAGGAGCCGGTCAGGCTGAGCACCAGCCAGTCCTGGGCGATCCGCTGCATCCAGGTGCCGGTGTTGGAGACGACCTGGCCGAGGAAGAAGAGCCGGTAGTTACGGATGCGCAGCGAGCTGAACATCGATGACCTGCGGGGCTCGGTCGGGACGGCGGTCTCGGTGCGTTCGACGGACTCGGCCGACAGGACGGGCTCGGGCCGCGCGGCGGACTCGGCCGGCAGAACGGGCTCGGTCCGTGCGACGGGGCGGGACTGTGCGACGGGGCCGGACTGTGCGACGGTCTCGGTCCGTGCGACGGTCCCGGTCCGTTCGGCAGGCTCGGGGCTCTCGGCGGGGGTGGGGGGCTGTGCCGATGGTGCGGTCTGGTGGGCGGGCGGGGAGTCGTGGGTGGCTGGTGCGGGGGCGGAAGCTGCTCCGGTTCCCGTACTCAAAGGGATTCGCCTCCTTGCGATGACGGCTTCGTACGTACGCGGGTGGGGGCCGCGTCGGTCACGGTGGGCGTCCGGCACGGGCACGCACCCGTGGCCGCGGCACCCCGGCTCGGGGTGCCGCGGTACCCCGGGTGCGCCCCGGTCACAGGTGCGCGAGCTTCTCGAGGACGGGGGCCGCGACGCGCAGTGCCGCCCACTCGTCCTCGTCCAGCCCCTCGATCAGTCCGGCCAGGAACGCGTTTCTCTTGCGGCGGCTCTCCTCGAGCATCGCCTCGGCACGCTCGGTCTGGGTGACCACCTTCTGGCGCCGGTCCTCGGGGTGGGGCTCCAGGGCGACCAGACCCTTGCTCTCCAGCAGGGCCACGATGCGGGTCATCGAGGGCGGCTGGACGTGCTCCTTGCGGGCGAGCTCGCCCGGGGTCGCGGAGCCGCAGCGGGCCAGGGTGCCGAGCACCGACATCTCGGTCGGGCTCAGCGACTCGTCGACCCGCTGGTGCTTGAGTCGGCGCGACAGGCGCATCACGGCGGAGCGGAGAGCGTTCACGGCGGCAGCGTCGTCGCCATGGGTCAGGTCAGGCATGCTCTTTAGGATAACTCATTACTTTTCCTAAAGACCACCCCCACGTACGCCCACAAGGGTGACTCCGACCACTTCCGCAGCAGCACAACCGCGATCAGTTAAGAAACCCCTGAACTGCCTACATCACTCGAATGAGTGATCCGGCAGCGGAACGTGACCCCCCGCGTGCCCGGGTCGGGCAACCCTCGTCGCCATGGGGACCAGCGTGCTCAGCGTGCGGATAGACAGGGAACTGCTCGAGCGGCTCCGGCACCACGCCGCCAGAAGAGGAATGAGCGTCCAGGACTATGTCGTCCGGACGCTCATTCGTGATGACTTCGACCAGCGGTTCGAGGCCGCCGTCGAGGAGACGGAACGGTTCTACAGCGGTTCTACGGGGCCACCTGACCGTCCCCCGGCCCCGGAGGTCGACCCGGCGGATCAGGTCAGGCCCAGCGCCGGCATCAGGTAGTAGAAGGCGAAGACCGCCGCCACCACGTACATCGCCGCCGGCACCTCACGCCCGCGGCCCGCGGCCAGGCGCAGCAGGGCGAACGTGATGAAGCCCATCCCGATGCCGTTGGTGATCGAGTACGTGAACGGCATCATCAGCATGGTCACGAAGGCGGGGATGGCGATCGTGTGGTCCGCCCAGTCGATCTCCTTGACCGAGTTGGACAGGATCAGGAAGCCCACCGCGACCAGGGCCGGGGTGGCCGCCTGGGAGGGCACCATCGTGGCGACCGGGGTGAGGAAGAGCGCCACCGCGAACAGCAGGCCCGTGACGACGTTCGCGAAGCCCGTACGCGCACCCTCGCCGACACCGGCCGTGGACTCCACGAAGCAGGTGGTGGCCGAGGAGGAGCTGGCGCCGCCCGCCGCGACCGCGATGCCGTCGACGAAGAGGACCTTGTTGATGCCGGGCATGTTGCCCTCGGCGTCGGTCAGCTTGGCCTCGTCGCTGATGCCCATGATCGTGCCCATCGCGTCGAAGAAGCACGACAGCAGGACCGTGAAGACGAACAGGATGCCGGTCAGCACGCCGACCTTGCCGAAGCCTCCGAACAGGCTGACCTTGCCGATCAGGCCGAAGTCGGGGCTGGCGACCGGGTTGCCGGGCCACTTCGGGACGGTCAGCCCCCAGCTGGGGATCTTGGCGACGGCGTTGAGCACCACCGCGAGGACCGTCATCGCGACGATCGAGATCAGGATCGCGCCCGGCACCTTGCGGACGATCAGCGCGAAGGTGAGCAGCGCGCCGAGGACGAAGACCAGCACCGGCCAGCCGCTCAGGTGACCGTTCATGCCGAGCTGGAGCGGGACCGTGGTCTGGGCGACGTCGGGGATACGGGTGACGAAGCCGGAGTCCACGAGACCGATCAGCATGATGAACAGGCCGATGCCGATCGAGATGCCCTTGCGCAGGCCGAGGGGCACGGCGTTCATCACGCGCTCGCGCAGACCGGTGGCGACGAGGAGCATCACCACGAAGCCGGCGAGGACGACCATGCCCATCGCGTCCGGCCACGACATGCGCGGGGCGAGCTGGAGGGCGACGACCGTGTTCACGCCGAGGCCGGCGGCGAGGGCGATCGGGACGTTGCCGATCACGCCCATGAGCAGCGTGGTGAAGGCGGCGGTCACGGCCGTCGCGGTGACGAGCTGGCCGTGGTCCAGGTGGTGCCCGTACATGTCCTTAGCGCTGCCGAGGATGATCGGGTTCAGCACGATGATGTACGCCATCGCGAAGAAGGTGGCGAAACCGCCGCGGATCTCGCGGGACAGCGTGCTGCCCCGCTCGGAGATCTTGAAGTAGCGGTCGAGGGCGCCGGACGGCGGCCGGGTGCCCGGCTGCTGCGGGGCGGAGGCCTTGGCGGGGGCCGAGGTGGGCATGCGGGACCTCAATGTGCACGGGGATCACGGGGATCGCTGAACAAACGTGATCGAGTCTCGCCGTCGCCTGTCACCAACAGGTTCCCCCACGCTTCTGTTGGTGCTTCATACGAACGTAAGCGGCCAGACTCGAACCGTTTCAGTATGAACATATAAGGCCCTGATCGCTATCTCCGCGCGTAGACCCTTGGCGTGCAAGGGCCCCCGGATCGCGGTCGCGCCGCCGCCCGGGTCGCGGTCGGGGCGGTTCCGGGTCCTCGTAAGCTGTGCGCATGGCGAAGTGGACCCCCAGGCACGAGGCGCCGGAGCCCCTTGAGGGCCCCGTGGTGCCCGTCATCACCGGCGGCACGATCCTCTGGTTCCTGATGTTCCTGGTCCAGCTGCCGTTCTACGGCTGGTTCGCCGACCACGGGCACACATGGTGGCTGTGGACGTGCCTGGCGGGAGCGGGGCTGGGCTGCGTGGGCGTCTGGTACGTACGCAGGCGGGACGCCGCGATCAAGCGGGACGGGGCGATCAAGCGGGCCGCCGACGCCGAGCGGTGACTTTCGCAGTACCTCTCCCGCGCTCCCTCCAACCCCCGCATGAGCCGCCCTCCTCCCCTGGTCGGATCTTTGAAGTGCTCGGCGGGTGAAGGCGCAAATCCGCACGTACCGTCGAATGCATGACGCACATCGACGCGGGTGCCGAACTCGATCCCGTGCACCCCGCCCCGATGCCCGTGCGCACGCGCGGCCTGACCGCCGCCGAAGTGGCCGAGCGGGTCGCCCGCGGTGACGTCAACGACGTTCCCGTGCGCAGCAGCCGCTCCCTGGGCGAGATCGTCCGCGCGAACGTCTTCACCCGCTTCAACGCGATCATCGGTGTGCTCTGGCTGATCATGCTGTTCGTGGCGCCGTTCCAGGACAGCCTGTTCGGATACGTGATCATCGCGAACACCGGGATCGGCATCATCCAGGAGTGGCGGGCCAAGAAGACCCTGGACTCCCTCGCGGTGATCGGCGAGGCTCGGCCGACCGTGCGCCGGGACGGGACGGCGGCCGAGATCAGCATGTCGGAGATCGTGCTGGACGACGTCATCGAGATCGGACCCGGGGACAAGATCGTCGTCGACGGCGTCTGCGTCGAGACCGACGGGCTGGAGATCGACGAGTCGCTGCTCACCGGAGAGGCCGACCCCGTCCTCAAACGGCGCGGTGACCCGGTGATGTCCGGCAGCTTCGTGGTCGCGGGCGGTGGCGCGTTCCAGGCGACCAAGGTGGGCCGGGAGGCCTACGCCGTCCAGCTCGCCGAGGAGGCGAGCCGTTTCACGCTCGTGCACTCCGAGCTGCGCACCGGCATCTCCACCATCCTCAAGTACGTCACCTGGATGATGGTCCCGACCGCGATCGGCCTGGTCATCAGCCAGCTGGTGACGACGCGGCACGGGCTCAAGGACTCCGTCGCCCGCACGGTCGGCGGCATCGTGCCCATGGTCCCGGAGGGGCTGGTCCTGCTGACCTCCGTGGCCTTCGCGATCGGTGTCATACGGCTCGGCCGCAAACAGGTCCTCGTCCAGGAGCTGCCCGCCATCGAGGGGCTCGCCCGCGTCGACACCGTCTGCCTGGACAAGACGGGCACCCTCACCGAGGGCGGCATGGACGTCACCGAGCTGCGACCGCTCCAGGGCGCCGACGAGACCTACATACGCAAGGTCCTCGGCGCCCTCGGCGAGGCCGACCCACGCCCGAACGCCTCCCTCCAGGCGATCATCGACGCCTATCCGGACAGCGAGGACTGGCGCTGCACCGAGGCCCTGCCCTTTTCCTCCGCCCGCAAGTACAGCGGCGCCTCCTTCAGCGAGGGCGACGGCCAAACCGGCACCTGGCTCCTCGGCGCCCCCGACGTCCTCCTCGACCCCGACGACCCGGCGCTGACCGAGACCGAGCGGCTGAGCGAGCAGGGGCTGCGCGTGCTGCTGCTGGCGCGCGCCTCCCGGGACCTGGACGACCCCCGGGTCACGGCCGGTGTCCGGCCCACCGCGCTGGTGGTCCTGGAGCAGCGGCTGCGCCCGGACGCCGCCGACACCCTGCGCTACTTCGCCGACCAGAACGTCCGCGCCAAGGTCATCTCCGGCGACAACGCCGTGTCGGTGGGCGCGGTGGCCGGAAAACTCGGCATCCGCGGCCAGGTGATGGACGCCCGGCACCTGCCGCAGAACCAGGACGAGATGGGGAAGTCCCTGGACAAGGGCACCGTCTTCGGCCGGGTCAGCCCGCAGCAGAAGCGGGACATGGTGGGCGCGCTCCAGTCGCGCGGGCACACGGTGGCGATGACGGGCGACGGCGTGAACGACGTGCTGGCGCTCAAGGACGCGGACATCGGGGTGTCGATGGGCTCCGGCTCGGAGGCGACCCGGGCCGTGGCGCAGATCGTGCTGCTCGACAACAGCTTCGCGACGCTGCCGTCGGTGGTCGGCGAGGGACGGCGCGTGATCGGGAACATCACGCGGGTCGCGACGCTGTTCCTGGTGAAGACGGTGTACTCGGTGCTCCTGGCGGTGCTGGTGGTGTGCTCGCAGGTGGAGTACCCGTTCCTGCCCCGGCACCTGACCCTGCTGTCGACCCTGACGATCGGCGTCCCGGCGTTCTTCCTGGCCCTCGCGCCGAACAAGGAGCGGGCGAGGCCCCACTTCGTCCGGCGGGTCATGCGGTACTCGATCCCGGGCGGGGCGGTGGCGGCGGTCGCCACGTTCGTCACCTACCTGATCGCCCGCCACCACTACAGCGGTCCCGGCTCCCTCGCGGCGGAGACCAGCGCGGCGACCCTCACGCTGTTCCTGATCGCCATGTGGGTGCTGGCCATCGTCGCCCGCCCCTACACCTGGTGGCGGATCGGTCTGGTGGCCGCGATGGGCGTGGCGTTCGTGTGCGTGCTGGCCGTGCCGTGGCTGCAGCACTTCTTCGCCCTGAGGCTGGTCGGGGAGACGATACCCTGGGTCGCGGTGGGCATCGCGGCGGTGTCGGCGGCCGCCCTGGAGGTGCTGTGGAAGTGGGTCGACCGCCGGTTCCCCGCGTGATGCCTCAGTCGAACGGGGTCGAGCGCCCGTTCCCCGCGTGATGCCTCACTCGAACGGGGTCGACCGCCCGTTCCCCGCGTGATGCCTCACTGGAACCTGATGCCTCAGTCGAACCAGCGGTCCCGCGCCAGCTCCTCGGTGCGGGACGGGTCCTCCAGCAGCGCCGCCACCTCGAAGCGGCGCGGCCACTGACCCGCCGCCCAGGCGAGGCCGGCGGCGACGCCCTCCAGGGTGGCCGCGTGCAGGACGCCGTCGGACGTCAGGCGCCAGTCCAGTTCGACCCCGTCGACGACGAGTTCCTCGTGCTCCACGTACGTCTGTGGCGTCCGCGGTCCGAGCAGGACCCGCACCGAGTCCGGTACGTCGTGCTCGACGCCCTCGGAGGTCACCTCGCCCGTCACCGACTCGCTCAGCCGCCGCACCTGGAACAGCTCGGCCAGATCGGCGGCCCGGGCCGGGCGGACCGGCAGCAGGGGGACGCCCTCGGTGAAGGGCAGCAGGTCGGGCGAGTCGACGACCACCGCGTCGGCGGCGTCCACGACGGTCACCCGCCCGTCGACCACCGCCCGCAGCTCCTCCGGCAGGGTCACCTGCTGCGGGTCCAGCTCGGCCAGCGCGCCGTACAGCGCGTGCAGTTGGGCGGCCGTGACGGCGCGGTCCGGGTCGGCGAGCCGGTCGAGGAGTTCCGCGGCGCCGCCGGGCTCGTCGAGGAGGGCGGCGACCGACGTCCGTACGCCGAGGGCGCGCAGCACCTGCTCGTCGTCGAAGCCGGTGGCGTCCGCCTCGTCGTACAGGCTGTGCAGCAGCGGGTCGCCGCCCGCCGCGCGCAGACCGGCCGGGCGGCGGCCGTCCAGCACCGGGTGACCGCGCAGCCACCAGGCCGTGTACGGGCGTACGACCTCGTGCGTGCCGTCCGGCAGCAGCACCCGCACCGGCTGGGTGAGCGCGTCCCTGAGCGGGGGCCGCGACAGCAGGGCGAGGGCCTGCGGCCAGCGGTCGTCGTCGACCAGGTCCAGGTCCCGTACCGCGATGATCTCGGTCGCCACCGGCGGTACGGGCGTGTCGGGCAGCCGGTCGAGGACGTCCTCGCACCACACGTCGACCGCGTCGAGCAGCCCCACGTCGTCGGGTTCGGCGAAGTCGGAGTCGCGGGGCTCCAGTTCGTCCGGGTCGAGGACGACGTCGGTGGCGCGGACGAGGGCGAAATCGGCGAGCACGCCGCAGGCGGCCAGCGGCTGCTCGCCCCAGCGTTCGGCCAGATCGGCGTCCACGAAGGCCAGTTCGCCCTCGCGCATGACGCTCGCGAACGGGCTGCCGGGCAGCACGAGCTCCCCGGCGGGCGCGAGTTCGCCGTCCTCGTCGGGCAGCGCGAGCGCGCCGAGCCACGGCTCGTCACCGGGGTCGAGACCCGCCTCGCGGACGAGGGCGAGCACGGTGTCCGCCAGCTCCTCGGCGTCCAGGCCGTCCTCCTCCCAGCCCACGCCCTCGTCCTCGAGGGAGGCGGCGACGGCGGCCCGCACCTGCGGGGTGGTGAGGATGGCCCGCGGGGTGGCCGGGAGCGCGCCGAGCTTCTCCAGCAGCGGATGGGCGCCGTCCGCGTGGGCGACCTTCAGTCCCAGCCGGGCCAGCGCCTCCGGAGCCACCGGCGGCCCGTCGAAGGTCGGCAGCAGGACCTGCCGGGGCCCGATCGTGGTCCGCCCGTCGGCCAGCGCCACCGGCAGCCCGGACAGCCGGTCCGGGTCGACCCCGGCCAGGCTGTCGTACAGCCGCCACCACCACTCCGGCGCCTTCTCCAGCCCCGCGAGCCGGTCGATCGCCTCGGTCAGCGGCACCCGGGCCACGCCCAGCGTCCGCAGCTCCACGCGGCGTTCGAGGCCCGCGGGCAGCAGGCAGGGCAGCACCTCGGCGAGGACCCGCACGGTCCCGGCCCCGGCGCCCTCGACGACCTCGGCGTCCCGGGGGCGCAGTGCCTCGGGCAGTTCGTCGTCGTCGCCGGGCTCGTTCGCGGGCGGCAGGAAAGCGGTGCGCGGCAGCCGCTCCAGGATGGCCCCGCGCAGCGCGCCGTCCAGCTCGCCCTTGCCGAGCGGCCCCGGCACCAGGTCGAGGATGCCGGGGGTCACCGGGCGCCAGGCGGCGAGGAGTTCGGCGTAGGCGTCGGCCGCGCGCTCCACCAGGAAGTCGGTCAGCGGGCCGGGCGCGGCGTGGCGGCGGCTGGTGTCCAGCGGGAACGACGCGATGAGCAGGGCGGGCACCCCGAGCGGCTCGTCGCTGGGGGTCGGGGCGTGCACCACCGGGGCGGTGCGGGGACGGCCCGGGGTGCCGTCGGCCTCGGCGGGGACGGCCCAGGTGACGGACCAGTGGGGGCGCAGCCGCTCCTCGACCGGGCGGTCGGCGAGCAGGTCGGGGGTGAGGGGGCCGTGCTGGGAGACGGTACGCCAGCGGGTGGTGCCGTCGCGGGAGTCCTCCACGACGGTGTCGGTGCCGTCGGTGCGGCGGACCAGCGTGCGCGGGCCGAGGTCATGGATCTCGACGACGACCTCTTCGAGGCCGGGCAGGGCGAGCAGCAGCGCGTCGTCGACGGCCCCCAGCAGCCGCTCGGCCAGATCGGCGGCCGCCGCGTCGCGCAGCGGGAGGATGACGGCGGTGTCGTACGGGTCGGGGGCGGTGCCCTCGGCGGCGAACGGCAGCCTCAGCAGCGGTACGTGCCCGTCGCGGCGGCGGATCTCGTCGCCGAGGCCGGGGCTGTGCCGGGCGGTCTCGGTGGCGAGTTCCCGGGCCTCGGACAGGGACCAGCGCACCCCTCCGTGCCGGCCGACGACCGCGGGTTCGTCACTGACGGAGAGGACGGCCGCGAAGCCGACGCCGAAGCGGCCGACGGCCTGTTCCCGTTCGTCGCGCTTGGCGGACGCCCGCAGGGTGGACAGCGACTCGACACCGGCCGCGTCGAGCGGGGCACCGGTGTTGGCGGCGACGAGCACGCCCTCGCGGAGGGTCAGCCGGAGCCGTCCGGGGGCCCCCGCCCGGGCCGCGGCGTCGGCGGCGTTCTGTGCGAGCTCCACGACGAGGCGGTCGCGGTAGCCGCCGAGGACGAGGTCCTCCTCGGCGTTGGCGTCCTCGCGGAACCGGGCCGGGCTGGTCGCCCAGGCGTCCAGCACGCCGCGGCGCAGGCGGGCCGTGCCGAACGGGTCGCCTTCGGCTGCCGGTCGCACGAACTTGCTCACGGTTCACTCTCCCTCTGGCGGCGGGGGGCTGCCGCCGGACGAAGGTACCGGGGGCTGCCGCCGGACGAAGGTACCGTGCGGGAGCGTGGCCGACATTCGGGCAGGTGCCGTCCGCCGGGGGCGCCGTTTCTGGGGGCTCCGCCCCCGGGCTGCCGTGTCGGCCTGGACGGCCTCGTCCTCGAACGCCGGAGGGGCTGTTCGTACTCCCCGGTTACGAGTGCCCCAGCTCAGCCGACGACTCGTCCGCCACCGCCGGCACCGACCCCTCCGGCGACGGCCGCAGCGGAAACGGTTCGACCTTCGTCTCGTCGACCACCGGCGGAGCCGGGCGCGGCGTCTTCGGCATGACCGCCGCCTCCGAGTGGCCGCCGCAGCCGTACGACAGGGAGACCACGCGGCCGTCCGCCGGGGAGAACTCGTTGGCGCACACCCCGAAGGCCTGTCCGAGCGAGCCGCCGATCGGGACCAGGAAGCCGCAGGAGACGCAGGAGGCGGGGGCCGCCTGTGCCATCGGCGTCTTGGCGCCGAAGGCCTCCTCCCAGCGGTCGGCGGCGACGTGCAGTCCGTAGCGGGACAGGACCCGGGCGCGGCGCAGGCCCAGCTCCTCCGCCACCGCGGAGATGGAACCGCGCGACGGGGCGATCGGCAGGTTCGCCGGGGCCCCGCCGGTCACCTCAGCGTCCTCCGCCTCGACCAGCTCGGCCATCTCGCCGGAGACCGCCGCGTTCGGGAGCGGCTCCTCCTCGCCGGTGAAACCGGGCTCCAGGCGCAGGTCCTCGGCGTCCGTCGGCAGCAGGTCGCCCGGACCCAGGTCGCCGGGGCGCAGCCGCTCGCTCCACGGCACCCACTCCGGGGCGAGCAGCGCGTCGGGGCCGGGCAGCAGGACCGTCTCGTCCACCGTGACGACCTTCGCGCGCGAGGCCCGCGCGACCGTCACCGCCCAGCGCCAGCCCCGGTACCCCAGTTCCTTGCACTCGAAGAAGTGCGTGACAACACGGTCACCCTCGGAGACCGTCCCGGCATGCTCGCCGACGACGCCGGGCGCGGCGGCCTCCTCGGCGGCGGTACGGGCGAGGTCGATCGCCTCGGCGCACAGGCGGTCGGGGGTGCGGCTTCGCGTTGTCGCGCTCACAGGTATCGCTTCTCTCCTACGCCGTCTCACGGGTGCGCCATCTTCTCGGCTGGGAGCGGACGGAGCGGACCAGGGGGCCGCGTCGACGTCCGCGCCCGATCGCGCTCGGGCGCACCCACACCATCCATTCTGCGGGATGGATTTCAGGCGCGCGGCCGAGAACAATCGCCACGGCGCGCTACGCACGCTACCCTCTCCGGGCCCCGGGGCCCACACCGAGTCGCTGCCCTTTCCCGGAGCCCGGCCCTCCGTATGCCGTTCCGGACGTGTCGCCGCGGCCCCTTCAGGCGGGCGCGCCCCACCCCCGGTACGACACCCGTCGATCCCGTACGTGCGGTAACGGCACTACACCCGCGCTTCTCGGGGCACTATGACGGGGTGGCAGCCGCGAGGTCGTCCCAGGGAACCACCGGGGTCGGTGGGGTCGGGGGGCGCAGCCGGGGTGGCGGTTCGGGCCGGTTCGGCGGGTCCGTCCGCGCGGTCGGCCGTGCCGTGCGCCGTCCGTTCACCGGTGTCGCCCGCGGTATCCGGAAGGCCACGCACGCGCACGGCGCGGGCGAGTCCGGCCTCGGCAAGCTGATCGAACTGCACGCCGTGAACGGCGCAGGCGACGTCATGATCACCGTCGCCCTCGCCTCCACCGTCTTCTTCTCCGTGCCGACCGACGAGGCCCGCGGGCGCGTCGCGCTCTACCTCGCCATCACCATGGCGCCGTTCACGGTGCTCGCCCCCGTGATCGGCCCCCTCCTCGACCGTCTCCCGCACGGCCGGCGGGCCGCGATGGCGGGCGCGATGCTCGCCCGTGCCCTGCTCGCGCTGATCATCTCCGGGGCGGTGGCGAGCGGAAGCCTGGAGCTGTACCCGGCGGCGCTCGGCGTCCTCGTCGCGTCGAAGGCGTACGGCGTCGTCCGCAGCGCCGTGGTGCCACGGCTGCTGCCGCCCCACTTCTCCCTGGTGAAGGCCAACTCCCGGGTCACCCTCGGCGGCCTGCTCGCCACCGGGCTGGCCGCCCCGGTCGGGGCCGCGCTGCACGCCATCGGTCCCGGCTGGCCGTTGTACGGCGCGTTCGTGCTGTTCGTCGCCGGGACGTTCCTGTCGTTCTCGCTGCCGCCGAAGGTCGACTCGGCGAAGGGGGAGGACCGAGCGCTGCTCGCCTCGGACGAGGAGCATCTGCACGGCCCCGAGCGCAGGGCGGCCTCACGCCGGCCCGGGCTGCGCACCGTGGGCCCCGCCGTCATCCACGCCCTGGCCGCCAACGCCGCGCTGCGCTGTCTGTCCGGCTTCCTGATCTTCTTCCTCGCCTTCCTGCTGCGCGAGCACCCGCTCACCGGGGAGAGCGCGGCGGTGTCGCTGGGGATCGTGGGCGTGGCGGCGGGCACGGGCAACGCGCTCGGCACGGCCGTCGGCGCCTGGCTCAGGTCGCGCGCACCGGAAGTGATCATCGTGACGGTGGTGGCGATCGTGCTGGGCGCGGCGATCACCGCGGCGGTGTTCTTCGGAGCGTTCCTGGTGGCGTGTCTGGCGGCGGTCGCCGGGTTCGCGCAGGCGCTCGCCAAGCTGGCGCTGGACGCGCTGATCCAGCGGGACGTGCCGGAGCTGGTGCGTACGTCGGCGTTCGCGCGCTCGGAGACCCTGTTGCAGATGGCGTGGGTGCTGGGCGGGGCGATCGGGATCGTGCTCCCCCTCAACGGGGTGCTGGGGCTCTCGGTCGGCGCGGCGATCGTCGCGGCGGGCTGGCTGCCGACGGTACGGGCGCTGCTGACCTCGGCACGGCGCGAGGGCACGGCCCCGGCCCGGGTGCGTGGGGCCTGATCGCGGGAGCGGGCGGCACGTCGTCCACCCCGCGTGGGGGGCGCTCCGGCCGTGCCCGATAGCCTTCGGCCATGACCGCACTGCGTTCCCGTCGCGCCGTAGCCGCCTTCGGCGCCGTTTCCGCCGGACTGCTCCTGCTGTCCGCCTGTGACAAGCCGTCGCCGCTGGCGACCATCACGGTCGGCACGAACTCGGTGAGCTCCCAGACCGACTGCTACAACGACGGCAAGGAAGTTCCCTCCGCCGATCTGGCGAAGTGCCTGAAGTCGAAGGACATCAAGTCGATCAAGGTGGACCCCGATGAGACGGTCCGCTTCGGCGTCGACCCGACCATCGCGGACAAGGGCTGGACGATCCTGATGAACGGCCAGCCGCTGACCGAGTCCAGCACCAAGACCTACCGCACGATCCCGGGCAGCGTGTTCTTCAACGCCCAGTACGGGGCGAGCGGCAACTCCACGCTCGTCTCCATCAAGGAGGGCGAGAGCAAGGTGACGGGACTGTGGTCCTTCAAGCTCGAGAAGGCTTCCTGATCACGTCCCCTCAGGCACGTGTGCTGGTGGCCACCGCTGTTCCCGTGGAACGGGACGCGGTGGCCAGGGCCTTCGCATCCCCGGCGGCCGAGGTACGGCTCCCCGGGGTGATCCTGCACCGCACCGGCGCCTACGACCTGCTCGCCGCCGGGGTGGGCCCCGCCCTCGCCGCCGCCTCCACCGCCGCCGCGCTCACCGCCGCCGCCCTCGACGGCACCCCCTACGGCCTGGTCGTCTCCGCCGGCATCGCGGGCGGCTTCGCGCCCGACGCGCCCGTCGGCTCGCTCGTCGTCGCCGACGACATCGTGGCCGCCGACCTCGGGGCCGAGACCGCGGACGGCTTCTTGCCGGTCACCGAGCTCGGCTTCGGGACCGTCAGCCACCGGCCGCCGGAATCACTCGTACGGGATCTCGTCGCCGCCACCGGCGCGCGCGCCGGGACCGTCCTCACCGTCTCCACGGTGACCGGCAGCGTCGTGCGCTCCGCCGAGCTGCGGGCCCGGCATCCGCGGGCGCTCGCGGAGGCGATGGAGGGGTTCGGGGTCGCGGAGGCGGCCGCCGCGCACGGCACGCCCGTCGTGGAGGTCCGGGCCGTCTCCAACCCGGTCGGCCCGCGCGACCGCGCCGCCTGGCGCATCGGTGACGCGCTCACGGCCCTCACGGAGGGCTTCGGGAAGCTAGCGCCCGTATTGGAGAGTTGGGAGTCAGCATGACCGCATCCGCCGAGCCCCTGAAGATCGCCTACTCCCCCTGCCCGAACGACACGTTCGTCTTCGACGCCCTCGCCCACGGCCGCGTGCCCGGCGCGCCGGCGCTCGACGTGAGGTTCGCCGACATCGACATCACCAACGGGATGGCCGAGCGCGGCGAGCTCGACGTGCTGAAGGTGTCGTACGCCGTCCTGCCGTACGTCCTGGACGAGTACGCCCTGCTGCCCTGCGGGGGCGCGCTGGGGCGGGGCTGCGGGCCGCTGGTGCTCACGCGGGAGGAGGGGGTCGATCTCACCGGCAGGACGGTCGCCGTGCCGAGCGAGAGGTCGACGGCGTATCTGCTCTTCCGCCTGTGGGCGGCGGACACGGTCCCCGGCGGGGTCGGGGAGATCGTGGTCATGCCCTTCCACGAGATCATGCCGGCCGTGCGGGACGGGAAGGTCGACGCGGGGCTGGTCATCCACGAGGCGCGGTTCACGTACCAGAACTACGCTCTGCACAAGCTCGCGGACATGGGCGAGCACTGGGAGGACACCACCGGCCTGCCGATCCCGCTGGGAGCGATCATCGCCAAGCGGTCGCTGGGCGCGGACGCGCTGAAGCTGCTCGCCGACTCGATCCGCACGTCCGTGCGGGCGGCCTGGGACGACCCCGAGACCTCACGCCCGTACGTCATGGAGCACGCGCAGGAGATGGACCCCGCGGTGGCGGACCAGCACATCGGCCTGTACGTCAACGAGTTCACGGCCGACCTGGGCGAGGACGGCTACGCGGCGGTCCGGGGCCTGCTCACACGCGCGGCGGCCGAGGGGCTGGTACCGCCCCTCGGCCCGAATGCGCTCGCGTTCCCCTGACGGGGTCGGTGCCCTGTGCGCGTGGTCAGACGTCCAGCTGGTCGGCGACCGCGCGCAGCAGGCCCGCGATCTTCTTGCCGGAGGCCTTGTCGGGGTAGCGGCCCTTCTCCAGCATCGGGGTGATGTTCTCCAGGAGGGTCGTCAGGTCCTGGACGATGGAGGCCAGTTCGTCCGGCTTCTTGCGCTGCGCGGCGGCGACCGAGGGGGTCGGCTCCAGAAGGGTGACGGACAGCGCCTGGTCGCCGCGCTGGCCGGCGACCACTCCGAACTCCACGCGCTGTCCCGGCTTCAGGGAATCCACTCCGGCGGGGAGAACCGAGGAATGGACGAAGACGTCGCCGCCGTCGTCGCGGGAGAGAAAGCCGAAGCCCTTCTCGCTGTTGAACCACTTGACCTTGCCGGTAGGCACGTCTGTCCTCGTCCTCGTACTCGTCGGAAACTGCGTCTGCAAAGTGTTTCGGGAAACTGCTCTGGAGAGCACTGCAGCGGGCCGCGTGGACCCGCCGGTACCAAGGCTAATGGTCCCGGGGCCGGTGACAAGACGTCGCTGAGTGGTTCCTCGCGGTGGGAACTACCCTGGTCCAGTGCGTGACAAAACCCAAGCGAATTCCGCCGCCGCCGGCGACCGGCTGATCCGTGCCGGTGCCATCGTGTTCTTCCTCGGGGCCGTGTCCACTTTGGTCACCGTGGCCCCGTTGCTGCTGGGGACGAAGCCTTTCCCAACGTACATGTACGGCCTGTGCATGCTCATGGGCGTGGGCTTCCTGATGGCGGGGGCCGGTGTGCTCCAGTCGATCGCGCAGGGGCGCAGGCAGGCGCGCGGAGTGGGGCAGCGCTAGCGGCGCCGGGTCGCTACCGAGCCCGGTACGTCGCGAGCCAGGCCGGGAACTCGGTGAGGTCGGCGAGGACGACGTCCGCGCCCGCGACCCGCAGCTCGTCGGCGGCGCAGGGGCCTGTGGCGACGGCGACGGAGTGGGCCCCCGCAGTCCGGGCGCCGCGTACGTCGCCCGTGTGGTCGCCGACGTAGACCGCCGCGCCGTGGTCGAGCAGCGCCTCCGCCTTGCGCTCGGCCCGCAGGTCGCCGATGACCGCGTCGGGTTCGATGCCGAGGTGCTCCAAGTGCAGCTTGGCGTTGGGCTCGTACTTGGCGGTGACGACGATCGCGCGCCCGCCGGCCGCCCGTACGGCGTCGATCGCCTCGCGGGCGCCGGGCAGGGCGGGCGTCGCGGCGACGGCGATGGCGGGGTACATCTCACGGTAGAGGTCGGCCACGGCGTCGATCTCCTCCGCCGGGAACCAGTTCACGAGCTCCTCCGCGAGCGGCGGCCCGAGCCGGGTGACGGCCAGGTCGGCGTCGATGTACGTGCCGGTCCGGGCGGAGAGTGCCTGGTAGCAGGCGTGGATTCCGGGCCGGGAGTCGATCAGCGTCATGTCGAGGTCGAAGCCGACGGTGAGGGCGCGAGAAGTCATGTCGGCGATTGTTCCAGGGGAGAACAGGCCCAAAGGGCCCAAATCATCCCATTGGTGACATCATGAGTAGTGAATTCCGTATCACGACGGTCGTCCGACCGGACGACACCTGAGCCTCTTCCTGCCTGTCAGCACGGGAAGGCGGTGAGCACGTGAGCGACATCGAGCAGGAGCCCACTGCGGCCGAAGGGACAGAGGCAGAGAGCACCCCCGAGCAGACGCCGGCCACGACCGGGTCCGGCCCTGCCGAAGGCGAAGAGCCGACCGCCGAGGCGGCGGACACCGGGACGGAAGGGTCCGAGACCACCGGGGCCGAGGACACCGGGGCCGAGGACGCCGGGGCTGAAGCACCGGATACCGCCGCGGGTGAAGAGGCCGCGACCGAAGGGCCTGAGGCCACGACGGCCGGGGAAACCGCGACCGGAGGGCCCGAGGCCACCACGGCGACCGAGGAGACCGGGGCTGAGGAACCCGCCGCTCCCGCAGCCGAGGAGAGCGAGGCTGAGGAACCCGCCGCTCCCGCAGCCGAGGAGAGCGAGGCTGAAGAGCCCGCGACCGCGGCCGGGGAGACCGGGACCGAAGAACCCGCAACCTCCGCGACCGAGGAGACCGGAGCTGAGGAACCCGCCGCCCCCGCGACCGAGGAGACCCCGACCGAAGAACCCGCAACCACCGCGGCCGAGGACACCGGGGCTGAAGCACCCGGAACCGCCCCGGCCGAGGAGAGCGGGAGCGAAGACACCACCACGGAGGAGTAGAGGAGTACCGGAGGACCGAGTAGGCGCGACCGAGCAATCGCGCAGCGATGAGTACGGAACGGCCCCGGCTCCGAGGAGCCGGGGCCTTTGTGCTGTCACCGGCGGCGCTGTGAGCGCCAGACCAGGAACAGGGCCGAGGCGACGGCGGCGCCGCGGACCACCCAGGGCCAGGTCTGGGCGATCGCGTCGTTCATGTGGCCCTGCGGGATGGGGGTTCCCCAGCGCCCGTCCGTGCGGCCCCACAGCCAGACGATGCCGGCGGCCGCGACCAGGCCGGGCATGCCCATGACCGCCCACTTGGACTCGGTGGGGGTCAGCCGACGGGAGGCCCAGGCGATGAGCCAGCCGAGGCCGAGGGCGATCCAGTTGCCGAGCACGGCGCCGGCGACGAGGAGACCGGCGGCGAGGAGCAGCAGCGGGTTGCGCCATCCCGTCAGGCCCGGCAGACGGCGGGCGGGGGCGGCTGCGGTCTCCTCGGCGGCGGGGGCGGCCTCCACCACCGGTACCGGCTCCGGTTCCTTCCGCTCGGTCTCCGGCTTCGGCGCATCGCGCCGCGGCGGCTTCAGCAGCTCGGGGATCTCCACACCGCCGACGAACCCGGGGACGCCGTCACCGGCCTCGAACGCGCCGCCGGGCCCGCCGTCGACCCGCCACCAGTCGGGCCGGACGGCGCTGTCGCCGAGCTCGTGGGCACTGGCCAGGTGAGGCGGGGAAGGGGCGTTCCGGGAGGTGTCGGCGGGCGGGGGATCTGCCGGGCGGGGCCGGGGTACGACCCGGCGCAGGCCCTTGGGGCGGTCGTCCGTGTCGTCCGCCCGCTGGAGGGGGACGGAGGCGGGGCGGCTGTCGGTGGCGCCGGCGGGGGCGTCGGCGGACGCGGCGGCGACGACCTCGTCGGGGGTGCCGAGCCGGGCGAGGATCCGGCGGACGGCCGCGGGACTGTCGACGGCGGCCTTCGCCCGCCGCCGGTCGATCTCGTTCCGCAACTCGGACACGAGGCGCATGCGCGCGGCCGACGGCAACTGGCGCTGTTGGGCCACGTCTCCGACCCGGCTCAGATAGTCGAAGACGAGCTGATCGCTCTCAATCCCCACGAAGCCCCTCCGGGGTGGCGCCGCACCTTCCCCGTACCGTACCGGGGCGAACCGCACTCCGGGGGCTTCGCCCCCGTGCCCCGGTCGGGCTTCGGCCTGAAGGGTGGGGTGGCTTGGGCGAGTGCCCGGCTGCGGGCCGCAGGTGGCTGATCGCGCAGTTCCCCGCGCCCCTTCAGGGGGCTCCGCCCCCAACCCCCGATCGGCCTTCCGCCCCAAGGGTGGGGCGGCTTGGGCGAGTGCCCGGCTGCGGGCCGCACGTGGCTGATCGCGCAGTTCCCCGCGCCCCTTCAGGGGGCTCCGCCCCCAACCCCCGATCGGCCTTCCGCCCGAAGGGTGGAGTGGCTGGGCAAGTACCCCGCTGCCGGCCGCACGTGGCTGATCGCGCAGTTCCCCGCGCCCCTTCAGGGGGCTCCGCCCCCAACCCCCGATCGGCCTTCCGCCCCAAGGGTGGAGTGGCTTGGGCGAGTGCCCGGCTGCGGGCCGCACGTGGCTGATCGCGCAGTTCCCCGCGCCCCTTCAGGGGGCTCCGCCCCCAACCCCCGATCGGCCT
>NZ_JBIWIM010000008.1:78754-181193 GCF_044764595.1 Streptomyces sp. NPDC093984 | reverse complement strand
CTTCCGCCCGAAGGGTGGAGTGGCTGGGCAAGTACCCCGCTGCGGGCCGCACGTGGCTGATCGCGCAGTTCCCCGCGCCCCTTCAGGGGGCTCCGCCCCCGTCGGGGCAGGCGTGGGGAGCGTTACACCCGCTACCGTTGACCGGATGACGACCGAGGAGCGCTCACGCAAGGAAGCCGCCGGGACCGGTGCGCCCCGTTCGCTGGCCGAATTCCTGCGCGCCCAGGACGACGCCTCGCTGGCCGCCCTCCTCCGCGCCCGTCCGGACCTCATCACCCCGGTCCCCACCGACCTCACCCAGCTCGCCACCCGCGCCGCCACCCGCGCCAGTGTCGTCCGCGCGCTGGAGCGCCTCGACCGGTTCGCCCAGCAGACGGCGGAGGCACTCGCCGTGGCCGCGGACCCGGCGTCGTACGGCGAACTCCTCCAGCTGATGACCGGTGACGGCGGCGCCGAAGCCGACCCCGTGGTCGCCGAGGCCGTCCCCCACGCCCTCGCCACCCTGCGCGAGCAGGCTCTCGTGTGGGGCACCGACGACCGGCTCCACCTCGTCCGCACCGCGCGCGAGCTGCTCGCCCCCACCCCGCAGCACCCCTCCCCCACCGGCCTCGGCCCCACCGTCGCCGAGGCCACCGCCGGCATGTCCCCGGGGCGGATCCAGGAGATCCTCACCGCCGTCGGGCTGCCGACGACCCACGACGCCGTGTCCGCCGTCTCCTCGCTCACCGGCCTCTTCAGCGACCGCGCCCGCATGGCCGCGCTCCTCGCCACGGCTCCCGCCGAGTCCCTCGAGGTGCTCCACCGGCTGGTGTGGGGACCGCCGTACGGGCAGGTCACCCCGGACCCCGCCCCACGTCTGCGCTGGCTCCTCGACCGCGGTCTGCTGCTGCCCACGGCACCCGGCACCGTCGTACTCCCCCGCGAAGTCGCCCTGCATCTGCGGTCCGGGCGGGCGCACCGCCGTCCCGAGCCGCTGCCGCCCGCCGTGGAGCCCGCCGCCACGCACCGTCCACAGGTTGTGGACGCGACCGCGGCCGGTCAGGCGTACACGGCGCTCGCCACCGTCGAGGAGCTGCTGAAGGACTGGGACGAGGGCGGGCCGGCCGTGCTGCGGGCCGGCGGGCTCAGCGTGCGGGACCTGAAGCGGACGGCCGTCGCCCTCGACGTGCCGGAGCCCGTCGCCGCCTTCTGGGTGGAACTCGCCTACGCGGCGGGCCTGCTGGCCTCCGACGGCGAGGCCGACGAGCGGTACGCGGCCACCCCGGCCTACGACGAGTGGCTGGAACGCCCCGCCGCCGAGCGGTGGACCCGGCTCGCCACCGCCTGGCTGGCCGCCACCCGCACCCCCGGTCTGGTCGGCGGGCGCGACGCCAAGGACCGCGCCCTGTCCGCGCTCGGCCCCGGTCTCGACCGCTCGTCCGCGCCCGAGGTCCGCCATCGGGTCCTGACTCTGCTCGCCGGTCTGCCGGAAGGCGCCTCGGCCACCCCCGAGTCGATCCTGGCCCGGCTGCGCTGGGAGCGGCCCCCGCGCGGCACCCGGCCCGCGGCCGTCCAGCCCGCCGCCCCCCAGCCCCCGGCCGACGACCTGCGCACCCGCCTCGCCCAGTGGACCCTCTCCGAGGCGGAACTCCTCGGCGTCACCGGCCGCGGCGCCCTGTCCGCCCACGGCCGCGCCCTGATCGGGGAGCCCTCCGGTCACACTCCGGCCGTCGAGGCCACCGCGACCGGCCCCGGCGACAAGCTCCCCGTCCACCACCAGCAACACCGGCCCGCCGCGCCCCGCGCCCCGCTCACCCCCGCCGAGCAGGCCGCGGCCGCCTCGCGCGCGGCCCGCCTGCTCGCCCCGCTGCTGCCCGAACCGCTGGACCACGTCCTGCTGCAGGCGGACCTCACGGCGGTGGCCCCAGGCCCGTTGCAGCGCCCGCTGGCCGACGTGCTCGGCGTGCTCGCCGAGGTGGAGTCGAAGGGTGGCGCGACCGTCTACCGCTTCACGCCCGCCTCCGTCCGCCGCGCCCTGGACGCCGGCCGCACCGCGTCCGACCTGCACGCGTTCCTCGCCGCCCACTCCCGCACGCCGGTCCCGCAGCCGCTGGCCTATCTGATCGACGACGTCGCGCGGAAGCACGGTCACCTGCGCGTCGGCGCGGCCTCGGCGTATGTGCGCTGCGACGACGACGCCCTGCTCAACGAGATCCTCGCCGACAAGCGCTCGGCCGCCCTGCGCCTGCGCCGCCTCGCCCCGACCGTCCTGGCCGCGCAGACCGACCCGGCGACCCTCCTGGAGGGGCTGCGCGCCATGGGGCTCGCCCCGGCCGCCGAGTCCGCCGAGGGCGACGTCCTGATCGCCCGCGCCCACGCCCGTCGCACCCCGCCGCGCACCCCGCCCGAGCCGGTCCCGGACGGCCCGCCGACCCCGGACGCCACCCTCCTCACGGCCGCCCTGCGCGCCATCCGCGCCGGCGACCTGGCCTCCACGGCCCCCCGCAAACCCACCGGCTCCCCTGCCACAGAAGGCGACCTCCCGCGCACCACCTCCGCCGAGACCCTCGCCACCATGCAGGCCGCCGTGCTCACCGGCGAGTCCCTGTGGATCGGCTACGTCAACGCCGAGGGCACCGCCAGCCAGCGCGTCATCGCCCCCATCCGCGTGGAGGGCGGCTTCGTGACGGCGTACGACCACACGGCGGACGAGGTCCGCACCTATCCGCTGCACCGGGTCACGGGGGTCGCGGAACTCGCGGACGACCAGGAGTGACCGTCCGCGAGCCGGCCTTGATCGTCCTGCTATGAGGCACACTGGACGTTTGGCCGAGCAGAGTCGTGCAGAGCCGTGCAGAGCCGTGCAGAAAGGCAGCCGCGCGTGAATGGTCCGCTGATCGTCCAGTCCGACAAAACCCTGCTCCTCGAAGTCGAGCACGAGCAGGCCGACGACTGCCGTCGGGCCATCGCGCCGTTCGCCGAGCTGGAGCGGGCGCCCGAGCACATCCACACCTACCGCGTGACCCCGCTCGGGCTGTGGAACGCGCGCGCGGCGGGTCACGACGCCGAGCAGGTCGTGGACGCGCTCGTGCAGTACAGCCGGTATCCCGTGCCGCACGCGCTGCTCGTCGACATCGCCGACACCATGGACCGGTACGGGCGGCTGACCCTCACCAGGCACCCGGCCCACGGCCTGGTCCTGAGCACCACCGACCGGCCCGTCCTGGAGGAGGTGCTGCGCTCCAAGCGGATCGCTCCGCTGGTCGGGGCCCGGATCGACGAGGACACCGTCGCCGTGCACCCCTCCGAGCGCGGGCAGATCAAACAGGTGCTGCTGAAGCTGGGCTGGCCGGCCGAGGACCTCGCCGGGTACGTGGACGGCGAGGCGCACCCCATCGAGCTGCGCGAGGACGGCTGGGCGCTGCGGCCCTACCAGAAGCAGGCCGTGGAGAACTTCTGGCACGGCGGCAGCGGTGTCGTCGTCCTGCCCTGCGGCGCCGGGAAGACCCTGGTCGGCGCCGGGTCCATGGCGCAGGCCAAGGCGACCACGCTGATCCTCGTCACCAACACCGTCTCCGCACGCCAGTGGAAGCACGAACTGGTGAAGCGGACCTCGCTCACCGAGCAGGAGATCGGCGAGTACTCGGGGACCAGGAAGGAGATCCGGCCGGTCACCATCGCCACCTACCAGGTCCTCACCACCAAGCGGAAGGGCATCTACCCGCACCTGGAGCTGTTCGACTCCCGTGACTGGGGGCTCATCGTCTACGACGAGGTGCACCTGCTTCCGGCGCCCGTCTTCAAGTTCACGGCGGACCTGCAGGCGCGGCGGCGGCTCGGGCTGACGGCGACGCTGGTGCGGGAGGACGGCCGCGAGTCGGACGTGTTCTCCCTGATCGGGCCCAAGCGGTTCGACGCGCCGTGGAAGGAGATCGAGGCCCAGGGGTACATCGCGCCCGCCGACTGCGTGGAGGTGCGGGTGAACCTCACCGACTCCGAGCGGCTCGCCTACGCCACCGCCGAGACGGAGGAGAAGTACCGGTACTGCGCGACCACCGACACCAAGCGGAAGGTGACCGAGGCGCTGGTCAGACGCTTCGCCGGGCAGCAGATCCTCGTCATCGGGCAGTACATCGACCAGCTGGACGAGCTCGGTGAGCATCTGGGAGCGCCCGTCATCAAGGGCGAGACGTCCAACGCACAGCGCGAGAAGCTCTTCGAGGCCTTCCGCCAGGGCGAGATCAGCGTGCTCGTCGTCTCCAAGGTCGCGAACTTCTCCATCGACCTGCCGGAGGCGACGGTCGCCATCCAGGTGTCGGGGACGTTCGGGTCGCGGCAGGAGGAGGCTCAGCGGCTGGGGCGGGTGCTGCGCCCCAAGGCCGACGGCCACCAGGCCCACTTCTACTCGGTCGTCGCCCGGGACACGATCGACCAGGACTTCGCGGCCCACCGCCAGCGCTTCCTGGCGGAACAGGGGTACGCGTACCGGATCGTGGACGCGGACGAGATGCTGGCCGGGGAGAGCTGAGAGGGCCGGGTGACTAGGGGCGGCGGCGGATGCCCGCCTCCTCGCCGTACTCGCCGAAGAGGACCACGTCCACCGCGGCGCCCAGGAACACCTTGACGGCGCGCAGGGCGTCGGCGAGGCGGTGACGGTGGTGGTCGCCGTCGATGGCCGTCGCGCCGGGCGGCGGGCCGTGCCGGGAGGGGGTGAAGGTTGCAGCGCTCATGTCTCCATGGTGGCGCCGCACAACCCGAATGGCGTCGGACCAGGGACGTAACCTGCACGGCCCGCACCTCCCCCTTCAGTCGCCCCCGCGTAGTACCCGGGACGGACACCGGCCCCTAGGGCACCCGGGCCCCACCCCTGAGGCGGCGGCCGGCGCGGCGGAAAAACCGTTGGCCGCCGTATCCGCCCGTCACCTACAATCCCCTCTCTTGCCCGCCTCCCTTCACGGAGAGCCGTCGTCCGGACGGAAACCGGACGGCAGAACCGCCACCCGTCACCGCAGCAGCCGGCCGCCGGTACGCGCGCGCACGTGCCCGAGTACCGCCCGGCTCCTTGCCACGCCCCGGAGGCACCTTTCCGTGTCCACCCCGACCACTCCGCCCGGCACCGACACCGACCCCCTCTCCCGCGAGCGCGCCCACCTCGCCGCCTCCCGGGCCGCCCTGCGGGCCATGCGCGAGGACGTGGAGAACCTCGACATCCGCGACGTCACCGCGAACTGGGTCAACGCGGAGGTCCTCGCCCACCAGATCGCGGAACGCATCAAGGCCCTCGCCGACCTCAGCCACACCCCCCTCTTCTTCGGCCGCCTCGACTACCTCCACGCCCCCGGCGCCGACCAGGCGGAGGGGGCGGAGGGCGAGAGGTTCTACATCGGGCGCCGGCACGTGCACGACGCCGACGGCGACCCCATGGTCATCGACTGGCGCGCCCCCGTCTCCCAGCCGTTCTACCGGGCCTCCAAGAAGGACCCGATGGACATCGGGCTGCGCCGCCGCTTCGGCTACACCGGCGGGGACCTGACCGCGTACGAGGACGAACACCTCTCCGACCCCGCCGAGGCCGCCACCACCAGCAAGCTGCTCCAGCGGGAGATCGAGCGCCCGCGTGTCGGCCCGATGCGCGACATCGTGGCCACCATCCAGCCCGAGCAGGACGAGATCGTACGAGCCGGACTGTCCGGGACCGTGTGCGTCCAGGGTGGCCCCGGCACCGGCAAGACCGCCGTCGGCCTGCACCGCGTCGCCTACCTCCTCTACGCCCACCGCGAGCGCCTGGCCCGCACCGGGACCCTCGTCATCGGCCCCAACAAGTCCTTCCTGCACTACATCGAGCAGGTCCTGCCCGCCCTCGGCGAGCTGGAGGTCAAACAGGCGACGGTCGACGACCTGGTCGCGCACGTCGAGGTGCGCGGCACGGATACCGCGGCCGCCGCCGTGATCAAGGGCGACGCGCGCATGGCGGAGGTCCTGCGCCGAGCCGTCCGTTCGCACGTGACGATGCCCACCGAGCCGGTCGTGGTGGTGCGGGGCTCACGGCGGTGGCGGGTGCCGGCGTACGAACTGGAGGAGATCGTCCGCGAGTTGCTGGACCGGGACATCCGGTACGGCGCCGCCCGCGACGCCCTGCCGCAGCGGATCGCGCACGCCGTGCTCGTCCAGATGGAGCGCTCGGGGGAGGCGCCGGACGACCGGGTCCAGGACGCCGTGGCCCGCAACGCGGCAGTCAAGGCGGCGGTGAAGGCGATCTGGCCACCCGTCGACCCCGCCAAGCTGGTTCTGCGGCTGCTCACCGACGCCGACTTCCTCGCCGCACACGCGGACGGGGTCCTCGACGCGGACGAGCAGAAGGAGATCCTCTGGTCGAAGCCGGTCAGGTCGGTGAAGTCCGCCAAGTGGTCTCCCGCGGACGCCGTGCTGATCGACGAGGCCACCGACCTGGTGCAGCGCACGCACTCGCTCGGGCACGTGGTGCTGGACGAGGCGCAGGACCTCTCCCCGATGCAGTACCGGGCGGTCGGCCGGCGCTGCACGACCGGTTCGGCGACCGTGCTCGGCGACCTGGCGCAGGGCACCACGCCGTGGGCGACGCGGAGTTGGCAGGAGGCGCTGGCCCACCTCGGGAAGCCGGAGGCGGTGATCGAGGAGCTGACGGCGGGTTTCCGCGTGCCGACGGACGTGATCACGTACGCCTCCCGGCTGCTGCCGCACATCGCGCCGGGCCTGACGCCGGTCGCGTCGGTCCGCGAGAACCCCGGCTTCTTCGAGGTCCGTTCGGTCACGGACGCCACCGAAGTCGTCGCCGCCTGCGCGCAGTTGCTGCGCAACGAGGGCTCGACGGGTCTGATCGCCGCCGACGCCCGCGTCCCCGCTCTGGCCGAGGCACTGGCGGCGGCGGGCGTCCCGTATCTGGCCCCCGGTGAGGAGACCACCCAGGAGACCCGGCTGACCCTGGTCCCGGCCTCACTCGCCAAGGGTCTCGAGTACGACTACGTCGTACTCGACGAGCCCCAGGCCGTCGTCGACGGCGAGCCGGACGAACGCACCGGCCTGCGCCGCCTGTACGTGGCCCTCACCCGAGCGGTCTCGGGCCTGATCGTCACGCACGCGGCGCCGCTGCCGCCGCAACTCGGCTAGGTGGCGCCACCACCAGATCCCCGAGGGCAGGCGCGGCCCCTCACGCGGTGCCGCGCCTCCGGCCTCGGTCAGATGAGCGAGTTGTAGATGTTCCAGCCGTAACCGATCGAGGTACGGGCCAGGAACGGTGCCGACGCGTTGCCGGTGCCCCGGTACAGCCACAGGCCGCCCCCGCTGTCACGGGCGACGAGATCGGCCTTGCCGTCCCCGGTCAGGTCGGCGGTGCCGACGATGGAGCTGTAGATGTTCCAGCCGTAACCGATGGGGATGCGGGCCAGGAAGGGCGCCGACGCGTTGCCGGTGCCCCGGTACAGCCACAGGCCGCCCCCGCTGTCACGGGCGACGAGGTCCGCCTTGCCGTCCCCGGTCAGGTCACCGGTGCCGACGATCGAACCGTAGATGTTCCAGCCGTAACCGATCGAGGTACGGGCCAGGAAGAAGGGCGCCGACGCGTTGCCGGTGCCCCGGTACAGCCACAGGCCGCCCCCGCTGTCACGGGCGACGAGGTCCGCCTTGCCGTCCCCGGTCACGTCACGGGCGCCGACGATGGAGTTGTACATGTTCCAGCCGGTGCCGACCTGCTTCCGGGGCGCGAAGGGCGCCTTCGGGTTGCCGGTGCCCTGGTAGAACCACAGCGCGCCGTTGCTGTCACGGCCGACGGCGGTTCCGGTGCCGTCCGCCGTCTCACCGCTGACACTGGTGATGAGGTTGTAGGTGTTCCACCCGGTTCCGATGGCGGCCCGGGCAGCCAGTGCCCCCGAGGGCACACCGGTGCCGCGGTACTGCCACAGGGTGCCGGAGTAGTCCCGTGCCAGCACGGTGCCGAGCTGCGACGCCGGGGGCACACCGATGCCGGTGAGCGGCTCCAGCTGTGCCCCCTGCCCGGCGTCGCCGGTGACCTCGTACGTGGCCGACTGGCTGCCGCTCACGGTCGGGGCGAAGGTGACCGTCTGCCGGACACTCTGCTCGGGACCGATGACCAGGCCCTCCGGGAGCTGGTCGGCGCTGCTGAACACACCTGCCGGGGCCTTCGCCTTGGTGACGGTGACCGGGATGTTCCCCGTGTTGGTGATGGTGAAGGTCCGTGTGCTCGACGTGCCGCGGACCACCGCGCCGAACGAGAGGGTCGTCGGGTTGAACACCAGATGGCCCTGGCCGCTGATCGCGTCGCCCTCGACCGGGATGGTGAGCGCACCGCTGGTGCTGCTCAGTGCGATCGAGGAGGAGTTGTGGCCGGTGGCCGTGGGCGCGTACCCGACCTGCAGGACGATCGAGCTCTGGGGCGGGATCACCGTCGGGTTCGCCGGGTCGGCGCTCGGCAGGTCGGCGGCCGTGAACGGTCCGTCGGGCGAGGTGACGGAGGTGATGGTCTCCGGGTCGGTGCCCGTGTTCGTCAGCTGGACGTTCGCGGTGGCCGTGGTCCCCGTCGGCTGGTTGTCGAAGGACACCGTGCCCGGGAACGCGGCAAGACCGGGCTTGGTGCCGACGCCGTGCAGGCTCAGTGCGAAACTGCCGGCGTCGGTGGCCACGGTGAGCGTTCCGCTCGTGCCCAGGACCGCGGTGGGTTCGAAGGAGACGGGTATCGACAGCTGCCCGCCCGCCAGGATCGTCGGCGGCAGCGACGAGGTGTCCGCGGTGAACGGGCCGTCGACGGTGACGCCCTTGATACCGAGGGACTGGGACGGGTTCTGGTTCTCCGTCAGGACGACGTCGGTGCTCGCGGAGCCGCCCACCGGCACGAGCCCGAAGTCGACCGGGCCGCCCTTGAGCGGGCTGCCCACCGGGTTGCCGAAGGCGTAGACCTTGCCCTCTCGGGTGCCGACGAAGACCTGCCCGCCGTCGGTGGCCGGGGTGGCGAACTTCGGCGCGGTGCCGATCGGCGCGGACCAGACCAGCGGCAGGACGCCGTTCGCGTCGGGAACCGGCTCGTACGCGCGCAGCTGCGCGTTGACGCCGGTCGACCCGCCCGACCAGACCACCCACACCAGGGCGCTGCCCGAGCGTGTTCCGTCGGAGGTCACCACGGGCGATCCGCTGGTGTAAGGGAAGGAGTCCTGGCTGGACCCGGCGACGGACAGCGCGGGGTCGCCGGAGCCCGTCACGCCGCGGTGCAGCGCCACCAGTGAGCCACCGCTGCCGACGACGTAGACATAACCGCCGTCACCGCCCCACACCCCTGGGTGGCCCCACTGGCCCTTGAGCGGCCCGGTGATCCCCACCACGTCGTCGGTCCCGCCGGTGCCCTGCGACCTCCCGCCGAGGTCGTCGCGGTCCAGCAGGAAGACCCGGCCGTCCTTGCCCTGCTGCACCATCAGATGCGGGTGGGAGGCGGTGCCGAAGCTGTCCGGCAGGCCCACCGGCCCGCCGGAGGCCAGGTCCTTGTCCTGCTGGTCCAGGGTCGGCGCGTTGGACGGGCTGAAGAAGTCGGCGGCCTTCAGGCTCCGGTCGGCCTGCACCTGCAGCCGGACCACGGACTCCGCGAGAGTGCCGGGCGGGGCGCTGCCGGGGCCGGGCGCCGGGCTGACGCCGTTGCCGGTGGCGAGGAAGATGCGGCCGGGGCCGTCCGAGACGAGTCCCCCGCCGGACTGCCAGACGCCGGCCCCGCTGTTGCTGGCGCCGGTCTCCGTCGCCCACATCGAGGTCACCGAGGGGTTGGTGGTGCTGACGCCGACCACGTAGCCGCGATAGGGCTTGGCGTCGCAGTGTCCGCCGAACGCCGCGTACACCACCCCGTCGAGCAGCAGAAGGCCCGGACGCTGCATCTGGTACGCGGGCAGGAAGGACTGGGTGGGGTCGTTGGACGGGGTGCCCTGGATCGTCACGGGGAAGCCGGACTTCTCCGCCCCGGTGACCGGGTCGAGCGCGTGCATGTACCAGTGCGGGCTCAGGGCGGCCGGACCGTCGTCGACCTTGGTGGTCAGATAGAGGGCCCCACTGGCCGGGTCGTACACCGGCGTCGCGGTGCTGCCGATGGTCGGCACGAGGTCGCCGCAGTTGAGGGTGGACGCGGGCCACGCGGGCCCGAAGCTGCGCTGCCACAGCACGGCCCCTGTGGTGCGGTCGAGGCCGTAGGCCTTGTTGTTCTCGGTGACCGCCACCACCATGCCGCCGACGACGATCGGCTGGGCGTATATCTGCCCGTCGAGCTGCGCGGGAGCCTTCCAGAGCTGCCCGAAGGAAGAGGAGCGGACGTCGGACGGGCCGAGGTTCGGTTCACTCCGGTCCCAGCCGGTCCGGAGGGTGTCCACCGAGCCGGTCGTCTCGCTCGCCTGCGCCTGTGTGAAGCCCAGCCCGATCAGACCCGCGGTCACCGCGGCCGTCACGGCGAGCGCCAGGCCGCGCCGCCGGGTGTGTCTGCGTCTGTGTCTGCGTCTGTGTGCGTGTCCGGTGGCGCCCGCCACCACCTCGCCTTGTGACATCGCCAAGGAAACCCCCCTGAGTCCCCATCCACGAAGGCCCCCCAGGCCCTCCTCCCGCGCCACGGCGGCCTCCACGATCGCGTGGGAGGCCGCGGCGGACGGGTACAGTCCGCGCATCCAATCACAAACCGGCGTCCGTGCCTACGGTTGTGGATATTCCGTGCCTATGGTTGTGAACCTGATGCACGCAGTCCCGTCGCGTGCTCGCACACAGCCGGCCGCCCGGGAACCGCGACCCGGTGATCACTGGCCGGACACTCCGGGCGACCGTGTCGCAGCCGGTCAGGTCAGGCGTCGAGCGCGGTGCGCCACGACCGCACCGCCTCCGCCGACACCGGTGTCGTCCAGCCGCCCGGGCGGGCCGCCGCGCCGATGTGGAAGGCGTCGACGCCCGCCGCGCGCAGTCGCGGGACGTGGTCGAGGCGGAGGCCGCCGCCCGCCATGAGGCGCTGGGTGTAGCCGGGCTCGCCGCGCCGGGCGGCCTCGGCGACGAGGGTGGGCAGGCCGTCGTCCACGCCGTCCGGCGAGCCCGCCGTGAGGTAGGTGTCCAGGCCGGGCGCCTCGGCGAGCTGCTTGCGCAGGGCGTCGCGGTCGGCGGCGCGGTCGATCGCGCGGTGGAAGGTCCAGCGGCAGCCGTCCAGTTCCCCGGCCAGCCGCTCCACCGCGTCGAGGTCGGGCCCGCCGTCCTCGCCGAGGAACCCGAGCACGAACTCCTCGGCGCCGGCGGCACGCAGCTCCCGTGCGGCCCGTACGAGCGCCTCGACGTCACCGGCCGCGAACCCGTCCCCGAGGCGGAGCATCACGCGCAGGGAGATGTCGACGGCGGCGCGGATCCCGGCGAAGGCCGCAACGGGCGGGGTGAGCCCG
Organism: Streptomyces sp. NPDC093984; assembly: GCF_044764595.1. NCBI lineage: Bacteria > Bacillati > Actinomycetota > Actinomycetes > Kitasatosporales > Streptomycetaceae > Streptomyces > Streptomyces sp. NPDC093984. The sequence goes on along the minus strand of NZ_JBIWIM010000008.1, from coordinate 169,782 downwards.
TCGGAGGCCATGTCGGTGACCAGCTCGAGGCGGTCCGCGCCTCCGGCCTGGGCGGCGACCGCGTCCTCGACGTCGAGGGCGATCACCTCCAGGACTGCACGCGTGCTCATAGGACCCCTTCCGTCGGTGTTCCCGTGGAGCGGCTACAGGTCTAGTCCAATCCAAGGGTACGACGACGGGGTCCGAGGCCGCGACAGGGCACCGGCCGCCGCCTCGGACGTACGGCCGTCCTCAGCCGAAGAGGTTCAGCTCCCCTTCCTCCACGCCCGCCAGCTCGTAGCGCGCCCCGCCCAGCGGCCGGCCGGAGTAGAGCCGCACCAGCGTGGACGCCTCGCCGATGAACCGGGCGGGCGGGTGCTCGCCGTTCGCGTCGCCCAGGAGCAGGGGCTCGTCGAGGTCGTCGAGGTCCGCGTGGAGCGGGACGTGACCCTTCTCCCGGGACACGCGGGCCAGCAGGGTGAGCGCGTACGGCAGCCCGTCACCGGCGTACGCCCCCGGCTCACCGAACGCCTCCCGCACGTCCCCGCCGTGCACCCACTCCCCGAGCGCGACCATGTCGAGCCCCCCGCCCGCCTTCGCGATCGCGGCGCCCGCCTCGGTCATGCCGCGCTCCAGTTCGTCGACGACCTCGGCGTTGGTCCAGCCGGCGCGTTCGGCGATGTCGCGGTCGTTCGACTCGGGGCTGAACACGCCCTTCTCGAAACGGTGCTCCACCACCCGCGTCAGGGCGGCCGAACAGTGCGCGAGGACGTGCCGCACGGTCCAGCCCGGACACGCGGCGGTCGGCAGCGCGAAGTCCGCGTCCGGGCGGGAGCGCAGCAACGGGATCAGCGCGTCGCGCTCGGTCGTCAGCAGCAGTCCGGGCAGCTCGGGGTCTCGTACGTCGTCGTGCAGGTCTGCATTCGTCATGCGCCCCACGCTAGGTGCCCACCGGCGCACAGGGGAGAATGCCCCCATGACCGACCTCGACGCGTTGCGTGAGAGCTGGCGGCGCACCCTGCTCGCCGTGCGGGGCGGTGCGGAGCGGCCCGATCCCGCGCCCTACGCCGACAACCTGCTGCGCCGCTGGTCGGAGCCGCAGCGCCGGTACCACACGGTGGAGCATCTGGCGGCGGTCCTCGGCCGTGTCGACGTCCTCGAGGAGTACGCGGACGACCCGGACGCGGTGCGCCTCGCGGCCTGGTTCCACGACGCGGTGTACCTGCCGGAGCGGTCGGAGAACGAGGAGCGGTCGGCACGTCTGGCCGAGCGCGCGCTGCCGGAGGCCGGGGTGTCCGAGGAGAGGACCGCCGAGGTCGCCCGTCTGGTGCGCCTCACCGTCACCCACGACCCCGCCGACGACGACCGCGACGGCCAGGTCCTGTGCGACGCTGACCTCGCGATCCTCGCCTCGCCCCCCTCGGCGTACGCCGCCTACACCGCGGCCGTCCGCGAGGAGTACCACTTCGTGCCCAACGACGCGTTCCGCGAGGGCCGCGCGGCGGTTCTGCGCCAACTCCTCGACCTGCCAAGGCTGTTCCGCACCCCGTACGGGCGGGAGAAGTGGGAGGCGACGGCACGCCACAACATCACCTCGGAGCTGGAAATGCTGTCGCTGCGATGAGCGTCGCGCCCGTACGCTGCCTCGCATGCGAAGCATGGGCGGGGAACGGGTGACGGAAGCCGTCGCGGGGGCCGTGGAGCTGCTGCGGACGGCGGCGGACCGGGACTGGGAAGCGAGGGCTGGCCGGCTGGAGTGGAGCTGCCGACGGACGGCGGAGCACATGGCCGGGGCTCTGCTCAGGTATGCGGGTGGGCTCGCGGGGCGAGCCGAGACGCGGTTGCCCCTGACGTTCGGGCTGGCGGAGGACGCCGGCAACGACGCAGCGCTCGACCTCCTCCGGACGACCGGCGCCCTGCTCGTCGCCGCCATCCGCGCCACTCCTCGCGAGGTTCGCGCCTTCCACCCGTTCCCCTTCCACAGCGCGAACCGTGAGGGCTTCGCCGCGATGGGGGTCACCGAGGTCCTGCTGCACACCCACGACATCGCCGAGGGCCTGGGGCTGGCCTACGAGCCGCCCGCCGAGCTGTGCGCGTACGCGCTGACCCGGATCTTCCCGCAGGTCCGGCCCGGCCCCGACCACTGGCGGACCCTGCTGTGGGCCACCGGCCGCGGCGACCTGCCCGGCCGCGCCCCGGTCACCGAGTGGCACTGGTACAACAACCTCGTGATCCCCACCGAACGGCTCACCCTCGAGGGCGTCACCCCGGCGGCCGCAGGCGACCTGAGCGCGGGCGGCGACGGCGGGTTCAGCTGGATCGAGGGCGGCCCGTTCGAGGGCACACGGGAAGCCGCCGGGATGCTCGTGAAGGCCTACGAGGCCGGCGTGCACCGGCCGGAGTGGGGCGTCTTCGTGCTCGTACGGAGGGAGGACGGGCGCGCGGTCGGAAGCATGGGCTTCCACGGAGCCCCGGACGAGGAGGGACGCGCGGAGGTCGGCTACGACCTGGTGGAGGGCGCCCGCGGCCACGGCTACGCGACCGAGGCGCTGCGCTCCCTCGCCGCGTGGGCCCTGGCCAGGGACGACGTCGGCACGCTGTTCGCCACCATCGAGCGGGCGAACACCCCCTCGCAGGGCGTCATAACCCGGGCCGGGTTCACCCGAGTGAGTGAGGACGAGGAGACGTACGCGTACGCGCTGCACCGCTGAGCCCCTGCTCGCGGCCCTTGCGCCGGCGCAGTCCGGACGCGTGCAGCAGCCGCACCACCTCGCGGCTGGAGACCTCCACCGCACCGGCGGCCACCGCGTCGGCGTACCGGTGGGAGGGCAGGTCGTAGTGGTCGCGTTCGAAGGCGCGGCGGGGCACGTCCAGCTTCCCCGCGAACGCGTGGAGTTCGTCGTACGAGACGTCGCTGATCAGATGCGACCACAGGCGGCCGTGCCCCGGCCAGGCGGGAGGGTCGATGTAGACCGTCACGAGGACGTCATCCCGCCCGTCGCCCTGCCCAGCGAGCCCACCGCCGCGACCTTCACACCGGCTTTGGCACACACCCAGTGCGGATTGGGCCCGAGTTCCGGCTCGACGTCGAGGGCGTGCGGGTCGCCGGAGCCGCAGACCGGGCACAACGGCCAGCGGCCGTACCGCTCCAGGAGCGCGTCCTGGACGTCCTGCGCGACCAGGCCCGCCACGTAGTCGGCGCCGTCCGGCCACTGCTCGACCCACCATCGCCGCTGGACCACGGAGTCCTCGACGAGTGAGACCACGTCCGCCTGGGCGACCTCGCCCGCGACCAGGTCGGCGAGCACCAGGGCGCGCGCCGCGTGCAGGGCCTGCTCCAGGGGGCTGATGGGGTCCATGCCCCTATTGTGCGCACTCTTGACCGGACGGCCGAATCGAAAATAGCTTTCAGATGTGACCCGCGACGTGAAGGAAATTTTCGCAGGGCCGGTGGGCCCGGGGGTGCCACCCGCTCCCGCCGCCCTCGCCGCCAAGGTGCGCACCCTCGCACCGTCCATGACCCGGTCCATGCAGCGCGTCGCCGAGGCCGTCGCCGGGGACCCGGCCGGCTGCGCGGCGCTCACGGTCACCGGGCTCGCCGAACTGACCGGCACCAGCGAGGCCACCGTCGTCCGCACGGCCCGCCTGCTCGGCTACCCCGGCTACCGCGACCTCCGGCTCGCCCTCGCCGGTCTCGCCGCCCAACAGCAGTCGGGCCGCGCCCCGTCCGTCACCGCCGACATCGCGGTCGACGACCCCATCGCCGACGTCGTCGCCAAGCTCGCCCACGACGAACAGCAGACCCTCGCCGACACGGCGGCCGGACTCGACACCGTGCAGCTCGGCGCCGCCGTCGCCGCGCTCGCCACCGCCCGCCGCGTCGACGTCTACGGCATAGGCGCCTCCGGGCTCGTCGCCCAGGACCTGGTGCAGAAGCTGCTGCGAATAGGCCTCATAGCCCACGCGCACAGCGACCCGCACCTCGCCGTCACCAACGCCGTGCAGCTGCGCGCCAAGGACGTGGCGATCGCGATCACGCACTCCGGCTCCACCGGGGACGTCATCGAACCGCTGCGCGTCGCCTTCGAGCACGGCGCGACCACCGTCGCGATCACCGGCCGCCCGGACGGCCCGGTGTCGCAGTACGCCGACCACGTCCTGACCACGTCCACGGCCCGCGAGAGCGAGCTGCGCCCGGCCGCGATGTCGTCCCGCACCAGCCAACTGCTCGTGGTGGACTGCCTGTTCGTGGGCGTGGCGCAACGGACGTACGAGACCGCGGCGCCGGCGCTGGCCGCCTCGTACGAGGCGTTGGCGCACCGTCACCGCCCACGGGGCGGAACGAGGCGCTAGCCCTTCCCCCTCCTCCCAGAGCAGTGCCACACCGGAAACGAGCCACCCTCATGACCTCCTCGTCCCACCCCCGCGATCTCCGCGCCGAGCTGGAGACGCTGACCACCGAGGCGTTCCGTCCCGAGCTGGCCGAGATCGACCGGCTGCCGACGCTGGAGATCGCGAAGCTGATGAACGGCGAGGACGCGACCGTGCCCGCCGCGGTCGCCGCGCGGCTGCCGCAGATCGCCGCCGCGATCGACGCCATCGCCGAGCGGATGGCCCGCGGCGGCCGGCTCGTCTACGCCGGCGCGGGGACCGCCGGGCGGCTCGGCGTCCTGGACGCGTCCGAGTGCCCGCCCACCTTCGACACGGACCCCTCCCAGGTCGTGGGCCTGATCGCGGGCGGCCCGGACGCCATGGTGACGTCGGTCGAAGGCGCGGAGGACTCCAGGGAGCTGGCGGCGAAGGACCTCGAAGCGCTGGAGCTGACGGAGCGTGACACGGTGGTCGGCGTCTCGGCGTCGGGGCGCACGCCCTACGCGGTCGGCGCGGTGGAGCACGCGCGGGCGCGGGGCGCGCTGACGGTCGGCCTGTCCTGCAACGCGGACAGCGCGCTCGCGGCAGCCGCCGACCACGGCATCGAGATCGTGGTCGGCCCGGAACTGCTGACCGGCTCGACACGGCTGAAGGCGGGCACGGCGCAGAAGCTGGTCCTCAACATGCTCTCGACGATCACGATGATCCGCCTCGGAAAGACGTACGGGAACCTGATGGTCGACGTCCGCGCCTCCAACGACAAGCTGCGCGCCCGCTCCCACCGCATCGTGGCGCTGGCGACCGGCGCGGGCGACGAGGAGATCGAGCGTGCCCTCGCGGCCACGGGCGGCGAGGTCAAGGACGCGATCCTCACCATCCTGGGCGGCGTGGACGGCCCGACGGCGAAACGTCTCCTCACGGAGAGCGGAGGGCATCTGCGCGCGGCACTGGAGAAGTCGGCCGGCTGAGCCACCTTTCGGTGGAGAGCGGCGGAGGTCTCCGCGCGGCGCCCGCCTCGGTACTTTCAGGGACCGCACCCTCGACCCGTGCCCAGTACCTCATACGCCGCCACCGCCGCCGCGCTGCTCCCCCTGGTCGGCGGCCCCGCGAACATCACCTCCGTCGCCCACTGCATGACCCGGCTGCGGCTGGGCCTGGCCGACCGCTCCCTCGTCGACGAGGACGCCCTGCACGCGCTGCCCGAGGTGCTGGGAGTGGTGGACGACGACACGTACCAGATCGTGCTCGGGCCGGGGAAGGCCGCGCAGGTCACGGCGGAGTTCGAGGCCCTCGTCCGTACGAGCGCCGATGAACGGGCCGCGCGCTCGGCCGCGTTGAAGGAGGCCCGGCGACAGCGCAACGCCACCCCCGGCAAGATCCTCCTGCGCCGCGTGGCGAACGTCTTCGTGCCGCTGATCCCGGCCCTCATCGGCTGCGGCGTCATCGCGGGCGCGACCGGCCTGCTCCTCAACCTGCGCCTGCTGCCGTCCCTCACGCCCGCCCTCACCACCCTCTCCTCCGCCTTCATGGCCCTGATCGCGGTCTTCGTGGGCCACAACACGGCGAAGGAGTTCGGCGGCACGCCGGTACTGGGCGCCGCGGTGGCCGCGGTCGTGGTCTACCCCGGGGTCGCCAAGGTCACCGTGCTCGGGACGGCCCTCGCCCCCGGCCAGGGCGGGGTGCTGGGCGCCCTGGCCGCCGCGCTCCTCGCGACGTACGTCGAGAAGTGGTGCCGCACCTGGGTCCCGGCCACTTTGGACGTCCTGCTCACCCCGACGCTCACGGTCCTGGTCCCCGGCCTGGTGACCCTCTACGCCCTGATGTACGCGGCCGGAGCGGCGGCGAGCGCCATCGGCACGGCGGCGAACTGGCTCCTGACGACCACGGGCGCGGCAGCGGGCCTGGTCCTCGGCGGCCTGTTCCTCCCCCTGGTGATGCTGGGCCTGCACCAGGCCCTGATCCCGATCCACACCACCCTCATCGAACAGCAGGGCTCGACGGTCCTGCTCCCCCTCCTGGCGATGGCGGGCGCGGGCCAGGTGGGCGCGGCCCTGGCGGTCTACGTCCGCCTCCGCCACGACCTCTCCCTCCGTACGACGATCCGCTCGGCCCTCCCGGCGGGCCTCCTGGGCGTGGGCGAGCCCCTGATCTACGGGGTCTCGCTGCCGCTCGGCCGCCCGTTCCTCACGGCGTGCGTCGGCGGTGCGGCGGGCGGAGCGTTCGTCGGCGGCTTCGCGATGCTCGGCTACAAGGTGGGCGCGACGGCGATCGGACCGTCCGGGTGGGCGCTGTTTCCGCTGCTGGCGGGGAACAGGGGGCCGGGGGTGACTGCGGCGATCTACGGAGGCGGGCTGCTGACGGGCTACGCGGTGGGCTTCGCGACGACGTACACGTTCGGCTTCACGCGGCGGACGTAGCCCGTCACATGCGAGGCGCCGCCATCGCGGGCCGCTCCGGGTGTGCGGTGCGCGAAGTGCAACAGTTCTCGGGAAACCGTCGCACTGCGCGCGGGCACCACCCGGTGGGCGTCGGCGGCTCGTCCGAGCACCGGTCCACGGCACCCACGAGTCCTGGTCGAGTGCCGTCCACGCGTCGCTCACTGGTCCGGCTGCCGCGCCGCGTCGCTGCGGCGCCGGTGCACATGGCGGCCGATGAGGATCACGACCAGTACGGCCATGGCTGTCAGCAGGTACAGCTCGTAGCGCTGGATCGCCGGGTAGAGGGTGTTCAGGTGGGCTCCGGCCAGACCGCCGAACGTGACCCAGGCGCCGACCCACAGGGCCGCGCCCAGGGCGTTGAAGATCAGGAAGCGGCGCCAGGACATTCCGGCCATCCCGGCGATGATCCCGTTCGCCTGGCGCAGGCCCTCGATGAATCGGGCGACGGTGACGACCTTGCCGCCGTGCCGGGTGAAGAAGCCTTCCGCCTTCTCGACGCGGGCCGGGGTGAGCAGGACGTAGCGGCCGTAGCGCTCGACGAGCCGGTGGCCGCCGAAGCGGCCGATGGCGTAGCCGACGTTGTCGCCGAGCACGGCGGCGAAGAAGGCGATGACCGCCACCAGGACGATGCCCAGTCGGCCCGCGCCCCCGTAGACGGCGGCGACGATCAGGATCGTCTCGCCGGGCACGGGCACGCCGAAGTCCTCGATGAACACCAGACCGGCGACCGCCAGATAGCCCCAGTGGTCCAGGATCGGGGCGACGTCGGCCAGGACTCCGGGAAGCGGGGGCTGTGTCATCGGCGGTCTCCCCTGCGGCTGGGCATGAGCTGTCGGCACCGGTTTCCATGGTCCTGCACGCCCGCGCGGCACGAGCGGGACGGTCACGACTCCGTGGCGACGAGCTGGTCGACCAGGCGGCGGGCCTGGGTCAGCAGGGTGCCGTAAGTGGCGACCTCGTTGGGGTCGTCCGGTACCGAGCGGGTCAGGTGGCGGCGCAGTTCGTCGTGCGTGTCGCGCAGCTTGCGCACGGCTTGGCGCAGCTCGTGGTCGTCCTGGGTGCCGAAGCGGCTCTGGCAGTAGAGCTGGAGCGCCTGCGCGGTCCGGTGCAGGAAGTCCGCGTAGCGACGGGCGGCGGAGGGGCCCGGCCGGGCCGCCGGCCGGACCTCGGACGCGGCCTCCAGGACCGCCCGGGTGACACCGGCGGTGTGCACGGCGGCGTAGTCCAGGACGACGACCGCGTCGTCGTAGTCCTTGCCCGGCGCGGACACGGCGCGTGAGCGGCGGCGGAGGTTGATGCGCATGCTCTCCCGGCTCCAGCCGATCGCGGAGCGGGCCTGGTCCACCAGGCGCTCCAGGCGCAGCGCGCGCTCGTGCCAGGTGGCGGCCTCACCGGCGTCCCACCGGTTCCCGGCCATCCCGTCGGCCACGGCCTCGAGGATGTCGTGGGCCTCCCCCGCGGCGTCCTGGAGGGCCGCCCGGCTGTCCCGCAGATACACCGGGGGCCGGATCAGCGCGTTGACGGTGATCCCGACCAGGGCGCCGAAGACCGCCTCGGCGATCCGGGCGGCCGAGGTGGCGACGGTGACCTGCCCGTTGGTCAGGACGAACAGCGCGCCGGTGGCCGCGTAGATGCCCTGGCTGCCCAGGCGCTGCCAGTGGCCCAGCAGCACCACCGTGGGCAGCACCAGCGCCATGGCGGTCATCGTGTCGTGCAGCAGCAGGGCCACCGCTGTCGCCACGACCGTGCCGGTGGCGATCGCCGCGAGCTGCTGCAGCCCGTGCGCGATCGACCGGTACACGGTCGACTCCACCAGGACGACCGCCACCCAGGGCGCCACGAAGGCCACCGGGGCCTTCAGCCACCAGCCCGCCACGGCCCAGGCCACCCAGGCGGCCAGCGCCGCCTTCAGCGCCTGGACGACGATGTCCCGCTCCCGGCCCGGTCCCTCGCAGGCCCGCCGCACCGTCCGGCCGGCCGTCTGCAGCCAGTGCCACACCGACTGGATCGCCGTACGCTTCCCTCTCATGGCACATCAGGTGCCACGGGGCTCGCGATGAATGCGCCCTTTTCCGATGCCCGCTCGCGCCCGCGCTGGATGTACCCGGATCTAACCCCGCAGGAACTCGGCGATGCGCTCGTCCCAGGTCGCGATGTCAGTGGGGTCGTGGGAGACGTGCAGCCGCGCGTCGGGCAGCAGCTCGGCGAGTTGCTCCGCCGTGGCGACCGGGTGCCCCGGGTCACCGCTCCACGTGAGGACCAGCGCGGGCTGGGCGAGACGGGCGATCTCCTCCCGGGCGGGCAGATCGGAGGCCGCCGCCCCGCGCAGCAGTGCCGGCAGCGTCCCGGGGTGCGCCCCCAGCGACCGCGGCGGGTAGCCCGGCGCGCCGACGAGGGACTCCGGAACCGGCGCGCCCGCCAGCGCCGCCGCGAACCCCTCGACGCCCTCTTTCTCCGTGACGTCGGCGAGACCCCGGTACAGCTCCGCCTGGGCGGGCCGGGTCTCCCACGCGGTCGGCGGGATCATGAGCACCAGGCGGTCGAACCGTTCGGGTGTGCGCACCGCCGCGGTCAGCACGGTGGCGCAGCCCAGCGAGCCGCCCATGCCCGCCACGGGCCGCCCGCCGTCCACGTGGTCCATCACCGCCAGCAGGTCGTCGGCGAACCGCGGGTAGGTGTAGTCCTCGGCGTGCGGGCGGTCACCCGACTCACCGTGCCCCCGGGCGTCGTAGCGCACGAGACGGCGGCCGGGCAGGGCTTCGACCGCCGCCCAGCCGAACAGGCCCAGGTCCGCCTCGGCCTGCCGGCTCAGCAGCAGGCCGTGGGCGTACACGGCGAGCGGGCCCTCACCCGTGGACTCGTAGGCGAGGTCGGTGCCGTTCGGAAGTGTCAGGCGCAGCGTCATGATCAGCGCCAACGCGGCACCCTACCGACCGTATTCCGGGCGCGCATCACCAACTTGCCTGCACGCCAGGCAAGTTCATGCCAGCAGCGGCAGCGCGGGGAACTCGTGGCCCTCCCAGATGCGCCGCGACGCCTCCTCCGGGTACGCCGTGACCGTCGGCTCCACGTCCAGCACCTGCACCAGCCGGCGCTCGGTGTCGTACGCCGGCCAGCCCGGGTCGCCCGTCCTCGCGAACGTGGTCCAGGACGCGCGGAACCGGGAGGCCAGCGCCTCGGCCTCCGGGCCGGGCTCCCCGTCCGTGAACAGCAGGGAGCCGAGGTCCGCCGTGAACGTGCCGAACACGAGCGGGATGTCCAGGCCGTGGCAGGCGCGCAGGACGCCTCCGCCGCCCGGCGCGGGCCAGGTCAGTTCGTACGCGTACGCACGGCCGCCCCCGGCCACCTGCGCCTCGGCCAGGTGCAGGGTGGGCATGCGGAAGAGCCAGTCGGACTGGATCCGTTCGTACAGCTCGTCGGGCGTGGCGTCGGGGAACGCGGCGCGGTAGGCGGCCTCGCCGTCCGGGCCAGGAGCGAACAGGCGCAGGGCTCCCGTCACCTGCTCCTCGGTGATCCTGCCGAGCATGCCGCCGAGGACCAGGAACAGCTGGTACTCCTCCCGGTTGTGCCCGGTGACCAGCTCGACGTCCCGGCCGGCGCCGCCCGCCAGCGCCCGCCAGGGTGTGGTGGGCAGCACCTCACCGTCGACGACCGGCGAGAAGGGGGTCATCGTGGGCGCGACCTGCCCCCAGCGGTCCTGGTACTGGAGCATCTTCGCGCTCAGCGCCTGGCCCGCGTCGGTCAGTCGGCGCGGCTCCACGGCCGACAGGTCGGCGGCCGTGGGGCGCAGGCCCGCCTCCGCGGCGATGGCGGTCGCGAGGTCACGGGCCAGTTCGTCGGAGAAGTACGTGCCCGGCACGCTCTGGGCGATCGCCCGCCGGAACAGCCCGGCCGCACGGGGCATGGCCAGCAGCGCGGCGACGGAGCCGGCGCCCGCCGACTCGCCGAAGACGGTGACCTGCTCCGGGTCGCCGCCGAAGGCCTCGATGTTGTCCCGCACCCACTCCAGGGCCGCGACCTGGTCCAGCAGACCGCGGTTGGCGGGGGCACCCTCGATGCGGGCGAAGCCCTCGATGCCGACGCGGTAGTTGAAGGTGACGACGACGAGGCCGCCGTCGCGGGCGATGTGCCGGGCGTCGTAGCCGGGGCTGCCCGCGTGGCCGATTTTGTAGGCGCCGCCGTAGATCCACACCATCACGGGGCGGCGGGCGGCCGGATCGGGGTCGGGCGTCCAGACGTTGACGGTCAGCCAGTCGTCGCCGAGAGACCTGTCCGGGAAGCCGGTCCGGCCGGGGATCCCGGCCTCCTGCGGAGGCGGCGGCCCGAACGCGTACGCCTCCCGTGTGCCCTCCCAGGCCCGTACCGGGCGGGGCGCCCGGAAGCGCCGCTCCCCCACCGGGGGCTCGGCGAACGGTATGCCGCGGAACACCGCGAGCCCGTCCTCCCGGCGCCCGCGCACCGCGCCGGCGGCGGTGCGCACCACGGGCCCGGCCTCGTCATCGGCGGTCGGCGGGCGGGATTCGGCTGTCGTCATCGTGTGACCTCCAACTTGTCGCCGGTACGGCCCCTCGTCCGGGTGCCGGTGGAACACGTGGTGCACGGACGGCCGGGCGGCCGCACCAGCCCGCGGGAGCGGGGCCGCGACCGCCCGGCCTGACGATCAGTTGGACTCTACGCCTTGGCCTCGGAGACCTCCGCGTGCCCGGCCGGACCGTCGGCCGCGGGCGGCGTCTGCCCGGTGGCCGGACGCCGGCGCGGGATGAAGCAGGCGACGGCGAAGGCGAGGAGCGCGGCACCGGCCCCGATGGCCAGGACGGTGCGGAAGCCGTCCTGGGAGGGCAGGGTGACGGGCCCCAGGGTCTTGGTCATGTGGGCGAGGATCACGCCGGCGACCGCGCTCGCGGTGGAGGTGCCGATGGACCGCATCAGCGTGTCGAGGCTGTTGGCGGCACCGGTCTCGGACGCGGGCACGGCTCCCGTGATCAGCGCGGGCATGGAGCCGTAGGTGAAACCGATGCCGGCGCCAGGCCGATGGTGGTGCCGCTGCCCCAGCCCCGGTCGGCGCCCTTGGAGATCGCCAGCAGCAGGCACACCAGTCCGGCCGCCATGCCCAGGGCCCCGACCACGTCGAAGCGTCCACCGGTGCGCACCTTCGACTCGGGCACGAGCACGAGGACGAGGACGGCGGCCACGGCGCCGAGGATTGACTTAAGCAAGCGAATTCCCGGCGAACCGGACCGGACGGCACCCCGCGCCGCGGAGTCGCACATGAGTACGGCCCCGCGCTCCGAAGGGCGAGGGGCCGTACTCCTGGTTCGTCAGCGCGGGGGCGTCAGCGCCCCGTCCGTCAGTGCAGGGTCTTCAGTGCCGCCGCGTCATACGCGCCCAGCTCGTCGAAGCGGCCCTGAAGGACCTTCTTCGCCCACTCCGGGTCCTGGAGCAGCGCCCGACCCACCGCCACCAGGTCGAACTCCTCCGACTCCAGCCGGTCCAGGAGGTTGTCGAGGGTCTTGACCGGGGCGCCCTCACCCTGGAACGCGCGGAGGAAGTCGCCGTCCAGGCCCACCGAACCCACCGTGATCGTCGGCTTGCCGGTGAGCTTCTTCGTCCAGCCCGCGAGGTTGAGGTCGGACCCCTCGAACTCGGGCAGCCAGTAGCGGCGCGTGGAGGCGTGGAAGGCGTCCACGCCCGCCGCCGCGAGCGGGGTGAGGATCGCCTCCAGCTCCTCGGGGGTCTCGGCGAGCCGGGCGGTGTAGTCCTGCTGCTTCCACTGCGAGTAACGGAAGAGCACGGGGAAATCGGGAGACACCCGCTCGCGGACCGCCGCGACGATCTCGGCCGCGAACTTGGTGCGGGCCACCGGGTCACCGCCGTACGCGTCCGTGCGGCGGTTGGTGCCCGCCCACAGGAACTGGTCGACGAGGTAGCCGTGGGCGCCGTGGATCTCCACGCCGTCGAAGCCGATGCGCTCGGCGTCCGCGGCGGCCTGGGCGAACGCGTCGATGACGTCGTCCAGGTCCTGCTGGGTCATCGCCTTGCCGGTCGGCTCGGCGCCGGCGGTGACGAGACCGGAGGGGCCGACGGCGGGAGCGTCCGCGAAGGGGGGCTCGCCCTGCTTGCGGACCATGCCGATGTGCCACAGCTGCGGGACGATCGTGCCACCGGCGGCGTGCACGTCCTCGGCGACCTTGGCCCAGCCCGCGAGCTGCTCCTCGCCGTGGAAGCGCGGGACGCGGTCGCTCTGGCCGGCCGACTCGTGGCCGACGTAGGTGCCTTCGGTGACGATCAGCCCGACGCCGGCTGCGGCGCGGCGCGCGTAGTAGGAGCGCACGTCCTCACCTGGAATGCCGCCCGGGGAGAACATGCGGGTCATCGGCGCCATCACGATCCGGTTCGGGACGGTGAGGCCACCCAGCGCGATCGGGCGGGACAGGATCTGGGCCGCGCGGGAGGCGGGCGTGGTGACGGTCACGTGAGGGGCTCCTCGGGATCGCTGTGTTAACCGACTGGTATGTGCGCGCGCATTGTTGCAGCTTCTGAAGCAACGGCCTATGCGCCGGCCCACATTCCCGGCCGGGTGGGACGCCCGCGTGATCCAGGACACGCCCGAGGGCGGCACCCCCTGCCACAGACAGGGAGTGCCGCCCTCGTACGGAAGGACTGGTACCGATCCTCGGAAGGATCAGAAGTCCATGTCACCGCCCGGCATGCCGCCACCGGCGGGCGCGGCGGCCTTCTCCGGCTTGTCGGCGATGACGGCCTCGGTGGTGAGGAACAGCGCGGCGATGGAGGCGGCGTTCTGCAGCGCGGAACGGGTCACCTTCGCCGGGTCGATGATGCCCTCGGCGATCATGTCCACGTACTCACCGGTCGCGGCGTTCAGGCCGTGGCCCGGGGTGAGGTTGCGGACCTTCTCCACCACGACGCCGCCCTCGAGGCCGGCGTTGACGGCGATCTGGGTCAGCGGGGCGGTCAGGGCCTTGCGGACGATCTCGGCGCCGACGGCCTCGTCACCGTCGAGGTCCAGCTTCTCGAAGGAGTTCTGCGCCGCCTGTACCAGGGCCACGCCACCACCGGCGACGATGCCCTCCTCGACGGCCGCCTTCGCGTTGCGGACGGCGTCCTCGATGCGGTGCTTGCGCTCCTTGAGCTCCACCTCGGTGGCGGCACCGGCCTTGATGACCGCGACACCGCCGGCGAGCTTCGCCAGGCGCTCCTGCAGCTTCTCGCGGTCGTAGTCGGAGTCGCTGTTCTCGATCTCGGCGCGGATCTGGTTGACCCGGCCCTGCACCTGGTCGGCGGAGCCGGCACCGTCGACGATCGTGGTCTCGTCCTTGGTGATGACGACCTTGCGGGCGCGGCCCAGGAGGTCCAGGGTCGCGTTCTCCAGCTTGAGGCCGACCTCCTCGGAGATGACCTCGCCGCCCGTGAGGATGGCGATGTCGCCGAGCATGGCCTTGCGGCGGTCGCCGAAGCCCGGGGCCTTGACGGCGACGGACTTGAAGGTGCCGCGGATCTTGTTGACGACCAGGGTCGACAGGGCCTCGCCCTCGACGTCCTCGGCGATGATCAGCAGCGGCTTGCCCGACTGCATGACCTTCTCGAGGAGCGGGAGCAGGTCCTTGACCGAGGAGATCTTGGAGTTGGCGATCAGGATGTAGGGGTCGTCGAGGACGGCCTCCATACGCTCCATGTCGGTGGCGAAGTACGCCGAGATGTAGCCCTTGTCGAAGCGCATGCCCTCGGTGAGCTCGAGCTCCAGACCGAAGGTCTGCGACTCCTCGACGGTGATGACGCCTTCCTTGCCGACCTTGTCCATGGCCTCGGCGATCAGCTCGCCGATCTGGGTGTCGGCGGCGGAGATGGAGGCCGTGGAGGCGATCTGCTCCTTGGTCTCGACGTCCTTGGCCTGCTCGAGCAGGGCGGCGGAGACGGCCTCGACGGCCTTCTCGATACCGCGCTTCAGGCCCATCGGGTTGGCACCGGCGGCCACGTTGCGCAGGCCCTCGCGGACCAGCGCCTGGGCGAGCACGGTCGCGGTGGTCGTACCGTCACCGGCGACGTCGTCCGTCTTCTTGGCGACTTCCTTGACCAGCTCGGCGCCGATCTTCTCGTACGGGTCCTCGAGCTCGATCTCCTTGGCGATGGAGACACCATCGTTGGTGATCGTGGGGGCGCCCCACTTCTTCTCGAGGACGACGTTGCGGCCCTTGGGGCCGAGCGTCACCTTCACGGCGTCCGCGAGCTGGTTCATGCCGCGCTCGAGGCCGCGCCGCGCCTCCTCGTCGAACGCGATGATCTTGGCCATGTGAAGTGGTCCCTCCAGGACTGGGGGTGATTCCTTCGGACCGCGCCCGCGCCCGCGACGGACGGCCCCGGCCGGAGGTTCCTTGCCCCACCCGGCCCGCGGCCTCACCGACCCGGTCCTTCTGTTGTCACTCTCACCTTCAGAGTGCTAACGCCAATGATTAGCACTCGCCCCGTCCGAGTGCAAGGCGCGCCCGCGGAGCGGGCTCGTTGGGGGGTGGTGGTCGGGTGACGGGCGGGCGCAAGCGGCTCTCGGGGACCGGGGGTGAACTCGGGAGCATGATCCGCAGGTGGACGCCGCCGCGCGCCCCCGGGGACCACGGCCGGACACGACCGAGGGGCCCGTACCCCGGACGGGATACGAGCCCCTCGACACGTCGAACAGTTCAGCGTCGGCGCGTAACTTCAGCCGGCCAGGCGAACCATGTCCGCCTGCGGCCCCTTCTGACCCTGCGAGATCTCGAACTCGACCCGCTGGCCCTCCTCAAGGGTGCGGTAGCCGTCCATCTGGATCGCGCTGTAGTGGACGAAGACGTCCGCACCACCGTCGACCGCGATGAAGCCGTACCCCTTCTCCGCGTTGAACCACTTGACGGTGCCCTGAGCCATGCCTAACTCCCCTATTACTGGCCCTTGCACAGATCCACACTTCGCGGATCCGGGTCAGACCTCACCCCCCAACGGTTGGGGGCGTGCGCCGGAACGCGTCGACCGCGGCTGAATGTATCTGTCCAACTGCCGTCTGCAACAGGTCAATCGGACGAGAATTCGGGGTCCGACCGGTCGGGAATGTACGGAGAATTCACCCGAATTCAGGGCAAGTCGGGCCGGGTAAAGGGAATGAATGGCGCAAAAGCCCTGCACAGTTTGGCTGCTTCTTGTCGGGCCCGCGGCAGGTGATCGCGGGCCCGGAAGGGGAGTCCGGGAGCGCGTTCCCCAACTGTACCCCGCTCAACCATGCAGAATTGCCCCCTCCGTTTCTCTCACGGAGAGGGCAATTCGATGAACTCTCGGTTACCTGCGTTACCGAGGGTAATGATCAGGCGTCCGAACGACCGTCAGCCGCCCGCGACCGCCGGGATGATGGAGACGCCCGCGCCGTCCGGGGTGGCGGTCTGAAGACCCTGCTCGAAGCGGACGTCGTCGTCGTTCACGTAGACGTTGACGAAGCGCCGCAGCTTGCCCTGGTCGTCCAGGACGCGGGCGGCGATGCCGGTGTGGTTCTTCTCCAGGTCGGCGATGACCTCGGCGAGGGTCGCGCCCTCGGCGGTGACCTCGGCCTGGCCGCCCGTGTAGGTGCGCAGGATGGTGGGGATGCGGACGGTGACGCTCATCGGGGGATGACCTCCGGTCGGGGTACGGCTGGTGGGTTGTGGCGGGCGGAGGGTCAGACGAGACCGGCCTCGCGGAAGGACTCGAGGGTAGGACGGATCGTCGCGGTCAGCCCCGTGCCGGCCACCGCGTCCAGCGTCTTCAGACCGTCCCCGGTGTTGAGGACGACCGTCGTCTTCGCCGGGTCGAGGACACCGTTCTCGATCAGCTTGCGCGTGACGCCGACGGTCACGCCACCCGCCGTCTCGGCGAAGATGCCCTCGGTGCGCGCCAGCAGCTTGATGGCGTCCACGATCTGCTCGTCCGTCACGTCCTCCACGGCGCCGCCCGTGCGGCGGGCGATGTCCAGGACGTACGGGCCGTCGGCCGGGTTGCCGATCGCCAGCGACTTGGCGATCGTGTTCGGCTTCTGCGGCCGTACGACGTCGTGGCCCGCCTTGTACGCCGTCGACACCGGCGAGCAGCCCTCGGCCTGCGCGCCGAAGATCTTGTACGGCTTGTCCTCGACGAGCCCGAGCTTGATCAGCTCCTGCAGGCCCTTGTCGATCTTCGTCAGCTGCGAGCCGGAGGCGATCGGCACCACGATCTGGTCCGGCAGCTCCCAGCCGAGCTGCTCCGCGATCTCGTACGCCAGGGTCTTGGAGCCCTCCGCGTAGTACGGCCGCAGGTTGACGTTGACGAAGCCCCAGCCCTCGCCCGCCGGGTCGCCGATCAGCTCGGAGCAGAAGCGGTTCACGTCGTCGTAGTTGCCCTCGATGCCGACGAGCTCGCCGCCGTAGATCGCGGCCATGACGACCTTGCCCTGCTCCAGGTCGTGCGGGATGAACACGCAGGAGCGGAAGCCGGCGCGGGCCGCCGCGGCGCCGACCGCGCCCGCGAGGTTGCCGGTGGAGGAGCACGACAGGGTGGTGAAGCCGAAGACGCGCGCCGCCTCCAGCGCCTGGGCGACCACGCGGTCCTTGAAGGAGTGCGTCGGGTTACCGGAGTCGTCCTTCACATACAACCCGCCGGTGACTCCCAGCTCGCGCGCCAGGTTGTCGGCCTTGACGAGCTTGGTCCAGCCCGGGTTGAGGTTCGGCTTGTCGGCGACGTCCGCCGGGACCGGCAGCAGCGGCGCATAGCGCCAGATGTTCGCGGGGCCCGCCTCGATGCGCTTCCGCAGCTCCTCGCTGTCGTAGCCCGAGAAGTCGTAGGCGACCTCCAGCGGGCCGAAACACTCCTCGCAGGCGAAGACCGGGCCGAGCGGCACCCGGTGGCCGCACTCGCGGCAGGACAGCGCCGCGGCGGGGCCGAGGTTCACGGAGTCGGTGGTGCTTGCAACTGTCTGCACAGCCATGTCAGGCGAGGCCCTTTCTCCTCATCTTCCCCACGACGCACCTCGCCGTGAGACGGAATTGGCACCTTCCCTAGCCGGGAGCCCCGCCTGCGAAGACGAGAGCCGACTGGAGGGTTGCCGGGGCTTCACCGGGCCGTGTCCCTCTGCCCCTCTGGATGAGCTGTATGTGGTTGTTTCGCCGGTGCGGGCCGGGGGTGGACCCCGACATGCGATGGTCACCGGCGTTGTTCAAGACTGTAACCGACGGCCGGGAGAGTTGAGATAGTCGTCCGAACCGCGAGATGGATCACAAGAGAGACCGTTCGACCGTCCCCGACTCACCCCCCACCCCGTACGAACGTGAGGAGCCGCAGACTGTGCTGGAAGAAGTCGAGCGCTGGCTGAGCACCCGCTCCTGGTCCGTCACCGATCGCCCGCTCCACCAGATCATGGCCGCCAAACGAGCCTCGGGCTCCTCGGTCAGCGTCGTGCTGCCCGCGCTCAACGAGGAGGAGACGGTCGGCGAGATCGTCTCCGTCATCCGCCACGACCTCGTGCGGCAGGTTCCGCTGGTCGACGAGATCGTCGTCGTCGACTCCGGCTCCACCGACCGCACGTCCGAGGTCGCCGCCGCGGCCGGCGCGAGGGTGGTGCACCGCGACACGATCCTGCCGCGCATACCGGCCGTGCCCGGCAAGGGCGAGGTGCTGTGGCGCTCCCTGCTCGTCACCGGAGGGGACATCGTCTGCTTCGTCGACGCGGACCTGAAGGAGTTCTCCTCCGACTTCGTGACCGGGGTCGTGGGCCCGCTGCTCACCGACCCGGACGTGCACCTGGTGAAGGCGATGTACGACCGGCCGCTAGGCACCGAGCCGGATGCGCTTGCCTCCGGCATCGAGTCGGATTCGCTCGCCTCCGGCACCGAGCCGGATGCGCCTGCCTCCCGCAAGACGGCGGGACAGGGCGGCCGGGTCACGGAACTGATGGCGCGCCCGCTGCTCAACATGCACTGGCCGCAGCTCGCCGGATTCGTCCAGCCGCTCGGCGGCGAGTACGCGGCCCGCCGCTCCCTGCTGGAACGGCTCCCCTTCCCGGTCGGGTACGGCGTCGAGCTCGGCATGCTGGTGGACGCGCTGCACCTGGTGGGCCTGGACGCGCTGGCCCAGGTCGACGTCGGCGTGCGCAGGCACCGCCACCAGGACGGCCAGGCGCTCGGCCGCATGGCCGCCGCGATCTACCGCACGGCCCAGCTCCGCCTGGCCCGCGGCCATCTGGTCCGCCCGGCCCTCACGCAGTTCGAACGGGTCGAGGGCGGCTTCGAGCCCCGTACGTACCCGGTGGACACGGAGGAGAGGCCGCCGATGGCGGAGATCGCGGAGTACATGGAACGAAGGGTGGCCTGAACCATGCTCTGCCGGGTGTCCGGGCGTGGCGGACACGGTTCCGCATACGGCCGAACCGTACGTTTGAGCGTTTTCGGCGCGGGCTAGGTTTCGAGGCATGGCTTCCACGCAGCATGCCCACGGCGCCCGCATCCTCGTCGCCTCCAACCGCGGCCCCGTCTCGTACACGCTGGACGAGTCCGGGCAGCTCACCGCCAAACGCGGCGGAGGCGGCCTGGTGTCGGGCCTGTCGGCGATCGGCCCCGACGCGGACGCGGTCTGGGTGTGCGCGGCCCTGAACGACGGCGACCGCGAGGCCGTACGCCGCACGGGTGGCGCACTGGATCCGGCAGACACCGGCGGGCGGCGGGTCCGGATGCTCGACATCGACGCGACGGTGTTCTCCGAGGCGTACAACGGCATCGCGAACTCGGTGCTGTGGTTCGTCCACCACATGCTGTACCAGACGCCGCTCGAGCCGGTCTTCGGCAGGGAGTTCCGGCACGCGTGGGCGTCGTACGAGGCCTACAATCGCGCGTTCGCCGAGGCGCTGGCCGAGGAGGCGGCCGAGGGAGCGGCGGTCGTGGTGCAGGACTACCACCTGACGCTGGTCCCGGGGATGCTGCGGCAGTTGCGGCCGGACCTGCGGATCGGTCACTTCTCGCACACGCCGTGGGCGCCGGTGGACTACTTCCGGATGCTTCCGGACGACATCGCCGGTCAGGTGCTGCGCGGCATGCTGGGCGCCGACCGGCTCGGCTTCCTCACCCAGCGGTGGGCGGACGCCTTCACCGGGTGCTGCGAGGCGCTCGTCGGCGGGCTGGGGAACACCCGGATCGGGGTGCACGGCCTGGGCGCGGACGCGGACTTCCTGCGCGAGCGGGCGCACCGGCCGGATGTGGACGAACGGATGGCGATCCTGCGCGAGCAGATCGGCACCGGCCCCGACGGCCGCCCCCGCAAGGTGATCGTGCGGGTGGACCGCACGGAGCTGTCGAAGAACATCGTGCGGGGTCTGCTGGCGTACGAGGAGCTGCTGGAGTCCCGTCCGCAGTGGCGCGACCGGGTGGTCCACGTGGCGTTCGCGTACCCGTCCCGCCAGGACCTGACCGTGTACCGGGAGTACACGGCGGAGGTCCAGCGGGTGGCCGCGGAGATCAACGAAAGGTACGGCACGCCGGGCTGGACCCCGGTCGAGATGCACGTCAAGGACGACTTCGCGCGCTCTCTCGCCGCCTACCGGCTCGCCGACGTCGCCCTGGTGAACCCCATCCGGGACGGCATGAACCTCGTCGCCAAGGAGGTTCCGGTGCTGTCGGACCAGGGGTGTGCGCTGGTGCTGTCGCGGGAGGCCGGGGCGTACGAGGAGCTGGGCGACGACGCGGTGACGGTCAATCCGTACGACATCCGGGGCACGGCGGAGGCTTTGCACGAGGCGTTGTCGATGCCGGTGGGTGAGCGGGCGGAGCGCTCGAAGCGGTTGGCTGCGCAGGCTACGGCGCTTCCGCCCGGTCGGTGGTTCTTGGATCAGTTGGCTGCGCTGGAGGTCTGAGGTCGTTTTTCGGGTGCGGGTCGGTGGGGGCTTGTCGCGCAGTTCCCCGCGTCCCTGAAGGGGCGCGCTTTACGCCAGCCTCTCTGCCAATGTCCTCAGTAGCTGCACCACCCCTGCCGGGCCGTCGACCACCACGTCCGCCCTCTTCGCGAGTTCCGTGACCTCGTCGCTGCCGCTGCAGATCAGGAGGCCGGGGACGCCGTCGGAGCGGAGTTTGTCGACGGCGGCGAAGGCGGGGAGGTCGCCGAGGTCGTCGCCGACGTACATGACCGCTTCGGCGCCGGTCTCACGGACGTACTCCGACAGGGCCACCCCCTTGTCCATGCCCGGCGGGCGCAGTTCCAGGACCATGCGGCCGGGTTCGACGATCAGGCCGTGGCGGGCGGCGAGGTCGGCGAGGGGTTCGCGCAGGGCTTCGAAGGCGGCCTGCGGGTCCTCGGCGCGGCGGGTGTGGACGGCGACGGCGCGGCCCTTCTCCTCTATCCAGGTGCCGCGCCAGGCGCCGATCTCGTCGAGGTAGCCGGGGAGTTCGGCGCGGACGGCGGCGACTCCGGGGTGAGGGGCCGGGGCGGTGACGGTGCCGGTGCGGGCGTCCCAGCGTTCGGCGCCGTAGTGGCCGAGGACGACGAGGTGGTCGAGCCCGGGGACGCCCGCGAAGCCGCCGTGGCGGACGGCGACGCCGGCGGGGCGGCCGGTGACCACCGCGACGGAGGCGACCTTCGGGGCGAGGGCCGCGAGGGCGGGGACCGCGTCGGGGTGGGCGCGGGCCTGGTCGGGGTCGGGGACGATCGGGGCGAGCGTCCCGTCGAAGTCGAAGGCGAGGACGGCCCGCTCGGGCCGGGCGAGGATGGCGTCGAGACCGTCACGCCCGGCCGGGGTGGCGGGCGTCGGCAAGGAGTCCGTGTGGCTGCCCATGGGTCCGACCCTATCGGCGCGCGGCCGGGCGCACCCACGGGGTCACGGGGGCGCGCCGGGCGCGCGCGGGCGGCCCGGCCCGGCGCGACTCACGGCTCACCGCTCACCGCTCACGGCTCACGGCTCACGGCTCACGGCTCACGGCTCAGCGTTCCGCGCGGCGTGCCTCGCGGATGCGGCGGAGGCGGTTGACGGTGACCGGGGCGTGGGCGAGGGCCCTGGGGTCGTCGAGGAGGGCGTTGAGCAGCTGGTAGTAGCGGACGGGGGCGAGACCGAGCTGCTCCCGTATGGCCCGCTCCTTGGCCCCCGGCCCGGAGAAACCGCGGCCCTCCAGGGCCAGGATGGCCTTCTCTCTGGGATTCAGGTCGTCCATGCGGGAACGGTAGCCAACCATGGGCCCGTCCGGGGGTCCCCCCTGCTCGAAGAGCTCGGGGGGATCGCGGACGAGGCCGTTCAGGCCGACGGGGGCCGGGCCGGCCGAGGCGGAGCCCCCAGGGGGTGCCCCGGCCCACCCGCACGTGTCCTGGCTAGCCCGCGGAGCTGTCGGCCGTCACGGCCGCCCGCTGGAGCTGGCCCAGGATCGCCGCCGGGCTGCCGTCCGGGCCGACCGCCTTGCCTATCCGGTTCTTGATGTCCGCGCTGACCGTCGCCCACGACGTCTTGCCGACCGGGTACAGCTCAGCGCTCGGCAGCTCCTGCAGGAACGGCTCCAGGTCCTGGTCCTGGGACGACCGCGCCATGGTCTCCTGCGCGGAGCTCGTCACCGGAAGCAGGTCGTACTCGCGGGAGAAGGACAGCACGTTCTTCTCGCTGTACACGTAGTCGAGGAACTCACGGATCTGGTCCTTGTGGCCGCCCTGCTGGAACGCCATCATCCAGTCCGCCACGCCCATGGTCGACTTCGCCCGGCCGTTGATCCCGGGCATCGGGACCATGCCGAACTTCACGCCCTTCTCGCGCGCCATCTTCATCAGGGACGGATGGCCGTTCAGCATGCCCACCTCGCCGCGCGTGAACGCGGCGAAGGCGTCGGCGCGGTTCAGCTTCCCCGGTGCCACCGGGCCCGTCAGCCCCTTGCCCACCAGGTTGTCCTTCAGCCAGGTGAAGGTGGCCACGTTCTGCGTGGAGTCGAGGTCGTAGGAGCCGAAGCCGTTCAGGTAGCCGGCGCCGCCGCTGAGCAGCCACTGCATCGTCTCGGCCTGCGCCTCCTCGGGGCCCAGCGGCAGCGCGTACGGGTACTTCACCCCCTTGGCCTTGAGCAGCTGGGCGTCCGTCGCCAGGTCGCTCCAGCTCTGCGGCGGTGTGGTGATGCCGGCCTCGGAGAACAACGTCTTGTTGTAGAAGAGGATCCGCGTGGAGGCGGCGAACGGCATGCCGTACTGGGTCCGGTTCACCTTGCCGGCGTCACTCAGCTCAGAGGCGAAGTCCGCCTGGACGGGGATCGAGAGGACGTCGTCGGCCGGGTACAGCTTGCCCGCCGCCGCGTAGTCCGCGTAGGCCCCGATCTGCGCCATGTCCGGGGCGTCGCCCCTGGCGACCATCTCCTTGACCTTGCGGTCCACGTCGTTCCAGGAGTAGACGCTGACCTCGACCTTGATTCCGGAGTGCTCCGCCTCGAAGTCCTCGACCAGCTGGTCCCAGTACTTCTTGGAGCTGTTCGCCGACGAGTCCCCGTAGTCCGCGGCCACCAGCCGCAGGGTGACGTCCCCGGAACCCACCGCACCCGCGCAGCTCGCCAGGGCTCCGGTCATGCCGAGGGCGGACACCGCCGCGGTCAGAC
This sequence comes from Streptomyces sp. NPDC093984, assembly GCF_044764595.1. Lineage (NCBI taxonomy): Bacteria > Bacillati > Actinomycetota > Actinomycetes > Kitasatosporales > Streptomycetaceae > Streptomyces > Streptomyces sp. NPDC093984. The sequence goes on along the minus strand of NZ_JBIWIM010000008.1, from coordinate 146,411 downwards.
CCCTGCCCCATGTCGTCCTGCGCGTTCCGCGTCGCTGCACTTGCTCTAGCCCTGCCGTCTCGTCATTCGGAATATCCAAAGGATAAGGTCTACACCACCTGAGTGGACTAGACCTCTTGCGGGTCCACGGGCGACACTGTTCCCGTGAGACATGTCATCGCCCTGGATGTGGGCGGCACCGGGATGAAGGCCGCTCTGGTCGGGGCCGGGGGTGAGTTGCTGCACCGGGCGCGCCGGGCCACCGGCCGTGAGCGCGGGCCGGACGCCGTGGTGGAGTCGGTGCTCGCCTTCGCCGCCGAGCTGCGCGCGTACGGCGAGCGCCACCTGGGCGAACCCGCGGCCGCCGCAGGCGTCGCCGTCCCCGGGATCGTGGACGCCGAGCGCGGTGTCGCCGCGTACTCGGCCAACCTGGGCTGGCGCGACGTGCCCCTGCGGGATCTGCTCAGCCGCCGGCTCGACGGAGTGCCCGTGGCGCTCGGGCACGACGTGCGCACCGGCGGGCTCGCCGAGGGGCGCCTCGGCGCGGGCCGGGGGGCGGACCGGTTCCTGTTCGTGCCGCTCGGCACCGGGATCGCGGGCGCCATCGCCATCGGCGGCCGGGTGGAGGCCGGGGCGCACGGCTTCGCGGGCGAGATCGGCCACATCGTCGTACGGCCGCAGGGGAGCCCGTGTCCGTGCGGTCAGCGCGGCTGTCTGGAGCGGTACGCGTCCGCGGCCGCCGTGGGCGAGGCCTGGGCCGGGGCGGCCGGTGCCCCGGAGGCGGACGCCGCCGACTGCGCGAAGGCCGTGGCGTCGGGGGACCCGCGGGCGCGGAAGGTCTGGCAGGAGGCCGTGGACGCCCTCGCCGACGGCCTGGTGACCGCGCTCACCCTGCTGGACCCGCGCACCCTGATCATCGGTGGCGGGCTCGCCGAGGCCGGGGAAACGTTGTTCACACCACTGCGCGAGGCCGTGCGCCGCCGCGTGACCTTCCAGAAGCTGCCGTCGATCGTCCCCGCGACGCTGGGGGATGCGGCCGGATGTCTCGGTGCCGGGCTCATGGCCTGGGATCTCCTCGAAACCACTGACCCTGCGGAGGTAACCATCTGATGGCCACTACGAAGGTTCTCGCCGGTGCCCGGGTGGTACTGCCCAGCGGGGTCGTGGACGACGGCCGCCTGGTCGTGGAGGGCACGCGCATCGCCGGGTCCGCCCCCGAGAGCGCCGAGATCATCGACGTACGCGGCCACTGGCTGGTCCCCGGCTTCGTGGACATCCACAACCACGGCGGCGGCGGTGCGTCCTTCTCCGGCACGGCGGACGACGTCCTGACGGCCCTGCGCACCCACCGGGAGCACGGCACCACCACGCTCGTCGCCTCCACCGTCACCGACGACATGGACGTCCTCGTCCAGCAGGCGGGCCTGCTGTCGGAGCTGGCCGAGCAGGGAGACATCGCCGGCATCCACTTCGAGGGCCCGTTCATCTCGCCGTGCCGCAAGGGCGCGCACTCCGAGGCGCTGCTGCGCGACCCCGATCCGGCGGAGGTGCGCAAGCTGATCGACGCCGCGCGCGGCCGGGCCGCGATGGTGACGCTCGCCACCGAGCTGCCCGGCGGCCTGGACTCCGTACGGCTGCTCGTCGAGCACGGGGTGATCGCGGCGATCGGGCACACGGACGCGACCTACGAGCAGACGGTCCGGGCCATCGACGCGGGCGCCACGGTCGCCACCCACCTGTTCAACGCGATGCCGCAGCTCGGCCACCGCGCCCCCGGCCCCATCGCCGCCCTGCTGGAGGACGAGCGGGTCACGGTGGAACTGATCGACGACGGCGTCCATCTGCACCCGGCGGCGCTGCGACTGGCGTTCCGTCAGGCGGGGGCGGCGCGCGTGGCGTTCATCACGGACGCCATGGACGCGGCCGGTATCGGGGACGGGCCGTACATGCTCGGCCCGCTCGAGGTCGAGGTCCGTCAGGGTGTGGCCCGGCTGGTGGAGGGCGGCTCGATCGCGGGCTCGACCCTCACGCTGGACCGCGCGTTCCGCCGGGCGGTCACCGGGGACGGGCTGGCGGTTCAGGACGTCGTCACGGCCATCTCGGCGGTCCCGGCGAAGCTGCTCGGCGTCTACGACCGGGTGGGCTCCCTGGAGCCCGGCAAGGACGCCGACCTGGTGCTGCTGGACGACGACTTCCGCCTCAAGGGCGTGATGCGCCGCGGGCAGTGGGTGGTCCATCCCCAACTGGGGTGATTGGCCCGTTTGTTGGCGTGCGGCGGTCGGCCCTGGGACTGGGCCGACCGCCGACTCTTTTGGCATGATCGAGCCTCCGCAACCGCCGACGGCAGGCGCACCGACGAATCCGGGCCCACGGACCGCGCCTGCACGACTCTCGAGGGAGGTCCCCACGTGATCCTGACGGTCACGCTGAACACCGCTCTCGACATCACCTATCGCGTACGGGAGCTGAGGCCGCACACCTCGCACCGGGTGACCGAGGTGACCGAACGGCCCGGCGGCAAAGGGCTGAACGTCGCCCGAGTGCTCGCCGCGCTCGGTCACCAGGTGACCGCCACCGGCTTCGCGGGCGGCGCGACGGGCCGCTTGCTGCGGGAGCAACTCACCCGCACGCACGGCCTCGTGGACGCGCTGGTCCCGGTCGCGGGCGCCACCCGGCGCACCATCGCGGTGGTCGACCGGTCCACCGGCGACACCACCCAGCTCAACGAGCCCGGCCCGGTGATAACGCCCGCCGAGTGGTCGGCCTTCCTGGAGGCCTACGACGGCCTGGTGCGCTCCGCCGCCGCGGTGGCCCTGTGCGGCAGCCTGCCGCCGGGCGTGCCCGTGGGGGCGTACGCCCACCTGGTGCGCACCGCGCGGGCGGCGGGCGTCCCGGTGCTGCTCGACACCAGTGGGGAGCCGCTGCGCCGCGGGGTCGCCGCCCGCCCGGACATCGTCAAGCCGAACGCCGACGAACTGGCCGAACTGACCGGCTCCCACGAGCCGTTGCAGGCCACCCGGGACGCCCGCAGGCGCGGGGCGCACACGGTGGTCGCCTCACTGGGCGCGGAGGGCCTGCTCGCCGTCAACACGGAAGGCCGCTGGCGGGCGGCCCCGCCGCGCCGCCTGACGGGCAACCCGACGGGCGCGGGCGACTCGGCGGTCGCGGGCCTGCTGTCCGGCCTGGTGGAACACCTGCCGTGGCCGGCCCGCCTGGCCCGGGCGGTGGCCCTGTCGGCGGCGACGGTACTCGCCCCGGCAGCGGGCGAGTTCGACCGGCGCACCTACGAGGAGCTGCTGGACCAGGTGGCGGTGACGGACGAGGCGACGGCCGCGTGAGGGCGGCGGAAGCCCGACGGACCCCGCCGCCCCGGTTGGCGCACTTCTAGCCGTTGGCTGTCAGGTAGAACTGGTCGAGGTACGCGTTGCACTGGTTGCCCGCGTTGCAGCCGACCTCGATCGTGTTCGTACCCTTGTTCAGATTGACCAGGGCCCAGGTGGTCTGCCAGCCCTTCTCCCAGTCGCCCTGCGGCTGCCCGCTGAAGTTCTTCATGTTCAGCGGCTGGGAGTTGGCCGTGCCATTGACCGTGAGCGTCGCGTTGGCGTCCACGCCCGGGATGTCGTACCGCACGTAGAGCCGGTAGCCGGCGGCCTTGTCCACGTCGACGGTCCATGTGACCTTGGCGCCGACCTGGTTGAAACCGGCCACGTAGACCCCGCCGTCGGCCTTGGCTCCCTTGACGTCGGACGCGGTGGTCGCGCCGCCCTCCAGCCGCAGCGCCTTGGCATCGATCTTCGGCAGCTGCCCGGTGGACGAGGAAGCGGACGCCGAGGGGCTCGAGGAGGCGCTCTGCGAGGACGTCGGAGTGCTCGACGCGCCGCCCGCCGTGTTCTTGCCGTCGCCCGAGTCGCCCTTGATCATCGCCACGCCGATGCCGATCACGACCGCGGCGACCACCGCGATCGCGCCGATGAGCAGGCCCTTGGTGTTGGGGCCCCGGCCCCGTCCGGAGCCCGACGGGGGCGTGGTCGCCTGACGGGTCGTCGGGGCGCCGCCCGGCATGGTCTCGGGCGCGGCGTAGTGCGCGTTCGGCTGGCCGTAGGGGGACTGGCCGTACCCGTGCTGCTGCGGCACCTGGCCGTACTGACGTTCACCGACCGTGCGCACTCTGTTGACGGAGCCCGGGTAGCCGTAGCCGCCGGAGGGCGGCTGAGCGCCGTTGGCCTGACCGTCGGCGTAGAGGTAGCCGAACGGGTCGTCGTCCTCGGGCGTGCTCGCGCCGTTGTTGCCGGGCGTCATCCCTAGGTCTCCTCAACAGGTGCGGTTCCAGATGCGTACGTGGCTGAATGGCGAGCCTACCCGGTCCCCGGACCGCACACGGCTGTTGTTCCCATCACCCAAGGGTTGACCTGCGGTTTACCCCGCACGCCTGTGCTGTTTGGGACGAGACCGTTTCTCTACGTACATCCGCTCGTCAGCCGATTTCAGCACTTCGTCCGCCGTCATGCCGCAGTGTGCCCAGCCGATGCCGAAACTCGCGCCGACCCGCATGGCGCGGCCGTCGACCCGGATCGGCTGGATGATCTCGTTGCGCAGACGGACGGCGAGGTCCTGGGCGTCGGCCTTGCCGAGCCCGTCGGCCAGCACGACGAACTCGTCACCGCCGAGCCGGGCCACCGTGTCCCCGTCCCGCACGCCGCGGCTGAGCCGCCGGGCGACCTCGATGAGGACGGCGTCGCCCGCGTTGTGCCCGAACCGGTCGTTGATGGACTTGAAGCCGTCGAGGTCGCAGAAGAGCACCGCGAGGCCCTTGGTGCCGTCGTCGGAGCCGCTCTCCGGGGCGACGGTGTGCACATGGTGGTCGAAGGCGTCGTACGGCCCCGGCCCGGCGTGGAAGTCGAAGGCGTGGCCGCCGCTGTCGTGGGCGGCCGGGTGGTCGCTCGGGAACCCGTCGCCGTACGCGGCGTCCAGGGAGTCCGCCGCGCTCGGCGGCAGCGACTGCGGGCGCCGGCACAGGCGGGCGGACAGACGGGCGCGCAGTTCCGCGGAGTTGGGCAGGCCGGTGAGCGAGTCGTGCGAGGCGCGGTGGGCGAGCTGCAGCTCGCGGCGCTTGCGCTCCTCGATGTCCTCGACATGGGTGAGCAGGAAGCGGGGCCCGTCGGCGGCGTCGGCGACGACGGAGTTGCGCAGGGACACCCACACATAGGTGCCGTCCCGGCGTCCGAGCCGCAGTTCGGCCCGCCCGCCCTCGGCGGAGGTGCGCAGCAGGGTGCCGATGTCCTCGGGGTGGACGAGGTCGGAGAACGAGTAGCGGCGCATCGCGGAGGCGGGCCGGCCGAGCAGGCGGCACAGCGCGTCGTTGGTGCGCAGGATCCGGCCGTGCTGGTCGCCGCCCATCTCGGCGATGGCCATGCCGGAGGGGGCGTACTCGAACGCCTGCCGGAAGGACTCCTCGCTGGCCCGCAGCGCCTGCTGCTCCCGCTCCAGGCGGACCAGGGCCCGCTGCATGTTGGCCCGCAGACGGGCGTTGCTGATGGCGATGGCGGCGTGGAAGGCGTACATCTGGAGCGCCTCGCGCCCCCAGGCGCCGGGCCGCCGTCCGTTGCGCGGCCGGTCCACGGAGATGACGCCGAGGAGTTCACCGCAGGAGCTGCCCTGGGCACCCGGCGTGTACATGGGCGCGAAGAGGCGGTCGGAGGGGTGCCACTCGTCCTCGAAGCGGGGCTCGGGACCGTCGGTGTACCACTGCGGCACGTCGTCCTCGTCGAGGATCCAGCCCTCCGTGTGCGGTATGAACCGCAGGGTGCCCCAGGCCTCGCCCATGCCGAGGCGCCGCTCCCAGGAGGCGCGCGAGCCGACGCGGCCGGTGATCAACGCCTCCGCTGCGGAGTTCCCGGCGAGTGCGGCGACGACGAGGTCACCGTCCGGGCGTACGAGGTTGACGGCCGCCAGCTCGTAGCCGAGGCCGTTGACGATGCCGTCGGCCACCGTCTGCAGCGTGTCCGCCAGGCTGCGGGCGGTGTTCATGTCCGCCATCACCTGGTGCAGCTGCCGCAGGGTCGCAAGACGGACATACGGCTCCGACTCGGTCTCCATTCGCCCTCCCCTCGAGATCTCGCAGCAACTCCAGGGACGCGTCGGCGTACTACCGTTCTCCCGGCTTTCCGCGGCACGCTACTCGGCGTACTCCCCGGATAGCGTCGTGCAGCGTCTCCGCCACTGAATCACAGCGCGCTGCCCACTAGGTACACAGGGTCAACAAAATACGCTTCCTGTGACTCAAGTCACAGCCAAAGATGAACAATTACGGAGGGGTTCCGCATTTTTCCTGTGTGTCCGCGGAATGCTTCCGGACTCGATGCGGGCCCTGTGTGCAGAGCTTGTGATCCTACGACGTCCGTCGACGTCCGTCGCTGGTCCTAGGACGCGATTCGGGCCCGGGCCCGATGTGGGCGGCCGTGCGCGGGGACTAGCGTTTTGACGTGCTCAAGACTTCCGCTGTCCCGTCCGTGTCCGCCGTGCCGCCCTCCTCCGGGCATCCTGAGGGAGTGAGCAACGACGAGTTCCGCGCTGCCATGTCCCGGCTGGCCGCGGGCGTGGTCCTGGTGACCTCGCACGAGCCGGCGCTGGATCCCGAGGGGCCGAAGGGCGAGGACGTCGGCATGACGGCGACCGCCTTCATGTCGGTGTCCCTGGACCCGCCCCTGGTGTTGGTGAGCCTGCGCGAGGGCGCCCGCATGGACGACCTGCTCGCCGAGCAGCCGCTGTGGGCGGTCTCCGTCCTCTCGGAGAGCCAGCGGCACATCGCGGGACGCTTCGCGATGAAGGGCCGCATCAGCGACCGCCTGCTGTTCGAGGACATCCCGTACGTCCGCGGCGAGGCCTCCGGCGCACCGCTGGTCGGCGGCGCACTGGCGACCCTGGAGTGCCGCACGGAACAACGGGTGCAGGCGGGCGACCACACGCTGGTGATCGGCCGGGTGCTCACGGCCCGGGTGCCGAGTGCGGAGGGCGGACCGCTGATGTATTTCCGGGGGCGTTACCGGCACTTGGGGTGAGCGGAGGAATCCGTGGCCCTCGGTGCGGGGAGACGAGCGGGGAGCAGACCGTGGGCGTCCTGGGACCGACCTGACCCGCCGGTCCGGCCGTCCGCCTACGTCCAGTCACGGGCGGACCGGCCGCGTTTCGTCTCCGAGCGCTGCTTCTTCTCCCGCAGTCGCCGCTCGTTGATCCCCCGTGGGATCCGGGTCGGCCTGCGGGGCCTGGGCGGGGGCGCGGTCGCCTCCGCCAGCAGCGCCGCCAGGCGTACCGCGGCGGCCTCGCGGTTGCGCCACTGGGAGCGGTGCTCGGAGGAGCGGACGCTGACGATCCCGTTGACCAGGCGGGGCGCCAGGCGCTCGAGGGCGCGCTCCTTCCACACCTGGGGAAGAGCCTCGGTGTTCGCCAGGTCGAAGCGCAGCTCGACCTGCGAGTCGCTGGTGTTGACGTGTTGTCCGCCGGGCCCGGACGACCGGGAGAAACGCCACATCAGCTCGGCCTCGGGGAGCGAGACGGAGCCGCGGATTCTGTGTTTTCCGGGGGACGGACCCCCGGATCCCCGAGAAGGACCGGACATGCCGTCCATGTTCCCCGCTCCGCCCGGTCCGCGTCATCCCGATTTCCGGCGGCGGGTAAAAAAGGTAAAGGAACCCGGAACCGCGGGTACCTCCCTCGGCGTTGCTAGAGGTGGCGGTAGCTTCATCCGCACACGCAACGAGGGAAGGGACTCCCAACAATGGCTGTAAGCCTGTCCAAGGGTGGCAACGTCTCGCTCACCAAGGAGGCTCCGGGCCTGACCGCCGTCACCGTGGGCCTCGGCTGGGACGTCCGCACCACCACCGGCACGGACTTCGACCTCGACGCGTCCGCGATCGCGGTCAACGCCCAGGGGAAGGTCTACTCGGACCAGCACTTCGTCTTCTTCAACAACAAGCAGACCCCGGACAACTCGATCGTCCACACGGGTGACAACCGCACGGGCGAGGGCGCGGGCGACGACGAGGCGATCAACGTCAACCTGGCGGCGCTCCCGGCCGACATCGACAAGATCGTCTTCCCGGTCTCCATCTACGACGCGGAGTCCCGCTCGCAGAACTTCGGCCAGGTGCGCAACGCCTACATCCGTATCGTCAACCAGGCCGGCGGCCAGGAGATCGCCCGCTACGACCTCTCGGAGGACGCGGCCACGGAGACGGCCATGGTCTTCGGCGAGCTGTACCGCAACGGCGCGGAGTGGAAGTTCCGCGCGGTCGGCCAGGGCTACGCATCGGGCCTGGTGGGCATCGCCCAGGACTTCGGCGTCAACGTCTGACGGAGCCCCCTGTCTCCTCACCGGAGCCCCGGTCCGGGGGCCGGGGCTCCGGCGTGGTCCCCGGCCTCCCACGACCCGTGCGGGACCCGTCCGCGATACGTTGCGCGGGTGATCCTCGAGCCCCTCTCCCCCGCCCCCGACCACGACCTTCCGGGTGAGCTGCTGACCGAGCTCACCGGGCTCTACGCCTCCAACCGGGAGTTCCACGCCCTGAGCGGCGACTTCCCCGACCCGGACGACATCCGCCCCGAGCAGGTGGCGGCCGCGCTGGCCGACGAGTTGGCGCACCCTGACGTGGAGGTCCTGCTCGCCCGCAGTTTCGGGCGGCTCGTCGGCATCGTCGTCACCCTGGCCCACCACCCCGACCCGGCCGACCCGGACCCGTGGATCGGCCTGCTGATGGTGGACGCGGCGATGCAGCGCCACGGGCACGGGCGACTGCTGGCGTCCCTGGTCGAGGACCGCTTCCGCGCCGCGGGCCGCACCGCCGTACGCCTCGCCGTGCTGGAGAACAACCCCGCGGGCCTCGCCTTCTGGACCGCGCTCGGCTACGAGGTCGTCGACCGCCGCCCGGACCGTGACCGGGGCCGCCCGTGCGCCGTGCTGCGCAAGGCCCTGTGACACCATCGCCCCCGTGCTCGACATCGGCTACGCCCTCTCCAACCGCTTCCCGGACCCCCCGCAGACCGACTACCGCCGCGCGGACGTCCGCGCCCTGCGGCACGACCTGTTCTGCGGTGACGTCTATCTCGCCGACACCGAGGCGGACCGGGAGCTGTCCACAGCCTGGGGATGGGTGCCGGTGCTCGACTTCGCGTGGGCGCTGTGCGACATCGTCGAGCGGCTCGACCGGGACCCGCTCGGCAGCCGTGCCGCCCGGCCTCAGCGCGCGGAGCTGGACTTCACCGAGTCGACCGACCGCCTGCTGTTCGAACGCCGTTTCGGCTGGGTGGACATCGAGGCGGAGTGGCTGCCGTCGGCCGAGCCCCCGCTGACGTTCTCCCACGCGGAACTGCGCCGCGAGGCCCGCGACTTCCTGCAGGACCTGATCGCCGACCTGACCGACCTGCACGAGGGCCTCGGCGAGAACCCGGCGATCTGGACGCTGCAGGCCCGCTTCCCGCGGGTCGCCTGACACCGGGCGCCCCCGGACGCGGCGGTCCGCCCCTCACGGCTCCAGCACCACCTTGCCGACCGTGCCCCGCGTCTGAAGGGCCCGGTGGGCCGCGGCGGCCTCGGCGAGCGGGAAGCGCTGGACGGCCGGGACCAGGCGGCCGGCCGCGGCCTCGGCGAGGGCCCGCTCCTCCAGGGTGCGCAAGGGGTCCAGACCGCCCGCCCTCCGCAGCATCGCGGGACCGAGGACCTGCTCGGAGACACCTTCGACGAGATACGGCCGGCCGCCCCGGACGCCCTCGGCGGACCACCCGAACACAAGGTGGCGGCCACCCGGCGCGAGCAGTCGCACGACGGTCCGGGCCACCGCGCCGCCGACGCCGTCGAAGACCACGGTGACCCTGCCGTGATACTCCGCGAGTCGGTCCGCCCAGGCCGGGTCCGTGTAGTCGACGGCGAGGTCCGCGCCGTTCTCCCGCACCCGCGCGACCTTCTCCGGACCGCCCGCGAGCCCGATCACGGCGGCGCCCGCGTGCCGGGCGTACTGCACGAGGAGGGTGCCGATGCCGCCCGCGGCGGCCGGGACGAGGGCCACGGAACCGGGGCCGAGGTCGGCGAACTGAAGGATGCCCATCGCCGTGCGGCCCGTGCCGATCATGGCGACGGCCTGCGCCTCGTCCAGGTTCGCCGGTATCTCGTGCAGGCGGGCGACGTCCGTGACGGCGAGTTCGGCGTAGCCTCCCGGCACGAAGCCGAGGTGGGCGACGACCCGGCGGCCGAGCCAGCGGGCGTCGACGCCCTCGCCGAGGGACTCGACGGTGCCGGCGACCTCACGGCCCGGGATCGTGGGCAGCGGGGCCGGCCCGGGCGCGGGACCGGTCTCGCCCTCGCGGAGCGCGGTGTCCAGCAGGTGCACGCCCGCCGCGGCTACGGCGACACGTACCTGGCCGGGGCCCGGTTCGGGGTCCTCGACCTTCTCGTGGGTGAGGTTCTCGGCGGGGCCGAAGGCGTGCAGCCGGATCGCGTGCATGGGAGGGCTCCTCGTCCGTGTGTCTTTGCCGTCGTCTGTCGTGCCGCTCTCGGAAGGCCCACCCTTCAAGCTCAAGCGCGCTCGAGGTCAAGGGCGACGTCGCAGGCCGGGGCGATTGTCAGTGGTGGGGTGCAGCATGGGGCCATGGTGCGGAAGGCGCGGGTGGTGAAGGCGGCGCGGCGGCCGGAGGTGCGGCTGCCCGAGCTGGTGACGTGGACGGACGGGGAGGTGCTGCCGGACGGGGACTACGACGGGCTGGAGTTCCGGGACGCGGATCTCGCGGGGCAGGACGGCGGGGGCGCCCGGTTCATGGACTGCGCGCTGACGGGGTGCGCGCTGGACGGGACGGGGCTCCACCACGCGCGCGTGCTGGACTCGGTCCTCACGGGCATACGGGGCGTGGGAACGGACCTCGCGGAGGCGACCCTGCGCGATGTGGAGCTGGTGGAGGCCCGGCTCGGCGGGACGCAGCTGCACGGGGCGGTGCTGGAGCGGGTACTGGTGCGCGGCGGCAAGATCGACTACCTGAACCTGCGCAAGGCGCGGCTGAAGGACGTCGTCTTCGAGGGCTGTGTCCTCATCGAGCCCGACTTCGGGGGCGCCCGGCTGGAGCGGGTGGAGTTCGTGGACTGCGTGCTGAAGGGAGCCGACCTGACGGCGGCGACCCTGGTGGACGTGGACCTGCGCCGCGCGGCGGAGCTGGACATCGCGCGTGGGTTGGAGCGCCTGTCCGGCGCGGCGATCAGCCATGCGCAGCTGCTGGATCTCGCGCCGGTGCTGGCGGCGGTGATGGGGCTGCGGGTGGCGGAAGCGGACTGACGGCCGCCCGGCACGGGCGGTGGGCCGGCACGGGCAGCGGACCGGAACGGGAAGCGCACCGGCACGGGCAGCGGGCAAGCACGGGCGGTGGACCGGCACGGGCAGCGGACCGGAACGGGAAGCGCACCGGCACGGGCAGCGCACCAGCACGGCGTCGTCGTCCGGGGCGGGATGGTGGCGGCCGCGGCCCTCGAAGCGGAACTGCGAACCGCGCCATGCCGCCCGGCAGGGACGTGCGCCGCCACTCGTCTCGCCACAGCAGTCGCGTGGGGGGACCATAGAAGTGGGGCGACGAAGGAGGCCCGCCATGAAGAAGTCATCCGGAGCCTCGGATTACGACACCTGGCTCTACTCGCACACCCCGTCGCAGGCCGAGGGCGAGCGCGACGAGCCGGGCGAGCGCAGCGCCAAGGAGCAGCACCCGGACGTACCCCGCACGGAGCCGTCCCAGGCGGAGGGCGAGCGGGGCGCGGACGAGCAGAGGCCGAATCGTCTCTGACCACGGGCGATCCGATGATCGGCGGTGGCCTTCGGTGTCGTATGTCGCTGTCAGCGCGCTCAGCCACCCGGGCCTGCTGCGGGAGAAGAACGAGGACAGTCTCGTCGCCGGGCCGTGGACGCTGTGTGCCACCGTCACCGAGAACCCGCAGACCCTGGTCTTCCCCCTCGGGACGCCCCTGGTCGTCGCCGTGGCCGACGGACTCGGCGGGCACCCCGGCGGCGAGGTGGCGAGCGCGCTGGTGGCACGGCGGTTCGCGGCCCTCGGGCCGGCGCTGGGCAGTGAGGACGCCGTCCGGGGCGCCGTGGACTCCTGCAACCGTGCCGTCTACACGGCCGCCGAGGGCGGCGAGGACGACGGTCGCGGCCTCGCGATGATGGGCACCACCGTCGCGGGTGCCGTCGTGCTGGCCAAGCAGCTGCTGGTCTTCAACGTGGGAGACAGCAGGGTCTTCGCCGCGCCCCGGAGCGGACTGCGGCAGGTGAGCGTGGACGACAGCCCACCCCTCGCGCCGGGGCAGCGCACCACCTCGCTGGTCACGCAGTGCCTCGGCGGCTCCCCGCACTACCGTGCCGTCGTGGCGCATGTGACGGCCACGCCGTTGTCACCGGGCGACCGCTATCTCGTCTGCACCGACGGCCTCACGGATCCGGTGCCGGAGGACATGATCGACGCGGTGCTGCGGGAGCACGACGACGGACGGGCCGCCTTCGAACTGTGGAAGACCGCCATCAGCGCGGGCGGCCCCGACAACATCACCCTCGCGCTCGTCCGCGTCGCCGACGACGACTAGAGGGGGCAGGCTCCTTACGAGGGGGCAGGCCCCCTACCCCTGCGCCCCGCGGATCGCCCCAGCTCCGCCAGCGCCCCGTCCGTCAGCCGGTACACCGTCCACTCGTCCTGCGGGCGGGCGCCCAGGGCCTCGTAGAAGTCGATCGACGGGCGGTTCCAGTTCAGCACCGACCACTCCAGACGCTCGTAGCCGCGCTCCACGCAGATGCGGGCCAGTTCCGTCAGCAGCGCCTTGCCGTGTCCCGCGCCGCGGGCTTCCGGGCGGACGTACAGGTCCTCCAGGTAGATGCCGTGCACGCCCCGCCAGGTGGAGAAGTTCAGGAACCACAACGCGAACCCGACGACCTCTCCCCCGTCGTCCTCCGCGACATGCGCGAACGCCGCCGGCCGCGCGCCGAACAGCGCCTCGCCCAGCTGCTCCTGCGTGGCCCGCGCCTCCTCGGCCGCCTTCTCGTAGGCGGCGAGTTCACGGATCAGGGTGTGGATGACGGGGATGTCGTCGGGAGTCGCGGTGCGGATCATGCGGGCAGTCAAGCACAGGTGGGGCCGGGCCCACCAAGGCCCGGCCCCACCCCGCCGTCACCGACGGCTCAGCGCAGGCGCCGTACGTCGATCGCCCAGATGCCGCGCCCGTGGGTGGCCGCGTACAGCCGTCCGTCGGGGCCCGTGCGGAGCTGGAGGACCGCCGTCGTGGGCAGGTTGGTGCCCGCCACCTTCCAGCTGGACGCACCGGCCGGGCGGACCAGGACGCCGAGGTCGGTGCCGACCGCCACGGTCCCGTTCTTCAGCAGCACGACCGTGTTGGCGGGCACGTCCGGCAGGTTCCCGGAGATGTCCTTCCAGGTCACACCGCCGTCCCGGGTCTCGAACAGGTGTCCGACACCGGCGCCCGGCCCCTCCGTCCACTTGCGGGAGAAGCCGTTGACCGCGAGGAGGACGTGGCTGGAGTCCGCCGGGTCGATCGCGAGGCCCGCGAGGTAACGGTTGGGGACCGTCCCGTCGGCCGGGAGGTTCAGCTGGTGCCAGCCGGTGCCGTCCGCGTTGCCGACCGCGATGCCCCGGGTGAAGCCCTCGTTGTTGCAGGGGCCGCACCAGGCGGCGTACACCTTGCCCCCGGAGGAGGCGACGGCGGTGGCGGTGTGGCCCTCGCCGAGGTCGAAGGCGTTGAACCACTCGCTGCCGCTGCGGATCGCCCAGCCCTTGGTGTTGATCCACACGTGGCGGCCGCCCGCGACCCAGGTGTTCGCGTCCTTGATGTCGGAGTTCAGCGGGGCGATGAAGCGGGCCTCGCCGGTGGCGTTGTCGGGCGGGGCCACGGAGTAGGTGGTCGCCTTCGACGGATCGGTCATCCAACTGCCGTCGTTCACCGCGCAGTTCTGCGTGACCGCGACCGCCAGGTACACGTACTCGGAGGCGATGTTGCACCCGTTGGCCGGGTCGACGATCGTGTCGCCTCCGTCGCCGCCGAAGTTGGAGCCCATCACGCGGTCGCCGGGCCGCAGGACCGACTGGCCGTTGTCCTGCAGACCGCCGCTGACGTCGAGCCCGCGCGCTGCCTGGTCGATGCCCACGCCGACCGAGTAGTACTGCAGCGCGTCCATCGTGCCGTCGTTCAGGGACGTCCAGTCGGTGCCGTGGCCCGAGGCGTTCGCCGAGCCGTTCAGCGGCCTGCGGAACGCGCCGCCGTCGTCGCCGACCACCAGGTACGGCGCGCCGCCGTTGCTGCCGATCGCCACCGCGTGCTGGTCGGCGTGCACGGTGGAGGGGCAGTCACCGCTCTGCTTGGCGGGGTCGATGGACCAGCAGGGGAAGCCGAAGTTCCAGTACGGTCCCGGCACGGTCCAGCTCTTGCCGCCGTCCTTGGTCTCGAAGACCTCCTCCAGACCCGCGTAGACGTGGTCGGGGTTCTTCGGGTCGACGGTGAGGAACTGGTCGTACCAGGCCTGGATGCCCGGCTGGTAGCCGGCGCCGGTGAGCGCCGAACCGGAGTCGCGCAGCTGCGTGTAGTCGGCGATCTTCGTCCACGGTCCGGTCGGAGAGCCGGACTTGGAGACGAAGATGCCGGCGAGCCCGCTGTCCGGATTGGAGTTGGTCATGGCCGGCGACTGGTCGATGGCGTAGTAGCGGGAGCCGTCGGCGCTGCGCGCGAAGGTCACGTTGCCCACGTCGTCGCTGTCGCTCGGCAGGTCCCCGAGGCTGGTCAGCCGCTGCCAGCCGTGCGGACCCTTGGCGTAGAAGCCGTTGTAGGCGTCGCCGCCGCGCCAGCCGACCGCGAGGACGACCTTGTTCGGGTCCTTGGGGTCGATGGCGATGTCACTGGTGATGTTCTTGTACGCCGCGTCGGGGTCGCTCGCCTCGGAACCGCCCGGCAGATAGTCGGGGTTGGGGGCGAACTCCAGCTTCCACGGGCCCTTCAGGGACTTCGTGGAGTGGCTCCACACGCCGCGCGTGGTCGCCGCCCACACCTTGTCCCCGCCGAACCGCAGCGCGTTGATCGAGGTGGACTCCAGTTCGTCCCCGCCGACCCGGTCACGGGTGCTGAACTTCCCCTTGCGCGGGTCGTCGAGCACGTAGACACCCGTGCCGAGGAACGAGGTCGCGCTCGTGTTGGCCTCACCGGTCGCGTACCACAGCCGTCCGCGACCGTCGAGCTGGAGGTCGCCCGTGGAGAGGGCGGGCAGGCCGTCGGAGATGTTCTGCCAGTGCCCGCCGCCCGTGCGGGAGCGGAAGACACCGCCGTTGGCCGAACCGGCGTACACATACCCGTGGTTGTCGGCCGCGAGCCCGGTCACGCGCCCCGTGACCCGCCCGGCGCCGCCGCTGGAGTTGGAGTTGGTGTCCCGGTAGCGCGGGTCGTCGGAGTCGTACGGCAGCCGCGTCAGCTCGCTCCATTTGCTGTGCGTGTGCCGCAGACCGCTGAGTTCGCCGTACGCGGCCCCGTAGGCGCCCGGCGCCACGATGCCCGGCGAGGTGCGGGCCTCCGCGTACTGGTCCGCCTGCTCGGCGATGTTCCCGGCCTCGTCCTCGTCGCCTCCCCCGGGGTCCTCCGTCTCCGCGAACGGGGACAGGCCCTTCTGCTGGTTCAGAAGGGCCTGTTCCCGAAGCGCCCGCACCCCGAAGGGGTCCGTATGGGGACCTGATGCCGCCTGGGCCTGTGTGACCGTCAGACCCAGCGCGGCGGACACGGCGAACACCGCCGCCCATGCCCGTCTTCTGCGCAACCCGTCTCCTGCCATGAAAAACGTGCCCTCCCCTAAGAGCCGTGGCGTACATGACACAAACTGCCCACAGCTTTGGGGAGACGGGAGTTGAGGGAGAAGCGCTTACGGGCAATCAGAGCGTAAAGTTTTCCAGGGAGCCGGCGGGGCCCAGGGGACGCAGCCCCCTGGAGGGGTCCGGGGGACGCCGCCCCCGGCCGGAAGCTCGGGGGACGCAGCCCCCGGCAGGGGTGCCCGGGGGTCCCCCCCGGGGATGGAAAGGGTGAGTTCGGCGGGGGCGAAACCGATCCGGGGCGCGCCCGGCGGTCACGGCAACAGCCCAGCGCAGCGGCTACGCGTCAGTGGCGTCCGGCGACCCGGTCGGCCAGTCGTGCCAGCCGTGACGACTCCATGCCGGGCGCCGTCCGTTCACGCCGGTCCGCCGTGCGGTAGGTGGCGTACATGCCGTGCACGCCCAGCCAGCGCAGCGGTTCCGGCTCCCACTTGCGCACCCGGTGGTTCACCCACGGCAGCGCCGTCAGCTCCGTCGGGCCCCCCTGACCCGAGTCCTGCTGGACGAGGTCGCGGAGCGTGCGGGCGGCGAGGTTGGTGGTGGCGACGCCCGACCCGACGTAGCCGCCCGCCCAGCCGAGGCCCGTGGAGCGGTCCAGGGTGACCGTGGCGCACCAGTCGCGCGGCACGCCCAGCACCCCCGACCAGGCGTGGGTCACCCTGATCCCGGCCAGCGACGGGAAGAAGCGGACCAGGATGTCGTACAGCGCCTCGACGGTGGCGGGCTGGGTGCGGCCGTCGTTGTCCGTGCGGGAGCCGAAGCGGTACGGGATGCCGCGGCCGCCGAGCGCGATCCGGCCGTCGGCGGTGCGCTGGGCGTACATGTACGCGTGCGCCATGTCGCCCAGCGTCTCGCGCCCCTCCCAGCCGATCCGCTCCCACTGCGCGTCGGTGAGCGGCTCGGTCGCGATCATGGAGGAGTTCATGGGGAGCCAGGTGCGCCGCTGCCCCTTCAGGGAGGCGGTGAAGCCCTCCGTGCAGCGCAGGACGTACGGGGCGCGGACCGTGCCGTAGGGCGTCACCGCGTGCTTCGGGCGGATCTCGGTGACCGGGGTGTGCTCGTGGATCGTCACGCCGAGCGCCTCCACGGCCGCCGCGAGGCCCTTGACGAGCTTCACCGGGTGCAGCCGCGCCCCGTGCGGGGTCCAGGTCGAGCCGACCGCGTCCGCCACCCTGATCCGCTCGGCGGTCTGCCGGGCGCCGTACAGCTCGCGATCCTTCTCACCGTAGGACAGCTCCTGCTCGTGGAAGGCCTTCAACCGGGCCAGCTGCGCGGGCGTGTACGCCACCTCCAGGACGCCGCCGGCGTGCACGTCCGCGTCGATGCCCTCCTCCTCGGTGACGCGGACCACCTCGGCGACCGTGTCGTTCATCGCCCTCTGCAGGCGGACGGCGGCCTCGTGGCCGTGCAGCTTCGCGTACCGGTCGCGGCCCGCGATGCCGTTGTAGAGCCAGCCGCCGTTGCGGCCTGAGGCGCCGTAGCCGCAGAACCTCTGCTCCAGGACCATGATCCGCAGGAAGGGCGCCGCCTTCTTCAGGTAGTAGGCGGTCCACAGGCCGGTGTAGCCACCGCCGACGATCACCACATCGGCGGACGCGTCCCCGGCGAGGGGTTCCCGGGGCCCGGGGAGGCCGTCGTCGGCGTACCAGAAGGAGAGGCCGCCGTTGACGACGCCATTCACCGCACTGTTCATGCGCGGACGCTAACTCCTGAGAGCGACCAGTGTCTCCTTCGGATTCCATGGTTTTCCGCGGCCACGGGTCAGCGGAAAGCAGGCCAGACCGATCAGCACCGAGATGAAATGCCCGAAATCCGTGAAGGTGGGGGTCGTGGTCAGGGGGAGGGCGTACACCAGGAGGACGACGGTCAGATAGGCGTAGCTCCAGGGCGGCGCGAGCCGGTAGGTGAGCACGCCGATCACCCCGGCCAGCGCGTAACTGACCCCGAAGTCGAGCGTGTTGACCGCCGAGTACGGGGCCATCCCGTCCTTTATCGCCTGCAGCAGCGCGCCCTCGCTGACGAGCGTGGCGAGCACGTGCGCGGCGGCGCACACGGCCAGCCAGCGGGCGGTGCCCAGCCAGCGCTCCGCCTGCGCGTGGAAGACCGTGTAGAGCGCGGCGTACGGCAGCCAGTGGCCGCCGTTGATCCACATCGCGGAGGTGATGAACACGCGCAGCGGGTCCTGGGACAGCTGGTGGATGTTGGTGGACCGATGCCGCAGGAAGCGCTCCTCGAAGTGCGGCGACATATGGTGCAGCGCGATGGTGGTGAAGAACAGGACCAGCAGCCACACGTACGTCCCCGGGGCGCTGCGTATGTAGGCCGCCGCCGCCCCGAGGCCGCGCCGAAACCGCCTGACCCCGTCCACACAGGCCAGTATGGCCGGGAAGGTGATCGAGGTGCCTGGCGAGCTGGTCGCTTCACAGGAGAAATTCAACCGGGAGGCGGGGCGCGCGTTCGTCGCGCAGCTGCCCCGGCGGGTGGAGGAGTTCCTGGAGCGGTGGGGGCTGCGGGTGGACGGGCCCGCGATGTACGGGGTGACCGCGCTGGTGCTGCCGGTGACCCGCGCCGACGGTGCTCCGGCAGCGCTCAAGCTCCAGCTCCGGGACGAGGAGAGCGAGGGCGAGCCCCTGGCATTGAGCGCCTGGGACGGGGAGGGAGCAGTCCGCCTGCTGGAGCACGACGAGCCCACCTGCACGCTGTTGCTCGAACGGCTGGACGCGACCGGCACGCTGACCCAGGTGCCGGACGCGCGTGAGGCGGTCCTCGTCATCGCGGAGCTGCTGGCCCGCCTGACCGCCGTCCCGGCCCCGCAGGGAATGCGCCGGCTCGGCGACATCGCGCGGGCGATGCTGGAGCAGGCCCCCCGAGCGCTCGAGCGGATACCGGACCCGGCGGACCGCCGCCTGGTGGCGGACTGCGCGGCCGCCCTGCGCGAGGTCGCGCCCGAGCCGGGCGACCGCCTGCTGCACTGGGACCTGCACTACGGCAACGTCCTGGCCGCCGACCGCGCCCTCTGGCTTGCCATCGACCCCAAGCCGCTGGCCGGCGACCCCGGCTTCGACCTGCTCCCGGCGATCCGCAACCGCTACGACTCCGCGGAGACCCGGTGGCGCTTCGACGCCCTGACGGACGCACTGGGCCTGGACCGGGAGCGGGCGCGGGCCTGGACGCTGGGCCGGGTGCTGCAGAACTGCCTGTGGGACATCGAGGACGGCAGGGCGCCGGAGACGGTCCAGACGGAGATCGCCCGCACGCTGCGCGGCTGAAGCACCGCCCGAGGACACGCCGGGCCGAGACACGCCCCCGGATGGACGATCCGGCATTCAACGGCTTATCCGGTCATAGCGTACCGAATATGACGAAACGCCATCTCGCCTACCTCGCGTGTGCCGCAGCGCTCGTCGCGTCGGGGTGCGGCGCCACCGCCGACTCCCTCCCCGCGACGCCCGGCACCCGCACGGTGCGTCCGGGTGACTCGATCCAGAAGGCCGTGGACGCCGCCAAACCGGGAGACACCATCCTCCTCGCCGCCGGCACCTACCGGGAGAGCGTTCGGGTGACCACCTCCGGGCTGACCCTGCGCGGCATGGGCCGCAGCACCGTCATCGCACCGGCCGACAAAGCGGCCTCGAGCGCCTGCGCGAAGGCCGGCAACGGGATCTGCGTCGAGGGGAGGGAGGGCCACCCCGTCACGGACACCACCATCGCCTCCCTCGCCCTGACCGGCTTCTCCAAGAGCGGCCTGTGGTCGACGTGGACCGACCGGCTGACCGTCCGGCACGTGACCGCCGAGAAGAACAAGGTGTGGGGCATCGCGCAGGAACGCTCCACCCGTGGCGTGTTCCTGGACAACACCGCCCGCGACAACGGCGACGCGGGCCTGTTCCTCGCCAACACGGTCGTCTCCGAGGGCGGGGCCACGGACACCAAGGGCGCGGTGATCGCGCGCAACCATCTCCAGGGCAACCGGATCGGCGTGACCGTCCGCCGCCTGAGGGACCTCACCGTCATGAGCAACGACCTCACCGCCAACTGCGCGGGGGTCTTCGTCGTCGGGGACGAGAACACGCCGCGGGCCGGCGCCCTGACCGTGAGCGACAACGTCATCCGTCAGAACAACAAGTCCTGCCCGAAGACCACGCGGCTGCCCGCCCTGCAGGGCTCCGGGATCGTCCTGACCGGGGCCGAGAACACCCTGGTGACCCGGAACACGATCACGGACCACACGGGCAAGTCCCCGCTCTCCGGCGGCATCGTGCTCTTCAAGAGCATGGTGGGCGCCTCGAACGAACGCAACCAGATCACCGGCAACACGGTGCGGCGCAACGCCCCGGCGGACCTCGTCAACGGGGAAGCCGGCAAGGGCAACACCTTCCAGGGCAACACCTGCGGCGCCTCCAAGCCCGCGGGACTGTGCTGACGCCGCGGCACCGCCGCCTTGCGGACCCAGAGAGGAAAGGCAGCACATGACGACCGTAAGCCCTGCCCCACCGCCCTCCATGCGCCTGCGGGAACTCGCGTTCGGGGCGGCGTGCGCCGCCGCCCTCCGCGCCGCCGCCCGGCTGGGCGTCGCCGACGCGCTCGGGGACGGCCCGATGGCCGTGGAGGACCTCGCGGCCGCGGTGAAGACCGAACCGCGGCCACTGCGGCGGCTGCTGCGGGCCCTGACCTGCTACGGCGTCTTCGCCGAGCACGAGGACGGGACGTTCGCGCACACCGACATGTCCCGGCTGCTGCGCGAGGACGACCCGAACAGCCTGCGCTACATCACCCTGTGGTGCACCGAACCCTGGACGTGGAACGCGTGGCCGAAGCTGGACGAGGCGGTGCGCACCGGCCGGAACGTCGTCGAGGACCTGTACGGCAAGGAGTTCTTCACCTACCTCAACGAGGACGCCCCGGAGTCGGCCGACGTCTTCAACCGGGCCATGACGACCTCCAGCCGGCAGTCCGCCCGGGACGTCGCCGAGCTCCTCGACCTGTCGGGGAGTTCGTCGGTCGCCGACATCGGCGGCGGCCAGGGGCACGTGGTGGCGAGCTTGCTGGAGAAGTACCCGTCGATGCACGGAACGCTGCTGGACCTGCCCCCCGTGGTGCGGAACGCCGACCCGCGGCTGCGGGAGGGCGGCGCCCTCGCCGACCGGGTGCGCATCGTGCCCGGCGACTGCCGTGAGGCCATCCCGGTCGAGGCCGACGTCTACATCATCAAGAACATCCTCGAGTGGGACGACGACTCGACCGCCCGGTGCCTGCGCAACGTCGTCACGGCGGGCGGCCCCGGGGCGCGGGTCGTGGTCATCGAGAACCTCGTCGACGACACCCCCTCGATGCGGTTCTCCACCGCCATGGACCTGCTGCTGCTCCTCAACGTGGGCGGGGCCAAGCACACCACGAAGAGCATGGTGGACCGGATCACCGCCGCCGGCCTGATCATCGACGACATCCGCCCGGTCAACCCCTACCTGCACGCGTTCGACTGCAGCGTTCCCCAGTGAACGACGTCTCCCAGTGAACAGCGTCTCCCCGTGGACGGCGTCTCCCCGTGAACAGCCCAGTGAACAGCGTGTCTTAGTGAACAACGTCCCCCACTGAACGACGACCGCCACCGGCCCGCGGGGCCGCCCCCACAGGCCACCGGTCGCCGGGTCCGCGGTGCACGCGGGCCCGGCGACCGGTGGCCGTTCGGCTGGTTCGGACGGTGGGGTCGGGGGTGGTTCAGCGAGCGGAGTCCCGCTCCCAGCGGTAGAAGCACTGCGCCATCGCGTCCTTCGGGGAACGCCAGGTGGCCGGGTCGTAGGCGCTGACGTACGCCGTGAGCCGCTCGCTGACGTCCCGGAAGGCCGGATGCTGGGCCACCTTGGCGATGGCCGGGCCGGGCTCCTGCTCGGCCTCGATCAGGTGCATGTAGACGTCGCCGAACTGCCACAGGGTGCGCCGGGTGACCCCGACGAGATGCGGCAGCTCTCCCCGGTCGGATTCCTCGAACACCTTGGCGATGTCCGGGGCCGATCCGGGGGCCATACGGGCGACGATCAGGGCCTGGTGCATGGGTGTGTCCTCCGTCCGGTTCAGTCGGCCAGCGCGGGCGCGGGCCGTGACTCGGCGGCGGCCTTCTCGATGCGGTCCCGGATCAGGGCCATCTGCACCTTGGAGTTCCGGTTGATGTTGTCGGTCATCCAGGCGTCGTCGACCGGGGCGTCGGGCTTCATCGCGAAGTCCTGCGTCCACACCATCCGGGTGCCCTCGGGGACCTCCTCGTACTGCCACCGGATGTTCATGTACGCGAAGGGCCCCGGCTCGACACGACGGGCCTTGACGGTGAGCGTGGGGCGGTCCGTCTCCCGCTCCGAGACCCAGCTCCACACCGTGCCGTTCTGGTCGGGGTGCATCGTCAGCCGGAAGGTCGTCCTGTTCCCCTCGCGGGAGAGCACGTCCACGGAGGCGTACTCGCTGAACAGGTTCGGCCAGTTCTCCAGGTCGTTGGTCATGTCCCAGACCAGGTCCACCGGCGCGGCGATGGTGATGGCGTTCTCGGTGTGTCCGGCCATGTCAGGCTCCTGCCATAAGGGTGCTGTTGACGAGGTCGAGGAACTGCCGGGGCGTCTTGCAGCGCTCCGCGTCGGGCGGCATCGGGGTGCCGTGCCGGTTCTCCAGTTCGCCGACGATGCCGAGCAGGCCGAGCGAGTCGATGCCGAGGGCGTCGAAGCCGGAGTCGCACCGCTGCTGCAGTTCCTGCGGGGCGACGGTGACTCCGGCGGCCTTCTTCATCAGGTCGGACAGTTCTTCCAGGGTGATGCGGTCGTTCATACGGTGGGTCTCCTTTGCTCCAGGGCGGCCTCGCTGCGAGGCGCCGCTGTTCCGGTCGTTGACTCCCGGCTCACTCGGCCGCGCCGTGCCGCAGCACGAGCGCCGTGTTCGACCCCATGAGGCCCCGGCTGAGGACCAGCGCCGTGCGCGGCTCGGCGGCGCGGGCCCGGCCGGTCACCAGGTCGAGGTCGTGGCAGACGTCGAGGACGTTGGGGGTGGGCGGGATCAGGCCGTGCTCCATCGAGAGCACCGCCGACGCGACGTCCAGCACGGGCGCCGCGCAGTAGCCGCGGCCTATGCCCGTCTTGGGCGCCGTCACGGGTACGCGCCTGCCGTGCGCGCCCAGCGCGTCGGCGATCGCCAGCGCCTCGGCACGGTCCGCCTCCGGTACGCCGAGGGCGTCGGCGAACACCACGTCGATCTCCTCCGGGGCGCACTCGGCCTCCTCCAGGGCGCCGCGGATCGCCTGGGCGAGCCCTTCCCGGGACCGCTCCCACCGGGAGGCGCCGGTGAACGTCGCCGCGTGCCCCGCCAGCACGGCCCGCACCCGCACGCCCCGCTCACGGGCCGAGGTCTCGTCCTCCACGACGAGCATGGCGCCGCCCTCCGCGGGCACGAACCCGCAGGCCCCCGAGGTGAAGGGGCGGTAGGCGCGCTCCGGGTCGCCGACGGTGCTCAGTTCCTCGTAGCCGAGCTGGCAGACCACCGAGTACGGCGCGAGCGGCGCCTCGGTCGAGCCGGCCACGATCACATCGGTGCCCCGGTGCACGGCGCGCGCGGCGTGCGCGAGGGCGTCGAGCCCGCCGGCCTCGTCGGCGGCGACGACCGAACAGGGGCCCTTGAACCCGCGGCGGATGGAGATCTGACCGGTGCTGGCCGCGTAGAACCAGGCGATGGACTGGTAGGGACCCACGAAGCGGCTGCCCTTTCCCCACAGCTGCTGCAGCTCCCGCTGCCCGAACTCACCGCCGCCGGATCCGGCCGCGGTGACCACGCCGAGGGAGAACGGCGAACCGTGCTCGTCGGCGCGGCCGATCCGGGCGTCGGCCAGGGCCAGGTCGGCCGCGGCCATCGCGAAGTGGGTGAACCGGTCGGTCTGCACGAGGAAGCGTTCCTCGACCCCCGCCGCCGGGTCGAAGGCGCGGACCTCGCCGGCCACCTTCAGGGGCAGGTGCTCGCACCCCTCGCGGGTGACCCGGTCCAGGACGCTGATGCCCTCCCGGGTGGACTTCCAGAAGGTGTCGGTACTCGTTCCGTTGGGCGCGACGACGCCGATTCCGGTGACGCCGGCGCGCCGAACGTGGGGTGCGCTCATCGTGTCCTCTCCCTCTGCCGGGTCAGGATCACCGCGGACTGGAAGCCGCCGAACCCGCTGCCCACGGAGAGCACGCTGGTCAGCTTCCGCTCCCGGGCCACGCGCGGGACGTAGTCCAGGTCGCACTCCGGGTCGGGGGTCTCGTAGTTCGCGGTCGGCGGTACGACCTGGCGGTCCAGGGCCAGTACGCAGGCCACGACCTCGATCGCGCCGATCGCCCCGAGGGAGTGCCCCACCATGGACTTGATGGAGCTCATGGGCGTGTCGTAGGCGTGGTGACCCAGGGCCCGCTTCACGGCGGCGGTCTCGTGGCGGTCGTTCTGCCGGGTACCGGAGCCGTGCGCGTTGACGTAGTCGATGGCCGAGCCGTCGAGGCGGGCGTGGTCGAGCGCCGTCTCGATGGCGCGGGCCATCTCCAGGCCCTCGCTGGTCAGTCCGGTCATGTGGTAGGCGTTGCCGAAGGTGGCGTAGCCGCTGAGCTCGCAGTACACCCGCGCGCCGCGGGCCCGGGCGTGTTCCAGCTCCTCCAGGACGAGCACCGCGCCGCCCTCGCCCATGACGAACCCGTCACGGTTGTTGTCGAAGGGTCGTGAGGCGTGCGCGGGGTCGTCGTTGTTCGGGGACGTGGCCTTGATCGCGTCGAAGCAGGCCATGGTGATCGGGGAGATCGGCGAGTCGGAGGCGCCCGCGATGCAGACGTCGGCCCGGCCCTCCTCCACGGTGTGGAAGGCGTACCCCACCGCGTCGAGCCCCGAGGTGCAGCCCGTGGAGACGGTCTGCACCGGACCACAGGCGCCGAAACGTTCCGCCACCATCGAGGCCAGCGTGCTCGGCGAGAACGCCCGGTGCAGATGCGGACCCGCCTCCCGGTGGTCCACGTCCCAGCGCTGCCCGCGATGGCTGACCAGGACGTAGTCGTGCTCCAGCCGGGTGGTTCCGCCCACCGCGGACCCCAGGGACACCCCGACCCGCCAGGGGTTCTCCCGGGCCAGGTCGAGGCCGGCGTCCCGTACCGCCTCCTCACCGGCGACCAGGGCGAACTGGATGTACCGGTCGGCACGTTCGATCTGCTCCGGCCCCAGCCCGCACGCCACCGGGTCGAAGTCGCACTCGGCGGCGATCCGCGAGCGCAGGCCGGTCGGGTCGAAGAAGGTGATGCCCCGCGTCGCGGTACGGCCGTTGGCGAGCAGATCCCAGAACGCCGGGACGCCGATGCCGCCCGGTGCCACGACGCCTATGCCGGTGACCGCCACGCGCCGGGTCATGAACGGACCTGACCTCGGTCGGCCGGCCGGGCACCGCCCGCCCCGGCTCCTTCCGCGGCGACCGCGACGGCTTCCGTCTCCTCGGTGTCGACGTGGCCGAGCTGCGGGGTCGGGGCGAGGGGGCCCAGATGGAAGACGAGACGGGCCTCCTCGTCACCCACGTTGCGGAAGCGGTGCCGCATATAGGCGGGGATCATCAGACCCTGCTCGGGGCGCAGCGCGTGCGGCTCGCCGTCCAGGTCCACCTCGAGCCGGCCGCTGAGGACGTAGACGAACTCCTCGGAGTAGGGGTGGTAGTGCTCGCCGATCCGATCCCCCGGCTGCACGATGGCCACACCCATGAAACCGCTGGTGGAGCCGACCGTGGCCGGGGTGAGCATGGCGCGCAGATCGCCGCCGCGTCTGGTGTTGGGCTCGATCTCGCCGAGCTCCACGATTCTGGGACGGGGTTTGGTCACGTCGTTCCTCCGATGGTGTGCTGCGTCGACAGGGGGGCGGGGCCACCACGGCCCTGTGGTGCCGGTCAGGCCTCGGCCGAGCGGCGGTCGGTGATGAGGTCCATACGGGCGAGCTTCAGGAAGCGCGCCGGGTCGCCGCCCTTCAGCGCAGAGCCGTCCGCACCGACGGCGGTGCCGTCGAGGAGAGTGGTCAGCTCGGCCGCCTGCCCCGGATCGGTCAGGCCGAGGGTCAGCACCGGGTCGGCGTCGGCACCGCCGCGGACATCGATCAGCCGTACGACGATCTCGTCGCGCTGGAAGATCGTGCTGCCGCAGACCGGGCTGCGCGGATCGTCCGCCCGTGCCTCGTCCTGTTCCGCGAGCAGCCGGGCCAGCTGCATCCCGCACCCCGGCCGCGCCGGGTAGTACAGCGCGAGCCGCTTCGCCTCCGGGCACTCCTGATCCGACGTCACATGGTGGACCGCGGGCAGCGCCGCACGGGTGAAGAAGACGCGCGCGGACTCCGGGTCGTTGAGGTCCCGGTCCTGCTCCAGATAGGGGTTGATGGCCTCCTCCACCGCCCGCACCTCCGGCTGCCGGGAGACGTGCCGCAGCGCCGCGAGCAGGTCGCCGCGCACCTCGATGGCCCGCACCACCCGGTTGCCGTGCATGAACAGCGAGGTCCGGCACAGCCGGGTGGTGTCGTCGACCCGGGCCTGAGGCGAGGCGTAGTCCGAGAGGATCTTCGCCACGGTCTCCTCACTGCCCGGCTTGACCGTGAAGGTGAGCGCATGGCGGATCACTCCGTCACCGATCCGCGGGGACGCCTGCAGCCGCCGGTTCGCGGACCTGGCGGACGCCTCGCCACCGGTCTCCCGGACGATGTGGAAACGCAGCGACCGGGTGTCCCGGACACAGCTGTGCAGCGGCTGCACCATCCGCACGTGCTCCTCGCTGTTCACCCAGGCGAGGAACGGCGGGGCGCTCTCCCACTCACTGGTGATGAGCCACTGCGAGGGATTCTCGATCGACTGGCAGAGCTGGTCGCTGACGTGCCCGGGAACGGACGCGACCTGGTTGCACAGCTGCTCGTACGCCTCCAGGAACTGCTGCTGAGCTCCGTCGTAGACGTCCACCAACAGGACGACCCGGAGCGGGGAGCCGTCGAACACCGACTGCGAGACCCGTTTCGACACCTGTCGCGTCACCGGTTCTGAAACACGTTCAGACATTGTGGTCATGCTGCGCTCTTCTCCTTCGGCGGGGCAGAAGCCGACATCGGCCGCGGGTGACACGACGTCAGCGTTCCTCGATCGTGTTCCGGCCGCCGGTGGTGCGCGACTCGTATGAACCACGTGGGTGATCACGCGGGTGATTGGCCGCACCGACGCACGCGAAGCCGCCCGGAGAGGGCATGGAAACCACAACGCGCCCAACCCCGCACCCCTGCCCCTGGAGGCACCGATGCAGCAAGAAGCCGACCACCGGGTTCCGGTCCTCATCGTCGGCGGCTCCCTGGTGGGCCTGTCCATGTCCCTGTTCCTGGGCCGTCACGGCGTGCGGCACACCCTCGTCGAGCGGCACGCGGGCACCTCGATCCACCCGCGCGGACGCGGCAACAACGTGCGGACGATGGAACTCTTCCGGGTGGCCGGCATCGAACCCGACATCAAGACCGCGGCCTCGCTCCTCGCCGGCAACCACGGCATCCTGCAGACCCCGACACTCGTCGGCGACGCCGGCGAATGGCTGTTCCGGCACATCGACCCGGGCGGCGGACTCGCCCGGTTCAGCCCCACCACCTGGTGCCTGTGCAGCCAGAACGACCTGGAACCCGTCCTGCTCGACAGCGCCCGGGAACTCGGCGGCGACCTGAGGTACTCCCACGAGATGGAGTCCTTCGAACAGGACCCCGAAGGGGTGACGGCCGTCATCCGCGACCGGGCCACCGACGAGCGGTACACCATCCGCGCCGACTACCTCGTCGCGGCGGACGGCCCCCGCAGCCCCGTGCGGCGCCGGCTCGGCATCGGCCAGAGCGGGCCCGGCGACCTCTTCGCCAACGTCAGCGTCACCTTCCGCTCCAAGCTGCTCGCCGACGTGGTCGGCGACCGCCGCTTCATCTGCTGCTACCTCACCGACCCCGAGGCCGACGGCGCCCTGCTGCCCGTCGACAACAAGGAGCAGTGGGTCTTCCACGCACCCTGGCACCCCGAACGCGGCGAAACCATCGAGGAGTTCACCGAAGACCGGCTCCAGCGGCACATCCGCCGCGCCGTCGGCGTGCCCGACCTCGACGTGGAGGTCACCGGCAAGGCGTCCTGGCGCGCCGCCGAACGCGTCGCCGACCGGTACGCGGCCGGCCGCGTCTTCCTCGCCGGGGACTCCGCCCACGAGATGTCCCCGACCGGCGCGTTCGGCTCCAACACCGGCATCCAGGACGCCCACAACCTGGCCTGGAAACTCGCCGCCGTCCTCGGCGGCTGGGCCGGACCCGGCCTGCTGGAAACCTACGACACCGAGCGCCGGCCGGTGGCCCTCGCCACCAGCGCCCGCGCCTCGGCCCGCTCCGTGGAGCACAGCCACCCGGGCTTCTCCCCCGCGCCCGGAATGCGCGGCGACGGCCCGAGAAGCGGCATCCTCAACGTCGTCCTCGGCTACCGCTACCCCGAGGGCGCCGTCGCCGGAGCCGACCCGGCGCAACCGGTCGTACCCGACGCCGTACGCCTCACCGGGGAGCCGGGCAGCCGCGCCCCCCACCTCTGGCTGCGCCGCTCCAGCGCTCGCCTGTCCACGCTCGACCTGTACGAACGCGCCATGGTGCTGCTCAGCGACGCCCGCTCCACGGCGGGGTGGCACGACGCGGCCCGCCGCATCGCGGTGACGGACGGCGCACGCCTCGAGACATACCGCATCGGCACGGGACCGGACGCCGACCTGACGTACGACGAGGGGGAGGGAACCGGGCCCGCCGACTGGACACGGACGTACGGCACGACGGTGGACGGGGCGGTCCTGGTACGACCGGACGGATTCGTGGCGTGGCGGGCACCGGGAGCCGTGCCGGATCCGGTGGGGGCGCTGCGGGAGGTGCTGGGGGCGGTCCTCAGGCGTGCCTGAGCTCGGCTCGCCCGACGGGGGTGTGCCGGGTGGTTCCGGACGGCTTCCCGGCGTCCGGAACCACCGGCGGAACAGCTAGGGCCGTCGTTCGGATCATGCCGGGCTCGCTGGTCCGGCCTGATCCGAACGGAAAGACCCTAGCGCCAGATCGTCTGGATCGAGTCGAACTGGACCCAGGTGATCGGGTTGCCGCTGTTGGCGCCGTAGATGGTCACGGAGCCCGCGGTGTTCACCTCGAAGCGGCAGGCGTTGATGCCCTGGCTGTTGTTCCGGGGGGTCGTGGCGCGGACATACCAGGTGGGCAGCCCCATGGCCGCCGGGAGAGTGGCGATCTTGGTGTCGGCGGTGAGGCTGCAGGTGATCGCGCCGCGGGCCTGGAGGAAGGCGGTGCCGAGGATGGTGACGATGCGGACCTGCGGGGTCGCGCCGGTCTGCGCGGTGATGCCGGGCTCCAGCACCAGATCGGCCCACGCGGTGGCGTCGACGGCGGCGGCAGCCGCGGGGGTGGCGGTGGCGACGCTGCCGACGGCGACAGCGGCGGGCAGGCCGAGAGCGGCACCGAGGATGCTACGGCGGTTGTAGGACATGGTCGTTGGTCTCCTTGACGAGGCCGTGTGCGGAATGGCGGAGGGTGGCGACTTCAGCGCCAGACGGCGCTGAAGTTGTCGAGCTGCGCCCAGGTGATGGCGTTGGTGGAGGTCCCGCCGTACAGGCGCAGCTGGCGGTCGGTGCCGGCCTCGGCCCGGGCGACGCAGTAGCCACCGCTGTTGTTGCGCGGGACGTTGCAACGGGTCTCCATGCTCGGGGAGAGCGTGTCGGGCAGTGTGCCGATGACCGCGTCGGCGTTGAAAGTGCCCTTGACCCCGCCGCTGAGCTGGAGCGTCGTGACGCCGCTGACGCTGATGAGCCGTCCCTTGGGGGCGTTCTGGTCGACGCTGACACCGGAGGCGAGGGGAATGGTCTGCCAGTCGGTGAGCACCTTGACGCCGTCGACCTCGGCTGCCCCGGAGAGCGACACGATGGTGCAGGTGCGCGGCCCGGGGTCCTCGCAGGCGAAGCCGAAGTGGAGGTAGGGCACACCGCCCACCACTTCCACGGTCATGCCCTCCGGCTCGCGCCAGTCGAGGCCCGGCGCGGCGGTGATGAACCGCCGGTCCAGGACGTTCCCGGTGGCCCACTCGACAGCGGTGATGTAGGTGTTGCCCGGCGGAGGGTTGTGCGGAGTGCTGGGCGGGGTGACGGTGCTGTCGTAGTGCTCCCCGTCGAGCAGGTACAGAACGCCGCTGTGGGACGCGTACCCCTGGAAGACGCCCAGACCCGCGGGCTGGGCCAGGCGCTGGAGCGGCGTGAAGACGCCCGCCGCCGCCTGGGCCAGGTCGTACCGCTCGTAGTACATCGTGCCGCCGGTGCTGAACCGGACGATGAGCTCGTTGGCACTGCGGTCGATGGTGGGGGTGACGCCGCGGGCGCCCGTCACGGGCGTGTACGGCGTGGTGTGCAGGGAGGACCCGTAGTCCAGGACCGTCCCGGTCCGGAACTCGAAGTTGGTGATGGCGGTGCCGAAGCCCTCGTTGCTGCTGTTGGCCACGGATGCCGTCTCGGTCCACAGGCGGATGACGCCGCTGCGGTTCTCGACGCCGAGGTTGACGCCGTGGCCGAATCCCCGCAGATACATGTAACCGACGATCACGCCCGACCGGTTGAGGCGCGTCACGCACATGTCTCCATTGGCGAGCCGGTCGGCGCCGGAGACCGGTCCGGACTCCCCGCTGAGGGTCACACCGCCCTCCATCACCTGGAGCACGAAGATGTCGCCGGACACCGGGTCGATGCCGAACGACTGCATCACGGTGCTGTTCTTGAGCGGGCGCCGGTGGAGCAGCTTGCCCACCGGTCCCGCGATGTCTATCTGTCCTGCAACGGTCACGCGACGCCGCTCCTTCTCGCACGTTCCTGTGCTGTCATGTTCAGGGCGGCGCAAGTGTCGCATGATCATTGCGTTGAGCACGGAACCCCTCGGTCCGCTTCGCTCACGCACCGCACACACACAAACGGCCCCGGACCAGGAGTCCGAGGCCGACCGAGCGCCTCCCCGGGGAGAAACCCCAGATCAGCGAGGTGTGCACAGAGAGCCCCCTGTCGGATTCGAACCGACGACCTTCGCTTTACAAGAGCGGCGCTCTGACCAGCTGAGCTAAGGAGGCATGCGCAGGGCGAGGCAAGTGTGCCCATGCACGCTCGTGCAGTGTACCCAGGTCCCGGCCGAGCCCTGTCGAAAATTTCCGCGAAGTTCACATGCCCCGAGGTACTGACAGCCGGGCGAACGCCAGGTACCGTCTCGGTCCAGTTCACTCTTGTGGACTACACCACAACGGAACTCCGTACTCCGTAGTGGCACACCACCTTCCTACAACGGATCGTCCGGCACGTTCCTGCCGGTAGAAGGGGGCCCATTCACCATGGCCACTGTCTCGTTCGACAAGGCGACCCGGATCTACCCGGGCACCGAGAAGCCCGCCGTGGACGCGCTCGACATCCACATCGAGGACGGGGAGTTCCTCGTTCTGGTCGGCCCGTCCGGCTGCGGCAAGTCCACCTCGCTCCGCATGCTGGCGGGGCTCGAGGACGTCAACGCCGGCGCCATCCGGATCGGCGACCGTGACGTGACGCACCTGCCGCCCAAGGACCGGGACATCGCCATGGTGTTCCAGAACTACGCGCTCTACCCGCACATGACGGTCGCCGACAACATGGGCTTCGCGCTCAAGATCGCCGGCGTCAACAAGGCGGAGATCCGCAAGAAGGTCGAGGAGGCCGCGAAGATCCTCGACCTCACCGAGTACCTGGACCGCAAGCCGAAGGCGCTCTCCGGTGGTCAGCGCCAGCGTGTCGCCATGGGCCGTGCCATCGTCCGTGAGCCGCAGGTGTTCCTCATGGACGAGCCGCTGTCCAACCTCGACGCCAAGCTCCGCGTGTCGACCCGTACGCAGATCGCGTCGCTCCAGCGCCGCCTCGGCATCACGACCGTCTACGTCACCCACGACCAGGTCGAGGCCATGACGATGGGCGACCGCGTGGCCGTGCTGAAGGACGGTCTGCTCCAGCAGATCGACACCCCGCGCAACATGTACGACAAGCCCGCGAACCTCTTCGTCGCCGGCTTCATCGGCTCCCCGGCGATGAACCTCGTCGAGGTCCCGATCGCGGACGGCGGTGTGAAGTTCGGCAACAGCGTGGTGCCGGTGCAGCGCGACGCGCTCTCCGCCACCACCGACAAGACGGTCACCGTCGGTGTCCGCCCGGAGCACTTCGACGTGGCCGGCCCGGACTCCGACCTGGGTCTCGCGGTCACCGTGAACGTCGTCGAGGAGCTGGGCGCCGACGCCTACGTCTACGGCACCGCGAAGGTCGGCGACGAGTCCAAGGACCTGGTCGTGCGTGTCAGCGGCCGTGACGTGCCGGAGAAGGGCAGCCGGCTGCACGTCGTGCCGCGCTCGGGTGAGACCCACGTCTTCTCGACCTCCACGGGCGAGCGTCTCTCCGACTGACCCGACGACCTCGGTTTATTCACCCAGGTTGACGAAAAGGGCCCCGCAGCGTGCTGCGGGGCCCTTTTCGCTGTCGACAAATACCCCGGCATACGGGGCATTTCGATGGGCCGCGTCAACGCGTTACCCAGAAATCAGCGCTTTCCCATCACCCGAACCGGTGACTAAATGTCGCCAAATCACTACGGGACGCTACCCTCACTCGCGTGAAGCACACCACTACTCCTCAGGGACGGCGCGGCCGGGGCCCCGCCCGCCGGATCGGCCGCACCCTCGCCCTCGTTCTGCCCGTCGTCCTGGTGCTGTCCGGGACGCTGGCGGTGACCCGCGTCAACTGGTCGGGCGGCTCGAACTCGGTGCTCGCCGCCTCCTCCGAAGACGTCTCCACACGTGCGTCCTCCCGGGCCCCGCAGGACGTGCTGCGCGACAGGCTCCTGCTGGAACTGCAGGAGAAGAACCCGGGTGTCGCCCTCACCCACCTCCAGGAGGCCGTCAACGGCCGCCCGTCGCTGGCGAAGCACTGCGCGTCCATCGCCAGGGCGCTGGGCCGCGCCGCGGTCCGCGTGTACGGGCCGTCGCGCGCCCAGGCCTACGCCCGGCCGGTCTGCGACACGTCCTTCGCCTCGGGCGTGGCGGGCGGGCGCGGCTGAGGGCCCGGCCGGGCGGGGCGCGGGGCGACGTACAGTTCGGTCATGACCGATCCGAACGCCGCCTCGCGCCCCGTTCAAGCCGTTGTCCTGGCCGGGGGCCAGGGCTCCCGGCTGCGTCCGTACACCGATGACCGGCCCAAGCCGATGGTGGAGATCCCGGGCACCGGGACTCCGATCATCGGCCACCAGCTCGCCTGGCTCGCCGAGGAGGGCGTCACGGACGTCGTGGTCTCCTGCGGCCATCTCGCCGAGGTCCTGCAGGACTGGCTGGCCTCCGCAGACCTGCCACTGCGCGTCACGACGGTGGTGGAGTCGGAGCCCCTCGGCCGCGGCGGCGGCCTGCGGTACGCCGCGGAGCACCTGCCGCACCCCGACAAGCCGTGGTACGCGACGAACGGTGACATCTGGACCCGGTTCTCGCTGCGCGACATGGCGGACTTCCACACCGAGCGCGACGCGGTCGCCACGCTGGCGCTGGCGCGGCCGCGCATCCCGTGGGGCGCGGTGCAGACGGACGGCTTCGGCCACGTCACGGACTTCATCGAGTCCCCGCCGTCGACGTTCGAGATCAACGCGGGGGTCTACGTCTTCTCCGCCGAGTTCGCGAAGATGCTCCCGGAGCGGGGCGACCACGAGCGTACGACGTTCCCCCGCCTGGCCCGCGAACGCCGCCTGGCGGGCTTCCCGATCCCGCAGGGCGCGTACTGGCGGGCGATCGACACGGCGAAGGACCTCACGGAGGCGGCAAAGGAGCTCGCTGCCCAGGGCCGCTGACGCCGCGACAGGGATCCACGCCCCCTCCCACACGGACCCACACCCTCTCCCGCACGGATCCACATCCCCTCCCACACGAAGAAGGGCCCGCACACCATGTGCGGGCCCTTCGTGTGGGAGCGTCGGACTAACCCAGCAGCCCGCCCACCAAGTGGTCGGAGCCTCCGGAGCTGCTGCCGCCGCCTCCGCCTGAGCCGCCCGTCGAGCCGCCGGTCGGGCCCGCCGTGCCCGTGCCGCCCGACGAGGAGGGGCCCGCGCTGGTGCTGGGGGCGCGCCCGGACGGGGACGAGTGGCGGGGCGGGGTCCGGCCCACGCTGCCCTGGGTCTGGCTCGGCTGGCCGCCCGTGACCGTGCCGGTCGCGCCCGCCGTGGCCGGCGTCCTGGCCGTACTCGACGGCGACGACGTCGTGCCCCGGGTCGTCGGCGGCTGCGAGGCCGAGGGGCTCGCCTTGTGCTGCCGCGCGCCCGGCGACCCGGGCAGCGGTGAACCCGGCAGTGCGTTGCGCGGCGCCTCTCCGGGCCCGGGCACGACCACGCGGTCCGCGTCCCGCACCGCCCCGCCGAGCAGCGAGCCGACCAGCAGCGTCACCCCGGTCACCAGCCCCGTCACCACGGCGCCCCGGCGCAGCACGTACTGCCGCAGCTCCCAGATGTCCGCTCGCGGCCCGAGCCGGCGCCACGCGCTCCCCGCGAGGCGGCCGTCCACGGAGTACACCGGCGCCCCCGCGATGACGAGCGGCGACCAGGCGGCGAGGTAGATGATGTCGGGCGCGTCGTATCCGGGGGTGGTCCGCCAGCTCACCGTCACGATCAGTGCCGCCGACAGCAGCGCCCCGGCCGCGGCCGCGACCCGCTGCCACAGGCCGAGGACGGTCAGCACACCCACGATCACCTGGAGGAAGGCGATGACCAGGCCGGTGCCGACGGGGTGGTGGAGCGCGAACTGCCGCAGCGGCTCGGCGACTTGCCAGGGGTGCAGGGTGTTCAGCCAGGTGACCATGGACCCCCGTTTGCCGCCGTCGAAGTAGAGGGGGTCGCAGAGCTTGCCCATGCCGGCGTAGGCGGAGATGGAGCCGAGGAAGATGCGCAACGGCAGCAGCACCACGCCGAGGTTCATCCGGCGCCCGGGGTAGTAGGCGTGCCGTACGTGGTCGCCGCCGTGCCGCCTGCTCCGCGGCCCGTTCGCGAGCTCCTCGGTGCGCACCGCGTCCGCGAACTCGCCGTCCCCGTAGGGCGGTTCGTCGTAGGCGTGCCTGTGCCCGTCGTACGCGACGTCGTCGTACGCGCTCTCCACGCTCCGCATCGGGGGCAGCAGCCGGGTCTCCCCGGCCAGCGGCCCACGCTGGGCACCGACGACCGGCGTCTGAAGCGTCTGTGCGCTCAGGTGGTCGTCGTAGCCGCCGGTGCCCGCCGCGCCGTCCAGTCCGACGCGCGGGATGACCTGGGTGGCGCCCGGGTCGCCGCCCGCCTCCTCGCCGTGCGTCACGCTCGACGTCCGTACGGCCTGGAGCAGCCGGTGTGCGCCGGTGTCGTCGGGCGCCGACTTACCGCTCCAGACGACGGGCGGACGGCGGCCGGCGGGCCCCGCCGTACCGGCGACGGGCATGCGCGCGGCGTCCTGCGCGCCGCCGACGTGCCGGGCGACCCGCGGGTACTGGGCGCGGCGCGCCGACGCACCCAACTGCACGCGGAAACTCGCATGATTGACGATGACCTGCGCCGGGTCGCTCGGCACCTTCATCATGCTCAGCGCGGGAGCGTCGTCGAACCCGGACGACCGGTCCCCCGTGGGTGTGCGGCGTGTTCTGGTCTCCACACTCATCTAACCGAGTGACGTGTGGTTAGGACACTGCTTTGACTCCGTGGATCTGTCCGGACCCCGTCAAGCTTGCCCTGTACGACCGAATTCCCCCGTACGAGCGAGGGTGCGAACATCTGTCCGCACCCTCCGCCTCGTCGGTGTCACGCGCGTCGGCGCGCCGCCTCGTACAGCACGATCCCCGCCGCCACACCGGCGTTGAGCGACTCGGCGCCGCCCGGCATCGGGATCCGCACCCGGAGGTCGCAGGTCTCGCCGACCAGCCGCGAAAGCCCCTTGCCCTCGCTGCCGACGACCACGACGACCGGCCCTTCCAGCGCGTCCAGCTCACCGAGTTCGACGTCCCCGTCGGCGGCGAGCCCGACGACCGTGATCCCGGCCTTCTTGTACGCCTCCAGGGCGCGCGTCAGGTTGGTGGCGCGGGCGACTGGCGTACGGGCGGCCGTACCGGCGGACGTCTTCCACGCACCGGCGGTCATCCCGGCCGCGCGCCGCTCGGGCACGACCACCCCGTGCCCGCCGAAAGCGGAGACGGAACGGACCACGGCGCCCAGGTTCCGCGGGTCGGTGACCCCGTCGAGAGCGACGATCAGCGGGTCCTCGCCCTCGTCGTAGGCGGCGTCGGTGAGGTCCTCCGGGTGCGCGTACTCGTACGGCGGGACCTGGAGGACGAGGCCCTGGTGGTTGAGCCCGTTCGTCATCCGGTCCAGCTCGGGGCGCGGCGCCTCCATGAGGTTGATGCCGCCGCGCTCGGACGCGAGCTGCAGCGCCTCGCGCACGCGCTCGTCGTTGTCGATGAACTGCTGGACGTAGAGCGTGGACGCGGGCACGCCCCCGCGCAGCGCCTCGACGACCGGGTTGCGCCCGACGACCAGCTCGGAAGAGGACTTCCCGCCCGTACGACGCTGGGTGCGCCCCTGCGCGCGGCGCGTCTTCGCCTGTGCGGCGCGCTGCTTGGCGTGTCCCTTGCGCATCTCGGCGGGCGGAGTCGGGCCCTTGCCCTCCAGGCCCCGGCGTCGCTTGCCGCCGCTGCCGACCTGCGCGCCCTTCTTGCCGGACATGCGGCGGTTGTTCGCGGCCATGACCTACCTGTCTGTTGAAGCGTTCGTATCTGTTGAAGCGTTCGTACGTACGTCCAGTACGTCTCTTACGTCTATGCAGTGTGCCGCCCGGAGGGCCGGGCGGCACAATCGATCATCGGATCGGTGGTGGGATCAGCGCGGGCCGAGCGTCCAGCGCGGGCCCTGCGGGCTGTCCTCGATGACGAGCCCGGACTGGTTGAGCTGGTCGCGGATGGCGTCCGCGGTGGCCCAGTCCTTGCGGGCGCGGGCCGCCTCGCGCTGCTGGAGCACCAGGCCCACGAGGCTGTCGACCACGCCGTGCAGGTCCTCGCCGCGGTCGCCCTCGCCCGCCCACTGGGCGTCGAGCGGGTCGAGGCCGAGGACGCCGAGCATGGCGCGCACCTCGGCGAGCCGGGCCACGGCGGCCTCCTTGTCGTCGGCCGCGAGCGCGCTGTTGCCCTGGCGGACGGTGGTGTGCACGACGGCGAGCGCCTGCGGCACGCCCAGGTCGTCGTCCATGGCCTCGGCGAAGGCGGGCGGCACCTCGGCGGCGGGCTCGACGACACCTCCGGCCTTCTCGACGACGCGCTGCACGAAGCCCTCGATGCGCGCGAACGCCGACTCGGCCTCGCGCAGGGACTCCTCGCTGTACTCGATCATCGAGCGGTAGTGCGGCGTGCCCAGGTAGTACCGGAGCACGATGGGCCGCCACTGCTTGACCATCTCGGAGACGAGCACCGAGTTCCCGAGGGACTTCGACATCTTCTCGCCGCTCATGGTGACCCAGGCGTTGTGCACCCAGTACCGGGCGAACTCGTCGCCGAAGGCCTTGGCCTGGGCGATCTCGTTCTCGTGGTGCGGGAAGATGAGGTCGAGGCCGCCGCCGTGGATGTCGAAGGCGGAGCCCAGGTACTTGTGCGCCATGGCGGAGCACTCCAGGTGCCACCCGGGGCGCCCGCGTCCCCACGGCGTCTCCCAGGTCGGCTCGCCGGGCTTGGCGGCCTTCCACATGGCGAAGTCCCGCGGGTCCCGCTTGCCGGTCTCCCCGACGCCGGAGGGCTGCTGGAGGTTCTCCAGCTCCTGGTTGGACAGCTGGAGGTACTCCGGGAAGGACCGCACGTCGAAGTAGACGTTGCCGTCCGCCTCGTAGGCGTGCCCGCGCTCGATGAGAGCGCGCATCATCTCGACCATCTCGGTGATGTGACCGGTCGCGCGCGGTTCGTACGTCGGCGGGAGGCAGCCGAGCCCGGTGTACCCCTCGTTGAAGGCACGCTCGTTCTCGTAGCCGATGGCCCACCAGGGGCGGCCATGGTCCGCGGACTTCGCGATGATCTTGTCGTCGATGTCGGTGACGTTCCGGACGAAGGTCACCTGGTACCCGCGGTACTCGAACCACCGGCGCATGATGTCGAAGTTGAGGCCCGAGCGGATGTGCCCGATGTGCGGTGCGGCCTGCACGGTGGCGCCACACAGGTAGATCGAGACACAACCCGGCTTGAGCGGGGTGAAGTCACGGATCTGCCGGGCGCTGGTGTCGTACAGGCGAATAGTCACGAGTCCAGAGTAGTGGGCCGGGGCCGGTGTCCGGCGCCCAGCCCACCAAGACCGTCACCCGATCATGCGGCGGATGCGGCAGGTCTTCCCGCCTCAGAGCCGCCCCGCCACCTTCTGCGGCACCACCCGCACCACCACCCGATCCGCGTCCTGCGCCGACGCCGGGTTGAACTCGGCGTATTTCTTCCCCGTGTACTTCAGCGACAGTTCGTCGATCAGTTCGCGGGCGCCCTCGGTGGTCATCTCCGCGGTGCCGCGGATCTCCGCGTACTCGTACGGCGCGTCGGGGTTCAGGACCACCACGCTCACCCGGGGGTCGCGGTCCAGGTTCAGCTTCTTACGGCGGTCGACCGTCGTGGAGAAGAGGAGGTCGTCACCGTCCCGCTTGACCCACACGGGGGACAGTTGGGGGCTGCCGTCGGGCTGGATCGTGCCGACGACGATGAAGACGGGGCCGTCGAGCAGGCTCTTGAGGCGGTCGGACAGTACGGCGGTCGGCATGGGTGCCTCCGGGACCTGGGTCATGTGTCGCTGGTCACTCTGCCGGTACCCTCGCACGCTCTCAGCACGCCCGCACCACGAGCGGCGTCGGCATCGCACGCGCACCAAAAAGGCCCACCGTCAGCGAACCGGCACCACCAGCACCGCCGTCAGCGAACCCGCACCACCAGCGCCGTCGCCACCGCCATCAGGCCCTCGTCCCGGCCGGGGAAGCCGAGGCCGTCCGTCGTGGCGCCGGAGACCGAGACCGGTGCGCCCGCCGCCTCCGAGAGGATCTTCTGTGCCTCGTCGCGGCGTTTGCCGATCTTCGGGCGCGGCCCCACGACCTGCACCGCGATGTTCCCGATCCGGAACCCCGCCTCGCGCACGATCCGTGCCGCCTCCGCGAGCAGTGTCACCCCGGACGCCCCGGACCACTCGGGCCGCCCGGTGCCGAAGTGCTGCCCCAGGTCGCCGAGGCCGGCGGCGGAGAAGAGCGCGTTGCACGCGGCGTGTGCGACCACGTCCGCATCCGAGTGGCCCGCGAGTCCGGGCCCCTCGCCGTCCCACTTCAGGCCCGCGCACCACAGCTCCCGCCCCTCCTCGAAGGCGTGGATGTCGGTGCCGATGCCCACCTGGGGCAGCAGCGGCCCACCCGGCGGCAGCCGGACGTCGGACGCCTCAGAACCCATCGGTGAGCCTCCTGCGGGTCAGGACCGCCTCCGCGAGCACCAGGTCCAGCGGTCGCGTGACCTTGAAGGCCTCCTCGTGGCCGGGGACCACGACGACCGGCAGCCCGAGCTGCTCCACCATGCTCGCGTCGTCCGTGACGTTGTCCGTGACCGTCTCGTGGGCCTGGATCAGCGTCGCCCGGTCGAAGCCCTGCGGGGTCTGCACCGCGCGCAGCCTGGCGCGGTCGGGCGTGGCGACGACCGGTTCGGGATCGCCGGGCGCGGCGGCCGGCTCGACCTCCTTCACCGTGTCGGCGAGCGGCAGCGCCGGGACGACGGCCGGCGCGCCCTCCCGTACCGCCTCGATCACCGCGTCCACCGTGTCCACCGGCACCAGGGGGCGGGCCGCGTCGTGGACCAGGACGATCCCGTACTCGGGCGGCAGGGCGTCGAGGCCGAGCCGTACGGACTCCTGGCGCGTCTCGCCGCCGGGGACGACCAGGAAGTCGGTCCTCTCCGGCAGCGCGTGCGCGTCGAGCAGCGACTTGACCTCGGGGGTCCCGTCGGGCGGGGCCACGACGACGACGAGGGAGACCGCGCGGGACGCCGCCATCGCGCGCACGGCGTGGATGAGCATGGGAACGCCACCGAGCGCGCGGAGCGCCTTGGGGGCACCCGGGCCGAGGCGTACGCCCCGGCCGGCGGCCGGAATCACCGCGGCGGTACGGACGGCGGGCGGCTCGGTGGTCGAAGGGCGCGAATCGTCAGACATCGGTTCCTGTCAGGTTTGTGTGCTCGGCCGGGATGGGTATGGCCACACCGTGCCGGGCGCGACGCCTTGACCGGACCCTTCCGTGACTTCTGGTCGAGCCGACTGCCCGGGCCCGGCACGCCAAGTATCGGGGTTTCCCCGTCGGCACAGGGATCCGGGCAGGGCTTTTCGCGTTCCGGCTGTTGCACCTGAGGTTCGGGCCGCGGCGTCATGGGTACGCCGGGCGGGGACGGGTACGAACATGCCGCAGCGCCCGGCGACATCTACTGTGTCATCGGGCACCGCGGCATCGCGTGTGTGCTGTGCGCCGGTCGGTCCGCCACGCTCCTGGCCGGGGAGCGAGCGGGCCGGGAGGCGTCAGGACGCGAGGACCTCGTCGAGGAGAGCCTCGGCCTTGTCCTCGTTCGTGTTCTCCGCGAGGGCGAGCTCGCTCACCAGGATCTGCCGGGCCTTGGCGAGCATCCGCTTCTCACCGGCGGAGAGTCCGCGCTCGCGCTCGCGGCGCCACAGGTCACGCACGACTTCCGCGACCTTGATGACGTCGCCGGAGGCGAGCTTCTCCAGGTTTGCCTTGTAACGACGAGACCAGTTCGTGGGCTCCTCGGCGTACGGCGCGCGCAGCACCTCGAAGACCCGGTCCAGCCCGTCCTGACCGACCACATCACGCACGCCGACGAACTCCGCATTGTCCGCTGGCACACGCACCGTCAGGTCGCCCTGGGCGACCTTCAGCACCAAGTAGGTCTTGTCCACGCCTTTGATCTGGCGAGTTTCGATGGCCTCGATCAGCGCGGCCCCGTGATGGGGATAGACCACGGTGTCGCCAACCTTGAACGTCATGTGACAGGTACCCCTTCCGTGGCTATCCAGGGTAACACGGAAACCGCGCGTTCTGAATGGCGTTTTCGCAGGTCAGGGCATATCTCGGGGCTTGACAAGCGCGACCGCAACGTGCTTCGAGGGGTGAGCGGAAGAGGGTATTCGCAGGTCGGAGCGGCTGTGCGGGCGGGGCGGAACCCGGGCGTTACACACGTCTCAGGGCTCCGAGCGTGCCTGGAACATCCGCTTTTGTCCACCCCCAAGTGATCGACTTCCGCTACTCCGTTCGGTGTGCGGAGGCGGGTACGAGTCGAATCCGGAATTGATCAAGGGCTCGGGCGAGGCGCGCTTGTTGTGCCGGTGATCGATTTTCGCCACCCGCCTCGCAACCCGCCTCGCATTCCTTATGGGAAATCCCCGGGGCGGGTGAGGAGACGCTTATGTGAATGCTGAGTCAGGAGTGTTCAAAGTGGCAGGTGGGACTGCCGTGAACGGGGTTGACCGCAGTGGCGTCGCCCTGGCAGCGGCAGGGCGCGCTGCGGCCCGGGCCGGACCCGTGCGGCGAAGTGCCGGGCTTGGGGAGGGTCGGGTGCGGTGGCCCGGGAGCGGCTCGGTAACCTAAGGCCGCTGACAGATACTTAGGGCGGCTTTATCAGGGGGTCGCCCTGCTTCGCCCACGTACAAGGAGTTGCCGCCGCCGTGAGCAGCAGCCTTCGACGCGGCGCCCTCGCCGCCGCCGCCATCGCGTTCTCGATCGCCTCGCTCGCCGCCTGCGGCGCCGGCAACGACAGCCAGACGCTCCAGGTCAAGCCGGACAACGCGGCGACCAGCGTCGGAAACATCAAGATCCAGAACGCGCTCGTCATCACCCAGCCCGACCCGAAGTCCACCGGGCCGGCCGTCATCTCCGCGACGGTCTTCAACGCCGGCCGCACGGACCAGACGCTGGACTCCATCACGCTCGACGGCACCGGCAAGACCGCAGAGCTCAGCCCCGCCTCGGGCAAGGGCAAGCTCACCATCCCGGCCGGCGGCTCCGTCGTGATCGGCGGCAAGGGCAACGCCTCCGCGGTGCTGCCGAGCGGCCGGGAGGCCGTGCAGGACGGCAACGCGCAGAAGATCACGTTCAGCTTCAGCGAGGCCGGGGACGTGAGCCTGCGGGCGTTCGTGGTCCCCGCCGAGGGCTACTTCACCAAGTGGGGCCCGAGCAACATCCCGTCGCCGTCGGCCACCGCCTCCGCGTCCCCGGCCACGTCGGCGCCGGGCTCCCCCAAGCCGTCGACCTCAGTGCAGGGTTCCCCGGCCGCGGGCGCCGAGGGATCACCGTCGGCGACCGCGTCGAAGTCCCCGAGCCACTGAGGGACTCCCGGGCACGGACACGAGGGCGGTACCCCGGTGGGGGTGCCGCCCTTCGCCGTACGGGTCCGCGTGGAGGCGGGCACGGCCGCCGGCAGTGCGGCACGCACCGCCACACCCCCACACGCACGAAGGGCGGCACTCCGCCAGGAGTCCCGCCCTTCGTCGTGCGATGCGTGCGCCGGCGCGCCGCCGCCGTCGTTGTCTCGCTTATGGCTTACGGCTTACGGCTTACGGCTTACGGCTTACGGCTTACGGCTTACGGCTTACGGCTCGAACTTGTAGCCGAGGCCGCGGACCGTCACCAGGTAGCGCGGGGCGCCCGGGTCCGGCTCGATCTTGGCGCGCAGGCGCTTGACGTGGACGTCGAGGGTCTTGGTGTCGCCCACGTAGTCCGCGCCCCACACCCGGTCGATGAGCTGCATACGGGTCAGCACGCGACCCGCGTTGCGCAGCAGCATCTCCAGCAGGTCGAACTCCTTCAGCGGCAGGTCGACCTTCGACCCGGAG
The DNA here is from genome assembly GCF_044764595.1 of Streptomyces sp. NPDC093984. Classification (NCBI taxonomy): domain Bacteria; kingdom Bacillati; phylum Actinomycetota; class Actinomycetes; order Kitasatosporales; family Streptomycetaceae; genus Streptomyces; species Streptomyces sp. NPDC093984. The sequence continues at coordinate 103,598 of NZ_JBIWIM010000008.1, read as the reverse complement.
ACCGTGACCACGTGGCGGTCGACGTCCATCCGCACCGGACCGGCCTCCAGCGCGGCCGGCGTCACCTCCTCCGGCTCGCCGCGGCGGCGCAGCACGGCCCGGATCCGGGCGACCAGCTCCCGCGAGGAGAACGGCTTGGTGACGTAGTCGTCGGCTCCTATCTCCAGCCCGACGACCTTGTCGATCTCGCTGTCCTTGGCGGTCACCATGATGACGGGGACGTTGGAGCGGCCGCGCAGCTGACGGCACACCTCCGTGCCGGGCAGACCCGGCAGCATCAGGTCGAGGAGGACGAGGTCGGCGCCGTTGCGCTCGAACTCGTCGAGTCCGTCGGGCCCGGTGGTCGCGACGGCGACCTCGAAGCCCTCCTTGCGGAGCATGTACGACAGGGCGTCGGAGAAGGACTCCTCGTCCTCGACGACGAGCACTCGGGTCACGGAAGGACCTCCGGGGCGGGAAGCGGTTCGTACGGGGATGAGACGGTGGGGGTCGTCCCGTCGGGCAGGCCGTCCTCGTCATCGAGGTCGGACGGATGGTCGGTCGCGCGGTCGCGGGCCGCACCCGCCTCCGGCAGCCGCAGGGTGAAGGTGGAGCCCTGACCCTCGGAGCTCCACACCGTGACCTCCCCGCCGTGCGAGGCGGCCACGTGCTTGACGATCGCGAGACCGAGGCCGGTGCCGCCCGTGGCACGGGAGCGGGCCGGGTCGACACGGTAGAAGCGCTCGAAGATGCGCTCCTTGTCCTTGTCGGAGATGCCGATGCCCTGGTCGGTGACGGCGATCTCGATCAGGTCGCCGCCGGGCGCGGACACCCGGCGGGCGGCGATGCCGACGCGGGTGCGGGCGGGCGAGTAGTTGACGGCGTTCTCCACCAGGTTGCCGAGGGCGGCGGCGAGCTGTCCGCGGTTGCCCCACACGTGCAGTTCCGCGGTGCCTCCCACCCGTCGACCACCACCCTGATCGTGCCCTTCGGGCACCCACACATTCGAGGCCATGGTGATCTGCTTGGTGGTGGCAGCGTGCCGGCAGCGGTCGATGGCCTCGGCGACCAGTTCGTCGACGCGTACGGGCTCGGCGTCCTCCAGCGGGTCGTCGTTCTGCACCCGGGAGAGGTCGATGAGCTCCTGCACGAGGTTGGTCAGGCGGGTGGCCTCGACCTGCATCCGGCCCGCGAAGCGCTGCACGGCCTCGGGGTCGTCGGAGGCGTCCATCACGGCCTCGGAGAGCAGCGACAGGGCGCCCACCGGTGTCTTCAGCTCATGGCTGACGTTCGCCACGAAGTCACGGCGCACCGCCTCTATCCGGCGGGCCTCGGTGAGGTCCTCGACGAGCAGCAGGACCAGCCGGGAGCCGAGCGGCGCCACGCGCGCGGAGACGGCGAGCGCCTCCCCGCGTCCGGTGCCGCGCCGCGGCAGGTCCAGCTCGACCTGGCGTATCTCGCCGTCGCGCCGGGTGTCACGTGCCATGTGGAGCATCGGCTCGACGGCGAGCCTGCCGCCGCGCACCAGCCCGAGCGCATAGGCTGCGGAGCTGGCCTTGACGACGGCGTCGGCCTCGTCGAGGACGACGGCCGAGGAGCGCAGGACGGACAGCACCGTGTCCACGCCCGGCGGCAGCACGGGGTCGGTGTGCAGGGAAGTGCGGGTGGGGCGCTTCTGGTCGCGCTCGCTCCAGCGGAACGCCAGCATGGCGATGACACCGGTGAGCGCTCCGGCGATCGCTGCCGCTGCGGCGACCGCCGCGTTCACGTCCATGCGTCCAGATTAGGCAGGTCCTCGCACCTGCCCACAGCCATCGGAGTGCGACCTCGAACACTCGTCGCCCAGAGTTCACCTGGGAGCCGGTATTGGTTCATTCGGGATGGCGGAAACAGTCGCGTACGGGCCGGAACGTGGGAGCGTGGGGTGCGTAGGGCGCCGTGTCCGCCGTGTTTTCGTCATGGTGACGACGGGCCCCGGCCCCCGGCCCCCCGGAGCAGACGTAAGAGAGGGACACCCAGATGCGGGACGCGTACCACGAGGAACTTGACTCGATCGGTGACAGCCTGGTCGAGATGGCCCGGCTGGTCGGGTCGGCGATCGGGCGTGCCACGACGGCCATCCTCGACGCCGACCTGAAGCTGGCGGAGGCCGTGATCGAGGCCGACCAGAAGGTCGACGACCTCCAGCACGACCTGGAGGCGCGCGCGATAGCCCTCCTGGCCCGCCAGCAGCCGGTGGCGACGGACCTGCGCATCGTGGTGACGTCGCTCAGGATGAGTGCGGACCTCGAGCGCTCGGGCGACCTCGCCCAGCACGTCGCGAAGCTGGCCCGGCTGCGCTTCCCCGAGCGCGCCGTGCCGCACGACCTGCACGCCACCATCCTGGAGATGGGCCAGCTCGCCCAGCGCCTGATGGCGAAGGCGGCCGAGGTGATCATCACCAAGGACGTCGACCTGGCGCTGCAGCTCGAGCAGGACGACGACGACATGGACCTGCTGCACCGCACCCTCTTCCAGCACCTGATCGACGAGCGCTGGAGGCACGGCATCGAGACCGCCGTGGACGTGACCCTTCTGGGCCGCTACTACGAGCGCTACGCCGACCACGCGGTCGCGGTGGCCAAGCGGGTGGTGTACCTGGTGACCGGTGAGCACGCGGACGACATCCAGTCCGGTGTCCAGCCGGTGACGGGCGTCGAGGGCGCGTGACGGGGAGCCCGCAAGGGGCCTGAAGAAGGCCGGCCGGGCGTGTACGAGCCCCTGTGCGCCGTTGATGCGCCCGGCCCAGCGGGCATGCAATGGGCTGAGGCACCAGTCTCGACATCCTTCGAGGAGGGACCCATGCCCGAGACCCCGAGTACGCCCGACCCCACGCAGGAGCGCGAGACCCAGCAGCCCGCCGAGATCACAAGCCTGCCGCTGGTCGGCGCCTGCGGCTGCGGCTCCGGCTGCGGATGCGGGTGCCAGTCGGGCGCGCCCTGCCAGTGCGGCTGACAGCGCATCGCGCACGACAGCACGACAGCACGACAACGGAACACAGACCTACGACGACGAGGGGCCCCGGCGCGCTGCCGGGGCCCCTCGCATGCATGGGGAAGCCCACGAGCGCAGCATGAAAGAGAAGGAAGGAAAGGAAGGAACGGGGGCGCACCAGGAACGAGGTACCAGGCCATGGCCCAGTTCATGGACATCCACCGCGGTATGAAGGGCATCACGGCCGATCAGCTGAGCGAGGCCCACCAGGCAGACCTCGCCATCGAGGAGGAAGAGGGCGTGCACTTCCAGCACGCGTGGGCGGACCCGGAGTCGGGAACGGTCTACTGCCTGTCCGAGGCCCCTTCGGCCGAGGCGGTGCAGCGCATCCACGAACGAGCAGGCCACAAGGCGGACGAGATCCACCCGGTCCCCCTGTCGGCCTGACGCCGTCGATCCGCACTGTCGACCTGACGCCGTCGATCCCCCTGTCGACCTGACGCCGCCGCCGGACGGGCACCGGCCCGGCAGCCCCACGCCTCGAACGGTTGACCGACACATGGCAATGATTGGGTAAAACCGCCTCCGCGGGAAATGGTGCGCACTCGCGCGGCGTTCGACTCCTTGGAGGGTGTTCCGCGCCGTCCGCACAGGCATGCCCGCAGCAAGGAGGAACGCCACGTGAGCCAGTACGTCACCAGGCTCGGGCGTCGCTCCCCGGCGACCACCTCGCGGCTGCGGCTGCCGCACCGCAGGCCCCGCCGTGTGGCCATGCTCTCCGTGCACACCTCACCGCTGCACCAGCCCGGCACGGGTGACGCCGGCGGCATGAACGTCTACATCGTGGAGCTGGCCCAGCGGCTCGCCGCCCAGGGCATCGAGGTCGAGGTCTTCACCCGGGCCACCACGGCCGCTCTGCCGCCGGCCGTCCAGCTGGCCCCGGGCGTGCTGGTCCGGCACGTCGACGCCGGACCGTACGAGGGGCTGGCCAAGGAGGACCTCCCGGCCCAGCTGTGCGCCTTCACGCACGGTGTGATGCAGGCGTGGGCCGGTCACCGCCCCGGCTACTACGACCTCGTGCACTCCCACTACTGGCTCTCCGGGCACGTCGGCTGGCTGGCCGCCGAGCGCTGGGGCGTCCCCCTGGTGCACGCCATGCACACCATGGCCAAGGTCAAGAACGCCAACCTCGCCGAGGGCGACACCCCCGAGCCCGCCGCCCGGGTCATCGGCGAGATGCAGATCGTGGCCGCCGCGGACCGGCTCATCGCCAACACCTCCGAAGAGGCCGACGAGCTCGTACGCCACTATGCCGCCGACCCCGACAAGGTGGCCGTCGTCCACCCCGGGGTGAACCTGGAGCGCTTCCGGCCCGCCGACGGCCGGGCTGCCGCCCGGGCCCGGCTCGGCCTGCCACAGGACGCGCTGATCCCGCTCTTCGCCGGGCGCATACAGCCCCTGAAGGCGCCCGACGTGCTGCTGCGCGCCGTCGCCGTCCTCCTCGACGAGCGCCCCGAGCTGCGCTCCCGCATCGTCGTGCCCGTCGTGGGCGGCCCCAGCGGCAGCGGGCTCGCCAAGCCGGAGGGGCTGCAGAAGCTCGCCGCCCGGCTGGGCATTTCCGACGTCGTCCGCTTCCGGCCGCCGGTGCGGCAGGACGAGCTCGCCGACTGGTTCCGCGCCGCGTCCGTCCTGGTGATGCCGTCGTACAGCGAGTCCTTCGGGCTCGTCGCGATCGAGGCACAGGCCGTCGGCACGCCGGTCCTGGCGGCCGCGGTCGGGGGACTGCCCGTCGCCGTACGGGACGGGCACACCGGGTTCCTGGTCGAAGGCCACGATCCCGCCGCGTACGCGCGCGTACTGCGCGATTTCGCCGACGAGCCGCAGCTGTGCGCACGCATGGGCGAGGCCGCGTCCCTGCACGCCCGGTCGTTCGGCTGGGACGCGGCGGCCTCCACGACCGCCGGGGTGTACACGGACGCCATGCAGGCCCACCGGCGCCGGGCGCGCACCCACCACGGCTGACACCTCGCGTACGCTGCCTGGCATGTCCGATGAGCAGCGGGCCGCACAGGTCATCGAAGGGGTCCTGAAGGACGCCGAACTGGAGTGGGAGAGCCCGCAGTCGGGCTCGTACGTCGTGAAGCTCCCCGGGACGCGCAAGCTGTCGACGACCGTCTCACTGATCGTCGGCCGGCACTCGCTGTCCCTCAACGCCTTCGTGATCCGCCACCCCGACGAGAACGAGCCCGCGGTGCACCGCTGGCTGCTGGAGCGCAACCTGAAGCTGTACGGGGTGAGTTACGCCGTCGACCCGCTCGGCGACATCTACCTCACCGGCCGGCTGCCGCTGGCCGCGGTCACCCCGGACGAGGTGGACCGGCTGCTCGGCTCGGTCCTGGAGGCGGCCGACGGCAGTTTCAACACCCTTCTGGAGCTGGGTTTCGCGTCCGCGATCCGCAAGGAGTACGCCTGGCGGGTGTCCCGCGGGGAGTCCACCCGCAACCTGGAGGCGTTCAGTCATCTGACCCAGCGCCCCGAGCACTGACCCTCCGGGCCCTGTAATTCATCGCCGCACGACCCCTTCCGCACCGTGCGGCCCCGTGGCATGCTCACGGCCAGCACACTTCTGAACATCGTTCACATCCATGGACTTTATCTCCCGGGCTCGTCCCGGGGATCCCTGGAAGGCGGTTCGGGCATGGGCAAGGGGCACGCGGACATCAGCAGACGGAGCCTGCTCGCAGGCGCCATCGCCGTGGCGGGCGCCGCCGCCACCGGAACGACGGCGGCGGCCGCCACACCGTCCAGGGGCCAGGTGCCCGCCCTGTGGCACGAGTTCGTCCGCACGCCCTTCACCCATCCACAGATCCCGTACGTGGGCCGGGCCGGTCACCGGCTCGGGGCGGCGCGCTTGCCCCGCCGCCCCGTGGTGGCCGACGTGACCGCCTACGGGGCCGTGGGGGACGGCACGACCGACTGCGCACCCGCGATCAACCGTGCCATCGCCGCCGCCGGAAGGGCCGGCGGTGGCACGGTCACCATCCCGCCCGGCACCTTCCGCATCGACGGCCTGATCCACATCGGGTACGACAACGTCGTACTGCGGGGCGCGGGCAGCGACCGTACGACGCTGTACGCGACGAAGAACCTGACCGAGCTGATCGGCGTCTACGGCTCCCGCTACGGCGGCACCAAGTCGTCCTGGTCCTGGGCGGGGGGTCTCATCTGGCTGGCCCCCAAGGCCCGTTGGGACTCCCTGGTCGCGGCCATCCGGGCGCAGGCATGGCCGTTCGAGGGCTGGACCGGCAACAGGCGCGACGAGTGGGAGACGCTGACCACGGTGTCCCCCGCCAGGCAGGGCTCCTGGACGGTGACGGTCGCCGACGCCCGCCGGCTGAGGCCGGGCCGACTCGTCCTGCTCCGCCTCGCGGACGACGCCGGCCACACCCTCCTGGAGCACATGTCGGGCGGTGGTCCCGGCCCGCAGGCGTACTCCTGGGACGACAAGACGAAGCTGACGTCCTACGTCCCCTATGAGTGGCCCGTGCGCATCGCGCGCGTGGCGGGCCGGAAGGTCACGTTCGAGCGACCTCTTCCGCTGGACGTGCGCCCGGAGTGGGATCCGCGCCTGACCACTCACGTGCGGGAGCTGACCGGCGCGGGCGTCGAGGGCCTCACCCTCCAGGCGATCGAGACCCCGCAGTCCCAGCACCTGCTGGACAAGGGCTACAACGGGGTCGCGTTCCAGTGCGCGTACGACTGCTGGGCGGACGACGTCGTCGTGCGGCACGTGGACAACGGCTTCGGCCTGGTCGCCGCCTCCTCCTGCACACTGCGCCGCACGCGCGTGGCGGGCCGTGGCTCGCACCACCCCTACTTCTGCCGCGAGGGCTCGCACGACAACCTGATCGAGGACTTCACGATCGAGCAGCGGACCGTCCCGGCCCCGCCGAACACCCAGCTCCACGGCATCAACGTGGAGGGCCTGTCCTCGTACAACGTCTGGTCGCGCGGCGAGATGCAGATGGGCACGTTCGACTCGCACCGGGGGCTGCCGTTCGCGAACGTCCGTACGGACATCACCGTGAACAACAACGGCCGTCACGGCGGCGACGCCATCGCCGGGCCCCTCTTCGGCGCCCGCTTCACCCACTGGAACCTCCGCGTGACGAACGGCCGCGCGGGCCTGATGAAGATCGACGGCCTGGCGCCGTACTCCGCCACCGTCGGCATCAACGAGGTCACGGAGTTCGACCAGATCGACGTGCCCGACTTCACGGGCGACCTGCACTCCCGTCTGGAGTTGTACGGCACGACCGACGCGGTACGGCCGCGGAACCTGTACGAGGCGCAGCGGGGGCTGTGACCGGGGCGGGGCTCAGCAGGGGCCGTGACCGGGGCGGGGCCCAGCGGGGGCTGTGACCGGCGCGAGACCGGCGGGGCCGTGACCGGGGCGGGCCGCTGTGGGGTCGGCCCGCCTCAGGCCGCGCCGACCTCCGCCGCCCCCGCTGTCTCCTTCTCCGTCCCCCGCGCCGGCTCCTCCCCGGGGAGGCGGCGCATCAGCGCGGCGTAGCCGAACCCGGCCGCCGTACCGACCACCGCGCACAGGCCCCACAGCCACTCCGCGCCGAGCCGGTCGATGACGAAGCCGGACAGCAGCGGCGCGACCAGCGAGGCCACCGACCAGGACAGGGTGTACATGCCCTGGTAGCGGCCGCGCCCGTGCACCGGGGAGAGGCGTACCACGAGGCCGGTCTGGGTGGGCGCGTTGACGATCTCCGCCAGCGTCCACACGCACACCGTCAGCGCGAAGACACCGACCGAGCCCGCGAAGGCGGTCAGCCCGAAGCCGTACCCCGCGAGCACGGAGGAGACCACCAGCAGCCGGCGCGGATCGCGGTGCTCGATGAAGCGGGTGACCGGGATCTGCAGCGCGACGATCAGCACGCCGTTCACGGCGATCGCCATGCCGTAGTCCGCGGGCGAGAACCCGGCCTCGCCCATGGCGACCGGCAGACCGACGGCCCCCTGCTGGAAGACGAGCGCGACGAGGAAGGACAGCCCGACGACGCTCATGAAACGGCCGTCCCGCACGACGGTCCCGAGGCCGACGCCATCCGCGGCCTCCTTGGCGGTGGGCGCGGGCCGCGACTCGGGCAGCTTCGCGAAGACGACGACCGCGCAGACCAACGTCATCCCCGCCTCGATCAGGAACCCGGCGAGATAGCTGAACTCGGCGATGAAACCCGCCGCCATGGAGGACACGGCGAAGCCGAGGTTGATCGCCCAGTAGTTGAGGGAGAAGGCGCGCACCCGGTCCTCGGGGCGCACGATGTCGGCCATCATCGCCTGCACGGCGGGCCGGGAGGCGTTGCTCGCCATGCCGACGAAGAAGGCGACGCCGGCGATGGACACGGGATCCCGCACGAACCCGAGCAGCGCCACGAACCCGGCGGTCGACGTCTGCGCGATCAGCAGGGTGGGCCGCCGCCCGAGCCGGTCGGCCATCACGCCCCCGCCGAGCGAGGAGACGACACCGCCGAGCCCGTGCAGCGAGGCGACGAGACCGGCGTACGAGGCGGAGTACCCGCGGTCCAGGGTCAGGTACAGCGCCATGAAGGTGGCGACGAAGGCGCCCAGCCGGTTGACGAGCGTGCTCGTCCACAGCCACCAGAACTCGCGGGGAAGCCCCGAGACGGTCTCGCGGGCGGCACGTCTGACGGCGGCGATCGACATGAGGGTCCCCCACGGGCGTAGGCGCATGTAAGCGGCTCCAACGGTGATCAGAACTTACAAAGGCGCGGCGCGGAGGGGCCACTCAATTAACAGATGCCGTCAACTGTCGTACGGCGCGGGAAGCACCCGCCGACCGGCTGTCCGCCTGCCGGGCGGGCCGTACGAGGGGGCGAATGCGTGGATTACGCTCTGGGGCATGGCCGACGCACCGTACAAGCTGATCCTCCTCCGCCACGGCGAGAGCGAGTGGAACGCGAAGAACCTGTTCACCGGCTGGGTGGACGTCAACCTGAACGAGAAGGGCGAGAAGGAGGCGGTCCGCGGCGGTGAGCTGCTCAAGGACGCCGGCCTGCTGCCCGACGTGGTCCACACCTCCCTCCAGAAGCGCGCGATCCGCACCGCGCAGCTGGCACTGGAGGCCGCCGACCGCCACTGGATCCCGGTCCACCGCTCCTGGCGCCTGAACGAGCGGCACTACGGCGCCCTCCAGGGCAAGGACAAGGCGCAGACGCTTCAGGAGTTCGGCGAGGAGCAGTTCATGCTCTGGCGCCGCTCCTACGACGTGCCGCCGCCCCCGATCGAGGACGACTCGGAGTTCTCCCAGGCCGACGACCCGCGCTACGCGACGATCCCGCCGGAGCTGCGCCCGAGGACGGAGTGCCTCAAGGACGTCGTCTTCCGCATGCTCCCGTACTGGTACGACGGCATCGTCCCCGACCTGCTGGCCGGCCGCACGGTCCTGATCGCGGCCCACGGCAACAGCCTGCGCGCCCTGGTCAAGCACCTGGACGGCATCTCGGACGCCGACATCGCCGGCCTGAACATCCCGACGGGCATCCCCCTCTCCTACGAACTGGACGCCGACTTCAAGCCGGTCACCCCCGGCGGCACGTACCTCGACCCGGAGGCGGCCGCGGCGGCGATCGAGGCGGTCAAGAACCAGGGCAAGAAGAAGTAAGCCCGTAGCTGTAAGCCCCCTGCCTGCGGTTTCTCCGCTGGCAGGGGGCTTTTCTCTCGCCCTGGGCCGTCTCTGGGCCGTAAGCCGGTTGATCGGGCCGTGCTCAGTGCTCCAGGAAGTCCGGCTCCGGCTGTTCTCTCGCCTCTGCTCGGGCTCCCACATCGCGGAGGGCCGAGACGGCTGCCGCCGCATCTTCCTGGGGCACGCCGGCGAGAATGACGGCGGGAAGCTGCGCCGCCAGAACCTTGCTACGCCAGAGGCTCAGCCCCGTAAGCCGACGGACGACCTGGACGACGTCCATCACACGGACACCAGGATCGGTGAGCACCACGTCATGAGGCACGTCGTCGCACACCAGCAAGAAGTACTCGTCTGCCATTGCTCTCCCCGCCCTTCCCCGGTCCGGAGCGTACGAGCCCTCAACCGCCATGTCGCATCGTTTTGGTGGCGTCGAAGACGGCGGCCACGGCCTTGCGGGTTCGCTCTTGACTGGACGGCATGAGGTGCGCATAGACGCGAAGAGTCAGGCCGGGGTCCGAGTGGCCGAGGTACTCGGCGAGGGCCTTGATGTTCTCTCCGGCGTCCAGGAGCACCGAGGCGTAGAAGTGCCTCAGTGCGTGCATGCCGTTCTCGCGGGACTCGGCGTACGACCCGCCCGGCTTCCGCTCGGGGATCACGCCAGCCGAGGCAAGGGCCCGCTTCCACACCTCCTCGTTGAGCGACGTACGCCAGACGTGCCCGCCGCGCGGTCCGGTGAAGATCAGCCGCTTGGTCACCGGAGGCCCGTCCGCCACCTTCCACGGCAAGGTGATCTCGACGGGCGGGAACCGCTTCATGTGGGCGCGGAGGGCGTCAGCGACTGGACCAGGAGCGGTACGTCCCGGAGCTTGCCACCCTTCGGCGGAGCGAAGACCGGCTTGCTGCGGCTCAGCTTGAGCTGCTGGACCACGTGGAGGGTGTCCGACTCGAAGTCGATCGCGTCGACGGCCACGCCCAGGATCTCGCCTTGCCGAAGGCCGCAGCCGCCGCCCAGGTCGACCATGGCTTGGTAGCGCTCGGGCATGCCGGCCCGGACGGCGAAGACCCGTTCCGGCGTCCAGGGCACGACGCGCTTGCTGTCCACAGTCGGTGGACGGACTGAGCGGGCGGCGCATGGGTTCCGAGGGAGGTGCCCGTCGTCCACGGCCGCGCTCAGGGCGGCGCGCACGTTGGAGTAGATCGTCCGGGCATACGAGCCACGGACGCCGTTCTCTTGGAGCTGCCGCACCCAGTCGCGGATGTGAGCGGGCTGGAAGGAGCCGAGGGGGCGCGACCCCAGGTAGGGGTAGGCGTGCAACCGGAGTTGCGACTCCATCGAGGCCTGAGTATTCGGGTCCGGCGCGTGGGTCACCCACTTCTCGGCGTACTGCTGGAAGGTGATCCGGGCCGCGCGGGGGTCAATGTACTGGCCCCGCGCCATGTCTGCCTCGGTCTGCGCCAGCCACTGTTCGGCGAGCCGCTTCTGACGGTCGGGGAAGCTCTTGGACTTCTCAGTGCCGTCCGGGCCGACGTAGCGAGCGCGGTAGCGCATGCCCGTGCTATAGCGCTCGGTCTTGACTTTGCGAGTCTTGCCGTCCGGCCCCTTCTCTTCCTTGTACCAGCGGTCTTGGATGTGTCCGGCCATCAGGCAGCGGCCCCCTTGATCCGGGACTCCACCCAGGCGCGTACGTCGTCCGGATCGAACCGCAGGTGCCGACCGACCCGGAAGCCGCGAGGACCGGTGCGCTTACGACGCCACTGGTAGACCGTCTCGACACTGGGCAGCTCGAACATCTCGACCAGGTCGTCAGGAGTCAGGAACCGCGTGGGCAGGGCACGAGTTGCGGCGGCTACTTCTGCCGAGGCGCGGTGTCGATCAGCCATGCGTGGGCTCTCCTTCCGTTCCGGGGGCGGGTTCGAGGGATGCGGCAAGCCAGGCTTCGGCGGACGACAGGCCAGTGCCGGCGAAGACCCAGTGGGCGAGGACGTACGTCGTCTCGGGCTCCGGGCCGTTGGTTGCTGTCGCTTGCGCGCGGCGCCATTCGGCGCGGGCGTCACGCAGAGCGCCGAGAGTCGTGGAGTAGCGGCGGGACTTGGTGGAGAAGTGGCCGCGGAAGCCGAGCATGTGGGCCCAGGCACGGAGCCGGAGGTGTTCGAGGTCCTTGCGTGCGCCGAGGGCCCATGCCGTTCGGATCAGGCGGCGGGCGTGGTCGCTGATGTCGAGCTGCGCCAGCTCGGCGACGAACTTGAGCGGCCGGTCGAGGGCGCCCGTCGCTGTCTCGGCGCCCTTGGTGGCGTACTTGGCGATGTACGCGGCCACGGCCCGCTCGGTCAGCTCCTGGCCGCCGCTGAAGTCGGCACCACGGATGGTGCGGACGTCGAGCTGACGGCCGAAGGTGAAGGTGTGCGCGCGTCCGTCGATGACCGGCCCGTCCACGCGGACTTTGGCGGTGGCGGCGCGGATGGCGTCCGTCAGCAGCTCGGCGGTGGCCCAGGCCGGTGGCGGGGTGTCTCCGCCGCCGGGACCGTCGAGACGGATGACGGCGTGGAAGTGGACAGCGCCGCGCTTTTGGTACTCGGCGACCTTGGCGAAGGACACGCGCGCGTGATCGCGGAACCTCCGTTGTGACAGCCCCGCACGCTTGGCGACCTCTCGGCGCAGGTAGACAGAGAAACGCCGCCAGAGCGCACCGGCGTGCGCGTTCCACAGAACGGCCGCTTCGTAGTCGTACGTGTCAGGGTCCAGCGGGGTGCCAAGTACGTCGTCGTCCTGGTCGTGGAGCAGGCCGCAGCGGCACGGGCGGACAGTGCCGGCCGGGCCGGTCGGTCGGTTGTGCACCGGGCCGAAGCTGGGAGCCGTGAAGGTGGCAAAGACGCGCGGATGTGCGGCGACGTGTTCGGGGATGCCCTTACCGCCGCGCAGACCGGACGTGATCAGGTGGAAGGTGTCGCGGCGGTACACCTCGGCGCAGGCCGGGCAGCGGGTCGTGCGGCGGTTGTTGCAGCGGACGAGAAGCTGACCGGCCGGAAGCTCCGACGAGTCGAGATGCTGGAGAACGCGGCCGATCTCACCGGTACGCGTGTCCACGTCGTACTCGGTGCGGTGGCCGTCGAGACGGATCGGATTGGTGCAACCGCCGAGCCCGGAAAGCTGCCGGAGGATACCCGGCAGGGTGCCGTGCTGGGCCATCCTTGCGAGTTCCGGGAGCGGGGGCGGGGTGGTGCCGGTGAAGATGACTGTCTCCTTCTGACTGGCTCGGTCGAGAGGGATGGGCCCCGGGGCGGCGGATGCTTGGTCGTGTCGTGCCGCCCCGGGTGTCAGGCGCGTTCAGCGCCGGTGGTGGTCGCGGAGCATTGAGCGCAGGACCACGGCGGCTATGGCCACGGAGATGGCCGAGACGGCGACGGCGGCCAGGAGCGCGGTGAGGACCACGCCACCGACGACCACAGCCGCAACCGCACCGGTGCTGACGGAGACCGGCGGGAGCGACCGGCGTACGGGTGCCGGATCGGCCGGAGCGTGGGTGTATGCGGGTGGCGGGGTGGGGCTGTCCGGGTACTTGGGCAGGAACACGGCAGCGATCTCCTCATCTACTCGTCTAGTCGTGTGCGCCGTTTATGACGTCCACGCCGGAGCGGGTGCCGGATTCGATGGCCGGGGCCATGAAGGTGTGCGAGAGCCAGAAGCCGAAGAGCGCGATCACGACCACGACCCAGGTGCGGACGCCAAGGAACTTGACCGCTCCCCAGGCGAAGAGGCCGAGGACGAAGACGAGCGGCAGGCTGACGGTCAAGGGACGTTCCTTTCAGCACACGGGGCAGCGGTGGGTGCGGGCGGCCAGCTCGGCGGCGGCACGGCTGTCGTAGTCGGCGGAGAAGCCTCAGCGGGGTGCCGTACAGGCAGCGGTGTGCTTCTCACGGCCCCGGCCGTCGTACGAGGTGGCGACCTGGACGGGGCCGATGCGGATGACGTCGCGGAAGCGGCGGTTGGCGGTCACGGGATCTCCTTTCAGAGGCGGGCTGCGATGGCTTCGGCCATGGGTGCAGGGACGCCGAGCCGGGCACGCAAGGTGGGGGTGTCGATGGGGCTTCCGGTACGGGTGCGGTACTCGTCGGCGACCTTGCGGGCGTGCTCGACGAGGGCGGCCGGGACGGGGATGGCGGGACGCTCGGGCGGTGGCTCCACGGTGGCCTGATGGGCGGGAGGCACGGGTGCCGACTCGGGCGCGTCCTCCTGGTCCTCGATCTCCTCTGTGTCGGCAGTGGTAGTCGTCGGCGCCGAGTGAGCGAGGAGCGTTCCCCCGAGGAAGGCGACCGCGGGCCAGCCCGCGACGAGGATGCGCAGCCAGGCCGGTACCTGATGCATGTCGAGCAGTCCGGCCGTCGCGACGTTCGCGCCGAGAGAGACAGCGAGCGCGATGACGAACCAGCACCACCCTGCCGCTTTCGCGTCGCCGGACCGCAGTCGGCGCCAGGCGGCGACCAGGAGCAGGTCAACCGAGACGGGATAGGCCCACGCTTTCCAACCGTCCTGCCCGGCCGCCGAGGCGATGTCGTGCAGGTGGGCGAAGGACAGCGCTGCGGCGATGACCGCCTGGACGAGCACCGCGTCCACGCGGGCCAGTTGGGCGCGCACGATGCGGCTCCTTCCGGGTTCGGGCATGGGAGGGGTAGGGACGTGGCGCGAGGCGGTCACGCCGACCGAGGTGAGGGACGCGATGGTCAGTCGGTCACCGGGCGCGGCCGGACGACCGGAGGCGCCGCCTCAACCGGTCGTACGGGCACGTCGGGCCGGAACCCATTCAGGGAAGGCACATCGGGCGCCAGGTCTGCCGAGTCCCGGCAGATCTCGGCGGCGTCACCGAGCGAGAGGTACGGCGTGCGGATGCGGGACCAGCCGCCGGAGGTGTCGCCCGCCACGGCCAATCCGGGACGTTCGGGGGCGATGGCGCAGGCGGCCATGACCGCCTCGGGTGCGATGTCGCCGAGCGCCATCTTGGCCGACGCCTCATCGTTCACGCGGTGGCAGACGCGGCCGGTCAACTGGGCCCGGAGCATCGTTGCGCCCTTGCCCAGTTCGGCGCCGAAGCGCTGCCCGCACACCTCCAGGTAGATGCCGGCCGCACGGCCAAGCTGGGCAAGCCGGATGAGCTGGGTGACCATCTCGTCTCGCCGTTCCTCCTCCTTCTTCGTGGCGACGATGAACAGTTCGGCGACCTCGTCAACGAACAGCACGATCGGCACGGGGCGTTCGCTTTCAGGCAGGCCCCAGATGTCCGAGGTGATCTCCTCCTTCGGGGTGTCCGGCGCGATGCCCTGCCGAGCCCTGATCAGGTCATGTCGGTCCTCCATTTCCTTCACGAGCACGGGCAGCAGCTCGGCCGCCTGTTCCGGGTCCGTCGCCAGGGCGGAGAGCCGGCGCGCGAACGGCGCCAGTTCTACGCCTCTCTTGCAGTCGACGCCGACCAGGGCGACCGGTTGCCGGGCGAGTCCGGCGATCAGGTGCCGCAGGTACATGGACTTGCCCGACAGCGTGGCCCCGAGGGTCAGTTGGTGCGGGATGGTCCGGTAGTCGCGCACGAAGGGCGTGGCGTCTTCCCGCAGTGCCACCGGCACCTTGAGGAACGCTTCCTCGATCTTGCGGGGCATCCGGACCTTGCGCAGGACGTCGAAACCGACGAGCCGCAGTTCGACCACGCCAGGCTTGACCGTCGCAACGTAGACGGCGTGAACGCCCCAGGCATGCCGCAGCCGTTCAGCCGAGGCGGCGACGTCTGCCGGTTCCTGTCCCGGTGCGAGCCGCAGTCGAAGCCGCAACCCGGTCGACGTGGGCCGGATGATTCCCCGGCGTGGCGGAACGGGACGGACCTCACGACGGGTGGTGGCCTTGACCGCGAGGACCCGCAGCCGGGACGGAGCCACGGTCAGCCCGCAGGCCTCCATGACAGAGCCATACGAGCTGAGCAGCCGGACCGTGGATATCGGTAAGCCGATGGTGGACCAGTAGACGCCCGGGTGCCGGGCCCGAGCGTAGGCAGCCCCGCCGCCGAGCGCGGCGACAGGACCACCCACGTCCAGCAGTGTCGTCAGGTCGGTCATCAGGCAGCGGCCCCCGAGGCGGCCGGGAACGCGGCCGGGGTGACGGCGGCGGCCCGGAAGGCGATGCCGTGCCGCTGCTGCCCGTTGAACACCGACTCCCACGGCCGGGCCACGAGCCCGGGCAGCGAGACCGGAGCCCCGAGGGTCAGCCCCTCGGAGATGCCGCCCTCCGGGACGGTGACCTTGATCAGCGACGACTCGCCGTCCTCGATGTAGACGACGCCGATCGTCATCAGCGCCTCACCGCTGTTCGCGTCCTTGGCGATCTCGCCGGTCTGACGGTCGCGGACCTTGGGCTCCGGGGCCTCGGTCAGCAGGATCGTCGCGCCCGAGGTCTCCACACGGATGGTGCGCAAGGCACACTCCCGTCTATACGAGATGGGTCATGCGAACCCGATCTCCGGGATCGCGCGACCACCTTGCCACACAACTTGCCCACTCGTCTATACGAGTAAGCGTGTCGGGGTGTACGAGTTCGGAGATCAGCTCCACAGGCGAATCGAGATCGCCCGCCCGCCTGCCGAGAGAGGCGGCTGCCAGGCCCGTCCGGCACGATCTGCCCATGCTGATTGCGACGAACTCCCGAAGCCACGTGGTCAAGCGCCCCTCGAAGCCGGCTATTGGCACCATGCTCGCCAACCTGCAACGCGGGATGCACCTGGTTCTTGAGCGGCAAGACGAGGATCTTCAGGGCGACTGGTACATCCAGGTCCTGATGTGCCACAACAACACCTACCAGCTGGAATACCGCGATGGCGTCGCCGCAGAGCACTACCAGACGCAGACCATCTCGCAGGAGAAGGTCCTGAAGGCGCTCCTCGGCTGGGCGGCCGAAAAACCGGACTGGCGGGAAGGCTTCATGTGGAACAACGTCAGCTACATGTTCGAGCCGCTCACCTCTGACGCCACAGAACCACCCACCGCTTAGCGCCGCCGCAAGTCCGTCCGCACAGCACTGTCCCTGCAGACCGCTGCCGCCCACGATCACGTCGCCGGGAGCTGGTACGACAGGACGTAGGCGTCCGCCGCCATCACCGTGTCGCAGACCTCCACGGCCCGCCCCTCGGTGTCGTAGGCGGTCCGGATCAGGTGAATGACCGGCACGCCGGAGGCCAGCCGGAGCGTCTTCACCTCAGCAGGCGAGGGCATCCGGGCCCGAATCTCCTCCTCGAAGTGGTCGAGGCGGTGGCCCAGCTCCTCTAGGCGGGCGTAGATGCCGCCGGGGCCGGGGTTGGGCTCGGCGATCGGAGTCCCCCGGGCGATGTCGAGCGGCAAGTATGAGGTGGCGAACTCGACGGGCCGTCCGTCCAGCAGGTACCGGCGCCGCCGGGCGAGCACCCGACGCACGGATCCGAGTCGTGCGGAGACGTCCTGGCTGGCCTTCTCCTCCTTGACCTCGAGGCTGTCGACCTGGGGGTGGCTGCCGGCCGCGTTCGCTTCCACGATGAACGCGGACTTCCCCTGTTCCCTGTGCCGCCGGGCGAACCGGTCGGAGGCGAGCCGTCGCACAGGGGGGCGTGGTCGTACGAACACGCCCTTGCCATGCTCGGCGTGCACCAGGCCCTCGCCTTGGAGGATGGAGAAGGAGTTCCGGACCGTCATTCGGGAAACCCCGTAGTGGTCGACAAGATCGGCCTCGGAGGGCAGCTTGTCGCCCTCTTTGAACCGCCCGCGGTCGATGGCCTCGCGCAACTGGTCGGCGATCTGCCTGAAGACCGCACGATCGCTCGTGGGGTCGAGATCGCCGAGGAGGCCGGAAGGGAGAGGGCTCACGAGTACTCCTTTAGGTATCTAGACGAGTGGCTGAGTCTTGTTGCTACGGTGGAGAGCCTAGCCAGCCGAGAGGGCAGAGGAACGTGACCACTGACCGTCCGCACTCCGTGAGCGTTGCCGGAGTCGTCATCGACGACCAGGGCCGAGCCCTCTTGATCCAGCGCCGCGACAACGGCCACTGGGAGCCCCCGGGCGGGGTCCTCGAACGCGAGGAGACCATCCCCGAAGCTCTCCAGCGCGAAGTGCTCGAAGAGACCGGTATCAAGATCGCGCTTCCCGCGACCTTGACCGGCGTCTACAAGAACATGAAGGGCTTGATCGTCTCGCTGGTCTTCCGCTGCGAGGCCGCCGACGGCAGCCCCACCACTGGTGATGAGACCCGCGCACTGCGTTGGGTCAGCCGTGAAGAGGTCACCGAGCTTGCCGACGAGGCGTACGCGATCCGCGTCCTGGACGCGATGGACGCGGCGTCTCCGCCTGCCATACGCGCGCACGACGGCGTGAAACTCGTCTAGCCCGAACCCGCTGCACATGGCGGCCTATCAGCACGAAGGAACTCGTATGCACGAGTATACGAGTCAGATTCGGACTTGGGGACTCACTTGCCCAGGTTTTCCGGAAGAGGTCAGCCGGGCCCGCCGCTGGACGCGGGACATCCTGCGCGGCTCACCCCTGGCCGAGGACGCCGAGCTGATCGTCAGCGAGCTGAGCGCGAACGCGATCCTCCACACCGCCAGCGGCCATGCATCCGGCCGCTTCCACCTGGCGCTCGCTGTCTCACCGGAGGTAATCGCACTCTCGGTCACAGACGACGGCGGCACCGACTCCGCTCCGAAGGTCAAGCACCCCGGAGAGGACGCAGTGCACGGCCGAGGCTTACGGATGGTCAGCGCGATCGCCCACCGGGTCGTCGTCCACGACAGCCACGGCGGCTACACGGTCACCGCGGAACTGTTCACGCAGCCCAGCATGGGAGGACACCCGTGCTGACGTCACCGCCCGCTGTAGACGTACAGGCAGGCGGACAGGACGCCTCATACGAATGCTGGGCCGCCGCCTATCCCCTGCACGAGGTCCGCTCCATCCCGCTGGGATCACACGTCGCCGCAAGCCCCCGCCTGGCACTGCGCTGGCTCCGGGAGCGTACGAACCACATCGCGGACCAGCTCGACGCCGCATACGCCAGGCCAGGCCGCCACTGGCTTACCGACGAACCAGAGCACGAACGAGCGCTCGCGTACCTGGCCACAGGAACTCTTCGCCGGGTCGAAATCAAACCGCTGAGCATGTTCCTCAATGGCGGCACCAGACATACTGATGTGTGTTTGCAGTTCTGACTGCGCAAGGTGCATGCAGGAAAGACGCGCCGTACTGTCTGCTAGCTGAGAGGTAACACACTCCAGGGACCGGTCTGGGAGGTCACATCTCTCGATGCCGAAGGCACTGTGCGCGGTCCATAGCAACTGCTGGAGGCGGGAATATACTTCAGCAGTTGCGGCAAGTAGCTCCCATTCTGGAAGAGCCTTGTCAACCCAACGCCGTTTGAGAGTGACCGTACCTACAGGCGGCACTCCATTTCGATACAAAGACAGAAGTATCTCATGGGTCGTCATCCTCGGCGCGAAGGTGGCTGTCCCTTCCACCCTTCGAAGCCAGTCCCGAATCCAAACCACCTTGCAACTGCTCAGTAGTTCAAGATCTGATTCTTTGGTGATCCTGTTTCTGGACTTGACAACCCACTTCATGATTTCACTTTTTCCAGCAGATTGCTGAAACTGCGGATACCAGGTATCGAAATCCGGAATCGCCGCCTTCTGCTTTTGCAGAAGCCAAGTGACGTTCCTCAAGTTTGGCACGAGGGAATTCAAATTAAGCCTGAAGTCGTCTGGCTCGTAATACGACTCGTGCAGTACGTGCCACTGCATGTGGCAGTCCATCAGTCGCCTGTGAGCGTCGACCAACGGGCAGGGTTGAACGGGTTCCGCAGTCATGGGCGAAGTATAGGCTCATTTCGCCAGGGACCGCAGCTAATTTAACTTCTGCACGATTTCCGTCCAGGGTGATGCTGCTCGGCGAGATGCCACCTTTGGGAACGGCCGCAAGGGGAGAGGAGGTCTGAAAGCGGAGGTCTACCGGGCTTCTGCTAGCCGGCGTGGGAAGCGGTCGATCACACGCTCAAGTTCGGTACGGTTCAGCGGCCGAACGCAAGCGAGCGAACGATTTCGTCATGAAATAGGAAGAAGAATCTCGTCGATGGGCCGGAAGCCGACTGGATTCTCGACTACCAATCTCCTTCCAGTACCGTGATTCACCTCCCCATCCACGATGACCACCCGGCGAGCACGATGCCAAATTACGGCCTCTTGATAGGCCTCATAGGGAAGGCGAACCCGGATTTTTGATCGCCTCCCCCTTCGGACTGTTGAAATCGTAGCAAAGCCGAACGGGTCATCTCCCACGTGCCTCAACTCCACAATATTTCCTGAAAATGTCGATGTGGAATCGATGCGATGCTTTTTCAGCTTTTCTGCGGCCTCCTCAATCTTCTCCGAAGCATCTGATCCGATGGAAACTGCATTAGGCATGGTCTCTGGGGCAGGAACAGAAGAGGCCCACTCAAAACTCGTCTCGAACTCGCTAACCGAGGGTTCCGTTAGGATCTTGGCCAGCGCGGAGCAAAACTCCCTGCTGACGCCGCGTGCAACCACGGCATGCAGATCCCCCACACTGGGCGAGGACTCAGGTTCGACGATAATCTCTTTCACCGCCATAAGCGATTGCGCCAAAGTGCGGGTCACTCGACGCTCAAAAGGTTCCGGAGCTGCTTGAAATAGCTCAAGGTCGGCCGTTTGCGCAGACTCTCCAGGGATCTCCTGTGTATGCGAGAGAGGAACTAGGATGGGGATGATAAAAGAGCCTTCTTGGGTGTGATCCATGCGTGCACGTCGCAAGACTGCGTCGCCCTGCCGCGCATAGTTCCCTCCGATTTCGCCGCGCTCATTCCACGCGGTGGTGCCGACTGCCCTCAGCAACTTGCGAGCGGAGGCGATCACCGTAGATGCGGCTTCGAATGGGATCGTGTCGGTGATCGCATAGTCATTCGCGGCCCGCAGATACGTCACATCCATCAGGTGGTATCGAATACTCAGAGCCACGTCTTTTGGATTTCTCTGCTCTTGCCTAGCGATTCTTTCAACGATTCCGACAGCAATCGCCGGATCGTTTACAGCTGGTACGCCGATCATGACGCCATCACGAAGCCAGATCGTACCCGCCGACCCAGGAGCCTGACTTTCCCATCCTTCCGCTTGCAGGTAAGTGCGAATCTGAGAGACAGTGGGAATCCTGACACCGCGCGAACCTAGGGCATCGTTGGAATGAAGCATGATTTCACCTCCTTTTCCCACAATTCCAACGTTGCCGCTGTAAGTCGCTGCGTCTTTGGGACCATGATCTTGTCAGTAGGAGCCCCTGCGCCGTTTACGCGCACCCAAAAGGCAGCCGCTCTGTGGTTGGTTCCTGCATCGTGATGCTGAATCCAGTCCACGGGATCCTTATAGTCCAAAATCACTAGCACGAAATAGACGGGCACAGCCGACGTTGACCAGCTGTCCCGCCAGTGCAGCTCTGAGTCCCAAGTGGCGCTCTTCCCTGAGATTTTGAATTGTGAGCTACACTTGATCTGAACTCGCGCTGCTGCTATCGCGAATTCCAAGCTGCCGTCTACTGCGATGGCATCCTCATCCGGCGCCGTCTCGTTGAAGCCGACCGCAGCTTGGCTAAATATCGATTTCACATAGGCGACGCCGAATCTACCTTTAGCCGTGTTCGGATCCAGCGTGGCGATCGAATGCAAGTGCGTTGCCCCCTCCCCACCGTGCGGCTTCCCCATTCCGGCCCACGTCGCACACCTGCATGACTGTCCGCCCAGCCTTGGGTTCAACCTGCAACGAGATGGAAATCCTAGCCACGAAGTGACGACCTGTCACTACTCGTGACCTTCAGTTCGCCTTCAGGGTCAGCTCACGCAGCGAGCCGCGTGCCACAGCCGTGCCAGACGCAGGGGTCAACAGCGGTCAACGGGGGGTGGTTAGCGGCGGATCCGTGACCGCCAGCTCGGCGGCTAAGCCGCGGGTCACAGTCCAGCGCCCCGCCCTCTCTCCTAAAGTGGTTGTCCGGCGCGCTCACCGAGTCCACACCCGCTGGAACTCTTCGGCCGTGATGGCCTCCAGCGGATCCTCTTCAGGATCGATCGCTTGGTCTGTCAGGCCGCCGTGCTCATCTTCCAGGTGCTCCCAGCTGTACTGGTGGAGTTGGCCGGCCGAAGTCAGCTCGGCTTGCTTGATGACGACCAACTCGCCGCGGTCGGGTACGGCCTCGATGTACCACAAGCCGCCCTCCTCGTCAGCGTGGCGGAAGTGGTGCCGCACGGTGGCGTTCTCGTCGAGTGCTCGGAAGTACGCCACGCTCTCTGCCTTGATGCGCTCCAGGTCAACCACGGGACCATCGTGCCAGCGAGCACACGCGGTTGCGCCGTTCTGACATCCATGAGTGACATCAACGGCGCCGGACGCCAGCACTCCCAGGCGGTCTGGCATGGCCAGCATGGCTGGGTGGCTCCCCGGCAGTGCCGAGGAGTGATCGAACTCCTAATGCGGTGCTCATCTCGGTATGACGAGACGGAGCCAGTCGGCGAGCGCGGCGAAGTCGGTGTCCATGAGGCCCTTGGCCGGATCGACGCGATGGAGCAATGACGGCCCAGAATGACTGGCGTCGACCCACAGGCGGTCCATAGCGCTGATCTCGTCGTCGACCCAGATGAACGGTCGGCCGTTGGCCCACTCGACGAGGTGGTGGGTCTTCCAGTGCAAGCCGGGCGGGCCCTCGCCGGCGTAGGAGGCCGGCCACTCCACCACGGGCAGCCTCGGCAGCCCGATGCGTGGGGAGATGACCTCGTTCGCCTCCTCCATCCAGGTCGTAGCCCATACGAGATGACATCCCAGGGCGGTGAGGCGCGATCCGAGTTCAGGGTCGAGTCGCGTCAGCAATGGGTTTCCTTGATCGCCACACGTCGAGGCGTCGGCGGCAGTGTCCTGTGGGCGCCCGGACGACGACCCGAACGCCGGATCGCATCACACCCGGGTCGGATGCGGGTCGGCGTGAACCACCGAGAGGGTGCTGGGTCCACCCAACGGTGGCTGTCGGGGCCTGCCTTTCTGATGTCTGTCGTGCGCCGCCACAGCTGCCCGAGATACCGGTAGAAGCGGTCCGGAAGGAACACGGCGTCCGCAGTGATCATCGCGCCGGAGAAGAGCGGCAGTCCCAGAAACACCGCGATGCCCACGTGCATGACCAACAGCAGCGTCAAGACCGGGTACTTGAGCCTGCCGAACAGGACGAAGGGAAAGGCCACCTGCAACAGCACCGTCAAGTAGCAGGCGATGGCGATCAGTATGTCGTGTTCGTCCGCCATGAGGGAGAGCGCGGGCCAAGGCTGGAACAAGTCGAGGTTCAGGACGTAGTGAAGGGCGGTTCCGTTGCCCCAGAAGCCGCCCTGCACCTTGTACAACCCCGCGGATCCGTACAGGAAGCAGACTTGCGCGGCGATGACCAGCATGCCGCAGTTGTGCAGCACAGTGATCACTGTCAGGCGCGCGTCGCGAAGATGGCGTCGGAGCCCTTCTGGTGCCTGGTCCGGCGGAAGCCGGGCCGGCTTGTCGGCCGACGCTCGGAGCCGGGTCCTGCGCGCGTCGAGGGACCAGCGTCGGCCGCATGCGGTGAAGACGAGGTAAAGGGCCATGAGGAGGATGAGGTTGTCCCCTCCGTCCGTCATGAAGATCGCCCTAGCGTGGAACGACACCACTACGACTGCGAACAGCACGGACATCGCTCTGGTCCGCCAGCCCAGCATGAACAGTGCTGAGGTGACGACGGCTGCCGCGTAGCAGGCCTCGAAGTAGGCCCGGCTGTCGGACAGGGTGAGGATGCTGACCCACCCGGTCTGATCGAAGAGTTGCCTCGCCAGTGCCGGCGTCCACGGCGAACCGGGACCCCAGATCTCGTCGCGGTGCGGAAACTCGCGCAGCAGGAAGACGAGCTGGAGGAACCCGTACCCGATGCGCAGAACCGCCGCGGCGTACAGGGAGGTCGGCCGCTCCAACAGGAGAGTGAAGAGCGCACCGATGCCGTCGGGCATCGGCTGCGGCATGCGTGCACTCGGCTGCTCGGTGCCGCGTCGTGACGGGGTGGGTACCGCGACCGATGTCTGCTCAGCCCGTTGCATGGGGGACCACCTTCCACCAGGGCAGATAACGGGTGTCGGCGGGCTTCGGCGCGGCCACGCCGGGTCGGGGACCGCCCGCTGCGGCGGGCGCGGCGATGGGCAGGGTGATCACCCGCAGCTGGATGGATTCGAATGTGCCGTGGCGATGGGCGGCGACGCGATCCGCCGCGATGTTGCGCAGGTATTGCTGGATCATCAGAGCGCGCTGCGAGCGCGGCTGGTCGTCGCCGCCATGGGTATCGAGGTAGGAACTCCAAGCGCGACGCAGCATGTTCTGCGCCGTATGGCTCGGGAAGGCCTCGTGTTTCACCGCGGTTGTGTCGACGGCGGTCAGATCGAACCAGCCGCTGACTTGGACGGTGCCGTCCGGGGTGGTGTGCATGGTCCTTGCAGAAATCTGCCGGTTGACCGACTCCGGGTCCGGGGCGAAGAGTCGCCAGTCCTGCTCGAACCACGGGAAGACCCAGGCGTCGACCTGCCGACTGTACTGCCGGGAGACGGGATTCGGGGGTGCCACGTGCAGGAATACCAGGAGTACATGCACCAGGGCCGTCGCCAGACACAGGACAACGGCGACTCGCACCCCGACATTCAGGGCGACAGGCGGCTCTGATCTTCCTTGGAACGCAAGAGGGCTCCCGCCCCCGTTCTGTGCGGGCGGCACAGCGCCGGGCCGGTCCGATTCGCTGGCATCCGCTGATACAACGCCACCCCGCACCGCCCCATCCGGCCTTTCCGTCCCGACTTCCGTCACCTGCTTCTCCTGAGCTTTTCGCCGGCGGCGTGCGACGGAAATCGATGACGATCCGCGCCGCACGCCGCCTGTCCTGCTCACACACATGGGCGGCTCCCTGCGAGCACTCATCCGGGCGGAGGGGCGCACCGCGTGATTCAGCTATGACTTCGCGAACCCGTCGGCTACTTGCCGTGGCTCGTCTTGTGCTTGCCGGGCTTCTTGCCGTGGCTCGTCTTGTGCTTGCCGGGCTTCTTGCCGTGGCTCGTCTTGTGCTTGCCGGGCTTCTTAC
>NZ_JBIWIM010000008.1:0-78657 GCF_044764595.1 Streptomyces sp. NPDC093984 | reverse complement strand
CGGCTTCTTGCCGGGCTTCTTGCCGGGCTTCTTGCCGGGCTTCTTGCCGGGCTTCTTGCCGGGCTTCTTGCCGGGCTTCTTGCCGGGCTTCTTGCCGGGCTTCTTGCCGGGCTTCCCGCCATGGTCGTGGCCGCCGTTTCCGCCGGTTGCACCCCCGCCAGTGGTGCCACCCGTGCCCCCGCCCGTGGTGCCACCCGACGTCGTAGCGCCCGTGGTGCCACCCGACGTCGTAGCGCCCGTGGTGCCACCCGACGTCGTAGCGCCCGTGGTGCCACCCGACGTCGTAGTGCCCGTGGTGCCACCCGACGTCGTAGTGCCCGTGGTGCCACCCGACGTCGTAGTGCCCGTGGTGCCACCCGACGTCGTAGTGCCCGTGGTGCCACCAGTAGTCCCGCCCCCGCACGGCCCCAGGAAGATCCTGTTGCTGTCCAGCGTCACGGCGCCGTCACCGGTTCCGCCCGCGTCGGCCAGCAGCCGGCCGTTGATGGTCGCGCCCGTGTTGGCGGTGATCGAGGTGTTGGCCAGGATGGTGCCCACGAACGTGGAAGCGGTACCGAGCGTGGCCGAGCTGCCGACCTGCCAGTACACATTGCACGGCGAGGCGCCATTGATGAAGCTCACTGAGCTGGCGGAGGCCGTCGTCAGCGTCGAACCGATCTGGAACACCCAGACGGCATTGGGGTCGCCCTGGGCGTCCAGGGTCAGTGTGCCGGTGATCTGTGCGGAGCTGTTCGCTCTGTAGAGGCCCGGCGTCAGCGTCTGGCCACCGAACTCATGGGGAGCGTCGTTGTACACCGCGTCCGTCTGAGTCTGTTCGGCGGCTTGGTTGTACGCCGTGGTCAGGTCGATCTTGGCCTGGGCGGCGACGGCGTCGGCGGAGTGCAGAGTCCCGGGCGGGGTTACGATGCCGGGCCCTCCGTCGGACGTCAAGAAGCCGGTGATGGCCGTCCCGGGGCTGACACCGACGTCGAGACCGTTGACCACCGTGGGACCGGTATTGGTGACCGTGGCGCCAGCCAGTACTCCGAAGCTGGCTGCCGTACCAAGAGGCACAGGGGTGGCAACGGCATTTGCGCGTGTCGGCGTCACCGCGAGGACGGCAGCCGCGATCACCACGGCCGTCACCGCCGCGATCCAGATTGACATTGTACGCCGAAGAGGCGCTGCAGGAATATTCAGCGTCATCGAGGGGCCAGCTCCTGTGAGAAGGTGGTGACGTGGCGGTTCTCGGTCGCACAGAATCGCCATTTCTGTCGCTGGCATATTACTCAGGTGAATTCACCTTCCCGCGATTCATCCCGACGGTTTCACGGAAACCGAGCGGATCACAAAATACATTGAAAATGATTAATGGGCTGGATGGCTGCGCCTGTTTAACCCGGGCGGGCGACGAGGCAACGTCGCTGTTCCGGGACAGGGGCAATGCATTTGATGCTGCCGCTGGATCCGCCTTCGGGCGTGACCGGAGCGAAGCTGCTGTGCGATCTCGGGATCGGGATCCGCGCAGAGGATCTGGCCGCCGTCTGCCCTCATCTGGTCCGCGAGGACCTGATCGCGGTCGACCGGGTCGCCGGCAATACACCCGTCATGGCGCCACGACACTCGCGGTGTGACCGCTACGACGCACACACAGGGTGGACCCGGCCATTTCCCCGAGAATGCCCCCAGGCCAGCGGGAAGGACTGCGGTCGACACCGGCAGCGTGCTATTTACACAGGAATCCGCCGTCCGGGCGATGGCGTCACAAATGCCTTCGTTGTGTTCCGCATGGCGGACACAACTGCCCCGCCCGTTCGTCGGGCGGGGCAGCCGGTGGTGGGGAAGGTCAGGGAACCGACTTGTAGGTGTTGCTGGCCCACAGGGCGCCGCCCGTGCTGGGGCCGCCGCCGCTCTTGTAGACGACGAAGTTGCCGTCGCTCTGCATGAGGGCGTAGGCGCCGGTGTGACCGTAGGTGTGCGTGGACCACAGGGCGCTGCCGCCGGAGGTGTAGACGACGAGGTTGCCGTCGCTCTGCATGTAGGCGTACGCCCCCGAGTGGCCCGAGGTGTGGCTGGACCAGATCGCCGGGCCGTTGCCCGCCGCGCCCGTCTTGAGGTAGGCGACCAGGTTGCCGTCGCTGCCCATGGTCAGCGTCACGTTCGCGCTGCTCAGCCGCTGGCCGGAGGTCAGCTTCTGTCCGGGCTGCAGCGCGTTGACGGAGTTCGGTCCGCCTGCGAAGGCGGCGGTGCCGTTGGGGGTGCCGAGGCCCGTCGGGCCGTCGTAGCCGGCGCCCGCGGTGCACAGGTAGGCGGGTGAGCAGGTGCCGTTGGACCCCGTGGTGGCGTCGTTCAGCGCCGCCGTGTGCCCGTAGAGGTACGAGGAGGGGTAGCTGTTGGCGGTCGGGGTGCCCGCGAGGGCGTAGGTGGCCGCGACGATCGGCGAGGATGCGCTGGTGCCGCCGTAGACGTCCCAGCCGGAGGCCCCGTAGGTGTCGTAGACGGCGACGCCGGTGGCCGGGTCGGCCACCGCCGAGACGTCCGCGACGCTGCGGCGGGAGCAGCCGGTGTCCGACTGCCAGGACGGCTTGGGCTCGACCGCGGAGCATCCGGATCCCGTGCCGTCGGTGCTGTCGGACCGTCGACGTCTAGGAAAAGGAGGGGACGCTCCGTCGCGCTTGTCACGACGGCACGATAGCCCGGTGTAGCAGGGGAGCGGCTCCCTCATCGCTGGGCCGTCTCTGGGCCGTCCGAGGGCGCTCGACAGTGGCCAAGGACGACCAACGACGACCACCACGCGCACGAGCCCACCGAGCCTGACCAGCGAAAACCCAGCTCACCAAGATCCCCGGCAAGACCCAGGGCAAGAAGAAGTAACGCCAACGCATCAGGCCTCCTGCCAGGGAACCTTCCGCTGGTTGGAGGCCTGAGAGGTTCGTGCCACAACCGTGCAGCTGCAGGGGTCAGCCCCGGTCAGCGAAGGAACCTTCGGTCGAGTTTCGCCTTACCGGGTCTCGAAAGCCCAGGTCAGTGGCGTGACACGGTTGCTCCCGTCCGGATCTGTGCCGACGGCCACAGCGAACGGGGTCCACGAGGGTTCATACTGAGCCATGACAAAGCCTGCTGCACCGAAGCGTCACTTGCCTACCAGCCCCTTCAAGGCCCCGGTCACACCGGCTCCCAAGCACTTCGCCATGGGCGACCAGGTCACGCATGACGTGTACGGCCTCGGCCGGGTGATCGGCATCGAGGACGGAATCGCGACGCTGGTGGATTTCGGCTCGGCACAAGTGCGGGTCCTGAGCCCGTACGCCAAGATGACCAAGCTGTAGGACCACTGTGCCCGGTCATGGCACACCAGGCCCCCTTCGGGGACCTGTACCGAAAGAGAGACCTCTCATCGATCTGACACCGCTGTTCTCCGCCCCGGACGGGCGGCCCCGCTGCTCCACTGCAGCGTCGCCGCCTCCGACGACGAACCCCTTCCAGGCCCCTGACTTCGCTGGCTTCGGGCAGGACGAGACCTTGCCGCTCGAGGGCGCACAGGAGCCCGCCGCGGGTATGCGTGCGGCGCGGCGCGAGGCGGCTTAGCTCCACCAATGACGGTGCTGCGGCAACTGGCCGCGGGCCGTCTCCGGTGCTGCGGTGAGGAGTGCGTCGTAGGGTGCTGTGCGTGGACGGGACCCCGCACTTGCCGACGCAAGAAGACATGGAACTGATCGAGTTGGCCCAGCGCATCGTGGAGGCCAACGGCGACGGGGAGGTGCACACGGTTGGCGCCGCTGTCCGGGATGTCCGGGGACGCATGTTCGGTGGCATCAACCTGTACCACTTCACCGGCGGTCCTTGTGCGGAGCTCGTGGCCCTCGGGCATGCCCGTGCGGCGGGGGCGCGTGACCTGACAACGATCGTTGCGGTCGGCGACCGGGGCCGCGGTGTGCTCTCGCCGTGCGGTCGCGACCGGCAAGTGCTCCTCGACCACCATCCAGGCATCCGCGTCCTGGTTCCGACGCCCGAAGGAGTCCGCAGCGTCTCCATAGCCGACCTCCTGCCGCACAGCTATGTGTGGGCGGAGCAGGCCGTGCCCTCCGAACCGGGCTGTCATGCGACGGCCAGGCAGTCCTTGCACTTCCATCGGGACTATCTCGACGCCGTCCGCACGGGACGGAAGACGACGACCGTACGCTTCCGGGATCCGGTTGCCACGGGGCCGGTCGACATGGTCTTCGAGCTGGACGAGGAGGTGGTGCTGGAGGGTGTCGTCACCCAGATCACTGCGAAGAAGGTCGGCGAGCTGACCGAGCAGGACGCCGGCGCGGACGGGTTCCGCGATCTCGCAGAACTGCACGACAGGCTGCGGTACCACTACCCCGACATCCGTCCCGCCGATGACATCGCCATCGTCCACTTCCGCTTGGCTGACGCCTGACCCGTGGGTGTGGGACGTGCCCCACGGTGGCTCGCGCCACGACGGTTTTTCGAGACCGTCGACGAGGTTGCCCCACCAACTCGGACTGCACCCGACCCCGACCTCGGTTACTGTCTTGTTCTCACGAACCCGGAGGTCGGTCCGTTCGTCGGCCCAGCCCTGTAGGACCTGGACCAGGTCAGGTCAGGTCAGGTCAGGGCGGGTACGAAGCCGCCGCGGGAGGTGCCCGAGTCCAGCAGGAAAGGCCAATCGAGTACCTCGGGCAGTCGGTCCATGGACAGGACGACTGCTCCGCCGGCCCTTTCGACGTCCGCGCACCAGTCGGCCATGTCACCCGGAGCAGTTTCCCCCTCGGCTCCGTCGAGCACCGGGGCGGCAAGAGCAGGGACGACGAGTCCGTGCTCGCCCGGACCGTCCACGACGCACAGCGTGAGCCTGGGGACGATGTTCCAGCCTTCGCACAGGGGCACTGCCCCGTCCGGCGCGGTCAGGGCCGGAAGAACATGGTGAACTGGCGCGTCAGCCAACAGGAGCACGGGCGTGGCACCACGGACGAACAGAGTTTTCTCAGGCTCCAGAAGCACGGACCCACTATCGCAGGCAGGGGCGTCAGGCCCGCCTCCAGGCCGACCGCCGACCTGGGACGGCCCGGGTTCCGCACCCGGGCCGTCCTGTTGCAGTGCCGTCGGGTCAGCCGCGCCGACTCGCCTCAGCCAGGGCAGACACGAAGCGCAGGGCGTCCACCGTGCCCACGCCGGTGGCCATGTCGTAGCCCTTGACGGCCTTGTAGCCGGTGACGCCCTCGTAGCTGTTGTCCGTGCCGTCGTCGACGTCGACGATGCCGGAGTTCCGTTGCTCGAGGAGGCAGTACAGCGCCCCGTTGATGTTGCCCACCCGGTGGCCGGCCGCCTGGTCGGCGAGGGCGATGATGCCCGAGAAGAGCGGGCTCGCCTCGCTGGTGCCGCCCGAGACGTCCCAGCCGGTGGCGGTCGGGTCGAAGCTGGAGTAGACCCATGCACCGCCGTTCACCGCGGCGGCCATCGACACGTCCGGGGTGCCGCGGCGGGTGCCGACGACGTTCTTCACGCCGTTCTGGAAGGACGGGCGGGTGAAGACGTGGGACTGGCCGCCGCCGCCCGCGCCGTAGTCGTTGTAGACGCTGTCCGGCTTGACGCGCTGCCCCTTGTCGTCCAGGTGGAGCTGGGTGCCGCCGATGGAGGTGACCAGCGGGTCCGAGGAGGGCCAGGAGTTGACGCGCTTCTTGTAGTAGGTCTTGCCGTCCGCCATGAGGTCCGTGGCGCCGCCGTCACCGGAGGAGGCGAGGACGGTCACGTGCTTGCGGTTGGCGTCCTGGAAGGCGTAGCGCAGGTTCTTGATGCTGGAGAAGTCGCCCTTGTCGAAGCCGGGGAAGGTGTTCTCGGTGGCGCCGAAGCTCTGGCTGATGACGTCGCCGACCCCGTGGTCGATCAGGTACTTCTCGGCGTTCATCATCTCCGGGAGACCGGTGGTGCCTTCGGTCTCGGAGACCGCCGTCTCCACCAGGACGATCTTGGCGTCGGGCGCCACGGCGTGGGCCATCTCGACGTCCAGGGAGGTCTCGCCGGCCCAGCCGGTCATGTCGGAGTTCTTCGGGTCGAAGGGGGGCACCTTGCCCCACTTGACCACCTTGATCTTGGTGCTGGGCAGGCCGAACTGCTTGCTGTAGACGTCGAGGTCGTGCTGGACCGTCGGGGAGCCGAACGAGTCGACGATGACGATCGTGCGGCCTTTGCCCGTGATGCCCTTCTCGTACAGCGGGTTGAGGTTGTACGCGGTGCGGTACTGGAGCGGGTTGTAGCAGGCGATGTGCCACTTGGCCTGGCACTGCTCGCTGGTCAGCGGGCTGGCCACGCCGTGGACGAGCGTGTGCCCGACGACGGCCGGAACCGCCTTGGTGTGCGGTACGGCGGCGGGCGCGGCGGTGGTGACACCGGCCGGCGGAGCGGTCGCCAGCGCGGCGACGGCGAGGGCGGCGGTGACGGCCGCGGAAGCCGCGACACCCCGCCCGGTACGGGCTATGTGCATGAATCCCCCTGAGTGGTCCGGAGTGGTCCGGAGTCGCACGAAGTGGTCTCCGCACATCCCACCCACTGAGTCATGCACAGGACAAGATCGTTGAACTGTAGATGCCGAATCCTTTACCGCCCCGGGGGACAGTCCCGGCGTCAGAGTTATCCACAGGCCGGTCCGGCGGTCTGTCCCGCCCCCTTACTCTCGTAGGCATGTCAACCCGCGTCGCGTCCCGCCCCGTGGGTACGGTGACGCGCGGGACCACCAATCCGAATCGGCTGCGCCGGATGGATCGCTGGATCGCAGCGGTCCATGGGGCCGAGCTTCGTCGTACGGCGGAGCCCGTGGCCGTCGACCTCGGGTACGGGGCGGCGCCCTGGACCGCGGTCGAGTTGCTGCGGCGGCTTCGTGCCGCCGCGCCCCGTACCCGGGTCGTGGGGGTGGAGATCGAGCCCGCCCGGGTCGCGGCCGCTCAGCCGTACGCCCGTGAGGGGCTGGTCTTCCGGCACGGCGGGTTCGAGGTGCCCGTGCCGGGGCGGCCCTCGCTCATCCGGGCGGCGAACGTCCTGCGGCAGTACGAGGAGGGCGAGGTCGCCGCCGTCTGGGAGCGGCTGTGCGCCCGGCTCGCCCCCGCCGACCCGGCGTCCGGCTCCCGCGGCGGGCTGCTCGTCGAGGGCACGTGCGACGAGATCGGCCGCCGTCATGTGTGGGTCGCCCTCGGCCCCGAGGGTCCGCGCACCGTGACGTTCGCCACCCGGCTCGGTTCCCTCGACCGCCCGTCCGACCTAGCCGAGCGGCTACCGAAAGCGCTCATCCACCGCAACGTCCCGGGCGAGCCCGTGCACGCCTTCCTGCGCGACTTCGACCGCGCCTGGGCCGCCGCCGCGCCCTACGCCGCGTACGGCGCGCGCCAGCGCTGGATACGCACCGTCCGCCGGCTGACGGCGGACTGGCCGGTCACCGACAGCCCGGCGCGCTGGCGCCAGGGGGAAGTCACCGTGGCCTGGGGGGCCTTGGCGCCCCGCACATGACCCCTGCCCGACCTGCGGGGAACGATCTTCTTGAGTGCTTCGTCACACTCGCGGGAAGATCGCCGCACGCGGGCCGGTGGCAGGGGAGGGAGATCGTCGTACGAGGTGCGGCAGGTGGGGGAGTTTTTTATGCGGTTAAGTCCCGCCTCTGTGACTTTGCGCCCGAGCGTGGCACGATCCCCAGACGCCTCGTAGGTTACTGACGGTAAATCAGCTTTGGGGGAAGGTATGGGATCCGGGAAGCGGACCCTGATCACGGCGGCCATCGCTCTGGTCTGCACGGTCACCGTGCTGGGCACACCGGGCGCGGCGTACGCGAGCCCGGAGCGGCCGGACCCGAGACCCGCCCCGTTCGACGGCTCGGCCGCGGCCACGACGTCGACATCGGCATCCGCGTCGGCGTCGGCGTCGGCGTCCGACGAGGTTCTCGAATCGGTCCGCAGAAAACTGGACGCGCTGTACCACGACGCGGCGGTCGCCACCGACGCCTACAACGCGGCCGAGGAGAAGGCCGAGAAGCAGTCGGCGCAGATCGTCCGGCTGGCCCGGGAGATCGTCAAGGACCAGGAGAGGCTGGCCGAGTTGAAGGACCGTGCGGGCGCTGCGGCCCGCGCCCAGTACCGCGGCGGCGGCCTGCCGCCCGAGATGCGGCTCTGGCTGAGCCGTGACCCCCAGGAGTTCCTGGACGACGCGGGCACGGTCCGCCAGGGCGAACACGCGACCACGGGACTGATCGCCGAGTTGACCCGTACGCAGGAGGACTTGAAGCAGTACGCGAGCGACGCCGCCGACGAGTGGAAGAGGCTCGACGCCAACCGCAAGGCCAAGGCCGAGGCCAAGAAGGAGATCGAGAAGCAGATCGCCGCCGCCGAGGAGCTGCAGTCCCGGCTGAAGGAGCAGGAGCGGGAGCGACTGCAGAAGCTGGAGGAGCAGGCCGCCCACCAGGCACAGACCGCCTGGCTCGACTCCGGGATACTGAAGGAGATTCGCGGCAGAGCGTCCGAAGAGGGGCAAAAGGCCGTACGGTTCGCGACCGACCAGATCGGCAAACCGTACGTATGGGGAGCAGAAGGTCCGAAATCGTACGACTGCTCGGGGCTGACGTCCCAGGCCTGGGCCGCGGCCGGCGCGCCCATCCCCCGCACCTCGCAGGAGCAGTGGAAGCAGCTCAAGCACGTGGACATCAAGGACATGCGCCCCGGAGACCTGATCATCTACTTCTCCGACGCCAGCCATGTGGCGATGTACATCGGCGACGGCGCGATCGTCCACGCCCCGCGCCCGGGGCGGACGGTGACGATCGCGGGGGCCGGGTCCATGCCGATCCTCGGGGTGGTGCGCCCGGACTCCGGCTGAACCGGACGCCGACCGAAAACAGAGCCGTGTCATGACGTGACCCACCCCACGTGACGCGGCCCACCCTCCCTCCGGTTGAAACCTGCGCGGGACGTGACTTTCGTCATCTTCGCCGGGGCCGTTCCGTGTCCAACTGCGGTAGGGGATGCGGCATATGACGATGGCCGGTTGCACCACCCCACCCCGTCGGGCATTCCATTGCGGCCTCGGCTACCGCTATGGTCCCCGTCGGTGGGTCGAGTCCCTCGTCCCGCCGTGCCCTCGGGGGGAGGGAAGGAACCCAAGACGATGCCCGTACCCGTGCCGCGGCCCCGAGCGATCCCGGCCGTGGAGGGTGGTCAGGCTCAAGCCGCGTCCCTGCCCGGCGCTCAGACCGCTCAGGGGCCCTCCGCCCGTGCCAAGGCCCAGAACGACACGCTCACCCTGCTCGTGATCGAGGACGATCCGGCCGGTTCGCCGATCGTGCCCGAGATGCTCGACTCGGCAGGCCGCCCCATACGGCTGCGCACCGCCCGCAACCTCACCGAGGCGGAGCGGCTGCTCACCGACGACGTCCACTGCATCCTGCTGGACCTCGCACTGCCCGCGCCCGGCCGGGCCGCCGCGGAGGACGACGAGTTGGCCGTGCTGCGGCACGTGCTGCAGCTCGCGCCCCGCCACGCCGTGCTCGCGCTCACCGCGTCCGGTGACGCGGAGCGGGGTGCCGAAGCCGTGCGCGTGGGCGCCCAGGACTACCTGTTCCGCGAGGAGCTCGACGGGCGGCTGCTGAGCCGTGCGATCCGGTACGCGGTCGAGCGCAAGCGGTCCGACACGGCCGAGCGGCGGCTGACCGAGTCCAAGCTGCGCGCGCAGGAGAACGCCCGTCTGGAGCGCGGCCTGCTGCCCACGCCGCTGCTCGACGGGTCCTCGCTGCGGTTCGCCGCCCGCTACCGGCCCGGCCGTTCGCGTGCCCTGCTCGGCGGTGACTTCTACGACACGGTGCGCACGCCGGACGGCACGGTGCACGCGATGATCGGCGACGTGTGCGGGCACGGCCCGGACGAGGCGGCACTCGGCGTGGAGCTGCGCATCGCCTGGCGTGCGCTGACGCTGGCGGGGCTGTGCGGGGACGAGTTGCTGTCCACGCTGCAGCAGGTCCTGGAGCACGAGCGGGACAACGACGAGATCTTCGCCACGCTGTGCACGGTGGACATCGCGCCGGACGGCCGCCGCGCCGGGCTGTGCCTGGCCGGCCACCCGGCCCCGCTGATCGCGCGCCCCAGCCTCCCCCAAGCTCTCGGCTCCGCTCGAGCAGGGGGGACCCCCATCGCCGAGCTGCTGCCGTACGACAACAACGGCCCCGCGCTCGGCCTGCTGCCGGGCGCGCGCTGGCCACGGATGCAGGTGGAGCTGGGACCGGTCTGGAGCCTGATGCTCTACACCGACGGACTGATCGAGGGCCGGGTCGGGCAGGACGGGGAGCGCCTGGGGCAGGACGGCATGGTGGAACTGGTCCGCCGCCGGCTGGCCGAGGGCCTGACGGGCGAGGAACTGCTGCGCGCGGTGGTCAACGAGGTCCGCGACCTCAACGGAGGAGAGCTGGCGGACGACGTGGCGGTGGTCCTGCTCGACCGGGCGCCGTAGGCCACGGCGGCAGGCCGGACCAAGGCGGACCGCCGCCTACCGCCCGCCGTTGCACGCCCCGCACGGAACCGCCCACTGCTGCACGGCCCGTAAGGAACCACCGCCGGTGTACGCCCGCACGGACCGTCGGCCGCTGCACGGGCCGCCCAGGCTGCCCCGCCGTCTACCGCCCGCCGTTGTACGGCCCGTACGGACCGTCGCTGCTGCTCCCCCGGCGACGACGGCCCCAGCCGCCGCCCGAGACCTGCTTGAGGGCGGGGCGGACGTCCACGAAGAAGACGATAGTGGCGACGAGGCCGGCGAGCTGCAGGAAGAGCATCGGCACGAACAGGTTCACCGCGACCGCGATGCCGAGGATGATCAGCCAGAAGCCCTTGTTCTGCTTGTCGGCGGCGCGGTACGCGTCCTCCCGGTACAGCACGGCCATGGCCAGCGCCACCACGGCGAGCACCAGCATGGCGGTGAAGAGCAGCCACATCAGGCCGCCGAATGCCGTCATCAGCACAATGCCCACCACCCGAGTCGAGTCGTCTCTACGGCCAACCGTACCCGCCCGCGGCCACCGCGTACCCGTACAACGGGCCGGGCACCTCGGAAGTGCCCGGCCCGTCGTCCGTCATCCGTCACGTGGCCCCGGCCGGGGCCGGTGATCCGTCACGCGGCCCCGCCGGGGCCGCGTGTTCCTCACTTGGCCGGCGGCGTGGTCTTCTTCGCCACCGGCTTGCGGGC
The DNA here is from genome assembly GCF_044764595.1 of Streptomyces sp. NPDC093984. NCBI lineage: Bacteria > Bacillati > Actinomycetota > Actinomycetes > Kitasatosporales > Streptomycetaceae > Streptomyces > Streptomyces sp. NPDC093984. The sequence goes on along the minus strand of NZ_JBIWIM010000008.1, from coordinate 67,464 downwards.
GGCCGGGGCCGTCTTCTTCGCCACCGGCTTCTTGTCGTCGGCGAGCTCGGCCTTGGGGGCCTCGGCCGGCTTCGGCTCGGCCTTGACCTCGACCGGCTCGGGCTTGCCCTCGACGGCGACGGCCAGGTCCTCGATCCCCTCGGCGGCCTCGCCGCGCCAGGTCTTCACGGCCTGCTCGCCGTGCTCGGCGACCTTCTCGTAGGTCTCCCGGGCCTTGACCGCGTACTCGGCGGCGACGCCCACACCCCGCAGCGCGAGGTCCTGGGCCGTCTCGCCGAGCTTCTTCAGGTCGGCGTCCAGGCTGCTGCCGAACTTCTTGAGGTCCGAGTCGAGGCTGCCGAAGAACTCGCCCACCTTGGCCTGGATGGTCGACTGCGTCTCCTTGACGCGGGCGCCGGCCTCCTTGGCGCGGGCCGCGGCCTTCTCCTGGACCGCCTTCGGGTCGGTGTTGCGCACGGCCTCGATGCGGGCCGGGGCCTCGGCGCGCAGCTGCTCGACCAGCGCGGGCACCTTCTTGGCCTGCTTCAGGGCCAGGTCGGCGGTGCCGGCGGCGAAGTAGAGCGGGGTGGGGTCGCTGAGGGTCTTGCGCAGGTCGTCGGTGATGGCCATGGGATGGTCCTCCCGTTTCGGCTTTGTTGAGGGTTTTGGGCGGTCCGCGGGACGTCGAGCCGTCGTCCCGGTGGTCCGGTCGCTGTCCGTGGTCCCGGTGGTCCCGGTGTCCCGGTCAGCCGGCTGCCTGCCGCGGACCGGCATCACTGCCGTCGGCCGTGCGGGGGCCGGCGTCGGCGGTGTCCTGGGCGTCGTCCGTGCCGTGCGCCTCCTGAGACTGCTGAGCCTCCCGGGTCCGGGCCTCCTGAACGGCCTGGCCGTCCTCGTCCGCCGCGCCCGCCCGGGCGATCTCGAAGCCGTTCTCCTTGCGGAACGACTCGTAGATCTGCAGCAGCACCTGTTTCTGCCGCTCGGTCAGCGTGGGATCGGCGAGGATGACGGCGCGCGTCTCCACCTCGTCCCGGTCCCGCTCGGCGTCGAGGATGCCGGCCCGGACGTACAGCGTCTCGGCGGAGATCCGCAGCGCCTTGGCGACCTGCTGCAGCACCTCCGCGCTCGGCTTGCGCAGCCCGCGCTCGATCTGGCTCAGATACGGATTGGACACGCCGGCGGCGTCGGCGAGCTGCCTGAGCGACAGCTGCGCGTTGCGCCGCTGCTCACGCAGGTACTCACCGAGATTGCCGACGTTCAGCGATGCCATGACTCCACCTTGCCCCATGAGCGCTAACAATTGCAAGCACCTGCTTGCAATTGTGCGCCACGCCACGCGAAGGGCGTCACCATCGCCGTCCGGGACACCGCCGCCCGGGGCGCCGCACCACCGCCGTCCATCCCACACCCGCCGCGCCCGGGACCGTGGGAGGCGCTGGTGCGCGGAAGGGTGACGTCATAAACCGTTGGCGCCGGGTCGCGTACCCCGATAACGTGCCGCGCATGACTGCCGGGTCGGCCTTGGGCCGTTCACGAGTGGGGCACCCGGCCTCCGAGTGAGGCGGGGGCGGGCGAGAGGCCCGCCGTTCTTCTTCTGTTCCGACGCGTATCGCCATCCCACCACGCCGAACAGAAGAAGGCAGAGACAGCAGAGCATGCCCAACCCCTTCAACCAGCAGATCATCGACGAGTTCCGCGCCCACCGCGGCCGCGTGGGCGGCCCCTTCGAGGGCGCCCGGTTACTGCTCCTCACCACCACAGGCGCCCGCACCGGCACCCCCCACACCACCCCCCTCGGCTACTACCCCGACGGCGGCGAGCGCGTCCTCGTGATCGCCTCGGCCGGGGGCGCGCCGCGGCACCCCGACTGGTTCCACAACCTCGTGGCGCATCCCCAGGTCACCGTGGAGACGGGCGTGTTCACCTACGAAGCGACCGCGGTCGTCCTGGACCGCGCCGCACGCGACGAGGCCTTTGCCCGCGCCGTCGAGTCGGACCCCGGCTGGGCCGAGTACCAGGCGAAGACGGACCGTGTCATCCCGGTCGTCGCCCTCCGGGCGAATCCCAGGCCGGGCCCGCCGCGCATCGAGGCGTCCTCTCCGGGTGAGGCCATCAGGGCGGTCCATGACGTCTTCCGCCGCGAGCTGGCCCTGATCAGGAAGGAGTTCGCGGCCTCCGGAGGCGGCTCCACCCTGGGCGCCCAGCTGCGGATCAACTGCCTGACCCTCTGCAAGGGCCTGGGCAACCACCACGCCGGCGAGGACATCGCCCTGTTCCCGTCCCTCGAAGGCCGCCACCCCGAGCTGGCGCCGGCCTTCGACCGGCTGCGCCGCGAACACGAACGGATCGCCGCCCTCCTCGACGACCTGCGCCGGGTCGTGTCGGCACCCGACGCGGACCGGGCCCGTGCCCTGCCCGAGGTGGAACGCCTCACCGACGAGCTGGAGACCCATCTGACGTACGAGGAGGAGCAGTTGGTCCCCCTGCTGGGGTGACCCTGCCGAACCGGCCTTGCTGGAGCCTTGCTGGAGGGACCCAGCAGGGTGGCCCGCAAGGTTGACCTGCCAGGATGAACCGCCGGGGTGATCGCCGCGCCGGTGGGGCATCCTGCCCCGCCCGGGGGCATCACGCCCTCATGGGGAGGCCGAGCCTGCGCGTTGTGTGCTCACCTCTGACAGGTCATGTGCGGCTTCCCAGAGTGTCTCGAACAGTCTCCTGCGCTCGTCGATGACCGTGCGGGCCTTGGCACCGTCATCGCGGTGCCAGCGCGTCAGCCGGGCGTCGTATCCCACGAGGTCCAGCAGCCGCTCACCGTTGTCCCCGCCGGCCTGTCGGGACGGGTCGGCCGACGGGGGGCGGAAGCGCCGTATGTCCACCTTGTCGTAGAGCCCCTCGAAGGCCTGATCGTCATTGATGAGGCAGAGCTTCAGCGTGGGAGACATGTGCACCACTCGGAAGTCGACATGCAGAACGCCCCGCCCGCTGTCCTCCAGCCTGCCGATCATCTCGCGCATCTCGCGGTTGTAGCGTCCGATCTTGTCGACCAGATCCCGTCGGAACTCGGGTGCGTCCGTCACCTTGCCGTCGCTCTTGATCAACCCGGGCACCTCGATCGGCTTGGTGAAGTCCGGGACGAGCAGCCGTACGCGCACCACTCTCTCCGGATCACGAGGCAGGCCCTGCAGCATGGGGCGCAGCGGGACGACGACGGTCTCTCCGGTGAAGCCCATGGCGGCGATGTGGGTCTCGCGTGCCTCGAGCGCCTGCCTGAAGTGGGTCTCCAGTTCCCGTGCGGAGACGCTCTTGCCGCTCTGCAGCCGTTGTTCCTCGGTCAGCCGCTGTACCGCACCACTCAGCCGCTCGAGTTCGGACTGGAGCCGGGCCGCCAGGGCGCGTTGCTCCTCGTGAACGGCGTGCAGGCGCAGGACCTCGTCCTCGAGCCGCGCCGTTCCCGCACGTCCCTCCTCATGCGCCGTGTTCAGCCGCTGCACCTCGGCATACAGCACGTATCCGACGAGACTGAGCAGCGCACCGCCGAGGTAGGCCTTGTCCTGGAGGGCGTCGCCGAGCGGCTTGACGAACTGTGCCAGGAGGCCGATCAGAAAGATCCCGAGGAGCAGCAGCCGCGTCAACGCGCTCTCCATACGCGCCCAGTGCGCTGCCCACTGACGCCACGACCGCCTTCCCTCCGACACCCAAGTCCCCCAAAGAGTCGGCACGTTGACCATGCTTGTTCATGGTGCCTCGGCCGAGCCCGGTCAGGAAGGGCACGCGGCAATGGCTTCCGACAGCGTCGTCAGGCGGCGGACGACCAGATCGGCTCCCGCCGCCCGTAGTGGCGCCGCCTTGCGGTCGTTACGGGCGTAGCCGACGAAGCGGACCTTGGCCTCCCTTGCGGCGAGGAGATCCGCCACCGTGTCCCCGATGAGCACGGCGTCGTCCGCCCTGGCATCCAGTCCTTCCCGGGCACGGTTCAGGCAGTCCGGGTGGGGCTTCATCAGCCGGGGATCACCGGTCCGTCCGTACACATGGTCACCGAAATACTGTGCGAGCCCCATCCTTCGCAGGTACACGGTGACGGCGGCCGGCGAGTTGTTCGTCGTCACAGCGATGCGTACACCCGCGGCCGACAGTCCGCGCACGAAGACGTCGGCCGCGGGTGTGGGCCACGCTCTGGCCGCAGCCTCCTTCTCGCGCATCGTGATCAACGCCTCCAGCCCCTGGACCAGACGGCTGCCGCGACGCTCCCGGTCGACCGCCCGCAGCACCACGTGCGGGTCGATGGACTGCCGGGCCTCACTGCTGAGGAGCGCTCCCTCACCCGCGCGATCGACGATCTCCCTGAGTTCTCGGGCGACCGGCTCGGACGAGCCCCCCGGGAAGAGGCGGCAGAGCGGTCCGTCGAAGTCGAAGAGCACACACCGTCCGGTCAGCACCCACTCGGCCACTTCACGGATCCGGTCCGGTTCCTCCAGCTCGCTGGGCTCGTAGTGATCTCCGTCCGACACGGCACCCCATTGGTCGTCCTCGGTCATCCTGACGCATCCACTCTCCCGGCAAAGCCAGGAGCGACAACACCGACCGGTTCGGCTGCCCGCCGCGCCGCCGAGCGGCCGTCCCCTCACCCCGGTGAGGACGAGGAGATGTTCCTGGCGTGCCATTCGCGCAGTGCCTCGATGACACGCCTCTCATCGGGTACCTCTATCAACTGCAGAGGCTCCCGGGCCGTGCGGATCGCCGCGCGGATCCTGGCCGCCGCCCGCCGAAAGTCGTCCGCCTCCGGCTCCTCGGGAACACTGAGAGCCGCGCGCATGACGTCGGGAAACACGGACTGAGCGTGCTCGAAAGCCAGGTAGACCGCCAGGTCGTCGAGGCCCGCGGTCAGTACGCCATGTCCCGCGCGGACCATGGCCTCACCCCAAAGATCCGTCATGCGTTCCTGCGCCCTCTTGCCGTATCGCATCCGCACCAAGTGCGTCGCGAGATCGTGCAACGGATCGCCGTACATCGCCAGTTCCCAGTCTATGACGGTCAAGCGGCCACGACGGACGACGACGTTGGACCGGTGCACATCGGTGTGGAGCAGGCGAAAGGGCCGTGGGGTCAGACCCCCGTGGGCTTTCCTGAACGTGGCCATCGCGTTGTCGGGGATCAGGACACTGTCGAAGAGGGAACCGAAACGGTCCCGGTGAGCTTGGTGGACCCGCTCCTCGGTGAAGTCGACCAGCCAGTGCAAAAATCCATCACTGTCCCCGTCCTCCGGCCACCCTTCCGGCCTCGCCGGCAACTCGTCCACCGGAATGCTCGCAGTCGCGGCGAAGAACTCCGCAAAGGCTCGCATGACGCTTTCGCTCACGTCACCTTCGGGGCGGATTTCCGCGAGAACGCGGCCCTTCCGGTAGGAATGCAGCGACCACTCACCGAAGTCGGCCAGACACCGGGGAACCCGCCGGATGTGACGGGACACAACACGCAGCACGTCGGCTTCGCGCGGCCAGATCCGGGGAACGACCTGAACCGTCTCCAGCGGCACCCGCACCTTCCCCCGGGCGAACGGCGGGACGCCCAGGAGCACGGCAAGCCCGATGCCCAAGGGCACGATGTAGTTGACGTTGTGGTGGCCCTTGACCACAACACAATCGCCGCGTCGTCGCCGTGACTCCAAGAGCCGCTGCACGAGTGCCCGACGCGCCCTGTGAGGCAGAAGGGACGGCATGCCCGCAGAGGGTAGCGCCTCGGCGGGCACTCGCCTGACGCCGTGCCACCATCCGGACGAGGGAGAAAGCAGCTCCCGGTGGAGCCGGTTGGCGCGCTGTTCCGCCTAGCTTGCGACCAGCGGCACCTTCAGGTCGGGTTCCAGGCTGTCCCACAGGCTGTTGAACCATTTCCGGCTGTCGTCGACGAACGACATGTCGCGGTCGCCGTTGCGGGCGTCGAAGGAGAAGAGCAGCGACCGTGTTCCCGGTGTGTCCCGCAACGGCGTCGCGGCACCGTCGATTTCCTCGGTCCTCGCCGCGATGTGGTAATGGGCGAAAAGGACTTCCGTCTCGTTGAGCAGATAGATTTTGTGATACGGCGTGTTCCTCACGACGCGGAACCTCACCCGGGCATCGATCTTGTACTGCACGCGCAGCCTGTCGAACTGCCTCCAGAGCACGTTGACCTGACTGACGTGCTGTTCCTCGGAGCGCTTGTGGACGGCGGCGTCGGCGTCCTCGTCCGCCCCCCAGCCCCCCAGAGGAGCGGGGTAGAAGAGCCTGTGCTCCTTGGCCGGAAGGATGATGCGCGCCTCGACCGACCTGGGCTCGGCACGGTGCGAGGCAACCAGACGCAGGGGAGCGTCCATGGAGCGCATCAGCGTCTCAGCCGTGAGGCAGACGGCGTCGATCTGTACGTGCGAGGCCTGGAACGCCGCCTCCAGGCGGTGCGGCAGGCCCACCAGGGCCAGAGCGGGCTGTGGCTCCTCACGGGAGACGGCCGGCTCGGCGACGCGGGCGGTACTTCCCCTTCCGTTCATGGAGAGAAGCCCGTCCTCCTGCAACACACGCTGGGCGTCACGCACCACCGTGCGCGTCACACGGAGTTCCTCGGCGAGCTTCTGCTGGGACGGCAGCCTGCCACCGGTCTTCAGCTCGCCGTTCCTGATCCGCTCGCGCAGGACGTCGGCGACCTGTTGAGGCGAGAGTCTTCTGCTGTCGCTCACTGCCACACTCCTGCCGCCTAGCCGTTCATGCCAACCCGTGACAACTTTACGTCGGTTGGCAACCAACTCGGGCGGTTCTGTGCGCGGCCAGTCGGGAGGCAGGCGTCCGGCACCCGGTGACAGGTGCGCCCCTCAGCCGCTCGGCCGGGCTCGGCGACTCCGGTCGCGCCATCCGTACCAGCGCGCCAGCTCGCCTTCGACCTCATCCAGGCTCGGCAGGGATTCCAGGGCCAGCGGCCGGGCGGCGGACGCCAGCACCTGCCGCACCTTCACGGCCTGCTGCCTCAGGACGGAGGGGCCGGCTCCTGGCCGGGACGCGACGAACTCGATCGCACGCACGATGTCGGTGAAGACGGACTGGGCCCGCTTGAAGTCGAGAAGTCGGGGCAGGTCCTCTTCCCAGCCCCCGGAACTGCCGGGCAGCTCCTCCTCCATGGCCTCGCACCACCGCTTGGCCATCAGGTCCTGCTGCGCCTTCGGGTAACGCATCAGGTGGAGATGGGTGGCCAGATCGTAGAGCGGGTCGCCGACCATGGCCAGCTCCCAGTCGATGGTCCACAGCCGCCGGTGGCCGTCGACGATGAAGTTCTCCCGGTGCAGATCGCCATGCAACAGGCAGAAGGGCCGCTCGTGCAGGCCGGCGACATGCCTTCTGAGCCTGCTGAAGCAACCCGCGTCGACGCCCAGGCAGGCGAACAGGCCCGGAAACCTGACCGCGTTCTCCCGGTACACGCGTTCTTCGGCGAAACGGATCAGATGGTCCAGGAATCCCGCGCTGTCACCCTCGTCCGGCCGGCCGTCGGGGTCGCACACGCGTTCCACGTCGAGCGACCACTGGGACACCCGCGCCAACTGGCGGAACAGGTGCAGGACCTGCACGGCGATATCTTCGGGCACCTCTTCTCCCGACGCGTGCAGCGACCCCAGCGTCCGTCCCTCGATGAACCTCTGCAGACACACTCCCTCGACCACGTCGATGAGCTCCGGAATGGCCGCGACACGGCCCTGAAGCGCACGGAGCAGTCTCACCTCCGAGACGAAGCTGCGGCGGTCGAACCAGAGCAGGTTGTTCCGCGGCTCCCGCAACTTGCCCCGGATCGGAAGCGGGCCGACGGCCTCGGCAGGGAGGGGAATCACATACGTCTCGTGGTGGTAACCCTCGAGCGGACCCTCGACCACGCCAGGGTCGCCACTGATCTCGACGGCGCGCTCCCGCGCCGGAGAGGAGCCACGTTCGGCCGGCATTGTCCGTCCCTTGACCTGAGAGCGCGCCACCGGTGCGGCGGCGGAGGAGCAAGGTACTCCGACGCGGATGGGCGTGGTGCCGGAAAGGGGGTGCTTCAACGTGTCCGTCCGCCGTCGCGCAGCACGCGCAGGGCCGGCTCCAGGGTGTTCACGACCACCTCGGCGCCCGCGTCGCGCAGGAGTTTCTGTTTGCGCTCGTTGCGCGCGTAGCCGAGGAAGGGAACGCCGGCCTGCTCGGCGGCTTTCAGATCCGAGGGGCTGTCGCCGATCATCAAAGCCGTCTCACCGGCGGCTCCCATGGCCCGCAGAGCGCGGATCAGATGGTGCGGATCCGGCTTCTGCCGGTGGAGTTCACGCGTGCGGCCGTAGATGTGCGGGGCGAAGCAGTCGACGAGTCCTCGGCTCTCCAGATACGCGGTGACGGCGCGCGCCGAGTTGTTGCTGGTGATCGCCAGCCGCGCGCCCAGGGCCGCCCAGGTGCGTATCAGTGGATCGGCGTACGCGGTCGGCTGCGCGGAGACGACGGCCGTCAGCTCCTGCTGGGTGAGCCTCTCCTCCATGGCCGCCACCAGATCGCTGCCCCGGTGCCGGGCGTCCATCATGGGCAGAAGCACGTACGGATCCGGCTGCGCACGTTCCTCCTGCGTCAGTTGCCACAGGAGCCCCTGCCGCTCGAGCCAGTCCGTCATGTCCTGCGAGACCAGTTCCGCCGAGTGACCCGCGAACAACCGGCAGATCGGCCCGTCGAAGTCGAAGAGCACGAAGCGCGCATCGGTGATCAGTTCACGCAGTCTCCCTGTCTCTGCCGCCATCGGATCGGTCCGCGTCGTATCAGAAGTCACCAGGAAAGTGTCAGGTCCGTGGTGATGGTTTCCCAGAGGGCGTCGAACCACTGCTGTGACTGGTCCACGAACGCGGTGTCGCGCTGGCCCGCTCGGCGTTCGAAGGAGAAGAGGAGGGACTCGGTGCCGAGGGTGTCGTACATCTCGAAGGTCTGACTGTTCACCTCCTCCTCGCGCCTGGTGAGCATGTAGTAGGCGATCAGCGCCTCCGTGCCGTTGAGGAGGTACAGCTTCACCGGTGGTGTGAAGGGCAGGGCCCGGAAGGTGACACGGACGTCGATGCCGTGCGACGAGCGCAGGGCCAGGAGGTTGTGGCGCAGCACGTGTCCCTGGGCGTTGCGCTGTTCGAGCCAGCGTTGGTGGACCGGGTCCTCGTCGTCGCCGGGGTCGACCGAGATCGGGAACGCCAGGTTGATCTTCCGGGAGGGCAGCAGGATCCGCACGTCGATCGACCGGGGCCGGACGCGGCCCTCGTGGATCAGCCGGAGGGGCTCGCCGAGCGCCAGCATCAGGGTCTCGGCGGTCAGGCAGGCGGCGTCTATCCGCACCTGCGGGGCGGCGAACGCCTCCGCGAGCCTGGCTGCGAGCACCACCATGGTCGGCTGCGGTTCGTCGCCGACCGGCTGGGACCCGGCGATCGTGGGCGGGCTGCCCTTGCTGACGTTGGTGAGCAGGCCGTCGTCCTGGAGGACGCGCAGCGCCTGGCGGACCGTGCCCCGCTCCACGCCGAACTCCTCAGCCAGTTCGGCCTGGGTCGGCAGACGCTCGCCCGGCTTCAGCTCGCCGGTGCGGATCCGGGTCCGCAACGCGTCGGCGATCTCCTGAGCCGAGAGCCTTCCGCTGCCGTTCACTGCGACGTTCTCCTGAGTCACGACCAAACGCTACAACCCCCATCCATCTACCGGGAGTTGTTTGAATGTTGTTTATAGCCGCCGACCAACTGGGGATAACTCAAGTGTAGTTGGTTGCCAACTCGGAAGAGTTGGCGGAGGGTGTCCCTCCTCTCGCACATCGTCCGCAGGTAGTCCCCGGATGCAGACGGCTCAATCCCCTCTGTCCCGCCACCCGGTCCCCCGAGGTCCGCCCCTGGAAAGAGGTCCCAGCATGCCCGCCCTCGCCCTTCTCTCCGCCCTCTTCGTCGTCGGATTCGACCAGTTCGTCCAGTGGAAGTACGGGACGATGGGCATCATCGGACTGATGCTGCTCACGGTCGGGATCAAGGCCAACAGCCCCGCCTGCAGCTCCATAGGGGCCGTCGTCCTCGCCCTGCTGGTCGCCCAGCCCGCGCTCTGACCAGGTCAGAGGCCGAGATCCAGCTCCGAGCTGATCGTCTCCCACAGGGCGTTGAACCACAGGTGCGACTGCTCCACGAACGTCGTGTCCCACAGCCCGGCCCCTTGCGCGAACGGGAACAGCATCGACCGGGTCCCCTCCGCGTCATACAGCTGCATGTGCTCCTGGTCGATCTCCGCCTCGCGCCGGGTCAGCGTGTAGTAGGCGAAGAGCGCCTCGGCGCCGTTGAGCAGGTACAGCTTCACCGGTGGCGTGAAGGGCAGGGCGCGGAAGGAGACGTGCACGTCGATGCCGTGGGTGCTGCGCAGCGCCAGCAGGTTGTGCCTGAGGACCTGGCCCTGGGCGTTGCGCTGCGCCAGCCAGCGGCGGTGCAGGCGGTCGCCGTCCGTGCCCTCCACCGGCGTGGGGAACGCCAGGTCGATACGGCCGCTGGGCAGCAGTACGCGTACGTCGACCTTGGCCGGTTTTATGCGCCCCGCGTGAATCTCGCGCAACGGCTCGCCCACCGCGAGCGTGAGCGACACCGCCGTCAGGCACAGGGCGTCGATCTCCACGTGCGGTGCCGCGAAGGCGGCGGATATGCGCGGGGCCAGCGCCACCATCGTGGGCTGCGGCGGGGCCTGGGGGCCGGCCGGCGCCCTCCCCGCGTGCTGCGCCACGGTCGCCGGGCTGCCCTTGGAGACGCCGGTGAGCAGTTGCTCGGACTGCAGGATGCGCAGCGCCTGGCGCACGGCTCCCCGCTCCACGCCGAACTCGTCCGCCAGCTTGGCCTGCGTGGGCATGCGCTGGCCCGGTCGCAGCACACCCGACCTGATCCGGCTGCGCAGCTCGTCGGCCACCTCGTGGTGCGATCTCTGTGGCCGTTGTGACTTCTCCCGCCCGCCCGCGGCAGCGTGTTCCGGCTCCACGACCGAACCCTACAACTTCACGCCATCTTCCGGCAGTTCAGAAGAAGGTGGTTATGAGACGACTCCAAGCGGAGATAAGTCAGGTGGAGTTGGTCGCCAACTCCAGCAAAGTTGAACGAGCTTGAGTGTTCCTGACCGACATGGTCGTACGAGTGACCGGGCTCCCTTCCGGAGGGGAGCCGGGAGCCCGGCGTGCACCACCACAACCACAACTGAATCGCTACGGATGAACAAGCACAGCAGTCACCGCCCGCACGGAAGGAGCGCCACCCCAGAGCCCGTGGGGCTCAGAAGACGTCCGGGCACCACGGTCGCCTGGACGTACGCAGCAGGGCGTCGGCGACGGAGGCGGCGCCCTTTTGCTGTTCCCGTACCCGCCCCAGCGCCGCGAGCCGCACCGCGGACTCGTCCCCCAGCCACAGGGTCGCCAACTCGCCCACCGGCAGGGTCAGGTCGGGCTCCTGGTCGGTGCGCCCGCACTCGGCGCCGTCCGGTCCGGCCTGAAGCCGGTAGCGGCCGCCGGCGAGTCCGGCCTCGTCGACCACGTCCAGGACGAGCGTGCCGGACGTCGCGTAGGTACGTGCCTCCAGGGCGCGTACGACGTCCAGGATCCGCACCCACAGCATGTCCGCGTACGTGGTGAGGCGGGCCGCGCGCGGGTCGGGGAGGAAGTGGGGCAGCAGGTCGTCCGGGGCGCGGTTGCCGGACTTCACGGTGATGACCCAGTCGAGCGAGCACAGGTAGTGCCACAGGGCGCGTTCGGCGCTGGGGCTGGTCGTGATCAGGCCCTTCACGGTCGCGGTCTGCAGGGGCCGCTTGCCGTCGCCCCAGTGGTCGTCGCTCACATAGGCGGCGAGACCGTCGATCTCCCCGGAGGCGGAGCGGTGGAGGGCGTAGAAGGGTTCCGTCCAAGGGTCGTCGTCGAAGCGCAGGGCGCCCGTGTTGAGCTGCCACCAGCGCTCGCCGCGGGAGATCGCGCCGGGCGTGGCGCGACGGAAGCGCTCGTGCAGCTCGGGGCCGAGTTTGCGGACGTCGTCCGCGTCCACGAGGTCTATACGGCCGTCGTCGACGACCGGGCGGTGGCGCTCGAGGCCGGCGCGGGGTACGTCGACGGTCCACTCGGCGGTGTGGGCGGCCGGGCCGAAGCCGTAACGGCCGTAGATGGGGTATTCGGCGGCGGTGAGGGTGGCGACGACGTCGCCGCGTTCCTTGGCGGCGGCGAGGTCGAGGGCCATCATGCGCGTCAGCAGGCCGCGGCGGCGGTGGGTGGCGGTGACGGAGACGTTGGTGATGGCGTCGGCGGGGACCGGTGCGCCGCCGACGGCGGTCAGCTCCTGGGGGAAGGAGCGGAAGGTGGCGACACAGCGGGCGTCGTCGAAGGCCGCGAGGGTGCGGGCGGGGGTGATGTTGCCGCCGCGGACGGCGAGCTCCTGGTCGGAGACGTGGGGGGAGCGGAGGAAACCGGTGTGCAGGGCACGGATCCAGTCGGGGATCTCGGAGTCGGTGATGGCGCGTACGTCGAGGTCCTGAGGATGGCGGCTCATGCGGTCACGGTAGGAGGGCGGGGGCGGGGGTGTCGCGTGGATTTACGACTGCCCGCCCCCGGACCCCGCACGTCACCCTCCCGCCCCCGCAGTGCGAAGCGCTCTCCTAGAACGCCGCCCGTATCTCCCCCACCTCACGGCCCCCGCCCAGCAGCGGTGCCCTGCCGATCCGCTGGACCACCGGGGCCTCCACTCCCATCAGGGTCAGTGCCCTGGCCAGGACCGGGCCAAGGGTCCGGGTCGCGCCGTCGTCGATCTTGAAGGCCAGCGCGCGGCCGTCCGGGAGGGCCACCGCCTGCACTGCCTCCGCGCCCATCTTCGACAGGGCGCCCGGTATCTCGCGCATCAGCCAGGTGTCGGGGCGGCGCGTGCCCGCCACGTACTCCGGGTGTGCCCGCATCGCGTCCGCCACGTTGCGTTCCGCCGTGCCCGGGGCCGCCAGGACGAAGGAGCGGTAGGCGCGGGCCAGGCCGGTGAGGCTGATCGCCGTCAGCGGCGCCCCGCAGCCGTCCGTGCCCACCGCCGCCACCGGCTCCCCGGCGGCCTCCTCCACCACGGAGTGGATCAGCTGCTGCAGAGGGTGCTCGGGGTCGAGGTACGTCTCCAGCGGCCAGTCCCGCAGCGCGCACACCGCCAGCATCGCCGTGTGCTTGCCGGAGCAGTTCATCGTGACCCGCTCGCGTACGGCACCCGAGGCCAGGTACGCCTCCGCCTCCTGCGGGTCCAGCGGCAGGTCCGGCGGGCACTGCAGGCGCTCGGGGGTCAGCCCGTGGTCCGCCAGCATCTTCCGCACCAGGTCCAGGTGGAACGTCTCGCCCGAGTGGCTCGCCGCCGCGAGGGCGAGCCGCTCCCCCGTCAGCTCCAGGCCCGCGCGCAGCACACCGGCCGCCTGCATCGGCTTGTTCGACGAGCGCGGGAAGACGGGCGCCGTCACGTCGCCGAGCGCGAACTCCACGGAACCGTCCTCGGCGAGCACCACCAGGCTCCCCCGGTGCCGTCCCTCGACGAACCCGGACCGCACCACCTCGGCGAGCACCGGGGGCACGGAGGACTGCGCGGATATGGCGGGCTGGGCGGAAGTCGACATGGGTGGGGTTGCCCTTCGGGACGGGGACCTGGCCGGCACGGCCCGGGACGGGTTCCCTCCCGGGCGGCGGGCACGCTCAGGGCCCCGGATGGCGGGGCCCTGGCGTCAGGTGAGCAGGTCGTCTACTTGCGCTTCTCCTTCACGGTACCTGCGGGCGATCTCGGCACTGCAGTCGTCCGCCGTGCGCTGCAGTTCCTGCCGCCGCCGGGAGACCTGCTGCTCGTAGCGTACGAGCCGTCCCATCCCCGCGCCCAACTCCTCGTCCGTACGCGCCTGGAGGTCCGACAGCTCCACCTCGGCGAGCATCTCGGCCGCCAGCCGCCGGTACTCCTCGCCGTGCGGTGTGCCGAGAGTCACATGCCGGGCCGAGGACCGCTGGCGGGCGGGGGGGTCCCTGAGGATCTCCGGAAGCCGTTCCATGACCCCGTCGAGCGCTGCGCCGCCCCCGCGCCGGGCCAGCTCCGCGCGCAGGATGTCGATACGGCCCTGCAGCAGCCGCCGTACGTAACTGAGGTCCGCCTCGTCCCGCTGGGCGTCCCGGCGCAGCGCGCGCAGCTCCGGCAGCCCCAGGCCGGACAGGCTGTGCTCCTGCGGGTACGCCCTGCTCGGAGAGCTCGGGGAAGGATCCGCGGGCAGCGGGGGGCTGTCCGTGCGCTGCACGGGCGCCCGGCACTCCGCCATGGTTGCCGTACGGGCGGGCTGCTGCCCGATGCTCGGTGTGTTCATGTACCTACCGTCCCCTCGACCGGCGCGGCACCCCCCACGGATGCGCCGCTAACACACGCATCGTGCCACTGCAAGTAGCCGTAATGTGGCCAAGTGACCATGGACAGCCCAGATGGGGGTGTTGAGGGTCAAGGCGGAACGACCAGTTGGCCGTATCCCGGCGCCGCCGTGCCGCACGGCATCATGGTCCTCATGCGTGCGGTGGTGCAGAGGGTCGACGGCGCGAGCGTCGTCGTGGACGGTGAGACGGTCGGCGAGATCAGCGGCGAGGGGCTGTGCGTGCTCGTCGGGGTGACGCACGACGACACCAAGGAGAAGGCGGCCCAGCTCGCCCGCAAGCTGTGGTCGATCCGCATGCTGCACGACGAGAAGTCCTGCTCCGACATCGACGCGCCGCTGCTGGTGATCAGCCAGTTCACGCTGTACGGCGACGCCCGCAAGGGGCGCCGCCCGACCTGGAACGCGGCCGCCCCCGGCGATGTCGCCGAGCCGCTGGTCGACGAGGTGGTCGCGCGGCTGCGGGCACTGGGGGCGACGGTGGCGACGGGGCGGTTCGGGGCGGCGATGCGGGTGTCTTTGACGAATGACGGGCCGTTCACGGTGCTGCTCGAGATCTGAGCCCGGCGGCCGGGGCCCCCAGGCCGTCGAGGCTCTGGGGGAGGCACGACTGCCCGCAGCCACGACGGCTACGGGCTGCCCGCAGCGGCGGCGCCACCGAGCCGGCGGCACTGCAGCTCCCTGAGGGGCGCGGGGCTGTGTCGACATGCGGCTCCGCCGCGTGGGCGCGCTCGGCCACGACGGACCCGCAGTCGCGACTACGGCTGGACCACGACCTCCTGTGCGGCCGCTGTGTCTCCGGCCAGGAGCCTCGCGTCCAGCGGGACGTTCCGTTTGACCAGGGCCAGGGCCACCGGGCCCAGTTCGTGGTGGCGTACCGACGTCGTCACGAAGCCGATCTTGCGGCCGTCGGGGCCGTCGTCCGCGAGGCGCAGTTCCGTGCCGTGCGGGGGCAGGTGGACCTCGCTGCCGTCGAGGTGGAGGAAGACCAGGCGGCGCGGCGGCTTGCCCAGGTTCTGGACGCGGGCGACCGTCTCCTGGCCGCGGTAGCAGCCCTTCTGGAGGTGGACGGCGGTGCCGATCCAGCCCAGCTCGTGCGGGATGGTGCGGTGGTCGGTCTCGAAGCCCAGGCGCGGGCGGTGCTGCTCCACGCGCAGCGCCTCGTAGGCGAGGATGCCGGCCGCGGGACCGTTCTTCTCCGCGTACGACTCCAGGTCCGCGCGCGGCAGGAACAGGTCCCGGCCGTACGGCGTCTCGCGGACCAGCACCCCCTCGGGCGCCTCGGCGATCGAACCGGCCGGCAGGTGCACCACCGCGAAGTCGTCCGTCCGGTCGGCGACGTCGACGCGGTAGAAGAACTTCATCGACTCCAGGTACGCGATCAACGCGCCCTGGGTGCCGGGCTCGACATGCGCCCAGACCGTCTCGCCGTCGTCGACCAGGTACAGGGCGTGCTCGATGTGGCCGTGCGCGGACAGGATCAGCGCCTCGGTGGCCTCGTGCGGGGGCAGCTCGCTGACGTGCTGGGTGAGCAGCAGGTGCAGCCAGCTCAGCCGGTCCTCGCCGCTGACGGTGACGACACCGCGGTGCGAGAGGTCCACGAATCCGGAGCCGTCGGCAAGGGCGCGCTGCTCGCGGAACAGGTCGCCGTAGTGGGCGGCGACGCCTTCGTCCACGCCCTCGGCGGGGACGGCGCCGGGCAGGGACAGCAGGGGACTCTTCATGGTCTCAAGCCTACGACGTGGTAGTTGAACTCTTGAGCGAACAGTCCTTGCACCGGCCGAAGATCGCGAAGTGCTTCATGTCCGTGTCGAAGCCGAACTCGTCGCGCAGCTTGGCCATGAACTCCGCGGCCACGTCGACGTCGGCCTCGATCACGTTCGTGCAGTCGCGGCAGACCAGGTGGATGTGGTGGTGCCGGTCCGCGAGGTGGTACGTCGGCGCTCCGTGCCCCAGGTGGGCGTGGCTGACCAGCCCCAGCTCCTCCAGGAGTTCCAGGGTCCGGTAGACGGTGGAAATGTTGACCCCCGACGCCGTCTTCCTCACCTCGCTGAGGATGTCGTCGGGGGTCGCGTGCTCCAGTGTGTCCACGGCTTCGAGCACGAGTTGCCGCTGCGGGGTCAGCCGGTAGCCGCGCTGCCGCAGATCACTCTTCCAGTCGGTGCTCACCACAGCCCCAGTGTAGGAGTGTCGGGGCTGCGCGCGGCTACTTGAAGAAGGCGATGCCGTCGTCCGGGAGGTCGTCCGGGAGGGCCTTCGCCCAGCGCTCGACGTCCTCCGGGGTGACGACCTTCTTCAGGTGGGCCGACATGTACGGGCGCAGCTCGACCTCCGGCGTCTGCTTCTCGCCGACCCACATCAGGTCGCTGTTGACGTAGCCGTACAGGCGCTTGCCGCCCGTGTACGGGCCCGACGCCTCGGTACGGGCCACCGCGTCCGTCGCCAGGTCGATCTGCGGCTTCTGGTGCGCCAGCTCGCCGTACCAGACCTCGACGACGCCGTCGTTGCGGACCATGGTCACCTCGACCTTGCGGTCCGCGTCGATCCGCCAGTAGCCGGACTCCGACTCCAGCGGCCTGACCTTGTTCCCGTCGCCGTCCAGCACCCAGGTGTGCGAGTGGTACTCCAGGAAGTTCCGGCCGTCGTGGGTGAAGGAGACCTCCTGCCCGAAGTTGCACTTCTCGGAGCCGGGGAAGTCGTGCACACCCGCGCCGGCCCAGTTGCCGAGCAGGAAGGCGAGCGGGACGAGGTCCTTGTGAAGGTCGGACGGGATCTCGATCATGAGCAGCTTTTCGTCGTGGATGGCGTAGGGGTCAGCGCTGGCCCTCGAAGAGCTTCTTCACGGTCAGTCCGGCGAAGGCGAGCACGCCGACGCAGACCAGGACCAGCAGGGTTTCGAAGAAGATCTCCACGGGAGTGCTCCTTGGTGGGCGAGGGTGGGTACATAAGAGCCGGGTCCCACTGTAGTCGGGCGGGACCCGGCACTCTCCCCGAGGTCGGCTAGCCGAGCAGCTGGCTCTGCAGGACGATCGTCTGCTGGAAGGGCACGGCCTTCGCGCCACCCTTCCTGGACTGCACGATCATCGCGAAGGTGTCGCCCGCGGACAGATACGCCTCGCGTACCTGTTCGGCGCCGTACGGCTTGGTCTCCGCAAACACCTGGTACTTCACGTTCTCGACCCAGGCCGCGACCGGGTAGTCGTCCCTGGCCACCTCGGCGGCACCGCGCACGGCGTACCGCGGGGCGTTGAAGTCGGTCAGTTTGTCGGCCAGGACGTCGTCCGCGACGGCCGCGGTGTCGAACTGCAGCAGGTAGATCCTCGTGTGCGTGCCGTCCGGGGTGTTCCAGCCGCGGGCGGCGACATGTCGCAGGCCGTTGTCGGGCAGCAGCTGCCCGAGTTCGTGGCGGTCGCCCTGGTCGGCGAACTCCTCGAGGAAGGTCCGCGTCGGCAGCCAGCCGTCTGTGCCGCGCAGCGCCGCGTCGGCCGTCGCGCCCTTGGGGGCGGGTAGGAGCAGGGCCCGTAGGTCGGCGTAGTGCGCCCCGGCGTTGTTCCCCTCGGCGAACGGCCCCGGGCTGCCGGACGGCAGCGGCGGCTTCACCAGCGGCGGGTACTCCCAGCGACCGTCGGAGGCGGTGGCCAGCCAGGGGAGGTCGGTGCGCTCCACCCGGGTGATGCCGTACGCCGTCGCACCTCCGGCCACCGCGAAGACGGCCACGGCGGCGGTCCAGCGCAGGAGGGCGCGCAGGGCGCGGCGCTCCTTCTTCACCGGGGGCGGTGCGAGGGGCGGTGTTCCAGGCGCCGACGGCACCACGACGTGCTGCCCCTCGGTCCGCTCGGTCTGTTCGGTCATACCGCCTTCCCCGGGTCCGCGATGCGGTCGAGCTGGGTGCGCAGCAGCAGCGCGGCCCGCTTGGTGTCCATCGGTCCGGCCCCGTACGCCGTCGCCGTGACGAGCACGTCGCCCTGGTACGCGGAGCAGAACATCATGTCGAGCTTCTCGCCCGCCTCCGTCGGCGGGAGGAAGCACTGCGCGTTCTTGTGGCCCTGGATCGCCGGGCCCTTCCGGAAGACGTTCAGGGCGCTCAGGAACTCGTTCTGGAACGTGGAGATGTCCCGTACCGCCGCGCCGCTCTGCAGCTGCGTCAGAACGACGTCCATGGTGAACGCCTTGTCCGTGCTGAGGTAGCTGCGCAGCGCCATGCCCGTGGTGTGCTGACTGTCGATCTGTTTCTCCAGTCGCAGCCGCTGCGAGCGCGGCAGACCGCGCAGAGACTCCTTGCGCAAGGCGGCGGCCTCGCCTCCGCTCAGATGTGCGTCGGCGCCGTACTGGTCGATGTCGGGGCCGCGGACCAAGTCGTCGGTGCCGTACGGCACGAGCATGCCGGCGAGCCCGGACGCGGACGCCGGTTTCGCCCCCGCGTCCTTCCGCTCCGCCGGGAGCTTCCAGGTGGGCGCGCCCGCGTCCCGGTCGGCGCCACTGACGGTCACAGCGGTGTACCCGACACCGGCGACCAGGGCCGCGGCCAGCAGGACGACGCCGGTGACAGCGGCGACTCGGCCACGGCGTACGGGGCCTGGGGCCGGAAGCCCGTCGGGCGGCGCGACGGTCGCTGCCGCGCCGGACTGGCTGTACTCGCTGTTGTCGTTCACAGCCGCCCCACCTGCCGCTTCGCCAGGTCCATGACCTTCCCCTCGGAGATGGGTTTCGTGTCGTAGATCCAGATCTCCATGGCGATGTCACCGCGCCAGGCGTGCGCCTCGGCGGAGTACACCGATACGCCGGACTCGGTCTCGGGCCTGGTGTGGACGTACACCCTGCCGTCCCCCGTACCAGGGATGGCCCAACTGCGCGATCCGGCCTTGCGCTCCGCCCAGTAGCGACCGTCGTCGGCGGAGTCGGCCGCGTCGAGCTTTTCCTCCTGGCGGTACTGCACAAGACGGATCTGGACGCTGTACGTGTCACCCAGCCGCCAGGCGGCGACGGCGGCCCGGCGGAACTCGTTGCCGATCTCGTACCTGAACGCGACGGCCGGCTGCTTGAAGGTCTCCGCGTACTCCGCGAGGCTCATCCAGCCGTCGTGGCCCGGCTCGAACAGGGGTTCCTGCGCGCCGCTCGGCCGCTTGAGCAGCAACGTGCGCAGGTCGCCGTCGGTCCGGACCCGGCGGTCCTGCGCGGCGGACAGCGGCTCGGGCCCCTTGCCCTTGGCCTGGGCGAGTACGGGCTGCGACAGGGGCGGCAGCGCGGTGGGCTCGCGGTCGGCCTGGATCACGTAACCGGTGCAGATGCCCGCGACGACGCCGAGGACGGCGGCCGCGGCGATCAGCAGGGTCGTACGCCCGCTGCGGCGTACGTCGGACGGACCCGGACCCGGATCAGGGACCGATTCCGGCGCATCCGCGACTTCCGAGAACTCCAAGACGTCCCCTCATGGAAAGCGACACACGGATCGGCATCCGTGCGCACAGGAGACTCATGGGCAACGTGCAGGGTTGCTCAGGAAGTCGATCACAATTCGGTGCGCTTGAGTTCGTCGATGAAGCGGGTCCAGGAGGCGGCCTCGAAGAGGAGGGTTCCGCGGGCCGGGTCCTTGCTGTCGCGGACGGGGACGAGGGGAAGGTTGTCGGCGACCTCGACGCAGGCACCGCCGTCCGAGTTGCTGTAGCTGCTCTTGCGCCACGCCACACCGCTCAGGTCGATCGCTCGCACGGCACGTCCTCCAACACACGCAAGATGAATGTCCGCGACTCGGCCGGGTTCAGTGCCAGGTCACGAATTGCATCGTACTTGCGCTGCAGTCCCTCAACCCTGCTTGTTTCCTCGACCAGTTCGCCACGCACATCGTTTTCGGCGTAGGCAACCGTACGACCGTCCAGCAGCCGCAGGAAGGTCACGGCCGTGTCCATCAGGCCGTGCAGCCCGGTACCGAACGGCAGCACGCAGACGGTGATGTTCGGGCGCTCTGACGCCTTCACCAGGTACGCCAGTTGCTCCCGCCACTCACCCGGGTCTCGCAGCGAGGCCCGCAGGACGGCCTCGGAGAGGACGATGCGAAAGGGCGGCGCGTCGTCCCCCTCCAGCACCTTGCGCCGTCCGATACGCGCCTCGACCTGCCGGTCCAACTCCTCGCCCTTGATACCGCCTGCCGCGAGCAGTTCACGCGCGTACTCCGGGGTTTGGAGCAACCCGTGGATAGTGCCGCCGCCGTAGTGCCAGAGGCTGAGGGCCTCCCCCTCCAGCACCATGTAGCGCCTGTACTGCTCCTTGAACTGTGTCGGGTCGGCCACCGCCAGCTCCCACAAAGCCAGCAACAGACCCGGCGTCCCGTAGTGCTGGTCCAGCGCCTCGGCGACCTCGGGGCTGCCCAGGGTCGCCCCGCTCTCCAGCTTCCCGAACAGCGAGGGGTCCCACCCCACCACCTTGGCCAGGTCCCGCAGGCTCTCGCCCCTAGCCGTCCGCAACAGGCGCAACTCCTCCGCGAACCGCCTGCGCGGCTCCTGGCTCCGTCCCGTGATCACCCGTCTCGGCGGCATCGCGCTCCTCCGTGCAATACGGCCGTGGAAGGTGTGGAAAGAGCGCCTGGAGGCGGAGAAGCAGACCTCGTCCACGGCGTTGCGGCCCTGTTCAGGGGCCATGCTCGTAACGTCCGGAACACGCAGCGTAGTCCAAGCGTCGCGCTGCGCGCAGGCGTTGTGGAAAGGAACGGAACCGATGACGGCCCTGGAACGCGGAGCGCTCGTCTACGACCCGGCCACGCGCAAGGTGGGCGAGTACCAGGACAGATCAGGGCCGTACGCCATGCTGCGACCTGTCGGCGGCGGCCGGGAGTGGCAGGCCGACCCCGCCGCCCTCCGCCCCGCCACCCGGCGGGAGCGACTGAGCGCCGGAGTGCGGGCCGCGAACGAGCGTGCCCGGGCCGCCGACGACACCAGCCGCCCTCCTCTGCCCGTCCGGGGCTGTGCGACGTGCGAGGAGCTGGCCGCGCGGCGGGAGGTCGCGCGGGCGGGGTACGACGGCAGCACCGAGACGGACGCGAACGTCCTGCTGCGCCGCCACCACAACCGGGAGCACCGCGCCTGATCAGGCGCACCACGTTCACCCCGGCAGAGCTAGGCTGCGGGCATGGCCAAGAAGCTCGTGATCAAGGTGACGGCGGGGGCCGATGCGCCCGAGCGCTGCTCTCAGGCGTTCACGGTGGCGGCGGTCGCCGTCGCCAGTGGTGTGGACGTCTCGCTCTGGCTGACCGGTGAGTCGTCGTGGTTCGCGCTGCCGGGCCGGGCCGCCGAGTTCGAACTGCCGCACGCCGCGCCGCTGCCCGACCTGATCGATTCGATCATGGCGGCCGGCCGGATCACCCTGTGCACCCAGTGCGCGGCCCGCCGCGAGATCACGGAGAAGGACGTCATCGAGGGCGTACGGATCGCGGGGGCGCAGGTCTTCGTCCAGGAATCACTCGCGGACGACACGCAGGCGCTCGTCTACTAGGACGTATGCCGGCAGTCGGCTCAACGAGTGACGTCCATGCGCTGGGTGCCGATGACCGACAGCAGCCGTAGCGCCTCCTCGGAGGGCGAGCCCGGGACCGCGGTGTAGATCACGACCTGCTGGTCGCGGTCGGTGATGTCGAGGACGTCGCAGTTGACGGTGACCGGGCCGACCAGCGGGTGCTGGAAGGTCTTGCACAGGGTGGGCGCCGCGGACACGTCGTGGGACTCCCACAGACGGGTGAACTCCTCGCTTCCGTCGAGGAGTTCGGCCACCAGCTCGGCCACCTCAGGATCGTCGGGGTAGCGGGCGGCGGCGGCACGCAGCCGCTGCGTCGCATTGCGGGCGAACGCGTCCGCGTCCGACACTCCGTACAGCCGCCGCCCCTGCGTGTGCGGCCCGAGGAAGACACGGCGCACAAGGTTGCGGTCGCGTCGCGGCAGGGCGGAGAAGTCCTCCATCAGGGCTGCCGCCAGATCGTTCCAGGCGAGCACCTCGAAGCTCGCGGACGTCACGGTCGCCGCGGCCTGTGGCAGTCGGTGCAGCAGGTCGAGGATGCTCTGCCGTACCTCGCGCGAGGGCCCGGCCGACGGGAGCCGGGGCGCACCGGCGAGGTGGTGGAGATGGTCACGCTCGGCGTCCGACAGGCGCAGGGCCCGAGCCAGTCCGGCCAGCACCTCCTGCGACGGGTGCGGAGCCCGGGCCTGCTCCAGCCGCGTGTAGTACTCCGTCGAGATGAACGCCAGCTGCGCCACCTCCTCGCGGCGCAGTCCCGGCGTGCGGCGGCGCGAGCCGGCGGGCAGCCCGACCTCGGCAGGGGTGATCCGCTCGCGTCGGCTGCGCAGAAAGCTCGCCAGTTCTTTTCGATCCACCTCCCCAGTGTGTGCGGACGCCGGCCGGCCCAGCCAGGTACCGCCAGTGCCTGGCTGAGCCTCGCGGACGGGCGCAGGCTCGCTCCCATGGACAACACAGCCATCACCGACACGACCACCGCCCCTGCCGACCAGGGCCTGCTGGCCGGCAAGGTCGCCTTCATCACCGGTGCCGGACGTGGCATCGGAGCCGCCGCGGCTCGGCTCTTCGCCCGCGAGGGCGCCCGGGTGCTTCTCGCGGCCCGGACGGAGGACCAGCTGAAGACGGTGGCCGACGAGATCCGGGCGGCGGGCGGCACCGCGGAGTACGTGGTGTGCGACCTGGCCGACGCGGCCGGCGTGCGCGCCGCCGTGGACCGCGCCGTGAGCCTGTACGGCCGGCTCGACATCGCCTTCAACAACGGCGCGACGATCCAGCGACCCGGCCCGATGGACCTGATGCCGGAGGCCGACTTCGACCACATCTACGACGTGAACCTCAAGGGCGTCTGGCTGGCCATGGTCGCCGAGATCGCCGCCATCCGAACCACCGCCAGGACAGGGGCCATCGTCAACAACTCATCCATCGGCAGCCTGAGGGGCAACCCCGAGCTGCCCGCCTACGGCGCGATGAAACGGGCGGTCAACAGCCTCACCGAGTCGGCCGCCGTCACCTACGGCCCGGAAGGCATCCGCGTCAACGCCATCGCCCCCGGCCACACGGCGACCGAGATGATTCGCACCTGGGAGAAGGAATCACCCGGTCTCCGGGAGCGGCTCACGGCGCTCACCCCGCTGCGCCGCGCGGCCGACCCGCTGGAGATCGCGCAGGCCGCCGCCTGGCTCCTCAGCGACCGCTCCTCCTTCGTGACCGGCACGGTCCTACGGGTCGACGGCGGCGCCCGGGCCTGAGCCGGGGATGCCGGGCCACCGGGTGGTGAACTGGGGGCCTCGCTGCCGGGGTGTCCAGCCCAGGCCACGGGCCCGGCGGATCGCCCTGGCCAGGAGTTCCGGGGTGATCACGGTGCCGTGCTCCACCCAGGTCACCATCCGCTGTGCCGGGGCGTCCGCGTCCTCCACCACGATCGCGAGGCCGGGTTCGTCGTCGGGCGCCACCACCCACCGGTAACGGCGGTCGTCGACCGTGATGAGCCGCGTGCCCTTCTTCGCCAGTGCCATCGCGGGTCTATCGCCGCTTCTTGCCGTCCAGTTCGTCCCACCACTCGTCGGACTGCGGGTCCCCGGACGGGTCGTCCCACCAGCGGTCATCGGGACCCCGGCGGTTGGCCACCATCGCGGCCAGGGGCGGGATCACCATCGCGACCACGCACATGCCCACCGCCGCCGGAACCGACCAGATGCGCACGACTCCCCAGGCCAGGACGAACAGCGCCAGGCAGGTGCCCATCATGGCGAAGTACACGTGGCGTCGTCGTGCGTACATACCTTCACTATGCCCCGCGGACATGCGGAAGGACCGCACCCGAGGTGTCCAACCCGTGGGTGCGGCCCTTCAGCCATGCGCGGTACTGCTCAGACCGCGATCGCGACCTCCGCGAGGCCGCCCTTCTGGGCGACGACGGTACGGTCCGCGGTGCCGCCCGGCACCAGGGCGCGTACGGTCCAGGTGCCCTCGGCCGCGTAGAAGCGGAACTGTCCGGTCGCCGAGGTGGGGACCTCGGCGGTGAACTCGCCGGTCGAGTCCAGGAGGCGCACGTACCCGGTCACGGGCTCGCCGTCGCGGGTCACCTGGCCCTGGATGGTGGTCTCACCGGGCTTGATCGTCGAGGCGTCGGGGCCGCCGGCCTTCGCTCCACACATGTGCTTCTCCGTCTTTTCTGAGAGGTCGGTCTTACTTACCGGCGCCGAGCTCGATCGGCACGCCCACCAGGGAGCCGTACTCCGTCCAGGAACCGTCGTAGTTCTTGACGTTCTCCTGGCCGAGCAGCTCGTGCAGCACGAACCAGGTGTGCGCGGAGCGCTCACCGATGCGGCAGTAGGCGATGGTGTCCTTGGCCAGGTCCACGCCCTCGGACTGGTACAGCTCCTTCAGCTCCTCGTCGGACTTGAAGGTGCCGTCGTCGTTGGCCGACTTCGACCAGGGGATGTTCTTGGCGCTCGGGACGTGCCCCGGGCGCTGCGACTGCTCCTGCGGCAGGTGCGCCGGGGCGAGCAGCTTGCCGGAGAACTCGTCGGGCGAGCGGACGTCGACCAGGTTCTTGGTGCCGATCGCGTCGACGACCTCGTCGCGGAAGGCACGGATCGAGGCGTCCTGCGGCTTGGCCTTGTACTCGGTCTTCGCGCGCTCGGGCACCTCGGTGCCGTCGACCAGCTCGCGGGCGTCCAGCTCCCACTTCTTGCGGCCGCCGTCGAGGAGACGGACGTCCTCGTGGCCGTAGAGCTTGAAGTACCAGTAGGCGTAGGCCGCGAACCAGTTGTTGTTGCCGCCGTAGAGGACGACCGTGTCGTCGTTGGCGATGCCCTTCTCCGACAGGAGCGTCTCGAACTGCTCCTGGTTGACGAAGTCGCGGCGGACCGGGTCCTGGAGGTCCTGCTTCCAGTCGATGCGGACAGCGTTCTTGATGTGGTTCTTCTCGTACGCCGTGGTGTCCTCGTCGACCTCGACGACGACGACCTTGGGGTCGTCCAGGTGCTGCTCGACCCAGTCGGCGTCTACCAGGACGTCGCTGCGGCTCATGCTTCTTCTCCTCCGGGGCAGTTGCGGCGGGGCGTTGCGAGTCAGAAGGGGTGCGGGTACGCGGTGTCGCGGTGGCGTACGCGGCGCAGGTGTGGCCCTGTGTCAGGAGCCAGGGCCGGGATACGGGAGTGAAGCTCTCCCGCTCAGGAAGTGCGACAGAGCATGGCGGCGACGCGGCACAGGTCTACTGCCCGCCGCTTCGTGAGATCCGCCTGTCGCTGCATGGGGTCGATCGTAGGGACCGGGCGCGGGGCGTGTCACCGGCGTGTCGAATGGTGAGATGCGATCGTCCGTCATACGAGATGGGATGCGCTGCGGGGCGGTCGCCGTACGACTCCCGGGCGCGCGCGTCCGACACCCCATCTACGGTACGGACGGGGGCGTCTCGCCCATCGGACAATCGTTCCGAGCCCGGTCCGAGCCCGGCTTGCGCCCCGCCCTTGGGGCCTGCCTTCGCTGCCGGTCGCCGGTGGCCGGTCGCCGGTTGTCGGTCGCCGGTGCCCGGTGGCCGGTCGCCGGTTGCCGGTCGTCGCGGTCGCCGGTCGTCCTACCCGGCGAGCCGGACGTCCGAACCCTTCACCGTGATCTCCACGCCGTCCTTCGCGGCCTGGACCTTGTCGAGCTTGATCCCACCGGGGAGCTGGTCGATGCGCTGCCGGAAGTCGGTGATGGTGCGGATCCGGGAGCCGGCGACCTCCATGCCGGCGAGCGCGGGCAGGTTGTCGGCGTGCACCTTGACGGTGTTGCCCTGGGCGGTGACCGAGCTGAGCACGTAGACCGGGTCCGGCAGCTTGATGCCGAGGGCGGGCGCCTCGACCTTGACCGCGACCTTGATCTTCCCGTTCCCGCCGTCGGACAGGCCGATCACCCGGGCGGTGACACCGGGGGCGACATCGGTGGGCTGTGACTTGGCGGTCTTCAGCAGCTCGGCGTAGGTGATGAGCGCGGTCCCGGTGGCGTCGGCGGCGGTGGCCGAGCTGAAGCTGCCGGAGAACGTCACGCCCTTCATCGACGCGTTCAGGTCGTCGATACGGATCTTCTCGGAGCCGTTGCCGGTGGTCGCGTCGTAGTCCTTGATGCCGACCTCGACGTCGTCCAGCTCGCCGGAGAGGACCTGGGTGAGGAAGGGGAAGCCCTTGATGGACACGTCCGGGGTGGTGGCCAGGTTCTCGGTGGTCTTGAGCTTGTCGGCCGCCTCGTTCTGCGCGAAGTGGACCGCGACGCGGTCCGCGATCACGAAGAGGCCGCCCAGGATCACGACGAGGATCAGCAGTATTCGCAGTGCGCGCATTGCTCGGTTGTCCCCCACGTCGGCGGTCGTCACGGCGGTCGGACGGCCCGGAGGCCGTCTTGCGTGACAGTACCCGCCGGGGGAAGGGGAAACGGGGAATTGTTGATCAGCCGTGACACGCAGGGGGCGGGGCCGGCTTCTCAGCCCAGCGCCCGGCCCAGCACGTAGACCACCGGCGCCGCCGCCGTCAGCGGCAGTGCGACACCCGCCGTGAAGTGGACGAAGCGGGAGGGGTAGTCGTAGCTCGCCACCCGGTGGCCGATCAGCGCGCAGACGCCCGCGCCCAGGCCGAGGAACGCGCCCGACGCACCCGACGTGCCGAAACCCGTCACGCCGCCCATCGCGATGCCCGCACCCGACGCCGCCAGCAGGGCCACCACCACCGACGCCGCCGTCGGAAGCGGAAGCGCGCGGGCCAGGACCGCCACGGCGACCGCGACCGCGCCCACGGTGACCGCGTCGGGTACGGCCGCCAGGTGCCCGGCCGCGACGATCGACAGCGCGGCCGAGGCGACCGTCGCCATCAGGCCGTACATCCGCGTGTCCGGGTCGGCGTGCGACCTGAGCTGGAGGACCAGGGACAGCAGGACCCAGACGCCGAGCGTGCCCAGGATCACCGCCGGCGCCTGCTCCCGGCCCGCCACCAGCAGCGCCACGTCCGCGGTGACCGCGCCCAGGAACGCCAGCGCGATGCCCTGCCGGGCCGGCCACATGCCGTTCAGCCGGAACCATCCGGCCGCCGTCACGGCCTGCAGGATCACGAGCGGTACGACGAGCGCGTACGTCCCCACGGCCGCGGCCCCGGCGAGCAGCGCCCCCAGGACCGCGGTGAGCGCGGCCGGCTGCAGCCCGGGCTCGATGATCGGCGAACGGCCCTCGAGCCGGGCCCGCTGGTTGGCGGGCAGGGTGGCCAGGTCGACGGCGGGAGACCCGGGCTCGGCGGTCGTCGTCGCGGTGACGGCGACGCCGGGCGCCGCGTAACCGTCCGGCTCGTACGCCTGCGCGTGCGCCTCCGGCGGCAACGGCTGCGCGGCCCCGTACGGCTGCTGCTGCCATTGCTGATGCTGCTGCGGGTGGGCCGCGCCGTTCGGGTCGTACCAACCCTGTTGCGGGTACCCCTCCTGGGGCTGTCGGGCCTGCGGGGCCTGGTGGGCGTCATAGCCCCCGTACCCGGGGGCCGCGTGTCCCTCGTAGCCCTCGTACGGCTGGTTGCTCATCGCTCATCCTCCTGCGAACGGCGGGAGCACCTCGACCGTGCCGCCCTCGGCCAGCCGTACCGTCTCGTGCTCACGGGTCCCGACGGGGTCACCGTCGACCAGGAAGGAGCAGCGCTTCAGGACGCGGACGAGTTCGCCGGGGTGCCTCTCGCGCGCCGCGTCGAGCGCCTCCGCGAGCGTCGTCGCGTCGTACGGCTCCTCGGCGACCCCCGCGGCCGCCTTCGCGGCGGCCCAGTAGCGCACCGTGCCCTTTGCCATCTGCTTCCTCGACTCGGTCGTGGTGAACACCGCTCAGGCTAGTGCCTCGGCAGGCGATGTCCGCCTGACATCGCCTGCCGGGGCACTAGCCCGACCGGGCGGCCACCCACTCCCCGATGCGGGCCAGCAGGGCGTCGTCACTGGCGTGCTCGGCGTGGCCCATGCCGGGCTCCAGCCACAGTTCGGCGTGGTCACGGGCGGCCTCGGCCAGCATCCGGGGATGGTCGAGGGGGAAGTAGCCGTCCTGATCGCCGTGCACGATCAGCAGCGGGGTCGGCGCGATCAGGGGGACGGATTCGACGGGCGAGGCCGGCACCGGGTCCCAGTCGCGGTGGTGGATGCGGGTGCGCAGGCCGTAGCGGCCCAGCAGGCGGCCCTCGGGGCGGGTCACCAGCCAGTGCAGCCGCCGCATGGGGGCCGTGCCCCGGTAGTACCAGCGGGCGGGCGCACTCACGGACACCACCGCGTCCGTGTCCGCGCCCTCCTCGTGCGCCGCCGCGTGCCGCAGCACCACCGATCCGCCCATCGAGAAGCCGACGGTGGCCACGCGCGTGTGCCCCAGCTCCCGCGCCCACCGCACGGCGGCCGCCAGATCGTGCACCTCGCGGTCGCCGACCGTGGACCGGCCGCCGGACGCCCCGTGGCCCCGGAAGGAGAACGTCACCACCGCGCCGTACTGCCTGAGGACACCCGCCACCCGGCGCACATGGGGTCGCTCCAGATCACCCGTGAAGCCGTGTGCCACGACGATCGCGAGATCGTCCAGATGGCCGGAAGGTGGACGCCCGGTGTCGTATACAACGGATCCCGGATCGTATGCGGCGTCGATCGTCACACCGTCGAGCGTGCGGAGAAACGTCCGCACGGGCCCGCGACGAGCCGTCTCGGAGTGCGGACGAACCGTTGATCCTGCCGTTCCACCTGCCGTACCAGTGCTCATGTGGGCTATTCTGCTGGGCAGAGGACTCGGGCAGCGTAGCCCCCGGGTCCTTTTGTGCTTTCGGAAGCGTTGTATACGACGCGGGAAACCGCAGGTGTACGGGCCGCCGGGATGCGCAGAGCAGTGCCGCCCCGCCAAACGTCCTCGCAGGGACCGAGGAGGAACCAGACGTATGAGTTCTCTGCTGCTCCTGACCAACGCCCTCCAGCCGTCGACGGAGGTGCTTCCCGCTCTCGGCCTGCTCCTGCACAACGTGCGAGTGGCTCCGGCGGAAGGCCCCGCCCTCGTCGACACCCCGGGTGCCGACGTCATCCTCGTCGACGGACGACGCGACCTGCCGCAGGTACGCAGCCTGTGCCAGCTGCTGCGCTCCACCGGGCCCGGCTGTCCGCTTCTCCTGGTCGTCACCGAGGGCGGTCTCGCGGCCGTCACCGCCGACTGGGGCATCGACGACGTACTCCTCGACACCGCCGGCCCCGCCGAGGTGGAGGCCCGCCTCCGGCTCGCCATGGGCCGCCAGCAGATCGTCAACGACGACTCCCCGATGGAGATCCGCAACGGCGACCTGTCCGTGGACGAGGCGACCTACTCCGCCAAACTCAAGGGCCGCGTCCTGGACCTCACCTTCAAGGAGTTCGAGCTCCTGAAGTACCTCGCGCAGCACCCCGGCCGGGTCTTCACCCGCGCCCAGCTGCTGCAGGAGGTCTGGGGCTACGACTACTTCGGCGGCACGCGCACGGTCGACGTCCACGTACGACGGCTGCGCGCCAAACTGGGGCCCGAGCACGAGTCCCTGATCGGCACCGTCCGCAACGTGGGCTACCGCTTCGTCACCCCGGAGAAGGTGGAGCGCGCCGCCGAGGAGGCGAAGGCCAAGGCGGCCCGGCCGAAGGCGGACGACGCCGACGAGTCGGCGCCGGTGTCCGGGGCCGAGGTGGCGGCCGAGGCATAGAGACAGGTCACAGGTGGGGCATAGAACGGCGAAGGCCCTGCCCAGAGGCGGTCCATCCGCGTAGACTCCGCGCGTGGCCAAGGTGACTCGGGACGATGTGGCGCGGCTGGCGGGGACATCCACCGCCGTCGTCAGCTATGTCATCAACAACGGACCCCGGCCGGTCGCCCCGGCCACGCGCGAGCGCGTCCTCGCCGCGATCAAGGAACTGGGATACCGGCCCGACCGGGTCGCCCAGGCCATGGCGTCGCGGCGCACGGACCTCATAGGCATGATCGTGCCGGACGCGCGCCAGCCCTTCTTCGGGGAGATGACGCACGCGGTCGAGCAGGCCGCCGCCGAGCGCGGAAAGATGGTGCTGGTCGGCAACACCGACTACGTGGCCGAGCGCGAGGTCCACTATCTGCGGGCCTTCCTCGGCATGCGCGTCTCCGGGCTGATCCTGGTCAGCCACGCGCTCAACGACCACGCCGCCGCGGAGATCGACGCCTGGGACGCCCGGGTCGTCCTGCTGCACGAGCGACCCGAGGCGATCGACGACGTCGCCGTCGTCACGGACGACCTGGGCGGCGCCCAGCTCGCCGTGCGGCACCTCCTCGAGCACGGGTACGAGTACGTCGCCTGTATGGGCGGTACGGCCGAGACGCCGGCGGTCGGCGACCCCGTCTCCGACCACGTCGAGGGCTGGCGGCGCGCGATGCAGGAGGCCGGCATCCCGACGGAGGGCCGCCTGTTCGAGGCGCCGTACAACCGGTACGACGCGTACAACGTCGCCCTGGAGCTGCTGTCCGGGCCGCACCGCCCCCCGGCGATCTTCTGCTCCACCGACGACCAGGCGATCGGCGTGCTCCGGGCGGCCCGCGAGCTGCGGATCGACGTCCCCGGGGAGCTGGCGGTGGCCGGGTTCGACGACGTGAAGGAGGCGGCGCTGACGGACCCGCCGCTCACCACGGTCGCCTCGGACCGTTCGGGCATGGCCCGAGCGGCCGTCGATCTGGTGCTCGACGACGGGCTTCGGGTGGCCGGGTCGCGGCGAGAGCGGTTGAAGCTGTTCCCCTCGCGGTTGGTCGTGCGCCGTTCCTGCGGGTGCGAGTAGGTCCCCTCGCGGTCACGGTGAACCCCCTCGGAGCCGTGGGTAACGGGTCTTCGGGAACGGGTCTTCGTCACGGCCCCCGACACGGCTTTATATCGGGCATACACGGTTCTGTCGGGCTTCTCAGCCGGGACTCAGGTAGCTCTCATGATCAGGGGACACTCTCTTTTGCATGACCGAGAGCTTCCGCCGCAACGACGAGTACGACCCCCAGGGGTACGGACCCCAGTCCGCGTACCCCGAGCAGCAGCAGCACACCTCCTCCCCCGTGAACCCGGAGTGGCCGCCCCCTCCGGCGTACGAGCCGGCGCAGCCGGCGGTCGCGGCCGGCGGCGGTCATGACGGATACGGCGGCGACGACGGCACGGCCGTCCTGGCCGCCGTCCCTGCCCAGCCCGGGCCGAAGCGGCGCACCAAGGGCCCGCTCGCGCTCCTCGCCGCCGTGGCGATCGTCGCCGCGGCGATAGGTGGCGGCACGGCGTACGGGATCCAGGAGCTGACCGGCAAGGACACGGCCGTCTCCTCCAGCTCGACCAGCACCAACGTGGTGCCGTCCAGTGCGAGGGGCACGGTCGCCGGAGTGGTCGCCGCGGTCAACCCGAGCATCGTGGAGATCAACGCCACCTCGAACGCCGGTGAGTCCACCGGTTCCGGCGTGATCATCACCAGCGACGGCCAGATCGTCACCAACAACCATGTCATCTCTGGTGCCTCCTCGATCAAGGTGACGACGAGCGACGGCAAGTCGTACACCGCGCAGGTCGTGGGCACCGACAGCAAGAAGGACCTGGCGCTGCTCAAGCTGCAGGGCGCCTCCGGGCTGAAGGCCGCCACGCTCGGCAACTCCGACGGCCTCCAGGTCGGCGACCAGGTCGTCGCCATCGGCTCCCCCGAGGGCCTGAGCGACACGGTCACCAGCGGCATCATCTCCGCACTGAACCGTGACGTCACCGTGCCGACGGACGAGAACCAGCGGCAGGGCGGCAGCGGCCGGTGGCCGTTCGCGTTCGGCGGCCGGCAGTTCAACGGCGACACGGGCTCGTCCACGACGACGTACAAGGCGATCCAGACGGACGCCTCCCTCAATCCGGGCAACTCCGGTGGCGCCCTCATCGACATGAACGGCAACGTCATCGGCATCAACTCGGCGATGTACTCGGCCAGTTCGGACTCGACCTCGTCGAGCGCCGGCAGCGTCGGCCTGGGCTTCGCCATCCCGATCAACACCGTCAAGTCCGACCTGGCGACGCTGCGCTCCGGCTCCCAGAGCTGAGCGGGCGCCCCGCCGGGCGAGTGGTAAGGAGTACGACATGATCACGATGGCTGTGCACGAGGTCACCGGTGCCACCGAGCCCGGCGGAGTCCTGCTGGCCCTGGCCGTGGCGAACGAGCTCCACGCCCCGATGCGGCGCCGGGTGCGGACCCGGCCCCAGCCCCGCCCCCGGACCCGGCCGCGGGTCGAGCGCGCCCCCGAGGTGGCGGTCCCGCAGGTGGCGGTGCCGCAGCTGATGGGGCTGCGGATGACGGCTGCGCGGCCGCACCGCCGCAAGGTTCCGCTGAGCCGGCTGACCGCGGTGATGGGCTGACCAGGGGCCGCGTGGCTGCGGGCACTCGTGCCTCCCTCCCCCACCGCCCCGCCCTTTCCGTCCCCGACCCGAATCGTGCGAGGCTGATTCCGTATCGCCCGTCCGTCGCACCTTGAGGAACTCCACATCCATGAGCCCCGCCGAAGGCGACCGTGACCCCCAGCGCATCCTGATCGTCGACGACGAGCCGGCCGTGCGTGAAGCACTCCAGCGCAGCCTCGCCTTCGAGGGCTATGCCACCGAGGTGGCCGTGGACGGTGCGGACGCGCTGGAGAAGGCGACCGCGTACAAGCCGGACCTGCTGGTCCTCGACATCCAGATGCCGCGCATGGACGGCCTCACCGCCGCCCGCCGGATCCGGGGCGCGGGCGACACCACTCCCATCCTGATGCTGACGGCCCGCGACACGGTCGGCGACCGTGTCACCGGCCTGGACGCCGGGGCCGACGACTACCTGGTCAAGCCGTTCGAGTTGGACGAGCTGTTCGCCCGTATCCGCGCCCTGCTGCGCCGCAGCCACTACGCGGCGGCCGTGGCGGGCGCGGCCGAGGAGAACGACGTCCTCACCTTCGCCGACCTGCGCATGGACCTCGCCACCCGCGAGGTCACGCGCGGCGGGCGCCCGGTGGAGCTGACCCGTACCGAGTTCACGCTCCTGGAGATGTTCATGGCACACCCGCGCCAGGTGCTGACCCGCGAGCAGATCCTGAAGGCGGTCTGGGGCTTCGACTTCGAGCCGTCGTCGAACTCGCTCGACGTGTACGTCATGTACCTGCGCCGCAAGACGGAGGCGGGCGGCGAGCCGCGCCTGGTGCACACCGTGCGTGGCGTGGGCTACGTCCTGCGGCAGGGCGGCGCCGAGTGATCAAACGGTTCCGGTCCCTCCCGCTGCGCTCACGGCTGGCTCTGCTGGTGGCCGCCGCGGTGGCGTTCGGGGTGGCGGCGGTGTCGGTCACCTGCTGGTTCATCGTGCAGGGCAAGCTGTACAAGCAGATCGACGACCAGCTGACGTCCGTCAGCGGCCCGGTCAAGATGGTGGGGCTGACGAACACCCTGAGCAACTGCACGACCACGCCCCGCCCCCAGGACGACCGCGGCCCGCAGGCCGACACCTCCTACATGCAGGTGATCAACACGGACGGCAGGGTCTGCGTCTACCCGCAGTCCGCGGGCCTCCTCCGCGTCACCCGCACCGATCTCGAGATCGCCCGGAACCCGGACCCGGAGAAGAGGATCATCCACAACGGCACCGACAGCAAGGGCAACCCGGTGCGGGTGATCGCGGCGCCCCTGGTGAGCGAGGGTCCGGGCGGACTGCAGCTGTTCTCCGACAGCGCCCTGCTCGTCGCGGTCCCCCTCGCCGACACCCAGAACACCCTCGGTGACCTGGCCCTGGTCCTTCTCGTCGTGTCCGGCATCGGTGTCGTGGGGGCCGGAGCCGCGGGCCTCGCCGTGGCCCGGGCGGGCCTGCGCCCCGTCGACAAGCTCACCGAGGCCGTCGAGCACATCGCCCGCACCGAGGACCTCACCACCCGCATCCCGGTGGACGAGGAGAGCGAGGACGAGATCGCCCGCCTGTCCCGTTCCTTCAACTCCATGACGTCGGCCCTGGCCAGCTCCCGGGAACTGCAGCAGCAGCTGATCGCGGACGCGGGCCACGAGCTGCGCACCCCGCTCACGTCGCTGCGCACCAACATCGAACTCCTCACCCGCAGCGAGGAGACGGGCCGCCCGCTGCCCCCGGAGGACCGCAAGGCGCTGCTGGCCTCGGTGAAGGCGCAGATGACGGAGCTGGCCTCGCTCATCGGTGACCTGCAGGAACTCTCGCGCCCCACGAGCGGCCAGCACGCCGGCAAGGCGCAGGTGGTGGCGTGGCAGGACGTCGTGGAGTCGGCGCTGCGCCGCGCCCGGCTGCGCGGCCCGGAGCTGACGATCACGGCGGACCTCCAGCCGTGGTACGTCCTCTCGGAGCCGTCCGCACTGGAGCGGGCGGTGGTCAACATCCTGGACAACGCGGTGAAGTTCAGCCCGGAGAGCGGCACGATCGATGTCCAGCTCGCCGATGGCGTCCTGACCGTACGCGACCACGGCCCGGGGATCGCGGCCGACGAACTCCCGCACGTCTTCGACCGCTTCTGGCGCTCCCCGAGCGCCCGCGCCCTGCCCGGCTCGGGCCTCGGTCTGTCGATCGTGGCCCGCACGGTGGAACAGGCGGGCGGCGAGGTGTCCCTGACCCCCGCGGAGGGCGGCGGGACGGTGGCGACGGTACGGCTGCCGGGTGCGCCCACTCCGCCGCCGGAGGAACAACCGGCCGTCGCGTAGCAGCGCCCCTGCCGGGGCAGTGGACGCCGAGCATGCCGGGGGAGTCGATGTCGACGGTGGCCACGCCCGGCGGCGGGTAGTCCTGCTCCCGGCCGGGTCAGCAGGATCGGCATCCCGGTGAACTCGGCGCGCGGCAGTGCGCAGTACAGGGCGTGACAGGTGTCCGCGCTCCTACTCGTCCGCAGCGGGACCGCGGCAACCCTTCCGGCACGGGCGGCCACTACCGGTTGCCCCGCGTCCCGCACGGCGCGGGTGCGGTGATCGACAAGTCCGTCATCACCCTGAAGAAGCGCTGGACCGGCACCTCGGCCGGCTTCGTCACCGCGCCCAGCACGGCCGCGAACCGCAAGGGCATCCTGATCGCCAACTCCACCGTGAGCGGTGACGTGTCCGACCGCAGTTTCTACCTCGGCCGCCCCTGGCACGCCGGCGGCGACGCGACCCTCGACCCGCAGACCACGGTCCGCAACACCGCACTCAGCGCGGCGATCAAGACCGCCCCGTGGACCGACATGAGCGGCTTCTCCTGGAAGGACGACCGCTTCGCCGAGTACAGGAACACGGGCGCGGGCGCGGGCACCGCAAGCTCGGACCGCCCCCAACTGACCGACGCCCAGGCGGCGGGCCAGGAGGTCGCGGACTGGCTCGGCGGCTGGACCCCGTCGGCCTGAGCCTTCGCCGGAAAACGGCCGAGGCGGGGCCCCGGACAGTGGTCCGGGGCCCCGCCTTGTGGTTGGAGGGTTACTTGAGCACGGTGATGCGGTCCGCCGCAGGCACCGGATACGGCGACGCGGCCGACGAGTTCGCCGTCAGGTACGCCTCGAAGGCCGCCAGGTCGTCCCCGCCCACGAGCACGTTCGTGCCCTTGCCCAGCTCGGCGAAGCCGTCGCCGCCGCCCGCGAGGAAGGAGTTCATCGCGACGCGGTAGGTGGCGGCGGGGTCGATCGCCGTGCCGTTCAGCCGGACGGAGTCCACGACCACACGCGCGGCGCCGGCCTTGGTCAGGTCCAGCGTGTAGGTGAGCCCCTTCGACACCTGCAGGATCTTCGGTGACGCCTCGTTCGCGCCGCTGACCTGCTGCTGCAGAGCGGTGATCAACTGCGCCCCGGTCAGGTTCACCAGGTTGACGGTGTTGGCGAACGGCTGGACCGTGTACGCCTCCCCGTACGTCACCACGCCGTCGCCCTCGCCTCCGCTCGCCGCGTAGGTGAGCGGGGCGCGGATGCCGCCGGGGTTCATCAGCGCGAGGTCCGCCTCGGGGTCGAGGGACCTGGCGTGGGCGAGCTGCGCGTCCGCGATCAGGTCGCCGAGCGGGGACTCGGTGCCGGTGTTGCCGATCTCGCCCGCGATGTAGCCGATGGGCCGGGAGGCGACGGGCGCGGAGCGGGTCTTCCACTTGGTGATCAGGTCGGTCATGTCGGGCGCCTTGGCGACGGTCCGGGTGACCACGTGGTTCGCGGAGGTGACGGCCGTACGGACGATGTCGCCGCTCGCGCGGTCGTACGTCAGCGTCGTGTCCGTGTACAGCCGGCCGAACGAGGCCGCCGACGTCACCATGCGGGGCCGGCCCGCCGGGTCGTCGATCGTGCACACGTACGCCTGGTGGGTGTGCCCGGTGACCAGCGCGTCCACGGCCGGGGTGACGTGCTTGGCGATGTCGACGATCGGGCCGGAGATGCCGTCGCCCGCGCCCGGGCTGTCGCAGTCGTAGTTGTACGCGCCCGACGTGGGCACCCCGCCCTCGTGGATCAGGGCGACGATCGACTGGACGCCCTGCCGCTGGAGCACCTTGGCGTACTTGTTGATCGTCTCGACCTCGTCGCCGAACTTCAGGCCCTTCACACCCTCCGCGGAGACGATGTTCGGGGTGCCCTCGAGGGTGACGCCGATGAAGCCGACCTTGACGCCGTTCTTCTTCCACACCCAGTAGGGCTTGAGGATCGGCTTGCCGGTCTTCTCGTCCGTCACGTTCGCCGCGAGGTAAGGGAAGTTCGCGCCCTGGAACGTCTCGCCGTCGTCGTAGCAGCCGTCCGTCGGGTGGCAGCCGCCGTTCTGCAGCCGGGCCAGCTCCCGCGCGCCCTCGTCGAACTCGTGGTTGCCGACACCGGTGACGTCCAGGTCGAGCTTGTTGAGCGCGTCGATGGTGGGCTCGTCGTGGAAGAGGCCGGAGATCAGCGGCGAGGCGCCGACCATGTCGCCCGCGGCGGCGGTGATGGAGTACGGGTGGCCGGTGCGGGCCTGGCGCAGGTGCGTGGCGAGGTACTCGACGCCGCCCGCGTCGATGGTCCTGGTGGTGCCGTCCTCCTGGCGCTCGGTGACGCGTCCGGAGGAACCGGCCGGCGGCTCCAGGTTGCCGTGCAGGTCGTTGAAGGACAGCAGCTGCACGTCCTGGTAGCGGCCGGGGTGTTGCGGACCGGGCCTGCTGCCGTGGGCGCCGGCCGGGAGCGCGGCGAGAAGGGTGCCGGCCGTGGCCAGGCCCGCGGCGGCGGCGAGGATGCGGTGAAGACGTCTGTGCCGGACGTTCGGCGGCATGTGCCCCCCTGTGATGTGAAAAGAACGCGCCAAGACGGTGATTCGCGCAGCTTAGGGTCAACGCGCGTAGCGCAAAAGGGGGTTCGGGGTTACGGGCGGGTTGCCTTTTACCTCCCCATTCCTTCCTCCGCCCCGTACCCTCGTACCCATGACCAGCGACGACACCGCCCGCCCGGCCCCGACCCGCTCCCTGGAGACCGTCACCGCGCTCTCGCCCGAACAGGCCGACGCCGTGCTGGCACTCCTCGCCTACGCCGCCCGGGTCGACGGGCAGCAGGCCGTGTCCGAACAGGGGCGACTGCAGTTGCGCGGCGGCGAGCGGGACGGCGTCTCCCATCTTCTGCTGACGGTCGACGGCACGCTCGTCGGATACGCCCAGCTGGAGGACACCGACCCGGTGGAGGCGCCGGCCGCCGAGCTGGTCGTGCACCCGGCCCACCGCGGCCACGGGCACGGCCGGGCGCTGGGCTCCGCCCTCCTCGCGGCCTCCGGCAAGCGGCTGCGGGTGTGGGCACACGGCGGCCACTCCGCGGCGCGGCACCTGGCACAGGTGCTGGGCCTGACCCTGTTCCGCGAACTGCGCCAGCTGCGCCGCTCGTTGACGGACTTCGACCCGCCGGAGCCGACGTTGCCGGAGGGTGTCACGGTGCGCACGTTCGTGCCCGGGCAGGACGACGCGGCCTGGCTCGCCGTCAACGCGGCGGCGTTCGCCCACCACCCCGAACAGGGTTCCCTCACCCAGCGGGACCTCGACGACCGCAAGGCGGAGCCGTGGTTCGACCCGGAGGGCTTCTTCCTGGCGGAACGGGAGGGGGAACTGGTCGGCTTCCACTGGACCAAGATCCACCCGCAGGAGCGGCTCGGCGAGGTGTACGTCCTGGGCGTCCGCCCCGGCACCCAGGGCACCGGCCTGGGCCGCGCCCTCACCACGATCGGCCTGCGCCACCTGGCGGCCCGGGGCCTGCCGACGGCGATGCTGTACGTCGACGCGGACAACAAGGCGGCCCTGTCGGTGTACGAACGCCTGGGCTTCACGACGTACGAGACGGACCTGATGTACCGAACGGAAACCTGAGCCGCCGGCCTCAGGCCGGGGGCGAGGGCGGGGGCTGCGGCGCCGCGGAGGCCGGGCTTCCGGCCCGCCGGGGGGTGGGGGGTGCCGGCTGCAGGGGACGGAAGCGCTGCCCGGGGCTCAGCCCGCCCGGGGATCAGGGGCGCAGCCCCGCCAAGGTGCGGGCGCGCCGGGGCCGGGCAGAGGGTTTTCGCCCCCGCCGCCCCTACCCTTCCCGTCCCTGGGGGCTGCGCCCCCAGACCCCCACTGTCGGCCTTGCGGCCTCGTCCTCAAGCGCCGGACGGGCTGAGTGATGCCGACCGGGGGCAAATCAGCCCCTCCGGCGTTTGAGGGGCCGGCTCCCCGAACGGGGTCTGGGGCGAAGCCCCAGCGGGGTGCAGGGCAGAGCCCCGCAAGAGGTGCAGGGCAGAGCCCCGCAAGAGGTGCAGGGGACACAGCCCCCGCCACGGCCCGGGGCAGAGCCCCGCAAGGAGTGCAGGCGACACAGCCCCCCACCACGGCCCGGGGCAGAGCCCCACGAGGGTGCAGGGGACGCAGTCCCCGCCACGGCCAGGGGCGGAGCCCCTGTGGGGTTGAAGGGGCGGAGCCCCTGGAGGTTGGGTCGGGTAGGGGCGGCGGGGGCGATGTTCCCGGGCCGCCCCCCGCTATCCCGCACGTCATGTCGCCGTAACCATTGATTCAGACGGGCTTGCGACGCTCGGTCAATGAACGCCGCCGTGCCAGAGCCCTTGCCGCCCCCGGAGAACGGGGCCGGTGCGGACCGTGCGCGCTCGCTGCCGCCCGGTCGTTCCGACGCGCCCGTCACCCGTTCGGCGCGGAAGAATGGGTTTATGAGCCAGCAGAACGCCCAGGCGCCGGTCCACCCGTCCCCCGCCACCCCCCGCGAGGAAGAGCCCTCGGGTCGCGCGACCATGCAGAATCAGCAGCCCTCCGTGGGTTCCATCGCCGCGCACCGCCCGCACACCGTGGCGGCGGCGGTGTCCGGACTCGATCCCGACCTCGACGCCGACCTGGACGCCTACGAAGAGGCCGAGGGCGCCCAGCTGCCCCAGGGCCGCTTCCTGGACCGCGAGCGCAGCTGGCTCCAGTTCAACGAGCGTGTCCTCGAGCTCGCCGAGGATCCGAACACGCCGCTCCTCGAGCGCGCGAAGTTCCTCGCGATCTTCGCCAGCAACCTGGACGAGTTCTTCATGGTCCGGGTCGCGGGACTGAAGCGCCGTATCGCCACCGGGGTCGCCACCCGGTCCGCGTCGGGCCTCCAGCCCCGCGAGGTGCTGGAGATGATCTGGGCCCGCTCCCGCGAGCTGATGGCCCGGCACGCCGCCACCTTCCAGGAGGACGTCGCCCCCGCCCTCGCGGAGGAGGGCATCCACATCGTCCGCTGGAGCGAGCTGACGGACAAGGAGCAGGCGCGGCTCTTCACCCTGTTCCGGCACCAGATCTTCCCGGTGCTGACCCCGCTCGCCGTGGACCCCGCGCACCCCTTCCCGTACATCTCGGGCCTGTCCCTGAACCTGGCGGTCGTCGTGCGCAACCCGGTCTCCGGCCACCGCCACTTCGCCCGCGTCAAGGTGCCGCCGCTGCTCTCCCGCTTCCTGGAGGCATCCCCGCAGCGCTACGTCCCCATCGAGGACGTCATCGCCGCGCACCTGGAGGAGCTGTTCCCGGGCATGGAGGTGCTGGAGCACCACACCTTCCGGATAACCCGGAACGAGGACCTCGAGGTCGAGGAGGACGACACCGAGAACCTGCTCCAGGCCCTGGAGAAGGAGCTCATGCGGCGCCGGTTCGGCCCGCCGGTGCGCCTGGAGGTCGAGGAGTCCATCGACCGCTACGTCCTCGACCTGCTGGTGCGCGAACTGAAGATCTCCGAGGCCGAGGTCTACCCGCTGGCCGGCCCCCTGGACCTCACCGGCCTCTTCGGCATCGCCAACCTCGACCGGCCCGAGCTGAAGTACCCGAAGTTCGTGGCCGGCACCCACCGCGACCTCGCGGAGGTCGAGTCGGCGTCCGCGCCGGACATCTTCGCCGCGCTGCGCGAGCGGGACGTCCTGCTGCACCACCCGTACGACAGCTTCTCCACGTCCGTGCAGGCGTTCCTGGAGCAGGCCGCCGCCGACCCGGATGTCCTGGCGATCAAGCAGACGCTGTACCGCACCTCGGAGACCTCTCCGATCGTCGACGCGCTGATCGACGCCGCCGAGTCCGGCAAGCAGGTCCTCGTGCTGGTGGAGATCAAGGCCCGCTTCGACGAGCAGGCCAACATCAAGTGGGCCCGCAAGCTGGAGGAGGCGGGCTGCCACGTCGTCTACGGTCTCGTCGGGCTGAAGACCCACTGCAAGCTCTCGCTCGTGGTGCGGCAGGAGGGCGAAACGCTCCGCCGCTACAGCCACGTCGGCACGGGCAACTACCACCCGAAGACCGCACGTCTGTACGAGGACCTGGGGCTGCTGACGGCCGACCCGCAGGTCGGCGCGGACCTGTCCGACCTGTTCAACCGGCTGTCGGGCTACTCCCGCCGGGAGATCTACCGCCGCCTGCTGGTCGCGCCCAAGTCCCTGCGCGACGGTCTGGTGTCGCGGGTCAACAAGGAGATCCAGCACCACCGGGCCGGCCGGCCCGCGTCCGTCCGCATCAAGGTCAACTCGATGGTGGACGAGGCGGTCATCGACTCCCTCTACCGGGCCTCCCAGGCGGGCGTCCCCGTCGACGTGTGGGTGCGCGGCATCTGCGCGCTGCGCCCGGGCGTGACCGGCCTGTCGGAGAACATCCGCGTACGGTCCATCCTCGGACGCTTCCTGGAGCACTCCCGCGTCTTCGCCTTCGGCAACGGCGGCGAGCCGGAGGTCTGGATCGGCAGCGCCGACATGATGCACCGCAATCTCGACCGCCGTATCGAAGCACTCGTCAGGGTCGCCGACCCGGCGCACCGGGCGGCTCTCAACCGGCTCCTGGAGACCGGTATGTCCGACACCACCTCGTCCTGGCACCTGGGCCCGGACGGCGAGTGGATCCGGCACGCCTTCGACGCCGACGGCCAGCCCCTGCCGAACATCCAGGAGATGCTCATAGACGCCCGGAGGCGCCGGCGTGGCACAGCAACACCTTGATCCCCCCACCGACCCCACGGCCGACCGCACGGCCGGGCCCTCCCCCCAGGTCTCGACTGCTCCCCCACTCTCGACCTCGCTCGAGCGGGGGTACCCCCCTGGGCAGGGAGGTGCCCCCACCGGGGACGCCCTCGCGGAGTACCTGCGGGCCCAGGCCACGGAGTTCCTCCGCGCGTTGCGCCAGCACCGGGAGCCCGGTGACGGGGGTCCCCTCGCTCGGGCGAAGTCGAGAGCGGGGGAGGGAGGCGGTGCGGAGGACTCCGGCGACGCCGCGCTCGCCCTGCGCCGCTCGGCCCGCCGCATCAGCGGCACACTGCACACGTTCCGCGCCCTGCTCGACGCCGAGTGGTCGGAGGCGATGCGGCCGGAGCTGGCCTGGCTGTCGGGCACACTGGCCCGCGAGCACGCGTACGCGGCCCGGCTGGACCGCCTGCTGCTCGCCCTGCACCGGCTGTCGGGCTCGTCGGCCTTCCCCACGCAGACGACCGGCGCAGCGGAGGGCGCCGGGCCGCGCGACCGGGCCGGCGTTCCGGATCGCGGCAACCTGACCGTGGGCGCCGCGAAGGCGGGCGCCCTGCTGGAGCGTCAGCTCACCCTGGCCCGTACCCGCGCCCACTCGGCGGCCCTGCAGGCGCTCGGTTCCAGCCGCTTCCACGCGGTGGCGGACAGCGTCGCCGTCCTCGCCAGCGAGGTCCCGCTCACCCCGGCCGCACAGGCCGCCGACCTGCGCCCGCCGGCCGCGGCGGCCGAGGAGCGGCTGACCGACGCGGTGGCCGCGCTGCCGCTGGTCACCGCGGGCCACCCGTACAACGCGGAGGCCCTCGTCCACGGCCTGTCCCCGGACCCGGCCCCGCACCCGCAGGACGGCCCCTGGCACCAGGTCCGGCTGCTGCTGCGGCTGCACCGCTACGCGCGTGAGGTGCTGTACGGGCAGTACGGCGAGA
Organism: Streptomyces sp. NPDC093984; assembly: GCF_044764595.1. NCBI lineage: Bacteria > Bacillati > Actinomycetota > Actinomycetes > Kitasatosporales > Streptomycetaceae > Streptomyces > Streptomyces sp. NPDC093984. Next base: position 24,729 of record NZ_JBIWIM010000008.1, on the reverse strand, counting down.
ACGCGGCGGTCGACGTGCGGCTGCTGGCGGCCGGGCAGGCCCTCAACCGGCACCGGGACGCCTCGGAGGCGGCGGCCTCGGCGGCAGCGGCGGCCCGCACCCCGCGCATCGCCCCGGCGACGGCGTACGCCCTGGGCGTGCTGCACGCCGACCAGCGCCACGAGGTGGAGGCGGCCCGCTTCGCCTTCCAGCAGTCCTGGCAGAAACAGGCGGTGGGTACTCCGTAGACGCCGCAGGGACGGCAGGGCTCACGGGGGCGCGCACCGCATGCGTGAGAGAGGAGCCGGAGCACCCGATGACCGAGGAGACCATCCGTGCGGCGGGCTGTGTCCTGTGGCGCCGCTCGCCCGTCGACGGCGCCCTGGAGATCTGTCTGGTCCACCGGCCGAAGTACGACGACTGGTCCCATCCCAACGGCAAGCTGAAGCGCGGCGAGGACCCGCTCACGGGGGCGCTGCGGGAGGTGGCGGAGGAGACGGGCTACACCGCCGTGCCCGGGGCGGCCCTGCCCACCGCGCACTATCTGGCGAACGGCCTCCCCAAGCAGGTCCGCTACTGGGCGGCCGAGGCCACGGACGGCTCCTTCGCCCCCAACCGCGAGGTCGACCGCGTCCTGTGGCTCCCCCCGGTCGCGGCCCGCCACCGCCTGACCCAGCCGCGCGACAGGGAACTCGTCGACACCCTGCTCCGGGTGCTGGAACAGCCGACCGCTCGGACACCCGCCGCGGAATGACACGCGCGGGCACGCCCGCGCCCGACATGAGCGGATCCTGACCGTTGCGTAGAGCGACGAAGGTCGCGAGGAGAATCCGGGATCGCTCTGTGTCCTCAACGTAAGCGTTCCGTGACCTAACCACACCGTACGCAGGGGTTCACCCCCCGTTCACTTTCGGCCATAGGCGCCTTCACCTGATCTGCCTAATTTCGGCCTTACACGGTGGTGGGCGCCACCTCCCATGCGCGCCCACATCACCCCACTTCGCACGCCGCCGATCAGGACGGCGGCTCCTGGAAGGAACTCCCGAAAGTGAAGCTTCAGCGCATGAACCGGCGGGCCCTCACCCTCGGTGCTCTCGCCGTCTCCGGCGCCCTGGCCCTCACGGCGTGCGGCTCCGACGACACCGGTTCCAAGAGCAGCAGCGGGGGCAGCAGCGCCTCCGCGGGCGCGACGAACGCCAGCTCCATCAAGTGCGACAACGCCAAGGGCCAGCTGCTCGCCGACGGCTCCTCCGCGCAGAAGAACGCCATCGACGCGTGGACGGCCGCGTTCAGCCAGGCCTGCCAGGGTGTGCAGATCAACTACAAGGGCAGCGGCTCCGGTGCCGGTGTCACCGCGTTCACCCAGGGCCAGCTCGCCTTCGCCGGTTCCGACTCCGCGCTGAAGCCCGAGGAGATCGAGGCCTCCAAGAAGATCTGCACCGGTGGCCAGGGCATCGACCTGCCGATGGTCGGCGGCCCGATCGCCGTCGGTTACAACCTGCCGGGCGTGGACAACCTGGTCCTGGACGCCCCCACGCTGGCCAAGATCTTCAACAGCGACATCAAGACCTGGGACGACCCGGCGATCAAGAAGCTGAACCCGAACGCCAAGCTGCCGTCCACCAAGATCTCCGCCTTCCACCGTTCGGACGAGTCCGGCACCACGGACAACTTCACCAAGTACCTGAAGGCCGCGGCCCCCGCCGTCTGGGGCAAGTACTCCGGCGGCAAGGCCTGGCAGGCCCCGGGCGGCCAGTCCGCTCCGCAGTCCGCGGGTGTGGCGCAGCAGGTGAAGCAGACCGCCGGCGCCATCGGCTACTTCGAGCTGTCCTACGCCAAGGACATGAGCACGGTCGCCATCGACACGGGCGCCTCCTCCCCGGTCAAGCCCTCCACCGACGCCGCCAGCAAGGCCATCGCGGACGCCAAGGTCGTCGGCACCGGCCAGGACCTGGCGCTGAAGCTCAACTACAACACCAAGGCCGACGGCGCCTACCCGATGGTCCTGGTCACCTACGAGATCGTCTGCGACAAGGGCAACAAGGCGGACACCCTGCCCGCCACCAAGGCCTTCCTGCGCTACATCGCCAGCACGGACGGCCAGTCGATCCTGACTCAGAACAACTACGCGCCGATCCCCGACGCGATCATCTCCAAGGTCCGCACCACCATCGAGGGCCTGAGCTGACCTGAGTGTGCGGCCCGGTCCCCGCGGGGCCGGGCCGCACCGTCCGGTGCACCGCCGCCTGGAGCCGAGCCACGAGCGCGGCTCCGCAGACCGGAGATCCCGATGGACATATCAACAAAAAACACACAAGCGCCTCCCCCCGCCCCCCAGCCGTCCACGGCCGAACAGAAGCGTGCGGCCCGCGGTGCCACCCGGCCCGGAGACCGGATCTTCCTCGGTCTGTCCCGTGGGTCGGGCATCCTGCTGCTGGTGATCATGGCCGCGATCGCGGTCTTCCTCACCTACCGGGCCTACCTGGCCATCAGCAAGGACCACGGCAACTTCCTGACCACCTTCGAGTGGAACACCGGAGCGATTCCGCCGGTCTTCGGCATCGCCGTCCTGGCCTTCGGCACGGTGGTCTCCTCGATCGTCGCCATGGTCATCGCGGTCCCGATCGCGGTCGCCATCGCGCTCTTCCTGACGCACTACGCCCCGCGCCGGCTCTCCGGCCCCATCGCGTACGTGATCGACCTGCTCGCCGCCGTGCCGTCCATCGTCTACGGCCTGTGGGGCGCCCTGATCCTCGTACCGCACCTGACCGGCCTCTTCAGCTGGCTCAACGACTACTTCGGCTGGACCGGCATCCTGTCCTGGGACGGCGGCCCGCCGCGCTCGCTGCTCACTGTGGGCATCCTGCTCGCGATCATGATCCTGCCGATCGTCACCAACGTGAGCCGTGAGGTCTTCCGCCAGGTCCCGCGCATGCACGAGGAGGCGGCTCTCGCCCTCGGCGCCACGCGCTGGGAGGTCATCCGCATGGCGGTGCTGCCCTTCGGCCGCTCCGGCGTCATCTCCGCCTCGATGCTCGGCCTCGGCCGCGCGCTCGGCGAGACGATGGCCGTCGCCACCGTCATCTCCCCGGACTTCCTCATCCACGGCAGCCTGCTCAACCCGGGCGGCGGCACCTTCGCCCAGAACATCGCCAGCAAGTTCAACGAGGCGACGGAGTACGGCCGTGACGCGCTGATCGCCTCCGGTCTGGTCCTGTTCGTCATCACCCTGCTGGTCAACGGCGCGGCCCGCGTGATCATCGCCCGCCGCAAGGAGTACTCGGGGGCCAACGCATGAGCACCGCAGCCGTCGCCGACAAGCGCCCGAGCACCCTGCGCGGCGCCAGTCTGCCCAAGTGGTCCCCGTGGGCCATCGCCGCCGGTTCGATCGCCGTCGCGTGCGGCATCGGCACCGGAGCCGGGCTGACGAGCCACATCCAGTGGGGCCTGATCGCCGCGATCCTCTTCCTCCTCGGCACCTACGCCATCGCCGCGCGCGTCGAGGGCCGCCGTCAGGCCAAGGACCGCATCGCCACCTCCCTGGTGTGGGTGGCCTTCCTGATCGCCGTGATCCCGCTGGTCTCCCTGGTGTGGACGACCCTCTCGCGCGGTGTGAAGGTCCTAGACATCTACTTCCTGACCCACTCGATGGGCGTCGTCCCCGACTCCCAGCCCGGCGGCGGCATCTACCACGCCATCCTCGGCAGCCTCGAGCAGGTCGGCCTCGCCACCGTCATCGGCGCGCCGATCGGCATTCTCACCGCCATCTACCTGGTGGAGTACGGGCGCGGCAGGCTCGCCCAGGCCGTCACCTTCTTCGTCGACGTGATGACCGGTATCCCGTCGATCGTCGCCGGTCTGTTCATCCTCAGCCTGATGCTGATCTTCAAGATGGAGCCCTTCGGCTTCGCCGGTTCGCTCGCCCTGGCCATCCTGATGATGCCGGTCGTGGTCCGATCCACGGAGGAGATGCTCAAGCTCGTCCCGAACGAGCTGCGCGAGGCGTCCCTCGCGCTCGGCGTCCCGAAGTGGCGCACCATCCTGAAGGTGGTCCTGCCCACCTCCATCGGCGGCATCACGACGGGCATCATGCTGTCGATCGCCCGTATCGCCGGTGAGACCGCGCCGGTCCTGCTGCTGGTGTTCGGCAACCGCTTCATCAACGCCAACCCGTTCGAGGGTGCCCAGCAGTCGCTGCCGCTGTACATCTACCAGCAGTACGCGAACAGCGCCGGCGCCAACGCGGCGTACGACCGGGCCTGGGCGGCGTCGCTGACGCTGATCGCCTTCGTGATGATCCTCAACCTGCTGGCCCGCGGCATCGCCCGCTGGAAGGCCCCGAAGACCGGTCGCTGAGGCGACTGATTCCGGCTCCGCCGGGCGGGGCCACACAGCGACCGATCAAGACTTTCTGGAAGTGAAGTAGTCATGGCCAAGCGAATCGACGTAAGCGGGCTCACCGCCTACTACGGCTCCCACAAGGCGATCGAGGACATCTCGATGTCGATCGAGCCGCGGTCGGTGACGGCGTTCATCGGCCCCTCCGGCTGCGGCAAGTCGACGTTCCTGCGCACCCTCAACCGTATGCACGAGGTGACGCCGGGCGGGCGCGTCGAGGGCAAGGTGCTGCTCGACGACGAGGACCTGTACGGCGCCGGGATCGATCCGGTCTCCGTCCGCCGTGAGGTGGGCATGGTCTTCCAGCGCCCGAACCCCTTCCCCACGATGTCGATCTTCGACAACGTGGCGGCCGGTCTGCGGCTGAACGGCAACTACAAGAAGAACGAGCTGGCGGACGTCGTCGAGAAGTCGCTCAAGGGCGCCAACCTCTGGAACGAGGTGAAGGACCGCCTGAACAAGCCGGGCTCCGGCCTCTCCGGTGGTCAGCAGCAGCGTCTGTGCATCGCGCGGGCGATCGCGGTGGAGCCGAAGGTGCTCCTGATGGACGAGCCCTGCTCCGCTCTCGACCCGATCTCCACCCTCGCCATCGAGGACCTGATCGGCGAGCTGAAGGAGCGCTTCACGATCGTCATCGTGACGCACAACATGCAGCAGGCGGCCCGTGTCTCGGACCGTACGGCGTTCTTCAACCTGGCGGCCGTGGGGCAGCCGGGCAAGCTGATCGAGATCGACGACACCGAGCGGATCTTCTCCAACCCGTCGGTCCAGGCGACCGAGGACTACATCTCGGGTCGCTTCGGCTGATCCGGCGGTCCGTCCGAAGACCCCTCGCGGTGCTGCATGGCGGTGCCACCGCGAGGCCGAAGAGGGCCCGCCCCTGGCTCCCGGGGGCGGGCCCGCTCGTGTCCCGGGCCGCTACTCGGCCACTTCCGTACGCTCCCACCACCGGTAGACGGTGACGTTCTGCTCCTCGACATCCTGATGGCGCGTGGTGACCTTGTAGTGCTCGTAGCCACCGCGGTGCGGAATCTTGAGCTCCTGGCCGGGAGGAACAACCGGCACGACCTTCCCGGCCAGTTCCTCGGGTCCACCTTCGAGAAGTGCCTTGCTACCCATACCTCCAGTTTTGCCGCCCTGCCGACGCCCGCATCTCGAAGCCACGGGCCGGGCACGGTGGCACCGGAGTCCGCGTCCCTACAGGAACGCCAGGTTGATCAGCCCGAACGCCGTGGCCGCGACCAGCGCCGCCGCCGGCATCGTGATGAACCAGCCCAGGACGATGTTCTTCGCCACGCCCCAGCGCACCGCGTTCACCCGCTTGGTGGCGCCCACGCCCATGATCGCCGAGGTGATCACATGCGTCGTGGAGATCGGCGCCTTGAACAGGAACGCGGTCGCGAACATGATCGACGCCCCCGTGGTCTCCGCCGCGAACCCCTGCGGCGGGTCCAGTTCGATGATCTTGCGGCCCAGTGTGCGCATGATGCGCCAGCCGCCCGCGTACGTGCCCAGTGACAGCATCGCCGCTGAGACGAGCTTCACCCACACCGGGATCGGGTCCCCGTAGTTCTCGACGTCCGCGATGACCAGGGCCATCACCACGACGCCCATCGTCTTCTGCGCGTCCTGCAGGCCGTGGCCGAGCGCCATGCCCGCGGCCGACACCGTCTGCGCTATCCGGAAACCGCGCTTCGCCTTGTGCGGGTTGGACCGGCGGAAGATCCACATGATGGCCGTCATCACCAGGTAGCCGACGATCAGGCCCACCACCGGCGACAGGAACATGGGGGTGATGATCTTGTCCACGACGCCGGACCAGTGCACCGCCGTACCGCCCGCGAGGGCCGCGCCCACCAGTCCGCCGAACAGCGCGTGCGACGAGGACGACGGCAGGCCGTAGTACCAGGTGATCAGGTTCCAGACGATGGCGCCGAGCAGTGCCGCGAAGAGGATCCCCATCCCCTTGCCGCCCTGGGGCGTCTGGATCAGTCCCTCACTGACCGTCTTCGCCACGCCACTGCCGAGGAAGGCGCCGGCGAGGTTCATCACCGCCGCCATCGCCAGCGCCGCCCGCGGGGTCAGCGCCCGCGTCGACACCGACGTCGCGATGGCGTTCGCGGAGTCGTGGAAGCCGTTGGTGTACGCGAAGAGGAGTGCGACCAGGATGGTCAGGATCAGAGCGAAGGTGTCCATGGACGCCTCAGGACTCCTTGACCGCGATGGTCTCCACGGTGTTGGCCACGTGCTCGAACGCGTCCGCGGCCTCCTCCAGCACGTCCACGATCTGCTTGAGCTTCAAGACCTCTATCGCGTCGTACTTGCCGTTGAACAGGTGGGCCAGCAGCTTGCGGTGGATCTGGTCCGCCTGGTTCTCCAGCCGGTTGACCTCGATCCAGTACTCCGTGAGGTTCTCCATCGTGCGGAGGTTCGGCATCGCCTCGGCCGTCAGCTCCGCCGCTCGCGCCAGCACCTCGATCTGCTGCTCGACGCCCTTCGGCAGTTCCTCGACGTTGTAGAGGACGACCAGGTCGACGGCCTCCTCCATGAAGTCCATGATGTCGTCGAGGGACGAGGCGAGGGAGTAGATGTCCTCACGGTCGAACGGCGTGATGAACGAGGAGTTCAGCTGGTGGAAGATCGCGTGCGTGGCGTCGTCACCGGCGTGTTCCGCGGCCCGCATACGCTCTGCGATCTCGGCCCGGGCGGAGGCGTCCGCCCCGAGCAGTTCCATGAGGAGTTTCGAGCCGGTGACGATGTTGTCCGCGGATGCGGCGAACATGTCGTAGAAGCTCGTCTCCCTGGGGGTCAGACGAAAGCGCACGTGGGGTCCTCAGGATGCTTCGGTTTCGGTCAGGCTGATGCTAAGGGCATCATCCGGCCACGGCTAAGGGGCCGTCCTCCAGTGTCACCCATCGGACAGTGTGGTCCTCACGGGGGCACTGCGGAGGTGGCCGGGCAGTGACCAAGAGCCGTATACCCAGCAAAGTTCGTTACCATATACCCGTGGGGGGTATATCTCCGCAGCGGGGCACGAGGAGGACGCGATGACGACGACCGAGGCCGGCGCGACAGCGCCCTCGGGGGGCACCGACGCCGTGGTGACCGATCACGACCGCGGCATCCACGGCTACCACAAGCAGAAGGACGAGCACCTCAAGCGGCTGCGCCGCATCGAGGGCCAGATCCGCGGCCTGCAGCGCATGGTCGAGGAGGACGTGTACTGCATCGACATACTCACGCAGGTCTCGGCCTCCACGAAGGCCCTGCAGTCCTTCGCGCTCCAGCTGCTCGAGGAGCATCTGCGCCACTGCGTCGCGGACGCCGCGCTCAAGGGCGGCGCGGAGATCGACGCGAAGGTGGAGGAGGCGACGAAGGCGATCGGCCGCCTGCTGCGGACCTGACGGCGGCGGCTCACTCGCCGGAGGCGTCCCGTTCCTCGGCCACCTTCAGCACCTCGTCGATGCTTTCCAGACTCAGCCGGTCCTCGTGCGCGGCCGAGGCCGCGATGATCAGGTCACCGCACAGTTCGATCTCGGCAAGGGCCACGTGGTCCTGAACTGCCGTACCGCCGACCGGAGCCACGTGCGTCACCTCTTTCTGCCGTCACCGGCTTCCTGGGGCCGGCTTCCTAGCGTAGGGAGCGGCCCCTGGGCGGCGCATGGCACGGACGGACCATTTCCGGCCCCCTCAACCGCGCCACTTCCGGCCACTCACCTGCGCCACGACCGGCCCCGCGCCCGCACCTCACTGTTCGGCGATCTTCCCGGCGAAGATGTCCCCGGACGCCGGCAGCCGTACGTCGGCCGGGGCCCCGAAGTCGTACAGCACCGTCGTCGAGGCCACCGCCACCGGCGTCTTCTGCCGCCCGCCCACGAAGCTGAACCGGTGGCGGACCTCGCGGATGCGCCCCTCGTCGTCGAGGTAGGCGTCGAACGGCACCTCGGCCGTGGCGAACCCTTTCGCCGCCGCCTGGAGCGCCTTCCTGTTCCCGGCGGACGCGTCGCGCGCCGCGAGCCCGATGTCGGCGACCCCGCGGTAGTGCCGCACCGGGGTCCCGCCGATCCGGGTCCTGCCGACGTACGTCGCCTTCCGCACCCCGCGCAGCAGCTCCGCGGCCGTGTACGGGTCGGTGGCGCCGCCGGTGACCAGGTTGCCGTCGGAGAGCGTGGTCGTGTCGACCCGCACCCACTTGTCGGCGGGCACCCCCGCGCCCCGGTTCTTCATGAAGAGGGCGCCCGGCGCGAGCAGTTCGGTGATGGGGCGGTGCTCGTCGGCGCCCGCCGGGTCCTGAGGAAGGGTCACCGTCAGCCGCCCGAGCCGGCCCCGGTAGTCGTAGACCCCCTCGCCGCGGATGGTGACCCGGGTGCCGCCGGTCGCCATCTCCATCGACGTACGGGCCTTGGAACTGCCCGCGCGCACCAGGGCGGCGGCCGCCTGGTGCAGCGCCTGGACGGCGCCCGGGCCGGAGCGCGCGTCCTCGGCGGCGGCCCCGTCGCCGGCACAGCCGGTGAGGGCGGGCGAGAAGACCAGGAGCCCCACCGTCGCGACGACCGCCGCACCGACCCGACCGCGCTGCCGCACCACCATCGCCTGCCTACCCCCAGCCGGTCCGTCCCGGTGCCCTCCTGTCGTTCCGGTTAACGACGGGTAGGAGGACCCGTCACGCGCCTCGGCAGTTCACTTGCCCTGGGTAACCTTGTGGGCGTGGAGCAGCAGGACTTCCCGACCGGCCCCGTGGAACACCGCACGACAACGGTCGAACAGGGCCGTTTCTGTGTGGCCCGGTGCAGTTGCGGCTGGCGGGGGCCGGCCCGCAGAGCCCGCAGCCTGGCGCGATCGGACGCGGAGGTGCACGAGGCCGGCTAGGGGGTGGTGCCCCCGAACTCCGGTTGCGCCGGTGGACATGCGCGCCCACACCGTCCTCATCCTGTAGCTGTTCTGTGGCACTTCCCTGCGCAACCCTCCGCGACGAGGCCCCGTCTCGTTCTGCGGAACCCAAGGGAGGCGCACATGCAACGGCGTACGTTCATCGGCGGGACCACCGCCGCGCTCGCGGCGACGGTCACCACCACCGCGTGCAGCGGAGGTGCTTCGGCCGGCATCGGCACGTCCCTGCGGACGGACAGCGCCGGCGCTCAGGCCCCCGCCCACTGGACGGACCTGGCCAGGGATCTGGACGGCACCCTGGTGCGCCCCGGCGACGGCGCCTGGTCCACCGCCCGCCAGCTGTACAACACCCGCTTCGACGGACTGAAGCCGGCGGCCGTCGCGTACGTGGCGCACACCGACGACATCCGCACCGCGCTGGCGTACGCGCGCGTGCACCGCGTCAAGGTCTCGATACGCAACGGCGGGCACTCCTACGCCGGTTGGTCCTCGGGGGACGGACGCCTGATCATCGACGTGGGCAAGCTGAACGCCATACGGGCGAGCGGCGGCGAGGCGGTCATCGGCGCGGGTTCCAAGCTGATCGACGTCTACCGCGCGCTCACCGCGAAGGGCGTGACGATACCCGCCGGTTCCTGCCCCACGGTCGGCGTCTCCGGCCTCGCTCTGGGCGGCGGCCACGGGGTGGTCTCGCGGGCGTACGGACTGACCTGCGACAGCCTCACCCAGGCGACCCTGGTGACGGCGGACGGCAAGCAGCTCGTCGCGAACGCCACTGAGAACAAGGACCTGTTCTGGGCCCTGCGCGGCGCGGGCAACGGCAACTTCGGCGTCGTCACCGAGCTCCGCTTCAGGACCCACCCGGCGCCGCAGGCCGTGTCGGCGTACCTGACCTGGCCCTGGTCCAAGGCCGCCGCCGTGCTCAGGGCCTGGCAGGAGTGGGGCCCCGGCCAGCCCGACGAGATCTGGTCCTCCTGCCACCTCGAGAACGGCGGCACGCCCACCGTCTCCGTCGCCGCCTTCTCGCTCGGGACCTACGGCGAGCTCCAGAACGCCGTCGACCGCCTGGCCGCCAAGGTCGGCGCCCCGGCGCGCAGCGTCTCGCTCCGGCGGCACTCCTACCAGGGCGCGATGGAGGCGTACGCGGGCTGCTCCTCCTTCCCCACAGCCGCCCAGTGCCACCTGCCTGGCTCGACACCGGGCCGTAGCCCGCAGGGCGCCCTCGGCCGGGAGACGTACGCGGCCCGCTCCGACTTCTTCGACCGCTCGATCCCGGCGGCCGGCATCCAGGCGCTCCTGCGGGAGATCGCCCAGGTGCGGGGCGGCGCGGGCAGCGTCGCCTTCATAGCGCTCGGCGGCGCGGTCAACCGGGTGGCTCCGACGGCGACGGCGTTCGTGCACCGCCGGTCGCGGATGCTGGCGCAGTACATCGCGAGCTGGCGAGCCGGCACCTCCGGGGCGACGGCGCAGTCCTGGCTGAATTCCGCGCACACGTCGATGCGCGGCTACGCGTCCGGGGCGGCGTACCAGAACTACACGGACCCGACCCTGTCGAACTGGCGGAAGGCGTACTACGGGGACGCGGCCACGCGTCTCGCCCAGCTGAAGCACCGGTACGACCCGGACGGCTTCTTCACCTTCCCGCAGTCGCTGTGATCGCGCCCGGACATGGGGAGCCCTACGCCGCCAGGTCCCTGTCCTGAGGGCAGGACGGCTCGCGCCGCGCCCCGGAGATCACGGTCTCCGCGGCGCGCCCCCCGCGGGCCCGGATCAGCCGGCCGGCGCGCGGTGAGCGTTCGACGGCCTTCATGACCGGGGTGAGCATCGCCGTGGCGAGCGGGGAGAGCAGCAGCGCGACGGCCGTGCCGAGGGCGAAGCCGCCGATGACGTCCGTCGGGTAGTGCACGCCCATGTAGACCCGGCAGAAGCCCTCCAGGAGGGCCAGGCCGAGACCGAGCAGCCCGAACTTCCGGTTCGCCACGAAGAGTCCGACGGCCATGGCCATGGTGAGCGTGGCGTGGTCGCTGACGAAGGAGTAGTCGGTCTTGCCGGTGACGAGGACGTCGAGCCCCTGGTGGTCGACGAACGGCCGGGGGCGCTCCACGAAGCCCCGGATCGGCACGTTCACCAGCACCGCGATACCGGCGGCCAGGGGCGCCCAGACGATCGCCGCCACGGAGGACGCCGCGTCCTCGCCGCCCCTGCGCCGCACGCTCGTCCAGCACCACAGGACGAGCAGCACCATGGCGAGCAGCAGACCCCACTCGCCGACGAACCCCATGACCCGGTCGAACCAGTGCGGCGCTTCCTTGGCCAGGCCATTGATGTCGTAGAGCAGATCGACGTCGGGGTTCGACCCTGACTCGGCCAGTCCAGCCATCGTGCGCGGCCCCTTCGTCGTCCGTCCCGTCCGCGGACACGCCGTGCGCGCGCCGCTGCACCACCCCCGTGGTCGTAGATCCGCTCCACGTCGAGCCGGCTGCCGTCCGTCAACGCCCTACGGGAGAAGGAACGCACAGTCCTGTTCCCCACGTTCCGCATTCCACCGAATGATCACGCAGACGTTATCGAAGAGAGACACGTCTTCGCAGCTCACGAGGGTGAGCGTGAGGGAAGGTTCCAGCCAGCGAGCACTCGCCCATGCGCCGTTCACATCCCGATTCACACCGTCGTGGGCAGCGCTTTCGCGCCATCCTCGGTGACACGCGTCGCCCCGAAGTAGTCGGAGTTGTCGATCGGGTCGAAACGGATCACGGCACCGGTTCTCGGCGCATCGATCATGTAGCCGCCGCCGACGTAGATCCCGACGTGGTGGATGGCGCGGGAATTGGTCGGGTCGTGCGAGAAGAAGACCAGATCGCCGGGGAGCAGCTCATCGCGGCTCGGGTGCGGTCCGGCGTTGTACTGGTCGTTGGCGACGCGCGGCAGCGTGATGCCGACGCTCGCGTACGCGGCCTTGGTCAGGCCGGAGCAGTCGAAGCGTCCGCCCTCCTCCGGAGTGCCGTCGCCGCCCCACAGGTAGGGGGTGCCGAGCTTCTGCTGCGCGTAGTTGATCGCGCCGGCCGCCTGCTTGGAGGGGTCGAGCCGCTGGACGGGCGCGGCGAAGCTCTTCGCCAGGGTGGTGATGGTCCTGACGTAGTTCTGGGTCTCCTTGTACGGCGGCACGCCTCCGTACCGGATCACCGCGTACGCCCCCGCGTTGTACGCGGCGAGCATGTTCTCCGTCGGGTTGCCGGGCTCGTCCTTGACGTAGGAGGCGAGCTTGCAGTCGTAGGAGGCGGCCGACGGGATCGCGTCGCGCGGATCCCATACGTCGGCCTTGCCGTCGCCGTTGCCGTCGATACCGTGGATGGCCCAGGTGCCGGGGATGAACTGCGCTATGCCTTCGGCCTTCGCGGGGCTCTTGGCGTTCGGGTTGAAGCCGCTCTCCTGGTAGAGCTGGGCGGCCAGCAGCGCGGGGTTGATGGCGCTGCACAGGTTGCCCCACTTCTGCACGATGGCGGAGTACGCGGCGGGGACGGCGTTCTTGGCGAGGGCGACGGATCCCCCGCCGATGCCGTTCGCGAGGTTCCCGGCGACCGTGTAGACCCCGACGACGAGCAGCATCACGAAGCTCAGCGCGGCACCGACGGCTACGGTCGCCCAGATCCACGCCTTACGCACCGTCAACCGCCCCTCGCCGCCCGGGAGTACGCCGAGGGTCAGTGTAGGGGCGCAAGCTGTCCGACGGACCTGAAAAGCCCTGGCCGGACGACGTGGACCGTAGAGGATCGGCCACCGGGGAAGGGGCGGGGGTCCCAACCGCCGGATGGCGGCGGTGGCGCTTACCGCCGGACGGCGGCGGCTGTCCTGCCCGACTGGGCGCGGTGGCGCTCCGCGCCTGACGGCGCAGTTGTCCTTCGCGCCGGGCGGCGGCTGTTGTCCTTCGCGCCGGGCGGCGGCTGTTGCCCTACGCACCGGGCGCGGCAGTAGTGCTCCGCGCCGGATGTGGCGGTGCTGCCACCCGCTGGGCGCGGCGGAGATGCTGCCCGCTGGATGCGGCGATGGTCCTCCCCGCCGGGCGGCGGCAGTTGTCCTACGCGCCGGGCGCGGGAGTGGTGCTCCGAACGCGGCGGTAGTGCACCACCCGCGGGCGCGGCGACCGTCCTACGCGCCGGACGCGGCCCGGTACAGATCCGCGGCCTCGCGTCCGAGGACGACGCTGTAGGACACGTCCGGGGTCGAACCGCCCTGTTCGTGTCCGCCGAGGACGCCCACGACCTCGCCGTAGCCGTTCACCCAGGGGCTGCCGCTCGTGCCGCTGGTGAAGCTCGGGCAGTCGATGCGCTGCTGGGTGCGGCTGTGGGCCGTCGGCCTGTTGGTGCAGGTGATCGGGGATTCCTGGGAGTCGGGGTAACCGGTCACGGTGACGGCGGTGGCGCCGGTCTCGTGCCCGGTGACGAACCTGTTGCTCCCCACGATGCTCTCGACCTCGACGCCGCCGATGGACTCCACGGTGGCGAAGGCCACGTCGCTGTCCTCGTCCTGCCCACCGCTCCAGCGGTCACCGACGAAGGTCTTGGTCACCTTCCACACACCGTAGGGCGCCTTGCCGTCCCGGTAGCCCGGGGCGAACCAGAGCGTGCCGCTGCCCGCGCAGTGCGCGGCGGTCACGATCAGGTTGCCGCGCTTGCTGTGCACGACGGAGGCGGTGCAGAAGTGACCGCCCTCCAGCCCGCCGGACGCGCCGAACAGCGCGCCGATGCGAGAGCTGGCCCGGCTGGCCGGCGCCTCCATGGTCACGCCCAGCGGTCCGGGACCGCCGGCGGCCGCCGCCACGGAGGAGGACGTGACAGCCAGCAGCACGACGGTGCCGAAGAACGCGTGCCGGCGGTTGCCAGGGGGGCGTCTGATGCGGTTCATCACGTCTTACTGTGGCCCAGAAAGGTGAGAAAAACTCTTTGAGCACCCTGAAATTCCTCTATGAGGTCTCATTCCCGCAGCTCAGCGGGGGCATTCGGCCCACAAGGACTTCCTCCCCCGATCGCCGCGCGCACGTGCGATGAACGCCAGTTCGAAACGAGCTCCCTCACCCCGCCCCGCAGGCGGATGCGCGTAGACCCGCCCCACGCAGCGTCCCCGCGCAGCGTCCTCGACACCCTCCCTGTGAACCCCGTCAAGCCGGCGCCACGCCCCCGCCATCCCCCGGCCATCGACCGGTAAGGCGGGCACCTCGGTTCGGCAATGCGGAAGTCAGGAATTCCGGAGCCTCTTGTTTGTCGCGTACTCAACAAGTCAGGGTCGTCCCGGGCCGCCGCCTCGTCGCCGGGGACACCGAACCGGCGACGCACCCGCACGCACTTCCCTGTCAAACCGACTCAGGAGAACGCACGTTGCGTACGACACCCCCCAACCGACCGGCCCGGCCCGGCAGGTGGCGCCGTATGGGCTCGGCCGCCGTCGCCACCGCCGCCCTCGTGTTCGCCGGCCTCGGCACCGCCGCCCACGCGGACGCGGCCGCCTCTGCGACAACCTCGTCCGCGAAATCCTCCTCCGCCACGTCCGCCTCGTCCAAGGTGACGTGGACCCGTTCCTGCGCCCTGCCCAAGAAGAAGGGCGAGATGGCCTGCAACGCCCTGCGCGTCACCGGCGGCATCACGGCCTTCCAGCGGCAGCAGGCCAAGGAGGAGGGCATCACGCCCCAGGCCGTCTCCCCGAAGGCCGCCTCCGACTCCCCCACCGGCTACGGCCCCGGCGACCTCCAGTCGGCCTACGGCCTGACCGATGCCGCCGCCGGCAACGGCTCCGGCGAGACCATCGCGATCGTCGACGCGTACGACGACCCGAACGCCGAGTCCGACCTCGCCCAGTACCGCTCCTACTACGGCCTCCCCGACTGCACCTCCGACAACGGCTGCTTCACCAAGGTCAGCCAGACCGGCTCCACCAGCTCCCTCCCCTCCGCAGACAGCGGCTGGGCCGGTGAGATATCCCTCGACCTCGACATGGCCTCCGCCGTCTGCCCGAACTGCAACATCCTGCTCGTCGAGGCCAAGTCCGCCTCGATGTCCAACCTGGGCACCGCCGTCAACGAGGCCGTCAAGCTCGGCGCCAAGTTCGTCTCCAACAGCTACGGCGGCTCCGAGTCCTCCTCCGACTCGACGTACGACTCCTCGTACTTCAAGCACCCGGGCGTCGCGATCACCGTGAGCGCGGGCGACGAGGGGTACGGCGCCGAGTACCCGGCCGCCTCCAGGTACGTCACCGCCGTCGGCGGCACCCGGCTCTCCACCGCCTCCAACAGCCGCGGCTGGAGCGAGAGCGTGTGGAACACCAGCAGCACCGAGGGCACCGGCTCGGGCTGCTCCGCGTACGACGCCAAGCCGTCCTGGCAGACCGACTCCGGCTGCTCCAAGCGCATGGTCGCCGACGTCTCGGCCGTCGCCGACCCCGCCACCGGCGTCTCGGTCTACGACACCTACGGCGACGGCACCGGCTGGGTGACCTACGGCGGCACCAGCGCCTCGGCGCCCATCATCGCCGGGGCCTACGCCCTGGCCGGCACCCCGGGCAGCACCGACTACCCGGCCGCGTACCCCTACGCCGCGGCCGGCACGTCCGCCCTCAACGACGTCACCAGCGGCAGCAACGGCTCCTGCTCCACCAGCTACTTCTGCACGGCCCGTTCCGGCTACGACGGCCCGACCGGCTGGGGCACCCCGGAGGGGATCGACGCCTTCACCCGCTGATCCCCTTCCCCCGCACATGACGGACGCCGTCAGAAAGTAAGTGGGGACTTACCGACGGCACCCTCCGGGAGACGGGCCGCGGCAACCAGCCGCGGCCCGTCGCCGTGCGCGCTCCCCGCACGTCCCGTGCTTCGGCGCACATCCGTGCGATCTGACATGCCGCCACCCGACGCATACGCGCCCCCCGTTCAGGGATAGCCTTCCGCTCGTACGGGTGACACCCGTACGCCACGGGCTGGCCGGTCGACCGGCGCCAGGGGGCAACCAGGCCCTCAGGGCGCAGAAGAAGTTAACGACGGAACCACACACCAGGTTCCGCTGCGACTTCATTGCCCGGCGTGACCTGCCGTGATACACACAGTGACCATACGCCCCTTCACACACCGGTCCACGCCCCTCGCGAGGGTCCCACGCGGGCCGGACGCAAGGGACACGTACGAAACCCGCCAATCAATGACGCCAAGTCGACATACGACAGCGGCATTGTCGGCGAGAATGGCCCTGACCCCTGCGACGGTGGCAGGGGGTACGGAACAACCCAACAGGGGCGGTGACTTACATGCATCTCGCGGCCGCAAAAGGCGACATCAACACGATCATCGGCGGTATCGCCCCAGACTGGGGACCGTTCGGCAGCCTGGGCAACGAGGCTCGCGTGATGGTCGAGGTGGTGATGGCCGTCGCCATCCTGCTCTGCCTGGCGATCGCGATCTGGGGCGCGGCCAAACAGCGCATCGGCGCGACCGCCCTGCGCGACACGTTCAGCGCCGAGCAGGGCAAGGGCCTCATCATCGCGGGTCTGACCGGGGTCTTCATCATCGGCTCGCTGGGCACACTGTTCACGATCGTGTACGGCATGGCCGTGTAGGCCCGGCCCCGGACCGCCGGGCCCACCTGGCGCACCGTCAGTCCCCGGCCGGGCGCGCCAGCAGCCCCTCCGACCCATTCGTCCGTCGCGCCCACCGGCTGAGGTTGCGTTTCCCTGATGTCGAGTCACCACACCGCGCCCGCGCGGCAACCAGCACGGCTACCGTCGTACTTCTACGCGGTTCGAAGCGGCCAACAGCTGAAGGGGGCGTGCGCGGCGTGAGTCTCGGTGACGGTGCCTCCGGCGGGGGCGACACGGAGTACGGCGGAGTCGGGCAGACCCGCACCCGGCTGCCGGGCGGCCGGAGCGGTGACGTGTACGGGGGTGCCCGGCGGGGCCGGTCCTCGTCCCGGAGCCTGGTCACGGTGGTCGGCGTGGTCGTCCTCCTGATCGCAGCGATCGCCTTCGCGAACCGCGGGGACGGGGGTTCGTCATCGGCGGACGGCAACGAGACCAAAGCGGGCCCGGCCCCCACGGCGGCTTCGGGGGCACGACCGGTGCAGTCGAAGACCGGGGGGATTCCTTCGGGCTTCGCGCATGATCAGCAGGGGGCGGAGTCGGCTGCGGCGAATTACTCGGTCGCGCTGGGTTCCACCGGGATGTTCCAGAGGGAGAGCCGACACAGCATCGTCAACGCCCTCTACACTGCGGCCGCTGCAAGCAAGCTTCAGGGGCCGATGGACCAGGCCTACTCCGCGAGCTTCCTCAACAAGCTGGGGCTGGACGCCAACGGCAACGCTCCGCAGGGCAGCACATTCGTCTCACGTACGGTCCCGGTAGGCACCAAGGTCGAGCAGTACAGCGGCAACTCCGCGAAGGTCTCGGTCTGGTACATGGGCCTCATCGGCATGTCCGGTCAGGGGTCAACCGATCCGGTCAGCACCACGTGGAAGACGTGGACCTTCGAGCTGCAGTGGTCCAACGGTGACTGGAAGATCGTCAATGACTCCCAGACGGACGGCCCCGCACCGGTTCCCGGTGACGACAAGGCAGCCACGTCCGACGAGATCAGCAAGGCCGTCGAGCAGTACGGAGGGTTCACTTATGCCCGGTAACCCGCGGCGCGTACTCAAGCTCACGGCCGCTGTAGCCGCCGTTCAAGCCACGGCCGTCGTACTGGCCACGCGTGCCTTCGCGGCACCGTCGCCCACACCGTCCGTCACGCCGTCACCGACGGGCTCGGCCACTCCGTCGCCCTCCGGGTCGAACGACCCGTGCGACCTGCTGATCGGCCCCGCGAAGGAGTACTGCCAGAAAAACAACGCCGGCAGCTCCAGCGGCGGCAACTCCCTCACCCCCGACAACCCCCTCGACCCCCTCTCCTCCCTCGCAAAAGGCTGCGCCAAAGCCGCCTCCTGGACCATCGACAAGCTCAGTGAGGCCGTGAAGGAGACCGCGAGCGTCGACTTCACGAACCAGAAGTTCCTCCAGCAGTACGCCATCGTCTTCGCGGCCTCAGCCATCCTGACCCTCGTCCTGTGGCTGCTGGCCGTGGCCAAGCGGGCCGTGCGCGGTGTTCCGCTCGGCACCGCCGTCAGCGAAGCCGTCGGCTTCCTCTGGCTCACGGTGCTGGCCTCCGCCTTCACCCCGCTGATCCTCTACACCGTCGTCTCGGCGACCGACGCCGTCAGTGACGTCCTGGCCAAGGCCACCGGCGACCAGACGACCACGTTCTTCGGCACGTTCTCCGGCGCCCTCAACAAGGGCACCGACATCGGCGGCGGCCCGATCATGCTGATCATCGTCTCGCTGGTGTCGATCCTCGCCGCCGGCGTCCTCTACCTGGAGCTGTTCCTGCGGGCCGTCCTCCTCTACGTCGGCGCCCTGCTCGGCGTCGTCGTCTACTCCGGACTCGTCGACAAGAACCTCTGGGGCCACGTCCGCCGCTGGGCGGGCATCATGATCGCGGTCATCCTGGTCAAGCCGGTCATCGTCATCGTGCTCGGCCTCGCAGGCGCCCTCGCCGGCGAAGGCGGCCCGGACTCGCTCGCCGCCGTGGTCTCCGGTCTCGCCATCATCCTGCTCGCCATCTTCTCGAGCGCCATGATCTACCGGTTCGTGCCCGGTTTCGGCGACGAGATCGTCAACTCCCGCAACAACCGCATCATGCAGGGCGCCGAGCGCAAGGCCGCCGCCGTCATCAGCTCCCCGGCGACCCTCGTCGCCCAGGGCATCAAGACGCACAGCACCCGCGCCGACAGCAACAGCGGCGCGGCCGCGGGCGCCACCCAGCCGCCCCGCCCCGCCAACCCGGCCTCCGGCGGTGTGGCCGCGCACAGCACCCGTACCCCGGGCGGCGGCGGAGCCGTCCCCTCCGCGCCCCCGCCACGGACCAGCCCGGCCCAGACCCCGCACGCCAGCAGCACCCGCAACAGCAGTACCAACCGCACGGGAGGTGAAGGGCGTTGACGACCGAGTCCCACGTGTCCCATCCGGTCACGCCCCGCCGTACATATCTGATCGGCCGCGCCCGGCCGAACGCGATCATCGGCCGCAACCGCGAGACCGGTGAGATCGCGCTGATCATCGCGGGCGCGTTCCTCGGCATGATGTGCGGGCTCCTCGTCCCCGTCCTGTCCCTGCGCATCGTGCTGCTGATGGGCTTCCCGCTGCTCGCGCTGGCCGCCGTGTACGTGCCGTACAAGCACCGCACGTTCTACAAGTGGTTCGAGATCAACCGCAGTTACAAGCGGACGCTCCGCCGGGGTGCGGCCTACCGGTCCGGGGTCATGGAGGCCGGCACCCGGCTCGACGGGCGCGAGGTCGAGATCGGGCCGCCCCCGGGCATCGGCCGCATCACCTGGCTCGCCGCCCCCTTCGGACCCGACGAGATCGCCGTCCTCCTGCACGCCGACCGCAGGACGGTCACCGCCGCGATCGAGATCGAGGGCCCCGGCGTCGGCCTGCGCGACAGCGAGGACCAGGAGGCCCTCGTCGACCGCTTCGGCACGCTGCTGAAGCACGTCGCGAACGGCGACGGCTTCGTCACCCGCCTCCAGATGCTGGCCCGCACCCTGCCCGCCGACCCCGACGCGCACGCCAAGGACGTCTCCCAGCGCGGCGACGAGCGCTCGCCGACATGGCTGCGGCAGTCCTACGACCAGCTGCTGTCCATGGTGTCCACCAGCAGCGAGCAGCACCGCGCCTACCTCGTCGCCTGCATGCACTACACCCGGGAGCTCGCCGCCGAGGCCCAGGCCATGGCACGCGCCGCCCGGCCGCAGGGCGGCAGGAAGGTCGACCGGGACGCCGGGCTCGCGGTGGTGATGGCCCGCGAGCTGACCGACATCTGCTCCCGGCTCCAGGAGGCCGACATCCGTGTCCGGCAGCCGCTGGGACAGGGACGGCTCGCCTCCCTCATCCACTCCATGTACGACCCGGACCACCCCATCGACCACATCCAGGCGATGACCAGGCGCAACGCCTGGCCCGCCGAGCTCGACGCCACGGAGCCCACCTACCTGCAGGCCAAGACCCGCGAGTCCTCCACCCGCGCGCCCTGGTGCCACGCCACCGCGTGGGTCAAGGAGTGGCCGATGACCCCGGTCGGCGTGAACTTCCTCGCGCCCCTCCTCGTGCACACCCCGGACGTCATCCGCACCGTCGCCGTCACGATGGACCTCGAACCCACCGAGATCGCCATCGAGCGCATGCTCACCGAGAAGACCAACGACGAGGCGGAGGCGAGCCGCGCCGCCAAGATGAACCGCACCGTCGACCCCCGTGACATCGCCGCCCATTCCCGCCTCGACCAGCGCGGCGAGGACCTCGCGAGCGGCGCCGCGGGCGTCAACCTGGTCGGGTACATCACCGTCTCCTCCCGTTCCCCGGAAGCCCTGGCCCGCGACAAGCGGACCATCCGTGCCTCGGCAGGCAAGTCGTATCTGAAGCTGGAGTGGTGCGACCGCGAGCACCACCGGGCCTTCGTGAACACGCTCCCCTTCGCCACCGGCATTCGGAGGTAAGGCCCTGATGCGGGATCCGCTGTCCGTCCTGACCGACGCCTTCACGTCCTTCCTCTTCGGCAAGGTCGAGACGACCCGGCTGCCCGTCCGCACCTCCACGGGCCAGGCCCAGGCCGTCTACCTGCCGACGGCCGCACCCGGCCTCGGCGACTCCGGCGTCATCATCGGCCGTGAGGTCTACTCCGGGAAGGGGTACATCTACGACCCCTTCCAGCTGTACGGCCAGCAGCTCCCGGCGCCGCACTGGCTCGTCCTCGGCGAGTCCGGCAACGGCAAGTCGGCGCTGGAGAAGACGTACGTCCTGCGCCAGCTCAGGTTCCGCGACCGGCAGGTCGTCGTCCTGGACGCGCAGGGCGAGGACGGCGTCGGCGAGTGGAACCTCATCGCCGAGGAGCTGGGGATAACCCCCATCCGGCTCGACCCGATGGCCGCCCTGGACCACGGCATCCGGCTCAACCCGCTCGACCCCGCGATCACCACGACCGGGCAGCTGGCCCTGCTGCGCACGATCGTCGAGGTCGCGATGGGCCACGGCCTGGACGAACGGTCCGGCTTCGCCCTGAAGGTCGCGCACGCGTACGTCAACGAGACCATCGTCGAACGCCAGCCCGTGCTCAGCGACATCGTCGAACAGCTACGGCACCCCGAGCCCGAGTCGGCGGAGGCGATGAACGTCGCCCTGGACGACGTACGAGCCTGGGGCCTGGACGTGGCCCTCGTCCTGGACCGCCTGGTCGACGGTGACCTCCGCGGCATGTTCGACGGCCCCACCACGGTCGGCATCGACCTCGACGCCCCGCTGATCGTGTTCGACCTGTCCCACATCGACCGCAACTCCATCGCCATGCCGATCCTGATGGCGATCGTCGGTGTGTGGCTGGAGCACACCTGGATCCGCCCCGACCGGAAGAAGCGCATCTTCCTGGTCGAGGAGGCCTGGCACATCATCAACAGCCCGTTCGTCGCCCAGCTGTTCCAGCGGCTGCTGAAGTTCGGCCGGCGCCTCGGCCTGTCCTTCGTGGCCGTGGTCCACCACCTGAGCGACGTGGTGGACGGAGCGGCGGCCAAGGAGGCGGCGGCGATCCTGAAAATGGCGTCGACCAGGACCATCTACGCCCAGAAGGCCGACGAGGCACGGGCGACGGGCCGGGTCCTCGGCCTGCCGCGCTGGGCGGTGGAGATCATCCCGACGCTCACACCCGGTATCGCGGTGTGGGACGTCAACGGCAACGTACAGGTCGTCAAGCACCTCGTCACGGAGATGGAACGGCCGCTGGTCTTCACCGACCGCGCGATGACGGAGTCGTCGAGCGACCGCCTGGCGGACGACGCGCTGCGCGCCGCGGAACTCGAGGCGGAGGAACGCGCGGCGGCGTTCGTCGAACACCGACTGAGCGATCTGGACGGCTCGTCCGAGACCACGGTGGCGTAGGGACATGGGCGACATGGGGTTCTTGGAGTCCCGATGAGACCAGGCACGGAGCGACAGGAGCGGCGGCAGGACGGCCAGGGCGGCATCCCCGACGGGCTGTTGGTGGGCCTGCTCGCCTTCCTGCTCGGCGTGACGCTGATGGTGTGGTCTGCCACGGGCCTCGCGGGCTGGTTCACCCAGGGCGCGTGGCCGCACGGCGTACGGATCAGCAGCACCCCGGTGGCCATGCGCCACCTGATCACCGAGCCACACGACATCACGGGCGCGTGGCCGGACACACCACCGGACCAGCTTTCCGGATACGGGCTGTTCTGGGGCCTGTTCATAGGGGAACTGATGGTGCTGTTCGTGCTGACGGTCTTCGCGATCGGCACGGTGGCACGGTGGAAGGCCGTACGGGTCCGCAGGAAGGCGGAGGCTGCGGCCGGTGGGCCGCACGTGGACGTGGCCGTGGGACCGCGCGGAGAGACCGCCGGGAGACCCCACGGGGACCTGGTCGTGGGACCGCGCGGAGAGACGGCCTGGAGACCGCAGGGGGCGGTGCCCGACGTGGCGGCCGGTTCGCTCACCGCCGCCGCCCCGGACTCGGCCCCCTACCCTGCTGCGCCCCCGGCCGCCGCACCCCTCCCCGAGCACCTCGGTGCGCGACAGCCCACGCCGGCCACCGGCCCTGTTCCCGTCACGGCAGGTGTCGAACAGGCCCTGCCCGTAGTCCCCGCGCTCGCGGCCCCCGGCACCCCTGCTCCCACCCCTGGCACCGGGAGGACGCCCTCCGTCGTCCTCGGCGGCCCTGACGTCCGTCGTCCCGTCGCCACCCAGGCCGTGCACGACGCGGAGGGGCCCGCGCTCGTCATCACCTCCAGCCCCGCCCTGTGGGCCGAGACCAAGGACGCCCGCGCCAAGCTGGGACCCGTCCTCCTCTACGACCCCTCCCACCTGTGCGACACCCCGGCCCGGCTGCACTGGTCGCCGTCCGCCGGCTGCGAGGACAAGGCGACCGCCGCTGCACGCGCTGTGGCGCTGCTCGCCCCCGTCCGCCCCACGGCCCGCATCGACCAGGCGGTGGCCGATGTGGCGGAAACGCTCCTGCGGAGCTATCTGCACGCCGCCGCCATAGAGGGCCGCACCATCCGGCACCTCCACCGCTGGGCCCAGGGCACACAGGTCCAGGAGGCCGTACGCGCCCTGCGGACGAACCCCAAGGCGTCGTCCGGCACGGCAGGCGAACTGGAGGCCGCGCTCACCTCGCACCCCGAACGCAGGGACATGGCACAGGAACTGACCGCCCGCGCACTGTCCTCGCTCTTCACGGTCAATATCCGCGAGGCATGCACACCCAACCGAAATGACAGCCTCGCCTTGGATTCCTTCGTCAACGAAGGGGGCACACTTTATGTGGTCGGTGAATCCATCGAGGACCCCCGCCAGCACCCCGGCGCCATGCCGCTGCTGACGGCCCTCGCCTCCAGCGTGGTCGAGCGCGGCCGCCGCATGGCCGAACGGTCATCCTCCGGTCGCCTCGACCCACCACTCACCCTGGTCCTGGACGACGTGGCAGCGGTGGCCCCGCTGCCCCAGCTCCCGGATCTCCTGACGACGGGAGCGGGCCAGGGCCTGCCGACCTTGGCCCTCCTCCGCTCCAGGGAACAGGCCCGCAGCCGCTGGCCCCAGTACGAACTGCCCGTATAGCCGTCCCCGGCCAGGCCCCGCCTACGGCCGCTCGATCGCCATCTCCAGTTCCTGCTCCTCGCCACCGACCGCGGACACCGGCACGGTGACCCCGGTCGGCGCAAACCCCATCTTCCGATAGAACGCCTGGGCACGACCGTTGTCCTCGTGGACGATCAGCCGTACCCGCTCCACGCCACGGCTCCAGGCCCACTCCAGGGCCTCGTCGAACAGCACCTCGGTCAGCCCGCACCCGCGGTGCTCGGGCCGTACGTACACGCCGACGACATGCCCCTGCCGCCGGTCGACCGGAAACCCCGCCCAGTCCTTGGTGCCGGCCTCCTCCAGCAACACGGTGACGGTACCGACCCACTCGCCGTCCGGTCCCTGCGCGACGAACTGGTGCACGTCGGACGCCCCTTCGGCCCCCCTGGCCGCTCGCTCCTGCCAGAAGGAGTCGGGCTTGGCCGAGGCCTCGTCGTACGTCTCCAGGAAGGCGAGGTGCGCCACGGGATCCTGGAGCGCCAGGAGCCGCAGCGCCTTGGCAGCGGGCCACTCCTCGGCGCGTATGGCACGAACGACGTACGTCTCAGCGATCTCGGGACTGCTCATGGGGGCAACCGTACGTCACCCCTCGCCGGCCCCGCCGCGAGACGCGAAAAAGCCCCAACTCACCGGGACATACCCGGGAGTTGGGGCTCTTTCTAAGAATTGTTCGGCGGTGTCCTACTCTCCCACAGGGTCCCCCCTGCAGTACCATCGGCGCTGTAAGGCTTAGCTTCCGGGTTCGGAATGTAACCG
>NZ_JBIWIM010000007.1:0-484218 GCF_044764595.1 Streptomyces sp. NPDC093984 | reverse complement strand
AACTGATCGGCGGGGTCCGCTTCCCCGCCATCGGAGAACTGCCCTACCTGCTCACCCTCGCAGGCCACGGCTTCTACTGGTTCCGCATCCGCAAGAACGTCCCCCAGGCCACCAAGGTCAACGTGTTCGTGACCAGTTGAATCAGGGCCGCCGACGTCGGCCGGCACGGAAAGGACGCGAGGCCATGCCGAAGACCCAGACCGCAACGCTCAGCCAGGACGGCATCGGCCCCGCCTCGCTGCTGCCCTCGCTCTCCGGTCTGCTGCGGGAGTGGTTGCCGCGCCAGCGCTGGTTCGCCGGCAAGGGACGTCCCGTCACGGACCTGACCCTGCTGTCGGTGAGCGAACTGCACCCCGGCTGCCTGCACGTCCTGGTCCGCGCGGACTGCATCGGGCGCTCGCCGACCGCCGCGCCGGGGCACGACTGCTACCAACTGCTCCTCGGCACCGGGGAGTCCCTGTCCCCACGGGTCTCCCCGGCGGTCCTCGGACGGGCGAGCGAGGGACCTCTCGCGGGGCTGCTGGTGTACGACGCCCTCCAGGACCCGCGTTCGGCGTCCCTGCTCCTGGAACGGCTGCGCACGCCGGGCACCGCGGGCGCCCTCCGCTTCGAACGCGACAGACGGGTGACCATACCCACCGGGCTCGCGCCCCGCCTCCTCGAAGCCGAGCAGTCCAACTCCTCGCTGGTGTACGGCGACGCCTACATCCTGAAGGTCTTCCGCCGGGTGCGGCCCGGGATCAACCCCGACCTGGAGGTGCCCTGGGCCCTGGTCCGGCAGGGCTGCACCTGCGTCCCCGCGCCGGTGGCCTGGTTCCGCACCTCCAGCCCCTGGGCCGCGACGCTCGGCGTGCTCCAGCCCTTCCTGCACGGTGCCGCCGACGGATGGACGCAGGCGCTCGCCGCCCTCGCGGCCGGGCGGGAGTTCACCGAGGAGGCGTACGAACTGGGGCGGGCCACGGCCGAGGTGCATCTGGCCCTCGCCGCCGCGTTCCCCGCCGAACCCCAGGGCCCGCCCGACACCGGACCCCTCACCGCCGGCATGGTCGAGCGGCTGCGGGACGCCACCCACGCCGTGCCGGAACTGCTGCCGTACGCCCACGGGCTGCGCTCCGCCTTCACCGAACTGGCCGCGCTCGACACGCCCCGGCCCGCCCAGCGCATCCACGGCGACCTGCACCTCGGCCAGGTGCTGCGGGCCGAACGCCGGTGGCACGTGATCGACTTCGAGGGCGAACCGGCCCGCCCGCTTCCCGAACGGCGCCGCCCGCAGTCCCCGGTCCGCGACGTCGCGGGCATGCTCCGCTCCTTCGACTACGCCGCCCATGCCCGCCGGCCGTGGCAGCCCGAGTGGGCGCTGCGCTGCCGCGAGGCGTACTGCGCGGGCTACGCCGCCGAGGCGGGCTGGGACCCGCGCGCGGAACCGGCGCTGCTGCGCGCCTACGAGACGGACCGCGCCGTGTACGAGGTCCTGTACGAGGCCCGCCACCGGCCCGACTGGCTGCCGGTGCCCATGGCGGCGATCGCACGCCTCGCCCGACGCCCCGGCGACAGGAGGCCCACGCCGTGACCACGCACACCCCGCCCCCGCCCCCGCTCGCCTCGCCGTACCTGGGCACCCCGGCACCCGCCCCCGTGCCCACCGGCGACCGGGAGCGGCTGCTGGCCGGAACGCACCACGACCCGCACTCCGTGCTCGGTGCGCACCCGGTGCCGGACGGGATGGTCTTCCGCGCGCTGCGACCGTGCGCGCTCTCGGTCACCGTCGTCATCGGCGACGCCTGGGCCGAACTGCACGACGACGGCGACGGCTTCTTCTCGGCCCTGCTGCCGGTGCGGGACGTACCGGACCACCGGCTGCTCGTGGCGTACGCGGACACCGTCCAGGAGACCGACGACCCCTACCGTTTCCTGCCCACGCTCGGCGATCTCGACCTCCACCTGATCGGTGAGGGACGCCATGAGGAGCTGTGGAAGGCACTCGGCGCCCACCCCATGACCCACCAGGGCGTGACCGGCACCCGCTTCACGGTGTGGGCGCCGAACGCCCGAGGGGTCCGGCTGTGCGGGGACTTCTGCCACTGGGACGGCCGCGCGTACCCCATGCGCTCGCTCGGTGCCTGCGGGGTGTGGGAGCTGTTCGTGCCCGGTCTCGGCCCCGGGACGCGCTACAAGTTCGACATCGCGCGCCCCGACGGCAGCCACACCGTACGCGCGGACCCCATGGCCCGCCGCACGGAAGTGCCGCCGGCGACCGCCTCGATCGTGACCGAGTCGGCGTACGAGTGGCACGACGACGCATGGATGGCGCACCGCGCGGACACGCCCGTGCATCGGGCGCCGTTCTCGGTGTACGAGGTGCACCTGCCGTCCTGGCGGCCGGGGCTGACGTACCGGCAACTGGCCGAGCAACTCCCCGCCTACGTCAAGGAGCTGGGCTTCACCCATGTCGAGTTGATGCCGATCGCCGAGCATCCCTTCGGCGGGTCCTGGGGCTACCAGGTCACCGGCTTCTACGCGCCCACCGCCCGCCTGGGCACCCCCGACGACTTCAAGTACCTCGTCGACGCCCTCCACCAGGCCGGCATCGGCGTCCTGATGGACTGGGTACCCGCCCACTTCCCACGCGACGACTGGGCGCTGGCCGAGTTCGACGGACGCCCGCTCTACGAGCACCAGGACCCGCTGCGCGCGGCCCACCCCGACTGGGGGACCCTGGAGTTCGACTACGGGCGACGCGAGGTGCGCAACTTCCTGGTCGCCAACGCCGTGTACTGGTGCGAGGAGTTCCACATCGACGGCCTGCGCGTGGACGCCGTCGCCTCCATGCTCTACCTCGACTACTCCCGCGAGCCCGGCCAGTGGACCCCGAACGAGCACGGCGGCCGGGAGAACCTGGACGCGGTCGCGTTCCTGCAGGAGATGAACGCCACCGTCTACCGCCGCAACCCCGGCGTGGTGACCATCGCGGAGGAGTCCACCGCCTGGGACGGCGTCACCAGACCCACCGACCAGGGGGGCCTCGGCTTCGGCCTGAAGTGGAACATGGGCTGGATGCACGACTCCCTCGTCTATGTGTCCAAGGACCCGATCCACCGCAGGTACCACCACAACGAGATGACGTTCTCGATGGTGTACGCCTACAGCGAGAACTACGTGCTGCCGATCTCGCACGACGAGGTGGTGCACGGGAAGCAGGCCCTGGTGTCCAAGATGCCGGGGGACTGGTGGCAGCGGCGCGCCAACCACCGCGCCTACCTGGGCTTCATGTGGGCGCACCCGGGCAAGCAACTCCTCTTCATGGGGCAGGAGTTCGCCCAGGGCGGCGAGTGGTCACAGGCCCACGGCCTCGACTGGTGGCTGCTGGATCCGGAGTACGGGGCGGAACCCGACCACCGGGGCGTGCGGGACCTGGTCCGCGACCTCAACACGATCTACCGCCGCACCCCGGCCCTGTGGCAGCGCGACACCGACCCGTCAGGGTTCCGCTGGGTCGTCCCGGACGCCGCCGACGACAACGTGTTCGCGTTCCTGCGCCACGACGCGGACGGCAGACCCCTGCTGGCCGTGTCGAACTTCTCGCCGGTCGTCCGCCACGACTACCGCCTGGGCGTCCCGGACGACGTCCCCGCCTGGCAGGAGGTGCTGAACACGGACGCGGCGGCCTACGGCGGCAGCGACGTCCGCAACCCGGACCCCCTCGCCCCCGAACAGGGTCCCGGACACGGCATCCGTCTGACCCTTCCGCCCCTGGCCACCGTATGGCTGCTTCCCGCAGTCGGGTGAGCGCCGACCGTCACTCTGTCCGAGAAATTGTTTGCCGTCCAGAAAGTCGGGAATGGGCTGATTAGTGCTTCGGACAGGAGGCACGTCCGTGGGAGCTGGCTCACCAGCCCCGGGTGTGTTCCCCGTGCTGCTCCGTGAGTGCGCCCTCCCATGGTGACTGTCCAATCAGCCCCTCGAGGGAGTTGAAAAGCACATGCGCATCACGGTCAAGGCCAAGCAACACCCGCACGACGACGCCCCTGACACCACCGACGCCTTCGCACAGCTTCGCGGGCTGCCCAAAGGCCCCGAGCGGCAGGCGCTGCGCGACGAGATCGTCCGGTCGTGGCTGCCGATGGCCGAGCGCATCGCCCGGCGCTACAGAGGCAGGGGCGAGTCCGTCGAGGATCTGTGCCAGGTGGCCGCTCTCGGCCTGGTCAAGGCGGTCGACCGCTATGAGCCGGCGCGCGGCTACGCGTTCGAGAGCTATGCCATTCCCACCATCACCGGCGAGATCAAGCGGCACTTCCGGGACCACATGTGGGTCCTGCACGTACCGCGGCGTGTCCAGGACCTGCGCAACCGGGTGCGGGCGGCCGTCAAGGAGATCGGACAGGAGACCCCGGGGCACGGCCCGACCGTCGCCGAGATCGCCGAGCACGCGCACCTCAGCGAGGACGATGTGCGGGTGGGACTGGAAGCCATGGACAGCTTCACCGCGCTCTCCCTGGACGCGGAGGTCGCCGGCAGCGACGACGGCTACGCGCTCGGCGACGCCCTCGGCGACTCCGACGCCGGCTACGACCTGATCGTCGACCGGGAGGCCGTCAAGCCGTGTCTGCGCTCCCTGCCCGAGCGCGAGCGCACCATCCTCTATCTGCGCTACTTCCGGGGGATGACCCAGAGCCGCATCGCGAGCCAGCTCGGCATCTCCCAGATGCACGTCTCTCGTCTGCTCAGCGGATGCTGTGCGCGTGTGCGTGAGGAGGCCCTTTCCGACAGCGCCCTTTCCGACAGCGCCTGATGCCCGGCCCGGCCGATCCGCCCTGCCATTCCGCTCTGCCGATCCGCCCTGCCGGTCCGCCGCGGCACCGGTTCGCATCGCATTCGGCCGCCCGAGCCGCTTGTCGACCGGACGGCCGTTTGCGGTGGGCTCACTGCCGAACCCTCCCGGGAACGGTTGGCCAGTGCGCCGACACCTTCCGGACTATCCGCGAGAGGGTGTTTGAAACACGACGCCGGCACACGCGGCGTCAGTGCTGCGGCGGACCCTCCGGCAACTGCGTGGGGCCGTAGCGGTCGAGCGTGTCCTCCAGAAGGACGCGCAGGTCGTCCGGCAGGTCCCCGTCGCGGCCCCAGATCAGTATCATCTCCGCGACGTTGCGCAGTTTGATGTTCGCGTGCTGCGAGACCTCCCGCAGCACCTCCCATCCCTGGCCGGGCGTCACATGGCCGAGGGCGACGAGCATGCCGATGGCCTGGTCCACCGTCGCGTGCGAGGTGACGGCCTCCTTCAGCTGGGAGATCTCCTCCTCCAGCTGGAAGATCCGTTCCGCTTGGGAGGTGGTGTCCGGCTCGTCCTCTCCCGGACGGGCTTTCGAGGTCATCGTCCCCTCCGGGGTTCTGTGGTCTTCGCCGGTGTCGGGCTTCCTCCATCGTCCCCACCGCGCCAGGGGTGTGCGAGCCGGGAGAAGGGGTACTGCGGGGACCGGGTCAGGACCGTGGGCCGGGGAGGTGAAGAACGTCATGAGCCGTTCCGAGGACGCCCGGGCGAGCGCGTACGACGCGACCCCGTTCCTGCCGGACGGTGGTGACCTCGCCGCATACCGGCGTGCCGCCGCCGACTGCCACGGCTGCCCCCTGTACGAGAACGCCACCCAGACCGTGTTCGGCCGGGGGGACACCTCGGCGCGGGTCGTGCTGGTCGGCGAGCAGCCGGGCGACCAGGAGGACCGGCAGGGCGAACCCTTCGTGGGCCCGGCCGGACGCCTGCTGGACAAGGCGCTGACCGAGGCCGGCATCGACCGCGGCACCGCGTACGTCACCAACGCGGTCAAGCACTTCAAGTTCACCGTCGTCCCCGAACGCGGCAAGCGGCGCATCCACAAGGCGCCCAGCCTCCGGGAGATGAGCGCCTGCAAGCCCTGGTTGCGCGCCGAACTGGACCTGATCCGGCCCGACGTCGTGGTTGCCCTGGGCGCGACCGCCGCCAAGTCCCTGCTGGGCGGCTCCTTCCGGGTGAGCAAGGACCGCGGGAGCCTGCTCCCGCTGCCCGGCTCCGAGGACGAGCGGTACGTCGTCGCGACGGTGCATCCCTCCGCGATCCTGCGCGCCGACGACCGGGAGGCGGCGTACGCCGGGCTCGTGTCCGACCTGAAGGTGGCGGCGCGGGCGCTGAACGGACGGGCCTGAGCTGAAGGCGGCGGTGCCGGCGCCGAACGCGTGAGCTGCGGCTCCGGCCCGCCTGATCCGGCGATCCGCGGGTACCCGGCCCGCCATGAGCACGATCCTTTCGCGCCTGCCGTGGCGCAAGAAGCCGACCCGTACCGCCACCGAGGAGGTTCTGGAGGAGGTGAAGGAGCAGGGCCACGAGGACGACACCGACACCGGCGGGGGCGCCGGAGGCGGCGCGGGTGACCCGATCACCCCGAGCCTCCGGGCCAACCGGAAGACCGCCGAGGGACGCCCCTCCGACCGAGAGCCGTGATCGACCGCTCGACGAAGGAGGGAACACCCGTGGACCAGAACCGAGTGCCGATTCTCGAAGCCGTGCGCAGCTACCACGAGCGCGGGGAGCTCGCCTTCACCCCGCCCGGGCACAAACAGGCCCGCGGCGCCGACCCGGAGGCCAGAGAGCTGCTGAGCGACGTCTTCCGCTCCGATGTGCTCGCCTCCGGCGGTCTCGACGACCGCCGCATGACCGGTGACGTCCTCGTGCGGGCCGAGGAGCTGATGGCGGACGCCGTCCATGCCGAGCACACCTTCTTCACCACCTGCGGCAGCTCGCTGTCCGTGAAGGCCGCGATGCTCGCCGTGGCGGGCCCGCACGAGCAGCTCGTCGTGGGCCGCGACGCCCACAAGTCGGTGGTCTCCGGACTGATCCTGGCCGGCATCGAGCCCGTCTGGGTCGACCCCCAGTGGGACGAGCGGCAGCGCTTCGCGCACGCACCCTCACCGGAGGCCTTCGCCGAGGCCCTCGACCGCCATCCCGAGGCGCGCGGCGCGCTGGTCACCAGCCCGACCCCGTACGGCGGCTGCGCGGACCTGGCCGCGATCGCCGAGATCTGCCACGCGCGCGGAGTGCCGCTCATCGTCGACGAGGCGTGGGGCGCGCACCTGCCCTTCCATCCGGACCTGCCGTCCTGGGCGATGGACGCCGGCGCGGACGTCTGCGTGACCAGCATCCACAAGATGGGCAGCGGTTTCGAACAGGGCTCCGTCTTCCATCTGCAGGGGTCTTTGATCGATCCCACGACCCTGAAGTCACGTGCGGACCTGTTGGGCACCACCAGCCCCTCCGTCCTCATCTTCGCCGGACTGGACGCCTGGCGCCGCCAGATGGCCCTGCGCGGCAAGGACCTGCTGGACGACGCGCTGCACCTGGCCGAGCAGGTCCGGGCCGCCGTCGAGGAGATCCCGGGCCTGGAGGTCCTCGGGCGCGACGACCTGGTGGGCCCGGGCCTGTCCGCGGACTACGACCCGCTGCCCGTCACCATCGACGTCAGCAGCCTCGGCACGAGCGGTTACCGCGCCGCCGACTGGCTGCGCGCCGAACACCACATCGACATGCACCTCTCCGACCACCGCCGCATCAGCGCCCAGCTCACCTTCGCCGACTCGCCCGACACCACCCGGCCCCTGCTGCAGGCCCTGCGCGACCTCGCCGGGCACGCCGATGAGCTCGCGGCCGGTCTGCCGCACCCGGAGGTGCCGACGGGATCCGAGATGCGGCTCGAACAGGTGCGCCTGCCGCGTGACGCGTACTTCGGGCCCAAGGAGTCCGTGCCCCTGGAGCAGGCGGCAGGCCGGATCTGCGCCGAGATGATCACACCCTATCCGCCGGGCATCCCGGCCGTCCTGCCGGGCGAACGCCTCACCGAGCCGGTGCTGCGCTATCTGCGTACGGGCCTGGAGTCGGGCATGAACCTCCCCGACGCCGACGACCCCCAGCTGCACACCATCAGCGTGAGCCGCTGAGCCGTCCCCCACGCGCACGAGGGGCGGCCCCGCCTCGGGGCCGCCCCTCGGGCCGCAGGCGCCTCACGCGGGCCACGGCCCCCCGCCCCGCGCGAACGACGCCTCCGTCGCCACCGCGGTGCGGACGGCGACACCCCGACGGGCCACCACAACGAGCGCGGCCCCTCGCCCGCCCGGTCCCATGGACGTATGACCACGCCCCCGGACGACTGCCTCGCCCGCAACGAGTGGATCTGCGGCGCCTACCTGCGCACCCGCCGCCACATCCTCCTCGACGCGGTGCTCCAGCATCTGCAGCTGGTCACGGCCTCGGTCGTCATCGGCCTGCTCGTCGCGGTCCCGCTCGCGGTCCTGGCGCGCCGCCTGCGCCGGGCCGCCGCACCCGTCCTCGGCGTCACCACGGTCCTCTACACGATTCCGTCGCTGGCCGTGTTCTCGCTGCTCCTGCCCCTGTACGGGCTGTCGGCGACCCTGGTCGTCACCGGGCTCGCCCTGTACTCGCTCACCCTGCTCGTCCGGAACATCCTCGCCGGGCTGCGTGCCGTCCCCGAGGAGACCCGGCAGGCCGCCCTCGGCATGGGCTACGGGCCGGTCCGGCTGCTGCTCACCGTGGAACTCCCGCTCGCCCTGCCCGCCGCCATGGCCGGCCTGCGCATCGCCACCGTCTCCGCGGTGTCCCTGGTCACCGTCGGGGCGATCGTCGGCTTCGGCGGTCTCGGCAACCTCATCTACGCGGGCATGAACACCTACTTCAAGGCACAGGTGCTGACCGCGTCCGTGCTGTGCGTGCTGATCGCGGTGGCCGCCGACGTGCTGCTGCTCGCTGTGCAACGGCTCGCCACCCCCTGGGCGAGGGCGAGAAGCCGATGAGGACCCTCGGCGACACCTGGAACTGGCTCACCGACCCGGCGCACTGGGCGGGCGACGACGGCATCGGGCACCGGCTGCAACAGCACCTCGTCCTGACCGCCGTCTGTCTCCTCATCAGCTGCCTGATCGCACTGCCCGTCGCCCTCGTCCTGGGTCACCTCGGCAAGGGCGGCGCACTCGCCGTCAACCTCTCCAACGTCGGCCGCGCAGTCCCCACCTTCGCCGTGCTGGTGCTCCTGCTGCTCACCCCGATCGGCGCTTGGGGCGACGGCCCCACCGTCGTCGCTCTCGTCCTGTTCGCCGTGCCGCCGCTGCTGACCAACGCGTACGTCGGCGTGCGGGAGGTCGACCACGACGTGGTGCGAGCGGCGCGGGGGATGGGCATGACCGGCCGGCAGCTGCTCCTTCGCGTGGAACTGCCCCTGTCGCTCCCCATGGTGCTGGGCGGGGTGCGCATCGCCGCCGTCCAGCTCGTCGCCACCGCCACGATCGCCGCGCTGGCCGGCGGCGGCGGACTCGGCCGCATCATCACCGCGGGCTTCAACCTGGCCAGTACGCCCCAGGTCGTCGCCGGGGCGGTCCTGGTGGCCGCGTTCGCCCTGGTGGTCGAGGGGATCTTCGAGGCCGCCGAGCGGCTGGCGCCGCGCCGGGGCAGGGACCGGCGATGAGACGGTACGCGGCGCTCGCGTCCGTCCTGCTGGTCGCCGGCTGTATGACGGGCCCCTCCCTGGAGACCCGGAGCCGGGTCACCGCGCCGCCCGGCGACAGCGGGCACCTGACCGTCGGCTCGGCCGGCTTCACCGAGAGCGACCTGCTCGCCCACATGTACGCCCTGCTGCTGAACCGGGCCGGCTACACGACCTCCCTCATCACCGTCGCCAACCGGGAACTGTACGAACCCGCCCTGGAGTCCGGGCAGATCGACGTGATCCCGGAGTACGCGGCCACCTTCGCGGACTGGCTCCAGGCAAGGACCCACGGCGCCGGGGCCGCGCCCGTCGGCTCGCCGGACCTCGCCGCCACCATGAGCGCGCTGCGGAGGCTGACCGCGCCCCGCGGGCTGACGGTGCTCGACTCGGGCCGCGCGGTCGACCGGAACGCCTTCGCGGTGACCCGCGCCTACGCCCGCGACCACCACCTGAGGACCCTGAGCGACCTCGGCCGCTCCGGCCTGAAGGTGCGGCTCGCGGCCGGGGAGGAATGCGTGCGCCGGCCGTACTGCGCACCGGGGTTGAGGAAGACCTACGGCATCGACATCACCGGTGTCGACCCCAAGGGTGTCGGCACCACGCAGGCCAAGCGGGCCGTCCGGGACGGGCGGGACCAGATGGTGCTGACCACCACGACGGACGCCACCCTCGACGCGTTCGGGCTCGTCCTGCTCGCCGACGACAGACACCTGCAGAACGCGGACTACGTCGTCCCGGTCGTCAACCGCGCCCGGGCGGGCGGAGTCCGTGTCACCAAGGCCCTGGGCGCTCTCAACTCGGTCCTGACGACAGAAGACCTGGCGTCCCTGAACCAGCGGGTGGACAGCTGGCGGCGACTGCCGCAGGACGTGGCCCGCGCCTACCTCGAGGACAAGGGGCTCCTGAAGTGACGCCGCGTCTCCACCTCAACCACACAACCTGGAACACGAGGACATGGCGATGATGGCCGACTTCGTCACGGAGTGAAAGCGTCCGCCGAGCGGCGCAGCGTCTCGTGCAGTCCGGCCGGGGTGAGGACACCGAGGAAGCGCGCCCCGTCCAGGACCGCCACCCACCCGGCGTCGTGCCGGAGCATCACCTCGAACGCCTGCTTGAGCGAAGCGCCCACCGGAACCCAGCAGTCCATCCGGTGAGCGTGGTCGCGGACGAGGCCGCCGCCGGCCAGCTCCTCGGTGCCGACCCAGCCGTGCAGATCGCCCTCCGCGTCGAGGACGACCGCCCGGAGCGCGCCCTCGGCGCGCAACCGGGCCTCGGCCCGCCGGGCGGGCTCGTCGAGGCGGGTGACCGGCGGCTGTTCGAGGCCGCCCGGCTGGACCTCCGTCACCGACAGACGCTTCAGCCCACGGTCCGCGCCCACGAACCCGGCGACATACGGCGTGGCCGGCCTGCCCAGCACCGCCCCCGGCGTGTCGAACTGCTCGACGCGCCCCTGCCCGTACACCGCGATCCGGTCGCCCAGCCGCACCGCTTCCTCGATGTCGTGCGTGACCAGCAGCACCGTCTTGCGCACCTCCGCCTGCATCCGCAGGAACTCGTCCTGCAACTGCTCCCGCACCACCGGGTCGACCGCCCCGAACGGCTCGTCCATCAGCAGCACGGGCGGATCCGCGGCGAGCGCCCGCGCCACCCCCACCCGCTGTCGCTGACCGCCCGACAACTGGTCGGGGTAGCGCGGCCCGTACGTCCTCGGGTCCAGGCCCACCAGCTCCAGCAGCTCGGCGGCCCGCGCCCGCGCCTTCGCCCTCTTCCAGCCCAGCAGCAGGGGCACGGTCGCCGTGTTGTCGAGCACGGTGCGGTGCGGGAACAGCCCCACCTGCTGGATGACGTAGCCGATCCGGCGCCGCAATCGCACCGGATCGACGCCCGCGACGTCGTCACCGCCCACGAGGACCCGCCCCGAGGTCGGTTCCACCAGCCGGTTGACCAGCATCACCGTGGTCGTCTTGCCGCAGCCGGACGGCCCGACGAGCGTGACCAGTTCACCCTCGGCGACCTCGAACGACAGGTCGCGCACGGCGGTCGTGCCGTCCGGATACCGCTTGGTGACCTGCTCGAACCGGATCATTCCCTCACGCTAACCGCGCCGGTCACTCACCGCTCACCAGCACCACCTCCAGGGTGCGCGGACCGTGCACCCCCTCGACCCGGTCCAGCTCGATGTCGCTCGTCGCGGACGGTCCGGAGATCCACGTCAGCGGGCGCGCCGGGTCGAGCCGTTCCAGGGCCTGGGGGACGGAGGAGACCACCTGGTCGGGGACGCGCACCACACAGATGTGGTGATCGGGGACCAGGGTGATACGGCGGCGGCCCTGGTCCGGTGCGCCGTCCAGCACGATGGTGCCGGTCTCGGCGATGGCGACGGCGCAACCGGTGACCACGCTCTCCACCTTGTCCAGCTCGTGGGGCGTGCTCACCGCGCGGTCATGGACGCGGGTGGGATCAGCGGCCGACATCCACTCCGGCGGGAGGCCCGGGGGGACGAGCACGTACCGGGGCCCGCGCTCGGCGAGCAGCCGCATGATCACATAGGGCAGTTCCTCCGCATTCGTGCGGTGCACGATCGCCCGGTAGTCCGCCAGGTTCTCCGCGAGCAGATCGACCGTCTCCTCGACGGTGCGCTCGCCGTGCAGGCGCAGGTAGTCGCGGGAAACGGCCTGATCGTACGCCGTGTCGTCCTGCGGTACGTCCGCCAGCGCGCGCCGCACCCGCCCCAGGATCTGCTCTCTGCTGTTCACTTTCCGTCGCCTCCGTCCTTGCCGCCCCGGGTCCGCTGCCACCAGTCGCGGAACGGCTCCGCCGGCACCTGCGGCAGGTCCCGGCTCGCGCTCCACGCTCGCCCCGGGCCCGGCAGCGTCCGTGGAAGGAAGCGGCGCGACCGCGACGCCAGGCGCTGACCCGTCCGCAGCGCCCCGGGGTGGCCGAAGGCCCAGCGTGCCGCCCGCATCGCCGCCCGTTCGGCGGCATGGCCCTTCGCGGGCCTCAGCACGACCTTGTTGCCGCCCCGTGTCACCGGGCCGCCCTGCACGACCCGTTCCCGCAGGTGCACCAGCACCTCGGGAATGTCGATGGCGACCGGGCACACCTCGTAGCAGGCGCCGCACAGCGAGGACGCGTACGGCAGCGAGGCGTCGATCTCGCTCTGCGTGCCCCTCAGCTGGGGACTGAGGATCGCGCCGATCGGGCCCGGGTACACCGAGCCGTAGGCGTGTCCGCCCGCCCGCTCGTACACCGGGCAGACGTTGAGACACGCCGAGCAGCGGATGCAGCGCAGCGCCTGGCGGCCCACCTGGTCGGCGAGCGTGTCGGTGCGCCCGTTGTCGAGCAGGACCAGGTGGAAGGTCTTCGGTCCGTCCTCGTCGGTCGTGCCGGTCCACGTGCTGGTGTACGGGTTCATGCGTTCGGCCGTGGAGGAGCGCGGCAGGGTCTGCAGGAACACCTCCAGGTCCCGCCAGGTCGGCACGATCTTCTCGATGCCGACGACCGAGATCAGCGTCTCGGGGAGGGTGAGGCACATCCGCCCGTTGCCCTCGGACTCCACCACGACCAGCGTGCCGGTCTGAGCGACCATGAAGTTCGCGCCGGAGATCCCGACCTTGGCGCGCAGGAACTTCTCCCGCAGGTGCAGCCGGGCCGCCTCGGCGAGTTCGGCGGGCGAGTCGGTCAGCCCCTCGGGCGCGGGGCGGCCCCACTCGGCCATCTCCGAGCGGAAGATGTCCCGGATCTCGCCGCGGTTGCGGTGGATCGCCGGGACGAGGATGTGGGAGGGCCGGTCCTTGCCCAACTGGACGATCAGCTCGGCGAGATCGGTCTCGTAGGCGCGGATGCCCTCAGCCTCCAGGGCCTCGTTGAGGCCGATCTCCTGGGTGGCCATCGACTTGACCTTGACGACTTCCGACTCGCCGGTCGCCTCGACCAGTTCGGCCACGATCCGGTTGGCCTCGTCCGCGTCGGCGGCCCAGTGCACCACGCCGCCCGCCGCCGTGACCGACTCCTCCAACTGGACCAGATAGCGGTCGAGATGGCGCAGCGTGTGGTCCTTGATCTGCCGGCCCGCCTCCCGCAGCGCCGCCCAGTCGGACACCTCCGCGACCGCCTTGGCGCGCTTGGCCCGGATGGTGTGGGTGGCGTGGCGCAGATTGCCGCGCAGGGTCCGGTCGCGCACCGCCTCGTGCGCCGCCGCCGGGAAGGCGGGCATACCGAGATACGTTCCGCTCATACCAGCGGCTCCTCTTCCGTGCTCGCCAGGATCTCCGCGATGTGCACCGGCCGCATCCCGACCCTCAGGCGCGCCATCGTCCCGCCGATGTGCATCAGACAGGAGTTGTCGGCCGCGCACAGCACCTCGGCGCCCGTCGACTCGGCGTTGCGTACCTTGTCGACGCCCATCGCCGCCGAGACGTCGGGGTTCTTCAGGGCGAACGTGCCGCCGAAGCCGCAGCACTCCTCGGCCCCCGGCAGCTCGGCCAACTCCAGCCCCTTCACGGCCTGGAGCAGCCGCCTGGGGCGGTCGCCGAGGCCCAGGCCCCGCAGACCGTGGCAGGTCGGGTGGTAGGTCACCTTGTGCGGGTAGTACGCGCCGACATCGGTCACTCCCAGCACGTCCACCAGGAACTCCGTCAGCTCGTACGTCTTCGGGACCACGGGCGCCAGCGTGGCCGCGAGCGTGTCTCCGCGACCCTCCGCCCGTGCCCGCTCGCCCATTCGCGGGTACAGCTCCCGCACCATCGCCCCGCACGACCCCGACGGCGTCACGATCGCCTCATAGTCCCGGAAGACATCGGAGAACTTCACGGCGAGCGGCTCGGCCTCATGCCGGTATCCGGTGTTGTAGTGGGCCTGCCCGCAACACGTCTGCGCCATCGGGAAGTCGACGTCGACGCCCAGTCTGGTCAGCAGTTTGACCACCGCGCGGCCGGTGTCCGGATAGAGCGTGTCGTTGACGCAGGTCAGGAACAGGGCGACACGCATCGCGGCTCCTAGGGGTCGATCATCGGATGAGTGCAGGGTAGTCGGCGGGCGCGGCCTGGGGGAGACCCCGGCTCAGGGCGTGGCGAGCCGGGACTCCGCCGCACGCCACACGGCCGTGTCGCCGCGCGGTTCGTACCGCGTGAGCGGCTGGGTGGCGGCGAGCAGCCGGCGCATCTCGGCCCGGTCGCCGACGAGCCCGTGGGCGCGGGCCTGGACGAGGACGTTCCCGAGGGCGGCGGCCTCCGTCGGACCGGCCACCACCGGCAGCCCGCAGGCGTCGGCGGTCAGCTGGCACAGCAGGGCGTTGCGGGTGCCGCCCCCCACGATGTGGACCACGTCCACCGGGTGGCCGGCGAGCCGCTGGGCCTCGGACACGGCCCGGCGGTGGGCGAGCGCGAGGGAGTCGAGGACGCACCGCGTGATCTCGGCGGGGGAGTCCGGCACCGGCTGCCCCGAGGCCCGGCACGCCTCGGCGATGCGCGCCGGCATCCTCCCGGGCGCCAGGAACACCGCGTCGCCCGCGTCCACCACGGACCGCAGCGCCGGGACCCCGGCGGCGGCCGACAGCAGCCCGGGCAGGTCCGGGTCGCCCCACTCCCTTACGCACTCCTGGAGCAGCCACAGCCCCATGATGTTCCGCAGATAGCGGACCGTGCCGTCCAGGCCCAGCTCGTTGGTGAAATTGGCGGCCCGGCTCTCCTCGGTGAGCACGGGCGCCTGGAGCTCCAGGCCGGCCAGCGACCAGGTGCCGGTGCAGATGTAGGCGAACCGCTCACCGGCGGCGGGTACGGCGGCCACCGCGGACGCCGTGTCGTGCGAACCCACGGTCGTCACCGGCACGGGACCCTCAAGACCCGTCTCGTCCAGCACCTCGGGCCGCAGCAAACCGGCCGGGTCGCCGGGCCGGCGCAGCGGTGCGAACAGGCTCAGGTCGATGTCCAGCCGGGCCGCGACGCCGTACGCCCAGTCGCGCGTGCGGGGGTCGATGAGCTGGGTGGTGGAGGCGTTGGTCAGCTCGGTGCCCTGCTCGCCCGTCAGCCAGTACGTCAGCAGGTCCGGGACGAGCAACAGGCGCTCGGCCCGGTCGAGTTGGGCGGTGCAGCGGGCCGCGGTCAGCTGGTGCAGCGTGTTGAAGGGCGCGTACTGCAAGCCGGTCGCGGCGTACAACTCGTCCGCGGGGACGGTCGCCCAGACCTTCTCCGCGATCCCCTCCGTGCGGGCGTCCCGGTAGTGCACCGGATTGCCGAGCAGGGCCCCGTCCGCGTCCAGCAGGCCGTAGTCCACGGCCCAACTGTCGATGCCGACCGAGTCGACCCGGCCGGCCGCGCGCAACCCTTCGAGGACGCCCGCGTACAGCGACAGGATGTCCCAGCGCAGCCCCTCGGGGACCCGCACGGGCCGGTTCGGGAAGCGGTGCGCCTCGGTCAGCTCCAGGGTGCCGGGGCCCACGCGGCCGACCATGACGCGCCCGCTGGA
The DNA here is from genome assembly GCF_044764595.1 of Streptomyces sp. NPDC093984. Lineage (NCBI taxonomy): Bacteria > Bacillati > Actinomycetota > Actinomycetes > Kitasatosporales > Streptomycetaceae > Streptomyces > Streptomyces sp. NPDC093984. The sequence continues at coordinate 468,232 of NZ_JBIWIM010000007.1, read as the reverse complement.
CGCGCCGAGGTCGACCGCTGCGTACGACTGCACGGCGCTCACCGCAGGAAGGCGGCCGCGACGCCGGCGTCGACCGGGATGTGCAGTCCCGTGGTGTGGGTGAGGTCACCGCCGGTCAGCGCGAACACGGCGTTCGCGACGTGCTCCGGCAGCACCTCCCGCTTGAGGATGGTCCGCTGGGCGTAGAACTCGCCGAGCTTCTCCTCCGGCACCCCGTACACGGCCGCGCGCTGCGCGCCCCAGCCGCCCGCGAAGATCCCGGACCCCCGTACCACCCCGTCCGGGTTGACCCCGTTGACACGGATGCCGTGCCCGCCCAGCTCGGCGGCCAGCAGCCGCACCTGGTGCGCCTGGTCGGCCTTGGTCGCGGAGTAGGCGATGTTGTCGGGCCCGGCGAAGACGGCGTTCTTGGAGGCGATGTAGACGATGTCGCCGCCCAGCTCCTGGGCGATCATCACGCGGGCGGCCTCGCGGGAGACGAGGAAGGAGCCGCGGGCCATGATGTCGTGCTGGAGGTCCCAGTCCTTCGCCGAGGTCTCCAGCAGCGGCTTGGAGATGGAGATGCCGGCGTTGTTGACCACCAGGTCGACGCCGCCGAAGGCCAGCACGGCGGCCTTGAAGGCGTCCGCGATCTGCTCCTCGGAGGTGACGTCCACCGCCACGGCGACGGCCTTGTCCGGCCCGCCCAGTTCCTCGGCCACGGCGGCGGCGTTCCCGGCGTCGAGGTCGGCGACGACGACGCAGGCGCCCTCGGCCACCAGCCGGTGCGCGATCGCCTTGCCGATTCCGCTGCCGGCCCCCGTCACCAGCGCCACCCGGGTGGCGAGCGGCTTGGGCTTCGGCATCCGCTGGAGCTTGGCCTCCTCCAGCGCCCAGTACTCGATGCGGAACTTCTCCGACTCCTCGATCGGCGCGTACGTCGACACGGCCTCGGCGCCGCGCATCACGTTGATCGCGTTGACGTAGAACTCGCCGGCGACGCGGGCGGTCTGCTTGTCCTTGCCGAAGGAGAACATGCCGACGCCGGGCACGAGCACGATCGCCGGGTCGGCCCCCCGCATGGCGGGGGAGTCCGGCAGAGCATGCCTCTTGTAGTAGGCGGCGTACTCCTCGCGGTAGGCGGTGTGCAGTTCCTTCAGCCGGGCGACGGCCTCGTCCAGCGGCGCCGTCGGCGGCAGGTCGAGGACCAGCGGACGGACCTTGGTGCGCAGGAAGTGGTCCGGGCAGGAGGTGCCGAGCGCCGCCAGCCGAGGGTGCTCGGCCCGCGCCACGAAGTCGAGGACGACCTCGGAGTCGGTGAAGTGCCCGACCTGCGGCTTGTCCTGGGAGGCGATCGCCCGGACGTGCGGCGCGAGGGCCGCGGCCCGCTCCCGGCGCTCGGTCTCCGGCAGGGCCTCGTACCCCTCGATCACCGGCCCGAACGGCTCGGGCTTGCCCCGCTCGGCGAGGAAGGCCTCGGCGGTGCGGATGATGTGCAGCGAGTTGCGCTCGCACTCCTGCGAGGTGGCCCCCCAGGCGGTGATCCCGTGCCCGCCCAGGATGCAGCCGACGGCCTGCGGGTTGGCCTCCTTGATGGCGGCGATGTCCAGCCCGAGCTGGAACCCGGGCCGCCGCCACGGCACCCACACCACGGTGTCGCCGAAGCACTCGGCGGTCAGCTTCTCCCCGTCGGCCGCGCAGGCGAGCGCGATCCCGGAGTCGGGGTGGAGGTGGTCGACGTGGGGCGCGTCCACGAGACCGTGCATGGCGGTGTCGATGGAGGGGGCGGCCCCGCCCTTGCCGTGCAGGCAGTAGTCGAACGCGGCGACCATCTCGTCCTCGCGCTCGACACCGGGGTAGACGTCGACGAGGGCCCGCAGCCGGTCGAGCCGCAACACGGCCAGCCCGGCCTCGGTCAGGGTCCTGAGATCACCCCCGGACCCCTTGACCCACATCAGCTCGACATCGCCCCCGGTCACGGGATCGGTGTCGGTGCCTTTGGCGGAGGCGTTGCCGCCGGCGTAGTTGGTGTTACGGGGATCGGAACCGAGCCGATGGGAACGGGCGAGGAGAGCGGCGGCTTCGGGATGGGTTGCCATGAGGGTTCAGTCCTTATCTGGAAGAGAGTGGTGAAGCGCCCCGAAGGGGCGCGGGGAACTGCGCGACAATCCACATACGGCCCGCGGTCTGGAGCCGGGCGTACCCGGCAGACGAGACCCAGCGATCACGCTCCCCAACCGGCCTGTCGGCCACCGACCCGCTCCTCAACGATCTTCTGAGCCCACCCGGACCGCGCATACGCACCCATGGGGTCGGGGTCCAGCCCCATCTCCTCCCGCACCTCCGCCAGCAACGGACGGACGTCCGTGTTGTACGCGTCCATCAGCACGGCATTGGCCCCGAGCACATCCCCACCCCGCTGCGCGGCAGCGAGCGCGTCCCGGTCCACCAGCAGCGCCTTGGCCGTGGCCTCCTGGACGTTCATCACCGAGCGGATGATCGCCGGGATCTTGGCCTCGATGTTGTGGCACTGGTCGAGCATGAAGGCGACCTCGGAGGTGAACCCGCCCCCGCGCACCACTTCGTACATGATCCGGAACAGCTGGAACGGATCCGCAGCCCCGACCATCAGGTCGTCGTCCGCGTAGAACCGCGAGTTGAAGTCGAACCCGCCGAGCTTGCCCTCCCGCAGCAGCGTCGCCACGATGAACTCGATGTTGGTGCCCGGTGCGTGGTGCCCCGTGTCCACCACGACCTGCGCCTTCGGCCCCAGCTTCAGGCAGTGCGCGTACGCCGTCCCCCAGTCCGGCACGTCCGTCGTGTAGAAGGCCGGCTCGAAGAACTTGTACTCCAGCAGCATCCGCTGCCCCTCGCCCAGCCGCTCGTACACCTCGGCGAGGCCCTCCGCGAGCCGGTCCTGCCGCTCACGGATGTCGTCCTGGCCGGGGTAGTTCGTCCCGTCCGCGAACCACAGCTTCAGGTCCCTCGACCCGGTGGCGTCCATGATGTCGACGCACTCCAGCAGATGATCGACGGCCTTGCGCCGCACCGCCGCGTCCGGATGGCAGATGCTGCCGAGCTTGTAGTCGTCGTCCTGGAAGGTGTTGGAGTTGATCGCGCCGAGCCTCACACCGCGCTCCTGCGCGTACTTGGCGAGCGCCGCGTAGTCGTCCACCTTGTCCCACGGGATGTGCAGCGCCACGGTCGGCGCGACGCCCGTGAACTCGTGCACCTTCCCCGCGTCCTCCAGCTTCTCGCGCGGATCGCGGGGGACCCCGGCTTGCGCGAACACCTTGAAGCGCGTGCCCGAGTTCCCGTACGCCCATGACGGCGTCTCGACGGCCTGGGTCTTCAGAGCGGCCTTCACCGCGGCGAGCTCGGTCACTTGGGGGCTCCTGTGGCATCGGTGGGCATCGGTGGGGGAACACCGTGCGTGAAACGATTCAGGATGGGAAGCTAAGAGCCTCCACCTGGGGTGTCAAGACTTACGGCGGGTCGCTCTCGCCGTGACCACGTCGTGACCTTTGGCTATCGAAATTTTTCGAGGCGACCCCATTGACGTGACATGGCTGGCCCGCCTAACGTCCCGGCAACCAAGTTGAAACCTTTCACGACGCCGTGAGGACGACCTGCCGGCGTCGTCGAGGAGCCCCCATGACCCACCCGTCCGACACGGGTCCGGCCCCGGTGCTGGCGCTCAGGGACATCTCCAAGTCCTTCGGCGCGGTGCGCGCCCTGAGAGACGTGTCCCTGGAACTGTTCCCCGGCGAGGTGCACGCCCTCGCCGGCGAGAACGGCGCGGGCAAGTCGACCCTCATCAAGACGCTTGCCGGTGTGCACCGACCGGATGCCGGTCAGGTGCTGCTCGACGGTGAGCCGACCGTCTTCCACGGCCCGGCCGACGCCCGGGACGCCGGTATCGCCGTGATCTACCAGGAACCGACCCTCTTCCCCGACCTGTCGATCGCCGAGAACATCTTCATGGGCCGCCAGCCCCGCAAGGCGCTCGGCCGGATCGACCACAAGGCCACGAACGCGGCCACCGCGGCCCTGATGCGGCGCCTGGGCGTCGACCTCGACCCCGAGCGCCCGGCGCGCGGCCTGTCCATCGCGGACCAGCAGATCGTGGAGATCGCCAAGGCGCTCTCCTTCGACGCCCGCGTCCTGATCATGGACGAGCCGACCGCGGCCCTCACCGGCAGCGAGGTGGCCCGGCTCTTCGGCGTCGTGCGCACCCTGCGCGAGCAGGGCGCCGCGGTGCTGTTCATCTCCCACCGGCTGGAGGAGATCTTCGAGATCTGCCAGCGGGTGACCACCCTGCGCGACGGTGCCTGGATCGCCAGCGAACCGCTGGAGGGGATGACCGAGGACGACCTCGTCCGCCGCATGGTCGGCCGCGACCTCGACGAGCTGTACCCCAAGCAGGACGTGGAGCCGGGGGAGGTCGCGCTGAGCGTGCGGCGGCTGACCCGGGAGGGCGTCTTCACGGACGTGTCGTTCGACGTGCGGCGCGGTGAGATCGTCGGCCTCGCCGGGCTCGTCGGCGCCGGCCGGACCGAGGTCGCGCGTGCCGTGTTCGGTATCGACCGCTGGGACGCGGGCGAGGTCGAGGTCGACGGCAGGACCCTCACCAACGGCGCGCCCTCCACCGCGATGGCCGCCGGGCTCGCCCTGGTCCCCGAGGACCGGCGCGCCCAGGGCCTGGTGATGGACATGTCCATCGAGCGCAACATCGGTCTGACCGGTCTGCGCACGACCGTGAAGGCCGGACTCGTGGACCGCGGCGCCGAACGCAGCCGCTCCCTCGACTGGGCCGTCAAGCTCCAGGTGAAGTACGCCCGGATCGCGGACGCCGTCTCCACGCTGTCCGGCGGCAACCAGCAGAAGGTGGTCCTCGCCAAGTGGCTCGCCACCGGCCCGAAGGTGCTGATCGTCGACGAGCCGACCCGCGGCATCGACGTCGGCACGAAGGCCGAGGTGCACCGGCTGCTCAGCGAGCTGGCCGCGGACGGCGTGGCCGTCCTGATGATCTCCTCCGACCTGCCCGAGATCCTCGGCATGGCCGACCGCGTGCTCGTGATGCACGAGGGCCGGCTCACCGCCGAGATCCCGCGCTCCGAAGCCACCGAGGAAACCGTGATGGCCGCAGCCACCGGGAGGGTTGCCGCATGACGGTGACCGCACCCAACGAGGCCCCCGTGACCGAGATGCCGAAGTCCAGCGGCACCCGGCTGGTCGACCGCGTGTTCAAGATGCGTGAACTCGCCATCCTGGTCGTCTTCCTGGTGATGATCGTCGTCACCCAGCTCGGCAACAGCGACTTCCTCTCCGAGCAGGGCATCAAGGACCTGCTGCTGAACGCGACCATCCTGGTGCTGGTCGCGACCGGCCAGTCCCTGGTCGTCATCACCCGCAACGTCGACCTGTCGGTCGGCTCCACCCTCGGCATCAGCGCCTTCGCGACCGGCACGTATCTGCACGGCGGCGGCAACCCCGTCGTGGGCGTGGTGCTGGCGATCCTGCTCGGCGTCGGCTTCGGTCTGCTCAACGGGCTGCTCGTCAGCCTCGGCCAGGTGCCCGCCCTCGTCGTCACCCTCGGCACCCTCTACATCATCCGCGGCATCGACTCGATCTGGGTCGGCTCGCGGCAGATCACGGCGGCCGACCTGCCCGGCGGGTTCGTCGACTTCGGGTCCGGAGGCATCTCCGCGGTCCCCTGGCTGGCCCTCATCGCCGTGGTCGTCCTGGTCGCGACCGCGTACTACCTCAAGCACTTCGGCAGCGGACACGAGCTGTACGCGCTCGGCTCCAACCCGGAGGCCGCCCGCCTCGCCGGCATCCCGGTGCGCAAACGGATCCTGACCGCGTACACCTTCTGCGGCGGCCTGGCCGGGCTCGCGGGTGCGCTGTACCTGGCCCGCTTCGGCAACGTCGACTCCGGCACCGGCAACGGCTACGAACTCACCGTCGTCAGCGCCGTAGTGGTCGGCGGCGTGGTCTTCACCGGCGGCTCCGGCAGCGTCTACGGCGCGGCCCTCGGCGCCCTGCTGCTGACCTCCATCAACAGCGTGCTGCCCGCCCTCGGCGTCAGCTCCGTCTGGGTGCTCGCCATCAACGGCGTCCTGCTCCTACTCGCCATCGCGGTCGACCGGATCGTCGCGCTGCGGGTGGCCTCCACCCTGAAGAAGACGACCGCGAAGAAGACGGCCCTGAAGAAGGAGAACGCCCGCCATGCCTGACTCCTTGACGCGAGCGATCCGCTGGGACACGGTCGTCGGCGCCCTCCTCGTCGTCCTCCTGCTGCTGTCCTTCGGTCTCGTCGACGGCTTCGGCAACGCCCTCAACCTGTCGTTCCTGATCGGCAACACCCTGCCGATCGCGCTGATCGCGCTGCCCATGACCCTGCTCGTGGTCGCGGGCGAGATCGACCTGTCGGTCGCCTCCACGGCCGGGCTGTCGGGCGCGGTGATGGGCAAACTGTGGAACGACGGCATGGCGATCGAGACGATCATCCCGCTCTGCCTCCTCCTCGGCGTGGTGTGCGGGCTGGTCAACGGCCTGCTGGTGACCCGCCTCGGACTGCCCTCCCTGGCCGTCACCATCGGCACCCTCGCCGCCTACCGGGGCATCGCACAGATCGTGCTCGGCTCCGACGCGGTGACCGACTTCCCCACCCAGTACCTGAACTTCGCGGCCGGACGCATCGGCGACAGCTTCGTCCCGCAGGCGTTCCTGCCCTTCCTGGTGCTGCTCGCGATCGCCGTGGTCGTCCTGCACGCCACCCCGTTCGGCCGCTCGCTGTTCGCCGTCGGCGCCAGCGAGGAGGCGGCACGGTTCGCCGGCATCCGGGTCAAGCGCGCCAAGCTGATCCTGTTCACCGCGACCGGCTTCATGGCCTCCCTCACCGGCGTCTTCTGGGCGCTGCACTACGCCAGCGCCCGCTACGACAACGCCACCGGACTCGAACTCTCCGTCGTCGCGGCCGTCCTGCTCGGCGGCATCGACTTCGACGGCGGCAAGGGCACGCTCGGCGGCGCCATCGCGGGAGTGTTCCTGCTGGGCGCCCTGCAGAACGTCATGAGCCTCGTCAACGTCTCCGCACAGTCGCAGATCGTCGTCACCGGCGTCCTGCTCGTCGTCTCCGTGCTCGGCCCCCGGGTCGCGCGCCAGATCTCCGTAGCGAGGGCGGGCCGTCGAGCCGCCTCGACTCCGGCCTCGTAACCTCCGCTCACCCTCGTAAAGGAACCTCGCCATGCGCAAGTCATCCCTCCGCCGCACCTGCGCGGCCCTCGCCGCCGCCACCTCCCTCGCGCTCGCCGCGACCGCCTGCGGCGGCACCACCAAGAAGGACGTCGCGAGCGAGAGCGCCGCCCCCGCCGACTCGGGTGCCAAGGCGAACCCGAACGCCGCCACCAAGAAGGGCCTGACCGTCGGCTTCCTGCCCAAGCAGGTCAACAACCCGTACTTCACCTCCGCCGACAACGGCGGCAAGAAGGCCCTGGAGGAACTGGGCTCGAAGTACAAGGAGGTCGGCCCGTCCAGCGCCACCGACACAAGCGGCCAGGTCTCCTACGTCAACACGCTCACCCAGCAGCAGGTCAACGCGATGGCCGTGTCCGCGCAGGACCCGGGCGCCCTGTGCACCGCGCTCAAGCAGGCCATGAGCAACGGCATCAAGGTCGTCACCTACGACTCCGACACCAAGCCCGACTGCCGCAACGCCTTCGTCTCGCAGGCCTCCGCCGAGGACCTGGGCCGCACCGAGGTGCAGCTGCTCGCCCAGCAGATCGGTTACAAGGGCGAGATCGCGATCCTGTCCGCCGCGCAGACCGCGACGAACCAGAACACCTGGATCGGCTACATGAAGGACGAGCTGAAGGACCCCAGGTACAAGGACGTCAAGCTCGTCAAGATCGCCTACGGCAACGACGACGCCCAGCAGTCCTTCCAGCAGACCCAGGGCCTGCTCCAGCAGTACCCGAACCTGAAGGGGATCATCTCCCCGACCACCGTCGGCATCAAGGCGGCCGCCCAGTACCTGTCCGGCTCCAAGTACAAGGGCAAGGTCAAGCTGACCGGCCTCGGCACCCCGAACGACATGCGCCAGTACGTCAAGAACGGCACCGTCGAGGCGTTCGAGCTGTGGGACCCGGCCAAGCTCGGCGACCTGGCCGCCCGCACCGCGGTCGCCCTGGCGTCCGGGCAGATCACCGGCAAGGAGGGCGAGACCTTCAAGGCCGGCGACACCACGTACACCATCGGCAAGGACGGCGTGATCAACCTCGGCAAGCCGACCGTGTTCGACAGCAAGAACATCGACCAGTTCAACTTCTGACATCGGGAGCGGTACTTCATGCAGCGCGTCTGTTTCCTGCTCAAGGTCCGCGAGGACCGGATCGCCGAGTACCGCGAACGCCACGCCGCCGTGTGGCCGGAGATGCTCCAAGCGCTCTCGGCCACCGGCTGGCACAACTACTCCCTCTTCCTGAGGGACGACGGCCTGCTCGTCGGCTACCTGGAGACCGAGGACTTCGAAGCCGCCCTGGCCGGCATGGAGGCGACCGAGGTCAACGCCCGCTGGCAGGCCGAGATGGCGCCGTTCTTCGAGTCGCTGGACGGCGCCCGGCCCGACGAGGCCATGAAGCCCCTCACCGAAGTGTTCCACCTCGCCTGAACCGGGAGATGTACCCATGAGACGACGCACCGTGCTGGCGACCGCCCTGCTGAGCGCCGTGGTGGCTCCGGGGAGGGCGCAGGCGGCGACCCCCGGTCCCTCGGTCACCAGGACCGGCACCACCACGCTCGACAGCCAGGCGATCTACTTCGTGTCGTACGACGGCCTGGTCAACAACAACTCCTTCCAGAAGAACGGCTTGCTCACCTACCAGGGCTACCAGTACGCCGCCTGGTACACCTCCACCCGCAACGCCGTGGTCGCCCGCCGCAAACTCGGGGCGAGCACCTGGTCCACGGTCACCCTCCCCCACCAGCTCAAGAGCGACGACTCGCACAACGTCATCTCCATGGGCGTCTCCAGGATCGACGGCCGCCTGCACCTCGACATGGACTCGCACAGCGACGGCTACTTCTACGTGAAGTCCGTCGCCGGGCTGATGGACAACCCCGGCACCACCGCCTGGACCTCGTCCGTCTTCGGAGCGATCCAGACGTCCCTGGACGGACTCGCGCTCACCTCGCAGTTCACCTACCCGCAGTTCATCTCCACCCCCGAGGGCAAGCTGCAGCTGAGCTACCGGGTCGGGATCTCCGGCAACGGCCGCAACGCCCTCGCGGAGTACGACGGTTCGTCCTGGAAGGCGCTCGGTGAGTGGAGCAGCTCGACCGGCACCTACACCAGCTCGCACGGCTCCAGCACCGCCCGCAACATGTACCTGCACGGCATCGACTACGACGTGAACGGCCGCCTGCACTCCTTCTTCACCTGGCGCGAGCAGAACGGCGCCGTGATGTGCTCCAGCGGCGGCATCACCAACCACGACACCGGCTACGTCTACTCCACCGACCGCGGCCGCACCTGGCGCAACGACGCCGGCGCCCTCGTCGCCACCACCGGCACCTCCGACACGGTCGCCGTCACGGACGCGGGGCTCGTCGTGGACCCGCTCAACCCCGACCACTCCCTGATGAACCAGGAGAGCCAGTTCACCGACTCGGCCGGCCTGCCGCACGCGATCATCTCCTACGTCCCCGGCCGCTTCGGCCAGTGCACCACGGACTACGTCGCCGACCGCACCGCGAACGGCCGCGCCTTCCACGTCCGCAAGAACTCCTCCGGAACCTGGCAGAAGACCGAGATCCCGGTCCCTCTGAACTCCAGCCAGCGCACCAAGCTGGTCCTCGACAAGTACGACAACGCCTACGCGGTCTTCCCCTACGGGCGCATCGCCGGCGCGTCGAAGTCCTCCGGCTACTCGGACTGGACGCTGCTGTACGACGGCAGCGGCCTGAACGCCTTCGGCGAGGTCGTGATCGACGAGATGCGGGTGAAGGCGGACAACACCCTGTCCTTCATGTACCAGGAGAAGTCCAGCGGTACGACACCCTCGGCGCTCCACGTCGTCGACTTCGCCCTGCCCTCGTGACCGGATCCGCCGTGCGGGGCGGTGGCGATAGTGTGAAGCCCGCCCCGCCGCCCCTCGTCTCCCTGGAGGTCCCCGCCTGATGGCCCAGTCGGTGGGTATCAAGGACGTCGCCCGCGCCGCCGGAGTCTCCGTCGGCACGGTCTCGAACGTCATCAACCGGCCGGAGACGGTCGCCTCCGAGACCCGTGCCCGTGTGCTGTCCGCGATCGACCGGCTCGGCTACGTCCGCAGCGAGTCGGCGCGGCAGCTGCGGGCCGGGCGCAGCCGGATCATGGGCCTGCTCGTCCTCGACATGGGCAACCCGTTCTTCGTGGACGTGGCCCGTGGAGCCGAGCGCGCCGCCCGGGACGCCGGGCTCGGCGTGATGGTCTGCAACAGCGCGCAGAGCGCCGCCGAGGAGGCCGAGTACCTGTCGCTCTTCGCCGAGCAGCGGGTGCGCGGCGTGCTGCTCACCCCCGCCGACGCGACCGGACGCAACATCGAGACCTTCCGTCGCCACGGCATCCCGTTCGTGCTCGTGGACCGGGTCGCCGAGGGCACCACCGAGTGCTCGGTGTCGGTCGACGACGTGGCGGGCGGCGCCCTGGCCGTGCGGCACCTCGTGGACGCCGGGCACCGCTTCATCGCCTACGTCAGCGGGCCGCCCGGCCTCAACCAGGTCAGGGACCGCCGCACCGGCGCCCTGAACGCGCTGGCCGAGGCCGGGCTCGGCCCCGAGGCGCTGCGGGAACTGCCGACCGAGCGGCTCGACGTCGCCGCGGGCCGGGACGCCGGTGCCCGGCTCCTCGGGCTCGCCGACCGCCCGACCGCCGTCTTCTGCGCCAACGACCTGCTCGCCCTCGGTGTCCTGCAGGCCATGTTCGCGGCCGGCGTCAGCGTCCCAGACGACCTCGCCATCGTCGGCTACGACGACATCGAGTTCGCCGCGGCCGCCGCCGTGCCGCTCACCTCCGTACGGCAGCCCGCCGTCACCATGGGCGCCCTCGCCGCCGAACTCCTCCTGGAGGAGACCGAGGCCGAGGCGGCCGAGTCGGGAACTCGCCCGCACGAACACCGGCGGGTCGTGCTCCAGCCGGAGCTGGTGGTGCGCAACTCCAGCCTGTCCGCGCGCTGACCGGCATCCGGCGCCCCGGGAAACCGGCTGAACGACCGGTCAGTATGGATTTCTTGATCCCGGGCGTCCGCACCCCGCGACCATGTGCTGGACTGGGACGCGGCCTGGAATCCGTCCGTCCCGGGGAGCCCCGTTGACCCACAGCTACCGCCAGCCCGGCATCGTCCTCACCGACCGCCGCTTCACCGTGCCCCTGGACCACGACGACCCCGACGGCGAGACCATCGAGCTGTACGCGCGGGAGGTCGTGGCGAGCGACAAGGCGGACGACGACCTGCCCTGGCTGCTCTACCTCCAGGGTGGACCCGGCTTCGGCGCGCACCGCTTCATCGGCAAGCAGGCCTGGCTCGGCCGCGCCCTGGAGGAGTTCCGGGTCCTGCTGCTCGACCAGCGCGGCACCGGCGCCTCCACGCCCGCGGGCCGGCAGACCCTCCCGCTGCGCGGCGGCCCCCGCGAACAGGCCGACTACCTGACCCACTTCCGCGCCGACTCCATCGTCCGCGACTGCGAGACCATCCGCCCCCAGGTGACCGGCGGCGCCCCCTGGACGGTCCTCGGGCAGAGCTTCGGCGGCTTCTGCACCGTCACCTACCTGTCGACGGCCCCCGAAGGCCTGCGCGCCGCACTGATCACCGGCGGCCTGCCCGCCCTCGACGCGCACGCCGACGACGTCTACCGGGCCGCCTACCCGCGCATCGAACGCAAGGTCGCCGCCCACTACGCCCGCTACCCGCAGGACGTCGAGCGTGTCCGCCGCATCACCGAGTACCTGCTGCGGCACGAGCCGGTCCTGAACGGCGGCTACCGGCTCACCGTGGAGGCGTTCCAGTCACTCGGCATCCATCTCGGCGGCAGCGAGGGCAGCCACCGCCTGCACTTTCTCCTGGAGGACGCCTTCGTCCGCACCCCCCAGGGCCTCGAGCTCTCCGACGCCTTCCAGGAGGAGGCGCACCGCCTGCTGTCGTTCGCGGGCCACCCCCTGTACGCGCTGCTCCACGAGGCGATCTACGGCCAGGACGAGCGCCCCACCGCGTGGTCGGCGGAGCGGGTGCGGGCCGAGTTCCCGCAGTTCGACGCGGCGAAGGCGCTCACGGGCGACGGGCCGGTGCTGTTCACGGGGGAGTCCGTGCACCCGTGGATGTTCGACACCGACCCGGCGCTGCGCCCGCTGCGCGAGACCGCTCACCTGCTCGCCGAACGCGCCGGCTGGACACCGCTGTACGACCGCGCCCGCCTCGCCGCCAACGAGGTGCCCGTGGCCGCGGCGATCTACCACGACGACATGTACGTCGACACCGCCCACGCGCTGGACACCGCCCGCGCGATCCGCGGCCTGCGCACCTGGGTGACGGACGAGTTCGAACACGACGGTGTCCGTGCGGGCGGCCCGCGCGTCCTGGACCGCCTGCTGGCGCTGGCGCGGGACGAGGTCTGACGCCTCCTGGGACGTCCGCGGCCGCCCGGTCACGGATGCCCGCCGCATCCGCACCCCCGCGTGGCGGCCGCCGCCCCCTCCTGGGGCGGCTCGGCCTGCGAGGCCGCCTCACGGACGGCGGCCAGCAGGCGTTCCCGCTCCGGGCGGTCGATCCACCGGCCGTCCACCACCACGCCGTGGATCCGCCGCGTGTTGCGGATGTCGCGCAGCGGGTCGGCGTCCAGCACCACGAGGTCGGCGGCCTTGCCCTGCTCCACGGTGCCGACCGAGCCGAGGCCGAGCGTGCGGGCCGCGTCCCGGGTGGCCGACCGCAGGACCTGCGCCGGGGTCAGTCCCGCCTCGACGAGCAGCGCCAGTTCGTCATGGAGGGCGAACCCCGGCACCAGATAGCCGGTCCCGGTGTCCGTGCCGGCCGGCAGTCGCACACCCGCCGCGTGCAGTTCCCTCACCAGCCGCTGCCGATGGGCGTAGATCGCCCGGATGCGGCGGGCCTGCTCGGGCGTCCGCCCGCCGGTCAGGGCCCGCAACTGCTCGGGCCACGACTCCACCTGCCAGGCCGGAAGGTACTGCCAGTCCTCCGCCGTGGCGGGCACCTCGTCGGGCAGCTCCAGCGTGTGGTGCACGCTCAGCGTCGGGACGACCGCCGTCCCGCCCGCCGCCAGCCGCCGGAAGACCGCGTCCGCCTTGCGCGGGTCGTATCCGCGGACCGCCTTCCACTCGAGCGGATGCACCTGCCGGAACCAGCTGTGGTAGCGGGACAGGCTGCTGGGATCGCTCGCGTCGACACGGACGGCGGCCAACCCGCGCCGGACCTCCGCCTCGTGCGCCGAGGTCGACAGCAGCAGGGCGTGCAGATGCTCGATGCTGTGCTGACCGGCGTCACCGGCCTCGGTGATGCGTACGACGTCGGGACAGTGGCCGAGGAACGGGATGTTCTGGCGCCGGGCCTCGTGGGCGATGGCCCAGTAGGCCTCCCGGGACAGCCGGGAGTACACCTTGACGAAGTCCGCGCCCTCCCGCTTGACCCGGCGCACGGCACGACGGGCGTCAGACGCGTTCGTCACCTCGATGTGCTCGCCCACGTCCTGGGCCCACAGCGACGGCCGCCCGTCGACGATCGGGCTGCCGATGAGCCACCTGGGGCCGAGCAGCGCGCCCTTCAGGATCTGCTGCCGCCACGCGTGGTGGACGGGCTTGCCCCACATCTCGCGCACCGTCGTCACCCCCGCGAGCGGGTACAGCGGCGGGATCACCGCGTCCGGGCCGTCGCTGTGGGTGTGCGCCTCGATGAGTCCCGGGATCAGGTACTTGCCGGTCAGGTCGACGGTGCGGAGGCCGGGCCTGGGCCTTGTGCGCGCGCTGGCCGCCAGACCGGTGATCCGGCCGGCCTCGACGACGACCGTCATGTCGGGCGCGGCGGGCCCGCCGGAACCGTCGATGACGGTGACGTGGGTGAAGGCGGTCGCGGTGTCCGCGGCCCCCGACGTTCCGCGGGCCGTGGGACGGCTGACGGGGGCGGCGGTCGCCGTGCCGTTGAGCGCGGCCCCCGCCACCACGGCCGCCCCGGCCACGAAACTCCTTCGTCCCAGACCCGGTTGGTCGTTCTCGGACATGTCCTTCGCCCCCTTGAGCTCTCGTGTTCGCTACGACTGTGGAGCGGACGGGGCGGCAGCACAGTGGGCCGAGCCGGTGGATCAGGGGGTGGTGCCGGCACCACCCCCCGCGATGGGCAGGTCAGCGGCCGCCGCGCGGGCGGGTCAGGGTGAACCGGTCGACGGGCAGCCTCGCCTACTTCACCCTCGCCTGACCGGCGCACAGGAGCGCGGCGCTACCCTGCGGCCATGACCGAGCCACGGAACGAGCAGCTCAAGGCCATGCCGGACGACTGGAGCCGCGCCCTCGCCGTCGTCGCCCACCCCGACGACCTCGAGTACGGCTGCGCGGCGGCCATCGCCGGGTGGACCGACGGCGGCCGCGAGGTCGCGTATCTCCTCGCCACCCGCGGTGAGGCCGGGATCGACTCGCTGGAGCCGTCCGTGTGCGGACCGCTGCGGGAGCGGGAGCAGCGGGCGAGCGCCGCGGTGGTCGGCGTGTCCACGGTGGAGTTCCTGGACCACCGGGACGGGGTCATTGAGTACGGGGTCGCGCTGCGCCGGGACATCGCGGCGGCGATCCGCCGTCACCGCCCGGAGCTGGTCATCACCCTCAACCACCGCGACACCTGGGGCGGCGTCGCCTGGAACACCCCGGACCACGTGGCCGTGGGACGCGCCACCCTGGACGCGGCCGCGGACGCCGGCAACCGGTGGATCTTCCCCGAGCTCACCGAGCGCGGACTGGAGCCCTGGGACGGCGTCCGCTGGGTCGCCGTCGCCGGTTCCGCGCAGCCCACGCACGCCGTGGAGGCGACAGCGGGGCTCGAACGCGCGGTGCGGTCACTCCTCCGACACCGCACCTACATCGAGGCGTTGACCGACGAGGACCCGGAGACCTACGCCCGGTCCTTCCTCACCGCCCAGACCGAGGCCGCGGGGGAGCGGTTCGGCGGGACACCGGCCGTGGCCTTCGAGCTGTTCGGCCGTTAGCCCGGCCGCTCAGCCGCCGGCTCCGGCCGCTGGGCAGGTGGCTGCGGCCACTCAGGCGTTCGCCCCGTCCAGTCTGCCGGTCGTGCGCAGCGGTGCCACCGCCCGTCCGTCCGGCAGCAGTTCGCCGGTGTCGTCGAAGACGATGGTGCCGTTGCACAGCCGATACCACCCCTGTTCGGGGTGGGCGGAGACGATGACCGCCGCGTCGTGGTCGGGGCGGTCGGCCGATGGGCACTCGGGCCGGTGCGTGCACATGACGTCTCTCCAGGGGTCGTACGAGGTCTGCCTCTGTGGTAGCGGAGTTTGTTTTCGTACGAGTGAGAGGACCCCCACGGTCCAGGAAACTCAACGGTGAGCTTTCCCGGCCCCGCGGTGCTCCGTTGCTGTGCTGTCCATGAGGCGACCGTACGTGCGCCGTGTTCCCGCGGCCACTCACCGGCCACCGGGCGGGTGCCGTCCCGGCACCGGAACCCCCGATTAGGGTGACGTCATGCACCCACCCTCCACCGACCGTTCCGACCTGCGCGGCGACTGCGGCTCCTGCTTCGCCCTGTGCTGTGTCGCGCTGCCCTTCGCCCGCTCCGCCGACTTCGCGGTCGACAAGGACGCCGGAACGCCCTGCCGCAACCTTGAGGGCGACTTCCGCTGCGGTGTCCACTCCGAGCTGCGGCAGCGCGGCTTCTCCGGCTGCACGGTCTACGACTGCTTCGGTGCGGGGCAGAAGGTCTCGCAGATCACCTTCGGCGGGCGGGACTGGCGCTCGGGCGACCGGGAGCACGCCCGGCGGATGTTCGGCGTGTTCCCCGTCGTGCGGCAACTCCACGAGCTGCTCTGGTACCTGACCGAGGCGCTCACCCTCCCCGCGGCCCGCCCGGTCCACGCCGATCTGCGCCGCATGCTGGAGGAGACCGAGCGGCTGACCCTCCGGACCGCCGAGGAGCTCGGCGAGTTGGATGTGGGCGCGCACCGGCAGCAGGTCAATGTGCTGCTGCTGCGCACCAGTGAGCTGGTCCGGGCCGGGACCGGCCGCCGTACGAAGGACCGGCGGGGCGCGGATCTCGTCGGCGCGCGTCTGAAGGGAGCCGACCTGCGCGGTGCCAGTCTGCGGGGCGCCTGTCTGATAGCCGCCGACCTCACGGGCGCCGACCTGCGCCACACGGATCTGATCGGCGCCGACCTGCGGGACGCGGACCTCACGGACGCCGATCTGACCGGCGCCTTCTTTCTGACCCAGCCGCAGATCAACGCGGCGCGGGGGAGCGCGGGCACCAGGCTCCCGGCGTCCGTCACGCGCCCCGCCCACTGGACGGCGCACCTCTGACGGTTCCGTGATGAACCCGGGGCCTGGTTGGCGCACACCCCGATCTCCGATAGGTTAGGCAAGGCTTACCTAAGGAGGTTGGGGATGGGTCACCGTCACGCCTGGACGGCCGCGCCGGTCGCGGCGGAGCGTGCCCGCTCGGTGCTCGCCGCCGCATGGTCCTGCGCCGTGACCGCGCGGGACGGACGGGAGGAGTTCACCGGCGCACACTCCGTCGCCGCCGACGGCCGGGTGCTCCTGCGCCCGCCCGAGGGCGGCGCACTGCTCACGGCCGCCCTGTGCGCTCCCCGGGGAGAGCCGTCCGTGGTGCTGGAGTTCGCCGATGTCGCGCCCGTTCCCGTACGGTCCCGGATCCGTGCCCGGCTGTGGCTCGCGGGCGAGGTCGAGCCCGAGGGAGACCAGCTCGCGCTGCGGCCGACGCGCATCGCGCTGCGCCGGGCGAACGGCGTGGTCGTCATCGACCTCGACGAGTACGCGAGCGCCGAGCCCGATCCGCTCGTCGCCGCCGAGGCCCGGCTGCTCACCCACCTCGCCGACGCCCACCCGGACGCCGTCCAGCGGCTGACCCGGCTCGTCGATCCGGGCAGCCTGCACGGCGCCGTACGCGTCCAGCCGCTCGCCGTCGACCGGCACGGGCTGACGCTGCGCATCGAGCGGGTCCGCGACCACGGCGACGTACGCCTGCCGTTCCCCGAGCCCGCGGACACGGTCCCGCAGCTCGCCGAACGCATGCACGCCCTGCTCGCGCAGGCCGCCCGGACCTGCCCGCGCGCACTGCTGCGGCAGCGCACGGACGGAGACCGCTGAGGCAGACACACCGGCAGCATCACGCCGCCGCGCGCCCGCCAATTCGCGGGCACCGTCTCCGCCTGGTCCTCCACCCGGCGTACGGGGAACTCGCCCAGCCCGGGCGGCAGCGGATGCGTGCCCGTCTCCGGCGGCCGCAGCGTCCGCATGAAGCGGACCCGCACACCGCCCGGCAGCAGCAGCCGGTTCCCGTCGATCCGCACCGCGCCCCTGCGCCCCGTCCCTCTCCCCGTCCGGTGGCCCGTCCTACCTGGAACGCCGGGGCGGCCCCGTGCGGTTCCGGCGTCGACGAAGGTCACGCATCCGGGTGAACCGGGGCTCGCGCACCAGGTCCCACAGCCTGGCCAGACGCGGGTTGCGCTCGCGCTGCTCCCGGGTGCCGCGGTCCAGCTCCTCGAGCAGGCGCCGGGTGCGGTGCTCGATGTCCAGCTCGTCCAGGATGCGGTTGACCTCGGTCAGCACCGCGCCGTGGAACTGCCACTGACGGCTGTCGCGTTGCACCTCCTCCAGCAGCAGCTGGGCCAGCTTGTCGCGGGTCGCGCCCGCCGTGACCAGCTCCTCGGCGAGCCGGGCCTCCGCGGACTCTGCGCTGCGGCTGACATCGGTGGTGACGAGCACCGCGAAGCTGACCACGGCGTCGCCGATCTCCGACAGCAGCCGGTCCAGCGTCGCCCCGATCTCCGACTCGAACAGCGGCTCGGGTTCCCGCTCCTTCGCCAGGTCGGCGAGGGTGCGGGAGATCACCCGCAGCACCACCGTGACGATCTCCAGCGTGTCGAGTCCGGTGCGCAGCACTATCCGGTGCAGCAGGCCCTCGCGGACCCGCGGGTTGAGCTTCAGACTGTCCTCGGCCTGCCGCAGCGCGGCGTCCACCAGGACGATGTCATGGTCCAGCCGGCGCGCTTCGTGCAGCCGTGCGGTCGCCTGCGCGGCCGGCGTGTGCCCCGCGGCCTCCTCGCCGACGCGCAGCATCAGCTGGCGGATCCGGCGCGCGAGCCCTTCGATGGACTCTTCGGCGGCCCCCAGCCACACCGGGGGCGCGATGAACAGATTGGTGGCGAGGCCGACCGCCGCGCCGATGAGCGTCTCCACGACCCGGGCCCAGGCGGTGCTGCCGACCTGGGTCACCCCGAGGACCAGCATGCCGCTGATCGCGACTTCCTGCACGAACTCTCTGACCCGTACGAGATGCCCCACGGCCAGCGAGGCCAGGATGATCAGGGCGAGGCTCCACCAGGTCAGGCCCACCAGAATGCTGAAGGCGATCGCGATGACGACTCCGGCCACCACGGAGTTCACCCGGCGCACACCGGTGGTGAGCGTCGCGTACAGCGTCACCTGCACGACGAGGAGCGCGGTCAGGGGCGCCGTCAGGGGAGCCGGCTCAGGGCTCAGGCGCAGGGCGACGACATACGCGACGGTCGCGGCCGCCGTCGAACGCACCGCCTGGACCACCTCGGGCTCCTGCCGCCACCTGGCGATCCGGGTGGCGGCCTGCGCCCAGGCATCACGGACATCTCGCATCCCCAACGCCTTTCCCTTGGCACCCAGGCATCGAACGTACACAACAGGCACCGCGGGCGTCGCCCGGGGGGCGACCCAGCGCGCGCTCAGGTGCCCAGTTTGTCCAGGAAGGCGGACAGGTTGGCCATCATCCGGGCGATCTGCTCCTCCGCCGTGAGGCTCTCCTGGAAGCGGCCCCCGGCCTCGGGCACCTTCTTTCCACGCACGTACAGCGAACACGCGAGGTCGGTGCAGATGTACACACCGACCGAGTTGCCCTCGCGGCCGGCCGCGCCCGCCTTCCGGGCCGTCATCAGGGACACGCCGCTGCCCGGGTGGGTGGTCAGGCACAGCGAACACATGCTGCGGTGCAGGAAGCCACGCTGTGAGGACGGGAAGCGCATCGCGACGCCGACGAGCCGGTCGGCGCGTTCGACGACCAGATAGCTGCGATCCGGTGCCCCCGGATCCCGCCAGCCCAGGAAGTCCAGGTCCTCCCAGGCGCGTTCGCCGAGGTCGCGGGGTATCGCCAGGCGTTTCGCCTCTCCCTTGGAGCAGTTGACAAAGGAGTTGCGGATGTCCTGCTCGGTGAGCGATCTCATGAGGAGTCCTTGCTCGGGTACGGAAGCCTGGCAGCCTAGGAGTCCTAGGTTTTTGCCTAAAGTAGTCGGTTCCATCGGGGGTGGCCAATGGATTTCAGGGGAGACGAACGAGCCGGATCCGGTGCCCTTGCGGCGGCCGAACGGGCGCTGCGGCACGTCGCGGCCCTCTCCTCGGGTCCCCCGGTACCCCGGGACCTGCGGCTGACCCTCAACTTCCATCCCGACCGGCTCGTGCGCGGCGGCCGGCCGATCCTGCGGGCACTGGCCGCGGACGGCGCGTACCGCTCGCAGTTCGTAACGGGCACCAGCAACGGCGGGCTCACCGCCCACCCCGGCGGTGACCGCTGGCGCTGGGAGAGCCGGATCTTCGGCGGCGCCTACGACACCGGACCCGCGCACCAGCGGCCGGCGTACGGCGCGCTGAACTTCCGCCGCCAGGTGGTCGGGGCGGCGCCGCGTTTCGGCTCCTCGCACTTCCGGCTGGCCGCCGCCACGCTGGAGCGGACCACGTTCTGCTACCCGGACAGCGCGGCCGAGCCGTGCCACTTCGGGGTGGCTGCGGGCATGCACCTCATCGAGCTGGCCGAGGCCGACCGCCAGGACGCCCTCAACGACTACATCGAGGCCCATGTGCACGGCCCGGTCGTGCTGGAGCGGGACGTGGAGGCGCTGGTCCTGGACGCGAGCTACCGCGGCACCCCCGTCGAGGCCGCCGCCCGCCTGTTGCCGTGCGCCGTGGAGTGGCACCCCGGGTACCGGCTCTCGGTGGCGGAGCTGCGCCGGCACGCGGACTACCGCGGCCCTCAGTACGTCGAGTTGGGGGAGCGGATCGCCGAGGACGGGTACCTGGATCCGAGGATCATCGGTGATGCGGTGCGCACGGGCCGGTACGTGCCGCAGGACCTGAAGATGGTGTGGCACTGCCTGGCGCGCTTCGGCGCGCCACAGGGGGCGGGGACGGCCCGTCCGGCAGGTACCCACGGCGGTGCGGCGCGGACCCCGGCTCAGCAGCCGGCCGCCTCCGGCGGCCACACCTCGGGCACGAGCACGCCCAGCGCGTAGGCGCGCGCCACCAGCTCCGTACGGTTCGCCGCGCCCCACCGCTGCGACAGACGCCGCAGGTGGTAGGTGACGCCGTCGACCGTGAGCCCGGTCTCGCGCGCCGCGCGGGCCGTGGTGGCGCCCCCGGCCAGCAGCGCCAGGATGCGGGCCTCGGCGGGGCCGGCGGGTGGGGCGGCGGGCGCCCGGTCCGGTTCCGGGCACTCGCCGAGCACGCGTACCAGGACCAGCAGCGCGGGCATCGCCTCGACCGAGTCGCTGACCGGGTCGGCGGTCAGCTCGCCGTGCCGCCGCACCCCGTCGGCGGCGTCCCAGCACACCGACACCGGATAGCGCGAACGGTGCCGTAACCGCAGTGCCTGCGCGACGCGCTCGATCTGGGTCGGCTCCTGCGGACGGAACCGGTCCAGCACGTTCCGCCCGCGCAGACCTCCCGGTGTCGCGCCCCACTCGGTGGCCATCGCCGGATTGGCCAGCACGATCGCCCCGTGCACGTCGCGCACCGCGACCGGCATCGGGATCCGGTCGAAGAGCGTCAGCGCCCGGTTCCGCCACACGACCGCGGCCTGGGGTTCCGAGTCCATCACGCCCCTCTCACCACGTTCCGCGATCAACGATAGACGCCCAGGTCAGAGGCATGACCCCGGGTAGGCGCGGGGCCGTTGTCAGACCCGGGCCCTAGGGTGAGCGCCATGGACACCACGGACGCGCGACAGGTTCGGCTCGAGCCCTGGGCCGAGGACGACTTCTGGCTGCTGAGCAGGACCAACAGCCCGGAGATGACGGAGCACTTGGGCGGTCCCGAGACCGAGGAGCGACTCGCCGCGCGGCACCGGCGCTATCTCGCTCTCGAAGCGGGCCGGATGTACCGGATCACGCTGGCGGACAGCGGCGAGGCGGTGGGGTCGATCGGCTTCTGGGAGCGGTCGTGGCGTGAGGCGACGGTGTGGGAGACCGGGTGGGGCGTACTGCCCGAGTTCCAGGGACGGGGCCTCGCCGTCCGGGCGGCCCGCGCGGTGGCCGAGGCGGCGCGAGCCACCGGCCCCCACCGGTATCTGCACGCGTTCCCGCGGGTGGACCACCCCGCCTCCAACGCGGTCTGCCGCAAGGCCGGCTTCGAACTGCTCGGACAGGTCGACTTCGAGTACCCCAAGGGGCAGTGGGCCAGATCCAACGACTGGCGCATCGACCTCGCTCGCACCTGACAGCAGGCCGGGCCGCCGCGGCCTGCCCCAGGGCCTGTCCTGCCCTAGGCGCTCCCAGGCGGTTCCTCCGCCTGTGCCAGCACCTCCGCCTCGACATCGGCGCGCGTCCGGCCGTGGGACTTCGCGTACTCGGTGAGCTCGGCCTGAAGGTCCCGGTCGAGGTCGCGCCAGGCGCGCCACGCGGTCTCGTACGTGTCGGTCTGCTGCTTGGTCCATGCCGTGGCGGTGGGCGAGCCGTACTTCTCGCGCAGTTCGGCGGTCCGCACCTGGGCCTCTTTCGCCGCGCGCTGCATCTCCACGATTTCTTCAAATGTCTTCGCCACGGCCCCGGATCCTAGGCGCGCGCACCAGGGGCCGGGTCCCGCGACCCGCATGAGAGGACCGAGATCGACCGGTCGGCCCTAGACGATGTCCGGCAACGCCGTCTTGCGCACCACGGCCGGGTTGGCAAGGCCCGGCCGGTCCTTTCCACTGCGGATTCATGTAGTCGCCCGGCACGGACCCCGGCGACCGACGGCCAAGCTGGTGGCAGGAGTTCCGTACCGCGAAAGGCAGTTGTCGCGCCATGCCCCCCCACCGCGCACCCGCAGACCACCCTCGGCACCCCGCACGGCGTCCCCGTTGCCGACATCTCCGACATCGGCCCCGGCCGCACCCCGATCCAGCAGGCCATGGAGCTGATGCGCCGGCACGGCCCTGTGCTGGTGCGCCGGCTGCACAGGCGCGACGTCCTGTTCGTGGCCGACCTCGACCTGGTCACCGACCTCTCCGACGAGGCGCGCTTCGCCAAGGCCGTGGGCCCCGCCCTGGAGAACGTCCGCGAGTTCGCCGGGGACGGCCTGTTCACCGCGTACAACGACGAGCCCAACTGGGCCAGGGCCCACGACATCCTGATGCCCGCCTTCGCCCTGGGCGGTCCTCATGGTCGCGGCCGGTGCCGGACTCGCCCCGTTCCGCGGCGCGATCGCGGACCGGGTGCGGGCGCTGACCAAGGGCGCCCGGCTCGCCCCGGCCGTCTGCTACTTCGGCTGTGACGCGCCGGACGCGGACGTTCTGCACGCCGAGGAGCTGCGGGCCGCCGAGGCCGCCGGTGCGGTCTCGCTGCGCCCCGCGTTCAGCGCGGCGCCCGTCGACGGTGTGTCCTTCTTGCAGCACCGCATCGCCGCCGAGGCCGACGAGGTGTGGCGGCTGCTCGATGCCGGGGCCCGCGTGTACGTGTGCGGGGACGGCTCCCGTATGGCTCCGGGCGTCCGCGAGGCGTTCCGGGCGCTGTATGCCGAGCGGGTGCCGGGTGGGGACTCCGGACGGTGGCTGGACGAGCTGATCGTCTCGGGGCGTTATGTCGAGGACGTGTACGCGGCCGGGTGACGGCACCGAAGGGCGGCCGCCGCGAGCTGCCGCGGCCCCGTCCGGAGGGGTGCCCGGTCGGTCACGGCCACTGTCCGCCCTGAGCCACCCGCCGGTTTCCCTGGTCGACCCGGCACCGCCGGTTTCGGGGACCCTCCCCGCGGTACTCGCCGCCTCGCCCGGAAGGGCCCTGCTCCGTGCGGGGCCCGCCGTGCCGGCAAATGAGAGGAATGGAGTGATCGCCGTGACCGAGCACCGGCATGAGGGTCCCGGCGAGACCGTGGATCCGGTTCCGCGGGACATGCCGGACCAGCAGGCCCACGAGGGCGAGGACCGGTGGGACGCCCGCCCCGCGAAGGGGGGCACCGATGCCCCTGACGTCCCCGACACGGACGAGGCGGGCACCGGCAGGCAGGGTGCCCCGCGCGCGGGGTCCGTCCACCCGGAGGGCCCCGTACCGGACGAGTCCCCGGACTGACCGCCTCGTCGCCGACGTACCGGCTGCGCCGCCGACCCGTGGAGCCCTCGCGCTCCAAGGGTCGGCGGCGCGGTCACGTCCGCGGACGCCGAGCGGCCGAGCCACCCGCTCTCAGGAGCCGGACGCGAACGCGTCGACGTCCGTCAGGTCCGCGGACACCTCCCACAGGCGCGCCGCCTGCTCCGGATCGATCGCCCAGTCCTTCACCCCGCTGCGGCCGCCGTCCGCCGGTGCGGGCTCGGCGATGTCGCAGTCCTCGCAGTACAGCCCGCCCATGCCGTCCAGTCGGGGCGAGGTCGCCGCCCACACCTGGGTGGCCGCACCCTGCTCGGGTGTCTTGAAGGCGTCCGGGTCCACCAGGGCGCCCGTCTCGTCGATCCAGCCCCGCTCGACCATCTCCTCCTTGGCGAGGTGACGCTGCAGCGGGGTGAGGATGCCGCCGGGGTGCAGCGAGAAGGCGCGGACGCCGTCCTTGCGGCCCAGCCGGTCCAGATGCACGGCGAACAGGACGTTCGCGGTCTTCGCCTGGCCGTAGGCCTCCCACTTGTCGTACCCCTGCTTGAAGTGCAGGTCGTCCCAGCGGATCCCGGACCTGTGGTGGCCGGTCGACGACACGGACACCACGCGCGCCCCGCCCGGTGCGATCGCCGGCCACAACCGGTTCACGAGCGCGTAGTGGCCGAGGTGGTTCGTGGCGAACTGCGCCTCCCAGCCAGGCCCCACCCGTGTCTCCGGGGTGGCCATGATCCCGGCGTTGTTGATCATGATGTCGATGGACCGGTCCGACGCGAGGAACCGCTCGGCGAACTCGCGCACGCTCTGAAGGTCACCGAGGTCGAGCTCGTCCACCTCGACCCGGTCGAGCCCCGCCAGAGCCTCCTGAGCGACATCCCGGCGCCGCGCCGGGACCACCACCCGGGCGCCCGCCTTGACGAGCGCCCGCGTCGTCTCCAGGCCGAGCCCGGAGTAGCCGCCCGTCACCACCGCGAGCTTGCCGCTGAGGTCGATTCCCCGAAGTACGTCGTCGGCGGTGCTCCTGGCGTCGAAACCCGACCCGATCCTGTGCTGTGCAGTGCTCATGCGAGGACGCTACGAATTGGAGTGCGCTCGAAGTCAAGCCGGTGCCGTCCCGGGGCACCAGGACGTACGGCTTGGGATGTGCGGCGTGGGGGGCGTGCGGCCCGGGCGGCGGGCGTCAGGCCGTGCGGGGCCGGGCGTGTGCGGGCAAGGGAAAGCCCCGACCGGACGGGGGAATACCGGTCGGGGCAGTCTGTGTGGGCGCACACGGCGGTCGCCTCTCGGCGAAAGGCTCCACAGGGCTTCAGCCGAACGATCGTCCCTGTGGGCGGAAGGTGAGGCCCGGGGACCCTGTCCCGTGCGCTCCCACGGCTCGTTCAACAGAAAACTACCGGTCGGTGTTCCGGAAAATCCAGCCGCCCGAGGTGATCTGCATCACTTCGCGACGCGTGCGGTCCGCCGTCTACGTATCCGGGGCCAGCGGACTGTCCCCCAGCATGGCCAGCAGATGCGCCGGATCCCGGTAGATCGCGCGCGCCCCGGCCTCCTGGAGATCCGCGCTCGGAATGCCCCCGGACAACAGGCCGACGCACGTCACTCCGGCCCG
The DNA here is from genome assembly GCF_044764595.1 of Streptomyces sp. NPDC093984. Lineage (NCBI taxonomy): Bacteria > Bacillati > Actinomycetota > Actinomycetes > Kitasatosporales > Streptomycetaceae > Streptomyces > Streptomyces sp. NPDC093984. The sequence continues at coordinate 443,070 of NZ_JBIWIM010000007.1, read as the reverse complement.
TGTCCCCGCCCGCATGTCCCACACCGTGTCGCCCACGAACACCGCCTGCTCGGGCGGCACCCCGGCCAGCTCCAGGGCATGCTCCACGGGCTCCGGCGCGGGCTTGCCCGCCGCCACGTCGTCCGCGCTCGCCGTCGCCGCGATCGCGTCGTCCGCCCCGATCGCCCGCCTCAGCGCCGACAGCTCCCGCCCGCTCGCCGAGGTGGCGAGCACGACGTTCCAGCCGTCGTGGTCGAGCCGGCGCAGCAGCCGTCCGGCGTCCTTGAGCGGCGGCAGACGGTCGAAGTACGTGCCGTACAGGGTCGTGTGCGCGGCCACCAGCATGTCGACCTCGTCCCGGTCCCGCCCGCCCAGCAGATGGGCGATCAGGTCCTGGGAGCCGAGGCCCACCGCCCGGTGGATGGCGTGCATCGGCACCTGGTGACCCGCCTGCCGGAACGCCTCCCACCACGTCGTGACATGCAGATGATTTGTGTCGACGAGGGTTCCGTCCACGTCGAACACGGCCGCCCGTCCCATGCTCGGTCCTCTCCTCCCTCAGGTACCGGGCCGGGTACCACGCGCCGCGCCGGCCACACGCGGGGGAACCCGCCGCTCACGGGTCCAGGCCAGCAGCTCCTCGGCGGTCCAGGTCGTGACCACACGGTCCACGGGCACCTGGCACTCCTCGGCCCGGGCGCAGCCGTTGATCTGCCAGTCCAGTTGCCCGGGCGCGTGGGCGTCGGTGTCGATCGCGAACAGCACCCCCGCCTCGACCGCCCGGCGCAGCAGTCGACGCGGCGGGTCCAGCCGCTCGGGCCGGCTGTTGATCTCCACGGCCGTACCGGACTCGGCGCACGCGGCGAACACCGCGTCCGCGTCGAACTCCGACTCCGGGCGCCCGCGCCCGGTGATCAGCCTTCCGGTGCAGTGGCCGAGCACGTCGGCCAGGGGATTGCGGACCGCCGCGATCATGCGGCGCGTCATCGAGCGCGCGTCCATGCGCAGCTTCGAGTGCACCGATACGACCACGACGTCGAGCCGGTCCAGGAGTTCTGGGTCCTGGTCCAGTGAGCCGTCCTCGAGGATGTCGCACTCGATGCCGGTCAGCAGCCGGAAGGGCGCCCACTCCTCGTTCAGCGCGGCGACCACGTCCAGCTGCTCGCGCAGCCGCTCCGCGGACAGCCCGCGGGCGACGGTGAGCCTGGGGGAGTGGTCGGTGAGCGCCGCCCACTCGTGTCCGAGCAGCGCCGCCGTGCGGCCCATCTCCTCGATCGGGCTGCCTCCGTCCGACCAGTCCGAGTGCAGATGGCAGTCGCCGCGCAACAGCGCCCGCAGCCGCTCGCCGCCCCGCTTCGGCGCGGTCCCGGCCTCCTGCTCCAGCTTCTCCAGGTAGCCGGGGACCTGCCCGGCCACAGCCTCCCGCACCACCTGGGCGGTGGTGGGACCGATGCCCTTGAGCGACTCCAGGGTCCCGGCGGCCGCGCGCTCGGCGACCTCGTCCGCGGGCAGAGCGGCCACCACGGCGGACGCGGTGCGGAAGGCCCGTACGCGGTAGGTGGGGGCCTGGGCCCGCTCCAGCAGGAACGCGATCCGGTCCAGCGCTGTGACGGGGTCCATCGGCACCTCCCTCCTCAAGCGTTGCCCAGCCGGGTGCGGCCCGCACGACGGGCGCGTCCGGCCGCCCCGGAGCGCGGACCGCTCTACCCTCGATTGCATGACCGAAATCGCGAGTCCCCACATCTCCCGTCCGCGGATCGTGGTGCTCGGGGTCCAGCCGGGCGACCCGCCGTTCCGGATCGTGGAGGTCGACGGTGAGGTGGTCGGCGCGGCGCACTCGCTCACCGACGTGCTGGCGCTCGCCGCGGAGGCGGGCGTCCTGGTCCACGACTGCGACGACCCGGACATGGTCCGCTGGGTGGGCGGCGGCAAGTTCCGCTGGACGCCGCACTAGCCGGTACGACGACCCGGTACGACGACCCGGTACGACGACCTGGTACGACGGCTCGGCGCGAGGCCGTTGCCTCAGGCCTTGCGCGGCTTGCGCGCATGCACGGCCCGCCCCAGCCTGCGCCCCACCAGCAGATGGCCGAGCAGCGCGCCCGCGGTGTTGAGGATGACGTCGTCGATGTCGAAGGCCCGCCCGGTGACGACCGCGCCCTGCACCAGTTCGACCAGCAGCATCACGCACGCGGTGACGAAACCCACGCGCAGGATGCCCCGCGCCCCGGGCGCCAGTACCGGCAGCAGGATCCCGAACGGAACACCGAGCAGTACGTTCCCGCCGATCTGCCGCACGGCGTCGCGCGCCCCGGACTGGTCCAGATAGGCGCGCAGGGAACGCCCCGGATGCAGATTGCTGTGGACCAGCGCCCGCGACGCGGGCGACGGCTCCAGCGTCAGCCGGGCCAGCGCGGCGGCGAACGCCACCATCGCCACGAAGGCCAGGGCCATGGCCAGCAACCGCAGCGGAAGCGGCAGCGGCCGCCGTTCCCGCTCAGGGGCCGTCTGTGTCCGGCGGAGACCGGACCTGGCGGCCAGTGCGCGCAACGCCGGATGTGCCATCGCTTCCTCCCGTGTCAACTTCCCTCCAGGCGAAGCTGGTTACCCGCTATCGCGGCATCGAAGCGCGGTGGTGCGCAAGCCGGGACAGCCGTCCACCACTGATGAGCCTGAGGCATACCGCCGTCGGTTTCCCCGCCCGTAGGCGGGGCACTCCGAGCAGCAGCCAGTCGCGCGCGCCGCCACCCCCCGCGGCCCGTGCGGTGCTTGGATGACACCCGGATATTTCGGACTTCCACGGCGACGATGGACGGAGGCGGTGCATGAACGCGCGTACGACATTCCGGGCCGCCGTCGAGATCGTCCTCTGGTGGGGCGGCCTCACCGTGCTCTGGATCGTTCTCATCAGCTCCATCGACACCCTGGAGTGGGCCGTCGGCGCGTCGGCCGCACTCGTGGGCGCCGTCGCGGCACGCGCCGCACGACGGGCGGTGGGCGCCCGGTGAACGGCTGGACGCTCACGGCCACGATCGCACTCGGCGCGGGCGTCGGCGCCACGGTGTGGGGTGTCTCGACCGGACCGCTGCGCCGCCGGGTCGTCGCCCAGAACCTGTCCAGCGCGGTCGCCTGCCCCGGACTGCTGCTGCTGTCCCAGGGGTTCGGGCGCACGTCGTACGTCGACCTCGCGCTCCTGCTGGCCCTGCTGGGGCCGGTCGGCACCCTCGTCTTCGCCCGGCTGCTCGCCGACGAACTGGCCGAGGACCCGCCGCAGGCCCGGGGCATCACCCTCGCCGTCGCGGGATACGGGGCCGTGGTGGTGCTGGTGCTGTGCGCCGTCACCGGGCCCGGGCGTGCGATGGTCAAGCTGCTGGTCGTCGGGGCACTGCTGATCAGCGGCAACCTCATCGCCTCCCGGGCGCTCGCGGGCGGATTCGGGAGCCACCGTGGATGACCCGCTGATCGTCGTCGCCCTGCTGCTCGTCGCCGCCTCCGCGACCGCGGCCGTCGCCACCCGCGACCCCGCCCGCCAAGCCCTCGTCCTCGCCCTGCTCGGCCTGTGTCTGGCCGTGCTGTTCACGGTGGTGCAGGCCCCCGACGTGGGCCTGTCGCAGCTCGCGGTGGGGTCCGCGGTCACCCCGCTGCTGATCATGCTCTCGGTGCGCAAGGTCAGGAGGAAACCCAAGGGCGGGAAGGGGGAGGAGCGATGACGCGGCGCGTCCGGGTGGTCGTGCTGGCTCTCGGAGGCGCCTGCATCGCGGCCCTCCTCGTCGCCGCCTGCCTCGACCTGCCCTCCTTCGGCGGCTCCCGGCACCCCTACGGAGACCGGGCCGTCCACGCCTCCCTGTCCCGGCAGACCGCCAACACCATCGCCTCCGTCAACTTCGACCTGCGCGCCTTCGACACGCTCGGCGAGATGAGCATCCTGTTCGCGTCCGTCCTCGGCACGGTCGTCCTGCTGCGCCAGACCCGCGACGAGAAGCGCGCCACGCCGGAACCGGAGGCGGTCGCGCCACCCGTCCGCCGGTATGCGCTGATCGTGCTGCCGGTCGCCGTCCTCACCGGCCTCTACGTCATCGCGCACGGCCAGCTCAGCCCCGGCGGCGGCTTCCAGGGCGGAGTCGTCGCCGCGACCGGTCTGCACCTGCTCTACCTCGGCGCCGACTACCGCGCACTGGAACGTGTCCGGCCGATCGACGTGTACGAGATCGGCGACGCGCTCTCCGCCTCCGGCTACCTCGTGACGGGGCTCGCGGGTGTCCTCGCCGGCACGGCGTTCCTCGCCAACACGCTCCTGCCGTACGGCACGTTCAACACGCTGTCGTCCGGCGGAATCGTGCCGGTGCTGAACGCCGCCATCGGCATGGAGGTGACCTGCGCGATCGTCGTCCTGCTCGCACGCTTCCTGGACCAGGCCGTCGAAATCGAGGAGGAGGACGGGAACCGATGAGCGTACTGCCGTACCTCGTGGCCGTCTGGATCTTTCTGACCGGCTGCTACGGCCTCGCGACCAGCCGCAACCTGATCCACGCGGTCGGCTGCCTCGCCGTCTGCCAGTCCGCCACCTACGTCCTGCTGCTCGCCGTCGGCTACCGCGACGGCGGCACCGCGCCCGTCTTCTCCGACCTCAAGCCCGGCTCACGGCCCGTCGTGGACCCTGTCGTACAGGCGCTCACCCTCACCGACATCGTCGTCGGCGCCACCGTCACCGCCCTGCTGCTCGCCCTCGTCATGCAGGTCGCCAAGCGCCACGGCACGGTCGACCCCGACGAACTGCGGGAGTTGCGCGGCTGATGAACCACCTGCTGCCGCTGCTCGTCGCCGTCCCGCTGCTCGGCGCCGGAGCGCTGGTCGCCTGCGGACGCCGGCTGCCCCGCGTCGTCGCCGAGAGCGCCGGGTGCGCCCTGTCGGCCGGCACCGCCGGGCTGGCGGTGTGGCTGCTCCTCAACTCCTCGCCGCCGCTGACCGAATGGGTCGGTGCCTGGACACCCGTGGGCGGCGAGAGCGTCGGCATCGTCCTCGTCGGGGACGGCCCCGGGCTCGGGATGGCCGCTCTCGCCTCCGTGCTGACGCTGGCCGCCCTCGGGTACTCCTGGCGCTACTTCGAGGAGCCGCCCCGTGGGCACGCCGGTTCCTACCCCGCCCTCATGCTGCTGTTCCAGGGCGGCATGTGCGGCTTCGCGATCACCGGCGACCTGTTCAACGCCTTCGTGTTCTTCGAGTTGATGGGCACCGCGGCCTACGCCCTGACCGGCTACCGGGTCGAGGAGGCCAAGGCCGTCCAGGGCGGCCTGACCTTCGGCATCATCAACTCCCTCGGTGCCTACGCCATGCTCATGGGCATCGGACTGCTCTACGCGCGCACCGGTGAACTCGCCATGACCAAGCTGGGACGCGGGCTCGACGCCCACGGTGGACCCGACGCGCTGACCCTCGCCGCATTCGTCCTCGTCCTGACGGGGTTGCTGGTCAAGGCCGCCGCGGTGCCGTTCCACTTCTGGCTGCCCGACGCGCACGCCGTAGCGCCCACTCCGGTGTGCATGCTGCTGTCCGGCGTCATGGTCGAACTCGGCCTGTACGGGGTCTGGCGCGTCTGCACCACCGTCTTCTCGGGTCCCGGCGGGATTCCGGCGGCCGACCTGGAGCGGGCCCTGGTCGTCCTCGGCATCCTGACCGGCGTCGTCGGCGCCCTCATGTGCTGGCAGCAACGGCACATCAAACGGCTCCTGGCGTGCTCGACCATCGCCCACATGGGGCTGTTCCTCGTCGGGGTCGGCACGCTCGTGCCCGAGGCGGACGACGGGGTCGCCCTGTACATCCTGGGCCACGCCGGAGCCAAGGCCGCCCTGTTCGCCTGCACCGGCCTCCTGCTCGACCGGTTCGGCTGTGTCGACGAGGCGGCGCTGCACGGCAGCGGCCGTCCCCTGCGCGGCGTCGCGGTGATGTTCGTGCTCGGCGGGCTCGCGCTCGCCGGACTGCCCCCGTTCGGCACCTCCCTCGGCAAGGCGGTCCTCGAGGAGGCGGGCGGGCCGCTGACCGTGCTCTACGTCGTCGTGTCCGCGGTGACGGGCGGCGCGGTCCTGCGGGTCGCGGCCCGCGTCTTCTACGGGCTCGGGCCTCAGCCGCAGGTCGATGCGTCGTACGAGACCACCGGCACCGGAGAGGAACCCGAGACCCGGCACCGGCTGCGCCGCATCCCGGACACCATGACGGCCGTGCCCGCCGTGCTGCTCGCCGCGTCGCTCGCGGTGGGCGTCGTCCCCGGCTTCGCGCAGACGGTGGCGCGCTCCGTGAACGAGGCCGGCTCGGGCGGTGCGGCCGTCTCGGTCCACTGGACCGCGGCCGGCGTCCTGCTGGGGCTCGCCTCCACGGTCCTCGCCCTCGCCCTGGCCGCACTCGCCGTCGCCCGCCCCGGACTGCTCGCCCTCCGGGCGTGGACGCTGCCACTGCGCCGGCTGCAGTCCGGGCACATCGGGGACTACGTGGCATGGGTCCTGGCGGGCGCGGCCCTGCTCGGGGTGCTCGCCCTGCCGGCCGTCCTGACCGGCTGAGAGCCCCGGACAGAGGGCAGGGGGCTCAGGTGCCGTAGTAGACCTTCACCTCCTTGAAGCCGAGGGACTTCAGCAGCCCGTCGAGCATGCTGGTGGTGTTCGTCTCGGCGCGGCCGGTCAGTTCGCTCTCCTTCGCGGCCTCGGCGATGTGCTGGACGGCCAGTTTCTGCACGGCCTGCTCACTGCCCGGGTTGTCCGAGAAGAAGTCGCCGATGCGGTCGAGCAGGCCGCGCTGTTTGGAGACGGCGTACGAGCGGTCGGGGTCGAGCGCGGGCTTGCCCAGGGCGGCGTGGGGGAGCCGGATGGTGGCGGACGTGCGGTCGCCGTCGACCTTGACGTCCTGATCGCCGACCTTGCCGAGGTCGACGTAGGCGTCGACGGTGCCCGCGCCGACGTACAGGGTGCGGGTGCCGCGGATCGCCGACGGCAGGAACCTGGAGTCCTTCTCCAGGTCCACGACCACCTGGAAGTTGCCCGAGGCGGCCTGGTAACGGCTCATGTCCTGGATGGACTTCAGCAGTGCGGGTCCGGACCGGTCGTGCGTGTCCGTGCCGAACAGGTCACGCAGCCCCGGGAACACGCTCAGCCGCAGCCCGGCGAAGAACACCGCGAGCAGGGCGACGAGCGCGACGACGGCCTTGCCCCAGCCGGGCATCCGCCGCCTCGCGGCCACCGATGAGGGTGCCTGCTTCGTGGACGTCGTCATCTCGACAGTCCTCCCTTCTGACAAGCGGTTGCCCGCCGGGAGCCTTGCTCGAACGCGGTCCTGGGCGCCGGGGAAGCGAACGGCGTGGCCATGAGGTCGCTGTGAATTTCCGGTGCGGTTGAACACGGGCGGGTTCCGCCACGTACACGGAGGGAGGCTTTCCATGCCGAGCCGGTCAACACCTGTAGGAGCACTGCCTTGAGACGCAATTCGCGTAGACGTCCAACGGGCGCACGGCGCGCGACCTTTGCAGCGGTCGCGCTGATATTGGGCGGAGGGGGGCTGGTAGCGGCGAACGTCTACGCCTCGGCGACCGAGGGCGGCTGGGGCGGCTCGGAACAGGGCGGCGGCGACCGGGTCCTTGCCGCCGGAACCGTCACCATCGACTGCCCGGACGTCGGCCAGAAGCTGACCGACGTGCCGGACGCGGCCAAGCCGCAGGTCGACACGGAACTGGCGACCCTGGACCAGCAGATCACCGAGGCCTACGACCGGCTGGCGTCGACGCGCCAGGCGCAGGCGGGCGACACGAGCTACGTCCAGAACTCCATTCTCGGCCCGCTCAAGGACCGGCGCGCCGCGGTGATCGACCGGATCAAGACCGACTACCAGCGGGCGGGCGGCACCGCCCCGGGCGCGATCGACGGCATGGCGGCGTGCACGGGGATACCGGCCGACCAGGCGCAGCCCTCAACCGGTGGCCAGAGCGACAACGGCGGACAGCAGAACAACGGCGGCGACGCTCAGAACAGCGGCGGGCAGCAGAGCGGCAACGGTCAGGACAACGGCGGGCAGCAGGGCGACGGCGGTCGGACGGACACGAGCGGGCCCGTCGCCTCCGACTTCGTGGACATCCGGACCGTGCAGCCGAACGTCGGGGGACCCGGCCGGCAGGCCGGCGGCTCCACCGGTTCGTTCGAGACCAAGTGCGGTGTCGACGAGAACAAGAACCACAACACCGACAACGTGATCGTGGCGCCCGGCGTGAAGAACGGCGCGCACCACCTGCACGACTACGTCGGCAACCAGTCGAACGACGCCTTCGCCACCAACGACACGTTCGCAGCGGCGCAGACCAGTTGCCAGGACCAGCAGGACAAGTCGTCGTACTACTGGCCGGTGCTCCGCGTGCAGGACGGCACCCAGGACTTCGACCAGAACGCCGACGGCGGCGGCAAGGAAGGCAACGTCGGCCGGATCCTGGTGGCCCGGCAGGCCGAGATCAGGTTCACCGGCAGCCCGACGAGCAAGGTCGTGGCCATGCCCCGGTTCCTGCGGATCATCACCGGTGACGCCAAGGCCTTCACCAACGGCCCCAAGAACGCCAACGCGCACTGGAGCTGCACCGGCTTCGAGGACAAGGTGCAGCTGACGGACAAGTACCCGATCTGCCCGCAGGGCAGCGAGGTGGTGCGGTCGTTCGCGTTCCAGAGCTGCTGGGACGGCCAGAACATCGACAGCGCCAACCACCGCACGCATGTGGCCTTCGCCGACGGGAGCGGCACCTGCCCGAACGGCTTCAAGGCGATCCCGCAGCTGACGATGCGTCTGGTGTACGACGTGCCGCAGCCGGTCGTCGAGAACGGCCAGGTGAGGAACGCCTACGCCGTGGACGGCTTCCCCGAGCAGTTGCACAAGCCGATCACCGACCACGACGACTTCATCAACGTCATGACCGACGAGCTGATGAACCAGGTGGTCGACTGCGTCAACACCGGCAAGCGGTGCGGTGGCGACGCCGGCGACCAGCCGCAGAACACGCCGTCACCGTCCGCCGACGCACCCTCCGGCGGCGGCAACGCCGGGTCCGGCTCGACCACCGCGCCCGGCGGCGGGACGGGATCCGCCCCGGCCGCCACACCCGGTGGCGCCGGAAACGGCTCCGTCATCCCCGGCTCGCAGCCGGCGCAGCCCTCGACGGCCGCCCCGGCCACCACGGCGCCGGCCGGCGGCGCGGGTGACGGCCGCGGCGGGGCGACGCCCCGAGTCCCCGCGACCCCGTCCGCAGCCGGCGGCGCGGTCGCCCAGCCGCGCAGCGCCTCGGAAGGGCACCACACCGGCGCGGCCACGCCTCCCGCGGCGACCTCGCCCACCATCGGGGAGGCGACCTCAGCTCCGTCCGCCGTCTCCTCCACGGCCCCGGCCGCCGACCCCTCCACCGCGCCGGGGACCGCGCCCCAGTCGGTCTCGGGTGGCGGGCTGGCGGAGACCGGTGCGCACCTGTGGCCGGCCGCGGCCGGCGCGGTCCTGGTGATCGCGGGTCTGGTGGTGCTGCGCCGGAACGCACGCAGGTCCTTCTGACCCGCGTTCGTGCCACAGGGAAGAGCGGCGGGACCTGCCCGGTTCGGACAGGTCCCGCCGCTCTCCGTTTCCGCCGCGTCCCGAACGGGCTACAGGGATCCGGCGGACTCCGACTCGCCCAGGATCTCCTCGAGCGACGCCGCGGGCGGCAGCACGGCCGCCAGCCCGGTCAGGCGCAGGATGCGCAGGGTCAGCGGATGGGTGCACACCAGATGCAGTGTGCCGCCCCGCGCGAGCACGCGGCGCCGGGCCCGGTACAGCAGGCGCAGCCCGGAGCAGTCGAAGAACTCCACCGGACGCAGGTCGATGACGATGCGCGGGGCGCGCCGGATCGTCGCGGAGTCCAGGAACGGGATGATCTCCACCGCGGCGAGGATGTCGATCTCGCCGTGGAACTCCAGCACCGTGTGACCGCGGTCCCGGTGGATGCGCAGGTGCCGGGTGAGCGGTGCAGGATCCTGCCCCACGTCGACATCCCCTCCCCCCGCCAACTCCTCGCGCCAGCCTGCAACTTACCCTCGGTAGAGTGAATTTGAGCATGTTCGATTGACATATGTCTTCGAATTGAGGGCGAGTCGCCGGTGAAGGTCGCGGCGGGGACGCTCGTTCGGTCGCGGCGGACCTACGACAACGCGTGCCAGGCCTTCGACAGCGCCTGACGGAACTGGTCGGCCTGGTGGGACGTGAGGTCGCGGACCATCCGCTCCTCCAGCTCCCGCACCGGACCGGCGACCCGCGCCAGCAGTTCGCGCCCGGTGTCGGTCAGCAGGATCAGCAGTTCCCGGCGGTTGCGCGGATTGCGCTCCCGTCGCACCAGGCCGCGGCTCTCCAGTGACCGTACGAGATCGGCCATGGACTGTGCGGTGACGAACGAGTCGCGGGCCAGCTGGGCCGCCGACAGCCCGTCGTGGCGCTCCAGGACGGTGAGGGCCGTGTACTGCAGGGCTGTGATGCCCTCGGGCCTGACCAGCTCGTCCAGGTGCGAGCGCACCACGAGTTCCACCTGCTTGACCATGTAGAGCAACGATGGGCGTGTCTGTGTACCGACCATGCGTGCACCCTAGACCATTGACAGGAAACCTGTCCGTAATCAGACTGCGGACCAACAGGAATCCTGTTTGTTGAACTTTTGGCGATCACCAACGCTGGGGAGTGGGCCATGACCACCACCTTCGACACCGATCCCGGGCAGCTGTTCATCGGCGGCCAGTGGCGCGAGGCCGCGGACGGCGCCCGCATGGATGTCATCGACCCGTCCACCGGCCAGGTGATCACGACCGTCGCCGAGGCGGCCGCCTCCGACGTCGACGCCGCCGTACGCGCGGCCCGGGAGGCCTTCGACTCCGGGCCGTGGCCCCGGATGAGCGGCCGTGAGCGCGGACGCGTGCTGCACCGCGTCGCGGAGCTGATCCGCGCCAACGCCGAAGAGATCGCCGCCCTGGAGAGCCTGGACGTCGGCAAGCCGATCTCGCTGTGCGGCGCCGTGGACGTCACGAACGCGGCCAACGACTACGAGTACTACGCCTCCCTCGCACAGAGCCAGGACGGCGCGACCCGCGACACCCCCCTGGGCGCCTTCGCCTACACCCGGCGCGAGCCGCTCGGCGTGGTCGCGGCCATCACGCCCTTCAACTTCCCGCTGATCCTCTCCGGTTCCAAGCTCGCCCCCGCCCTCGCGGCCGGCAACACCGTGGTGCACAAGCCCGCCGAGGAGACCCCGCTCAGCGCCCTGTACATGGCACGCCTGCTGGCGCAGGCCGGTGTGCCCGACGGCGTGGTCAACGTCGTCACCGGCACGGGCCCGGTGGCGGGCGAGGCACTGCTGCGCAACCCCGGCGTCGACAAGGTCGCCTTCACCGGTTCCACCGCGGTCGGCCGGCACGTGGCGAGCGTGGCGGGCGGAGGGCTCAAGACCGTGATGATGGAGCTGGGCGGCAACGCCGCGCACGTCGTCTTCGAGGACGCCGACCTCGAGAAGGCGATCGGCGCGATCATCAAGGGCTTCGTCTTCAACACCGGCCAGTTCTGCATGGCCGGACCCCGGCTGCTGGTCGCCCGGCCGGTGCACGACACCGTGGTCGGCATCCTCGCGGAGGCGGTCGCCCAGGTGCCCGTCGGCGACCCGCGCGATCCGGGCACCGTCGTCGGGCCGATGGCGGGGGAGAAGCACCTGAAGAAGGTCGAGGAGTACGTCGAACTGGCCCGCAAGGAGGGCGCCCGGATCGTCGTCGGCGGTGAACGGCTCGACCTGGGCGGCGGCTACTACTACAAGCCGACCGTGATCACCGGCCTGTCCAACGACTCCCGGGTCGTCCAGGAGGAGATCTTCGGCCCCGTCCTCACCGTGCAGCCCTTCGACTCCGAGGACGAGGCGGTGGCACTGGCCAACTCCACGCCGTACGGCCTGGCTTCGGGCGTGCAGACCACCAACCTGGCCCGCGCCCACCGCGTCGCCGGGCGGCTGCAGGCCGGCATCGTCTGGATCAACGACTGGGCCATGCTCGACCCCGCGCTCCCCTTCGGCGGCGTCAAGGACTCCGGCTTCGGCCGCGAGTACGGGCCCGAGGCCCTCGCCGCCTACACCAAGGTCAAGTCCGTCCTCGTCTCGCTCGACTGAGCGACCGCGCAAAGGAGTTCACCGCATGACCACCACCACACGCGCCGCCGTGGTCGAGTCCGGGGGAGCGCCCTTCACGCTCTCCGAGGTGGAACTCGACGACCCGGGCCCGGGCGAGGCCCTGGTCCGCATGGTCGCCACCGGCCTGTGCCACACCGACCTCGGCGTGGCGAGCGGCGGACTGCCGTTCCCGCTGCCCGGCGTCCTCGGCCACGAGGGGGCCGGCGTCGTCGAGGCCGTCGGACCGGATGTGACGGGCGTCGAGCCCGGTGACCACGTCGTGCTGTCCTTCACCTCCTGCGGCGGCTGCCGCAACTGCCGCGACGGGCACCCGGCGTACTGCGCCACCTGGCTGCCGCTGAACCTGATCGGCGGCCGCCGCGCCGACGGCACCAGCACCATCAGCCGCGACGGCACCCCCCTGGGCGGCCACTTCTTCGGCCAGTCCTCCTTCGCCGAACGGGCCCTGGTGGACGAGCGCAGCCTGGTCAAGGTCGACCCGGAGGTGCCGCTCGCCTCCATCGCCCCGCTCGGCTGCGGGGTGCAGACCGGGGTCGGCGCCGTGTGGAACGTGCTCAGGCCCCGCGCGGGCAGCACGCTCGTCGTCCTCGGCGCCGGAGCGGTGGGCCTGTCGGCGGTGATGGCCGCCGCCCTCACCCCCGCCGCCAGGATCATCGCCGTCGACCGGGTCGCCGAACGCCTCGCCCTGGCCAAGGAACTGGGCGCCACGCACACCGTCAACGCGTCCGAGGCCGACCTCGCAGAAGCGCTCGCGCTGCTGACCGACGGCCAGGGAGCCGACGGCGTCGTCGAGACCACCGGCAGCGTGGCCGTGCTGCGCCAGGGCGCCGACGCGCTGGCCGCCCGCGGCACCCTGGTCGTCGTCGGCGCCCCGCCCTTCGGCACCGAAGTCGCCCTGGACGTCAACGGCTTGCTGCCCGGCAAGCAGATCGTGGGCATCACCCTGGGGGACAGCGAGACCCAGACCTTCATCCCGGCCCTCGTCCAGCTGGTCAAGGAGGGGCGGCTCCCGCTGGACCGCCTGATCGGCACCTATCCGTTCGCGGAGATCGACCAGGCGGTGCGGGACATGAGCGCCGGCAAGACGATCAAGCCCGTGCTCACCTTCTGAGCGGGCGCCGTCGGTCCACGGGCAGCACCGGCATGTCCGTGGTCCGGCCGGTGCCGCCGGGCGCGTGCGCCTCGGCGGCACCGGCCGCCCGGAACGTCCACGGCGGACGGTTCCGGGCGGCCCGCTGACACTCCAACCCCCGGGCGGCCCTCAGGCGTCCGGCGCCGCGTACACGCACGCGCCCCCGACATAGGTGAGCGCCACCCGCGTTTCGCCGATCGCCTCGGGCGGCCCGGCGTACGGGTCGCGGTCCAGCACCACCAGGTCCGCCAGCGCGCCCGGACACACGGTCCCGGTGTCGTCCAGATGGTTCACGTACGCCGACCCCGCCGTGTACGCCGTCAGCGCGTCCGTGAGGCCGATGCGCTCCTCGGGCAGGAACGCCGGACGCGAGCCGCCGGGAAGCACCCGGTTGACGGCGACATGGACGCCCTGCAGCGGATCGGGGCTGCTCACCGGCCAGTCGCTGCCCGCCGCCAGGGTCGCCCCGGCCCGCAGCAGCGCCCCGAACGGATACTGCCGGGCGGCCCGTTCGGGGCCGAGGAACGGGATCGTCAGCTCGTCCATCTGCGGCTCGTGCGCCGCCCACAGCGGCTGGATGTTCGCCGTCGCGCCGAGCTGCGCGAAGCGGGGCACGTCGTCGGGGTGCACGATCTGCAGATGCGCCAGATGCGGCCGGGTGTCGCTCGGCCCGTTGGCCTTGCGGGCCGCCTCGACGGCGTCCAGCGCGTCCCGTACGGCCCGGTCGCCCAGCGCGTGGAAGTGGCACTGGAAGCCCAGCGCGTCCAGCTCGGTGACGTACGACGGCAGCCGCTCCGGGTCGACGAAGCTGGTGCCCCGGTTGGCGGTGGCGCAGCCGCAGGCGTCCAGGTACGGGTCGAGGAGCGCCGCCGTGCCGGTCTCGGCGACCCCGTCCAGCATCAGCTTGACGCTTCCCGCGCGGAACCTGCCGTGGCTCGACGCGGCCCGTCGCTCGACGAGTTCGGGTATCTGCTCGGCGCCGCGACCGCGGTCCCACCACAGGGCACCGACGACCCGCGCGGTCAGCGAACCCTCGCGGGCGGCGGTCAGATAGGCGTCGGACGGGTCGTCCATGCCCAGGAAGTCGCCGACGAGCGCGTCCTGCCAGGCCGTGACGCCGAGCGCGTGCAGATGCCGCTGGGCGTGCAGCAGCGCGGCGAGCCGGTCGCCCGCGGTGGCCGCGGGCGTGAGCCGGCCGACGTACCGCATCGCCCCTTCCTGGAGCATGCCCGAGGGCTCCCCGGACGCGTCGCGCTCGATCCGCCCGTCGGCCGGGTCCGGAGTGTCCCGGGTGACCCCCGCACGCTCCAGGGCCCGGCTGTTGACCCAGGCGCCGTGATGGTCGCGGTTGGGCAGGTACACCGGCCGGTCCGGGACGACCGCGTCGAGCAGTTCCCGGGTCGGGGCACCGCCCTCGAAGGCCTCCATGGACCAGCCCCCACCGGTGATCCACTCCCGGTCGGGGTGCGCCTCGGCGTACGCCCGTACCGCGGCGACGGTCTCCTCGGCGGTCTTCGTCCAGGTGAGATCGCACTGGGCCATCTCCAGGCCGGCGGGCACCGGATGGATGTGCGCGTCCTGGAAGCCGGGCAGCAGCAGCCGTCCGGCGAGGTCGACGACCTCGGTCCTCGTACCGGTCAGTTCCCGTGCAGCGGTGTCGCCGACGGCGGCGATCCGGTCGCCCACGACCGCGACCGAGGTGGTGACGGGCCCGTCGGGGGTGAGGACGGGACCGCCGGTGAAGAGGAGATCGGCCTGCATGGTGTCCGTTTCTTGACGAGGGGACGGTGATCAGCTGTGGGTGGCGAGGAGCTGGGGCGCGTCGGCGTCCGTGCCGTGCCCCGTGCGGAAGTACGGCGATCTGCGCACCCACTTGGCCCAGGCCGCCGCCACGAAGCCGGAGGCCACCATCAGCGTGGGCATCAGCAGCAGGAACCAGCCGTTGTCCGCGCGGAGCGCGAGGTGGTCGGTGGAGGTGTAGAAGGACCAGCCGAGGTAGCCGCCGAGCCCGAGCAGCGCGAGCGCGCTCAGCGCGGGCAGCACCACCGCCCGGATCCCCTGCCGCCAGTCCTGTCGCAGCAGCCCCCGGAAGCGGGCGGCCGCCGCGAGCGCGGTGAGTGCGTAGGAGAGCGAGACCACGATGCCCACCGCGTTGACCGTCGCCAGGATCATGTCGGAGAGGCGGGGGATGACCAGCGACAGCGCGGCGACCGCGGCGGCCAGCCCGCCGATCAGCAGCGTTCCGGCGGCCGGCGTCCCGTAGCGCGGGCTGACCTTCGCCCACACCGTCCCCAGCGTCCGGTCCCGGCTCATCGCGAACATGGCGCGCGCCGTCGGGATCACCCCCGCCTGCAGCGAGGCCACCGCCGAGAACATCAGCGCCACCAGTGGCAGCGCGGCCAGCGGCTGGGAGGCCAGCCGGTCGCCGAAGTACGCCAGGCCCTGCGGGCCGTGACCCGCCAACTCCTGCTGCGAGAGCACCCGTTGGAAGGCGACCGAGCCGAGCAGGAACAAGGCGAGCATGGTCAGCAGCGTGGTGATCCCGGCGCGGGAGGCGTCCCGCGCGTCGCGCACCTCCTCGTTCACGCTGAACGCCGCCTCGAAGCCCCAGTAGCAGAACACCGACAGCAGCAGCCCCTGTGCGAGCGCCGACGCCGACGGGATGGCGAACGGGTCGAACCAGCTCAGCCGGAACGGGTGCGGGCCGGTGACGATGCCGTAGCCGCAGAAGCCCAGCAGGACCGCGTACTCGAAGACGAGCAGCCCGCTCTGCAGCCGGGCCGCGGTGCGCACACCGGTGACGGCGGTCAGGGTGACCACGACCAGGACCACCAGGCCCACCGCCGTCGTCTGCGCGGTCGAACCCGGGTCGAGGGCCAGCCCGGCGACCCGGTGCAGACCGGCCTCCCCGGCCAGTTGCAGCACCGCCGAACCCGTCACGGCCGTGGTGTAGGCGAGGAACGCCACCGTGGCCACGATGTTCACCCAGCCGACCAGGAAGCCCAGCCAGGGCGTGAGCGAACGGCCCACCCACACATAGCCGTTGCCGGCGTTGGGCTCCACACGGTTCAGCCGGGAGTAGGCGCCCGCGATGCCCAGGATCGGCAGGAAGGCGAGCAGCATGATGGCCGGCAGATGCAGCCCCACCACACCGGCCGTCACCCCGAGCCCGATGCCGATACTGGTGGTGGCCGCCGTGCTGGAGGCGGCGATGGCGACGCCGTCCACGACGCCCAGAGACTTGCGGAGGGAGGGTTGCGCGGGCGGGGCCGCGCCATAGGGGGTCCGTGTCATGACGGGCTCCGATCGCACCAGGGGGCCGGAATGAGCCCCGGTGACCGGAAATGAAACTGCTCGGGGCCTTAACAGGTCAACGCTGTTGACATAAGGTGCCCGCACCCGGACCGAAGGGCCGCCGCCGGGCCCGCGCGGGCCGTCGGCCGCCCCTGGACAGCAGTCGGGAGAGCCCATGACCGACCGAGTGGTTCCACCCGCAGCGCGCCGGCGCAGGCGCCCCACCAAGACCGGTGTCGTCCTGACCGAGGAGCTCATCATCGACACCGCGATGCGGCTGCTGAAGGAACACGGCGCCGACGCCCTCACCGTGCGCCGCCTCGGCCGCGCCCTCGGCGCCGACCCCACCGCGCTGTACCGGTACTTCCGGGACACCGACGACCTGCTACTCGCCATCGCCGACGAACTCATCGGCCGGACGCTGCGCGTATGGCGCCCCACCGGACAGTGGCGCGCCGACCTGTGGGACCTGGGACTGCGCATGCACGCCGGGGCGCTCGCCCATCCGCAGGCGTCCGTGCTCAGCGCCTACCGGGTGACCGGCCGGGTGCACGAGATCGAGGCCGTGGAGACGATCCTCGGGGTACTGCGCGGGGCCGGGTTCCCGGACCGCGAGGCCGTACGGATCTACCACGCGTTCGTCGACCAGGCGCTGGCCTTCGCCGCCCTCGACGCGGCGAACG
Organism: Streptomyces sp. NPDC093984; assembly: GCF_044764595.1. Lineage (NCBI taxonomy): Bacteria > Bacillati > Actinomycetota > Actinomycetes > Kitasatosporales > Streptomycetaceae > Streptomyces > Streptomyces sp. NPDC093984. The sequence continues at coordinate 425,786 of NZ_JBIWIM010000007.1, read as the reverse complement.
CGTCCCTTCCGCGCACGGCCCGCGAGGCGGAGACGGAGGTGTGGAGCGCCACCTACGCCCGGCTGCCCGCCGAGACGCACCCGAACATCGCGGCGACGGCCCGCCATCTCGTCGCCGACATGCGTCACGGCTCCTATCCGGTCGCGCTCGGCCTGCTGCTGTCCGCGGCGGCGGCGCGGCTGGCGGAGGTCAAGAGGCCCGCCGGCGCCGGGGGGTGAGCGGGTCGTGACGGACTGAAAACGGGGGCTGCGGATACCCGGGAGCGTATGCGGGCGGGCACGGGCCCGCCCGCGCCCCGAGGAGGAAGCATGCCCACGGTACTGGCGGGCGTCGTGGTCCTGGACTGCGCCGAGCCCGAGAAACTCGCCGCGTTCTACAAGGACCTGCTCGGCGCCGAGGAGACCGACGCCACCGCGAACCGGGTGGAGATCCGCAGCGCCGACGGGTTCCGGATGGCGTTCCGCCGCGACGTCAACGCCACCCCGCCCAGCTGGCCCCGCCCCGAGAACTCCCTCCAGGTCCACCTCGACTTCCTGGCGCAGGACCTCGACGAGGCCGAGCGCAGGGTGGTCTCCCTGGGCGGGCGCCCGCTGGAGGCGAAAGAGGCGCCGGGCCCGTTCGAGGAACGTGGCTACGCCGACCCGGCCGGCCACTCCTTCACCCTGCGGCGCACGAGGGCCACGGCACCGAAACAGGGGTGAGGCGACGACGTCCGCGCGCCCGCCTGGCCGGGCACGGGCTCACCGGGGGTGAGACGCACAGGACCTGCCCGGGGGGACCTGCCCGGGGGGGGAGGGGGAGGGGCAGCGCCGCTCCTTACCGGCGATCGGGGGCGGGGGCGCTGCTGGGTGTCGGCGATCGGGGGCGGGGGCGCTGCTGGGTGTCGGCCCCGGGGGCGGGGGCGCTGCTCGGTGTCGGCCCCTGGGGACGGGGGGCGCTGCTCGGCCCCGGCGCCCGGGAGCCGGGCGTGCGACGCTCGGTCCCGGCGCCGGAGTGAGGTGCGTCCCGGCCCGTGCGTGGAGGTTCAGTCCCGGCCGCCCTTGTCCCCGCCCGGCCACACGCCCGTCGACCGTTCGATCGCCTTCGCCCCCGTCCGGTCCGCCAGGCTGCGCGCGACCGCGAACAGGGCGCCCTGGAGCGCCGCGGCGAGCAGCACCTCGCCCCAGCCGCGGTCCCGGTCCAGCGCGTCGGGCGCGTCGTCCTCGTGGCGTATCGCCTTCCATGTCGCCCGGAAGGCGTACCCCGCGAGGGCCCCGCTCGCCCAGCCGAGGGCGAACCCGACGGGCCGGTAGACGAGCGGGAGCTTCGGCTTCTTCTTGTCGTGGGCCACGTTTCCCTCCTTGTGTGTCCGTGTGTGTCCGTGCCCTGTGCGTACGTGCCCAGGTCGCCTCACGGCTGCCCGTCGGCCGGAACCCGCTCGCCCGCGGGCACCGGCCCCGGCGGCGTCCCGTCACCGAACGGGCGCCCGCCGAGGTCCTCCCGGCCGTGCGGCGTGAGCCAGCCGGCCAGGTCCGGTCCCAGCGGCACGATCCCGGTGGGATTGATGCCCGTGTGCACCTGGTAGTAGTGCCGCTTGATGTGGTCGAAGTCGACGGTGTCGCCGAAGCCGGGCGTCTGGAACAGATCGCGGGCGTACGCCCACAGCACCGGGTCCTCCGCCAGCTTCCAGCGGTTGCACTTGAAGTGACCGTGGTAGACGGCGTCGAAACGGACCAGCGTCGTGAACAGCCGGATGTCGGCCTCGGTGATCGTGTCACCGACCAGGTAGCGCTGGCCGGCCAGGCGCTCCGACAGCCACTCCAGCCGGCGGAACACATCCGTGCACGCCTCCTCGTACTCCTTCTGCTCGTGGGCGAAACCGGCCCGGTACACGCCGTTGTTGACGTCCTTGTACACGAGGCGCATCACGTCGTCGATCTCGTCGCGCAACCGCTCCGGGTAGAGGTCGGGGGCGCCGCTGCGGTGCAGGGACGTCCACTCGGTGGCCAGGTCCAGAGTGATCTGCTGGTAGTCGTTCGTGACCAGCCGGCCGCTCGGCACGTCCACGACCGCGGGCACGCTGACCCCGCCGGGGTACCCCGTCTCACGGGCGTCGTAGGCCTCGCTGAGGTAGCGGATGCCGAGCACGGGATCACGGCCGTCGGGGTCGAGGGTGAACCGCCAGCTGCGGTCGTCCTGGATGGGATCGGCGATGGCCAGCGACAGGGCGTCCTCGAGCCCCAGCAGCCGCCGCGAGATCACGGCCCGGCTCGCCCACGGGCAGGCCCGGCTGGCCACCAGCCGGTAGCGGCCGGCCTCCACCGGCCAGCCGTCGCGCCCATCAGCGGTGATGCGGTCGGCGAAGTGGCTCCTGGACCGCTTGAACTGCTTCTTCCCGTACGCGCTGTTGCTGTACTCGCTGTTGCCGTCGGTCATACGGCCCCTCCTCGCACCGGCGTCCGTCGCACGCCGCTCGGGTTCCCCGATTTGCGTCCCGACACCGTGTGAGAGACGCGGATGGGGGCAATCGGGCGAGGTGAGCGGGACATCCTCGGATACGGAACGGGACAGTACGGCAGTCACACGGACGCCCTCGGACGACGGGCCGCCGCGACACGAGCCGGAGCGGCGCGACGGGTCCTCGGACGGCAGCACGCGTGTCACGGTGCTCGTGGCGCTCGGCGCCAACCTGCTGATCGCCGTGGCCAAGGCCGTGGGAGGACTCCTCGCCGGCTCGCCGGCGCTGCTGTCGGAGGCGGCGCACTCCGTCGCGGACAGCCTGAACGAGATCTTCCTGCTGGCCGCGCTGCGCCGCAGTCGCCGCCCGGCCGACCGGCGCCACCCCTTCGGTTACGGCAAGGAACGGTTCTTCTGGTCGCTCCTCGCGGCCGTCGGCATCTTCGTCATGGGCGGCTGCTTCTCCTTCTTCCAGGGCTTCGAGGCGCTGAAGAGCGGCGCGGAGGAGTCGCACAGCGGCTATGTCGCCGGGCTCGTGGTGCTCGGGGTGGCGCTGGTGTCGGAGGGCGTCTCCCTGGTGCGGGCCCTGCACCAGGTGCGCCGGCAGCACGGCACGTCCCTGCGGGCGTTGCGGGACCCGGCGCTGCGGACGGTCCTCGCCGAGGACAGCACGGCGGTGCTGGGCGTGGTCCTCGCGATCGTCGGCATGGCGCTGCACATGGTCACCGGGCAGGTCGTGTGGGAGGCGTCCGCGTCGCTGGCGATCGGCGCGCTGCTCGTGTACGTCGCCTTCCGGCTCGGCCGTGACGCCCGCGACCAGCTGATCGGCCAGGCCGCCGATCCCGACCTCAGCCGCCGGATCCGGGAGCTGCTGCAGGCACAGTCCGAGATCGACAGCGTGGAGGCGCTGCAGACCATGCAGCTGGGCCTGGAGTCCATCCTGGTCGCCGCCCGGATCGACCTCGTCCCCGGCCTGGACAGCGAGGAGGTCGAGGACGTCGCGGTGCGCATCAAGCGCTCGCTCACCCGGGAGGTCCCCCAGGCCGACCAGATCTTCCTCGACATCACGGACGCCCCGACCCGCGCGGCGTCCCCGCACCCGGACACGCACGCGAAGAGCCCCGCCGCGACGGGGGAACACGGCGGGGCCTGAGGGACGGTTGCCCCGCGCGGAGCGCCTCATGCAGGTGAGTTCCGACGGGCCGCGCGCGTGCACCGTACGACCGCGGCCGCCGCGCCCGGTGCCCGGCGCCCGGTTGAGGCAACGCACCCCAGGGATCATTCTGAGAATATGGAGGAAGCCGCCGCTGCGGCGATCGTCGATGCCCGGGGCACGCTGACGGGATGGAGCGAGGGTGCCCGGCGGCTGACGGGATACACGGCCGAGGAGGTCGTGGGACGCGCCGCACAGGAGCTGCTCGCCGAGGACGTACCGCTGCCGGGGCTGACCGCCCTGACCGGCACCGCCGTCCTGCGCCACCGCGACGGCCATGCCGTCCCGCTGTGCCTGAGCGTGCACCCCGTGACGGGGGTGGACGGCTCCCCGCAGGGATTCGTGGTCACCACCGCGCCCGCCACGGCGGACTCGGCGCTGGTCGCCAGGGCTTTCCAGCAGGCGCCGGTCGCGATGTCCGTCTTCGACCTGGGGCAGCGCTACATCCGCGCCAACGACAGGGCCGGCGAGATCCTGCAGGTCGACGCGGACACGTTGACCGGGCGGTACCTGCCGGACACGGTGGCCGACGACGAGTCCGCCCGGCGCTTCCACAGCCAGCTGCGCCGGGTCGCCGAGACCGGGCTCCCCGTGCACTACGAGAGCTACACCCGCGCCCCGTCGGAGCGCCGGGAGCACGCCTGGACCATCGACATGTGGCCGGTGTGCGGCGCACCCGGCGAGATGACCGCGGTGGCCATGTCGGCCGTCGACAACAGTGAGCAGTACTGGGCGCGTCGGCGCCTGGTCCTGCTCAACGAGGCCGCCACCGTCATCGGCACCACGCTGGACGTGCCGCGCACCGCCGGGGAGCTGCTGGAGGTGGTCGTCCCCGGGTTCGCCGACTTCGCCAGTGTGGATCTGCTCGACTGGGTTCTCGGCGCGGAGGAACCGTTCGTTGAGGCGGAGGGAGACGTCGTCCTGCGCCGCATCGCCCACCGGTCGGTCACCGAGGGCACGCCCGAGGCGGCCGTCCGGCTGGGAGACGTCGACACCTACTCTCCCTTCTCGCCGCCCGCTCGGGCCCTGCGCGGGGGCCGCGCCGTGCTGCGCGGGGCCGGCGAACCCGACTTCGACCGCTGGGTGCAGGAGCGCAACGCCCGGGGGGTGGGCGACTCCGCGTACCGCAGGGACGCGCACTCCCTGGTGGCGGTGCCGCTGCGGGCCCGCGGCACCACCCTGGGCGTCGCGGTGCTCGTGCGCATCGTCAACCCCGACCCCTACGCCGCGGACGACGCCGTGCTCGCCGAGGAGCTGGCGAGCCGGGCGGCCGTCTGCGTCGACAACGCCCGCCGCTTCGCCCGCGAACGCGCGACCGCGCTCGCCCTGCAGCACAGCCTGCTGCCACGCGGCCTGCCAGGCCAGGCCGCGGTGGAGGTGGCCCACCGCTATCTGCCGTCCGGATCGCTGGCCGGAATCGGCGGTGACTGGTTCGACGTGATCCCGCTGTCCGGCAGCAGGGTCGCCCTCGTCGTCGGTGACGTCGTCGGGCACGGCATCCGCTCCTCGGCCACCATGGGCCGGCTGCGCACGGCCGTGCGGACCCTGGCCGACGTGGACCTGCCCCCCGACGAACTCCTCACCCACCTGGACGACCTGGTCATCCACCTGGCCACGGGCGAGGGCGGTGACGAGGTGGGCGAACTCGGCGCGACCTGCCTGTACGCGGTCTACGATCCCGTCACCCGCCGCCTGGCCCTGGCCGCCGCAGGACACCCCGCGCCGGCCGTCCTCGCCCCCGAGGGCACCGCCCGGCTCGTCACGATGTCAGCGGGTCCGCCGCTCGGCGTCGGCGGCCTCCCCTTCGAGGCGAGGGAGCTGGACCTGCCGGAGGGCTCGCTGATCGCCCTGTACACGGACGGGCTGATCGGCGAGGGCCGCGAGCGCGACCTGGACCACGGCACCACCGAGCTGTGCCGCGCCCTGCAGACCCCGAGCGGCTCCCTCGACGCGCTGTGCGACACGGTCCTGAAGTCGGTGCTGTCCGAGGAGCCCGGCGACGACGTGGCCCTGCTGCTGGCCCGCACCCGGGCCCTGGGCGCCGACCGGGTGGGCACCTGGGACGTTCCGCCCGACCCCGCGTCCGTGGCCACGGCCCGGCAGTACGCCGTCGACCGGCTCGCCGACTGGGGGCTGGACGAGGCCGGGTTCGTCACGGAACTCGTCGTCAGCGAACTGGTGACCAACGCGATCCGCTACGGCGGGCCCCCCATCCAGCTGAGGCTGATCAGGGACCGCTCACTGATCTGCGAGGTCTCCGACGGCAGTTCGACCTCACCGCATCTGCGTCGCGCGCACGCCTACGACGAGGGAGGCCGCGGTCTGCTTCTGGTCGCCCAGCTCACCCAGCGCTGGGGCAGTCGGCAGACCAGCGAGGGAAAGACGATATGGGCCGAACAGCCGCTGCCGGACTGACCGGCGGCCCGCACCGCGCTCGAGCCGCACGAGCCGCACGGGCGGGCGGCCGGTGCGGCTCGGCGCGATGGGGTCACTTCCCGGTCGGCTCCAGCACGAACACGGGGATCACCCGGTCGGTCTTCTTCTGGTAGTCGGCGTACGGCGGGTACGCGGCGACCGCCCGCTCCCACCACACCGCCTTCTCCTCGCCCGTCACCTCACGGGCCGTCATCTCCTGTCGCTGCGGCCCGTCCTGAAGCTCCACCGTGGGATGCTGCTTGAGGTTGTAGTACCAGACGGGGTGCTTGGGCGCGCCGCCCAGCGAGGCCACGACGGCGTACCGTCCCTCGTGTTCGACACGCATCACGGGAGTCTTGCGGATCTTGCCGGACTTGGCGCCGAGGGTGGTGAGGATGACCACCGGAAGCCCCGTGTCGAGCAGCGTCGTGCCCTTGGTGCCGCCCGAACTCTCGTACAGTTCGACCTGATCGCGCACCCACTGCTCCGGGCTGGGCTCGTACTCGCCCTCAAGAGGCATGGCTTCGTCCCATCGTCGTGTACGACTGCTGTCTCGTCCGCGGGGCCCGGACCCGTGCCCCGGGCCGCGGGCCACGCGGTTCACGATTCAACACCAGCCGCCCGCGGATTCATCCTCACCACGCGCCGGCCGGCATCCGGATCGCCAGTGCCGCGACGACCGCGCAGGAGACCAGCGCCGTCACCAGCCGGCCGCGCCGCCCGGTCAGTGCCCGGCCGAGCAGCGCGCCGCCGCCGGCCAGGAGCAGCTGCCAGCTCGCGGACGCGGCGAACGCCGCGAGCACGAACACCGCCTGGTCCACGATCCGTACGGTCTCCGTGATGCGGCTGCCGACCACCAGCGCGGCGAAGTAGACGACGGTGGTCGGGTTGAGCAGCGTGACGCCCAGCAGGCCGAGATACGCCCGCGCGGGACCCGGCGGCACCGCATCGGCCGTCGCGGCGGTCCCCGGCGAGCGGTACCGGCGCACAGCGCGGACGCCGCCGTGCACGGCGAGCGCGGCCAGCACCAGCGCCGCCGCCCAGCGCAGCGGGACCAGCACCGGCTGGAGCGCCGCGGCGAGAGCGCTGCCGCCGGCGGTCGCCACCAGGGCGTAGAGCCCGTCGGCGGTGGCGACACCGAGCGCGGCGCACGCTCCGGTCCGCAGGGACGTACGGGCGGTCAGGGACACCAGGTAGGTGCCGACCGCACCGACGGGAACCGCGATGCCGTAGCCCGCGACCAGGCCCGCGACGAGTGCGGCGGTCACGGCAGGTGAGTCACGGGCATCCGCGGCCGGCCGCACCGCTGCTGTCGCGCCCGTACCCCGCGAACGGCGGCGCAGGACGGCGGCAGAAAGGCTTCGGTGATCGGCATGCGCAGAGCCTGGACGACCGGCGGCGCACGGGCAAGCGAATTACTTTGGCCATATGCGGCGGCCGGCGCATCTGGCCGAACTTCGAGTGGCCCTGTAGGTGCCCGAGGCATCTAATGATGATCGGCAAAGGGAATCTTCGTGCGAGGTCATTCATGACGAAAACCGGTACGACCGTGTCAGAGCCCGTCGCCTTCCCCCAGGACCGCACCTGCCCCTATCATCCGCCCACCGCCTACGAGCCGCTCCGCTCGGCCCGGCCCCTGACCCGGGTCACCCTCTACGACGGCCGCGACGTGTGGGTGGTCACCGGGCACGCCACCGCCCGTGCGCTGCTCGCCGACCCGCGCCTGTCCTCCGACCGGACCCGGTCCGCCTTCCCCGCCGTCACCGCACGCTTCGCCGCCGCCCGCAACCGCAGGCTCGCCCTGCTCGGCGTCGACGACCCCGAGCACCGCGCTCAGCGCCGCATGCTGGTGCCGAGCTTCACGCTCAAGCGGGCCACGGCACTGCGCCCGCGCATCCAGGCCATCGTCGACCGGCTCCTGGACGCCATGGAGGCCGCGGGCCCGCCGGTCGAACTGGTGAGCGCCTTCGCGCTGCCGCTGCCGTCGATGGTGATCTGCGCGCTGCTCGGCGTGCCGTACGCCGACCACGACTTCTTCGAGGAGCAGTCGCGCAGGCTGCTGCGCGGCCCGTCCGTGGCCGACACCCAGGACGCCCGCGACCGGCTGAACACGTACTTCGAGGAGCTGATCGACCTCAAGCGCGAGGAACCGGGGGACGGACTGCTCGACGAGCTGATCCAGGAGCAACTGCGGGAGGGCGCCCTGGACCGGGACGAGTTGGTCTCCCTGGCCACGCTCCTGCTGGTCGCCGGGCACGAGACGACCGCCAACATGATCTCCCTCGGCACCTTCACCCTGCTGCACCACCCCGAACAGCTGGCCGAACTGCGCGCCGACCCGGGTCTGATGTCCGCCGCGGTGGAGGAGTTGCTGCGTTTCCTCTCCATCGCCGACGGGCTGGTGCGGGTGGCCACCGAGGACATCGAGATCGCGGGTACGAGGATCCGGGCCGACGAGGGCGTCCTTTTCTCCACGTCCGTCATCAACCGCGACACCACCGCCTTCCCCGAACCGGACACCCTCGACTGGCACCGTCCGGCCCGTCACCACGTCGCCTTCGGGTTCGGCATCCACCAGTGCCTCGGCCAGAACCTGGCGCGGGCCGAGCTGGAGATCGCCCTGCGCACCCTCTTCGACAGGCTGCCCGGACTGCGGCTCGCCGCCCCGGCGGAGGAGATCCCCTTCAAACCGGGCGACACGGTCCAGGGGATGCTGGAACTCCCCGTGAGCTGGTAGGAGGCTGCGGCCATGACCGACATCTCCATCTCCATCGACCCGGACGTCTGCATCGGCGCCGGCCAGTGCGCCCTGACCGCCCCCGCAGTCTTCACCCAGGACGACGACGGCTTCGGCCAGGTGCTGCCCGGCAAGGAGGACGGCGGCGGCGACCCCCTGGTGCGGGAGGCGGCGCGCGCCTGCCCGGTGGGCGCCATCACCGTCTCCGAGAAGGGAAGCTGACTCCTCACCGCCCCGTGATTCCCGTCACCGCCCCGTGATTCCCGTGTCGAGGACGGCGAGTGCGAGCCCGCGCAGCCGCACGGGATCGGCGATCGCCTCGTAGGAGGTGATCCTCCCGTCCTCGACCGTCACCTTCAGCACCAGGCGCAGTCGGCCGCACGGCGCCACCACGGCTCCCACGGCCCCGTCCACCAGCGCCACCTCGGCGAACCGGGCCCGCCCGCGCAGCAGCACCGTCTGCCCCGCCACGGCCCGCGCTCCGCGCAGCTCCGGCGCCCCGCCCGGCGGAAGCGCTGCGGCGTCGGCCCGCCGCACGACATCGGGCGCCAGCACCGCCAGCAGCCCGCTCAGGTCACCGCCGCGTGCCGCCGCGAGGAACGCCTCGACGACCCGGCGGTGCCCGTCCAGCTCGGCGGGCGGCGGCGCGGAGGTGCCGCGGACCTTGTGCCGGGCGCGGCTCGCGAGCTTCTTGGTGGTGACGGTCGAGCGGCCCACGACGGGCGCGATCTGCTCGAACGGCACGCCGAACGAGTCGTGCAGCACGAACGCCACCCGCTCGGCGGGGGAGAGCCGGTCGAGCACGACGAGCAGCGCCAGACCCACCGAGTCCGCGAGCAGCGCCTCCTCCTCGGGACCGGACGCCCCGCCGTCCGCCCCCACCTCGTCGGAGACCGGCTCGGGATCCTCGCGCCGGGACGCGCGCGAACGCAGCATGTCGAGACAGATCCGCGAGATCACGGTGCGCAGCCAGCCGGGCAGGTTCTCCACCTCGGCGGCGTCGGTCCTGGCCAGCCGCAGCCAGGTTTCCTGGACGGCGTCCTCCGCCTCACCGAGCGAACCGAGCATGCGGTACGCGACCGCCCGCAGCCGGCCGCGCTGCGCCTCGAACCGCTCGGCCAGCTCCTCCTGTCCACTCATCGGTCACCTTTCCCGGCCGTGCTCCGTCACCTACCTGACGTACCGAAACCCCAGGAAGTGACAGGAGACGACCATGGCCGACCCCCGACCCCGGCTGCTGCACCTGGACTCCAGCGCCGGCCCCGCCGCCGAGTCTCTCACCCGCCGGCTGACCACGCTGTTCGCGGACATCTGGCGCGACCGCCACGGCATCGACGGCTACCGCCACCGCGACCTCGCCGCCGACCCGGTGCCGCCGCTGGGCCCCGCCTACGTCGTCCTCGGCCGGCGCCTGGAGCGCCGCGGAGTCGTCCCACCCGAGGAGGTCGGCGCCCTCACCGGGACTCCGGACGAGCGGCGCGAGTGGGCGCTCACCCTGCCGCTGATCCGCGAACTGCGGGCCGCGGACACCGTGCTGCTCGGCGTGCCGATGTACAACTTCTCCGTGCCCGCCGCGCTCAAGGCGTGGATCGACCGGGTGACCTTCCCCGGCGCCTTCCTCGACCCGGGGACAGGCGGCAGCGCGCTTCACGGCACCCGGGTCGTGGTGGTCATGGCCCGCGGCGGGGCCTACGGGCCGGGCACGCCCCGCGCGGCCTTCGACTTCCAGCGGCCCTATCTGCGCGCCTGGTTCACGGACCACGGCGTGGCCGAGGAGAACCTCCACTTCGTGCAGGCCGAGATGGCCCTGGCCTCATTCGTCCCCCGCCTCGCCCGCTTCCGGGACCTGGCGGACTCCTCCCTCGCGGAGGCCCGGAAAGAACTGACCGATCTGGCCACCCGGCCGCCCGCCGTGATCACTAGGGTGCGGGCGTGACCCGACACGACAACAAACCCTTCCTCTACGTCGTCGTCTGCGCCGCCGGAGTCGCGCAGGACGTCCCCGAACTGATCACCGCCGCCCAGGACGGGGGCTGGGAGGTGGGCGTCATCGCCACCCCGCTCGCCCTCCGGTTCTTCGACACGGCCGCCGTCGAGGAGCGGACCGGCCGCCCCATCCGGTCCGCGTGGCGCGCCCCGGGCGACCCCCGGCCGTTCCCGGACCCCGACGCGGTCGTCGTGGCCCCCGCCACCTTCAACACGATCAACAAGTGGGCCGCCGGCATAGCCGACACCCTGGCCCTCGGCACCCTGTGCGAGGCGTACGGGCTCGGCGTCCCGATCGCCGTCCTGCCCTGCGTGAGCGAGGCGCTGGCGGCCCACCCCGCCTACCGCGCGAGCCTCGAACGGCTCACCGGTATGGGGGTGCGGTTCGGTGACCCGTACGCCGGAGAGGCGGCCGAGGACGGCACCAGCCCGCGGTTCCGCTGGCAGCGGGCCCTGGACCTCCTCACGCCGCGCCCCTGACGGGGGCCCGTTCACCAGGGCGTACGCCGACCCGACGCTCTACTGTCGTGCCATGACCGCAGACCGTATCGCGCTGGCCGTGCACGACCACGGGGGCGACGGGCCGCCCCTGCTGCTCCTGCACGGTGCCGGGCGCACGCTCGCCGACTGGGCGGCCGTGGCCCCCCTCCTCGTGGCCCGGCACCGCGTGCTCGCCGTCGACCTGCGCGGCCACGGCCTCTCGCCGGACGGACCCTGGCGCCTGCCCGAGGTGCTCGGCGACCTCGAGGAGGTCCTGACGGCGCACGGCATCCCGGACGCTCTTCCGGTCGGGCACTCCTTCGGCGGCATCCTCGCCGTGGTGTACGCGCTGGAGCACCAGGACGTCACCCCCGGGGCAGTGAACCTCGACGGGTTCGGCTGGGGACGCCCGGACCAGTACGTGGGCCTGGACCCGGACTATGTGGCCCAGCACCTCGCCCAGGTACGGGAGTTGAGCGCGGCCGGCCAGGGCAGGAAGCTGCCCCCGGACGGGGTCAAGGACCTCCTCGCCGAACAGCGCGCGATCTCCGAGCGCCTGGGCATCCCCTATGAACTGCTGGAGGCCGGCATCCGGCGGTCCGTGCGGGAGCGGGGTGACGGGGCCCTGGAGCTGCGGCCGGGACGGGAACAGGCGCTGCAGATGCTCGAGGTCATCGACTCGCTGGACCTGTTCGCCCTGTTCCGCAGGATGACCGCGCCGCTGCTCCTCGGCCGGGCCCAGCGGCAGGTGCCCTCCGTCCCCGGCCTTGACTGGTTCGATCCGATGATGCTCGCCTACGCCAGGGGGCTCGCCCGCGACCTGGCCGCCCTCACCGAGGAGCGGCCCAATGTGACCGTCGCCCCGATCGACGGCACGCACGCCATGCTGCTGGAGAACCCGCGGGCGGTCGCGGACGCCATCCTCGCCTTCACGTCCTGACCGTGGTGCTCAGTGCGGACCCACGGCGGCGAACTCCGTGCCGCAGGGGCCCGCGCCCTCGCTCTCGGGCAGCGCGACGGGTGTGCCGTCCATCGTCAGGGCGTCGTAGTAGCCGCCGATGCGCTCCGCGGAGCGGCCGACGTAGTGGCCGATGAAGGAGCGGCGGAAGCGGTCGGCGCTGCGGTTGGGCTGTGAGCCGTGCACCAGGCTGCCGTTGAAGAACAGCACGTCGCCGGGCTCCATCACGACGGGCACCGGTTCGAGGCCGGGCGGCGGCGGCACGTACTCACGGGCGAACGACAGCTCGATGTCCGCCTCCTCCGGGCAGAACAGGTCCATCCGGTGCGTGCCCGGCACCACCTCGAGGCCGCCGTTCTCCCGGTCGATCACGTCGCAGGCGATCCATGCGGCCACACAGGTGCCCGGCTCGACCCGCAGATAGAAGTTGTCCTGATGCAGCGCCTGACCCCGGGCGCCCGGCGGCTTGAAGTAGAACATGCTCTGCGCGGCCAGCACCTCCTCGCCCAGCAGCGTCTGGAGAATCTCCCCGAGCCTCGCGTCCAGCAGGAACCGCAGTGACAGCTCGCTGATGCGGTGCGGGTGCATGACGCGGGGGTGGACGTGCAGCGGATCGGCGGCCTCGTCCGCCGCGGACGCACGGGGCTCGAAGTGCCCCGGTACGGGTCCCGCGTCCTTCAGCGCCGTGAACTCGGCGCACAGGGCGTCGATCTCGGACCGGGAGAACAGCCCGCGCGCGACCGCGAACCCGTCCTCCTCGAACCCCTCCATGCCGGTGACTGCCATGGGCCCTCCCTTCTCAAGGGTCTGGTGTGTGCCTCACGCTAGGCGGGAGTACCTGTGGGGAGGATGCCTGTGCGTGCTGACGACTTGCCCGGGACTGCTGTCCCGGCCCCGCCGCCCGGCCTGGTGACGGTCGGACGCTTCGACCAGTCGCCGGGATACAACATCAACCGGCCACGGGGAGCCGACAGCTGGCTGTTCACCTGGACCACCGGCGGGCGGGGCACCCTGGGCCAGGGCGCCACCGGGGTGACGGCCGGTGACGGGGACCTGGTGGTGCTCGGGCCCGGGGTGCCGCACCGGTACGGGATCGCGCCCGGGGCCCGGCACTGGGCGTTCTGGTGGGTGCACTGCCAGGCACGGAGTTCCTGGGTCGGCCGGCTGGGGCCCCATGAGGTGGGTGACCGTCTCTACACGGTCGGCGCCGGACACGGGCGGGACCGTGTCGAGACGGCCTTCAGGCGCATGCTGGCAGACGCCCGCTGGGGCGGGCTCGGCACACCGCCCGAGCCGGTGCCGCCCGCCGACGGCGAGATCGCGGTCGCACACGGGACCGCCGCCCGCGAGCTGGCCCTGTGCTGCCTCGAGGAGATCGTCCTGCTCGCCACCGCCCGGGTGGGCCCGTCCTCCTCCGGAATCGACGAACGGATCCGCCTCGTCGAGGCGCTGATCGCGGCCGACCCGGCCGCGCCGCACACCGTGCGGTCCCTTGCCGAGGGCGTCTCCCTCTCCCCGTCCAGATTCGCACACCTTTTCACCGAGCAACTGGGCCACTCCCCGATGGCCGCCTTGCGCGAAGCCCGATTGCGGCATGCCGCCCGCCTCCTGGAAGCGACCGAACTCTCGGTCGAACGGGTCGCCGCCGCCTCCGGTTTCGGCAGCCCGTTCCACTTCAACCGCCTCTTCCGCCGGCGCTATGGAACACCGCCGGGCGCCTACCGGGCCGCACAACGGGGTTTCTCGGGCTGAATTCCGGCGCGGAGGGGCCGAGTGAGACAATTCACGGTTACCGGCGCCCAGTTGACTGACATTTGGTCAACAGGCCGTATGTCAAAGGTCGAACGGAAAAGTGAGGGAGTCTCTTGTTCGGGCTCGGCGACCTGTGCGAGGGTGTTCCTCGTCAGCGCGCGGACCATTGCTTTCACCGCGACGCACGCAGGCGCCGTCGATCCCCGCCCGCTCCACGAGAGCTGCCCCGGGCGGAGTTCGGCCTGCCGGACAAGCGTCCTGTGGACACCCCCGCGTGCTGTCGGCCGGGTCGTGCCTCCACTGGTATGTACTAAGAAACCCGCGTGGCTTTTTTGGAGGAACGTGGACGTGAAAGGTGGGGGCCCGCACCATTCCCCCGACCCCGTTCCGTCGTACGGCGTCACTGACGAACAGCTCGCCGCAGAACTGAAGAAGTCCGCCGGGAAGAGGCCCGTGCACCATCCGGTCGGCGAACTGCTCGACCGGCACTGGGAAGCCGCCTTCTCCTACGCCCGCCTGTGCACGGACGGCGCGCATCCCGCGGGAATGCTCACCACCGCCGCATTCACCCGGCTCTTCGAGGATTCCGCGCGCCAGGGCGGACCCACGGCGGCCTGGCGGCCCCAATTGCTGGTCGCCATACGGCGCCTTGCGGCCGAATGGGACACCGACCACCGGCGGGAGCTGCTGCACCCCCTCCTCCGCTCGGACCCCGCACTGGGCGAGCGTGCGGCGGCACGGCTGCTGCCGCCCGGAAACCGGCGGCTGGTCTCCCGCGCCTTCCCGAGGCTCGCCGAACCGGCCCGCTGCCTGCTGTGGCACATCGAGGTCGAACGTGAGGAACTCGCCGCTCCGGCAGCCCTGTTGGGGATCGACACAGGCGACGCCGAGGTGCGGCTCGAGCGGGCGCGCGAGCAGCTGCGCGAGGCGTGCCTCGACGTCCACCGCGAGTCCGCGCCCGACGAGGAGTGCCGCCGCTACGTCCGCCTGCTGGACGTCTCGCTGCGCCGGGAGAACCCCGTCCTCGACCCCGACCTGCGCCTGCACATGGACGGCTGCGCCCACTGCCACCATGCCGCCGAGCAACTGGAGGGCTTCCGCGCCCGGCTTCCGCTCCTCCTCGCCGAGGGCGTGCTCGGCTGGGGCGCACAGGCGTACCTCGACGCCGCCGCCGCACGCAGCCGGGCGGCCGAACCGGTGCCGGCAGCGCCCGTGGGCGGAGAGCCACTGGTCGACCCGGCCGACGCGGACCGGCGGTTCACCGCCGCCGAGCCGCCGGCCGATCCCGCCGACGCGTACCGGCGGTTCGCCCCCGCGCCTGAGCCACCTGCCGACGCCGAGTACCGGCCCGCCACGGACGCAGCCGGCAGCGACCCCGGACGTGGCACCCCGGCCGCCTCCGCCGGGTTCGGCTCCTGCTCCGCCGGCGCGCACAAGGCCCCCCGCCGCTCCCCGCAACGCCGGCAGCTCGTCCTCGCCGTGGCGACGGTGAGCGCGCTCATCCTGCTGCCGCTGGTGGTGTGGTCCGTCGCCCACTCCGGCGGCAGCGCCCCCGCCGGCACCGCTGCGCCGTCCGATGAGCCGAGCCCCGGAGCACGGGCGAGCGCCTCCGGATCGCCCTCCTGGGTCGGCGCCGCCGCCGAGGTGCCCACCGGTGCCTTCCGCGGGCGGCTGCGCAACCAGGACAGCGGGCTGTGCATCGGCCTGGACCGCAAGCAGGCGGTGGCCGGCGCCGAGGCCGTACTCGTCTCGTGCACCTCGTCCGCGACCCAGCAGTGGGCGTACGGGACGGATGGACTGCTGCGCAGTGGTGCCGCACCCGGACTGTGTCTCGACTCCCACCTCGGCTACTCGGTGCAGCTCGCCCCGTGCGCGGGACAGTCGCGGCCCGAGTCGAAGAACGTCCGCTACGACTTCACCGTGCAGGGCGCGATCGTCCCGCGCTGGAGCCAGGACCTGGCCCTGACCCCGGCATCGCCGGCCACCGGCGCGGGGCTCGTGGTCAAGCCGCGCACGCAGGACGGCACCCAGCGCTGGCTCACCGACACGCCGAACTCGCTGAGGATGCAGTCGGTCAAACTGGGGCAGTGAAGCCGAGACGGTCACGCCGGCGGCCCCGAGCGCCGCACCCTCCCGTACGACCACCCCCACGACTCACGGCTCCCCGAAGCCGGCTCCCACCCTCACCCGGCCCGCCCCGGGCACGAGTTGGCCGTCCTCTCAGGGACGGGGAACGTGCTCCTCCCCGTACTGCGTTCCCAACGGCCGGGGCGGACACGACGGTTCGGGTGGATACGGCGGATACGGGGGCTGGGGACCCTACGGCGGTGGGGGCGGCCGGCGCTGACCGGGCGGGCGGCCGTGCGTCACTCCTGGACCAGGTTCAGCTCCGCCCAGATCGTCTTGCCGTCGGCGGTGTGGCGGCTGCCCCATCGCCGGGTGAGCTGGGCCACCAGGAGCAGTCCTCGGCCGCCTTCGTCGTAGATCCTCGCCCGGCGCAGGTGCGGGGCGGTGTGGCTGGCGTCCGAGACCTCGCAGATGAGTGTCGCCGCGTCATGGATCAGCCGCAGGCGGATCGGCCGTTCGCCGTACCGTATGGCGTTGGTGACCAGCTCACTGACCACCAGTTCGGCCGTGAACACGGCATCCTCGTGCCCCCACGTCTCCACCTGCCCTGCGACCTGCTTGCGAACCGCCGCGACCAGCGCCGGATCCGCGGGGATGTCCCAGGTCGCCACCTGGGAGGCGGGCATCGAGCGGGTGCGGGCGAGCAGCAGGGCCACGTCGTCGGACGCCCCGCCGGGGGGAAGCAGCGCGTGCAGGACACGGTCGCAGGCCTCCTCCAGGGAGCCGGGGACGGACGCCGGGCTCGCGGCGGGCGGTCCGGCCAGGGCCGCGCACAGCAGCTCGCGGCTGGTGTCCACATCGCGTTCGCGGCTCTCTGTCAACCCGTCGGTGTACAGGCCGAGGACGGTGCCCTCGGGCAGGTCGATCTCGGCCGACTCGAAGGGCAGCCCGCCCAGGCCCAGGGGCGGCCCGGCCGGCAGTTCGACCGGCCGGGGCGGCCGGCCCGGCATCATCATCACGGGCGTCGGATGGCCCGCGCGGGCGAGCGTGCACCGCCGCGAGACCGGGTCGTACACCGCGTACAGGCAGGTGGCCCCGACCTCTCCGGTGACGCCGTCCCGACCGGCCTCCCCGGAGAGGCGTACGACGAGGTCGTCGAGGTGGGTGAGCAGTTCGTCCGGTGCCAGGTCGATGTCGGCGAGCGTCCGCACGGCGGTGCGCAGCCGCCCCATGGTCGCGGAGGCCTGGATGCCGTGGCCGACGACGTCGCCGACGACCATGGCGACCCGCATCCCGGACAGCGGGATCACGTCGAACCAGTCGCCGCCCACCCCGGCACGCGCCGCGGGCAGATAGCGGGAGGCGGCCTCCACCGCCGCGGTGCGCGGCAGGGTGCGGGGCAGCAGGCTGCGCTGGAGGGCGAGCGCGGTCCTGCGCTCGCGGGAGAACCGGCGGGCGTTGTCGACACAGACGGCGGCCCGGGCCGTGATCTCCTCGGCGAGCAGCACGTCGTCCGCTGTGAAGGCGGCGGGACGCCGGAACCGGGAGAACACGGCCACCCCGAGGGTTCCGCCACGGGCCTGGATCGGCACCGCCATCGTGGAGTGGATGCCGTGGTCCCGCACCCGTGCGGCGCGCGCCGGGTCCCAGGCGAGCCACCGGCCGAGCTCGGTGCCCGTGGCCACGATCGTCCGGCCGGCCACCAGGGCGTCCGCCTGCGGTGAGGGGCTGGGGTAGAGGTCGACACGACCGGGTTCGACGACCGCCTCGGGGCAGCCGGGGGTCACCGACCGGTGGGCGGCCCGGCACAGCGCGACCGGCGCGGTGAGCGAGGCCGGATAGCCCTCGGCACCGTCGGCGGGCGGATCCAGCAGGTCGACGCTGACGAAGTCGGCGAGCGCGGGCACGCACACCTCGGTGAGCTCCTGCGCGGTGCGGGTGACGTCGAGGGTCGTGCCGATGCGGACGCTCGCCTCGTTGACGAGCTGCAGTCTCTGCCGCGCCAGGTACTGCTCGGTGAAGTCGTGGGCGGCCACGCACACTCCCCGCACCCGCCCCTCGGCGTCCGTGATCGGGGACATACGGGCCAGCCACGCGTGCATGCTGCCGTCGCCGCCGATCGGCACGTAACTGTGGACGTCGTTGCCCCGGCCGGTGCTGAGCACCCGGTACATCTGCTGTTCGATGTCCTCGCTCTGCGGCCGGCCGCCGATCTCGGGCAGCCTCAGGCCTCTCAGGCGTTCCTCGGGCAGGCCGATCACCTCGGCCATGGGGCCGTTGATCCGGTGCAGGCGCAGCCGGTCGTCGTAGATCGCGACGGCGCAGGGCGACTGGGTGAGGTCGGCCCGCGCCAGCGGGTCGTCCACGGGAGGCGGTCCGCCGCCCGTGAGCGGGGTGACCACCAGCCAGCCGCCGTGGTCGCCGTCCTGCGGCGGCCGGTGATGGACCAGCAGCCAGACGGAGACGGTCCGGCCGTCGCGGTGCCGCAGGGCGAGGGTGCCGCTCCAGCGGGGATCCATCGGGAGGACGGTCTTCGCTCCGGCGGCCAGCAGTTCGGCCGCGGGCCGGCCCACGACGTCGGCCGGGGCGTAGCCGAGCAGCCTGCGCGCACCCTCGTTCCACTCGACCAGGACGCCCTCGTGGTCGATGAGCGCCCGTGCCGTGTCGGCGTCGTCGAACGGATAGCCGGAGCTCATCGTCGCCACTCCATCGCGCACACGCACAGTGAGCAGAGCCGTCACTGGTGTTCCAGCCTAGTGCCAACCGGGGGTCAGTGAACCCGCGGGCCCCACCGCAAGAAGGGAGCGGGTCCGGCTGTTGGTGGCGGGTGGGGCAGAAGGACGCTGCCGCACCCTTGACGGGTGTGTGTGTCACACCGTCAGAATCTGTTTGGTCACGATCAGTTGTGAGTATTTCTGGGCCCTGATGAGGGAGAGCCGCCCATGACGGTCACGCGCAGATCGGTCCTGATCGCCGGCACGGCAGCCCCGGCGGCCGGCGCACTCCTCGGCGCCGGGAGCGCCCCGGCGGCGGCAGCCGCCCGCGCTCCGGGACGCCGGACGGTGGCCCTTCGCGACGGCTGGCGGTTCGCGCTGGTCAACCCGGGCGGCATCACCGACCCGACGGGGGCGTACGGCGAAGCCGCCGCGCCCGGGTACGACGACTCGGGCTGGCGCGAGGTCGCCGTGCCCCATGACTGGAGCATCGAGCAGACCCCCACCACCGAGCACGGCACCACCAGCGGCACCGGCTTCTTCCCCGGAGGTCTCGGCTGGTACCGCATCGCCTTCACCCTGCCGTCGACGCTCACCGGGAAGCGGATATCGGTGGAGTTCGACGGCGTCTACATGGACTCGTACGTCTACTGCAACGGCACCGAAGTCGGCCGCCACCCCTACGGCTACACCGGTTTCGCCTTCGACCTCACCGATGTGCTGCACACCGACGGCACCACCGAGAACGTCCTCGCGGTCAAGGTCCAGAACCAGCTCCCGAGCAGCCGCTGGTACTCGGGCAGCGGCATCTACCGCGAGGCCCGGCTGGTGATCACCGAGCAGGTGCACGTGGCGCGTTGGGGCACCCACGTCACCACGCCGGACATCACCGAGGCCCGCGCCGTCGTCCGGGCGCGCACCTCGGTGGTGAACGAGTCGGGGGCCACGGTGGACGTGGAGATCCGCTCGGCGGTCACGGACCCGGACGGCCGGACCGTCGCCCGGACGTCCTCCACGGTCACCGTCACCGGCACCACGACCGAGACCCATGAACTGAGCGTGCCCAGGCCCAGGTTGTGGGACTTCGCCACCCCTGACCACCGGTACACCCTGCACACCGAACTACGGGTGGGCGGCGAGACCGTCGACACCTACGACACCACCTTCGGCATCCGTTCCTTCCGCTTCGACCCGGACGAGGGGTTCTCCCTCAACGGCACCCACGCCAAGATCAAGGGTGTCGACCTGCACCACGACCAGGGCGCCCTCGGGGCGGCGATCAGCATCGACGCCGTACGCCGGCAGATGACGATCATGAAGTCGATGGGGGTCAACGCCTTCCGCACCTCCCACAACCCGCCCTCACCGCAGATGATCCAGGTCTGCGAGGAGCTGGGCATCGTGATGATGGTCGAGGCGTTCGACTGCTGGCACACCGGCAAGACCACGTACGACTACCACCGGTTCTTCGACGACTGGTGCGAGAAGGACGCCACCGAGATGGTGCTCGCGGCCCGCAACTCACCGGCCGTGGTCCTGTGGTCGATCGGCAACGAGATCCCCGACTCCACGTCCACCGCCGGGCTCGCCATGGCGGACCGGATCATAGGCGCGATCAAGGCCGTCGACGACACCCGCCCACTCGTCATCGGCTCGGACAAATACCGCAGCGTCCCCAAGAAGGGCTCGGCGGCCGACCTCATGCTCGCCAAGCTCGACGGCCTGGGCCTGAACTACAACACCGCCAAGTCGGTGGACGCCCTGCACGCCGCCTACCCGCACCTGTTCCTCTTCGAGTCCGAGTCGTCGTCCGAGACCTCGACGCGCGGCACCTACCAGGAGCCCGAGCACCTCAACACCGGCGAGAACCACACACCCGGCCGGCGCGCCACCTCCTCGTACGACAACAACCTCGCCTCCTGGACCATGAGCGGCGAGTACGGGCACAAGAAGGACCGCGACCGGAAGTGGTTCACCGGGCAGTTCCTGTGGTCGGGCATCGACTACATCGGGGAGCCCACGCCGTACGACGTCTTCCCGGTGAAGGCGTCCTTCTTCGGCGCCGTCGACACGGCCGGCTTCCCCAAGGACATGTACCACCTGTTCAGGAGCCAGTGGACCGGCGAGCCCATGGTCCATCTGGTGCCCATGACCTGGAACCACGACAAGGGGGACACGGTCGAGGTCTGGGCGTACGCCAACGTCGACACCGTCGAGCTGTTCCTGAACGGAAAGTCCCTCGGGACCAGGAGGTTCGACACCAAGAAGACGACGGACGGGCGTGCCTACCTGGAGACCACCGAGGCGACCGGCGACGACAAGACGTTCACCTCGGGCCCCTACCCCGGCAGCTACACGAGCCCGAACGGCAGCGCGGGCAAGCTCCACCTCACCTGGAAGGTGCCCTTCGAGCCGGGCGAGTTGAAGGCGGTCGCGCGACGGGACGGCAAGGTGGTCGCGACCGACGTCCTGCGCACCGCCGGGCCCCCGCACGCCCTGCGCCTCACTCCGGACCGTACGTCCCTGGCCGCCGACGGCCGCTCCCTCCTCTTCGTGACCGCCGAAGTCGTCGACGCCGACGGCGTGGTGGTGCCCGACGCCGAGGACCTGATCACCTTCGATGTGAAGGGCGGCTCCCTCGCCGCCCTGGACAACGGCCGGGAGGAGAGCGCCGAGCGCTACCAGGCCACCACCCGGACCGCCTTCCACGGGAAGGCGCTCGCCATCGTGCGCTCCGGCACCAGGGCGGGGACCCTGAAGGTGACGGCCCGGGCGGACGGGCTGCGCACCGCCACCGCGACCGTCCGCACCACTCCCGCGCGGTCCACCGCGCTCACACCGGCGCCGGTGTTCAAGCCCGACCTTCCGGCGGCTCCCACCTACCCCCAGGCCGACGCGAGTTACTCCGGCCGCCCCGACACCCTTCCCGCCGCCATGCTCGACGGCGACCCGGCCACCGGGTGGTCCAACGCCTTCTACAAGTCGGCCACCGCCCTGCTGCCCGCCTTCAACGGCGCCCGGCCGAAGGACTGGGTGTCGGTCGACTTCGGGCGCCGGCGGACCATGGACCGCGTCGAGGTCTCCTTCACCGTCGACGCCACCCACGCCCTGCCCGCCTCGGTCGAGGTCTCCGTCTGGGACGGCGAGCGGTACGTGCCCGTGACCGGCGCCGCCGTGGACCGGGCCACCGCCTCCGATGCCCCGACCGTGATCACCTTCGACGCGGTCCGCGGCTCCCGCCTGCGCCTGGCGATGACCAGCGCCCACCCGGGCGCCGCCGACGGCGCGGTCCGCATCAGCCGGCTCGAGGTCCCGGCCGGCTGAACCGGGGCCCTGAGGTACCGGCGGCTGTGCCGCACTGCCGCCGGTACCGTGGGCACCCCGCGCTGACCTGGGGGTATTTACGAGTAAGTACCCTCGCTGTACCGTTACGGCATGCCAGCCCTCAACGTGGAGTTCAGTGATCGGGAGCTAGAGGACCTGCGGCAGATCGCCAAGGAGCGCGGTACGTCGATGAAGGCCCTGGTGCGCGAGGCCGCCGCGGCCGACATCGCCCGGCACCGGGCCCTTCAGGAGGGCGCCGAGGCCTTCCGCCGGTTCTTCGCCACGCACGCCGACGAGTTCGCGGCGGCGTTCCCCGACGACGAGCCAGCCGTGAAGGGCGAGGGGCAGGACGCCTGACCGATGACCTCCGTCATCCATATCGACGTGCCCTGGCTGCTTCAGCGCCACGAAGAGGTCCTGCCGGACCAGCCCGTCATCAACGACTTCTCCGCGCTGGTCGCCGCGGTCGCCCGGCACCGCGTGGACCCGCCCCGCCTCGGTGTGGACTCCGACCCGGCCTGGCGCGCCGCCGCCCTGCTGCACACCCTCGCGCTGCTCAAGCCGCTGCCGTCGGCGAACGCCCGCTTCGCCTGCGCCACCGCGGTCGCGTACATGTACGTCAGCGGCGTCGGCATCGACCCGCCCTACGGCGCCCTCGTCGACCTCACCCGTGACCTGATCTCCGGCAAGGCCGACGTCTACGGCGCCGCGGACCGACTGCGGTCCTGGCAGATCTGAGGTCGCTCACATCCCCTGTTCCGCCCGCCTTCTGGGCCGCCGACCGAGGGCGGGAGATCAGGGTCGGCGGCCCGTTGCGCGCGGCAGTGCCGCCGTGCCGCGCGGGGCCGAAGAGAAGGCCGGCTCCAGTGGACTACGGAGCCCCGCCGCGGCGGGAGCGTGCGAGCGGCGCCGGCATGGGCGCGCGGTTCACACGGGGCGCGTGGGGTCGGCGAAAACGGTTACATAAACAGGGAGTTGGTGACACAGGCTCCCCCTGTCCTTTTCCTGGTGCGGATGTTGTTCAAGTGCCTTGTTGGCCATCAGTGACCTGTGCAAAGGTGACCTGTCTGCGCAGGGGCAATGGCCGGGGCGGCGTCGCTGCTCGCTATTCCGGGCCGTCGGCGAGCTCAAAAGGCGCATCCGCCGACGATCGCCGTGCAGCCGTCACCCGAGACCATTTTCCCGGCGCGGCGCCGAAAAGGCCCAGCAACCGGGTCTTTTCGGCGAGCAGAACTCCGTGTGCAGCCTTGTGCCTTGGAAGGAACCCGCTCAGTGCACACCCCCCACCCCCCGCGTCCGCCCTATCCTCCCCGTCCCGGCGCGGCACCGGGAGAATCCGACGAGAACCTGGCCGCCCGGCTCAGGGGCCGGCCCGTGGGCGAGACCGCCCTGCCCGTCGCGCTGCTGATGGCCAGACACTGGCAGGCGGCCTACGACTACGCGGTCATCTGCCTCGCCTCCTCCCGCGACGTCGCCGCGATGGCCACCGCCGCCGCCTTCCACCGGGTCCTCGGCGACCTCACCCGCTCCCGTTCCGCGGTGGCGCTGCGTCCGAGGCTTCTCGTGGCCGTCCGGGACACGGTCGCGGAATGGGCGGCGGAGGACCGGATATCCGGTGCTCTGCCGGAGCTGAGGAAACCCGCGGGGGCTCGCGGTATGCGCGCCGCGAAGTTCCTGACACCCGAAAACAGCGCCCTCGCCGAACACGCTTTCCGCGCTCTGTCCCCTTTCGCCCAGTCCCTGCTGTGGCACACCGAGGTCGAAGCCGAACACATATCCGTCCCTGCCGTTCTGCTCGGCATGGACTCCCAGACCGCGGCGGCCGCACTGGAACAGGCACGCGAAGAATTCCGGGCGGGCTGTGTACGCGCCCACCGGGAACTCGCGCCGAGCGCCGAATGCCGCTTCCACAACCGGCTGCTGGACATCCCCCTGCGCCGCGGCGGCGACCTGCTGCCCGAGGTGCACCAGCATGTCCTGCAGTGCCGCCACTGCCGTTCCGCCGCCGAACAACTGCGCCGGTGCGAGGACGGCCTCGGCGCGCTGCTGGCCGAGGCGGTCCTCGGCTGGGGCGCCCGGCGCTACCTCGACTCCCGTCACGGCCGCACCCCGCACCCAGTGCGCTCCGGCTCCCGCGGCCGGCGCCCGGGCGGCGGCGGACGCCACCGGTTGCTCACGAGGATCCCCGCGGCGGGCCGCAGGATCACCGCGGGGGAGCGGAACACGAGGACGCTGCTGACCGGCGTCGGCTTCGCCACCGTCGCCGTCCTGCTGGCCCTGCTGGTCACCGGAGTCTGGACCGACGACGGAAGCGGTGCCGACCCGGTCGCCTCCACCAGCGCGGGCGGCGGCTCCCACACCCCCTCGCCCCGCTCCGGCCCCCAAGCGCCGCCCGACACGGCCGGGCTGCCCACAGCCCCGCAGGAGACCCGACTGCGCGCCGTCGCCGCCGGGCTCTGCCTCGACATCCGCGGCACGGTCAGGGACGGTGCGGGCACCCGGCTCGCGACCTGCTCCTCGGCGTGGACCCAGAAGTGGTCGTACGAGAGCGACGGCCTGCTGCGCAGTGTCGCGGACCCGGGCCTGTGCCTCGACTCCCACGCCACCGACGGAGCTGTCACGCTCGCCCCGTGCGTCGAGGCGGGCCGGGCGCACGCCGACGACGTCCGCTACGACCTCACCGTGGGGGGCGAGTTGCTCCCGCGCTGGGGCGCGGGCCTCGCCGTCACGCCCGCGAGCCCCGACCCCGACGCCGACATCGTCGTCAAGGACCGCGACGGTTCCGACGCCCAGCGGTGGGCGACCGACGCCCGCTCGTACCGGCAGCCGGCGGCCTTGGAGGGACCCACCCTCGGTCCTGTCTGAGTCACCGCCCTGCTCCGAGCGACACACGGCGAGCCGAGGGCCGCGTCCTCATACCCGACTACCGTCCGTCCGGGAGGGTAGTCGGGGTGGGCGGATGACCCCGCGATCACCAGTGGTCGCGGCAGACGGACAGAGAGGCGGCATGACGTGCGGACCGTCGGAGTGGAAGAGGAACTCCTCCTGGTCGACCCGGAGACCGGTGAGCCGAAGGCGTTGTCGGCCGCGGTGCTCGCCCGCGCCGCGCAGGACGAGGCGGACGAGGGCCTGTTCGAGAAGGAGCTCTACGGTCAGATGCTGGAGTTCGCCACGCATCCGCAGACGGACATGACGGAACTCGGTGCCGAGATCGTCCGCTGCCGCCGGGAGGCGGCAGAACACGCCGGGGGGATCGGCTGCGCCGTGGCCGCGCTGGCCACCTCACCGCTGCCGGTGAGCCCGTCCATCAGCATGAACCGCCGCTACCAGTGGATGGCCGAGCAGTACGGCATCGCCACGACGGAACAACTGGTCTGCGGCTGCCATGTGCACGTCTCGGTGGAGTCGGACGAGGAGGCCGTCGCGGTGGTCGACCGCGTGCGGCCCTGGCTCCCCGTACTGGTCGCCCTGAGCGCCAACTCCCCGTTCTGGCAGGGCAGGGACTCCGGCTACGAGAGCTACCGCAGCCGGGTGTGGGGGCGCTGGCCCTCCGCGGGGCCGACCGAGCTGTTCGGGTCGCCCGAGCGGTACCACCGGCGGGTGGCCGACATGGTCGCCACCGGAGTCATCCTCGACGAGGCGATGGTCTACTTCGACGCGCGTCTGTCCGAGCGGTACCCGACGGTGGAGCTCCGGGTCCCCGACGTCTGCCTGCACGCGGACACCGCGCAGTTGATCGCCACCCTCGCCCGCGGGCTGGTGGAGACCGCGGCGCGCGAGTGGCGGGCGGGCCGGGAGCCGGTGGACCACAGCGTGAGTCTGCTGCGGCTGGCCGCCTGGCAGGCGGCCCGGTCCGGCCTGGCGGGTGAGCTGCTGCACCCGAGGACGATGCGGCGCATGCCGGCGGAGTCGGTGGTGCGGGACCTGCTCGACCACGTCGGTGACGCGCTGGCCGGCACCGATGACCTCGACGGTGCGGACCAGGCCGTGACCGGGCTGCTGGAGCGGGGGAACGGCGCCCGGGTGCAGCGGGAACTCATGGAGCGGACCGGGAGCCTGCGCGACGTCGTCCTGGAGTGCGTACGCCACACCCAGGGTGAGCTGCAGCCCTGATGTGGCGTCAGAAGAGGCGGGCCGCGCCCAGGCGGGCACATCCGGAGGGCCCAGCAGTCCTGACGAAGCGTCAGTAAGATCAGGACACGACGTCCTGTAGTTCCCCGCTCGTCAGGAAGTCCGCCGCGTT
This sequence comes from Streptomyces sp. NPDC093984, assembly GCF_044764595.1. Lineage (NCBI taxonomy): Bacteria > Bacillati > Actinomycetota > Actinomycetes > Kitasatosporales > Streptomycetaceae > Streptomyces > Streptomyces sp. NPDC093984. The sequence goes on along the minus strand of NZ_JBIWIM010000007.1, from coordinate 399,461 downwards.
GCGGACCGCCGCCAGCGCGATCCGCACCAGTGTCTCCCGGGTGACACCGGCGACATGCGGCGACAGCACCACGTTCGGCGCCTTCAGCAGCCTCAGGGCCGGGGTGGGCGGTTCGGGGTCGAAGACGTCGATCCCCGCCCCGGCCAGCGCGCCGGCCTCCAGCGCGTCCGCGAGCGCGTCCTGGTCGATCAGGGCGCCCCGCGCCGTGTTGACCACGAACGCGGTGGGCTTCAGCAGCGCCAGGCGCTCGGCGTTCAGCAGATGCCGGGTCGCGTCGGTGAGGGGCGCGTGCAGCGTCACGTAGTCGGAGGTGCGCAGCAGCTCGTCGAGGCCCACGTACCGGGCCCCGAGCCGTGCCTCCGTCTCCGCGTCCAACGGCTCCGGGCCCGCGTACACGATCGACATGTCGAAGGCGGCCGCCCGGCGTGCCACTTCCTGGCCGATGTGGCCCAGCCCGACGATGCCGAGGGTCTTGCCGGACAGCTCCGTGATCGACTGCTGCAGCCGGGGCAGCGCCCAGTCGGCGTCGACGAGCGCGGTGTGCGCCGGGACCAGCTGCTTGGCCAGGGCGAGCATGAGCGCGAAGGTCTGCTCGGCCACGTTCTGCTTCTCGGCGCCACTCGAGCCGATGTTGCACACCGGGATGTTCCGGGCGCGCGCCGCGTCCAGGTCCACGTAGTCGAAGCCGTGGCTCGCGCACTGGATCAGCCTCAACTCCGGTGCGGCGGCGATGTGTTCCGCGGTGACCGGACCGAGCCCCGTGACGATCACGTGGGCCCCGCGCAGCGCCGCCGGATCCTCGTCGGTCCTCTCCACCACGGTCACCCGGGCCTCGCCGGGGAAGACGGTGGCGAGCGCGGCGCCCGCCTGCCGCCCACCCACGTGCGGCGAGACGACGGCCAGGACGTTGTTGGTGTCGGTGGTGTCTGCCGTGTAGGCGGTGTCGTCGGTACCGGTCGTGTGGGTCATGAGGCTTCCTCGATCAGGTCGGCGGGGCCGAGCGTGGCGGGGCGGGCGTGCCCGGAGAGGGCGAGGGTGAGGTCGAACTCGGCGAGCAGACAGCGGATCACGTGCTCGACGCCCGCCTGGCCGTCGAGCCCGAGACCGTAGGCGTACGGCCGTCCCACGAGCACCGCCCGCGCGCCCAGCGCGAGCGCCTTGAACACGTCGTCGCCGGTGCGGATCCCGCTGTCGAACAGCACGGTCAGCCGGTCCCCGGCCGCCTCCACCACCCGCGGCAGCGCCTCTGCGGCGGCCACGGAACCGGCCACCTGCCGGCCGCCGTGGTTGGAGACCACCACCCCGTCCATCCCGGCGTCGGCGGCCGCCCGGGCGTCGTCGGAATGCAGGATGCCCTTCAGGACGATCGGACCGTCCCAGTGCTCCCGCAGGAACGCCAGGTCCGGCCAGGTCTTTCCGGGGTCCGCGAACATGTTCACGAAGTGCAGCACGGCCGCGTTGGGGTCCTCGTGCACCGGCTTCGCCAGGCCGGCCTGGAACGCCGGGTCGGAGAAGTAGTTCGCGGTGCCCACCCCGTGCAGGAACGGCAGATACGCCTGGTCGAGGTCGCGGGGCCGCCAGGCCAGCAGCGGGGTGTCCAGCGTGACGAACAGCGCCGTGAACCCGGCCGCCTTCGCCCGGGTCAGGAAACTGCGGGTGACCTCGCGGTCCTTGGCCCAGTACAGCTGGAACCACCGCTCACCGTCGCCCGAAGCCTCCGCCACCTGCTCCATCGGCGTGCTGGACGCGGAGGACAGGACGAACGGCACGCCCTGCGCCGCCGCGGCCCGCGCCGCCGCCGGTTCGGCGTCCGGATGCATGATCGACAGCACGCCGATCGGAGCCAGGGCCAGCGGTGCGGGCAGCCGCCGCCCCAGCACCTCCACGGAGAGGTCGCGGTCGTGCACGTCCCGCAGCATGCGCGGCACGATCCGGCGCCGCTCGAGCGCGGCCCGGTTCGCCCGGGCGGTGCTGCCGGTGCCCGCGCTGCCCGCTACGTAGCCGACCGGGCCGGGACCGAGCCGCTGCTCGGTCAGCGCCTCCAGCCGGGTCAGATCGGTGGGCAGCCGCGGTACGGCGCCCGTCATGCCGTTGAGATAGATCTCGTACTGGAAGTCCGCCCAGTGCTTCGCCATCCCGTACGTCCCGCCTCTCGTCCCTGAGACCGCGTGGTACGACCACGCCGTACGCCGATGATCCTGGCGACCGTGACAAGGTCCGTCCACCGTGGTGCGCACATCGCGCGGCTGGAATCATCACCCTGTGACAAACCAGCCACTCACGGCCCGCAATGCCGTCCGTGCGGAGATCGTCGCCGACCCTCGGGTCGTGGAGGCGGTCGTCGCCGCCGTGCACGCGACGGTGCCGGTGTACGCCGCGCTCGACGACAGCCGGCTGCCGGAGGTGCGGGCCATCGCGGCCTGGGGCGTGGACCGGCTGCTGCACCTGTGGGCCACCGACAGCACCCTGGGACCGGCCGATCTGCGCCGGTTCCGCGGGATCGCGGCGGCCCGCGCGGCCGACGGCCGGCCCGTGCAGGCCGTGCTGCGTGCCTACCGGGTGGCCGCGGCCGTCCTCACCGAGGAGGTCGCCGCCCGTGGCCGCGCCATCACGGCGTCGGACGGCCTGGCGCTGGCCCGGGTCCTGCTGACGGCCCTGGACACCCTGTCGGAGGAGATGGCCACGGCGTACGCGGCGACCACCGAGGACCTGGCCGGGGACCGGGACCGTGCGCTGCGACTGCTGCTCGACGACCTGATCGCCGGCCGGCACGCCTCGGTGGGCGCGCTGACGGACCGCGCGGCCCGGCTGGGCGTCCAACTCCCCGATCCGTACTGCCTGCTGGTGGCCGAGCCGGCGACGGGTGACGGCCCCGACATGTCGTACGAGGCCGCCGCCGGACTTCCCGGCGCGCTCGGCGGCGCCGCCGGGTCGCTGTCGACGGTGCGCGGCTCCCGCGCGGTGCTGCTGCTGCCCGCCACGGCCGCCGGCCGGGCACCGGCCCTCCTGGACGCCCGGGCGTGGCGTGGCTGCGCCGTCACGGGCGAGGGCCTGGACCGGGTCGCCGTCGCGCACCGACTGGCTGCCGACGCCCTCGACACGGCCCCCGCCCACGCCCACCGGCCCGGCCGCGTCCTCGACGACGCCGACGCACACGTGCTGGCCCTGCTCGCCGGCCACCCGGCGGCCACCCCGGACCACATCGCCCGTCTCGTCCTCGGCCCGCTCACCGACCCGGAACAACGCCACCTGCTCCAGGCCCTGACGGCGTACATCGACGCGGGCTCGGCCACCGCAGCCGCCCGCGCCCTGCACCTCCACCCCCAGTCCCTGCGCTACCGCCTGCGCCGCGTGCACACCCTGACGTCCCGCGACCCACGCGACCCCTGGCAACGCCTGACCCTGGACATCGCCCGCACGCTCAAGGCCTGACCGGCCTCAGGCCTGGCTCCGGTACCCAGCGCTCGGTGGACGATTCATCCACTACGGCCATGCGACCGGATGGCCTTCCACCCTGTTCTGGGACAGACAGCAAATCTGTAATCTGAGGTGGAGGTCTGGTCCGTCGGACCGAGGAGTCGAGGATGGCCCTCTCCATCGACGATGCCGATGCCGCGCTGTACACGATCGGCCAGGTCGCCGAGATGCTGGGCGTCCAGGCCGCCTTCCTGCGGCGGCTGGACGCCCACGGCATCGTGGTCCCGGCCCGCTCCGCGGGCGGCCAGCGCCGCTACTCCCGGCGCGAGATCGACCGGGTCGCCGAGGTGATGGACCTGGTCGCGGAAGGGGTGACCCTCGCCGGGGTGCGGCGCGTCCTGACGCTGCGCGAGCGGGTGGGGGTCCTGGAGGAGGACCTGGCCGCCGCGCGCGCCGCGGCCGCGCCGCCCGAGGAACGGAGCCGGGCGGACGGTCACCCGGACGAGCGGCCGGGAGCCGTCTCCGGCTGAGGGTGGGCGTCGGCCGGCAGCAGCGGCGCGTCGTGCCGCTCCGGGCGGTGGCTGCCGTCCCCGGGGACCGGGCTGCGCGGGGCGTCGGAGCCGCCGGGCAGCGGCACGGGACGGCGTGCCACCAGACGGCCGACCCAGCGGCGGCCGCAGTGCACGCACGGCGGCGCACCCTCCAGCGTGTACGGGGAGGGCACGGGGGTGTTGTCCCGGTAGAAGTACTCCCACTCGTCCCCGTGGCCGTCCGTGGACCGCTGGACGTCGTAGTCGACGCTCCAGCGGTGCCAGCACGAGCCACAGGTGAACTCGACACGTTCGACGGCCAGTTCGGTGATCACACACACCACCTCCGGTCGGTCGGGAGCGGACGGAGGGACGACCTGGACGGTGCCCGCTCGCGCACCGCGTGCCCGCGGTCGCCCGCCGCGCCCGGTGTCATGTCTGTCACGCGGCGATCTCCCTGACGTCGGCGGCGGGACACCCGGCGCGGACGGTCAGGACATCGCGCTCCACGCTCACGTCGACGGACTCCGGATCGACGCCCGGCGGATCGAAGCGGACGATGAAAGAGCGCCTCGCTCCGATGGGCGTCCACCGGTGCCTACGGACACCCCTATACCTCGCCAGGCCAGGCTTGACAAGAGGCGACTCAAGTTTTATCCAGACTAGTGAGGAAGTCAGGTGCAAAGCCGCAGCCCGGAGGGGCAGCCGCCGGGCCGCTCGCAGTCGGCGAGGAGGTGGGACGGTGGACACGCGGAGGGCCACCGGTGCCGCGCCGGACCCCTACGACGTCCTCGGGGTGGATCCCTCGGCCTCGCCCGAGCGGATCACCTCGGCGTACCGGCGCCTGGTGCGCCGACTGCACCCCGACACCCGGTCGGACGAGGTGACCGAGGAGGCGCTCTCGCGGGTGCTCGCCGCCTACGAGACGCTCCGTGACCCCGCCGCACGCGCGGCCCTGGACCGCCGGCGGCGCGCCACGCCCGCTGCGGCCCCCGCCCCGGTGCGTGGTGTCGCGGCCGTCGTGAGGACTGCCACGGGGCGGTTCCCGGCACGGGCGCCCCTGCTGCGCGCGGGCCCGGTTCGGGTGGAACGGACCCTCTGACCCGCTGGAGGAAGACGGACGACGAGGAGGGAACCCCCATGGCACGTCCGGTCGGTATCGACCTCGGCACCACGAACTCGGTGGTCGCGGTCCTCGAGGGCGGTGAACCCACCGTCATCACCAACACCGAGGGCGCCCGGACCACGCCGTCGGTCGTGGCCTTCGCCAAGAACGGCGAGGTGCTGGTCGGCGAGGTCGCCAAGCGGCAGGCGGTGACCAACGTCGAGCGCACCGCGCGCTCCGTCAAGCGTCACATGGACGACCAGAGCTGGCGCTTCCCGGAGAGCGGCACCATCGACGGCAAGCAGTACCGGGCCCAGGAGATCTCCGCGCGCGTGCTGCAGAAGCTGAAGAGGGACGCGGAGGCCTACCTCGGTGAGGACGTCACGGACGCCGTGATCACCGTGCCCGCGTACTTCGACGACACCCAGCGGCAGGCCACCAAGGAGGCCGGGGAGATCGCGGGGCTCAACGTCCTGCGGATCATCAACGAGCCGACGGCGGCGGCGCTGGCGTACGGACTCGACAAGGAGAACGACCAGACGGTCCTCGTCTTCGACCTCGGTGGCGGCACCTTCGACGTGTCCCTGCTGGAGATGGGCGAGGGCGTGATCGAGGTCAAGGCCACCAACGGCGACACCCACCTGGGCGGCGACGACTGGGACCAGCGCATCGTCGACCACCTGGTCAAGCAGTTCAAGAACGCCTACGGCGTCGATCTGTCCAAGGACAAGATGGCGGTGCAGCGGCTGCGTGAGGCCGCCGAGAAGGCCAAGATCGAGCTGTCGAGTTCCTCCGAGACCACCATCAACCTGCCCTACATCACGGCCTCTTCGGAGGGCCCGCTGCACCTGGACGAGAAGCTGACGCGCGCCCAGTTCCAGCAGCTGACCGCCGATCTGCTGGAGCGCTGCAAGAGGCCGTTCCACCAGGCGATCAAGGACGCCGGGATCGAGCTGTCCGACATCGACCACGTGATCCTCGTGGGTGGTTCCACCCGGATGCCCGCGGTGACCGACCTGGTGCGGGAGCTGACCGGCAAGGAGCCGCACAAGGGTGTCAACCCGGACGAGGTCGTGGCCGTCGGCGCGTCGCTGCAGGCGGGTGTGCTCAAGGGTGAGGTCAAGGACGTCCTGCTGCTGGACGTCACGCCGCTGTCGCTGGGCATCGAGACCAAGGGCGGCATCATGACCAAGCTGATCGAGCGCAACACCACGATCCCGACGAAGCGTTCGGAGATCTTCACCACGGCGGAGGACAACCAGCCGTCCGTGCAGATCCAGGTCTTCCAGGGCGAGCGCGAGATCGCGGCGTACAACAAGAAGCTCGGCATGTTCGAGCTGACCGGTCTGCCGCCGGCGCCGCGCGGAGTGCCGCAGATCGAGGTCTCCTTCGACATCGACGCCAACGGGATCATGCACGTCGCGGCGAAGGACCTCGGCACCGGCAAGGAGCAGAAGATGACCGTCACCGGCGGCTCCGCCCTGCCGAAGGACGACATCGACCGCATGGTCCGCGAAGCCGAGCAGCACGCCGAGGAGGACCGCAAGCGGCGGGAGGCGGCCGAGACCCGCAACCAGGGCGAGCAACTCGTCTACCAGACGGAGAGGCTCATCGCCGACAACGCGGACCGGATCCCCGCCGACGCGAGGAGCGAGACGGAGAGTGCCATCACCGAACTGAAGGAGCAGCTCAAGGGCGACAACACCGCGGCGATCCGGCAGGCCATCGACAAGGCCGCCGCCGCGGCCCAGAAGATCGGCACCGCCATGTACGACAAGGCGCGCGCCGAGGGCGGCACGACATCGGAGCAGGGTGCCGCGGCGGGCAGCGGTGCCGCGGCGGGCAGCGGTGCCAAGGCCGACGAGGAGGTCGTGGACGCCGAGATCGTGGACGACGACGACACGTCACGGGCGGGCTGACCATGGACCGGAGCCGGCCGCGGAGCACGGAGCTGCGGCGTCTGCTCGACGAGCGCACCGCCGACCTGCAGCGGGTGAAGGCCGAGTACGACAACTACCGCAAGCAGGTGCGGCGCGACCGCATGGCGGTGCGCGAGATCGCCGTCGAGAACGTCCTGCGCTCACTGCTGCCCGTGCTGGACGCCGTCGAGGCCGCCCGCAGACAGGAGGCGATGACGCCGGGCCTCAAAGCCGTCGCGGAGGTCCTCGAGACCCAGTTGGGCTCGGTGGGTCTGCAGGCGTTCGGGGAGGAGGGCGAGCCCTTCGACCCCGAGCGGCACGAGGCGGTCACGCATGTCGTTGCCCCGGACGCCGGCGGCCTGACGTGCACGGAGATTCTGACGCCCGGCTATCGGGTCGGTGACCGCCTGCTGCGCCCGGCCCGCGTGACCGTCACGGGACCGCCGCCGTCCGGCGCGACCCGGGTCGGCGAGGGAGGCGCGGGGGAGCGGGCCGGCGCCGAACGGGGCGATCCCGCCGCAGGGTGACGGGGTGCCGCAAAGGCCGTGGAGGAGGGGGCCGAACCGGCGGGTTCGGCCCCCTCCTCCACGGCCGCCTCTTTCCTGGCGGGCGCGGGCCTCGGCGAGCCGTGGCGGCGGCCGGCCGTTCGCCCCGACGGAAGACGGCGCTTGCTCAAGCCGATAAGCGGAATGTTTCAGGCCGATTGCCGAGGCGGGGGAATCCGGCCATCCGACCGATTCCAGTGACCCTCACCCGCTCAGTTTCGGGCCTTGAGCGTTCGATTTCTGTGACATCACGCCACTGATTCAACACTCAAAGTTACTGAAATGTGAGGGGTCGATGTGAGTTTCGTGTCAGGAGTCGGCAGACTCGCGCTCGCCGAACCGGCACCCGACCGGACGGCTCCGGCACAGGCTCCGTCGGGGCCGTGCCGGCGACCCGAACCGAGCGGAAGGATGCACACAATGCCGAACACCGCGCGCTGGGCAGCGACCCTCACCCTGACGGCCACCGCCGTCTGCGGCCCCCTCACGGGGTCCGCGCTCGCCGCCCCGACCGCTGCCCCCGCGACCCTCTACGCCCCGTCGGCGCTCGTGCTGACCATGGGCCACGGTCAGCAGGCCACCACCGCCACCCCCGAGCGCGCCGTGACCTTGAACTGCGCCCCGACCGCCTCCGGCAGTCATCCGGACGCCCCCGATGCCTGCGCGGAACTGCGCGCCGCCGGCGGCGACTTGGACGCCCTGTCGTACCAGGAGGGCGTGATGTGCACCAAGCTGTACAACCCGGTGGTCGTCACCGTGCAGGGCGTCTGGCAGGGCAAGCGCGTCGACTACCAGCGCACCTTCGCCAACGAGTGTGTGAAGAACTCCTACGGGACCGCCGTCTTCGAGTTCTGACGGACCGGGGTCGCGCGGACTGACGCGAGCATGGATCCAAGGCTCGTGACTGGGGAGTGCGAGCCCTGTCGCGACACGCCACGCGATCCCCCGCCGGGGGCCGGCCGGACAGAGTGGGGCTGCCGGCCGGCCCCCGGAATCACTCGGCCGTGACGGCCCAGCGTCCCACCTCCCGGTAGGCGGAGTCGTATACGGCCGACCCGTCCCCGGGCTTCATCTCGCAGTGCTTCAGGTTCCCGCCCCAGTACCGCAGGATCCGCCCCAGCTCCTCGGCGGCGTTCCCCTCCCAGCCGTTCTCGCCCATGTCGACCTCGAGGACGAACTTCACGCGGGGCGCCTCCCTTTTCACGGTGACGATGTGGGCCCGCGGCCATCGTTCCACCCGGGTGGCCGGGAAGGCCCGGCTATTTCACGCTCACCTCGCACCCGAACCGGCGGTCGTGCCCGACCACCCGCTTCTCGCCCGTCAGCATCAGCTCGACCGTGCGGCGGGTGTCCGTGCTGGAGGCGGCCAGATCGACGAACAGGCGCCCCGGCTCGAGGATCCTTGAGCCGTCGGGCCCCGTGTACGCCGCCGCGTCGGCCGGGACCGTGACGTGGACCACCGCGGACTCCTGCGGCCGCAGCGGCACCCGCGCGTAACCGATCAGCCGCGTCACCGGACGCGCCACCCGGGCCACGGGGGTGCGGAGGTAGATCTGCACGACCTCCGTGCCGGCCCGGTCCCCGGTGTTGCGGACCGTGAGCCGCAGCGACGTCTCGCCGTCCGTGGCCGGAGCGAGGTCGTCGACCTGCGGCGCCTCCCAGTCGAACCGCGTGTACGACAACCCGTGCCCGAAAGGGAACAGCGGCGTCGGGTCGATGGAGCTCGCCCCGCTCACGTGTCCCAGCGGCGGGGTGAGATACGTCCACGGCTGCCCACCGGGGTCCCGCGGCACGCTCACCGGCAGCCGCCCGGACGGGTTGACCCGGCCGGACAGCACCCCCGCGACGGCCCGGCCGCCCTCCTGACCGGGGAAGAACGCCTGCACCACGGCGGCCAGCCGGTCGGCCCAGCGACCCAGCGCGTAGGGCCGCCCCGCCAGCAGGACCAGGACCACCGGAGTCCCGCTCTCCAGCAGGGCGTCCAGCAACTCGCCCTGCCCCTCTGGAAGTTGCAGGTCGGGTGCGTCACAGCCCTCGCCCGAGGTGCCGCGCCCGAACAGCCCGGAGCGGTCCCCGAGCACCGCGACGCACAGATCCGCCCCGGCGGGGTCGTCGACGAGCCGGGCACCCGGGAACTCGGCCGCCAGTGCCTCCCGTACGGTCGGCACCGTCACCCCCATCGGCACGTCCGGGTGTTCCACGCCGACGTGGCGCGGGAAGGCGTAGCAGCCCATCATCCCGGCCGGATCGTCGGCGAGCGGGCCCATGACGGCGATCCGGCCGCCGTCGCCGAGCGGCAGCACACCGTCCGCGTTCGCGAGCAGCACCACCGACTCCTCGGCGACCCGCGCCGCCAACTCCCGCAGTCGCGGCGGGTCCAGGTCGAGGACCGGTGGCGGCTGCGGCTCCCAGTCCGGGTCCAGCAGCCCGAGTTCGCACTTCTGGGTCAGCACGCGCAGCACGGCCCGGTCGACCGCCCGCTCCGGCGCCTCTCCGGAGCGGACCGCCTCGAGCAGAGGGGTGCCGAAGCAGCGTACGGCGGGCAGTTCCACATCGACGCCCGCGGTCAGGGCCAGCGCGGCGGCCCCGCCCGGAGAGTCCGCCACGCGGTGGGCGGACTCGAGCAAGGTCACGCCGAAGTAGTCGGAGACGACCGTGCCCTCGAACCCCCATGCCTCCCGGAGCAGTTCGGTCAGCAGAGGGGTGTGGGCGTGGGCGGGCAGCCCGTCCAGGTCGTTGTAGGCGGGCATCACCGACCGTGCCCCGCCGTCGCGCACCGCCATCTCGAACGGCGGAAGGATCACGTCCGCGAGTTCCCGGGGGCCGATCGACACGGGCGCGTGGTTGCGGGCGCCACGCGAGGCGGAGTAGCCCGCGAAGTGCTTCAGCGTGGCGATGACCCCGGCGGACTGCAGGCCGCGTACATAGGCCGTGCCGATGGTCCCGACCAGATACGGGTCCTCGCCGATCGACTCCTCGGTACGGCCCCAGCGGGGATCGCGCACCACGTCGAGCACGGGCGCGAGCCCCTGGTGGATGCCGGCCTCGCGCAGGCCGTCGCCGATGCCGGCCGCCATCTCGGCGATGAGGGCGGGATCGAAGGACGCGCCCCACGCCAGCGGTGTCGGGAAGACGGTGGCGCGCCAGGCGGTGAAGCCGGTCAGGCACTCCTCGTGGGCCAGGGCGGGGATGCCGAAGCGGTTCGCCGCCGACACCCTGCGCTGGAGGTCCGCCAGACGAGCGGCCCCCTTGGCCGGGTCCACCGGAGCGGTGCCGAACGGGCGGGTCAACTGACCGAGTCCATGGGGGAGCAGGGCGTCGAGGTCGACGTCCTCGGACATCTCGTGCTGGAGCGGCGCCACGTCCTCGCCCTCCGTGGAGGAGCCGGGCCAGACGCTGTACAGCTGGGCGAGTCTCTCCTCCAGGGTCATCCGGGCCAGCAGATCGGCCGCGCGTACGGGGGCGGGCAGCGTCGTGTCCTGCCAGGGCTGGACCATGGAACTCCTTGATCCCAGGGGTTTCCGGAATCCGTCAGAAATTCTCGGACGGATGTGCTCGGAAGTTACGGGGCGGCCTGGAGGCTGTCAACGCCTCTGGGAGCGTTCCCGGTTGGGTGAGAATTCGCGGCGTACAGGGGGTTGCCACGTTTCGTGGGCTGTCTCTAGGGTGCGGCAGCAGTCCCATTTCCGGAGCGTTTCGGAAACTTTTCAGTCCTGGCTGTTGTGACATCTCATCGGACGGATGCGGACGTTCCGTCCCGTACCCCAAGGAGCTCATGATGGGCGACCCGGCTCTGTCCCGCCGCGGCTTCCTGGCCGCCTCCGCCGCCGGTCTCGGAATGACGGCACTGAGCGCCTGCGGAGGCGGCGGCTCGGACGGAGGGTCGTCGGGGACGACCACGATCGAGTGGTGGAACATCACCACCACGGACCCCGCGAAGGGCGTCTGGGCCTCCCTCGCCCGGCAGTTCGAGGCGCAGAACCCCAAGGTGAAGATCAAGATCGTCGCGCTGGAGAACGAGGCGTACAAGTCGAAGATGACCGCGCTGACCGCTTCCGGGAAGCTGCCGGACATCTTCCACACCTGGGGCGGCGGCGTCCTCAAGCAGCAGGTCGACGCCGGGCTCGTCGAGGACCTCACCGACAGCACCAAGTCCTGGAGCGGCTCCCTGCTGTCGGTCGCGCGGCAGCCGTACCTGCTCGACGACAAGGTCTACGGCATCCCGTTCGACATGGGAATGATCGGCTTCTGGTACAACAAGGCGCTCTTCGAGCGGGCCGGCATCAGTGCGCCCCCGACCACCTGGAGCGCCTTCCTCGACGCCGTGCGCAAGCTGAAGTCCGCCGGCATCACGCCCATCGCCCTGGCGGGCAAGGAGAAGTGGCCCGGCATGTACTACTGGGCCTACCTGGCCATGCGCACCGCCGGCATCGGCGCACTCCAGAAGGCCAGCGACAGCAAGGACTTCACCGGAGCCGGGCTCGTCGAGGCCGGGCAGCATCTGAAGGACCTGGTCCAACTCCAGCCGTTCCAGACGGGCTTCCTCGGCGCCGCCTACTCCAGCCCCAACGGCCAGGCCGCGGCCGTCGGCAACGGCAAGGCGGCCATGGAACTGATGGGCCAGTGGGCACCCCAGGTGGAGAAGAGCGAAGGCAAGGGCCTCGGCAAGGATCTCGGCTTCTTCCCCTTCCCCACGGTCGAGGGCGGCAAGGGCTCCCTCACCGAGGTGTTCGGCGGAGGCGGCGGTCATGCCGTCCGCAAGGGCGCACCGCAGGCCGCGATCGACTTCCTGAAGTTCTTCGCCTCCGCCGCCACCGACCGCACCCTGGTCACCAGGACCGGAGTCATCCCGGTCGTCACCGCGGCCGCGGACGCCCTGACCGACCCCAACCTCAAGGTGGTCAACGAGCAGTTGAAGACCGCCACCGGCTTCCAGCTCTACCTCGACCAGGCCTACGCGCCCGCCGTCGGCCAGGAGGTCAACGACAGCGTCGCCGCCCTCATCGCCGGCTCCAAGTCGCCCGAGCAGGTCACGCAGTCGATCACCAAGACCGCGAAGGAAGAGCAGTAGCCGGCGATGACCTCCACCTTCCTCCCGGACAAGCGGTCCGGCCCCGGTGTCGTCGCCCCGCCCCCGCCCGCCGCCGCGGCCCGCGGGCGGGCCAGGCGTCGCGCGCTGCACTGGCTCACCGCGGTCTCCTTCCAGCTCCCCGCCCTGGTGCTGTTCGGTGTGCTGGTCCTGTTGCCGCTGCTGTTCGCCGTGTACGCGGCGTTCTTCCGCTGGGGCGGCTTCGGCATGCCCTCGGACTACACGGGCGTCGACAACTTCACGCGGCTCTTCAAGGACCCGGTGTTCCTCGGCGACCTGTGGCGCTGCCTGGTGCTCGTCGTCCTGTCGCTCGCGCTGCAGCTGCCCTTCGCGCTCGCCATGGCCGTCCTGCTCAACCAGCGGCTGCGCGGCCGGGCTGTGTACCGGATGCTGTTCTTCGCCCCCTACGTGCTGTCCGAGGCCATCACCGGCGTGCTGTTCAGCATGCTCTTCGCCCCGGACGACGGCCTCGCCGACCACCTGCTGAGCGACATCGGCCTCGGCAGTCTCGGCGGGAAGTGGTTCTCCGACCCCTCCACCGTCATGGCGACCCTGTTCCTCGTCATGATGTGGAAGTACTTCGGCTTCCACATGATGCTCTACCTGGCCGGACTGCAGTCCATCCCGGCCGAGTTGACCGAGGCGGCGCTGATCGACGGCGCGGGGCCCTGGCAGCGGTTCCGCAGAGTGACCCTGCCACTGCTGGCCCCGACCCTGCGCATCAGCGCGTTCCTGTCGGTCATCGGCTCGATCCAGCTCTTCGACCTGGTCTGGGTGGTCACCACGGGCGGCCCCGACCACCACTCCGAGACGATGGCCGTGACCATGTTCCAGTACGGCTTCAAGCGCTACCAGGTCGGCTACGCCAGCGCCATCAGCGTGGTCATGTTCGGCATCAGCCTCGTCTTCGCCCTCGCCTACCAGCGGTTCGTCCTGCGCCGCGACCTGGAAGGAGCCACCACCACGATGCGAGGAGGCGGCGCATGACGCTCACCAGGACCGGCCGTCCCACCACCGGACGGCCGCGCAAGGGCGCCACCCGGACGCGCACCCTGCCGGTGCACGCCGTGCTGGTCGTCGTCGGCGCGGTGATGGCCGTACCCGTGCTGTACGCCTTGCTGTCCGGCTTCAAGTCCACCGACCAGCTCTCCCGCAATCCGATCGGACTGCCCGATCCCTGGGTGACGTCCAACTACACCGGCATCCTCGGCTCGGGCGGGTTCTGGCGGATGGTCGGCAGCAGCACGTTCATCGCGGTGGCCACGACCGTCCTCGTCGTCGCGGTCTCCGCGCTCGCCGCCTTCTCCTTCGCGCGGTTCGCATTCCGCGGTCGCGAGGTGCTGTTCACGCTGTTCACGGTGGGGCTGATGTTCCCCTTCGCGGTGGCGGTCCTGCCCCTGTTCCTGCTGCTGCGCTCGATGGGCCTGCTGGACAACCCGCTCGGCGTGATCCTCCCCCAGGCGGCCTTCGGACTGCCGATGACGATCGTCATCCTGCGCGGCTTCTTCCGGGAGATCCCCGGCGAACTGGAGGAGGCGGCCACCCTCGACGGCTGCGGCCCGTTCGGCTTCTTCTGGCGGGTGCTGCTGCCGATGGCGCGGCCCGCGCTCGGCACCGTCTCCGTCCTCGCCGTGGTCGGCAGCTGGAACAACTTCCTGCTGCCGCTGCTCGTCTTCAACGAGCCCAAGTGGTGGACCATCCCGGTCGGCGTCCAGCAGTTCCAGGGCCAGTACGCCTCGGACACCGCGCGCGTCTTCGCGTACCTCGTCCTGGCCATGGTCCCCGCCCTCGCCTTCTACGCGGTCGCCGAACGCCAGCTCGTCGGCGGCCTCACCACGGGCGCCACCAAGGGATGACGCACCCGTCCCGCGAACGTACGGCTCAAGCACACACCTGACTGTGAGGAGTCGCACCATGCGCACCACCACCCCGTCCCGTACCCGGCTCAGAATCGCCGGCGCCCTCGCCGCGCTCCTCGTGGGCGCCGGCCTCGCCACCGGACCGGCGGCCCAGGCGAAGGAGAAGCCGCCGACCCTGGCCGAACTCGCCCAGCGGCACGGCCGCTACTTCGGCAGCGCGACGGACAACCCCGAACTGACCGACGGCGCCTACACCGCGCTCCTCGGCAGCGAGTTCGACATGATCACCCCCGGCAACGGCATGAAGTGGTACGCCACCGAGCCCGAGCAGGGCGTCTTCGACTGGACCAAGGGCGACGAGATCGTGAACCTCGCCCGGAGGAACCACCAGCGCGTCCGCGCCCACACCCTGGTCTGGCACAGCCAGTTGCCGAACTGGCTGACCTCGCGCGACTGGACGCCCGACGAGCTGCGCGCCGTGCTGAAGAAGCACATCACCACCGAGGTACGGCACTATCGGGGCAAGGTCTACTCCTGGGACGTCGTCAACGAGGCGTTCAACGAGGACGGCACCTACCGCGAGACCATCTGGTACAAGACGCTCGGCCCCGGCTACATCGCCGACGCGCTGCGCTGGGCCCACCAGGCCGACCCGCACGCCAAGCTGTACCTCAACGACTACAACATCGAGGGCACCGGTCCCAAGAGCGACGCCTACTACCGACTCGCCCAGGACCTCGAGGCGCAGGGCGTCCCGCTCGACGGCATCGGCCTCCAGGCGCACCTCGCCCTGCAGTACGGCTATCCGTCCACGCTTCAGGACAACCTGCGCCGCTTCTCACGGCTCGGCCTCGACACGGCGCTCACCGAGGTCGACGTCCGTATGCAACTGCCCGTCACCGACGAGAAGTCGGCCCAGCAGGCGACCTGGTACCGCGACCTGACGGAGGCGTGCCTGGCGGTGCGCCGCTGCGTCGGGATCACGGTGTGGGACTACACGGACAAGTACTCGTGGATCCCGGCGTTCTTCCCCGGCGAGGGCGCCGCCCTGCCGTGGGACGAGCAACTGCGGCCCAAGCCGGCGTACTTCGCGCTGCGGGAGGCACTGGGAGGGAAGTAAGGGCGTCCCGCGTCGTGGCCCGACGGTGTCCGCACCGCCGGGCCACACGCGTCAGCCCGCCTTCTTCGGCGGCGCCGTGCTGGCCCGCACCACCAGCTCCGTGCCCAGCTCCACGCGCGGCGAGTCCGGTTGCTCGTCCCGGGCCAGTCGCAGCACCGTACGCACGGCGAGCTTGCCCATATCCGCCAGGGGCTGGCGCACGGTGGTCAGCGGCGGAGCCGACCAGCGGACTTCCGGAAGGTCGTCGAAACCCACCACGCTCATGTCCTCCGGCACCCGCAGCCCGCGCCGCCGCAGCGCCTCGATCACGCCCAGCGCCATCTGGTCGCTCGCCGCGAAGATCGCGGTCGGCGGCTCCCGCAGGTCCAGGAGGGTGTTGCAGCCGGTGAACCCGGACTCGTGGTAGAAGTCGCCGGGCACGATGAGGGACTCGTCCACGGCGATCCCGGCGCCCTCCAGCGCCGCCCGGTAGCCGTCCAGCCGGGCCCGCGAGCACAGCAGCCGGGGCGGGCCCGCGACCAGGCCGATGCGGCGGTGCCCGAGGCTCAGCAGATGCTCGGTGGCCGCCATGCCGCCCGACCAGTTGGCCGCGCCGATGGTGGGCGCGTCCAGGGCGGGGGAGCCGGCCGGGTCGACGACCACGATCGGCACGCCCAGGATGCGCAGCTCCTCGTGCAGGACCGGCTCGAGCACCGAGGTGACGAGGATGACCCCGTCGGAGGCCCGAGCCCGCAGGTTCTGCATCCACTCCCGGGCGTCGCCGGAGCGCCCGTGGATCGCCGACACCACCGTGCCCACCCCGGCGGCGTGGGCCACCTCCTCGACCCCCCGGATGATCTCCACGGCCCAGGGGCTGTCGAGGTCGTTGAAGACCAGGTCGAGCAGGGCGGCGCGGGTGCCGGCCGCCGAGGCGCGCTTGCGGTAGCCGTGCCGGCGCAGCAGGTCCTCGACCCGGGCACGGGTCCCCGGGGCCACGTCGGAGCGTCCGTTGACGACACGGGACACGGTGGGCACCGAGACCCCCGCCTGCCGGGCGATCTCCGTGATCGTGACCTTGCCGCGCTCCTCCTGTGCCTCCTCCGCGTCGGCCTCGTGCGCTGCCACTTGCCCCACCTCCGTTGCTCCGGGACGCACTCTCGAAACTTTGCAGAAGTCTTCCGGAAAAACGGCGGTCGTGTGAAGCCGTGTGAGAGGGACGTCCTGCGCGCCCGAGCCTAGTCCCGGACCGTTCGGTATCCCGGTCGAGGTCGCGTCGGGCTGCCGATCCCCAGGAGCACCCTCGCTCACCTCGAAGAAGAGCGCCGACTATCATCGGGTGCCTGACGAGGCAATGGCGCCGAGGACAGCAGACCCCCGGCCGGACCCCCTCCCTCGGCCTCCCACAGAAAGCAGGACATGTCCGCCACGCCCGCTTGCCTCCTCACCGCCTCCGAGCTGCCGAGCGACCCTGTCGACATCCGGCTCGTCGTGACCGACATGGACGGCACGCTCCTCGACGGCAGCGGACGCATCCCCGACGGGCTGTGGCCCCTCCTCGCCGAGCTGCGCCGCCGCGGGGTGCTGTTCAGCCCCGCCAGCGGCCGCCAGTACGCCACGCTCGCCCGGCAGTTCGCCGAAGCGGACGACGGCATGGTGTTCGTCGCCGAGAACGGCACGTACGTCGTCCGCGACGGCGTGGAGCTCAGCTCCGACCCCCTCGACCCCGCGGTGGCCGCCCGCGTCATCGCGACCACACGGCGGCTCGCGGCCGACGGCGTGGACGTCGGGGCGGTCCTGTGCGGAAAGAACTCCGCCTACGTCGAGCGCACGGACGACGCCTTCATGGCCGAGGCAAGCAGGTACTACGCCCTGCTGAAGCCCGTCGACGACCTCACCACCGTGGAGGACGAGTTCCTCAAGGTGGCCCTCTTCGACTTCGGACCCGTCGAGCGCACCACCGCCCCCGCCCTGGAGCCGCTCACGGCCACCCACCAGGTCGTGGTCTCGGGCGAGCACTGGGTCGACATCATGAACCGCACCGCCAACAAGGGCGCCGCCCTGCGCAGGCTCCAGCGCGACCTCGGCATCACACCGGCGCAGACGCTGGTGTTCGGCGACTACCTCAACGACCTGGAGATGCTCGACGCCGCCGAGTGGTCCTTCGCCATGAGCAACGCCCACCCGGACGTGGTCCGCCGCGCCCGCTACCTCGCGCCCCCCAACACGGAGAACGGCGTTCTGCGCACCATCGCCCGCCTGATGCACCTGCCCACCGGCTGACTCTCAGAGGTCGTTCACCAGCACGGCCGCCCCGTCGAAGCGCCCCGCCTTCAGATCGGCGAGCGCCCGCTGCGCCTCCGACAGCGGGTACGGGTGCGTGGTCGCCCGTACGCCGTACCGGGCGGCGAGGTCCAGGAACTCCCGGCCGTTCTCGCGAGTGTTCGAGGTGACGCTGCGCAACTCCTTCTCGTAGAACAGCTCGCTCTCGTACCGCAGGGCCGGGACGTCGCTCAGATGGATGCCCGCGACCGCCAGCACCCCGCCCCGGTCCAGCGCCCGCAGCGCCACCGGGACGAGATCACCGGCCGGCGCGAACAGGATCGCCCCGTCCAGCGGCTCCGGCGGCGCGTCAAAGGCACCGCCCGCCGACGCACACCCGAGCTGCAGCGCGAGCCCCCGCGAGGCCTCGTCCCGGGTCAGCACATGCACCGTGGCCCCCTGCGCCAGCGCCACCTGCGCACACAGGTGCGCGCTGCCGCCGAACCCGTACAGCCCGAGGCGACCGCCCGGCGGCAGGGACGTCCGCAGCAGCGCCCGGTAGCCGATGATGCCGGCGCACAGCAGGGGCGCCAGCGCCACATCGTCCACCGCCTCCGGCAGCCGGTAGGCGAAGGCGGCCGGCACGGTCGTGTACTGCGCGTAGCCGCCGTCGGCGTCCCAGCCGGTGTACTCGGAGGCCGGGCACAGGTTCTCGGCGCCGCGCACGCAGTACCGGCACGTGCCGTCCGTGCGGCGCAGCCACGCCACGCCCACCCGGTCGCCGCTCGCCCACCCGCTCACGCCCCCGCCGATCCCGGCCACCACGCCCACCACCTCGTGCCCGGGCGTCACCCCCGGCCGCCGCACCGGCAGGTCCCCCTCGGCCACGTGCAGATCCGTACGGCACACACCGCACGCCCGCACGTGCACCAGCAGCTCACCGGGGCCCGGCATCGGGGCCGGCCGCTCCACGAAGGCGAGAGGCTCCCGCTCGACGGGCCCCGGCCGGTCCACCACCCATGCGTGCATCACGTGCCCCGTCCCGTCCACGACTGCCTCCTTCCAGTGTCGCCACGCCGACGGTCCGGCGCGCGGCACGGCCCCGCGCTCGGGACGGCCGGAGCGTGGCACGGCCCGTGCCCCTGCCGGCGTCGCCCACCGCCCTGGCCGATCCCCATGGGACCGCGGGACTCATGGCCGGCCACCGCACCACGTACGTCCCGCACGCCGCCGCCCCGATCGGCCTGCGCCTTCCGGACAGCGCGGGTGCCCGCCCCCTGCCCGCCCCGGGACCGGGGCGGGCAGGGGCGTGGCATGATCAGGGGCATGCCTGAACGTGTTGTGGCCGCCTGTGACGGGGCTTCGAAGGGAAACCCGGGACCCGCCGGATGGGCCTGGGTCGTCGCCGACGTCGACGAGATCCCGAGCCGCTGGGAGGCCGGCCCGCTGGGCACCGCGACCAACAACGTCGCCGAACTCACCGCGCTCGAACGGCTGTTGAGCGCGGTGGACCCGGGCATCGCGCTGGAGATCCGCATGGACTCCCAGTACGCGATGAAGGCGGTCACCACCTGGCTGCCCGGGTGGAAGCGCAACGGCTGGAAGACCGCCGCCGGCAAGCCCGTCGCCAACCAGGCACTGGTCGTCCGCATCGACGAGCTGCTCGCGGGTCGCGAGGTCGAGTTCCGCTACGTGCCCGCCCACCAGGTCGGCGGCGACCGCCTCAACGACTTCGCGGACCGTGCCGCCAGCCAGGCGGCCACCGTGCAGAAACCGGCGGGCAGCGCCCACGGCTCCCCGGAGCCGCCGCCGTCGCCCGAGCCGGCCGCCGCCGCCCCGGCCCGCCGTGCCGCGCCCGCGCGGAAGCGGACCACCTCCCGCACGATCAAGGCGAAGTTCCCGGGCCGCTGCGTGTGCGGCCGCCCGTACGCGGCGGGCGAGCCCATCGCCAAGAACGCCCAGGGCTGGGGCCACCCGGAGTGCCGTACGGCCGGCGACACCTGAGACGACTTTTCCGGGCTTCCGGACGCCCTCGCGCGCGGAGCGGTACGTTCCTGAGTCATGAACGGGAACAGCCGTCTGCCGGATCAGCTGCGGGAGCTGATCGAGTCCGGCCCCATGGCGCATCTGAGCACCATCAACCCGGACGGGAGCCCTCAGGTGACCGTCATCTGGATCGGACTGGACGGCGACGACATCGTCAGCGGCCATATGGCGCGGCACGTGAAGCTGCGCAACATCGACCGGGACCCGCGGGTCGTGCTGTCCTTCGACGCCCCACGCGTGCCCGGAGCCTTCCTGAACGAGTACGCCGTACTGCGGGCGCGGGCCGCGGTGGAGCCGAGCGACGGCGCCTGGGACCTGCTCAACCGCCTCGCCAAGGTGTACATGGCCCCGGACGCCGAGTTCCCGGCGCCCAGGGGACCCGGGTTCATCGTGCGCTACACGATCGAGCGCATCGGCGGCGTCGGGCCCTGGGCGTCGTCCTCGCGCTGACAGAACCCGGAAACCCTGTCACAACCCCGTGAAAACCGGCTGTCCGTTGCCCGGGACCTAGCCGTCGGTCGGTGGCAACGTCCGGGCCCCGACCGTCAGTCGGTGTCGAACGTGTAGTACGCCCTGTGGTCAAGCAGATCGGCGGGGCGCACGTCGTTCCACGGCCTCATCGGCTCCTCCAGGTCGACGACGTCCGGCGTGCCGCCCGTGGGAAGGTAGCCGGAGCCGGGGTGGCGGCGCTGCCACTCGGCCCACAGCTTGTCGACGTAGGCGTGGTGCAGCCAGAAGACCGGGTCGTTGGGGGAGACCCCGGTGGCCATCTGACCGCCCACCCACACATGGATGCGGTTGTGCAGGTTGACGCCCCGCCATCCTTCGAGATGGTTGCGGAAGCCGTCCGACACGCTGTTCCAGGGCGCCATGTCGTAGGTGGACATCGCGAGCACCGAGTCGACCTCGGCCCGGGTCGGCAGGTCGCGTCCGCCACCGCCGAGCGAGCGCCGCAGATAGGTGCGGCCGTCCACGCGCACCGCGAGCGGCCAGTTGCCGGTGGACGCGGCGAACGGGCCGTCCGTCACCCGTCCGTCCAGGGGGCGCCCGGTGCCGCCGAGGAAGTCCGGTGCCCACAGCGAGGAGCGCGGCGAGCGGTCGGCGGTCCAGTCCCAGTACGGCAGGGCGACGGAGGAGTCGACGGACTTCAGCGCCCGCTCGAACTCGATCAGGAATCTGCGGTGCCAGGGCAGGAACGACGGCGAGCGGTGCCCCGTCCGTGCCCCTGTGTCGGTGTCGCCCATGATGAAGGCGTTGTGGGTGGTGACGAAGGCGTCGTAGCGGCCGCTGCGCTTCAGTTCCACGAGCGCGGCGACCAGCCGCCGCTTCTCGTCGGCCGTGAGGGTCGCCTGGTTCTTGCGTACGGTCATGTGCGTCAGGCTCCGAAAGCTGCTGGGGCGGGCGGTCAGGTGAGGGGGACGAGCGGGGCGCCCCGCAGTTCGACCACGGCTGCGCGCGCGGCGGCGCGCGGGCTCGGGACCGGGTCGTAGTGGCTGACCACGCTGATCCAGCTGCCGTCCGCGTTGCGCATGACGTGCAGCTCCACACCGTCGATGAACACGCCGTATCCACCACCGTGGTGGTGCCCGCCGGCCAGGGGGCGGCCCTGTATCCGGCGGCCCCGATAGACCTCGTCGAAGGCTTCCGGCGCACCGTCGCCGTTGCTGTTGCTGTGGCTGTTGCCGTGGCCCGGGGCTGCGGCCGACGGGGCGGGCAGGCCGGCGGTGGTGGCGACGGCGGCGCCTGCCGCGAGGGCACGGCGGCGGGTGATTCGGGGCATACGAATCCTCCGGTCGAGGGGGGGTTGATGCGACGCGTCCTGCCTATCCGCCAACCGGTGAGCCCTGGAAATCGACGGAAGGTGGTTGGCTGCGATCAGGACAATTGCCGCCGTGTCCTACAAAGTTGAACGAAGATGATCTTGCTGTCGCGCCTGATCGCGGGAGCGTCGGAACGGGAAATTCCGCCCTGTGTGGGGGGTTTGGAAGTGGATCTTTCTCTCCTGGCGGCCGTCTCGTGGCCCGGCTCACGCCCCACATGTGACGCGAACCGCCGCCCCTGGCCGGGCTGTTGGGGATCCGGACGACGTCGGCGGCGACAAAGCCTTGGGTGAACGGCCACAAAGCCTTGGGTGAATGGCCATTCACCCGCTACGGTGAATCGCTATTCACCGTCATTGCCCCCCCTGGCCGATCCACTGGAGTGCGCATGGTCCCCATACCCGCCGGACCGGCCGGGCGGCCGGAAGCGCGCGACCGGCCCGCGGTCCCCGCCCTGGCCTTCGGCGGCATCCTCATGGCCGTCATGCAGACGGTCGTCGTCCCCCTGCTGCCCGACCTGCCCCGCCTCACCGGCGCCTCCGCGGGCGCCGTCTCCTGGATGGTCACCGCCACCCTGGTGTCCGGAGCGGTGCTCACCCCGGTGCTCGGACGCGCCGGGGACATGTACGGCAAGCGCCGGGTGCTGCTGACCGCACTGGCCCTGATGACGCTGGGCTCGGTGCTCTGCGCGCTCTCGTCCGACATCGGCGTGCTCATCACGGCGCGGGCGCTCCAGGGCGCGGCCGCCGCGGTCGTCCCGCTGTCGATCAGCATCCTGCGCGACGAACTGCCGCCCGAGCGCACCGGATCCGCGGTCGCCCTCATGAGCTCCACCGTCGGCGTCGGCGCCGCCCTCGGCCTGCCGCTGGCCGCGCTCGTCATCCAGTACGTGAACTGGCACGCCATGTTCTGGGTGACCGGCTTCCTCGGCGCCGTCGGTCTCGTCCTCGCCCGGTGGGCGGTGCGCGAGTCGCCCGTCCGCGCCCCCGGACGCTTCGACGTCCTCGGCGCACTCGGCCTCGCCGCAGGGCTGGTCTGTCTGCTGCTGGCCGTGTCGCAGGGCGGCCAGTGGGGATGGGGGAGCGCGCGGATCCTCGGCCTGTTCGCGGGCAGCGTGCTGGTCCTCGCACTGTGGTGCCTGCAACAGCTGCGCGCCGAACGGCCCCTCGTCGACCTGCGGTTGGCCGCCCGCCCCGGCGTCGCCCTGCCGCACCTCACCGCCCTGCTGGTCGGCTTCGGCTTCTACGCCAACTCACTGGTGACCGCACAGCTCGTCCAGGCGCCGAGGGCCACCGGCTACGGGCTCGGCCTGTCCATCGTGGGCGGCGGTCTGTGTCTGCTGCCCGGCGGAGTGATCATGCTGCTGTTCTCCCCGGTCTCCGCCCGCATCTCGGCGGCCCGCGGCCCCCGGACCACCCTCGCCGTCGGCGCGGCCGTGCTCACCCTTGGATACGCCGTACGCATCGCGGACAGCCGCCACCTGTGGATGATCATCGTGGGCGCGTCCGTCGTCGCCACCGGCACGACCCTCGCCTACTCGGCGCTGCCCACCCTCATCCTGCGTGCCGTGCCGGCGGGGCAGACCGCCTCCGCGAACGGCGTCAACGTGCTGATGCGCACCATCGGCCAGGCCATCTGCAGCGCCTGTGTCGCCGCCGTCCTGGTCCACCACACCGCCCTGGTGGGCGGCGCCCCCGTCCCCACGCTGCACGGCTATCTGCTGGCGTTCGCGATGGCGGGTACGGTCGCCCTCGTGGCGTGTGCCACCGCCCTGGCCATCCCGCGGGACCGTACCCCGGGCGGCACCCCCGGGCGCAGGACGCCGTCGCCCGACACGGCGCTGGAAGGAGCCTGAGGACCGTGACCACGTCACCGGCCACCGCCCCCGCCCGCCGCGACGCCGAGACCACCAAGGCCGCCATCCTGCGCGCCGCCCGCCATCTGCTCGCCCGGCACGCGCACGCGGACATCACGCTCAAGGCGGTCGCCGACCGGGCCGGGGTCAGCCCGCCGCTCATCCTGAAGTACTTCGGCAACAAGGACACTCTCTTCTCCCAGGTGATGTCCTTCGAGGCGGATGCCGCCGCCCTGCTGGACGCGCCGCTCGAGAACCTCGGCCGGCACATGGTCCGCCATGTGCTGCTCAGCCAGACGCGCCAGGGCGCCGACCCGCTCCTGCGCATCGTCTTCGCGCCCCTGCACGGCGAGCAGGGCGACATCCTGCGCGCCAACTTCCGCACCCAGGTCAGCGACCGCCTCGCCGCGCGTCTGCGCGGTCCCGACGCGGGCCTGCGCGCCGAACTCGCGGTGAGCGCCCTGCTGGGCCTCGGCGTGATGTTCGGCATCGCCCGCGGCACCCACCTGCGCGCAGCGGACCTCGACGACATCGCCGACCGCTGGGCACCGGCCGTACAGGCACAGCTGATGCCCTGATCCGGGTCAGCCCACCCCGGCCGGCCGGAACTGGATGCTGATCCGGGGCCCGGTCGCCCGGCTGCTCTTCGGGATCGAGTGCTCCCACGTCCGCTGGCAGGAACCGCCCATCACGATCAGATCCCCGTGCCCGAGCGGACGCCGGACGGCCTGCCCGCCGCCGCGCGGCCGCAGCGCCAGATCGCGCGGCACGCCCACGGACAGGATGGCGACCATGGTGTCCTCGCGTGCGCCCCGGCCGATGCGGTCCCCGTGCCAGGCGACGCTGTCCCGGCCGTCCCGGTAGTAGCAGAGACCGGCCGTCACGAAGGGTTCGCCGAGCTCCCTCGCGTAGTGCGCGGACAGGGCCTCGCGCGCCTCCTCCAGGACGGGGTGCGGCAGCGGGTCCCCGGCGTGGTAGAAGGCGAGCAGCCGCGGCACGTCCACCGTGTGGTCGTACATGTGCCGCCGCTCCGCGCGCCAGGGCACCTCCTCGGCCAGCTGCACGAACAGCGCGTCGGCCCCGCTGAGCCAGCCCGGCAGCACATCGATCCACGCCCCCGCGTCCAGATGAGTCCGCCGCAGCCCGTCGAGCGAGCCGAGACGGATGTCGTCGGTCTGGTCGAACAGCGAGCCCTGGAGATGCGTGGCCATACAGGCAGCGTACTCCGCTGATTCGAAAATATGTTCAGTCGCGTCCCGGTGGTGCGCTCTCGGCCGCGTCCACCCGGCCGGACGCTGATCAGAGGAAGCCCCGCTCGTTTTTGGAAGCGGGGCCCCTTTCCGTCAGTGCTCCTTCTGCGGAGTCAGCTCACTGGGCCGTACGACGACGTACCCCTCGCCCTCCAGCTTCAGCTGCACCGCCTCACCCGAGCCGCCGCGCAGCATCGAGCCGATGGACTGCGACCGGTGCAGCGAGGTGTGCAGCCGGGCCGTCCAGCCCACCACCGCGTCGGTGTCGACGAACACCGGCAGCTCGGGCGAGACGGGTATCACCAGCGGATTGCCCTCGCAGATCAGGCCGAGCCGGCCATGCCCGGTGAACAAGCTGTTGAACAGCCCGCCGCCGGCGATCCCGGCGCCCTTCACGGTCTTGATCTCGTACGACAGGCTCGCGTCGAAGCAGAGCACGTTGCGCCCGTTGACGGTGAACTCGTCGCCCGGCTCTACGTCCACGATGAAGCAGTTCTGCGCCTCGTGCGCGAACCACGCCTCGCCCTGTCCGCGCACGGACATCAGCGGCAGCCCCTCACCGGTGACCGCCCGTTTGAGCATTCCGCCGACGCCCTGGCCCTTGCGTTCGAACCTCAGGTCCCCGCGGTAGGCGACCATCGAGCCCTGCCGCGCGAACATCTCGCCGCCGACGACGTACCGGATGGACTTCGCGTTCTGCAGGGACATGCCCGGGGCGGCGGCGGGCTGCACCATGTGGTCACTGGAAAAGAGATCACCCTTCATGCGGGCATCCTGTCCCGGAGGGCTCCCCTCCGCCAAGATCACGACTGTCCTGAAACGGCAACAACTCGTTGTTCGTTCATGCGTAGTTCGGTTCGAACGGGTCGCCTCCTGACCACTTCCTTACATGTCTGAGTCACTGTCGAAGGATGATCACAGCAATACGTGTACCGGCGGCCGTGCTCGCCGCCTCCCTGCTGCTGGCCGGGTGCCAGTCGGGCGGCGGGGCGGCACAGACGCGCGCGGCCGTCGCCGCCGACGGGGCCGAGGGCACGCCCGCACCCGCGTCCTCACCCGCGGCGACACCGGACGCGCCCGGGGAACTGCCCGGCCTCGGGCCCAGAACGCGGGCGGGCATACCGTCGAACGCGCGCCAGGTGGTCGTGGTGACCGGGAAGGGCCGGAACTCGTCCGATTCCACCGTCGTGTTGTACGAGCGGACCGACTCCGGCTGGAAGGCAGGCCGGCCGTGGCCCGCGCACAACGCCCTCATGGGCTGGACCGACCACCACACGTCCGGTGACCTGCACTCACCGATCGGCGTCTACGCTCTCACCGACGCCGGAGGGCGCCTGCCCGACCCCGGCACCCGGCTGCCGTACGACCACTCCCACGGCTTCACCGCCCTCGGCACCGGCTTCGACGGCGAGTCCCTCGCCGGCGCCTTCGACTACGTGGTGGCCATCAACTACAACCGCAAGCCGGGCACCTCACCACGTGACTGGACCCGCCCGCTCGGGGGCGGCCGGGGCGGAGGCATCTGGTTCCACGTCGACCACGGCGGCCCCACCCACGGCTGCGTCACCCTGAAGGAGGCCGACATGAAGGCGCTGCTGCGCGCTCTGGACCCGGATCGGCACCCGGTGGTCGTGATGGGCGACGCGACGTCCCTGGCGCGCTGAACCGCCCCGCGACCGGATCCGCACACTGATGTCAGGAAGCTGTCAGCCTGTGGGAAGGACCTCTTCACGGGCCGTCCGCGGGCCGTCCACGGTCCGTTGCGCATAGCATCAGCCGCGTGTGCGCACATGTGCTGGTCGCCGAGGACGACGAGATGCAGGCCGAGCTGATACGTCTCTCGCTGGAGCGGGAGGGCCACACCGCGACCGTGGTCCACGACGGCGGGACCGCCCTCGAGGCGGTCCGGCGGCACCGGCCCGACCTCGTCGTCCTCGATCTGATGCTGCCGGTGATCGACGGATTCGGCGTGTGCCGGGTGCTGCGCCGCGACGACGACATCCCCGTGCTCATGCTCACCGCCCGCTCCACCGAGGACGACGTCCTGCTCGGCCTGGAGCTCGGCGCGGACGACTACATGACCAAGCCGTACAGCCCGCGCGAGTTGATGGCCCGCATCCGCACGGTGCTCAGGCGCAGCGGACGCCAGGGCGCCGACCAGCAGCACGCCGTGCGGGCAGCGGGCATCCACATCGACCCGGTCAGGCACGAGGTGCTGTGCGACGGCGAGCCCGTGAACTGCACCCCGGGCGAGTACGAGATCCTCCTCGCCATGGTTTCCGAGCCCGACCGGGTCTTCTCCCGGCGGCAGTTGCTGCAGTGCACCCGCGGCATCGACCGGGCCTCCACCGAACGCGCGATCGACGTGCACATCATGAACCTGCGCAAGAAGATCGAGCCCGACCCGCGCCGCCCGACGCGGCTGCTGACCGTGTTCGGCGTCGGGTACAAGCTCAGCGGAGAGCGCGGGTGAGCCGCGGCATACCGCTGCGCAAGAGCCTCCTCGTCCGGCTGATGGTCACCTCGGTGCTCATCGCCATGTGCTCGGTGGCGGCCACCGCGTGGCTGGCGGTGCAGACCACCACCCGAGCCATCCAGGAGGAACAGGGCCGGGCACTCGCCGACGACACGGAGATCCTGCGGCAGTTGAGCGGATACGCCGCCACGCACACCGACTGGTCCGGCGTCGGGCCCACCGTACGCGCACTGTCCGCCCGCACCCGCCGGCGCATCGCCCTGACCACCCCCGACCGGGTCCCGATCGCCGACTCCGCGCGCCACGGCACCCCCCTGCCGCCGCAGGCCGCCGCCACCGTCGACCCGCTGCGCACCGACACGTACTCGGAACCCGGGGCGCAGCTGAGCGGCATCGATCCCCGGGCGGTGGGACCGTACCGGCTGACGGCGAACGAGCGTGCACGGGTGCGGAAGCTCGCGCTGGTGCGGCAGGCGTGCTACCGGAGCGGCGGCTACGAGGCGACCGTCGAGACCGCGCCGAGCGGCCGGTCCGTGCTGACGGGCGCGGAGGGAGCCGTCTCCGACCCCTATGTGTCGGCCGAGTGCGCCGACGGAAGGCTGAACACCCCGATGCCCACCGAGGAGAAGGCCATTGCCGCGGTGACGAGCCTGGTCGGGACGTGTCTGAAGCGGGAGGGCATGCCCGCCCGGCTGCCCCTCTCGGTGGCTTTCACCGTCAAGGGCGTCGAGCTGGGCAACCTCCCCGTCAGGAAGGCGGGGAACGCGCCGCCCACCGTGGCGGAACAGAAGGGTGGCGACTGCATCGCCCAGGCCCGTCGCCGGCAGCTCGACCCCTACGTCGCCCCGACGGCCGAGCTGTTCCTCGGCACCGGCGGCCGCACCCTGCCCCGCTTCGACATGTCGCCCGCCAACAAGGCCAAGGTCATCGCCGTGACCGGGCTCGTCCTCGCCCTGACCGTGGCCGTCACCGCCGTGGTCGCCACCCGGCTCGTACGGCCGCTGCGCGCTCTCACCCATGCCGCGCAGCAGCCGCCCGACCGGCACGTCCGCGTGCCCGTCACCACCCGCGACGAGACCGGAATCCTCGCCGAGGCGTTCAACGCGCTGACCGAGCGCCGCGAACGACTCGAGGCGCAGCGCAGGGCGATGGTCAGTGATGTCGCCCATGAACTGCGCACCCCGCTCACCAACATCCGCGGCTGGCTGGAGGTGACCCGCGACGGCACCGTCGCCCCCGACGCCGAACTGCTGGCCTCGCTGCACGAGGAGGCCATGATCCTGCAGCGGGTCATCGACGACCTCCAGGACCTCGCCGCGGCCGACGCGGGCACCCTGCGGCTGCACCGCGAACCCGTCCGCGCCGCCGAACTCCTCGCCCAGGTGGCCGCCGCCCACAAGGTCGCCGCCGACACCGCCGGCATCCGCCTGCTCACCCGGGTGGACGGCGACCCGTGGCTGGACGCCGACCCCGTCCGGATGCGGCAGGCGCTCGGGAACCTGGTCTCCAACGCGATCCGCCACACCCCGGCCGACGGCACGATCACGCTCGCCGCCCGCTCGGAGGACGCCAGTGCGGTCTTCGAGGTCGCCGACACGGGCAGCGGGATCGCCGCCGAGGACCTGCGCCACGTCTTCGACCGGTTCTGGCGAGCGGAGAAGTCCCGCAGCCGGCGCACCGGCGGCAGCGGTCTCGGGCTCCCCATCGTCCGCCAGCTCACCACGGCCCACGGCGGAACCGTCACGGTCACCTCAGAGGTCGGCACAGGCTCGGTCTTCACCCTGCGGCTGCCGGCGACGCCCGCACCCGCGGACGTCTGACCCGGCCGCGCAGACGCCGACACGCCCCTTCTGCGGGGTCGGGGGCCGACGCCACGCCGCTCGGCGCCGGCTTCTCCCGTGCGACCGGTGATCGGTGGCGAAGCGGGGAACGATGTCCCGGGAGTCTCGATGCGGGAGGACGGGAACGCATGACGGTGCTCGGTGTCGACATCGGAACGTCCAGCGGCAAAGGCGTGCTGGTCGACGAGGACGGAACGGTTCTCCGCACGGCCACGCGCCCGCACACGGTCAGCCGCCCCACGCCCGGCCATGTCGAGATGGACGCCCGCGTCTGGTGGGACGAGTTCGTCTCGCTCGCCCACGAACTGCTGGCCCCCGGTACCGTCGTGGACGCGGTCGGCGTCAGCGGCATGGGTCCCTGCGTCGCCCTCGCCGACGAGACGGACACTCCGCTGCACCCGGCGATCCTCTACGGCGTCGACACCCGAGCGACCGCCCAGATCGCCCGTCTCGACGCCGAGTTGGGCCGGGACGCCGTCCTGCGGCGCTGCGGATCCCTGCTGTCCACCCAGGCGGTGGGCCCCAAGATCGCCTGGCTCGCGGAGCACCGCCCCGACGTCGCCGCCCGCGCCCGGCGGCTCTACATGCCCAGCTCCTACCTGGTCAACCGGCTCACCGGCCGCTACGTCCTCGACCACCACTCGGCGAGCCAGTCCGTGCCGCTGTACGACTCCACGGCCCAGGACTGGTACCGGCCCTGGGCGCGCCGTATCGCACCGGACCTCGAACTGCCGCCCCTGCGCTGGCCCGGTGACATCGCCGGCCATGTCACCGCCGAGGCGGCCGCGGCCACCGGGCTCCCCGCCGGCGTCCCGGTCGTCACGGGGACGATCGACGCCTGGTCGGAGGCGCTGAGCGTCGGCGCCCAGCACACCGGCGACCTGATGCTCATGTATGGCAGCACCATGTTCCTCATCAACACCGTGTCGGAGCGGCTGCTCGTGCCCGAACTGTGGAGCACCGTCGGCGCGTTGCCGGGAACGCGCAGCCTCGCGGGCGGTATGGCCACCTCGGGGATGATCACCGACTGGCTGCGGGACCTGCTCGGCGAGGGCGACCCGGACGCGCTGCTCGCCGAGGCAGAGGCGTCCGGAGCCGGCGCCAGGGGCCTGCTGATGCTGCCCTACTTCGCGGGGGAGCGGACCCCGGTCGCCGACCCGGACGCCCGGGGAGTGATCGCCGGACTGACCGTGGAGCACACCCGCGGCGACCTCTACCGCGCCGCGCTGGAGGCCACCGCGTTCGGCGTACGGCACAACGTGGAGGCGATGCGCGCGGCCGGTGCCGACATCCGCCGGGTCGTCGCCGTCGGCGGAGGCACTCGCGGCGGCCTGTGGACCCGTATCGTCTCCGATGTCACCGGCCTCGAACAGGAGATCAGGACGGTGACGCTCGGCGCCAGCTACGGTGCCGCGTTCCTGGCGGCGAGCGCGATCGGTGGGACCGACATCGACAGCTGGAACCCGGTGCGCGAGCGCGTCACACCCGACACCCGTCTGCGGTCCCGCTACGACGACCTCTACGACCTGTATCTGCGGCTGTACCCGGCGACCCGTGACATCGGGCACGCGCTCGCCCGTCACCGGCGCGCGACCGCGAAGGTCCCGCCGGCGTGAGGTCCGCCGCGCGGGGGCGGCACGGCGGACGCCCTTCAGAGCCGGCTCAGCCCTTGATCTCGGTCCAGGCCTGCACCCACTTCGCGTACGGCACGCACTTGACGTCGCTGCGGCCGTCGAGGCATTGCTCGATGGGCGTCGTCCAGAAGGCGATGTCCTTCCAGTAGCTCTCGTCGGTGGCGTGGAAGGTGTCGCAGAAGGCCGGGTCGCTGGTCTGGTCGCAGGACTTGATGTTGGCGGGCGCCTCGCCGTAGTACTCGGCGACCTCAGCGTTGACCTTCGGGGCGATGATCCAGTTCATCCATTTGTAGGCGCAGTTGGGGTGCTTCGCCTTGGACGAGAGCATCCATGTGTCGGACCACCCCGTGGCGCCCTCCTGCGGCAGCACGGCCTTCACCTTGGCGCCCTCGCTCTGGGCGAGGTTGGCGATGACCTGCCAGGTGGTGCCGATGACGGAGTCGCCGCTCTTGAAGGCGGCGATCTCCTTCAGGTAGTCGCTCCAGTACTCGCCCACGTTGGCGCGCTGCCGCTTCAGCAGGTCGACGGCCGCCTCGAACTGCTTCTGGTCGAGCGCGTAGGGGTTCTCGATGCCCAGTCCCGGCTGGGTGTCGTGCAGGTACAGCGCCGCGTCCGCGATGTAGATCGGGGAGTCGTACGCGGTGAGGTGGCCCTTGTACTTGGCCGCGTCGTCGAAGACCGCGGACCAGGAGACGGGGGCGGGCGAGACCTCCTTGGTGTTGTACATCAGCAGGTTCGCGCCACGGCCGTGGGGGATACCGTACGCCGTGCCGTCGACCGAGTTCCACCTCTGGTTCTTCAGTCCGAAGAAGACGTCCTTGTAGTTGGGCACCAGGTCCGTGTTCACCGGGGCCGCCTCGCCGGAGGCGATGAGCCTGAGGGAGGCGTCGCCCGAAGCGGAGACGGCGTCATAGGCGCCGGTCTTCATCAGTTTGACCATCTCGTCCGAGCTGGCCGCCACTTTGTTGTGAACCTGACATCCTGTCTGCTTTTCGAAGGGAGTGACCCAGTCCGCCTTCGGGTCCGAGGATCCGTCCTCGACATAGCCCGCCCAGGAGATCAGGTTCACCTGCCCCTCCGTCCGGCCCAGTTCCGACTGTGCCTTCAGATCCGGCGGGTTGAAGCCGACCGAGGAGGACGACGTGTTCGACTCGGCGAACAGTCCGCAGGCGCTGACGAGCAGAAGGGAACAGGCGGCGGCCGTCGTCTTGAGAGATCTGTTCAGACGCAAGGAAGTCTCCACGGGTGTGGGGGAGTGGGGGGAATCGGGGGTGAAAGTGTGACGGTGGGTGACAGTGGGTGCGCGGGCGTACAGGATGCGACGCGGATGAGCGGCACGGCGGTCGGGCCGCGCACCGCGCCCGCATGGGGGTGGCGTGATGACAGGAGCGGCTCCGGTCGCCACGGGGTGCGGTGGTGCACGGACGATGCTCCAGGTCGCGGGCGGGTCGGTGACCCTGCCCGGGGTTCGCCCGCAGGCCGGGGTGGTGCCTTCGGGCGACGGTGTGGGCCAACACCTTACGGAGCGTTGCCGTCCGGTTCAACTTCTGTCGGTCGCAAGGAAGTTGACGCTGAGTCAAGGTGCGGCGAGGTGAACCCGGCGTATACGGTCGCGGTCATGTCCGACTCCCTGAAGCAGCCCGGCTCCTCGCCCTGTCTCGTCCCGCCCCCCGCCCCGACGGGTCCGAGCACGGCCGCGAGCGTCGGCAGCAGCCGTACGGGCGCGGCGACCGCACTCCTCGATCCGGTCACGGACACGGGTGTCGCGGCCCGGGTGCGCGGCACCCTGGAGGCCGTCTTCGACACCGTCGCCCAGGTCCGCGCCGACACCACGGCGCTGCTGACCCGTATCGGCGCCCGGGGCCGCCGCCCGGCGACCGCCGACCTCGCGGCGCTGCGCCCGGGCCTGCATCTCCACCTCGCCCGGCAGGAGCTGGTCTCCGGCGTCGGCTTCATCGCGGCACCCGGTCTGCTCACCGACGTCCCGGCCTGGCTGGAGTGGTGGCAGACCCGCGCCGACGGCTCGGTACGCCCGCTGCTGCTCGATCTGGACCCGCGGCAGTCGGCGTACTCCGACTACACGCACTGGGACTGGTTCGCCCTGCCCCGTGACACCGGCCGCCGCGCGGTCGCCGGACCCTACGTCGACTACCTCTGCTCCGACGAGTACAGCCTGACCCTGTCCGCGCCGGTCCACGTCGAGGGCCGCTTCGCCGGGGTCGCCGCCGCCGACGTGTATCTGCGGCACTTCGAGGCGGCCGTGATGCCCCTGCTGCGACGGCTGCCCGCACCGGCGCACCTGGTCAACGCCCGCGGCCGGGTGGCGGCTTCGGCCGACCCGGCCCACTTGGTCGGCTCGCTCACCAAGGGCCCCGACTTCGGCGCCCTCCTCGCCGACGCGCGACCGGGCCGCCACCAGGGGCTGCGGCTGGTCCCGTGCGACGACATCCCGCTCGTCCTCGTCGTGGCGGAGGGCTGACGGGGCTGCCGCCCGGCGCGTCAGCCGTTGCCCAGCGCCTCCTCAGCCGCGGCCGCGACCGCTGTCGCCACCGCCGCGAGCGCGGGCGAGTCCAGCTTCCACTGCTGCCAGTACAGCGGCGCGTCCGCCGGCCGGTCCTCGGCCAGGTGCACCAGCCGCCCCGCGCGCAGCAGTGGCCCGGCTTGCTGTAGGGGCACCATGCCCCACCCCATTCCGGCCGCGACGGCGTCCACGAAACCCTCCGACGTCGGGACGAGGTGCCGCCGCCCGTGCGCACCACCGGACGGCCGCAGCTCCCGCAGGAACCGGTCCTGGAAGTCGTCGTACCGGTCGAAGGCGACGACCGGCGCCCCGCCGAGCACGTCCCGCAGCGGTACCTCGGGCCAGCCCGCCAGCCACCGCCGGACGAACCCGGGGCTCGCCATGGCCATGTACCGCATCCGTCCCAGGCTCCGCACGCCGCACCCGGCGACCGGGTCCGGCGACGAGGTGACCGCGGCCATGACCTGGCCCTCGCGCAGCAGGGCGGCCGTACGGGCCTCGTCCTCGCGGCGCAGTTCGAACCCGACGTCCAGCTCCTCGGCCACACGGGTGATCGCCGGCAGGAACCAGGTCGCCAGCGAGTCCGCGTTCACCGCGATCGACAGGCGCGTCGTCTCCCCGGCGCCGGTCATGCCCAGCGCGGTGCGGGCGTCCCCCTCCAGTTGGGCGAGCTGGCGCGCGAACCGCACGACGACCTCCCCGGACTCGGTGGGCCGCACGGGTTTGGTCCTGGTCACCAGCACCCGCCCGGTGCGCTGCTCCAGCGCCTTGACCCGCTGACTGACCGCCGAGGGCGTCACATGCAGGACACGGGCGGCGGCATCGAAGGTGCCCTCGTCCACCACCGCGAGGAGGGTCCGCACCTGGTCCAGGGGAAGGTCCGTCATCACGTGGGCTAATGATACGTAAGAAGCTTTAGCTGTACTTCGGACGCCGTTCCTCCTTAGCGTCCCCCGTATGACGCACGCGCTGACCGCTCTGGCCGCCGGGTTCGGCACCGGCCTGTCCCTCATCGTCGTGATCGGCGCCCAGAACGCCTTCGTCCTGCGCCAGGGCATCCGCCGGGAGGCCGTGCTCGCCGTGGTCGGCATCTGCGCCCTGTCCGACGCGGCGCTCATCGCGCTGGGCGTCGGCGGGGTCGGCGCGGTCGTCGTCGGCCGGCCCGCGGCGCTGACCGCGGTCGGCTGGATCGGCGGCGCTTTCCTGCTCTGCTACGGCGCTCTGGCCGCCCGCCGGGTCCTGCGGCCCTCCGCGATGCGGGTGGAGGGCGCCTCCGAGCGCTCCTGGAGGCCTGCGGTCCTCACCTGCCTGGCGATGACCTGGCTCAATCCGCACGTCTACCTCGACACCGTCTTCCTGCTCGGTTCCATCGCGGCCGGCCACGGCGCGCTGCGCTGGACCTTCGGTCTCGGCGCGGCCCTGGCCAGCCTGTGCTGGTTCGCCTCGCTCGGCTTCGGCGCCCGGCTGCTCGCCCGCTTCCTGTCCCGCCCGTCCTCCTGGCGCGTCCTGGACGGCCTGGTGGCGGCGACGATGATCGCGACCGGCGCCATGCTCGTCGCCGGCGCCTGAGGCGGCCGTTCCCCGCCCGCCGAGGCCGCCGGAGCGACCCGGGTGCCCGTACGTCGCGCGGATCGGTGATAGTGAACCCGGAATTGAAACCGTGTACGAGGCAAGGAAGTCCGTGGACACGAGCGAGAGTACGACCGACAACGGAGCGGCCCCGGAAGAGGACCCGCGACCGGCACAGGCCGGGGCTCGCGGCTGGCGGCGCTGGGCGATGGACACCCGCCCGCTGCGCCGCCCCGCCTACCGCCGGCTGTGGTCCTCGACCATCGTCACGGCGGTCGGCAGCCAGCTCACCGCGGTCGCCGTGCCCAAGCAGATCTACGACATCACGGGCTCGTCGGCATGGGTGGGGTACGCGAGCCTCGCCGGCCTGCTGCCGCTCGCGCTCTTCGCGCTGTGGGGCGGCGCGATCGCCGACAGCATGGACCGCCGCAGGCTGCTGCTGATCACCAACTCCGGCCTCGCCGTCACCTCCGTGCTCTTCTGGGTGCAGGCCGCCACCGGCCTGCAATCGGTCGTCGTCCTGATGGTGCTGCTCGCCCTCCAGCAGGCCTTCTTCGGCCTCAACTCCCCGGCCCGCAACGCCTCCATCGCCCGTCTCGTCCCGGCGGACGAACTCCCCGCGGCCAACGCCCTGGGCTCCACCGTCATGCAGACCGGCCTGGTGGCCGGCCCCCTCCTCGCCGGCGCCCTGATCCCCGTCATCGGCCTGTCCGAGCTGTACCTGATCGACGCCGTGGCCCTGTGCGTCACGGTGTGGGCGGTCGTCCGGCTCCCCGCCCTGCCGCCCCAGGCGGCCGCGGCGAACAGCCGGGCGGGCTGGCAGGCGATCGCCGAGGGCTTCCGCTACATCTCCCTCCACAAGGTGCTGCTGCTGTCCTTCCTCGCCGACATCATCGCCATGGTGCTCGGCATGCCCCGCGCCCTGTTCCCCCAGCTCGCCGCGCAGACGTTCGCACCCTACGGAGAAGGCCTCGCGCTCGGCCTGCTGTTCGCGGCCATCCCCATCGGAGCGGTGCTCGGCGGCCTGCTGTCCGGCACGTTCTCCCGCGCTCGCCGCCACGGCCTCATGGTGATCGCCGCGGTGATCGGCTGGGGCGCGGCCATCACCGGCCTCGGCCTGACCACGAACCTCTGGGTGGCCGTCGCGTTCCTGGCGCTCGCCGGCGTGGCCGACATGGTCTCGATGGTCTTCCGCGGCGCGATCCTGTTGTCGGCCGCCACCGACGAGATGCGCGGCCGGATGCAGGGCGTGTTCACGGTCGTCGTGGCGGGCGGACCACGCCTCGCCGACGCGCTGCACGGCACCGCCGGCTCGCTCCTCGGCGCTCGCGCCGCCATCGCGGGCGGCGGCCTGCTGGTCATCGCGGCGACCCTGGTCCTGGCCCTGGCGACGCCCGCGCTGCGCACGTACCGGATCTGAATGCGAAATCCGCACCGCAGGCGTCTGCCGGCAATTGCACACTGATTTATGCGTTGAGCAGGAAATACTCCACAGGGCGAATTCTCTCCGCCCGGGGTATCGTCAACATATGAATACGGTGAGCTTTGCAATACAGGCTGTTGCTGCCCGTGATACCGAGTTTTCCCAGTGGACGCTCAGCGTGTTCTTCATCCTCGTGGGCGTGATCGTCGCCGGCGCGCTGATCTGGGCCGTGCGGCTCGGCATGTCCGTACGCGACCGGGAACCCGCACCGCCGCGCCCCGAGGAGCAGCCGCACCTGCCCGACGGCGGACCGGTCCTGGAGGAGCGCGAGCTCCGGGAGCCCGAGGAGATGCCGCTCGCGGGACAGGAGAGCGAGCGGCTCATGCCCTACCAGCTCCACCACGCGGCGTCCCGGCGGTGTGGCGACCAGCACCGCAAGCGCTGGCTGCCGGGTTCCAGCGGCGGCTTCGGCAGCGGCGGCCCCGGCCACGTGTGAGCCGGCCGCCGACCACCTCACCGCAGGTCCTGCCAGGGCAGGTCGGCCGCCGCGTCCTCCGGCGCCAGGTCCGGGCGCAGCCGCAGCCACGAAGCCTGTCGGAGCAGCCCCGACCGGGTGCGCGTGCTGTAGCGGACCTCGCCGACGAGTCTCGGCAGGACCCAGCGGGCCCCCGCCACCCGCGGATCCCGCTCGAAGGGACACCGCGAGGTCTTCACCGCCTCCAGCAGCCGGGCGAGTTCGGCCCGCTCGCCCTCGCTCCAGCCGGTGCCCACCCGCCCGACGTAGCGCAGCCGCCCGGCCTCGGCCCGCTGCCCCACCAGCAGCGCCCCGGGCAGTCCCCGCAGCCGTCCCTGGCCGGGCAGCCAGCCGCCGACGATCACATCGACGGCTCGCACATTGCGGATCTTGATCCAGGACCGGGACCGCACCCCAGGCTCGTAGACCGAGTCGAGCCGCTTGCACACCAGCCCCTCCAGACCCGCCTCCCGGGTCACCTCCAGCGCCCGCGCCCCGTGGCCGACGATCGCGCCCGGCGTCGACCAGTACGCACCTGCCAGCGCCAGCCCCTCCAGCAGCTGCCGCCGCCGGGCGTAGGGAAGCGAGAGCAGGCGCTCGCCGCGCAGGAACATGACGTCGAACAGCACCAGGTGCACCGGGATCTGCGCCGCGCGGCGCGCCGCCAGCGCGGGGGAGTGGGCGAGGCCCATCCGGGACTGCAGTCGCTGGAAGTCACCGCGCCCCCGCTCGTCGAGCGCCACCACCTCGCCGTCCAGCACGGCGGACGTGGCGCCCAGGACGCCGCCCAGCGGCCGCAGTTCGGGGTACGCGCCGGTGATCACCTCCCCCGAGCGCGCCCGCAGCTCCAGGCTGCCGTCGCCGGGCACATAGACCACCACCCGCTGGCCGTCCTGTTTGGTCTCGTACGCCCACTGCGCGTCCTGCCCGGCGGGCGGCAGTGTTCCGGGGCAGGCGAGCATCGGGGCGATCAGCGGCAGTCTCACGGGTCAGTTGTGGACACCGCCGCACACCCTCACGCGTCCCGGCCGTGCGATTTCCCCCGAACGGGGCCCGCTGTCCGGATCGGATCGGCTGTGAGGACCCTAGGGCCGCCGGAAGATCGTGACGGAGTGACCGACGTCGTCGATCGCCCTGCTGCCGCGGATCAGCTTCTTCAGCCGGGCATCGGCCTTGGCGATCGACGTGTCGGAGACGACGAGCAGCCCGTGCACCCGGTTCGCAGGCACCTTCAGCGGGTCGCGCCCGTGGATGCCGTACCAGGAGGGCACACCGCTGCCCTTGTAGACGAGCCAGACGCTCTTCTCGTCCGGGTACCGCTCGCGCAGCCGGTCCGCCAGCCTTCCGAGGTCCTGACCCCAGTCGACGTTCGAGTCGTGCAGCCTGAGATACGTCTTCGCCGGCCCGCCGAACGCCTCGTTGGAGTACGGCAGGTAGTACGGGTACGTCCGCACCGAACTCACCGCCACGAAGGCGACCAGGGCCGCCGTCAGCGCGTACACCCACCGCCGCCGCAGCGCGAGCACACAGGCCGCCGCGACGGCCAGGAACACCGGAACGAAGATCGCGTAGCGCACCCCGAGGTCGCGTGAGCCCTGCATGGCCGCGGCCAGCAGCACCCCCGGCACCGGCAGCACGTACGGGACGGCCGGGCGCAGCCTGGGCACCACCGCCACGGCTACCACCCCGCCGAGCCACAGCGCCAGCATGCCGAGCGGTGTCTTCACCAGCAGCGCGGCCGGCAGGTAGTACCACCGGTTGCCGGTGTAGAGCCGGCCGAACAGATAGCCGCGCCACTGCGCGCTCTCGAACCCGAACTGGATCCGCATCCCGTCGCGGTACGGCTCCGGGAACGGCAACGCGTGGACGAGCAGGGCGCCCGGACCGTGCACCGCGGGCGTGTGCGCGGGTGTCGTCCACCGCAGCCGGGGGTCGACGACGAGATAGACGGCCCACACGACGGCGACGAGGACCAGTGCGACCCCGACGGCCGCCGCCCCGGCACGCGCCGCACGCCGCGGCCGTGGCACGCCGGCGCCCTGTGCCTGCCAGTACGACCACCCGGCCAGCACCAGCAGCACCGGCACCGCGGGCAGCGTGCTCATCTTCGTGGCCACGGCCGCCCCGGTCGCCACCCCGGCGAGCGGCAGATACGGCAACGGCCGCCGCCGCGCCCGCCACACCATCCAGGCCGCCGTCACCACGAACCCCGCCGCGGGCACGTCCAGGGTGGCCAGGGAGCCGTTGGTGATCAGGTCGGGCGAGAACGCGTACAGGGCCAGCGCCACCAATCCGCCGACCGATCCGGTCAGTTCGCGGGCGAAACCGAACACCACCAGCCCGAACAGCAGCGTCACCACCATCACCGGCAGCCGGGCCCAGAACATCACCCGCCACGGGTCGTTGCCCGACGTGTACAGCAGCCGCCGCCCCAACTCTCCCTGATCGCCCCGGAAACCCGGCTCGAGGTGCGGGTGTGCGAAGACCGTTCCGGTCGCGATGATCAGTTTGCCGAGCGGCGGGTGCTCGGGGTTGAAGCGCAGACTGTGCTCCCGCACGTACACGACGGCCGTGCCGACGTACACGGGCTCGTCGATGGTCGGCGTCTGCCGCACCGCGGTGGTGGCCATGGCGAACGCCATCTGGACCAGCAGCGCGCACACCGCGAGCACGAGCAGCGGCCGCCGGTGCCGCCGCAGCGCCGCCCAGCGACCCGGGCCTTCGGCTTCCGTCCGGGAGGTGGTGCCGACCGGTTTTGGAGGCCCGTCGCCGTCGGACGTGACGGGCGGCCGCTGGTCGTGCGTCATCGTCCGCGCCCCCGGGTCGTACGTCGCGTCCGAGCCGTCCGCGCCCCTGCATGCTGCCATGACCCTTGCTACGTCGACACGGCATGACCTTGCTCAATCCCGCGCGTGTCGTGCTCGGAAGGAGCGCGGACGCGCGCACACCGCCCGGGCCGGCCGTGTGGATTCACAGAGGCGGGCGGCTCCCTTGTCGCGAATGCACGGGGCCGGGGCGTCCAGGAGCCGATTCCCTTGCAGCAATGGGCTGTTATTGCCCCGGCGGAGTATTGCGCGGTGTGTCGCCGAATTGACTTACGGGCGTCGCGGTCGGCCGAAAATCGGCAGGAGCCGTGTGGCCGGTCAGGGGCGGGCGTACTCCTCCCGGACGACGGCGGCGAGTTGGGCGAGGGCCTCCTCGGCTCGGGTGCGGTCGGCGGCGTCGAGCACCGCCAGCGCGTCCGCCGCGACCTCCCGGACGCGCTGGGGCACCTCGTCCAGGGCGGCCATCCGATAGGCGAGGGTGCGCCGTGCGGCACGCTCCTCCCGGGTGACCCCGAGGGGGCCCGTACGGGGGAACACCGCGGCCTCGTACGCGGCGACGTGCACCATCACCCCGTGCGCGATCCCTTCCGCGTAACCACGCATACCCGCGTGCCGCCGGGCCGCGGCGAAGTGCGCCAGCGCACGCCGGCGGAAGACCAGGGCGCCGAGTGCGCCCGACGCGCCCCCGCACACCGCGGCCACGAGGGCGGCCCGCGCGCCGCCGAAGAGGGCGCCGATCAGGGCACCGCTCGCGGTGGTCAGACAGACGAGCCCGGTGACGAGCAGAAGAAGGGCGCGGGCGGGCGTGATCGGGGCCATGACGTGCAGTGTGCCAGCGGTGCGGGGGCCCGGTGCCCGGCCTGTCGTGCACGTGATGTGCGACACGTGCGCGATCGCCTTTCCCGCAGCCCTGAAGCGATTCATGCTGGGCACGGCTTGATCG
Organism: Streptomyces sp. NPDC093984; assembly: GCF_044764595.1. Lineage (NCBI taxonomy): Bacteria > Bacillati > Actinomycetota > Actinomycetes > Kitasatosporales > Streptomycetaceae > Streptomyces > Streptomyces sp. NPDC093984. The sequence continues at coordinate 358,922 of NZ_JBIWIM010000007.1, read as the reverse complement.
GTGATCTAGCAAGGCAAATCCATCGGCCGTCCGATCTTGGTTGCATTTGACACTTTGTTGCGTGCGCGGATAGGAACATGGCCGGAAGTGGAGAGGTGGACCGTGCACGAGCCCCATGTGATCGGTGACTGGCAGGAATGCGGGGACGAGCATGCCGGTCTGCGTGTCCGTGTCCACGGGCTGGAAAAGGCGGAGCCGCCGCGTGGGCGTGACGATTCGGCTGAAGGCCTCACCTATTTCCGCTTCCGGGTGACCGTGGAAAACCGGTCGGCGGAACCGGTCGGCATCCATCTGGAGGACGGTCAACTCGACGTGAGGACCGGTGCCGACGGCGAGAGCGCATTTCTCGACTGGCGCAACTCGCACTTCATCGAGGGCTTCGACGTCTATCCGCTGCGCCGTGCGACCGCCGTCCTGTACGCAGCCGCCCCGGAAGCCGCTCTGAGCCTCGTGGACATCCAGGTCCAGCTGAAGGCGGACGACGAATGGACGGACCGGTATCTGTGGTCCGGCGACATGACCGTCCCGGACGGCCCGCAGGGCACGGCCGCCCGCGCCGACGGCATCTCCGAGACCCTGGCCGGCCAGATCAGCACGTTCCTGCGTGAGCAGGCGGAGCGCGGCCAGCACTGAGCGCCGGAGGTTCCGGTGCCTGTGGGGGCACTAGCGTCGGACGGCGCGGGCCAGCCACGGCGTGAGCGAGGTGCGCAGGATCAGCTCCTTGTACGTCTCGTCCCCGGGCAGCGGCACGATCAGCCACTGACCGGGCGGGAAGAACCGCCCCGTCACATAGGCAAGACCGCCGTAGAGGGACCGCAGGAACGCCGGGACCACGTCCCGGGGGAGATCCTCGAAATCCACGTCGTCGACAGTGACCTTCGCGTCCTCGTCGGGGAAGAGCTGGACCGTGACGGCCGGTGAGCCTCCCAGCTCGACGAACGCCTCGTGCGGCAGCGAACCGTCCGGATCGAGCACTGCGAACGCCCCGGCCGAGGCGCGGCGGGAGGTCTGGTCCGCGCCGATGTCGTGGCTGACGGTCATCGCCAGGTCGTACTCCCGCGCGATCTCACGTATCGCCGTGACGGCCGACTCGGTGGTGGGCAGATGCGGATGCGTCATGGACCGTCACGGTAGCGGGTCGCGTCGCCGTGCCGCTCGGCTCCGCGACGGCGGACGGCGCTCAGGCGAGGAAGTCGAGGGCCAGTCGGTCGATCTCCTGCGCATGGGCGAGAGGCAACGTGTGATGGGTCGCCGTGGGCAGCACATGGATCCGCGCGTGCGGCGCTCGTTCCCGTACGCGCTCACCGATCGTGCGGGTGTCGTGCGCGCGGCTGCGGGCCGCCAGCACCACCAGCAGGGGGACTGCGGAGCGGCGCAGGAGTTCCGGGCCGGGCGGACGAGGATCGACGATCTTCGGGACGTACCCGGCCGTGCCGCGAGCGGTCACTTCCAGCCACCCCTCGTCCAACGTCGTCCCACCCGTCTCCCACTCCAGAAACCCGCGCGCCGCCCGCTCGCCGGGCTTCAGGAACAACGGCGCGGCCCGCAGCAGGTACTGCGCCCGGTATCCGCCGAAGCAGCGCGTGGGATCCAGCAGCACAGCCCCGCTCACCCGCTGCGGCGCGTGCAGCGCGTAGGTGAGGGACAGCCAGGCCCCGTACGAGTGCCCGCAGAACGCCGCCCGCTCGATCCCCAGCTCACCCAGCACCTCGTCCAGCCACGCCATCAGATCGCCCGTGCCGCGCGCCACGCGGCCGTCCGCGATGCTCCGCCCCGCCTGGCCGATGGTGTCCACCGCGTGGACCCGGTACCGGGCGCTGAGCCTCTCGACATCCGCGAGCCAGACCGTCGACGTGGCGCCTCCGCCGGGCAGCAGCACCAGCGCCGGTGCGTCCTGCGGGCCGCAGGAGTTCACGCGCGTCGTCCCATACGTGGTGGGTACGTCGACGGACTCGACCGGCACCGGCCACCTCCCCAGCACGGCGTCGTACGCCGACAGAAAGCGCTCCTCGGCCTCCGGACTGCGGAAACGCGGCGCAGCGGACATGGGACCTCCCCCGGTCGAAACGGTATTCGAGGTTACCTCACTGAACGATATACTCACTCACTGAGATATCGACCCATGGAAGGGTGCCACGTGGACCACCGGGACCCGCGTCTGCAGCTGGTGCACCTGCTGCGCGGCATCACCGTCGAACTCGACCTGCTCGGCGCCGAGTTCGCCGCGCGGAACAGCTTGCACCCCACCGATCTGCGCGCACTGATCCACCTGCTCGACTTCGACCGGACGGGGACCGACGCCACGCCCGGTCGGCTGGGTGCGCAGCTGGGACTGAATTCCTCGGCCGTCACAGCCGTCATCGACCGGCTGGAGCGGCGGGGTCTCGTCGACCGCGGACACGACCCGCACGACCGGCGCCGGGTCCTCCTCACCGTCACCGGCCAGGCGACCGACCTCGGCTGGTCCTTCTTCGGTCCGCTGATCAGCCGGCTGCTCGCGGCGGAAGGGGAGTTCGACGCCAACGAGCTGGACGCCGTCCGCCGCTTCCTGCTGACGACGCAGTCCGTCCTGATGGCGGCGCGTCAGGAGAAGTAGCCGCTGCATCGCCCCCGAGCGCACCGCCGGCGAACCGCCGTGCCCAGCCGGCACGCCGGGCGGCCGTGACGCTCCTGATCAGTGCACCTAGTCGCCGCGATGCCGCCAATACCACACCGCACCGGCCACCAGGGCGCACAGGAAGACCAACGGCACGATCAGGCCGGGGATGCGGGCCGGGCTCATCGGCGTGCCAGGGGAGCGGAGCGACGGTGCGGAGGCGTTGCCATGGCTTGATCGTGCCTCTGTTCGGACTGCGGGGCCCATGGTCTGGGCAGCTGGAATTGTGTACGAGCGGGTACCCCGGGCATCCCGGCGGCCCCGGGGCGCGGCTCACTCGCGGTAGACGCTGAGCACGGCCCCGTTGATCTCGATGCGCTGCGGCGTCGGGCCCTCACCGCGGCGCAGCAGGGCGAGGCACTGGTCGAAGAGGGCCAGTTCCTCCTCGCTCAGCACGGCCGCCGCGAGATCGAGGAGTTCCCCGAGGGCGGCGTCGGTGAGGTCGGCCGGCAGTTCGCCGGAGAGCAGGACCACGGATTCTCCCGTCGGTCCCTTGACGATGGCGGTGGTGGGGCCGCCGTGTACGAAGAGCAAAGTTCCCCCCAGAGGGCCTGGGGCGTGCGGCTCACGGGGCCCCGGGCAGGAGGAGAGACTAGCGGCGGATCATGCGCGTTCGGGTGGAAGTGACGTCGTCTGGTGCAAGTGACCGGTGGGGCGGGAGTCCGGTCGCCGTACCCCCGCTCGCCCGGTCGCGCTCAGGACGCGTCCGAGGACCGGCCGAGCAGGGACTCGACGAGGGCCGCGACATGGCGGCGGTCCTCGGCCGACAGGCGCTGCACGCTGGCGATGAGCACGTCCACCTCGGGGTCCTGGGAGGCCTCGGACGCGGGCGCCGGGTCGGCGGCGGGGGCGTAGAGGTGGATGCCGCAGGCCTCGGCGGCCGCCCGGCGGATCGTGTCCAACGGCAGACCCAGACCCTGGGCCAGCCCCTCGAGGGTGGCCGGCTGCGGCATCCGGGCCATGTGATCCGTCGTGGCGAGGTGGTGCACCGTCGAGCGGGGGATGCCTCCGCGGCGGGCGACGTCGCCGTACGACCAGCGCTCACTGTCCAGCCGGTCGCGGATGATCTGCTGCAGTGCGTTGGCCACCGATGGTCACTTCCTGCTCGCCGCCGGGCGGAACTCTTCCGCGTCGGATCATTCTAGGGGCGACTTGGGTGTGTGACGGAAGGTGTTCTCCCGAACCGCTTGCGTCACACCCGCCTCGGCGCCTAGTGTCCAATCTCGTTAGACAGCCCGTCCGACGGAGTTGGACACGATCCGGGGGGACCTGACCGTGTCCGACGGCACCGCATTACGAACCCCGAGGGGGAATCGACCATGATGGATCCGCGTGAGCTGGACGCCGAGTCCGCCGAGCTGCTGCCGGGCCGCGAGGCCCTGGGCCGGCTGAAGTTCAGCTTCGGCAAGACGGTGAACGTCACCAAGCACGTCGCCAACGTCTCCGCGCACAACGAGTCGGCCGCGCTCAACGACCACTCGTCGTGGTCGGTGGCGGACTCCGGCGCCGCCCAGTCTATCAACATCACCCAGTGATCCGGTGCCGCACGGCCCGGCGCCCCGGCACCGTGCGGCACCTGCGGCACCCGGTACCGCCGCGGCGACACCTCACCACACCTCCGCTCGCCGCGGCGGTACCACCACCGGGCGGCAATACCTGACGATTCGTCACCCCCACATCGGCCGGGCGGCGATCCGCGTCCGCCCGGCCCCACCACGCCCTACAACGAACGTCTTCGAGAAAGGACACGTCATGAGCATGAACGCCCACGAGCTGGACGCCGAGACCGCGGAGCTGCTGCCGGGCCGTGAGGCCCTGGGCCGGCTGAAGTTCAGCTTCGGCAAGACGGTGAACGTCACCAAGCACGTCGCCAACGTCTCCGCACACAACCAGTCGGCCGCGCTCAACGACCACTCCTCGTGGTCGGTCGCCGAGTCCCAGGCCGCGCAGTCCATCACCATCCACCAGTAACCCCCGCACCACGAGGGCACGTTCCGCGGACCGCGCCGGGGGCAGGCGCGGTCCGCACCCGGGGGGAGGAAAGGCGCACATGACGCTGCTGGGGGACAACGCCGCGGCACTGTACGACACCGGACCGGTGCCGGGGCCAGGGGGAATCCCGGTGACGTACGAGCAGGTCGCCACCGGCGACCTCCCCGTCGTCGGCCCGGAGAAGCCGCTCGTACCGCGGCTGAGCGCCGGGCTCCGGCTGCACGGCGAGTACCAGGGATCAGGGTTCACCGAGCCCAGGTACATCGCCCGTCGGGGGGACGGGCAGGTCGTGCAGCTCACACGGCTGCTGCATCTGGTCGCGTCGTCGATCGACGGCAGCCGCGACCTGGAGACGATCGCCCACCGGGTCAGCGCCCGGTTCGGACGCGAGGTCAGTGCGGACAACATCCGCTATCTGATCGAGAACAAGCTGGAGCCACTCGGCGTGACGGTCCCCGAGGGCCAGGAGGACGACCAGGTCTCCGCGCCCCGGTCGGACCTGCTCCTCGCGCTCAAGGGCCACCGCGTCCTGTTCGACGAGCGGCGCGTGGCCAAGATCGCCCGCGCGCTCGCCTGGCTGCACCGCCCCCTGGTCGTGGCGGCCATGCTCGCGGGCATCGCCGTCCTGGACGTGTGGCTGTTCGTGTTCTTCGGCGCGATCACCCCCGTGCTGCAGGTGCTGGACCAACCGGTCCTGCTGCTCGTCGTGTTCGTGCTGACCGTGGCCTCCCTGGTGTTCCACGAGTTCGGCCACGCCTCCGCCTGCCGCTACGGCGGCGCCCGGCCCGGCTGCATCGGCTGCGGGCTGTTCCTGATCTGGCCCTCGATGTACACGGACGTCACCGACGTCTATCGCATCGGCAGGAGCGGCCGGCTCCGCACCGACCTCGGCGGCGTCTACTTCAACGTCGTGTTCATGCTGGCCATGGCCGGCGCCTACGCCCTGAGCGGCCAGGCGTTCTTCCTGGCCGCCGTCTACCTCGGCCACTTCGAGATCCTCGAACAGCTCATGCCGGCCGTACGCCTCGACGGCTACTACATCCTCGGCGACCTCGCCGGCGTCCCCGACCTCTACGGCAAGATCAAGCCGATCCTGCTGAGCCTGGTCCCGGGCGCCGCGGGGCGCAGGGCCCGTGCCGAGGTCGCCGCGCTCAAGAAGTCCGCGCGGGCCATCGTCGCCACCTGGGTGCTGACGATGGTGCCGCTGATCATCGGCGAGCTCGGCTACGCGCTGTGGAACCTGCCCCGGATCACCACCACGATGATCCGCTCGCTGGTCGAGCAACTCCTCGGCACCGGCGGCGCGTTCGCACACGGCCAGATCGCGGCGGGCCTGATGGGCGTGGTCGGCTGCGTCATGCTGCTGTGCCCGATGGCCGGCGTGGTCTACCTGTCGGTGAAGCTCGGCGGGCGCCTGTGGCGGGGAGGCGCGAAGGCGACGGCAGGCCGGCCACGGCTGCGCCTGGCACTGTGCGCCCTGGTGCTGGCCGGCCTCGGCGGCCTGAGCTATGCCTGGGTCTCGGGTCTGACCCCGCGCCCGCTGCCGAAGCAACCGCCGATCGCCCCGATCCTGCAGCCCGGCGTGTCCACCTCGCCCCCGCCCGCCCGGCACGCCACGCTCCCGGACCGGCACAGCGCGACACCCTCGGCCACGGCCACCACCGTGCCGTCCGGCACGGCGTCCCCGAACGCCTCGGCCGATCCCTCGGCCGCGGCCGGCCCGTCGACTTCGGCGAGTCCGCACCCGAGCGACTCCAAGGCGTCACCGCAGGGCACGGCCGACCGGCCCTCCGGCAGTCCCGTCCCGAGCGGGCAGCCGCCCACCTCCGCCTCGGCGGTGCCCGGCTCCGGCTCGCCGTCCGCGCCGTCGTCCCCGGCCGACAGCCCGTCCGCGCCGGTCAGTTCCAGCACGCCGCCGGCCGGATCGCCGTCGCCCACCGCCTCCTGATCGCCCCGGCCAGGGCCCGGGGTCCAACGACACCACTCCAGCGGGAGACCATATGAACCAGCACCGCAAACCCCGTCCGCAGTCCGCCCTCACCAGGCGCGCCGTCCGCGTCGGGCTGTTCGCCGCGGGGGCGGCCGGACTCGCGACGGCCGTCCCGGCGCAGGCGGCGACCGGGATGCCGCACCACACCGCGGTCGCCACGGACCAGACGTTCAGCCGCGCCGACTTCCGGCACCACGCACAGACCAGGGACTCCTTCACCGTGCGCCAGCTCGGCACGGTCGACGCCGCGAGCGTACGCAACCAGGCGAACGCCGTCGGGGTGGGCTGCTCGGTCGACGACCACTGCCGGTCGGTCGCGCTGTCCTTCCAGATCGTCACGATGGCCGGGGAGCACACCCATCTGACCGCGGTCAACCGGGGTGACGCGGTCAACGAGCACTGCGACGGCTGCCAGACCCTCGCCGGGGCCTACCAGTTCGTCGTCTCCACCCCCCGCGCCTTCACGCTGGACCAGGGGACTCAGCGGCGGCTCGACGACATCCACCGGCGGCTGGACGCGCTGACCCGCTCGAACCTGCCGGCCACCGACCTCAAGACGCGCGCCGACGCCCTGGCCGCCGAGGTGAACACCGTGCTGCGCGACGCGGTCGCGAACGCTCCCAAGGGCGATGAGCGGCCCACCGTCACCCTCCACCGCCACCTGGACGGCTGGCCCGCCCACTGACCGGGCCGGCCCGGGCCCGCCGCCCCGAACGACGGGGCGGCGGGCCTTTTTGTGGGGGGTGGGAACCGGGCTCAGCGGTAGGTGATGTCGGACGCGCTGTACTTGCAGTAGGTGCCGTCGGGTCCGGTGCCGTTCTTCGTCGGTTCCGCGCCCGTGTTGTTGCCGATGTACTTCTGGCACGGGACGATCTTCTTGCTGCTGTCCCCGACGATGGTGATGTTCTTCAGCGTCGCGCTGTCGCCGTAGTTGGTGTTGATCCCGACGAGCGCGGTGCCCTTGTAGGTCGCCTCGATGGTGTTGAGGTTGATCGTGCGCTTGTACTGCGTCTTGCAGTTGCCGCACGAGCGGACCAGCTTGCCGAAGTTCTTCACCGCGAAGTTGGACACGTTCAGCGTTCCGGCGCCGTTGAACTGGAACACCTTGTCGCTGGCTTCCTTCGCGCCCCCACCGGTGACGGTGTAGACGTTGGACGACGAGGAGCCCTTGAACGTCGCCGCGTCCTCGCCGACGTCCTCCCACCAGACGTTCTGCAGGGTGCAGCTGCCCTCGCAGTGGATGCCGTCCGCGGCCGGGGCGCCGATGATGACGTTCTTCAGGACGGCGCCGGGGGCCAGATCGAGGATCGGGTCCTGGTCCTCGTTCTGGCCGCCGGTGCCCAGGTCTCCGCTGCCGTAGAGGCGCTTCATCCCGTAGTCCTTGGTGCCGGAGATCGGGATGGTCTTGGTGACGGCCTGGCTGCCGTTCGCGGTGGGCCAGATGGCGGCACTCGCGGGGGACAGGGCGCCTTCAGTCATGATCATGACAGTCGACAGTCCGACGGCGGCCAGAGTGCCGGTCAGTGCGCGCCGGCGGGCGCGCGGACGTGCTGATGACGTCATGGAGGAACTCCTTGTGGTGTGGGGGATGGTCACAGCTTTCCGGTGCCCGCGCCGGAGGTCACCGAGGCGACGACGGACGAGGCGGGCTCGGCGCTGTAGCCGTAGGGCGGCTTGGTGAAGGTGCCGACCCGCGAGATCTCGGTCGCGGCTCCGCCGAGGTCGTTGCCGGCCAGGTTGGCGTAGCCGTCCACGTCGCTGTCCCGGTCGGTGGTGACGGCGACCTGCGTGTTCCGGAAGACGTTGTTCTCGACGAGCATCTGGGCGCCCATGCGCGAGTGCACGGCGGTCTCGGCCCCGACCACGTAGTTGTTGTAGAAGTGGCCGGTTCCGAAACGCAGGCTGGGGATGCGCGAGTTGACGTTGCTGAAGTAGTTGTGGTGGTACGTCACGTGCAGGCGCCCGGTGTCCTCGCTCGCGTTGTTGTCGCTGTGGCCCACGAGCGAGCCCTTCCAGTGGTCCTTGAAGGTGTTCCAGGACACGGTGACGTAGTCGGACCCGTGTGTGATGTCGACCAGACCGTCGTAGTAGTCCTTGCCGTGGTCGCGGTCGGACGACAGCGTGTTGTGGTCGATCCACACCTTCGTCGACGCCTGCACGGTGATCGCGCCCGTCTTGACCGCCTTGTTGATGTTCAGGTTGCGGATGACGACGTTGGACACCTTCTTCAGCCTGAGTCCGCCACCGGTGAACCCCGAGGAGGAACCCACGCCCAGGATCGTGGTGTTGGACCCGACGTCCACCTGACCGCTGAGCGCGATCAGGCCGCTCACCCTGACCACCTTGGCCGAGCCGCCCGTGACGGCGGACTTGAACGCGGCAAGCGTCGAGACGGTGACGGCTCCGGTGCTGCCGCCGCCGGTCGTCCCGGCACCGAAGCCGACCGGAGCGGTCTCGGCGGCGCCGGCCGGCTGCGGCAGGGCGAGCCCGGCGGCGACGGCGAGGGCCACCGAGACGGCCCCTGTGAGAACTCCTCTTCGCGAACGTGTGCGTGGGGGGTACGTACGCATGCGGGTGTGTCCCTTCGGGAGCGTTCCGTGCGTTCAGATGTGTGATGGGTGTACGCCATATGGAACTCCGCGCGGACGCAGCGGTTTGTTGTGCAGGGCGGTTGGCTGATCCAGGGAGTGCACTTCCCCAGGTCCTCAGGTTGCCCGGCTCCCGATATCTGCCATCTCGTATATGAGGTACGGCAGTCGGTTCACGCTGCTGAACGGACCGTAGAGGGTAAGCGCTTTCTGGTCAACGCCTCGCGCAGAACACATTCGGCCAGCTCCTGTGATCGGCAAGGACCGGCCCGGAGGCGGGGTGGCGCGGGCCGGCACGCGGACCGGCCCGGGCCGCTCGCTGCCTGTTGCGGCATCAGCGGTCCGGGCCGGTCAACTCACCTGTGACATCTAGCGGGTCGACGCTCCGGCCGTCAGCTGCTACGGGCGCGCAGCGCGGCGAGCGCACGGTCGGCGTGCGCGCTCATGCGCAGTTCGCTGCGCACCACCTCCAGGATGGTGCGGTCCTGGTCGATGACGAAGGTGGCGCGCTTGGTGGGAGCCAGGGAGAGACCCCGTCTGACCCCGAACCGCTCCCGGACGGTGCCGTCCGCGTCCGACAGCAACGGGAAGCCGAGCGTGTGTCGCCCGGCGAACTCCTGCTGCCGGTCGACCGCATCCCCGCTGATGCCGACCGGCCGCGCGCCGACGGCCGCGAACTCGGCGGCCAGGTCCCGGAAGTGGCACGCCTCGGCAGTGCAGCCCGGGGAGAGGGCGGCGGGGTAGAAGAACAGCACGACCGGCCCGTCGGCGAGGAGTTCGGTCAGGCTTCGCCCCGTACCCGTCTCGTCCGGCAGGGTGAAGTCCTCGACCTCGGCGCCCACGTCGACACGACCCGCCATCACTGGATCTCCTCGTCCTCGCCGATGCCGGCGCCCGTCCCGGGGCCTGCCGGGGCCGATCCTACGGGGGCGGTGCGCCGGGTGTGCGCGGGGGGCCGTTGTCGTCGGTGCCGGGGCCGCGCCAGGGCGTTGACCTCGAAAATTTCGGTCGGGGCAGGATTCGGCGACCTCTGTGGGAGCGCTTCCATGTCGCGCATGTTCATGTCACCATCCCTTTCCGTCGCCGTTTTCCGCAGGGCGACGCCGGCCCACGAGCCGCGCGACGGCGTCCGCCCCTCAGCGGCGCCCAACGAGGTCCGACATGACAGATCGCCACCGCACTGAGACCGTCGTCGACAGGAAGGCGGCACCCTGCTCGTGACCGTGTTGAGAAACATGAAGCCGTGGCCCAGAGTGCCGCTCGCCCAGCTGTTCGCCGTCGGCGTGCTCGCCCTCTGCCTCGTCACCACATCCACCGTGGTCGGCGCGGCGGAGCGGCACGCCGGCCGCTCCGCCGCCACCGCCCCGGCGGGCCGTGGCTGGGTCGACACCTGGACGGCGATGCCGCAGCTGACGGAGCCCGCCAACATGCCGCCCGCGCCCTTCACCGGCAAGGACTCCGTGCTCGTCGACACCACCCTGCGGCAGACGGTCCACGTCACCGTCGGGGGCTCCCGCATCCGCCTCCGGTTCTCCAACGCGTTCGGCACGTCCCCCTTGCCGCTCACCAGGGTGTCCGTGGCACTGCCCGCGGACGGCCGGTCCGGCGTCAGCGCCGTCCGGCCCGGAACGACGCGAGAGGTGACGTTCGCCGGCCGGGAGTCGATCACCGTCCCGGTCGGCGCCCAGATGGTCTCCGACCCTCTGGACTTCACCCTGCGGCCCGGCTCGAACCTGACGGTCACCGCCTATCTGGCCACCGGTCAGACGTCACTCGCCCTGACCTCCCACCCCGGCTCCCGCACCACCTCCTACCTCACAGCCGGCGACCACACCGGCGACGACGACCTTCCGGGCGCCACTCCGGTCGACCACTGGTACCTGCTCAGCGACGTCGAAGTCGTCCCTGACCGCCCCAGCGCCGCGGTCGCGGTCCTCGGCGACTCCCTCACCGACGGCCGCGGCTCCACCACCAACGGCAACGACCGCTGGCCCGACCAGCTCCACGACCGCCTGAGGGCGCGCCCCGCCACCGCCGGCGTCGCGGTCCTCAACCAGGCCGCCGGAGGCAACCGCGTCCTCAACGACGGCCTCGGTCCCAATGCCCTCGCCCGCCTCGACCGCGACGTCCTCGCCCACAGCGGCGTCGCCTGGCTGGTCGTCTTCGAGGGCGTCAACGACATCGGCACGGCCGCGGCCACCCCGGCCGCCCAGCACGCCGTCGCCGACGACCTGATCGCCGCGTACCAGCAGATCGTCGTCCGCGCGCACGCCCAGGGCATCCGCGTGTACGGCGCCACTGTGCTGCCGTTCGGCGGCAACACCCCGTACGACGACCCCGACGGCCTCAGGGAGGCGACCCGGCAGACGGTCAACACCTGGATCCGGGCCCGCGGACACTTCGACGCGGTCGTCGACTTCGACCGCGTCGTGCGTGACCCCGACAACCCCCGGCGGCTCAGGCCGGCTCTCCAGGTCGGCGACTGGCTGCACCTCAACCCGGAGGGATACCGCGCACTGGCCACGGCAGTCCCTCCCGCCCTCTTCCGTAACACGGGGGAGTGGTAGCGGAGTTGGCGCGGTGTCCTTCGTTCGGGGACTGGCAGCGGCGAACACCGGTTCCCTAGGATGGTGTGCCCGCCGAGCCGGTTCGACGGCGCGGCCCGGATCTGGGGGAACGATGCAGTCTGGCAGGCAGTTGTCCACGTCGATCGACGCCACGGTGCCGACGGCCGCCCGTATGTACGACTACTACCTGGGCGGCAAGGACAACTACGCGGCCGACCGGGCCGCGTGCGAAGAGCTCGACAAGGTCGTGCCCAGCACGCGGGCGCTCGCGTTGAACAACCGGCGGTTCCTGCAGCGGGTCGTGCGGACGCTGGCGGAGGAGTACGGCATCCGCCAGTTCGTCGACCACGGATCCGGACTGCCCACCCAGGACAACGTCCACCAGGTCGCCCAGCGCATCGACCCGACGTCCCACGTCGTGTACGTCGACAGCGACCCGATGGTCCTGGTGCACGGCCGTGCCCTGCTGGAACAGGACGAGCGCACCGTCGTGATCCAGGCCGACATGCGGGACACGGAGACGATCTTCAACCATCCGGAGACCCGACGCCTGATCGACTTCTCGCAGCCGGTCGCCGTGCTCTTCAACTCGGTGATGCACTGCATCCCGGACAGCGAGACCGACGGACCGCCCGCCCTGGTCCGCCGGGTGGCCGAGCGGCTCGTGCCCGGCAGCTTCATGGTGATGTGCCAGCTCGTCAGCGAGGACGCCCAAGTCCGGGACTTCGTCACCGACTTCATGGACCAGGCCACGCAGGGGCACTGGGGGCGGGTGCGCCAGGAGAAGGACGTGGAGGCCTGGTTCGACGGCATGGACATCCTGGAGCCCGGTCTGGTGGAGGTCTCCACCTGGCGGCCGGACTCCGAGGTCGCCCCCCGCCAGCTCACCCAGGAGTGGATCGAGTTCGGGGGAGTGGGACGCATCCGCTGACGGGCCACCCGCACCGGGGGCGTCCGCCGACGCCCACGCCCCCGGTCACCCCAACCGGAAGTGTCACCCGGCCGGGTAACGCTCCCGAAGCGTCCGGCGCAGCAGGGCCAGTGACTCGCGAGGGTCGAGCGCCTCGTCGGCGAGCCGGTCCAGTACCACCCGGTACTCTTCCGTCTCGTCCCGGTCCTCCAGGAAGTTGGCGCTCCTGATGTGCTCCAGGTAGACGATGTCCGGCAGGTCGGCGCCACCGAAGCGCAGATACGTGACCGGGATCGCCGGGGCCGACGCGTTCGTCACGTCCAACGGCACCACCTGCACGGTCACATGCGGACGCTGTGCCATCTCGACCAGGTGCTCGAGCTGTTCACGCATCACCTCGCGGCCGCCCAGCACCCGCAGCAGCACCGACTCGTCGACGACGGCCCACAGGCGAGGGGCGTCCGGACGGGACAGCAGCTCCCGCCGCCGCATCCGCAGCTCCACCCGGCGCTCCACCTCGGCGGCCGACGCCGTCGGCAGACCGCGCTCCACCACGGCCCGGGTGTAGGCGGGGGTCTGTAACAGCCCGGGTACGTACTGGATCTCGAAGGTACGGATCGCGGTGGCCGCCTCCTGCAGCCCGACCAGGCGGTCGAACCACTCGGGCATCAGCCGCTTGTCGTAGCGCTGCCACCAGCCCGGCTCACCGGCCCGCCGCAGCAACTGGACCAGGACCGAGGCCTCGTGGTCTTCGGCCTGGTACAGCCGCAGCAACGCATGGACGTCGTCTTCCGTGGGCGGCCTGCGTCCCTTGCCCGCCTCGATGCGCGACAGCTTCGCGGGACTGAACCCGAGCGCCCGCGCCGCCTGCTCCTGGGAGAGGCCGGCATCCTCGCGCATGCCCGCCAACTGCACGCCGACCAGCATCTTCAGAAGAGTCGGAGCGGGCTGGGTCCGGGTGAGATACGGTTCGAGACGGGAGGCGCGGTGCGACGAGGCGGACATCCTGACTCCCGGTCAGCCGACGGACAACAGGCCCTCATTATCGTATCCCGTCGCTTCGTGCCGCAGGGGACGGGAGGACCCGACCGACGGGATCCGGCTCACACCAGATGATCGAACTCCCCGTCCTTGGCGCCTGCCAGGAACGCGGCCACCTCGGCGGGCGTGTACACGAGCGCTGGTCCTTCCGGATCGCGCGAGTTGCGCACCGCGATGGCCCCGTCGGCCAGGCGGGCCAGCTCGACACAGTTGCCCTCGGCGTTGCTGTGCCCGCTCTTGATCCAGCGGGCGTCCAACGAGCCCGCCTGCACTCCGTTCGGCACTGAAGGCACCACAGTCTCCTTCCGTTCCCCGTCGTGCAATTTCCCATGCAATTGCACGACGGTACTGACTGCGTGGATAATAGCGGCGGCGTCCACCGCTTCACAGACGTCCGCGTGCTGACGTCCCGTCAGAGCGGTGCCGTGTCGTAGCAATGCCGTGTCGTTCTTGGCCCCACACTGTCTGCGGGAGTGGAAATGGCCACATCACTGAAGGACCTGGGGCACGTGCCGTGGGACTCCATCAAGGACTCCAGCGGCTCCGCCGAGGCCATCCCGGTCCTGCTCCACGACGTGGCCCGCGGCGACGAGCCCACCGCCCGGGCGGCACTCGGCCACCTGCGGGAGCGCATCTGCCAGTACGGCTTCGTCGTCGACCAGGCCACGGCGGCCACGGTCCCGTTCCTGTGGGAGCTGGCCCGGCTTCCCCAGGTGACCTGCCGTGTGGAGATCCTTCACCTGCTGAGGAGCATCGCCGACGCCCACCAGTGGGAGAGCACCGCCTCGGCCTACCCCAAACTGCTCAACTACCCTCAGGACTACGTGGGGTGGGAGCGCGCGGCCCGCCGTGCCGTGCGCGCCGACCGGGGGGTACTGCGTCAACTGCTCGCGGAGCAGGACGTCGAACTCGTCGAGGCCGCCGCCGAACTCGCCGCCGCACTGGCCGGGTGAGGCGTCGGACCGGTCACCAGAGGCCTGTGGACCGGTCACCAGAGGCCTGCGGACCGGTCGCCAGAGGCCTGCGGACCGGTCACCAGAGGCCTGCGGAAGGCTCGCCGACCCTGCGAACCGGTCGGCCGAGGGCGACAGATCTCGCGCCGAGCATTTATTCGTACTCATGGCTCGCCCACGGACGGGTATGCGTGGGGCGATGAACGAACGACACCACGCCACGCCGACCCTCGACACAGGCTCCGAGGCCCGGTGCTGTCCCCGCGACGCCACGGGCCCCGCAGGCCTGCCCGACTCCTTGCGTACGCAATGAAACCGGTGGACCTTCCCCCGCGGGACGGCGGGAACCCGGGAGCCGCCGACGAGCGCGACACCAGCGCCCCCGTACGCCCGCGGCACGTGCACACGCCCGACGGCGTGCGGCAGAGCGACCCGTCCCCGCCCTGCGACCCGGTGACCAGCGCGGCCACGGCGCGCGCGCACGTGCTCGCGGTCGTCCGGAGCCACTGGGACACCGCGCCCGTGCGGCCGGCCGAGCAGGCCGTCACCGACCTGCTGCTCGTCACCTCGGAACTGGTGTCCAACGCCATCCGCCACGGGGGCGGACTCGCCGGTTTCGAGGCCGTCCCCACACGGGAGGGCGTCCGCCTCGTCGTGCGCGACCGCAGCCCGGACATTCCCTCCGTGGCGTTCGGTACCGGCGAGCTTCCCCACAGGCAGGACCGGGGCGGGTTCGGCTGGCCGTTGATCATCAAGCTGGCGCGCGACATCGTCATCGAGCCCCGCGTGGACGGCAAGACCGTCAGCGTGCTCGTGCCACTCGGCTGAATCGTGTTTCCAAGGGCGAAGCGGGGCAACGCGGAACAGGACGCCCTGTGAAGGAGCCCACATGATCGCCGTAGCCCTGCTCATGCCGGTGTCCATGCTGTGCCTCATGCTCGCGCTCGGCAGCTATGAGGAACGCCTGCTCACCCCGGGCGGCACCAGGAAGGCCCGCGGCGCCGGACGCCGTCGGCTGCGCGCCGTGCCCCCCTCCTCCCCGGACGGCACGGACGGCGCCGACACCGGGCCCCGGGTGCGCGAGAAGCCCACGGCACAGAAGGCCGGAGACATGCGGGCCGCCGGCAGCACCGCCCCGGACGGCTCCGGGTCGCGGTGGCGGGCGGCCTGATCCCACCAGCGGCCCCGCGCGCACCGTCGGCCGGCCGACGGCACCGCGGGGGGCTCCAGCCTCGGCAGGGCGCGAACCGGAAGAGCCCGCGCCCTACCAGGGCAGGAACACGTGCACGTCCTTGCCCTCCGGCTGGACGACCACGCTCACCTGGTGGCACAGCGTGTGCACCAGGTGCCAGCCGATGCCTCCGCTCTGGCCCGGTTTGAAGGGACGCGGTGCCGGAGGCGTCGTACTGGTGTCGTGCAGCGTCACATGGACACCGTCGTACGTCGGACGCATCCGCAGGCCGAACGGCCCGGGCGCGTACTGGACGGCGTTCGCCGCCAGCTCGTCGACGACCAGGAGTATGTCGTTCCAGTACTCGGGACTCGTCGGAGGCGAAGCCCGCGCCAGCCGTCGCAGAAATTCCTCGGCGGCCAGCCGTGCCCCGGTGACGTCGGGCAGGTCACCGCCGAAGTCCGCCACCAGGGCCTCGACCGTCTCGAACGGCCAGGCCTTGTCCCAACGCGGCTCGGTTGCCATGCCGTCCTTCCCCCGGCCGGCACTCCGGCCGGTTCTCGTCGTTCGTCGCGCTGTCGCCCGGCCCCCCTTATGACGGTTGCCAGAAAGCCGGAGGATACGCATCCAGGATCACGGTACGGGCGGCTCCCCGGCCGTACCGGCGTTCTCAGCGGTCTCGGTGTCCACGTGACACAACAAGAGGCACACGTCGTCCTCGCCCTCCGAGTCCCTCAGCATCGGCTCGAGTACCCGGTCCGCGGCGCCCTCCAGGCCGCCGTTCCGGTCCGGTACGGCGAGCGTGGACATCGCCTCGGTGAGACGCTCGATGCCCGGGTCGATGCCGTACGCCCGCCGCTCCACCAGGCCGTCCGTGTACAGGGCCAGCGTCGAGCCGGGGGGCAGGGGAGCGGTGTGGTCCTCGATCTCCTGCCGCACCGGAACGCCCAGCATGGCGCCCGGCTTGGCGTCCAGGGTGTGCACCCGGCCGTCGGGCGTACGCAGCACCGGGGGCGGATGACCGGCCGCGGCCCAGGTCAGCACCGGTTCCCCGGGCCGGAAACGGGCGATCACCGCGGTGGCGTACAGATCCGGCTGCAGATGGTGCAGGAACAGGTGCAGCCGGGTGAGGAGCCGGCCCGGGCTGCCCCCGTCGACGGCGTACGCGCGCAGGGCCGTCCGCAGCTGGCTCATCATCACCGCCGCGTGCAGCCCGTGTCCGGTGACATCGCCGATGACCGCGATCAGGCTCCCGTCGGGCTGCCGGAAGGCGTCGTACCAGTCGCCGCCGATGTTGAGACCGTGGGTCGCCGGCAGATAGCGGGCGGCGAGCCGGAGCCCGGGGGTGGCGGGCAGCTCGGTGAGCAGCGCCCGCTGCAGCGTCTCGGCGATGTCGCGGCTGTGCTCGAAGCGCTGGGCGTTGTCGATCGCGATGGCGGCCCTGCGGGCCAGTTCGATCAGCATCACGGCGTCGTCCGGATCCCACCGGTCGCCGGGCGGGGTGAGGGTGATGACGCCGAGCGGCACCTGCCGGGCCGACAGGGGCAGGCACAGCAGCGGCCGGGTGGGGTGCAAGGCGGAGGGCGGCCGGTCCTCCACGCCGGGCAGACCGCCCGGCTGGGGCGCCGCGTACTGCGGGCGGCCCGTGCGGGCGGCGAGCACGGCGGCGGCCGGGCGGGGCGCGTGGCTCGGCTCCGCCTCGTCGTCGCCGAGCAGCCATACGTCGGCGGTCCGCGCGTACGTCGGGGTGAGCAGCTCGGGGAGCAGGCGGACGATCTCGCCGTGGTTCAGGGATGCCGTCAGTGCCGCGCTGGCGTCGGCGAGGAAGGTGAGCCGGCGGCGCGCCTCCTCGGCCTCCGTGCGCGCGGCCCGCTCGGCGGCGAACAGCTCGCGCTGCGCCTGGCCGGCGGCGTCGAGCTCGGCGTGGAGCGCGAGGACGCCCTGGTTCGTCTGGTGCAGCTCCTCACGGTGGAAGGCGACCAGCGCCTCCTGTTCCGTCAGTGCCTCCAGGACGCGCCCGGTGTCGTCGTCGGCACTGAACAGCGCCTCGGCCAGGGCCGGCGGGGAGGCGCGCACCGCCACCGTGTCCGCCCGGCCGCCCCGTTCCGGTGCCGGAATCTGCGCCTGCCACGTCGGTTCCTCGTGGGGGCGCTCGTCCGGGTCGGGACGGACGGTGACCCACAGCCGTGGCTGCTCCTCGCCCCGCGACGGGGGAGTGGTCCCGAGGGTCAGCCGCCACGCGCCGCCCTTGGTGAGGCACTGGCGCAGTTGCTCGGTGAGCGCGGTGACCAGGCGGGTGCGGTCGACGACGGAGACACCGAGATCGGCCGCGAGCCGGGCGGTGGCGATCCGGGCCCGGGCGGCATCGACGACGGTGATGATCTGCCAGGTGTGGGTCATGGTTCACGCTTCGGCGGTGTGGGGGACAGCACGGTCACCGTGGTGTCGTCGCGGACGGGCCGGGCGGCGCTGCTGGCGTCCCGCACGATCACGGCGGCCGTCACCCCGGGGTCCAGCTCCGCGGAGGGCACGTCCTCCCGCAGGGACCACCGGCTGGGCAGTCCGTCGCTGTGCAGGACGAGGAGACAGTCGGGTGACCAGGGCAGCCGCCGGCAGGGGATGTGCGCCGGTCGGTGTGCGCCGACTATGCCGGGATGCGACAGCAGGTGCTGCCAGCCGCCGCCGGAACGGAACCGGGCGCCGATGTTGCCGATGCCGGAGAACTCCAGAGTCCCTTCTGCGAGGTCGACCTGGGCGACGGCGACGGCGGCGCCCCGGGTGCTGCGCAGCACCGTGTGCAGGACGGCGAGCAGCTCCGCCGGCGGCAGATGGGAGCTGTCCCGCAGCTGCTGGACCGCCGCGTCGGACGCCTCGGCAGCGGCCGGGCCGTGCCCCAGCCCGTCGGCGAGGAGCAGCGTGACCCGCTCGCCGAACCTCACACACGCCCAGCCGTCACCCGACTGGGGTCCCACCAGGGCGATGTTGACGCCGCCGGCCCGCACCGGGCCCTGGTCGTGCCGGACGTGCCCGCGCCGCCGGCGACCGGACCCGGCCCTTATCCGGGCCAGGGCGACGGTGCCCCTCCCGGGCGCGCTGTGCACGTCGAAGTCGTCCGCTATGCGCCGGCAGGTGCCGAGTCCGGCACCCAGCGAGGACGTGGTGGAGAAGCCGTCGCCCAGCGCGGCCGCGAGGTCGGGGATGCCCGGGCCGTGATCGATCGCGACGATCTGCAGCGCCGGCCCTCGAGCAGCCGCCTCCGAGGTGAGGTCCGCGTCCACCGTCTCGATGAGGACCTGACCGCCGCCCGCGTGCTTGAGCAGATTGGTGGCGAGCTCGGTGGCGACGAGCACGGCCGCGGCCGTACGGGCGTCGTCGAACCCCGCGTGGCGGCAGGCTTCCTGCGCCGCCACCGCGACGTCCCGAACCCGGGTCGAGTCGTACACGGGCACATCCCAGACGTGGGTCAACGGACCTCCTCGCGGGGCCGCGGCGGTCCGGCGGCCCAGCAGATCACGGTGACCCGGGTGCCTTGGCCGGGACGGGAGTCGATCGAGAACTCGTGGACCAGCCGCCGGGCTCCGCCGAGCCCGAGGCCGAGACCGCCGCCCGAGGTGTAGCCGTCGGTGAGGGCCCGCTCGATGTCGGGGATGCCCGGCCCCTCGTCGATGAAGGACAGGCGCAGACCACGGGCGCGGCCGTTGCCCAGGAAGGCGAACTCCACCTGTCCGCCTCCGCCGTGGACGAGTGTGTTGCGTGCGAGCTCGCTGGCCGCTGTGATCAGTTTCGTCTGCTCCACCAGCCCGAAACCGATCTCGGCAGCCGCCTGCCGCACATGCTGCCGCACCCACGCCAGATCCATGTCCGTGCGGATGGGCAGGCATGTGGTGACGCGGCCCGATGTCTCCGTCACGCGTTCTCCTGGCGTGCTGGACCGTGGGACAGGGGCGTGGACGCCTGTGTCAGCATCCGCAGTGCCTCGTCGGTGTCGAGCGCGGTGCGCAGACCCGGCAGCGTGAGGCCGAGTTCGACCAGGGTGATGGCCACCGCGGGTCGCATGCCGGCCACCACGGTCTCCGCGGCGAGCAGCCTGGCGCTCGCGGCGATCTCCGCGAACACGCGCCCCAGGAAGGAATCGACGATCTCGACACCGGAGACGTCGATGACCACTCCGGTGGCGGAACTGCCCGAGATGGCCTCGCTGATGTCCTGCTGCAGCTGTTCGGCGGCCTTGTCCTCCAGTTCGCCCTGAAGGGTGACGAGGAGCACGTCACCGAGCTTGAGTACGGGGACGGAAGCACCCGCCGGGTCCCTGAAACCGCCGGTCACCGCTGGCCTCCTCCGTGGCCTGCCCGGTCGACGATCACGGCGCCCAGCTCGTGGAGGGCGTGGGCGAGGGCGTCGGCCAGGCTCGCCCGGGTGAGGACCGAGCCCAGGTCGATCCCCAGATGCACGATGGTCTGGGCGATGGCCGGTCGGATACCGGAGACGATGCACTCCGCGCCCATGAGGCGGGCCGCCGCGACGGTCTTCATCAGGTGCTGCGCCACCAGGGAGTCCACGGTGGGCACTCCGGTGATGTCCAGGATGGCGAACCGGGCCTGCTGGGTGACGACGGCCTCCAGCAGGCTCTCCATCACGACCTGGCTGCGGGCGCTGTCCAGGGTGCCGATGAGCGGTACGGCGACGATGCCGTTCCACAGTTTGATGACGGGCGTGGCGACTTCGAGCAGTTGCATGCGTTGCCGCTCGATGATCTCCTCGCCCGTGCTCAGGGCGGTCTCCATGACCAGCACCCGCAGCGTGCCCATCAGGGCGGTGAGCGCGACGGCGTGCCATCCGCTCGCCTCGCCGTCCGACTCGGACAGTTCGGCGCCCAGCAGTTCCCTGATCGAGGGACCCAGGGCCGCCACCTCGTCGGCGATCTGCGACGGCGTCGCGCCCGCGCGGGCCCGCGAGGCCGCCATACGTGTGAGTTGTTCGCGCATCCCCGCGAAGCCCGGGGCCCGAAGATCCTCGATCCGTCCGGAGGCGGCCACCGCGGCCAGCGCCTCCACCAGAGAGCCCGCGGCTTCCACGGCCTCGTCGCGCGACACCGTGAACACCGTACGGAAGAGCGTCTGGTCGGCCCAGCGCTGAGAGATCTGCTCCCGACGGCGTAGCAGGAAGTCCCCCACGACCCGTGTCGACGCTCCTGGGTTCGTTGCCGACTCCTGGTCCGTCACGTCCCTGTCTCCTTCGTACGTACCCTCCCCCGACGGCTGGGGAGCCTGCCCGGAGAGCGCGGTTCCTTGTCGCGCGACCACTGTAATCATGGGAGATCCCCCTCGGCACCGGAGGGCGCCGCGGAGATCATCCGACGATCGGGGGGCCCGGCCAACTGCCGTCCGTATACACGGCGTCGGACCGTTGGAGGCGGGCGACGACGAACTCGGAGACCACACGAGCGGACGACGTTCCCCGGCGCGAGCACGCCGGTTGACCGGCCGTCAGCACACCCCGCCGGTCACCGCACGGTGACCGGCCTCGTCGGCGCACCCACGGCCCGGCCCGGCGCCTGCGAGCGACGCCCGGCCCACGAGCCTAGGGCCGACTCAACGCGTCGCCCGTGTCGTCCAGTGCGTCCTGAACGGTCTTGAAGGACGGGACGGTCAGGCTCACCCCCGTCAGGTCGAGGATCCGCTGGACGGCCGGGGCAGGGTCGATGAGGCCGATCGAGCCGCCCACCTGACGGGTCTCCTTGTAGGCGTTGAGAATGATGTTGATGCCCGACGAGTCCATGAACGGCACCTCCGACAGGTCGAGCAACAGGTGCTGCCGGCCGTGGTGCATCTGGTTGGCCAGGTGGTGGTGCAACTCCGTCGCTGTGTCGACGTCCAGGAAACCCTTCACGGTGACCAGCGCGACATCCTCCCGGGGCATCGTCACATCGATGGAGAGCGGGGTCTGCTCAGCCGACACAATGTCCTCCCATCCGTACGGTGTGGCGGGGCTCGCCTACCCCGGGGCGGACAACAGATGCACCGCGACCCGCGCTCCGGAGGTGATCAACATCTCGCTGCCGGAATGGCACCCGACAGCGAGTTCGCCCACGGGTACCCCCTAAACCTCCGCCTACACCCGGCCCTCACGGATGGGTGACAGACGACGCGGAAATCGGCCACGCATACTTCCCGGGAAGCCGGGCACCAGCATGTCAGACCGCTCGTGGGTGCCCTCCCCCCTGGTGCCTCGAGCCGTCGGCCCCGCCGATGCCCCTCCCCCCGGCACGCGGCGGGGCCCTCTGCTGTCGGCGCGCGGGCCCGGCATGAACCTCACGAGAGGCTCTTGGGCGTGTTGCGAAAGTCCCGTCGTTCGCCCGAAGGGCGGGACCTTCGCAACACGCCGGGGCTCCAAGCCCTAGGAGTCGGGCGGCCCGGCCGGGGAGGTGTCCGCGGAGGGCTCCGCCTCGGTGGCGGTGTCACCGTTCTGAGGGCCCGGCACACCGAGGGACTTCACTCCGTCCACCACGCGCTCCAGGGGCTTGGCCAGAGTACGCAAGGAGAAACCTTCCCTCTTGCGTGGCCGGCGCGGTGCGGGCAGCGCGCCGGCCTCCTGGTAGGCCGCCAGTGCCTCGTGGGCGAGTTCGGCCGCCTCCCGGTACATGTCCCGCGACTTCGTCATGGCCTCGAGCGCCTCGGCGTAAGTGGCGAGCCGGCGGTGCGCGATGGCCAGTTCCTCCTCGAGGGTGGTCAGATGCCACTGCTCGCGCAGCGCGGACAGGGCCTCCTCGGCGCCCTCGGGCAGGGGTGCGGGCTGCTCGGCGAAGCGCCGCACGGTGTCGAGGAGTTCCGTGGGACGCGAACCGTCGAGGAAGACCGTGCGTACGCTGAACCCGTTGTCGTCGGCGCCGGGACCGGACGGCGCCGCGGGCAGCACCACGGCACCGCCCCGGGGCACCCGTGCGCCGAGGTCGTAGAGGGCCCAGTTGACCACCTGGAACTGCTCGGGCGCGGCCCGGTGTTCCACGACGCGGTGCCTGAGGCCGGGCGGCAGCAGCGGTGCGAGGGGGCGCAGCCCGCGCTCGTCGGGAGTCATCGCCTCGTGGACGACCACGTGGATGCTCCACGAGTGGCGCGCGCAGTCCTTCAGCAGGCGCCGCAGCGCCCGGTCCTCCGTGGGCAGCGGGTTGATCTCCCTGAAGCGCAGCCCCGGCACCACGTCGTGGTCCCAGGGCACGTCCGGGTCGTCGGGCCAGAAGACGGTGGCCGGAGAGGGCCAGTGGAGGTCCCAGGCCCGGTCCGCCTCGGCCACCAGCACCCAGTCCTGGCCGCCGTCCTTGTCGTCGGGCGTCCCGACGTCGAGGCGGGCCCGTACGACGACATCGTCCGCGACGAGCCACCGCGCCTCGAAGGCGCGCGCGGGCGCGCCCTCCCGGGAACCGTCGTACTCGGTCTCGTCCTGGATGACCTTCTCGCTCTTCAGCTCACGCAGGCGGCGGCGGACGGCGTCCTCGGCGCCCGGGCCGGGGTGTCGCCCGCGGGCCAGCCACACGGTGTCGGGAGCCGTGGCACGAGCGGTGGAGGACTTTGCCATGGATCACTCTGGGGAAAGGGGACAGGGGCGCCTCCCAGTATGGTCCGCGCACGTCAACGGGCGGGAGGGGAGGGGTGGGTCGTGATCGCGTGTCGCGCCGTGGCCGGGTCCCCCGAGGGGTGGGCCGTGGGGGAGGGCAGGGTCGATATCGCGCCAAAGGCGAGCCATGTGAGGTGAGTTGTGCATGCTTCGCCCGAGACGGGGGAGCCGGGACGGAAAACCAGAGAAAGGGCCCGACTGTGCTCGTACCCGATCCGAAGGCCGTCAGAAGACTGCTGACCCGGTACGCGTCCCTGCGGATCGCGCTCGCCGAGCAGGAGACACCCGAATTGGCACGACAGCTGGCGGATGTCAGCTACACGCTGTGCGTCATGACGGGAACCAAGGACGTGCGCGCCGCCGTCGCCGCCGCCGACGCGTTCCTCGAGGGCAGCCAGAAGTACGCCCCGCAGCAGCCGCACCGGTCCGGAATCACGGCCCCGGGGCCCGGCCCCGTCCCCGGCGCGGTGATTCCGGACCGGGAGTCGCTAAGGCAGTAGCTTGTCCAGCGCGGCGTGCCCCTCGGAGGCGAGCTTCCGCTCCGCCCAGGCGAGGGTCCTGGGGGTGATGTCCCGCCCCGAGGCGAGGACCAGATCCTCCGCCGAGGTCTCGAGCGGGCACGCGTGCAGCAGCTCGTCCGGCGTGGCACGGTCATCGGCCGGACGACGCGACGCATCGGGCTGTGACGTCGACATTCTGTCTCCTCTGCGAGTCGATCCTCCCCTCACCTTTCCCCCAGATGGCGCAGCGCGCATCCCGAAAGGGCCGCGATCGGCGCTCCTGTACGGAGCGTCGGCGGGTGGGCGCTCAGCGTGTGCGAGGAGGGGATGCCGGCGGTCGCCCGACGGTCGGCCACCGGCCTCTGCGGCTCACGCGCTGTCGCGCCCGGCGCGCCCGCGGCGGCGCAGCAGGAGCAGCCCGCCCGCGACGGCGGTGACGCCCGCGGCGGCGGCCCACGCGGGGACGTCCGAGGAGCCGGTGTTCGCCAGGTCCCTGCCCCGGCCGCCCTGCGGACCGGCCGTGGACGACGGCGCGGAGGACCCGCCTCCGGCCCCGGTGGCCGCGCCGGACGCGGGCATCGGGGACGCCTTCGCCTCGGCCGTGGACGCCCGGTCGCGGGTGAACGTCAGCGTGCCGAAACCGAGCTGGTCGTATCCGCCGCTGTTGGGCCCGTAGTCCCCGCCGCCGCCCTCCGGGGCCGTCCTGGCCGCGATCCGCGTGACGTAGGGAGCGTCCAGCCCGCGTCGCTTGGTGTAGTGGTTGGCGATCATGGCCCAGATCGGGCGGGTCATGGCCGGATCCACGGCGGCCGCCTTGCCGGTCGTCTCACTGCCGGACCAGACGCCCGGTGCGCCCTTCTTCCGGGTCAGCGCCGTGTAGGGCACGGATCCGCCCATGCTCCACTTGGCCACGTACTGGGCGCCCTTGAGGAAGCGGCTGTCGTCGTACCCGTACAGGTCGATGCCCTGGTTCCAGGCCATCTCGCACACCGTGGCCATCAGGCCGACGCCGAGCAGGGCGTGGCCCTGGTCGCGGCCCGCCTCGGCCCATTCGGCGAGGCCGTCGGGGTGCACCACGGGGATCGCGTTCCTGAGCGAACCCATGCCGTCGCCGTTCCTGAAGTAGGAGACCGCCTGATCGACCGCGGTACGGTCGTCGCAGAGGATGCCGACGCCGAGGACGCAGGCCATCGCGGCCAGGTCCCAGTTGGTCCAGTAGTTGCTGACGTAGGCGCCGTTGTGGTGGGTGAGGAAGTCGGAGCTGACCGGAAGGAAGACGGACCGCATCATCTTCTGGAAGCGGGCCAACTCGAACCCGTCGCGGTCGCGCACGAGTTCGGCGACGTTGGCGAACTGGTAGCCGTACAGCCCGGCCGCGAGGAACCGGTCCGCCGTGCC
The DNA here is from genome assembly GCF_044764595.1 of Streptomyces sp. NPDC093984. Taxonomy (NCBI): domain Bacteria; kingdom Bacillati; phylum Actinomycetota; class Actinomycetes; order Kitasatosporales; family Streptomycetaceae; genus Streptomyces; species Streptomyces sp. NPDC093984. The sequence continues at coordinate 333,545 of NZ_JBIWIM010000007.1, read as the reverse complement.
GTCCAGCTTGGTCAGAGTGGCGGACCACGCGTTGAGGATGGCCACGGCGGCGTCCGCGTGCGCGCTGTCGCCGCTGACGTGCCAGCGCAGGGCGTTCTGGTAGGCGGCGTGGACGTCGTTGTAGAGGACCCTGTAGTTCTCCGGTGTCCCCGATCCCCGGTAGACCGTCGCCGCCGGGCGGGCCGTCCAGGTGCTCTGCGCGTGCGGGTTGGCGGTGAGCCTGGCGAAACCCGCCGTGTAGGGAGCGGCGCCCGCCTTCACCTTGGCCGCCATGCGGTCCAGGTCGGCCTGGGTGTGCAGCAGTCCCGGGTGCGCGAAGGCCGTGCCCGCCGCCGACGCCCCGGGTGCGGGGACGGCTGCGGTGACGGCGGCCGCGCCCGCGGCCGTACCGGCGATCTTCAGCATGCTCCGGCGGCTGATCTGTGCTCTCACGTGCGTGGGTCCTCGGTCTCGTCAGATGGTCGATGCGGACGATTACGCACAGGAGACGGCCCCCGCCCCGGCCGATAACAGAAAGTGCGCCGCCTCCGACGGGCCGGCGCACACCGGAAGGCCGCGGCCTGCGAACGTGCACCTGTGTGGGGATTCCCCGCTGCCACCGAACGTCGTACGGCATAGTGAGCGGCATGGACATGGACGCACTGGACCGCGCCCTGCTGCGGGAACTGCAGGACGACGCACGGCAGACCAACCGGGAGCTGGCCGCGCGGACGGGGGTCTCCCCGTCCACCTCGCTGGAGCGGGTACGGCTGCTGCGGGAGCGCGGGGTCATCACGGGCTACCACGCGGCCGTGGACCTGGAGGCGGTGGGCCGCCCGGTCCAGGCGCTCATCTCGGTCCGCATCCGGCCGCCGGCCCGCCCCGTGATCGAGGGGTTCCGCGAGTGGGCGGCCCAACTCCCCGAAGTCATCGGCTTGTTCGTCACCTCCGGAGCGCATGACTTCCTCATCCACGTCGCCGTCCCGGACGTCAACGGCGTCTACGCCTTCGTCATCGACCGGCTGACCGAGCGCCGTGAGGTCGCCGACGTGCAGACCACCATGGCCTACGAGCACGTCCAGCCCCGCCGTATCGAGCCCGCCGCCGAGCGCCCGGCGGCCCCGCGCAGGAAACGGTGACGGGCACCGGTCCATGTCCGCACGTTCGACGCCGCATCCGGCGACTTGCCGCATGAAGTGCACCACCAGCGGTCTTGTTGCTGCGATCACTTGCGAAAGTTCGGCAGCCAAGCGTCAGAGCCGCATGCCTACCTAGCATTCTCGGTATCGGCCGCAGAAATGCACAGGAGACAAGCTCATGACCGACGAAAACACGACCGGAACCCCGATCGGCTTCACCCCCGAGGAGGTGGACCCCACCGTCTCGACCCGCGCCGCCCGGCTGAAGTGGGTCGTGGTCGTCGACCGGGACCTGCCCTCGGGCCGCGCCGTCAACGCCGCCGTCTGCGTCGCCGCGGCCACGCAGTCCGCGGTCACCGGCCTGCTCGGCGAAGACGCCACCGACGCCGAGGGCACCGTGCACCCGGGACTGCCCTGGGCCGGCTGCTCGGTCCTGGCGGCGGATGCCGACACCCTCCGCACCATCCGCGCCAAGGCGGCCTCGTACGCCGACACCTTCGTCGCCGACATGCCGGTCGCGGCCCAGGAGACGCTGGTCTACGCCGACTACCAGGCCGCCGTGGGCAAGACCGCCACCGACGACCTCGTGTACTGCGCCGTGAGCATCGTGGGCCCCCGCAACCGCGTCGGCAAGATTGTGGGCAAGCTCCCGCTGCTGCAGTGACCCCGGGCGGGGACGGCCGTCAGGACACCGCGTCCACCAGGGCCGCCAGCGCCGACGCGAGGCGGGGGAGACCGGGGCCCGCGGCACCGCCCGGTTCGGTCATGTAGGTGTCCCGGCGGATCTCCACCATCAGGGCGGTGACCCGGGGCTGTGAGCCGTGGAACTCCAGGGGGACGTACGCCCCGGAGAAGGGGCTGTCGATCCCCGTTCCGCCGAACCCCGCGAACGCCTCACGCGCTCGGGCGAGCAGCTCCGGCGGCGTGTGGAAGGAGTCCGTGCCCAGGCAGACCGGCGGCCGGGGGCCCTCGCCGTGCAGTTCGTAGGGCAGAGGGGAGGTCGGGTAGGAGTGGACGTCGAGGACGACGGCCCGGCCCGTGGCGGCCAGCCTGTCCGCGACCGCCGCGGACATCGCCCGCGCGTACGGGTGGAAGTAGCGCCGCAGCAGCGGTTCGGGGTCGGTGCCGACCCCTCGCAGGACCTCGCGGTGCGTGGTGCGGGTGTAGACGGCGCCCATCCCGACGGCGAGCATCTCCTCCCGCTCGTCGGGGAACCGCTCGGGATCGACCACCAGCCGTGACAGCCGGTTGACGAACCGCCAGGGCGTGACGGTGGCGGCCTTCGCGGCGAGGCCGGCCAGTTCGCCGGTGTGCGCGTCCGTGATGTGATCCAGCTCCCGGGCGAGGGCCGTGTCGTCGAGCAGGATGCCCTCACGTACGTCCGCCGGTATCTCCCGCGCCCCGTGCGGCACATGCAGGATCACCGGAGAGTCGTCGGCGCCGGGCAGCAGGTCGAACGAGGTGTCGGTGGCGCGGGACATGGCGGCTCCTCCGGGTGCGGTGACCAGGAGACCGTACCCGGCCGAGGGAGACGGCGGTGGTTCAGGCGGCCAGGGCCGCGCGGGCCGCCGCGAGCGCCTGCCCCGCGTACCCGCGGCCGAACAGCACCGTGTGGACCAGCAGCGGGAAGAGCTGGTGCAGCCCGATCCGGTCCCTCCAGCCGTCCGCGAGCGGAGCCGCCTCCTGGTATCCGGCCAGCACCCGGTCCAGGTGCGGGCAGCCGAACAGGTGCAGCATGGCGAGGTCGGTCTCCCGGTGTCCGCCGTGCGCGGCCGGGTCGATCAGCCAGGCGTGGCCGTCGGCGCCCCACAGCACGTTGCCGTTCCACAGGTCGCCGTGCAGCCGGGCGGGCGGCTCCGCCGGACCGGCCAGCTCCGGGAGCCGCTCGCAGACACGTTCGAACGGCGCCGCCTCGGTGGACCGCAACGTGCCGTCGTCCACCGCGCGGCGCACATAGGGCAGCACCCGGTGCTCGCCGTACCAGCTCGGCCAGTCCTCACCGGCGACGTTGCGCATCGGCGCGAGGCCGATGTACGCGTCCTCGGGACCACCGGGCGGCGGGGCGCCGAACGCGGGGGCACCGGCCGCGTGCAGGGCCGCCAGTTCGCGGCCGAAGCGCACCGCTGCCTCGGCGCCGGGCCGCCCGGAAGGGACACGGTCGGTCACCAGCCAGTGCTCGTCGTGACCGTGCACGGAGGGGACGCGCACGGTGGCGGCGTCCGCCAGCCAGCGCAATCCCGCCGCCTCGGCCCGCAAGGAGCCGGCTTCGCCGCCGCGCTTGACCATGACCACCCGGCCACCGTCGAGGACGACCTCCGTGAGCGCACCGGACCCCGGGCGCTCACCGGTCACCGGACGCCCGGTGAACCGGGCCGCCGCGGCCCCGGGTCCCTGATCGGCTTCGGTCATGGCGGGCACCTCGTCGACAGAACTCCGTGAACTCCCCGGCCCGCGCCGTACGGGCTCCGACGGCCCGGACGATACCGCAGCCGTCCGGCGCGCCGACGCTGGTGACCGTGAACGCCGACTTGGTGACCGCCAACGCCGGCCCGGATACCTGCGAACCCCCCGCGGAGATGAGTGAGCACGTTACGAGGGGGCACTCGTGAGGCGTTGTGTGTGCGAAGAATCTGAGGACTCTGCTGACCGGATGGTTCAGCTTTGTGGACGGCGAGGCCACCGCGGGAGATGTACTGGCCCTCCGGCGGGTCGAGGACGTGCTGCGTCACCAGGGGATCCCCTACGACGTGGCGTGGAGCCCCGGCTTCCGGCCGTCGGCGCTGCACCTGGACGACGTACGGCCCGCCTCGTATTCGCATCTGATCTTCATCTGCGGGCCGCTGCACGGACCCGCGATCGAGGAACTGCACCGGCGCTTCGCGCACTGTGTGCGGATCGCGGTCGGCACCTCCGTGCTGGACGCCGAAGACCCGGCCGTCACCGGATTCCACCGGGTCCTGCCGAGGGACGCGCCCGCCATGGGTCCCGTTCCCGACCTGTCCACCCACGCGCCGAGCGAGACGACCACGCCGGTCGTCGGGGTGATCCTCACGCACGGGCAGCACGAGTACGGCGAGAGGCGCCGGCACGACGAGGCCGCCGAGACGGTCACCCGGTGGCTGGCCGGCAAGGACTGCGCGCGCGTGGAGCTGGAGACCCGGCTCGACAGCCACGACTGGCGGCTGTGCGCCACGCCCGGACAGTTCGAGTCCGTGCTGTCCCGGATGGATCTGGTGGTCACCGACCGGCTGCACGGGCTGGTGCTCGCGCTGCGCGGCGGAGTGCCGGCCCTGGCCGTGGACCCCGTCGAAGGCGGCGCCAAGCTGACGGCCCAGGCCGAGGCCTGCGGCTGGCCCGCCCTTGTCCCCGTGGACCGCCTCACCACGCGGCGGCTGGACCACTGGTGGCAGTGGTGCCTGACCTCCGGCCGGGTCGCGGCCCGGCAGGTGCGCCGCGAGTTCCTGGAGGACCCGGACGACGACAACGCACCGGCACTCGTGGCGGCCCTGACGGACCGGGCCTGAGAGGCGACCCGCAGTCCGGGCCGGCCACATACCGCCGAAGCCCGGTCATCGGCCTGCCTGTTGTCCCGGTCAGGCCGTCGGTTCCGCCACGCGCAGCGGGACGGCGGTACCCGACAACGTCTCCTCACCGTCCCGCGCGACCTTCGACCACCAGCCGAGGCCGTCCTCGATGGACCGCAGCAGCACACCCTCCCTGACCGCCCACGGGCAGATGGTCACCGTCTCGAAGTTCGCCAGCTTCATGACGGTGTGGGCGACCAGGGCACCGGCCAGGCTCTGGCGGGCCCGTGGCGCGGAGATGCCCGGCAGGTCGGCCCGTTCCGCCGACCGGCGGGAGGCCAGGTCGTCGATGGACCGCCGCAGATCCGCACGGCGCAACTCACGGTGCACGAACGGGCCGTGCCGCCCCGGCGGCGCCCCGCACAACCGTGCCAGCTGCTGGAACGTGCGTGAGGTCGCCACCGCCGTGCAGGGGCTCTCCCAACGGGCGCGCGTGACCACGTCGCGCAGCTGGTGACGCACCTTGCGGCGCAGCGCCTTGATGTCCACCGCGGTGGGCGGATCGTTCTCGGCGAAGAACTCACGGGTCAGCCGGTTCGCACCGAGCGGCAGCGACGCGGCGAAGTCCGGCAGGCTGCCCCGGCCCAGCGCGACCTCCAGGGAACCGCCGCCGATGTCGAGGAGCGCCAGCGGTCCGGACCGCCAGCCCATCCACCGCCGTGCCGCGAGGAACGTCAGCTCCGCCTCGACCTCGCCGGGCAGCGTGCACAGGGCCACACCCGTCTGGCCGCGCACCGCCTCCAGGACCTCCCGCCGGTTGGGCGCGGCGCGCACCACCGCGGTCGCGAACGCCAGGGGCGGCCCCGAGCCCCACCGCTCGGCCGTCGCGGCGGCCTCGGCGACCGACTGGGCCAGTTGCTCCACCGCCGCGTCCGCCATCCGCCCGTCCGCGTCCGTCTGGTCGGACAGCCGCTGCTTCCACTTCGCGGTGTGCACCGGGAGGGGCACACCGCGCTCCGCGTCCGCCACCATCAGACGGATCGTGTTCGAACCCACGTCAATCACGCTCACCCGCATGGCGGCGAAGTACCCCGTTCGGCCCGGGCGATGCCGGACGGTCCGTCCGACCGGGCGGTTTCACTCGTACGAGCCACGACGAGCCACCGTGGCCGCCACGCGGTCGGCGGTGCGGTGCCCGCACCCCTGTGGCACGCCCTCACCGCAGGCCGGAGCATGAAAGCGACTCGCCGGGGCACTCGACCGGCCGCTGCGCGCAGGCGTGCGTCACCCATCGGCGGAAGGAAGGCGGAAGGACCACGTGCTGATGACGCCGACGACCACGTTCTCCCCGCTGCCGACGGCCCGGCCCTTCTGGGGGCGCGCGGTGGTGACCGGAGGCGCCGGGTTCCTCGGCTCACACCTGTGCGAACGACTGCTGGACAGCGGGATCGACGTCGACTGCGTGGACGACCTGGCGTCGGGATCGGTGGCCGACATCGCCCATATGACCGGCCGGCCGGGCTTCCGGTTCGTGGAGTGCGACATCGCGCGGCCCGAGAGCCGCGAAGCCCTCCCCGGCCCCTACGACGTGGTGCTGCACTTCGCCGGTCCCGCCTCCCCCGCCGACGCCCGGGGCCGCGCCCTGGAGGCGATCGCCGCCTGCGGCCTCGGCACGCGCAACGCGCTGGCCGTCGCAGAGCGGGACGGCGCCCGCTTCCTGCTGGGCTCCTCCTGCCAGGTCTACGGCGATCCGGCGGTACACCCGCAGCGGGAGGACTACTGGGGCGACGTCGACCCCGTGGGACCGCACAGCGCCTACGACGAGTCCAAGCGGTTCGCCGAGGCGCTCACCACCGCCCACGCGAGCGTCAAGGGCACCGACGCGGGAATCGTGCGGGTGTTCAGCACCTACGGCCCCCGGATGCCGGCGGACGGCCGCCAGGCCATCCCCACCTTCATCCGGCAGGCACTGGCCGGGGAACCGGTCACCATCGAGGGCGACGGCCGCCAGACCCGCTCCCTGTGCTACGTCGACGACACCGTCGACGGCGTCCTGCGGGTCGCCGCCAGCCGGTCCGTGCGGCCCGTCAACATCGGCGGAGACGAGGAGAGGACCGTCGAGGAGATCGCGCGCCGGGTGATCGCCCTCACCGGCTCGGGCTCGCGCCTGACCTTCGTCGACCGGCACCCGGGCGATCCCGCGCGGTGCCGCCCCGACACCACCCTTGCCCGCGAACTCTTCGGCTGGGTACCGAAGGTGACCTGGGAGGAAGGGCTCAAGCGGACCATCGCCGCCTTCACGGACAGGACCCCGGAAGGAGTGGCGCACGGGGGAGGGGCGCCGTGAAGGCGCTCGTCGTGCGGTTCGGCGGCTTCGGAGGCGTCCTGCTGACCGGTCCGGCCGTCCGAGCGGTCGCCACCCGGGCCGGCCACGTGACGGTCCTGTGCGGCCCCCGCGGCGCCCCCGCCGCCCGGCTGCTGCCCCATGCCGACGACGTCCTCGTGGCGGAGGACGCCCGGCAGGGCGCCGACCCGCCGGCCGAGGCGGACACCGACCGACTGCTGCGGCACCTGCGCGAGGGCTCCTACGACGCGGCGCTCGACCTCATCCCGTCCCACCGAAGCCCCCTGCCGGCCGAGGAGCTGTTGCGCACGGCCCGGGTGCCCCGCGTCGGGGCCGTCGGACACATCGACAGCCCGGCCCGGCGCCCGCAGTGCCGCCACGAGGCCGAGGCGGCACTTCAGACCGCGGCCGGCCTGGGGTTCTCGCTCAGCGACGGGGACGACGGACGGCTGCGCGTGGGGCCCTACGGAGCGCCCGGCGTGCTCCTCGGCGACGAGACCGGTCCCCGCGCGGACACGGGCGCCCGCCCGGGCTTGAACGAGATCACGGCCCACGACGTGCTGCGCGGCGTGCAGAAGCTGCTCCAGGAGGGCGGGTGAAGGACATCGACGCGCCCGAGGGGCACGCCTCCCGTGTCACCGTCGCCATGATCACCCGCGACCGCCGTGACAGCGTGCTGCGCACCCTGGACCGGCTGGCCGACCTGCCCGAGCGGCCCCCCGTCATCGTCGTGGACAACGGCTCCAGCGACGCGACCGTGGCCGCCGTGCGCGACCACCCGCTGGGCGCGCGCGTCCTGGCCGCCGGACGCAACACCGGCGCGCTGGGCCGCAACCTCGCGGTACGGCACGCCGCCACGCCCTACGTCGCCTTCAGCGACGACGACTCCTGGTGGGCGCCGGGCGCCCTGGACACCGCCGCGGACGTCCTCGACGCCCACCCGCGGCTCGGCCTGCTGGCCGCCCGCACCCTCGTCGGCCCGGACGCCGTCGAGGACCCGCTGAACTCCGTCCTCGGGCACTCGCCGCTGCCACCCGACCCCGACCTGCCCGGCCGCCCGGTGCTCGGCTTCCTCGCCTGCGCGGCGGTGGTCCGCCGCCGGGCGTTCCTGGAAGCAGGCGGCTACCACCGGGTGCTGTTCTTCGGGGGCGAGGAGACCCTGCTGGCCTACGACCTCGCGGCCCGCGGCTGGGGCGTCAGCTACGTGCCGTCGGTGACGGCCCATCACCACCCGGACCCCGGCGAACGCCCCGGACGCTCGGCGGTCCAGCGGCGCAACGCCCTGCTCACCGCATGGCTGCGCCGGCCCGTCACGGTGGCACTGGGCCACACCGCCCGACTCGCCGCGGCGGCGGCCCGCGGGGAGCGCGACGCCGCGGCGGCGCTGCGCGGCGCGATCGCCCGGCTCCCCGCGGCCCTCAGGGACCGCGAACCGCTGCCCGCACGGATCGAACACGCCGTCCGCCTGCTGGAGCGGGCCACCCCATGAGCACCGACGACCGAGGACGAGCGGACATGCCCCACGACCCCTCTCACGTGCCCGCCACGACCCCCCGGAACGACACCGGCACCGCGCACGGCGACGACCTCCACCCCGACCCCCGGACCACGGTCGTCGTGATCACCCGGGACCGCCGCCTCGAACTGCTGCGCACCCTGCGGACCCTGCGGGACCTTCCCGAGCGGCCCCAGGTCGTCGTCACCGACAACGGCTCCACCGACGGCACCGCGGACGCCGTCACCCGGCACTTCCCCGAGGTCCGGCTGCTGTGCCCCGGACGCAACCTGGGAGCGGTCGGCCGCAACCTGGCCGTGCGTCAGGTACGGACGCCCTATGTGGCGTTCTGCGACGACGACACCTGGTGGGAACCCGGGTCCCTGCGGCGGGCCGCGGACCTCCTCGACGCGCATCCCCAGCTCGCGGCCGTGACGGCGCGCATCGTGGTCGAGCCGTCGGGGGAGGAGGACCCCGTCGTCGCCGAACTGCGCGACTCACCCCTCACGGGCCCCGACTGGCTGCCCGGCCCCGCCCTGGGCTCCTTCCTCGCCGCCGCGACCGTGATGCGCGTCGACGCCTTCAGGGCCGTGGGCGGCTTCCACCCCGGGCTGTGGCTGGGCGGTGAGGAGGAACTCCTCGCCACCGACCTGCTGCGCCGGGGCCACTGGCTCAGCTATGTACCGGAATTGACCATCCATCACGCCGCGTCCCAGGTGCGGGACAGCACCGAACGGCGCGTCCTCGGACTGCGCAACACCCTCTGGTTCACCTGGCTGCGCCGCCCCTGGCCGTCCGCGCTGCGCCGCACCTGGTACCTCATGCGCACCGTCCCCCGGGACCACGCGTCCCTGCGCGCGTTCGCGCGGGCGGCGGCGGGGCTTCCCTGGGTCCTGAAACAGCGCGATCCCGTGCCCGCCGACCTCGAGGCCCGGCTGGTCGCCCTGGAGGAGGCGAGGCGGACCTCCCCGGCCCGCAAGTACGTCGGCTGACCACCGGCCGCACGCACCGCGGCCGGGGCACCTCGCCCCGGCCGCCGCACCTTGGATATCGGATCACTCGTTCTCGAACACCGCCTTGCTCACCTCGGCCGGGTTCTGGAACTTCTTCTTCCCGAGATGATCGATGCGCTCGGTGATCTCCTTGGGAGCGCGGTTGTCCCGGGCGACCTTCTTGAGCTGCTCGGTGTCGGCCGGGTACTCCGCGCCGGACAGTGCTTTCTGCAGATCTGTGGGGCTGACACCCGCCATGGCTCCTCCAGGCGGTGAGACGTTCCGGTTGACACGGCGCCGCCAAAAGCGCCGGACCCCCGAGTACCCGGTGCCCGGCAGGGCCATGCGCAGGCCGGGCGCGCGATCCCCGGCCGCACCGCCACGGCCGGGGGAATGGCTCTCAGGCGCCGCGCTCGCCGTCCCCCGTCGCGGGTGCGGGGCGGCGCTGGAAGAGCGAGTACAGCCACAGCAGCGACGGCACGAGCAGCAGCGCACCGGCCGCCAGGGCCGCGAGGCTCGCCCCGAGGACGGACGACTGCGAGGCGCTGTCACGCACGGTGACCGACGGCGGCAGCATCGCGGGATACTGGGCGACCCCCCAGCTCCACAGGATCGCGGCGACCGCCGCGGCCGCCGTGACCCGCACCGACGTCAGCCGCGCCCGCATCAGCAAGGCCAGGCTGAACACGCCGAGCACGGCCGAGACCACCACCAGGGGCAGCGCCCGGTGCGTCAGGCCGTGGAAGAGCTGCGGCGCGTCCGCGTGCAGGACGGCGATCCCTGCCAGCGCCACCACACCCGTCACCATCCCCGTGACCAGGGCCCGGTGCCGGAAGTAGACCGCCAGGTCGTCCTCCCCGGTCCGCGCGGCATCCCCGCTCAGATACACGGCCGCCAGAAACGCGCAGGTCAGCACGGCCAGCACGCCGCCCAGAGCGGAGGTGGGATTGAGCCAGCTGGTGACCAGGTTCCCCTTCGCCAGGCCGGGCGGAACACGCCCCGAGGCCACGGATCCGGCCACCGATCCGAGGAAGTAGGGCGTCACCACCGAGGACAGCGCGAAGAAGCCGCCGAACAGGCGCTGCTGCCACACCTCCGTGCTGACCTTGCGGAACGCGAACGCGGCACCCCGGGCGATGATCCCGAGAGCCGTCAGGGTCAGCGGGATGTAGAGGGTCGACATCACCGCCGCGAACACCGGTGAGAACCCCGTCCACAACATGACGACGACGAAGATCAGCCACACGTGGTTGGTCTCCCACACCGGGCCGATACTGTGCTCGATGAGCCGCCGCGGCGGCCTGCCGCGCTCGCTGCCCCCGGCGAGCAGATCCCACAGGCCCGCCCCGAAGTCGGCTCCGCCGAAGAGGGCGTAGCAGGTCAGGCCGACCCACATGGCGGCCAGGGCCGCGTTGGCGAGCATCAGCGTCCCCCCGTCACGGTGGTGCGGGCACACAGCAAGGGCGAGCGGTCAGACAACGGGGTACTCCCGTACGTCGTGCTCCTGGGGAGCGAGCGGAACGGGCCGGTCGCGGGTCAGCCGGCGCAGCACATAGACCGTGGCCACGGTCATCAGCGCGTAGACGACGACCACCAGCCACAGCCCGGCCATCAGCCCGGGGGCCACGTTCACGGCGTCGTGGACGCGCAGCAGCCCCCACACGATCCACGGCTGACGCCCCTCCTCGGTCACGGTCCAGCCGCACTCGAGGGCGACCACCGCCGCCGGTCCGGTGAGGACGCCGAGCGCCAGGAAGGCGCGCAGCGGGCGGCTCTCCCCCTCCAGCCAGGGACCGCCACGGCGCCTGCGGCGCAGCCCCAGCACGAGCAGCCACACGCTCACCGCGAGCAGGAACAGGCCGCAGGCCACCATCAGGTCGAAGGCCAGGTGGACCCCGGTGACCGGGGGGCGCTGGTCGGGCGGTACCTCCTCCAGGCCCTTGATCACCGTGTTCGGGCTGTAGCCCACCAGCAGCGACAGCCCGTCGGGGATCTCCAGCCCGTAGCGCAGGCCGCGCGGGCCCGCGATGCCGGCGATGGTCAGCGGCACGTGGTCACCGGTGCGGTAGACGCCCTCCATCGCGGCGAGCTTGACCGGCTGGTATCGGGCGATGAAACGCGCCGCCCAGTCCCCGACGACCAGCTGCACGGGAGTGACGATCGCGCCCAGGATCAGCGGGACGGTGAAGCCCAGCCGGTGGTAGCGGTCCCGGCGGCCGCGCAGCAGCGCCACCGCGTACACGCTGGAGGTCAGGAAGGCCGCGACCATCAGGGCCGCGAGGATCATGTGCGTGGTCTGCGGCGGGGTCGCCGGGTTGAACATGGCCGCCCACGGGTCGACGTGCACCACCTTGCCGTCACGCAGCGTGAAGCCGCGGGGCTGGTTCATCCAGGCGTTGGCGCACACCACGAAGAAGGCCGACGCCACACCCGCGACCACGATCGGCACACCGGTCAGCAGATGGGTGCGGGGCGGCAGCCGGTCCCACGCGTACAGGTAGATGCCCAGGAAGATCGCCTCGATGAAGAAGGCGATCCCCTCCATGGCGAAGGGCAGGCCGATGACCTGGCCGTAGGTTCCCATCAGACCCGGCCACAGCAGGCCCATCTCGAAGCTGAGAATCGTGCCGGACACCGCGCCGACGGCGAAGAGCACCCCCATGGCGCGGGCCCAGCGGCGGGCGAGGAGACGGTACGAGGGGTCCCCCGTCCGCACACCCCGCCACTCCACGATCAAGGTCAGCAGCGGCAGGCCCACGCCGAGGCAGGCCAGCACGATGTGCCAGGCGAGGGAGAAGCCCATCTGGGCGCGGGCCGCGTCGAGATCCCCTTGGCCCACGACCGTGGCGGCCAGTGCTCGCGGCCCCGAGGCGATCGGTTGCATCGAACACTTCCTCTCTCACGCCGGGACCGTGCGTTCCCGTGGGTTCCCGCAGCGCCGCCGGGCATGTCGGACGGGAGTCAGGGCGTCGCGGCCCACAGGTACCGCCCAGGTCAGCTTCGCGGCATGGTCCGCCGTATGTGCCGTGCGACACGCACGTGCGTGCTCCCGATCTTCAGGGTGTTCACGGCCTGGTCTCCGGGTACTCGCCGTCGTTCAGGAAGCGAAAGGCGCATGTGAGGAATCGTCGCGATGACCGTTCCCGAGGAGAACCGGCAGAAGACCGGGACCACCGACGACGTGGTCATGGAACCGGCGGAGGAGAAGGCCGGCAAGCCCGCCCCCACCGGTCCGTCCGGTCGCACCATGCGTGAGGCGATGGAGGAGGCGGGGATCCAGCGGGAGGACCACGAAGAGCAGTAGCAAGGAGGCCCCCCATGCACACACCAATGTGCCGGAGGTGCTCGGCGCGCTCAAGGACGTCGACTTTCCGGCCGACAAGGACCAGTTGCTGACGGCGGCACGCGCGGCCGGCGCCTCGGACGAGGTGGTCAAGGCGCTGCGCGGTATACCGCCCGAGGAGTACACCAGCCGGGAGGACGTGGCGCGGTCGGTCCGGGTGGATCCCGACTCCGACCTCGGACACACCGCCGCACAGCGTGCCGAGCAGGCGCGCGAGGGCGGCAAACCCGGGCTGTCACAGCACCTGCGCGATGCGCCGAAGACGCCGATCCAGGAGGAACTGGAGGACTGACGTCACGGCGGGCGGGCACGGACGTTGTGAGCAAGTACACAGGAGCACCAAGTCCCCGACGCGGTCGGGGACTTCGTGTGTGTTCGGCACCCCGTCCGGAGCACCCGACGACGACTCGCCGTTCCCGTCTGCCACGATGGTCGACGCCGTCCTCCCGGGACCCGCACCGCGGCTCACCGGCGGCACGGCACCCGCCAGATCCGGGGGAGCGACCGCGCAGCGCAGCCGGTGTACCGAGCTCCCGCCGATGTTCCGTGTGAGTCCCCCGGGACCCCTCCCCGAAGATCACTGTGCCTTCTTCCCCTGTCGCTTCCGCGTCCCTTCCTGCCCCCGTGCCGGCTGCTTCCGCGCCGGACGCCGCCCCGGCGGCCGAGTCCTCCTCGCCCTGGAGGTCCCTGAAGTACCGCAGCATGCGCTGGTGGTCCCTGGCGAACTTCGTCTCGAACGCCGGCACCTGGATGCAGCTCACGGTGCAGAACCTGCTGGTCCTGAAGATCACCGGGTCCGCCGCCGCCACGGGTCTGTCGATCTCCGTGCAGGCCGCCCCGGCCCTCCTCGTGAGCCTCGCGGGCGGCGCCGCCGTCGACCGCCTGCCCAGGAAGCTGACCGCCGCCGTCAGCCAGGCGCTCCTCGGCGCCGTCGCCTTCACGACGGCCGTCCTCGTCGCGCTCGGCCGGCTCGACGTGCCCGTGCTGATGGTGCTGGCCGCCGTCACCGGCCTGATCGCCACCGTCGACGGGCCCGCGTGCGCGCTGCTGGGCAACGACCTCGTCCGCGAGGAGGACGTCCCCTCCGCGATCGGCGTGGGCTCGCTGGTGCACAGCGCGGGCCGGCTCGTCGGTACGGCGCTCGCCGGTGTGGCGATCGGCTTCTTCGGCACGGCCGCCGCGTACGCCGCGAACGGGGTCTCCTTCCTGTTCGTCGCCTCCGTCATCCCCTTCCTCCGCCCGGCACCCGGCGCCGTACGGGCTCCCGCTCGCCGTGCGCCGGCCATCCCGGCCCAGCGCGGCAGCCGACCCGCGGGCGGGGACATGACCGTGCGGCAGGGCCTGGCGTTCTTCGCGCGCCGCCCCCGGCTCGTCGCCCTCGCGGGCATCACCGGGATCAGCGCGATCTTCGGACGCAACTACGGCCTCACCCTGGCCGTCCTCGTCACCGGCCCGCTCGCGGGCGGCGCCGGGGCGTTCGGCACGGTGTCCACCGTCCTCGCCGTCGGAGGCATCGTCGGTGCGGTCCTCGGTGCCCGGCTGCGCCGGCCCTCCGTGCGGGTGGTGGGCACGCTGGCCGCCGTGGGCGGACTCCTCCAGATCGTGGCGGGGCTCTCGCCGTCGCTCGCCGTGCTGCTGGTGCTGGTTCTGCCGATGGCCGTGGTGGAGTCCGTCTCCGACACCGCCGGGACCACCGTCCTGCAGACCGACCCGCCCGCCCACCTGCGGGGGCGCGTACTCGGCGTGTGGAGGACCATCAGCACGGCGTGGGGCCTGGGCGGCCCGCCCGCGCTCGGCCTCCTCATGCAGGTGGCCGGAGCCCGTGGCGCCCTCGTCGTCGGCGGTGTGGTCATCGCGGGCACGATCGGAGCGGGCTTCACCCTGCGCCGGCGCCGCACCACCCCGGCGGTGGTGCTCCGCACGGAGGACCGCGGAGTACCGGACCTGAGCACCGCGGCCTGAGCCGTCCGGGCGGCGGCACGGAGGTCGGCGCCCGTTGCTGGGGCGGTCTCCGCCGTGCCGTCGCCTGTTGCTGGGGCGGTCTCCGCCGTGCCGTCGCCTGTTGCTGGGGCGGTCTCCGCCGTGCCGTCGCCCGTTGCCGGGGTCGGCCTCCGTGCCCTCACCCGTTGCCTGCCCCCTCCCCGCCGTGCCGCGCCTGTTGCCGGGGCCGTCTCCCCGCCGTGCCGTCGCCCGGGCCTCAGCGCCCGGCGGGGCCGTCGCGCCGGATGCCGCTGAGGTGGCCGGGTGCCGGCAGGGAGGGGAGGGGAGGGGGATCGACCGTCACCCGGACGGCGGAGGCATGTGGAGGGCTCGTGCAGAGGGCTCAGAGGGCTCAGAGGGCTCAGAGGGCTCGTGGTTATTCGCGTCGGCCGTCGCACGGAACAGCCCTCACGGGCCCGCCGGTCTGCCGTCGCCCTCCGTCAGCTGCGGGCCCGCAGGCCCGTCGTCAGTGCCCCCGGCACCCCGCCCCGTGTCCCAAGGCCCGGCCCCGGCTCCCGTCCCGACCCCGGCCCCGGCTCCCGTCCCACCCCCGGCTCCCGTTCCGACCCCGGCTCCAGCAGGCCGTGCACCGCCTCGGTGACCTCCGCCACCGTGATCCTCAACAGCCGCTCGTCCGGCACCCTCCCGTGCGCGTCCCCGGGCCGTGGCGCATCGTCGCCCTCCGGATGCCACAGCACCCGGTGCCGTGCGTCGGCGGGCGGCCCCCACAGCCGAGGGGCGACCGGGCCGAACAGGACCACCGAGGGTGTGCCCAGCGCCGTGGCCAGATGCGCGAGCCCGGTGTCGCCGACCACCACGCAGCGGGCCCCGGCCACCAGCGCGGCCAACCGGTCGAACGGCACGTCCCCGTCGCCTCCCACGACCGCCTCCGGCGGCAGCCCCGCCCGAGCGGCCACATTCCGCGCCAACGCGCCCTCCCCGGCGCCCGCCGTCACCACCACGTCGTACCCCGAGCGGCGCACCTCCCGCGCCACGGCCGCGAACCGCTCCGGCGGCCAGCACCGCGCGGCGGCGTCGGCCCCGGGGTGCACCACGACGGCGCCGGGTGCGGGGGAGGGCGTCGCGGGCGCCGGGATCGACAGGTCCTCCGGGTCCGCCCGGACGCCGTACCAGGCCAGCAGACGGCACCACCGTTCCCGCTCGTGTTCGTCCTCCCGCCACACCGGGCCGGGGACATCGGGAGTGTCCGGGTGCGCGTAGGCGAACAGCCGCCGCGGACCGAGCCGCTGCAGCAGCAGATGGCTCGGCGGGCCGTTGCCGTGCAGATCCACTGCCAGATCGGGCGCGGCCCCGGCCCAGGCCAGCTCGGCGGGCACCGCCCGGCCGGGGGCCGAGGCGGGCAGCAGCCGGTCCACCAGGCCGGTCGCCGCGGCCGCCTGCTCCAGCCGCCCGGGCGCGGCCAGCACGATCTCGTGCTGGGGCAGATGCCGCCGCAGCGCCCGCAGCGCGGGCACCGCCGTCAGCAGATCGCCCAGCCCCAGCGCCCGCAGCACCAGCACCCGCGGCGAGGGCGCCTCGGCCGTCCTCACGACGGCGGCACCGGGGGCACGGCGGCCCGCGCCGCCCGGCGGGCCAGCAGCGTCGTGGAGCGGCCGTCCAGATAGGGCAGTACGACCGCCTGCCCGCCCCAGGCCCGCAGCGCCTCCGCCTCCGGCAGGTCCTGGACGGAGTAGTCGCCTCCCTTGACCCACACATCCGGCTGCAGCCGCTTCAGGACCGTCTCCGGGGTGTCCTCCTCGAAGACCGCGACGGCGTCCACGCTGCCGAGCGCCTCCAGGACCCGCACCCGGTCCGCCACCGTGTTCAGCGGGCGCCCCGGCCCCTTCAGCCGGGCGACCGAGGAGTCCGAGTTGAGGCACACGATCAGGCAGTCGCCGATGCGCCGCGCGCTCTCGAGCAGGCCCACGTGCCCCGCGTGCAGCAGGTCGAAGCAGCCGCCGGTGGCCACCACGGTGCCGCCCCGCGCCCGGACCCGCTCGGCGACCGCGAAGGCGTCGGTGCGGGGGGTCTGCGCCGGGGGAGGGGGCGAGATCCGCCACAGCGCCGGATTCCCGGCCCCGCCCGCCGAGACGAACGCGGCGGCCTCCGCGACGCCCCGCTGCAGGGCCTCCTCCGGCAGTGCGCCGTCCGCCAGCGCCGCCGCCGTCGTGGCCGCGAAGCAGTCGCCCGCGCCGCAGGGGTCCCCGCTGGCCCGGTACGGCGGCGGCACGAGCATCGGCGTGCCGTTCCCCGGCCTGGCCAGCAGCGCCCCGCGGTCCCCGAGCGTCACGGCGACACCGGCCGCCTGCCAGCGCTCCGCGAGCCGAGCGGCCCGGTCGGCGTACGCGCGCAGCGAGTCGCCGTCGCCGGGGCACAGGGCGGACGCCTCCGCCGCGTTCGGGGTGACGAGCCGCGCCCCCGGCACGGGAGTGTCGCCCCGGGGGTGGGGGTCCCACACCAGCGGCGTACGCGGCACGACGGCCGCCAGATGCTCCCGCACGGCACCGGCCGTGTGCCGCCCGTAGTCGGCGACCAGCACGGCGTGCGCCTGCGCGAGCGCCTCGCGCACCGCGGCGTCCGGCTCGCCGGGCGTGCCGCCGCCCCGGTCGATCCGCACCAGGGGCCGGCCGCTCGCCAGCACCCGCGTCTTCACCGGCAGGCTGCCCTTCAGCGGGATCTCCACCAGCCGCACCCGGCCGCGCAGATCACGGCGTACGGCCTCGCTGGCCGAGTCGTCGCCGAGCGCGGTCACCAGCACCACCTCACGCCCGCCGCGGGCCGCCAGCGCGGCGGCGAGTCCCGCCCCGCCGGGATGATGCCGGTCCTCGGTGACGTCGACGACCGGGGCGGGGGCGTCCGGGGACAGCCGGGTGGCGACACCTTCGATGTCCTCGTCGAGCAGGACGTCCCCGACGACCACGAGTGGAGCCCGCGCCGTCACGACGCCCTCCCGTGCGCCCCGACCGTACGCGGCGCGGCGGTGGGCCGGGTGGCGGCGCCGAGCGCCGCGTCGAAGCTCTCGCAGAGCAGGTGGACGGCCACCAGATGGGCCTCCTGAACGGTCGCGGTGTTGCCGACGTCGATGCGCAGGGCCTCGTCGGCCGCCTCCGCCAGCGGGTTGGGGCCCGGCCCGGTGAGTGCCCAGACGCGCAGGCCGGCCGCCCGGCCCGTCACGGCCGCGCTGATCAGGTTGGCGCTGCGGCCGGAGGTGGACAGCAGCACGAGCACGTCACCCGGGCGGCCGTGCGCGGCCACCTGCCGGGCGTAGACCTGGTCGAAGCCGTAGTCGTTGCCGATCGCGGTCACGCTGGAGGTCTCCGCGTGCAGCGAGATCGCCGAGTAGGCCGGCCGTTCCTGCCGGTAACGGCCCACCAGCTCGGCGGTCAGATGCTGGGCCTGGGCGGCGCTGCCGCCGTTGCCCGCGGCCAGCAGCCGGCCGCCGGCCGAAAGGACGATCGCGAGCCGGCCGCCCCACTCCGCGATCCGGTGCAGGCCGTCCCGGCGCAGGCGGACGAGCGCCTGCTCCAGCGAACGGCAGTGCAGGTGCGCGGCATCGAGTGCAAGGGATGCAGAAGAATCGGTCATGTTGATCGGGCGTACCGCGTCACGGGGACGGCGGCCGGACCCGCACCTCCTTCGGACGTCGGAGCTCCGCGGTGGGTCGGGAACGCTGTCGAGGGCCGGGCGGACGGTGCGTGATCACACCACCCCCGTGGCGGCGGGCTGGGCGTCGAGGACGGAGCAGTACGTCGCCTCGGTCGCCGCGGCGACCCGTCCCCAGCCGTACCTGCGCAGCACGCGACGGCGGCCCGCCGCGCCGCACGCCTTCCGCGTCTCGGGGTCGGCGAGGAGTTCACCGACGGCCCGGGCGAGGGCCTCCGGGTCCCGTGGCGGCACCAGGCGCCCGGTGGTCGGGTCCGCGACGGTGTCCAGCTGGCCGCCCACCGCGCTGGCCACGACCGGCCTGCCGCAGGCCATGGCCTCCAGCGGGACGATGCCGAACGGCTCGTAGTCCGCGGGGCACACCACCACGTCGGCCGCGCGCAGCAGCGGCGGCACATCGCGCGGCGCCACACCGCCCTTGAAGATCACCCGGTCGGCGACGCCGTGCTCCTCGGCGATGCGGCGCAGCCGGCGCACCTCCGGGTCCTCGTCCAGCCGGTCCGCCGACGGCCCGCCGACGACGACGAGCTCCGTCTCCGGCAGCAGGGCGAGCGCGGCGACGGACACCGCCGCGCCCTTGCGCGGCACCAGGCGGCCCAGCTGGAGCAGCCGGTGCCGGCGCGAGCCGCGTTCGGCGACCGGACCCTTCGGCGTGAACAGCTCGGTGTCCACCCCGCACGGCACGATGCTGACCTTCCCGGCGGGTATGCCCATCCTGCCCAGTTCGACGACCTCGTCCCGGCACGTGGCGATCACCCGGTCGCAGCCGAGGCCCACCTCCGTCTCGTACGCGATCCGCCGCGGCGGACTGGTGTCCGCCAGCTGCTGGTGGCGTCGCTTCACGGTGCCGAGCGCGTGGTACGTGTGCAGCAGCGGCAGCCCCAGCTCGCGTACGGCGCGCAGCGAGGCCAGCCCCGACATCCAGAAGTGCGAGTGCACCACGTCCGGCGCCCGCACCCGCCAGACCCCGGCCAGGTAGCGCCCGAAGTCGGCCATGTAGGGCAGCAGTTCGTCCTTGGGCAGCGGCTCCGGCGGACCCGCGGGCACATGGCGCACCTCGACCCCTTCGCGCAGCGGCACCCGGTCCGGCAGTTCCTTGTCGTCGCGGCGGGTGTACACGGTCACCCGGTGCCCCCGGTCGGCGAGCGCCCCGGCCAGGCAGGCGACGTGGACGTTCTGCCCGCCGGCGTCCACCCCGCCCAGGGTGGCGAGGGGGCTCGCGTGTTCCGAGACCAGTGCGATCGAAAGGGAACCGGGGCCGTCGGGGTCGACGGTGCCGGGCTGGATGGGGGGCAGGGATGAGGTCATGAGCGCGCCTCCGTCATCACGCGCTCCCAGTCGTCCAGGAAGCGCTTGAGCCCGTACCGGCCGAGGGCCGCCTGGCGGGCACGGGCGCCGGCCACGGCCGCGGCTTCGGGTTCGTGCAGGTAGTGCCGGGCTGCCCGGGCCAGGACGTCGGGCCGGGTGGACAGCACGCCCGCGCCGTGCGGGACCGCCTCGACCACCTCGGTGGTGGCGAGCGCCAGGACGGGCATGCCCAGGTGCATGGCCTCCAGCAGCGACAGGCCGAGGGAGGTCCAGCGCACCGGATGCAGATAGAACCGGCGCTCGGCCATCGCCCGGTGCAGCTCGGCCTGCGGCAGGTCCGCACTGCGGCACCGCTCCTCGGGCAGCCCGAGATGGCCGGCCAGGCCCTCGGTGCGCATCCCGAACACGTCCAGCGGCGCCGCCTCCGCCAGTGCGGGCAGCAGATCCGTACCGGTGTAGCGGCCGCGCCGCACCGGCTCGTTGACGACGACGGCCCCGCGGGCGAGACGGCCGGTGTACTGGTGTCCCGGGTCGACGATGCCGTGCTCGATGACCTCGGTGCGTGTTCTGCCGCAGTCCCAGAACAGCCGGTTGAAGTGGGTGACATGGATGAGCGTCAGGTCGCCGCGGTCGGCGAAGGGGTGCCGGGTGTTCGGCACGTCGCCGTCGGGTGCGTTGTGCTCCAGGTAGACGGCGGGTATGTCGCGGCCGGGGCGGCGGCCGCCGAGCCAGCGTTCGGCCAGCTCCAGCTCGTGCGGCCGTTGCAGGACGGCCAGGTCCACGTCCGCGTCCCGCAGCTGCTCGGGGGTCGCCTCGCGCACCGAGGACGGCCAGGAGAACGTGTGGGCCCGCCCCAGTCCGTCGGGGTCGCGGCCGGGTGTCACCGGAACGAGGTAGGTGTGGGGACCCTGGACGAACGCCGTCGTCCAGGAGCCGTGCACATGCCACAACAGGATGTTCATACGGTCGCTCCTCGTTCCGTCTCGGGACCGCGGCCCGGCCCGGACACGTCCTCCGCCGGCCCGGACACGTCCTCCGCCGGGCCGCACGCGTCCCCGGGCCCTGACACGTCCTCGGGGCCGGACGCGTCCTTCGGGCGGGACGCGTCACCCGGTCCGGGCGACCCGTCCTTGGCGAGATCCGTTCGGTCCGTCTTTCGAGTCCGGTCCGCGTCATGCGTCGCCGTGGGCCTTCTCTCACAGAGCGCCGCCACGGCGGCCAGCACCTCGGCATCGCTCACACCGTCGAGACACGGGTGTCCCGGCACCGGGCAGTGCCGGGCGCGGGTCGCCGCGCACGCCGCGCCCTGGTCCCCGAGCAGAACGTGCGGGACGCCGTACGGGGCCCAGCGCTCGGCGGGCACGACCGGCGCGAACAGGGAGGCGACCGGTGTGCCCACCGCGGCCGCCAGATGCGCCGGACCGGTGTTGCCGATCACCGCCACCCGCGCCCCGGCCAGCACCCCCGCCAACTGCCGCAGATCGGTGAGGCCGCCGAGGTCCAGCCCGTGCGATCCGGCCACCTTCGCGGTCAGCTCCCGCTCCCCACGGCCCCCGGTGACCACGACCCGGTAGCCCTCGGCGGCCAGGGCGGCCGCGACGCGCGCCGCCCGCTCGGGGCTCCACGCCCGGGCCGGCACCGCGGCGCCGGGGTGCAGCACCACGTACGGCTCCGACCCGGTGAGGTGAGTGGTGTCCGGCGGCGTGGTGACCCGCAGCGCCCCCTCGTCGCCGGGCGGCAGCGCGAAACCGGCGTCCCGCGCCAGGTCCAGCGCCGCCAGGGCCTCGTGCCGGTGCGGCAGCCGGCGGTGCCGCAGGTCGAGCAGGGCGCCCGGGTAGTCCTCGCTGTCGGCGGCCGTCCAGCCGACCCCGGCCAGCTTCAGCAGCAGCGCGATCGGCAGCGGGCTCTGGTGGTACGAGACGAGCACCAGGGCGCGGTCGAAGCAGCCCGCGGTCAGCGTCTGAAGGAGCTGCCGCGTCGCCGTACGGGAGACCGGCGCCGGTTCCAGCCCCACCCACGGGGCGTCGTACTCCAGCACCTCGTCGACACCCGGCAGCAGCTTCGCCGCCTGCACCCCGCGGGGACCGCACAGCATCGCCGTGTGCGAGGAACCGGCCGCGACGGCACGCACGGCGGGCCCCGCGAGCAGCACGTCGCCGGCGCTGTCGAGGCGCACGACCAGGGTGCGGGGAAGGCGTCGGGTGTCCGTCATCGTGCCTCCCCCGCGATCGAGGCGGCGCGCGGCCCCTGACCGGAGCCGTCTTCCGGGTCCAGCACCAGGCGCACCGCCGCCAGCAGGTCGCCGGCCGTGGTCTCGGCGGCCTCGATCTCCTCCGGGAGGGTGACGGGGGTCGGCACCAGCACGCCGCGGGCGCCCGCCGCCCGGGCGGCCCCCATGTCCGCGCCGATGTCCCCGATGACGACGGCGCGCTCCACCGGGACGCCGAGCCGTGCGCAGGCGGCCACCACCAGGCCCGGTGCGGGCTTGCGGCAGCCGCAGCCGTCGCCCGGGCCGTGCGGGCACACCGCCCACACGTCGAACGGGCCGAGCAGCTCCTCCACCCGCCGCCGCACCGCCTCCACCTGAGCGCGCGTCAGCAGGCCGCGGGCCACGCCGGACTGGTTGCTGACCACCCCCACGGGAATGTCCCGCGCACGGACGGCGTCGACCGCCTCCCGCGCCGTCGGCATCGGCTCGACACGCTCCGGGTCACCGTTGTAGGGCACATCGGACACGAGCGTGCCGTCGCGGTCGAACAGCACCGCCGCCGGCAGGCCGCCCCCCGCCTGCGGCGGGCCGCCCTGGGGGCCGTCGAGCAGCCAGGGCCCGGTCGCCGACGGCACGGCGGCCTCGGGGTGACGGGGCGGCAGGGGACGTCCGCTCATGGGTGCACCCGTTCCTCGAGCGACCGGCGCCGCACCGGCGGCTGTGCCCCGGCGTCGTATGCGACGTGCGGCGTCACTCCCCGGTGGACGATGTGACCGCGCAGCCAGTGCCAGGTGGCGGCGGGCGGGATGAGCACGCTGGTCAGCGCCATGGTCGCCACCTCGTCCGGGGTGCGCGGCCCCGGCCCGATCCGTGCCAGGGCGAACTCGGCGGTACCGGCCAGCCAGCCGGCGGCACAGACCGCGGCGGCCCGGGGCCTGCGCAGGGCCGCGCAGGCGAGGGCCGCCACCGCCGCTCCGGTCACCGCCAGATGACCGGGCAGCCGTCCCCGTGGTGCGCCCGCCCTGCTCCACCACCCGGGTCCGTGCAACCGCGTCATCAGCACGTCGTCCGCGTTCCCCGCCTGCAGGCGCACCGAGACCCAGCGGTCGGCCGGGCGCACCGGGTGCGTGGTCGTCCGGGAGCCCGCGGTCACCGTCCATCCCGCGGCCTGCACCCGCAGCGCGAGGTCCGCGTCCTCCCGGAAGGCCCGCCGGAACCGTTCGTCGAAACCACCGACGGCCTCAAGGGTTGTACGCCGGTAGGCCATGTCGGCGGTGATCCACCGCGCGGTGGCGAGGCCGGCGGTGTTGCGTTCCCAGTCGGTGGGCCGGCGGTCGGACGGCACCGGCACATCGATCCGGGCGGTGATCGCGCCCGTCGGCTCCGTCGACTCCGCCAGGTCGAGGGCGAGGTCGTCGCCCCAGGTACGGCCGGGCACCACGTCGTCGTCGAGGAACACGATCCAGGGGATCCGCCCGGCCGCCCGCCACCCGTCGTTGCGGGCCGCGGCCGGCCCCCGGGCACGGCCGCGCACCACGGTGGTGACCGGGCGCAGCGGCCCCGGGATGTCGACCGTGAGCGGCTCGCCCTCGTCTCCGGGGCGGTCGTCGACGAGGACCACCCGCACCGGCCGGGGCCCGGACGCCTCAGCCAGCGCCCGTAGGCACGCACTCAGGCTGGGCCGTCCCAGCGTGGGTATCACCACCGCGTACGCGTCGTCGGCGGTGGTCACCATGTCGTCTCCGCGCTGCGCCATCACGTGCTCCTCGCGTCGGCGCCGCGGAAGAAGTCCCCGCGCCGCACCGCGTACGGGCCGATGGCGAGGAGGTCGACGGGGGAGGAGCCGAAGCACTCCAGCGCGTCGCGCGGGTCGTCCACCATGGGCCGTCCCGCCGTGTTCAGGCTGGTGTTGACCACCACGGGCAGCCCGGTGAGCCGTTCGAACTCACCGAGCATGCGGGCGACCAGCGGCTCCTTGGCCGGGTCGACGGTCTGGATGCGGGCCGTGCCGTCGACGTGCACGACCGCCGGGATGCGGTCCCGCCACGCCTCGGCCACGTCGTGCACGAACAGCATGTACGGGCTGGGCAGCGGACCGTCGAAGATCTCGCAGGCGCGGTCGGCGAGGACCATGGGCGCCACCGGCCGGAACTGCTCGCGGCCCTTGACGTCGTTGAGCCGCTCCAGGTTGCCCGCGTGCCCGGGGTGGGCCAGCAGCGAACGGTGCCCCAGCGCGCGGGGGCCGAACTCGGAACGGCCCTGGAACCAGGCCACGATCCCGTTGTCCGCGAGGGTCTCGGCGACGGTCCGGGCGATGTCCGCGGGCCGCTCGAAGGGCACCGCCGCCGTCTTCAGCCATGCACCGAGCTCCGCGTCCGACCAGTCCCGGCCCAGATCGGCGCCCGGCATCGGCTCCGGCTGGTCCCCCTGCCCGGCGGCCAGCAGCAGAGCCCCGCCCAGCGCCGTGCCCGCGTCACCGGCGGCGGGCTGCACCCACACCCGGGAGAAGGGCCCCTCGCGGGCGATCCGCGAGTTCGCGACGCAGTTCAGCGCGACGCCCCCGGCGAGCGTGAGCACGCTGTGGTGCGTCCTGCCGTGCAACCAGCGCACCAGGTCGAGCAGCGTCTCCTCCAGCACGGCCTGCGCGCTCGCGGCCACGTCCGCGTGGTCCTGCGTCCACGGCTCGTCCGGTCCGCGCGGCGCGCACAGCT
Organism: Streptomyces sp. NPDC093984; assembly: GCF_044764595.1. Classification (NCBI taxonomy): domain Bacteria; kingdom Bacillati; phylum Actinomycetota; class Actinomycetes; order Kitasatosporales; family Streptomycetaceae; genus Streptomyces; species Streptomyces sp. NPDC093984. The sequence goes on along the minus strand of NZ_JBIWIM010000007.1, from coordinate 308,858 downwards.
CGTGCCAGGGCACCCCGGTGGCGTGGAAGCCGCCGTCACCTGTGGGGTACACATGGCGGCGCAGCTCGGCGACCATGCGGGGGCGGCCGTGCGAGGCGAGCGCCATCACCTTGAACTCGTCGGAGGACCTGAGGAACCCCAGGTGCTCGGTCAGCTCCTCGTAGACCAGCCCCAGGGAGTGCGGCAGTTCCTGCGCGTACAGGGGCTCAAGACGGTCCCCGACCCGGCGCGCGGCCAGGTGTGAGGCGCGTTCCCCGCGGCCGTCCAGGACCAGCACGGAGGAGTCCCCGGCGTCGGGCGCGGCGAAGGCGCCGGACGCGGCGTGCGCCATGTGGTGCGGTACGAAACGGACGATGCCGGGGTCGAGGCCCGGCAGCGCCGTCTTCAGGAAGCCGGGGGCCTCGCGGGCGTAGGTCTGCCGCAGGTGGTCCCAGGGGTCGTCCAGGCCCATGGCCTCGGCCGGCCGGGCGAGGTCCGGATCGTAGGAGTAGACGACGGCGTCGAGGTCCTGGGGGCGCAGTCCGGCGCGCCCCAGGCACCACGCGGCGGCCTTCTCCGGCAGTTCCCAGGCGGAGAACGGCACCGGCCGCTTGCCGTGCTTGCGCCGGGAGAACCGCTCCTCCTCGGCGGCGGCGACGGTCCGGCCGTCGATCACCAGGGCGGCGGCGGGGTCGTGGAACAGAGCGTTGATTCCGAGGATGCGCATGGGGTTCCGAGGCCTTTCGGCGATACGTGAGCCGGACGGAAGCGGATGGCGAGGGGGCGGGCGCGGGGGGGGGAGTGTCCGGTACGGGCATCGAACGACGGGGCGCGTTTGCTGCCGTGGGGCGCGGCCGGGAGGCGGGCGCGCGGGTCAGCCGCCGGTGGTGGCGCGGAACCAGTCGATGGTGCGGCGCAGGCCTTCCTCGGCGTCCACCTGCGGCTCCCAGCCGAGCTTGTCGCGGGCCAGCGTGATGTCGGGGCAGCGCACGGCCGGGTCGTCCGTCGGCCGCTCGATGAACCGGATCTCCGACGACGACCCGGCGAGCCGGATGACCAGGCGGGCGAGGTCGAGCATGGTGATCTCGGAGGGGTTGCCGATGTTCACCGGGCCGCGCATGCCGTGCGCCGCCGCCGCGAGAATGCCGCGGACGGTGTCGTCGACGTAGCACAGGGACCGCGTCTGGCGTCCGTCACCGGTGACCGTGAGCGGCTCACCGGCGAGCGCCTGCCGCACGAACGTCGGAACCGCGCGGCCGTCGTGCCCCCGCATCCGCGGACCGTAGGTGTTGAACAGCCGCACGATGCCGGTGTCGGTGCCCTTCGCCTCGGCGTGCGCGGTGGTCAGGGCCTCACCGAACCGCTTGGCCTCGTCGTACACGCTGCGCGGGCCGACCGGGTTCACATGCCCCCAGTACCGCTCGTCCTGCGGGTTCTGCTGCGGGTCCCCGTAGACCTCGGAGGTCGAGGCGAGCACGAAGCGCGCGCCCGAGCGGTGCGCCAGGTCCAGGGCGTTGCGCGTGCCCAGGCTGCCGGTGTCCATCGTGTGCAGGGGAAGGCGCAGATAGTCGGCGGGCGACGCGGGGGAGGCGAAGTGGAGTATGAGATCCGGCTTCCGGTCGACGGTCAGCCCCTCCGCCACATTGCCCCGCACCAGCGTGAACCCGGGCCGGTCGAGCAAGGGCGCCACGTTCTCCGGCCGGCCGGTGCTGAAGTCGTCCACGCAGGTGACCGAGGCGCCCGCGTCCAGCAGGGCGGCGCACAGGTGGGAACCGACGAAGCCCGCGCCGCCGGTGACGACGGCGTGGTCCCAGTTCCGTGACAAAGGGCTGGCCATTGAAGAACTCCTCCCTACGCGGCGACGGCTTGTCGGGCCCGTTTTCCGGGCGCCCGGGCCGCTGACGTCGCGGAAGACCGTCGAGTACCCCGATCAGCGTCCGTCGCCGCGGCGCCGGTGGCTCGGTGGTGTACGTCATCCGAGTGAGTGACGCAGCGTGAGGACCCACGGTGCGCACGCGACCCGACCGGCACGGTGGCCGCGCCCACCGGTGCCCGCGGCGGTGCGGCGGGGCGCGGCGGGGGCACCGGACGGGACGGCGGACGTCGCCGGGTCGTCGACATGCGGCACCGGTTTCCCCACCGGTCCCAGCCCCATCACCGGATCTCTGCAGCCGTCCGGGGGCGCTTCTCACACACTCGGCGCCAATGCCGCAGCTCAAACCGGGTAGCCGTACGGCTTGAGGTCCCTGCGACCCCGCACGCCGGGCCCCCAGTCGGCCCAACCAGGAGGCAGCACCCATGAGCACATCGTTCCCGCCGCACGCGCTGCACGACTACGCGTTGCTGGCCGACGGGGAACGCGGCGCGCTGATCGGCCCCTGCGGCGACATCGGCTGGCTGTGCTCACCCGGCTGGCACAACGACGCCGTCTTCGCCTCGCTCATCGGCGGCGGCGGTGTCTACGCCATCACGCCCAGGGCCCGCCACGTCTTCGGCGGCTACTACGAGGAGGGCACCCTCATCTGGCGCAGCCGCTGGGCCACCACCGACGGCCTCATCGAGTGCCGGGAGGCCCTCGCCTTCCCCGGCGACGCCGGCCGCCTGGTGCTGCTGCGACAACTGCACGCCGTCGACACGGTGGCCCACGTACGGGTCCTGCTCGAGCCGCACGGCGACTACGGCCGCTCCCCACTGGCCTCCGCCCACCGCACCGACGACGGCGTGTGGTACCTCACCTCGGGCCCCCACCGTCTGCGCTGGCAGGGCGCCCCGTTCGCCGTCGCCCGCGGCCAGGGCCTGACGGGCGAGATCGTGCTGGAGCCCGGCGAGCGCCACGACCTGGTCCTCGAGTGCTCCGCCTCACCCCTGCCCCGCACCGCGCCGCGGGCCGCCGAGGCCTGGGCCGCGACGGAACAGGCCTGGCGCGAGGCCGTACCAGCGCTCGACCACACGATCGCCCCGCGCGACGCCCGCCGTGCCTACGCCGTCCTGCGCGGCCTGACCACTCACCGAGGCGGCATGGTCGCCGCCGCCACCACCAGCCTGCCCGAACGCGCCGAGGCGGGGCGCAACTACGACTACCGCTACGTGTGGATCCGCGACCAGAGCTACGCCGGGCAGGCCGCGGCCGCCACCGGCGCCCCGGAACTCCTCGACGGGGCCGTGCACTTCGTCGGCGAGCGGCTGCGGGAGGACGGCCCGCGCCTGGCCCCCGCCTACACCGTGCACGGCACCCCCGTCCCCGACCAGAGAGAACTCGACCTGCCCGGCTACCCCGGCGGCTTCAGCCGTATCGGCAACCACGTCAGGGAACAGTTCCAGCTCGACTGCTTCGGCGAGGCCCTGCAGCTGTTCGCGGCGGCCGAGCGCCGGCAGCGGCTGGACTCCGACGGGTGGAAGGCCGCCGAGATCGCGGTGCGCGCCATCACCGAGCGCTGGCGCGAGCCGGACGCCGGGATCTGGGAACTGGACTCCCAGTGGTGGACCCACAGTCGGCTGGCCTGCGTCGCCGGGCTGCGCGCCCTGGCCGCCGCGGGCCCCCGCCATCCGCTCTCCGACCGCTGCGCCCGGCTCGCCGACACCCTCCTCGACGCCACCGCGCAGTACTGCCTGCACCCCGAGGGCCACTGGCAGCGCACCCCCGACGACCCGAAGGCCGACGCCGCCCTGCTGCTGCCGGCCGTGCGCGGCGCCCTGCCCGCCGACGACGACCGCACCCGCGCCACCCTGGCCGACTGCCGTCGGCGACTGGCCGAGGACCACTACATCTACCGCTTCCGGCACGACGAACGCCCCCTCGGGGAGGCCGAGGGGGCGTTCCTGCTGTGCGGGTTCGTCATGGCGCTCGCCGAGCACCAGCAGGGCCGGCTGATCGACGCCCACCGCTGGTTCGAACGCAACCGTGCCGCCTGCGGGGCGTCCGGCCTGTACGCGGAGGAGTTCGACATCGCCCAGCGGCAGCTGCGGGGCAACCTCCCACAGGCGTTCGTCCACGCCGTGCTGCTGGAGACCGCCGCACGGCTGGCCGAGGACCCCGAGGCGCACGCCTGACGCCCGGACAGGTGACCGGCGTCAGCTCTCGGCGGCCTCGGCCGTCGCGCTCCAGCCGTAATGCAGCCAGTCCGACACCGCGACGGCCGTGAGACCCGCGCACGCCAGCCGGGTGGCCCTCGGCGCGGAGGCGTAGGAACACACCAGCGCCCCGGCCACCCACGCGGAGGTGCAGAACGGGCAGGAGAGCAGGTCGCCCACGGCATGCCGCACACCGCTGCCGCGCGCCTGGTCCATCACCTCGTTGGCCGTGCTGTCGGACTCCCGCCGGGTGAACGGCGCCCGCAGAAAGCTGGTCACCTTGTCCTTGGTCAGCAGCCTGGACGCCTTGAACGTCGCCGTTCCCAGCAGGGCCACGTCCCACGGCGGTACCTGCTGCGGCAGCCGCAGCCCCCGGCGGCGCGCCACCGCGGCGAACAGCGCGACACCCGCGGTGAACGTCGTCGCGAGGAGCGCGTAGCCCCCCAGCGGCGTGTCGCCGCTCTCGTCGTAGCGCGTGTCTTCCAGCGTCATACGAGTGCCTCCCTCGGGGCCAGCCACCAGGTCAGCCTTCGCTTTCGGGCCGCTCTCCCGTGGGTCCCCGTCCACGCCGGGTGCGCGGACCCCGGCTGTCCCAGCCCTCGTCCTCCTGCCGCCCCGAGTCCCCGTGGCGTCCGCCCACAAACGCCTGCCCCGGGCCGGCCTCCGCCGCCTGGACCTTCGACACCGCCCGGCTCAGCGTCACCACCCCCCACACGATCAGGCCGACGCCGATGGCCTCGGGCAGCAGCCACCAGCCGGTCCGGATCCGCTCGTCGAACAGGGTGATGCCGAGCAGCAGGCTCACCGTCGCATCCCCGATGGTGAGCGCCGGCTGGGACGCGGTCAGCCAGCCCGCCTGGAGCGCGTTCTCCAGCAGCAGGACGGCGCTGACACCGGTGAGCGCGAAGCCGTACGTCTGCCAGGACTGCAGGAAGGCGCCGATGCCGCCCTCCGCGAACCTGCCCGTGGCGGACTTCAGCAGCGCCGCGGTCAGGGCGTTGCCGACAGCGGAGGCCGCGGCCAGCACGGCGGCCCGGAACAGCGGCGGGCGCCCCGGGCGGGCGATGACGACCGCGGTGGCCATGGCACCCAGGCAGGCCGCGAGGACCGGGATCCAGCGCACCATGGACGCCTGGTCCACCACCCCGGAGGGAGCGGCGGAGCCGAGCACCAGGGCAAGTCCCATGACGACTCCCGTGATCGCCCACCAGGCCGCGGCCGGCAGCCGCCGCTGCATCAGGGGAGCGGCGATCATCAGCGCGAACGGCAGCTCCAGCACGAACAGCGGCTGCACCAGTGCCATCGGCCCGTTGACCAGGGCGAGCGCCTGGAAAACAGCGCGGCGCCGACGACGCCGCCGATGCCGATCACCCAGGCCGGCCGGTGGGCCAGCTCGATCAGCAGCCGCAGGCCGCCGCCGCGCGCGACCGTGGACGCCGCCTTGCGCTGGAACGCGGTACCGACCGCATTGCTGGCGGCACCCATGACGGCGAACACCGCGGCGAGAAGGATCACCCCTCCAGAATGCCCCGGACGCCCGGACCAGGCGGCCCCGGAACACCGCGACCGGATCGGCCGGCGAGCCGGTCGCATCGCGGTGGTGGCGGCGCCGTCGCCCTGGTGCTGGCCGTCGTCTCCGCGGTCCCGTCGCCCTCGGCAGCCCGAGCGTGGCGACCACGCGGGCGCAGGCGCCGCGGACCGGTGTCCGGCGACCCCGGTGACCCCGGCGACCCCGGTGACCGCCCGAGCGCGACGCGCATCCGGTTCCTGCCCCCGGCGGGCGTCAGGCGCCGCGGACGCCCCCCGCCGCCTCCCGCGCCGCGGTCTCCTCCGCGCCGGCTTCCACACCGTGCTCGCCCAGCGGCCCGACCGACAGTCCCGCCTCACGGCAGTCGTCCACGATGCCGGGCAGCGCCCCGAGCGTGGCACGCCAGCAGCCGACCGCCGCGGCATGGTCCGAGTCGTGCAGCAGCAGGGTGCCGCCACCCCGCAACTCCGCACCGGCCCTCGCGCGTACGGAGGCGGGCGTGGCGCGGGCCGTCCAGTCCTCGCCCCAGGCCGTCCACAGCACCGGCCGCAGGCCGGCCCGCCGGGCCGCCGCCCAGCGTCCCGACGTGAGGATCCCGTACGGCGGCCGGTACCACCGGGGCCGGCGGCCCGCCGCGTCGTGGACCGTGTCCACCGTCCGGACGAGGTCCGCCGTGTCACGGGCCGGAGCCGGCAGCCAGGGCCGGTCGTGGATCCAGCCGTGCACGGCGAGCTCGTGCCCCCGCTCCGCGATGTCCCGCGTCAGCGCCGGGTAGCGCACCACGTTCTCGCCCAGCACGAAGAACGTCGCCCGGACGCCGAGGTCGTCCAGCGCGTCGAGGAAGTGCGGCGTGGAGCCGGGATCGGGCCCGTCGTCGAAGGTGAGAGCGATGTGGTCGGGACGGCCCACCCCGGCGAGCCCGGGGAGGAAGCGGCGCCGCAGGCCGGGCAGCCAGGTGGCGGCGGGGCCGATGTGCACGGCCGCGACCGCCGCGACCGGCGCCAGGAGGGCCGCCGCGCGTCCCCCTGCGGAGGGACCGAGAGGACGAGTCATAGGGCAACTGCCTCCTTGTCGTCAGGAACCCGGGGCTTCGCCGGGTTCCGGGCCGTCGTGGGGACGGGGTCGTCGTCGGGGTCGGGGCGGGGGCGGCGTGGATTGGGGGTGGCGTGGTTCCGGGTTGGCGTGGATTGGGGGCGGCGTGGTTCGGGGGTGGCGCGGTTCGGGGTCGGCATGGTTCGGGGTCGGATTAGGGTCGGCGTGGTTCGGGCTGGCACGGATCGGGACTGGCAGGGAACGGGGCTGGCGCGTCGGGACCGGCACGGATCCAGGCCGCTATCGGACCGGGACCGTCGTCAGGGGCCGGGCCGGTCGCGGTCCGGGCCACCGGCCGACGGTCTGCCCGGCGCCCGCTCCCGGGCCTCGGGACCCGGCCCGTCCCGGCCGTTCGGTGGCGTGTCCCAGGCACCGCCCGCCCACGGGGCGCCCGCCAGTCCGATACTGCCCGCACCGATGAGCGCGAAGCCGAGCACCTCGGGCAGCACCCGCACCCCGAGCGCGATCTGCTCGTCGAACAGCGCCGATCCCAGCGCCACACTGACCATCGCGTCCCCGAGGGTCAGAGCCGGTTGCGACGCCGTGAGCGACCCGGCCCGGAACGCGCTCTGCAACAGCAAGAAGCTGACCACGCCGATCAGCGCCGTCACATACGGTGGCCACTGCGTCAGCACGGCCCCCACGCCCTGGGGGAGCCGTCCCACGAGCTCCTTCAGCAGCGCTGCCGTGGCGGCGAACGACACCGCGCTCGCAAGCCCCAGGAGCGCGGCCCGCGGCGCGCCGCGCACCGCAAGGGCCGAGACGACCAGAGCCACCACGGCGCACACCACGGCGATCCCCGCCGGAAGCCAGCGCCCCGGCAGGGCCGTGGTCCGGCCGGAGGAGGGCGCTGCGACCCCCAGGAACAGCGCCAGGCCGGCGGCGAGGGCGGTGAAGGCCAGCCAGGTGCGCCGACTCGGGCGGGCGCGGAAGACGACGCCGCCGACGGCCAGGGTGAACAGCAACTCGGTGGCCAGCAGGGGCTGTACGACGGCCAGGCTGCCCACGGCCAGCGCGGCCGCCTGGAACACGGTCGACAGTGCGAGCAGCCCGGCCCCCGCCAGCCAGTACGGCCGTCGCAGCACATGACCGAGCCAGCGCACCGCCTGTCGCACCCCGCGGCCGCCCGCGGGTTCGTCCGTCGCCGCACGCCGTTGCAGCACGGAGGCCGAGGCGTTGGACAGCGCCGTGAGCAGCGCGAGTACGACGGTGAGAGCGCTCACCCGCCACTCATCCGAACGTGGCGGCGAGCCGCCGGTACACGCCGGGCGCCGCACCACGGATCCGCGCGGGCAGTCGCAGCCAGCGGGGCACGTACACCTCGTCCCGGCCCCGGCTCACCGCGCACCAGACGGCGTCCGCCACCCGCTCGGGTGGCACCGGCCTCGGCCTGGACCTGCGGTAGGGCACACCCCGGCGCTCGAAGAAGGGGGTGTCCACCACACCGGGGACCACGAGGCTGACCCGCACCCCGGTACCGCGCAGTTCGTAGCGCAGGGCGTCGGCGAAAGCCGCCAGCGCCGCCTTGGCCGCCGAGTAGACGGCCTCACCGCACACGCCGACCGCGCCCGCCAGCGATCCGACGATCACCACACACCCGGAGCCCGCTTGGACCATATGGGGGACGAGCTGCCGTACCAGATGCAAAGTGGCGAGCAGATCGACGTCGATCACCTCGTCGATGGCGCGTGGCGGCATGCTGCTGAACTCGCCGGCCCAGCCGATCCCGGCGCAGGCCACCAGCAGGTCCACGCGGCCCATCCGCTCCAGGGCGAACTCGGCCAGCTCCCGGCCGGCTCCGGGGCGGGTGAGATCCGCCGGGTAGCCGGTGGCCGCAGTCCGGTCGGCGACCTGCGCGAGACGGGTCGCGTCCCGCCCGTTCAGCACCAGTCGCCAGCCGCCCTCGGCGGCAAGGCGGCGCGCGACGGCGGCCCCGATGCCGGAGGAGGCGCCGGTCACCAGTGCCGTGCCCGGGTGGGCCCCCCGGTCACCGGTGTGCCGGGGCGCGGCGCCCGCGGCGGGGGACGGAGCGTCCACGGAGAGGGCGGGGGCGGATCGAGGAGGGGAGGGAGCATGGGACATGGCGGCGACCTCGGCTCGGCTGCGACGGCGAACACCGGACGGACGGGTGGCGACGGCTGTTGGTCGGGTGCTCCTGGCTTCGAGCACTCCTGCGCTGAGAGGGTTGAAGCGGACGAAGCGGACGGTGGGTATCCCGCTCGCCACACCCCGAAACCCGCAGCAGGGGCGGGTTTGGAAAGTGCGGCTCGGGACAATCAGTACCAGTGCGTGCATTTTCCCCCGTGCCTCGACGGCGAGCGACGCGAGCGGCCAGGACACCTGCCCGCCACCCGGCGGACGAAGTAGCCCGTTCGGCGGCACCGGCGACCGCCCCGGCGGCCCCGTCTCCGTCCCCTGACGGCTCCCGGCGGATCCTGATCGTGAGCGCGAGCATGGGAGCCGGACACGACACGGTCGCCGGGGAACTCGCGCGGCGCGCGCGGGAGCGCGGCCACGAGGCGGACGTCGTCGACGTCCTCGCCCTTCTGCCGTACGGCCTGGGCACAGGTCTGCGCCGCTTCTACCAGTCCTCGGTTCGGCACTTCCCCTGGGCGTACGCCTTCCTCTACCGCACGTTCCTGCGTCGGGGCCCCGGCCGCCGTCCCAGCGGCGTCCCCCTGGCCCGCCTCGCGGGCGGCCGTCTGACGGACCTCGTGGACCGTACGGGCGCGGATGTCGTCCTGCCCGTTTTCCACCTTGCGGCGCAACTGACCGGCCACCTCAGGTCCCGGGGCCGGCTGGGGGTGCCGAGCGCCGTCTTCCTGATCGACTTCGCGGTGCACCGGCAGTGGCTCCATCCGGGCAACGACCGCTACTTCTGCCTCACCGACGAGGCCGCCCGCGAGGTTCGCGAGGACATCGCCGTCCCCACCGAGACGACCGGACCGGCCGTGGCCCCCGAGTTCCTCACCCCGACTACGGCTGCCACCCAGTGGTCCCGTCGCTTCGCCCGGTTCGCTCCCGGCCGGGCCCCGGTGATCCTCTCCGCGGGCGCCTGGGGAGCGGGCTCACGTCTCTCCGCCACCGCCGGACTGCTGGCCACGCACGGCTTTCTCCCCGTCGTGCTCTGCGGCCGCAACGACGTGATCCGTGAGCGCCTCGCCAAGATCCCGGGCGTTCTCGCACTCGGCTGGGTCGTCGACATGCCCGGCCTGATGCGTGCGGCCGGCGCCCTGGTGGACAACGCGGCAGGCCAGACCGCCGTACAGGCTCTCGCCTCGGGCCTGCCCGTGGTGGGATACCGCCCCCTGCCCGGCCACGGTGAGGAAGGCGTCCACCGGATGGCCGGGCTCGGCCTCACGGAGGTGGCCACGACGGATTCCGAGCTGCTCGATGCGCTGAACCGCCTCACGACCCCCGGTCCCGACCGGGACCGCCGCGTCGCTCACGCCCGCACGCTGTTCCGCGCGGACGTCCTGACGCGCGTGATGGAACTTCGGGACGCCTCACCCGTGTGAGGGGTGGGGGTCCGGCGGGCGGCCGACCCGGACCGTCACCGAGGCAGCCGGAAGCGTGCCGGTGTGCCCGGGTCACATTGGCACGCTCCCCCATGGGCTTGCCGTGCTGCCGTCTCACTGAGGAGTGCGGCGCGCGACACCGATGGTCAGGCCCATGGCTGCCAGGCCCAGCGCAGCCGTTATCGCACCCACCGCGCAGTTGTTCGCGATGATGCCGGCCCGCGCGCTGTGCGTGGCGGTCACCACCCAGGGCGAGATGACGAGCCACACACCGAGCGGGGCGATCACCCACGCCAGGCGGAACATGCGCTCGGGCACCAGGGTCAGACCGAGCCCGATCAGGCCGACGGTGATGCCGACGATCAGGTTGTTGACGGTGATGAAGGGCTGACCGGAAAAGTGCACGACCCAGGGCGATATCGCGGCGTAGACACCTGCCAGGAGGATCGCCCCCTCCACGGCGATGGCCGGGCCGCTGGCCGCGGTGCGCTCGAGCCGTTCCCGCATCTCCGCTATCTCGGGATGCGTGCCCATTCCACTGGACTGCTGCGGATACGACATCGCTGTGCCTCTCCAGGAGGATTGATTTTTTCCTTACATACAGAGTTCCCCCATTCAGGTGGATTTACCCAGTTTTGCGTCATTCACGGTCGCGTCGTCTGCGTACTGCGCCCTCCGCGTGGCGGCGGACTGGGAGCGCCGGTGCGCTGCGACCCGTTCGCGGGTGGCGCAGCGGCGCGAGCAGTAGCGGCGCTCCGGACCGCTGCCCTGTGTGATGAAGACGTTCTGGCAGCTGGATGACGCGCAGATCCTGCCGGGCGGGCGTTGGTGGTCCCAGACCAGCACGGTGAGGGCCATGCAGGACGAGGCGAGGAGCCATTCGGCCCACGGGGCGTCGTCGTCGTGGTCGAGGTGGGGGTGCCAGGGGGTGCCACCCCCGTGGGACGTGAGGCGGACCGGTCCGGTGTGCCGTCGCAGGAGGCCGTTGAGGGCCAGGGCCGCCTCGTCGACCCGGTCGGCGGCGAAGACCTCCCGCAGCAGCGCGGCCGCCGCCCGCATCTGTGCGACGTCCTGAAGAGTGAGGTGGATGGGGTCCGTCTCGCCGAAGTCGCGCAGCACCTCGGCGACTTCGGCGGGGTCGGTCGCCTCGTCGGCGAGGACGTTGACGAGGGCGGCGGTGCGCCGCGCCGTGGTGAGGACGGAGTGGCGGGTCGACCAGTCGTCGAGGGGAGGGAGCACGATGCGAATGTAACGCATATTGCGAGGTTCTACGTTACGTTCGTAACGTCCTGCCGGTGAAGAGCCGTTACTCGATGGGCGCGTATCTCACCGGCGCGGTGACGGCCCGCACCGGCGATGAGATGTCCGGACCGGCGTTGACGCTGGCGGGGTTCGCCGTTGCCGGATCGGCTGCTGAGGCGTCGACGCTCCTCGCGGGCGTCACCATCGCCGCCGCGGTGGGCGGGCCGGTGCTGGGGGTGCTCCTCGACAGGGCGGCTCGTCCGGGCCGTCTGCTGGCCGCCGCGCTCACGCTCCATGCGACGGGCCTGATGGTGATCCTGGCGGGAATCGGCCGTCTTCCGCTCTCCGTCTGCGGACTGATCGCCGTGCTGACGGGTCTTCCGGGGCCGGCACTGTCGGGCGGCTGGACGGCTCAACTGCCCCGAGTGGTGCCACGCGACAACCTCTTGGGAGTCAACGCCCTCGATGCGATGACCTTCGGCCTGGCCGGCCTGCTCGGACCCGCCCTGGCCGGCGGCGCTGCACAGGTGTTCGGAGCGCCGGCCTCGGTGGCCGTCTCGGCGGTGCTCATCGGCCTGGCCGTACCGGTCGCGTGGAGGCTGCCGGTGAGCGTTCGGCCGTCGAAGGGCTCGGAGGCGGCCTCCGTGGTCCGCGCCCTTCTGGCCGGAGTACGGTTCGTCGTCCGCGCCCCCCGCCTGGCCCGGGCAACCCTCACCTCGGCCGTCGCCTGCGTCGGCCAAGGCATGCTGACGGTCTGTCTTCCGCTCCTCGGTTCACGCGTCTTCGGCGGTGCGGGCCAGGGCACGATGCTGCTCTCCTGCGCGGCCGTCTCGGCCCTGACGGCCAATGCCGCACTCGCGCGGTTCCCGCGTTCTCTCGCGCCGGACACCGTCCTGTGGGCCGGTGCCCTCGTCCAGGCCGCCGCGCTGCTTCTGGCCGCGACGGGGCGACCGGCCGCACTCCTCGCCGCCGTCCTGCTGGCCGGAATCGGTGAAGGGCCCGCGCTCACCGCCCTGTTCGCAGTGCGCCACCAGGAGACCCCGGAACATCTGCGCGGGCAGGTCTTCACCCTGGGGGCCAGCCTGAAGCTGACCGGGTTCGCCCTCGGCGCGGCGCTTGCCGGGTCCGCCGTCACCTGGTCCCTCCCGGGCACCTTGGCACTCGCGGCCGGCGTCGAGATCCTCGCCGCGCCGGCCTTCTGGGCGGTCACCGCGGGCGTGCGGAGAACGGCGGACCCGGCGCAGGCTCAGGCGGTGCGGTTCAGGGCGGGGAGGTAGGCCTGGGACTGTCCCCGTTCGGTGGGGTGGTAGGACTCGGTCGGGGCAAGCCAGTTGACGCTGTGCAGCCATGGGGCGGTGGAGCAGATCTCGTGGCCGGTGAAGGCGCCGGTGACGTCGACGTAGGTGAACCCGTGGTGCGTGGCCCGTTCGTCGATGACCTTGTCGAGGTGGTCGACAGCGCCGTTGATCGCGGAGCGGGTGGTGTCCGCCAGCCCCGCCTTGCAACTGCCGTTGAGCTGGTACAGGTGCGGGTAGCCGAGGACGACGACACGGGCGTGGGGGGCTTTGGCCCGGATGGCGGCGTAGAGGCGGTCGAGGTCGCCGGGGAGGGCGCTGTCGATGCGGTCGAGCGCTTCCTTGACGGCGTCCAGGCAGGTCCCCGTGCCGTGCAGCACACAGGTCGTCATCACATGGCCGAAGCCGGCGTCACTGCCGCCGACGGTGATGCTGACCAGCCCGGTGCGGGTGTTGAGCGACCCGAGCTGACGGCTCAGCACGTCGAGGGCGCGGGCGCCGTTGCAGGCGGTGAAGTCGAAGCTGGACGGGGCGTGGGCCGCGGCCCACAACGCGGGGAAGGAGTGGCTGCTGCGCAGACAGTCGGTGCTGGAGGTGAGATAGCTGCCGGCACCGACACCGGCGGAATAGGAGTCGCCGAGGGCGACGTACCCGGTGGCGTACTCCCGAGGCGCGGCGTGCGCCGTGGGAGTCGCGGTCAGGGTGCAGACGGCGGTGAGAAGTGAGCACAGACGAGCGGCGATACGCGAGGATCTCATGCATTCCGCTTACCACCGCGCACCGGGCCCTGCCGCGGTGCCGTCGGCGACGCTCGTCCCTGTTGAGAGGCGGCCACACCTGTGCCCGTGGAGCTCGGTCGCACGGCACGGGCCTCGTACCTCCGCTGAACCCCGCGGCGGCGCCCGGTCTCGCGGCCACGGACGGCACCCGATCAGCCGTCACTCGAGCGGCGGCGTTTGTGTGACGGCGGCGTTTGTATGCCGCGCCCGGGGAACTCGAAGGATCTGTCCAGTCCCCACCTCGCTCACACCACAGGGAGTGCTCGGTATGCGGTCCGTGACCAAAGGCCTGCCGGCCGGGGCGGCCGGCACGGTCGCCCACCAGGCACTCGGCTGACCGGCGCCCGCCGTCGGCCGCGACGCAGCGGTGATTGCCGCTCTCGGTGCCCCGGCGGAGTACGTGCCCGGCCCGGAGGCCGGGAAATGACAAGCGCCGCCGTGACTGTTCCGGCCCGTGCCGTGTGCCCGCCTGTGGGACGCCGCCGCATGGCCCCGCTCGGCCGTAGGCCATACTGGCCGGGTTCCGGAGCAGCCGCACGAGGTGGAGACATGGACACACCACAAGGCATGCGGCAGGTGGCCCCCCAGCCCTTGCCGACGGCCGCGTTGAAGGGCGGCCCGCTACGGGACCGGGCCGGGATGCTGGCGGTGGGTGAAATCAGCCTGGCGACGCAGCCGGTGTGGGAGCGTCTGCTGGAGGAACTCGTGGACGGGGACGAGCCGGTGTGCCATCTGGAGCTGTCCGCGGTCACCTTCATCGACGTCCGCGGCGCCGCCTCGCTCGTGGCGGCGGCCCAAGCTCTGGGGGAGGGCCGGCGCATCGTGCTGTGGCAGCCCCCGGCGAGTCTGAGGCGAACGCTGGAGTTGTTCTGGCCCGAGCTGTCGGTGATCGAGGTGGCGCAGTCATGACTGGTACGACGGTGGACGACCGGTTCTGGCACCCCGCCCTGTTCTACTCCGGCCGCGACGAGTACCTGGCCGGGACCGTGTCGTTCGTGCAGGAAGGGCTGGCCGCCGGGGAGCCGGTGGCAGTGGCCGTGCCGGGCGACAACCTGCGTCTGCTGCGGGACGCTCTCGGCGAACAGGCCGAGGCCGTGCAGTTCCTGGACATGACCGAGGCCGGGCGCAATCCGGGGCGGATCATCCCCCGGGTGCTGCGCGGCTTCGCGGACGCCCACCCCACGGGCCGGGTACGGATCATCGGGGAGCCCATCTGGGCCGGACGCACCGCGACCGAGTACCCCGCGTGTGTGCAGCACGAGGCCCTGATCAACGCGGCCTTCCGGGGCCGGGCCGTGAGCATCCTGTGCCCCTACGACACCTCCCGGCTGGATTCCGCGGTGCTCGCCGACGCGCACGCCACCCACCCGACGGTCATCGAGCGCGGCCAGGAGCGCGCCAGCGGCGCCTACGCGCCCGATCAGGTCGTCAGCCGGTACAACCAGCCCCTGCCTCCCGCACCGTTCGGCGCCGCCGAGTTCCCCTTCGACGCCGCCGCACTGCCCGCCGCCCGCCGCTTCGCCACCGAGCGGGCGGCACTGCTGGGCCTGCCCAAGGACCGGACGGCGGACCTGGAGCTGGCGGTGGCCGAGCTGACCACGAACAGCGTGGTGCACGGCGGCGGCCGGGGCACCCTGCGCCTGTGGGCGGAGGCCCGGCAACTGGTGTGCGAGGTCAACGACGCCGGGGTGCACACCGATCCGCTGGCCGGACGCATCCCTCCGCCCGGTGCCCGGCCCGGCGGCCGGGGCCTGCTGCTGGTGAACATCCTCGCCGACCTGGTCCGCCTGCACACCGGCCCGGCCGGCACGACCACCCGCATCTATCTCGCCACCGAGGAGTACGCCCACGAGGCTCACTGAGCATCGGGCCTGACCCTGCCTCCACACCGCTGCGGCGCGGGGGAGAAGCCGTACCGGCATCCCGGCGGCGGCCCAGGCGGCAGCCGTTCGGCGGCCGATACGGTGCTCGGGGTGATGGTGACCTGCGGGGCCCGGTGCCTGATATGACGGTCACCCCAGGGATGGCCGAACGGGGTGACCGAACGCGTTGACACGGGAGGAGGCGGCCATGGATCTTCGGCAGATGGAGGTCGTTGTCGCGGTCGCCGAAGAAGGCGGGTTCAGCGCGGCGGCACGGCGGTTGCACGTGGTGCAGTCCGCGGTGTCCACCACGGTGCAGTCCCTGGAGCGCGAGCTGGGCACACCGCTGTTCCACCGCACCACCCACCGGGTGTCACTGACCCCCGCCGGAGAGGCCTTCCTGCCGGCCGCCCGCGCCACCCTGCAGGCCGCCCGACAGGCCCGTACGGCCGTCGACCCCTTCAAGGACGCACTGCGCGGCGAGATCACCGTCGGTGTGATGCAGGGGCTGTTCACCGGCCTCGCCCAGGCACTGGCCGACTTCCACCGCGAGTACCCCGCGGTGACGGTCAGGCTGCGCCAGGCACCCGTCGGCGACATCCCGCAGACGCTGCGCGACGGCAGCGTGGACCTGGCCGTCGTCGCCCTCGACACACCGCAGTTGCGGGGATTCACAGCCCGGTTGCTGGCCCAGGAGGACATGGTCCTGGTGACAGGGCCGGCGACCGGCGCCCCGTCGGTCCGGCGGCCGGTGACCCTGGCCGAAGCAGCCCGCCTGGCGCTGGTGGACTTCCCTCCGGGCTGGGCGATCCGGCACGAGGTCGACAAGGCCTTCCGGTCGGCCTCGCTCGAACGCGCCACCACCTTCGAGGTGAACGACGTGCTGGCGGCCACCGACCTGGTCCGGCACGGCTTGGGCGTGTGCATCATGCCCCCGTCGCTCGCCTCCCGATTCCCCGATCTGCCGGCACGCCCGTTCGCCGGACAGGCACCGGCGTGGACGGTGAGAGTCGTCCACCCCCAGGGACAGACGCCTCCCGCCGTCGACGCGCTGCTGCGGCACATCACCTGACCGCCGCCGCGCTGCCGCTCACCCGGCCCGTCGCCGCGCTGCTGCGCACATCACACATGACCAAGACCTGGGGATGGTCGGCGTCGACGCGGGAACCCGGGCCCCGCAAGAAGGCGATGTCACCACGGATGAGGTGAGTCATGGCAGTGCAGAAGTCGTCGTCCCCGCCGACGCCGCTGAGGGCCGTTCCCCGGCCGGTGCGCGACGCGGCCTCGGTCCTGGGCCGGCTTCCCGGCGCCGGGATGGTGGGCAGGGCGGCCGAGGGAGCGCTGGAGAAGGTCGGCGCCGTGTCGCCGCGGGGGCGACGGCTGGCGGTCTACGCCGGGGCCGGAGTGCTCGGCGCCGTGGGCGTGGTCGAGTGGCCCGTCGCCCTCACCGGTGCGGCGGTGGCCTGGCTCACGCAGCCCCGGCCGCAGACATCCGGGCAGCCCCCGGCCCAGCCGTCCGAGAGCGAGGGGACGACCTCCACCGCAACCCGTCCAAGGGCGTCCCGGACGAAGAAGCCCACGTCCACGGCACCCGGGCCCGCGCCCTCGAAGAAGCCTTCGGCGTCCTCCGGACGCGCCGGCTCCGGCACGCGCCGCGCCCGTACCACCGGCTGAGGGCGCGTCATGGTCCTTGCGCTGCTGACGAGGCCTTCCGCCGCCGGACGTATCGTGCCGTCGGCGGTCCACCTGTTCGAACGGTCGGCCCCGACCGTGGTGGGCGCGGCCGCGGGAGCCGTCGCCCGGACGGCGCGGGCGGGGGTGCGGAGCGCGGACGCCGCGGTCCGTGTCGCCCGCGTCGCCCGGCACGCGCTGCCGGGCCGCCCCCGCCCGTGGCGGTCCGGCACGCGGGCGCATCTCGCGCTGCGGCAAGCGGTTCCAAGGGAGGAGCGGCGGGCGGACGGAATCGCGACGAGGGCGCGCCGGGTGGCCGCGGCGCTGGCGGATCACCCGGACGTGGCCTTCGCGTACTGGGACGGTGGGTTGGCCCGCCTGGTGGTGGCCGCGACCGAGGAGGCGGTCACCGACCGTGTGGTGGAGGACGCGACCGGCCTCGCGGAACGCCACGGGCTGGTCCGGGCGGACGACCTGCCGGAGGAGTTCCCGCATCCGGCCGAGCCCACCGGGGTACGGGCCGCCGCGGCCGCGCTGGCGGCCGACGTGGCCGGCACCGCGGCCGCGGTGCTCGGGTCGGCGCTGCGCCTGCCGCCGTCGCCGCGCCTGGTGACCGCGGCCGTGACCCTGCTGCGGGAGAACCCGCGCTTCCGCGACCTGCTGCGCGCCCGGCTCGGCCGCACCGGCATGGACCTGGCCCTGTCCTGGGCGAACGCGGCCGCACACGGCGCCGGCCAGACACCCACGTCCCTGGTGCTCGACGGAGCGCTGCGGTCGTGCCAGTTGGCGGAGACGGTG
Source organism: Streptomyces sp. NPDC093984 (assembly GCF_044764595.1). NCBI lineage: Bacteria > Bacillati > Actinomycetota > Actinomycetes > Kitasatosporales > Streptomycetaceae > Streptomyces > Streptomyces sp. NPDC093984. Next base: position 291,023 of record NZ_JBIWIM010000007.1, on the reverse strand, counting down.
GCGCGCGCCGCCGCCTTCGACGCGGTCCACGACGAGCTGTGCACGCCGGAGCGGGTCAGCGTGCCCGCGGGCGAGGTGCCGCGCCCGCCGCTGCGCACGGCCCCGGCCCAGGAGTACGCCTCCCGCGCCTCCACCGGCAGCCTGGTCGGAGCCGCGGTGACGCTGCTGGTCAAGCGCAACCTCAACGAGGCCGCCGAGGCGGTACTGGCGGGATCGCCGAAGGCCGCGCGCTACGGACCCGCCGCCTTCCAGGCCGTCCTGAGCGGCGCGCTGTCCCGGGAAGGTGTGCTGGTGCGTGACCCGCAGCGGCTGCGGCAACTCGAGACGGCCGGCACGGTCGTGCTGCACCCGAGCGCGCTGCGCACCGAGAGCGGCGAGGCGGACCCCTGGGCCGAGGCGGTACTGGACGCCGCGCGCCGCGCCGGGCTGCGCGTCGTGGTCGTGGACGACCCCGCACTGGAGGAGTTCACCGGCCTCGCCGACCAGGTCGTGGACGCACGGCGTCCCCTGGACGACGTGGTGCACGGGCTGCGCGGCGACTCCGGCGGCGTCGTCACGGTCGCCCGGCTGGGCTCGGCCGACGAACACACCGTCCTGGCCGGCCTGCTCGCCGGCGACGTCGCCGTCGCCCTCACGGACCGGGACGCCGCCGTCGTATGGGGAGCGGACGTCCTGGCCGTGCACGGCCTGGCCGACGTGTGGCGGCTGCTGGTCGCGGTCCCCGCGGCCCGCGCCGTCGGCCGCCGCGCGCAGACCCTGGCCCGCTCCGGTGCCGCGCTCTCCGGTCTGCTGGTGGCCGTCGGCGAGTCCAAGGGCGGCCGGGGGCGGCGCGGTCTGCTGCCCGGCCTGCGGCACGTTCCGGTCGACGTGAGCGCGGCGACGGCCCTGGTGTCCGGGGCGCGGGCGGCGCTGGGCGTCGCGGCGGCCCGCGCCCCGCATCCCCGCCCGCGCGTGCCCTGGCACGAGCTGCCGCCCCAGGAGGCCCAGGCCCGGCTGGCAACCGAACGGGCCCGCGAACCGGACCCGGTCGACCTGGTCACGGCCCGGCTGCGCAAGGCGACGCGCGCCGCCGGAAGGTCGCCCGCCCTGGCCCCGGCGCGCTGGACGTTCCAGCTCGCCCGGGCGGTGCGCGGCGAACTCGACGATCCGCTCACACCGGTGCTGGCGGTCGGCTCCGCCGCCTCCGCGATCCTCGGCTCCGTCGTCGACGCGGCGCTCGTCGTCGGCGCACTCGACCTCAACGCGCTCGTCGGCGGCATCCAGCGGCTGCGCGCCGAACGGGCGCTGTCCGGCCTGCTCGCCGAGCAGAAGCAGAAGGCGCGCGTGGCAGCCGCGCACAAGGACGCGACGGAACCCGCGCGGACGGTGGACGCCGCCCGGCTCGGGCCCGGCGACGTGATCGAGCTCAAGGCGGACGACGTCGTACCCGCCGACGCCCGCCTGCTCCTGGAGGACGGCCTCGAGGTCGACGAGTCCGCGCTGACCGGGGAGTCCCTGCCGGTCGTGAAGCAGGTCGATCCGACCCCGGGCGCCCCTGTCGCCGACCGCAGTTGCATGGTCTTCGAGGGCACCACCGTGGTGGCCGGACACGCGCGGGCCGTTGTGGTGCAGACCGGCGAGAGCACCGAGGCGGCCCGCGCCGTGACGCTCGCCGCGCGCACCCCGCCCTCCGCCGGGGTGCAGGCCAGGCTGCAGGAACTCACCCGCAAGGCACTCCCGCTCACCTTGGGCGGCGGAGCGGCGGTGACCGGACTGGCGCTGCTGCGCGGCACGCCCATCCGGGAGGCGGTCAGTGGCGGCGTGGCCGTCGCCGTGGCCGCCGTGCCCGAGGGTCTGCCCCTGGTGGCCACGGTCGCGCAGCTAGCCGCCGCCCGGCGGCTCGGCCACCGCGGCGTCCTGGTACGCACCCCGCGTACGCTGGAGGCCCTGGGCCGCATGGACACGGTCTGCTTCGACAAGACCGGAACCCTCACGCAGAACCGGCTGCGCCTGACCCGTGTCGCCGACGCCGACGGCACGGTCCACGGGGTGACGGAGGCGGCGGTCGCGGGCATCGTACGGGACGCGGCGCGTGCCTGCCCCCGGCTGAACGGCGGCTCCGAGCGGCCGGTGCACGCCACCGACGCGGCCGTCCTGGACGCGGCCGGTGCCGACCCGCAGTGGGAGCAGGCCGAGGGCCTGCCCTTCGAGGCGGCCCGCGGGTATGCCGCGGCGGTCGGCCGCGCCGCGGACGGCCCGCGCACGCTCGTGGTCAAGGGCGCCCCGGAGACCGTCCTGCCCGCCTGCTCCGGACTGCCGGACCACGCGTCCGCCACGGCCCGGACCCTCGCCGGAGAGGGCCTGCGTGTCCTGGCGGTGGCCAGGCGCACCCTGGGCGAGGACGAGAAGGAGTCCGACGTCATCGAACGACCGCTGGACCGGCTGGAGTTCGCCGGCCTGCTGGCACTCTCCGACGCGCCGCGCGAGACGTCCACGGCCCTGGTCCGCGGTCTGCGGGACGCCGGCGTACGGCCGGTCATGCTGACCGGTGACCATCCGCAGACCGCCCGGGCGATCGCGACCGAACTGGGCTGGCCCGAGGAAACCGTCGTGGTCACCGGGGACGAACTGGCGGCCGTTGACCGGTCGGTGAGGGTCCGGATGCTGGCCGGCGCGGGCGTCGTGGCCAGGGTCGCGCCGGAGCAGAAGCTCCAGGTCGTCGAGGCCCTGCGGGACGCCGGCCGGGTGGTCGGAATGGTGGGCGACGGCGCGAACGACGCCGCGGCGATCCGCGCCGCCGACGTCGGCGTGGGCATCAGCGCCCGGGGTTCGGCCGCCGCCCGCAACGCCGCCGACCTGGTGCTCACCGATGACGATCTGACCGTCCTGGTCGAGGCGGTCCGCGAGGGCCGCGCCCTGTGGCGCAGCGTCGCCGACGCCGTCGCCATCCTGATCGGCGGGAACGCGGGCGAGATCGGCTTCGGCGTCATCGGCACCCTGCTGTCGGGGACCGCACCGCTGAGCACGCGTCAGATGCTGCTGGTGAACCTGTTCACGGACCTGTTCCCGGCCATGGCGGTGGCGGTGACGCCGCAGCGGCAGGAGCCGGACGGCGAGGGGGAGGGCGCCGCGTCCGTGGACGGGGTGCCACGGGTCCTCGGGGCGCCCCTGATCCGGCAGATCCGCCATCGCGCGCTGACCACGTGCCTGGGTGCGGTGGCGGCCTGGCTGATCGGCCGCTTCACCCCGGGCAGTGCTCGCCGCGCCGGCACGATGGCCCTGTGCGGGGTGGTCGGCACCCAGCTCGCCCAGACCCTGGCCGACCGCCGCGACAGCCCGCTGGTCCGCGTCACGGCCCTCGGCTCGGCCGTCGCACTCGTCGCCCTCATCCAAACGCCGGGCGTCAGCCGCCTGTTCGGCTGCACCCCGCTCGGACCGTTCGCCTGGGCAGGCGTCGCCGCGGCGATCGCTCTCGCGCTGATGGGCCAACGGGCGCTGCCCCGACTGGAACCGGCCATCGCCCGACTGCTGCCGACGGGACGGGGGTGACGGCCGACGGCCGTCGGGGCGAGGTGCACGGGCGGTGCCGGGAAGGCCGGGCGCCGGCGGCTGCGCCCGGCCGCGGCGGGCTGCGCCGGCGTTTCGGCCGTGGCGTCCGGGGGCTGCGTCCGGTGGCGGGGGCGGGGAGTGGCTGGGCCAGGGTGGTGAGGGGCGGGGGTTCCGGTTGCGCCGGGTCGGCGGCTGCGTCCGGCCGCCTGTGCCTGTCGGCGGCTGTGTCCGGCTGCGGCGGCCAGCGGCTGTCTCAGTCGGGGTGGGCTGCGCCGGCGTTCCGGCCGTCATGGCCTGCGACGGCGTCCGGTCTGACAGTCGGGCGGGTTGCCGCAGCACCCCGCCCCTCCGCCCCCGGCGAGCCGGGCAACCAGCAGGCCGTGTCCGGCCCCTCCGGGGCCCGCGCTCGCCGTCAGCTGACGGACGGCCTCGCGGGCACCCGGGCCCCGCGACATGCCGCCGGGCCCGGACGGGCATCGGGAGGGGCCTGCCAGGCCACGCCGCCACAAGCGGCATGAGGGCAGGGACTGACGAAGCGTCCGTTCAGCGGCCCTGACCCGGGTTGTGCTGCGCCAGGCCGGCCGCCTCGGCGGCTTGTGCCGTCACGCGGGTGGCGGCGCGTGCCGCCTGTCCGGTCACCCGCCAGGCGAGCATGCGCAGCGCGACGGCCGGGCTCGGCGGAAAGACACCGAGCTGGCCCAGCATGGTGATGTCGTCGCGCACCGCTTCGTGGCCGGCCACCTTGCCGTCGCGGAGGTCGAGCACGTGGATCTGCTCGAAGTCGATGTCCCTCCCGGTGGGCGGTATGGCCTGGTCGAGTGCGCCATCACGGAAGCGGACGAAGGGGCCCGTGTGGCGGCCCTGCATGCGCAGCCGCACCCACACCTGGTCGTCGTTGCGGGCGATGCCGAGGACGGGGAAGCGCAGGTCGCTGAAGGCGGAGCGCATCCACGCCCCGGAGGCGAGGACGCCTGACGGCCCCGGGAGCGCGCAGGCGGCGGGTGACACGACTGCCTCACGGTTGCGGAAGTCCTCGTGCACGACGTCGGCGGCCAGTGCCGGATCGCCTGTCTCGAGGATGCGGAAGAGCCCGTGGGCCAGGTCCGTGGCGTCCATTCCCATTGCGTTGATGCCTTTCGCCGACTGTGCGTGAGATATTGAGGTTATAGCACGCCTAATGAATTCGTACCTGTCTAGGATGACGTCATGCCGTCCAAGCGCCCCTACGTCTCCCCGCTGCGCGAGCAGGCCGCCGCGCGGACGCGGGAGCTGATCCTCCAGCAGGCCACGACGCTGTTCGCCGAGCGTGGCTACGGCCGGGTGACCGTCGCCGACATCGCCGCGGCGGCCGGTGTCGCGTCGAAGACCGTCTTCGCGAGCGTCGGGAGCAAGGGCGACATCCTGAACTGGATCGTCGACCATGGTGTGACCGCCTCCGGTTACGAACAGGCCATGCAGGACCTGCTCGCCCTGCGGTCACCCGAGTCGGTCGTGAAGGCGCTGGCCCACGGCACGCGGACGGGCAACGAGGGTCAGTTCGCGGTGCACGAGGCGATCCACAAGGCCCTGCCCGTCCACGAGGACGGCGAGGCGCTGTGGGAGCGCGCGACGGCCGCCTACCGGGCGGCACTTCACGCCGCCGCCCGCCACCTGCACACCCTGACTCCGCCGCCCTCCTACTCGGTCGAGGAGACGGCCGACCTCCTCTGGTACTGGTTCGGCCCCACCGGCTGGCGGACGCTCGTGGTCGAGAACGGCTGGTCGTGGGACCGGGCCGAGGAGGTTCTCTACCGCACCGCGGTCACCGCACTCCGCTGACGCCGACCACCGAAAGCCGGATGGGTCGCACAGGGAGACTTGAGCAAGAGGCCCTACGCCCCGCCGCGCTGGCGGTGAGGCCGGGTCGGTGCGGGGACGAGGCCGAGTTGCTGGGCGCGGAGCACGGTGCTGATGCGGTCCCGGGTGCCGAGTTTGCGGTAGACGTTCTGGATGTGCTTGTGCACCGTCCGGTCGGATATGCCGAGGCGGCGGCCGATGGCGGCGGCGGTCAGCGCTTCGGTGAGCAGCAGCAGGACGGCCGTCTCCCGGGGAGTGAGATGGCAGTCCGCGGCCACGTCCTGCGGTGCGCCCGGAGCGGCGAGTCGCTGCCAGCTTTCCAGGAGTTGCCGCTGCTGGTCGACGGCCGCCAGCAGGGGCTGCACCCGCCGGGCGAAGCGGAGCTGGTCGTCGGTGAAGTCCGTTCCCGCGCGGTAGACGAGACACCCGGTGATGGGAGTGGTGGCCTCGGGCAGCGGGATCGCCAGCACGTGGTCCATGTCCAGCGCATCGTCGACCAGACGGGCGGTCGCGCTCTCGGACCAGGCGGCACCGAGCACCCGGCCGGCTGTGACCGGCGCGCGGCTGCGATCGTTCGCGTAGTGCCCCGCGAACGGGAACCCGGCGCGCAGAAGCCCCAGGGCCTCGTCGTCGAGTGCGTCCAACGCCGTTGCCGCCTCGGGCGCCGTACCGACCGTGCCCGTCCTCTCGCTCCAGTCGTCCAGCTTGTAGATCAGGACCTCGCCGCCGCACACATCCGGCAGCGTGGCGGCCATCAGGGGCCACAGCCGTGCGGGTTCGCGTTCGTGGAGCGCCGCCGTGGCCATCGACAGCATGCGTTCGTAGGCCGCGTCCAGCCCCTGTGCCATGTGCCCTCTCCGCTCATCCGGCCGTTCGTCGTACGCAGTTCTACCCATACCGGTGTGCCCCCTCGGTGATCCACACTCCAACCGAAGCGACATCGACGTTCCCGGACGCATTCCGGCCCACGGCCGCTGGGCGGTGCGGCGGAGTGGATCAGGCGACCGGGGGGTGCCTGATCCGTCTCATGGGGTCGATGGCGAGTGGCCCACCAGAGTCCGTGCGGGCCGGCGGCATAGGGGAACGCCGGCCCGCACGGCTGCCGCGATTCCCGGCACCTGCCTGGCCCGTCCTCAGCCCACCACCTGGCCGGCGTCTCCGCGGCGCTCGGCCCGTGATCCGAGCCGCAGCACCCGGTCCGCAAGCCCGGTGCGGGGCGATTGTCAGTGGCCCCTCCTACGGTGTGAGCAGTGGGACCGGCGGAAGGCCGCGGGTCCGCTCCTGGGGAGGGGTCTGTCTGTCATGTCTGCAGGGTCCGCGGTGTCGACGACGTATTTGGAGCTGTCGCAGGAAGGCGACGGTGCGCACAAATTCTACGAAGTGGCCGTCGACGGCCAGGTGGTGACGGTGCGGTACGGGCGGATCGGCGCAGCGGGCCAGACCCAGACGACGACCTTCCCGACGGCGGAGAAGGCACGGGCCGCCGCCGCGAAGAAGGTGGGCGAGAAGGTCCGCAAGGGATACGCCCCGGCCGTTCCCGGGCAGCGCGCTCCGCGGTCGGTGACCCGGCGTCAGGTCGCCTCGGCTCCGTCCACCGCCCGCGCCGTGGCGCCCGTGCTGTGGCGGTTCCGTACCGGCTCCTCGGCGTTCGGTATCCATGTCGACGACGAGCACTGCTGGGTCGGCAACCAGGCGGGCGACGTCTACACCCTGGACCACGACGGGGGCGTACTCGCCCGCTTCAGCCTGCCGGACGGCGTGAAATGCCTGGTGGCCGACGACTTCTGGATCTACGCGGGCTGCGACGACGGCAGGGTGTACGACCTGTCCTCCAAACTGCCGTTCGCCGCGTACGAGATCGCGCCGGACGTCGACATCTTCTGGCTGGACATCCACGAGGGCGTCCTGGACGTCTCGGACCGTGACGGCCGCCTGACCGTCATCGATCACGAGGACGAACACCAGTGGGCCCGCCGCAGCCAGGGCGAGCACGCCTGGATGGTCCGCGCGGACGACCGGGCCGTCTACCACGGCCACCACCGGGGTGTCACCGCCTACGCACCCGACGGGGGCCGCGAGCTGTGGCACACGCCCACCCGGGGCGGCGTCCTGTTCGGCTGGCAGGAGGACGACACCGTCTACGCGGGAACCGCGCACCGCGTGGTCCAACGGCTGTCGAAGGCGACCGGCGCGATAGAGGCCACCTACGCATGCGACAGCGCGGTGTACTCGTGCGCCACATCGCCCGGCGGGCGGTTCGTCTTCGCCGGTGACGCCGCCTCGTCCGTGTACTGCTTCGACCGCGACGGCACGCGCCTGTGGAAGCTCGGCACGGGCGGCGGCTCGGCGCTGTCGATGCAGTACCGCGACGAGCGGCTGTATGTGGTGACCACGGACGGCTCGCTGGTGTGCGTGGACGCGAGCGAGACGGCCGTCTCCGCGGCGCAGCAGGGGACGGTGCCGGTGCCGCGGGACGTCAAACTCGCCGCCGCGCTGCCGACCTACGCTCCGGCCACGGCGGCCGGAGCGGTGGCCACCGTCGCCCACGCTCCTGCCGGGGCGGTCGTCGTCGAATGCGTCCAGGAGAGCGGCCGCCTCCGCGTCCATGTGGTGTCCCATGGCTACGACTCTTCGTGGAACGTGCAGTTCCCGCGCGCGATACGGGAGCCCGGGGCCCGCTACGTCGTGGACGCCCTGCACGCGGCGGCCGGCGGCTTCTACCGGGTCCGCGGCGACATCCGGCGGCTGCTGTGACCGGTCCGGGCGTGGCCCGCCGCGCCGCACTGCCGGCGTCAACTCCGGTACACGGCGGAGCCCGGAATCGGGGGTTCATGCGTCGGTGATCGGGGCGCTATGCTCACGAACGGACCGTGTGATGACAGATGGACCTGTCAGTCGACATCCGCGCCGGCCGTGCGCACGGTACTCCGCGACAGGGAGGGGCCGCCGTGAACCTGGCCAAGGACGCCCACGTGGACCTGGACCGGGACGTGTTCATGCGTGGACTGGTCCGCGAGCTGGCGACGTCCCTGGAGTCCGTGGTCGGACTCGAGGAGGCCTCCGGCTACATCAGCCTGGTCGGCCAGTCGGTGGGACTGCAGATCAACGAGGCCTACACCGAGGCCATCGGCCTGCCGCAGCTGACCCGAGAACAGGTCGCCGACGTGCTGGTCGATCTCAAACAGCGCATCGAGGGCGACTTCTATCTCATCTCCCAGGACGAGCACCGGATCGTCCTGGGCAGCCGCAGCTGCCCGTTCGCGGAGAAGGTTCTCGGGCGGGAGTCGATGTGCATGATGACGTCCAACGTCTTCGGCACCATCGCCGCGCAGAACCTCGGATACGCACGCGTCGAACTGGAGGAGACCATCGCCCGCGGCGCCACCGGCTGCCGCGTCGTGGTGCACCTCGAACCGGAACTCGACCTGGGCGATGAACCGGGCCGTGAGTACTTCGGCGATGCTGCGGCCGTCGAAGAGGCGGCGGTCGACGCAGGGACCGGAACGGGTGGCTGAGATGAACCTGGCGATGTTCCAGGCCATGGCCAGGGCCCTTCCCCACGCCGTCGTGGTCTGCACCGTCTCGGGCCGAGTGGTGGCCGCCAATCCCGCCACGAGCCGTACGGTTGACACGCTCCTGCCCGAAGCGGAACTCGCGGACCTGGTGCTGGACCCCGCCGACCTGTCCCGGCGGATGGCACAGTGGGCGCGCAGCGGATCCCCGCTGCCGGGCGTCATGACCGTGCGCGACAGTGCCGGCGACCCGGTGCGCCTGCGTTGCCACGGAGGCCGGGCCACCTGGTGGAAAGGCCCCGAGCCGGCCGTCCAACTGCACCTGTCCCGGCTCGATGTCAGCGACCGCTTCGTGGCGCTCAGTCAACGCGTCAGCCTGCTGAACCAGCAGATGGCCTACCGGCACGCGATCGCCCAGCAGCGGGACCGGCTGCTGCGCACCGAGCAACGGGCCCGGGCGCGGATGCAGCGCCTGTACCGGCTCACCGCGGCCTTGGCGTCCGCCGCCACCCTCACGGACGTCTGCGACGCCGTGTACAAGTGCGCACCCCAGGCCCTCGACGCCGCGGACGTGACGCTCGAGCTGCACCCGCGGCGCATCGTGCCGTCCCTCGGCCCGGCCGACACACTGCCCGTGACCACGGCCCCCTGGGTGGATCTCGACCGGCTGCACACGGCACCGGTCTCCGCGCCGGCGTACGAGGACGGGCAGCGTCTGCCGCTTCAGACCGAGGGTGTCACCCTCGGCACCCTGGTCATCCACTACGCCCCGGGCGCCGAGCAGGACGCCGAGCACACCGTCGCCATCGGCCAGCAGATCGCCCAGGCGGTGCGCAGGGCGGGTCTCTTCGAGCACGAACACCGGCTCGCCGAACGCCTCCAGCGCAGCCTGCTGCCCAACCTGCCACCCGTCGAGGGCCTGGAGATCGCCGGTGGATACGCCCCCGGCACCCAGCTCGTCGACGTCGGCGGCGACTGGTACGACGTCCACATCCTCGACGGCGAGACCGTGGGCCTCACCATCGGCGACATCGCCGGCCACGGCATCGCCGAGGCCACCGCCATGGCCCAGACCACCACCGTGCTGCGCAGCATCGCCCGGCGCAGCGGTACCCGGCCGCCCGCGGTCCTGGCGGAGCTCAACGACTTCCTGGGCACCTACCACCACGGCCTGATGGCCACGGCCTGCTACGCCGCCTACGACCGCCGCACCCGTACCCTGCGTTACTCCCGAGCCGGCCACCCTCCGCCCCTGATGATCCACGCCGACGGCTCAAGCCGGTACCTCGAGGGCGCGCTCGCCCCACCGCTCGGCCCTGTCCCGTACACCGACTACCCGCAGGCGGAGACCACCGTCCCGACAGGCACCACCCTCGTGTTCTACACCGACGGTCTGATCGAGCGGCGCGGCCAGAGCCTGGACGTCGGCCTGGCCCAGCTCCTTCAGACAGCGCGCTCGACCGCGGGCCTCGACGCCGAGGGCATCTGTTCCCTGCTGCTCCACCAGCAGCCCGACACGGAGATGCCCGACGACAGGGCCCTGCTCGCCGTGCAGTTCCCGTCGTCGTCCGCCGGCTGAAGCGCCCGCGGCCGCACGCACGCCTGCCGTACCCGCCCGTGCATCCGGTCATGCCGCGAGGCCCCGGGCGGGTACAGCCGAACCGGGAGCGTCAGGAGCCGCCTACAGCTCCTTGACGCGGATGTCCCGGTAGGAGATCACATCCGTCGTGCTGTGCACCTGCAGTCCGATGTAGCCGGTGGCGAACCGCCGCCCGTCCGTGCCCGGATCGTCCGAGCGCGGCGGGTAGAAGGCCTGGCCCCCGGTGTTGTCGAACTCGTTGATCAGCACACCGTTGCGGTAGACCGAGTAGTGCTGGCCGACCACGCGGATCTCGTAGTCGTTCCAGGTGCCCTTCTGCGTGACGCCGGCCCCGGCGAGCCCCACCCGGTCGAAGCCGTAGATCGAGCCCGTCTTGTACATGTCGCCGGTGGGCGAGTCGAGCACCTGCACCTCGTGCCCGTACTTGATGGCGACCCACTCGGGCCGTGGCTCCTCCGGGTGGTCGTGCACCCATGGGAAGCGGACGAACACACCGGAGTTGGCGTTCCCGGTGCCGGGAGCGTCGTCACGCCACTGGAGCTTCAGCGAGAAGTCGCCGTACTTGCGCTGCGGGAACCAGAGCATGCCCAGGCCCGATCTGCCGGTGCCGCTGGTGATCGACCCGTCGGCGTTGAGGGCGAACGAACCACCGCCCACCTGCTCCCACTTGGCGAAGGACTCCGCAGTGCCGTCGAAGATCTTGCGGTAGCCCTCCGTCTGCCCCGGCGTGCCGATCCCGGACTGACGGGCGGCCCGCTGGATCGCGTTGTACTCCCGCTTGTCGATGACGCCTTCGTCGAGGAGCCCGTCCAGGACGGTCCTCACGTGCTTCAGGAACAGCGCGTGGGACGTCCACTCCTTCTCGTCCTCGATCAGCTCGTTGATCCGGCACCGGTTGTTCGTGACCCGGTTCGGCACGCCCGAGTCGACCGTGCCGACGATCACCGTCAACCGCTCGTCGTACTCGGGGCAGCCGGGCGCGGGAACCCCGCCTCCCGCCACGACGGTGAAGCTCACGGTCCGCGGTTCGGAGGTGTTGCCCGCCTTGTCGCTCGCCCGGTAGGCAATGGCGTGCGCGCCCCCCACGCGGTCGACCACCACGGGCGCGGTGTACGCCAGGTAGGGGCCGCCGTCGAGCGAGTACTCCACGCTCGCCACGCCCGAGCCGCCCGCGTCCGTCGCACTCACCGTCACCTTGGCGCTGCCGACGTAGGCTCCGTCGGAGTTCTTCGTGCCCTCGACGGTCACGCCCGTCACCGGTGGGGTGGTGTCCTGCGACGGCGCCGCGACGACCGAGAACTCCACGCTCTTCTCGGCGGAGACGTTGCCCGCCTTGTCGGTGGCGCGGTAGCGCACGGTGTGGGTGCCGAGCTGGTGCACCATCACGGGACCGGTGTACGGCTGCCAGGCGCCCGAGCCGACGGCGTACTCGATCGCGTTGACCCCGGAGCCGGTGTCCGAGGCGGTGACGGTGACGGTGGCCATGTCGATGTACGCCCCGTCGGCGTTCCGCTCGCCGCTGACCGTGGCCGAGGTCTCCGGAGGCGTCGTGTCGTCGGAAGGCGGCGCGACGACGGAGAACTCGACGCTCTTCTCGGCGGAGACGTTGCCCGCCTTGTCCAGGGCACGGTGGCGGACCTTGTGGCTGCCGACCTGGTCGACGACGACCGGAGCGGTGTACGGCTGCCAGGCGCCCGCGTCCCCGATCGCGTACTCGATCCGGTCGACGCCGCTGCCGCCCTCGTCGGTGGCGCCGATCGTGACCGTCGCCGAGCCGACGTACTCGCCCTGCGCGTTGCGCGCGCCGGTCACCTGGGCGGATGTCTCGGGCGGTGTCGTGTCCGCGCCGCCGCCCTCGGTGACCACCAGAACGCCCTGCATCTGTCCGTGGCCGGGGATCGTGCAGTGGTAGAAGTACCGGCCGGGCGTGAGCGTGACCTGCGCCGTGTGGCGGCCGCCCATGTCGTCGTTCGGGTTGGCCAGGATGTTGAGCTGGACGTCGCTGTTGTACTCGGGGTCGTTGGTCACGAACGTCAGCGTGTGCGGCATGCCGGTGGTGTTCCCGGTCGCCGCGCTGTTCTCGAAGACGATCGTCGCCGGTCCCGCTGACGCCGTCGTGGGCGCCGAGGCGTACTTCGTGATGTCGTCGCCGGCCGTCCAGGTCAGCACCTGCTCGGCCGCCCGGGCCTCGGATCGTCCTGCCGTCTGCCCGGCCGCGGACATCGTCTGCGGGCCGAGCATCGTGAGCAGTGCGGCCAGCAGCGCGGCCCACAGTCTCGACTGCCCTGTCACTCGGTCCTCCTCGCCAGCTGTTCGGCGGCAGGCGTCGGTCCGCCGCCGGTGTAGGTGATCCGCCACAGTGCCGACCTGGAGTCCGAGGTGAAGAAGCCGCGGCCGTAGTCGAGGACGTACAGCGCGCCGTCCGGACCGAACTTCCAGTCCATGAGGTTCTTGATGCGGTCGTTGCCGGTCGGCACGATCCTCTTCAGCGACTCCGAGTGCACGGGCAGACCGCCGTCCCCTTGTGTCCTCGGATCCATGAGCACCGCGTTGCGCGGCTGGTCGGCGTCGTAGAAGTCACCGACGAACCACTTGCCGTCCCAGTACGCGGGCCACTTCTTCCCGCTCGCGTTCGTCGCGTCGTACCGGTACACCGGTCCGTTCATCGCGGCCTGGCCACCGCCCTTGAGCCAGGGCAGCCGGTAGGTGGCCTCCTCCTGCTTGTAGGAGGGGACGCCGTTCGCGTCGCGCGGGTAGTCGGGTGCTCCGCCCTGCGGCGAGTACCAGATGTTGTTGCCGGTGACGGGTGGCAGATTGACCAGGCCGTCGTTGTTCGGGGACTCGTTCTTCGGGTGGTCGCAGTCGTACCAGCCCAGCGGCTGCGAGGGATCGGGCAGGTTGCGGTCCCGGTAGGGCTGTTTGTCGCCCATGCAGTACGGCCAGCCCCGGTTGCCCGCCTTGGTGATCACCGCGAACGTGTCGTACTTGGCCGGCCCCCAGGTCGGCGACGGCTGACCGGCGTCCGGACCGACCCAGCCCGCGTAGAGGATGTCGGTCGACTTGTCGACGAAGATGCGCGCCGGGTTCCGCACGCCCATCACATAGATCTCGCCGCGCGTCTTGCCGCCGCCCTCGTCGGTCTCCTTGCCGGTGAAGAGGTTCCCCTCGGGGATCGTGTACGTCCCGTCGGGTTCCGGGTGGATGCGCAGGATCTTGCCGTTGAGGTTGTTGGTGTTGCCGGCGGTGCGGCGTGCGTCCGCGAAGGAGACTCCCTTGTAGGCGGGCTGGGGGTTGTTGCCCGAGTAACCGCCGCTGAATCCGCTGGAGTTGTTGTCGCCCGTGGCGATGTACAGGTTCCCCTTGGAGTCCCAGGCCATCCCGCCGCCCGCGTGGCAGCAGCTGTGGATCTGCACCGGCCACTCGAGCAGCACCTTCTCGCTGCCCAGGTCGAGCTTGTCGGTGGCGGGATCCAGTGTGAAGCGGGAGACGCGCCGCTCGGCCATGTGCGTGTCGCGGTTGATCCGCGAGTGGGGTGTGTAGTGCAGATACACCCAGCCGTTCTGTTCGAACTTCGGGTCGAGCTCGATGCCGAGCAGGCCCTCCTCGACCTTCGTCAGCTCGTCGCCGCCGCCCTTGTTGCCGAAGACCGTCAACTCACCCGCGAGCGTGACCTTTCCGGTCTTCGGGTCGTAGACGTGGACCTGGCCCTTTCCCTTTCCGACGTCGGGGTCGTTCCAGTCGGTGATCACGGGCCGGGAGGCGTCGGCACCGCCCCGGCCGATGTAGAACACCCGGCCGTCGGGCGCGGTGACCAGGCCGTGCGGCTCGCCGATCTGGTCGTTCTGCCCCGGCTGGTTGGGCTGGGTGAGGCGCTCCGCCTTGTAGTTCCCGGTGATCGTCGCCTTGCAGTCGGCCTGTACCAGCCGCGTCGTCCACAGCAGCGCGCCGCGCAGATGGGTGCGGAAGTCGGTCTCGTCGTAGGACGACACCGTGCCGCCCATGCCGGTGTAGAACGAGCGTCCGCCGTCGTAGTCCCGGCACCAGCTGATCGGATGGTCCCAGCCGTTGCGGGTCGCCCCCGGCTGGTAGGTCGACTCCCGCACCCGCGCCACGGTGTGCACCTCGCCGGACGGGTTCTTCACCCAGTTCGGCCACTGGTCGGGCCGCTTCCACTCGGACGGCAGGTCCTTGGTGGCCGGATGCCGCCGGTCGCCGACCTCGACGGTCGCCCGCTGGACGTTCGCCGGGCCGGAGGCGGCCGGGCGGGCACCGATGAGACCGGTGAACCAGTCCGAGTACGGCTCCGCGCGGGCCGCGTCGTGGATACCGACGAAGCCGCCCCCGGCCTCCATGTACGCCTCGAGACCGGCCTCCTGCTCCGGGTCGAGGACGTCGCCGCCGCCGGTCAGGAACACGACCGCGTTGTAACGGCCCAGCCTGGTCGCCCGGGTGAACACCGAGGCGTCGTCCGTGGCCTCGACCTTGAAGCGCTGGTTGGCCGGGCCGGACAGCCCGATCTGTTCGATGGCCTCGATCCCGGCGTTCACGACCGGGGACTCGTCCCCGGCCGCGGCGGATCCGTAGAAGAGCAGCACCCTCACGTCGGCGCCGCCCGGCGGTGACTTGATCGACATCGTTGTCAGATGTGGCTCCGGGGCCGGACGCGCGTCGGCGGCGGGGGCCGTCAGCAGGCCGGCGGCGAGGGCGCCGGCGGTCAAGGAGCCCGCCCAGAGGCGGCTCGTGGTCCTCTTCGTGCTCAACCCGCGTAAGAGTCCGGGCCTTTGATGCGATGTGAAGCGCACGTGGTCACCCATCCCTCCTCGGTCGCAGCAACAGCGCCAAGGAAGCTAGACGGCTTTGCGTGGTTCGCCAATAGGTATGACCGTGATGCATCGAACTTTGTCCTGAGTGTGGATAAACCGGGCCGCGCCCGGTACCGTCGCACAGGTTCATCACAGCTACGTCTTCGCACATTCCGTACCAACGTGGGGAGTTCGGCATGGACAGACGCGGCTTCAACCGGCGGGCGCTGCTGGGCGGCGCGGCCGTCGCGACATCGTTGTCCCTGCTGCCGGAGTCCGCCGTCGCGGACGTCCCGGCCAGGACGGCTCCGGCCGGGGGCGAGGTGAAACGCATCAAGCTCTACGCCGAGAAGCTCGCCGACGGGCAGATGGGCTATGGCCTGGAAAAGGGCAAGGCGACGATTCCCGGCCCGCTGATCGAGCTCAACGAGGGCGACACGCTGCACATCGAGTTCGAGAACACCATGGACGTACCGGCCAGTCTGCACGTCCACGGCCTGGACTACGAGTTCTCCAGCGACGGAACGAAGCTCAGCAGGAGCGACGTCGAACCGGGCGGCACCCGCACCTACACCTGGCGCACCCACGCACCAGGCCGCCGCAAGGACGGAACCTGGCGGGCGGGCAGCGCCGGCTACTGGCACTACCACGACCATGTCGTCGGCACCGAACACGGCACCGGCGGCATCCGCAAGGGCCTCTACGGACCGGTGGTCGTCCGGCGCAGGGGAGACGTCCTGCCGGACCGGACGTACACCATCGTCTTCAACGACATGACGATCAACAACCGGCCGCCGCACTCCGGGCCCGACTTCGAGGCCACGGTGGGCGACCGGGTCGAGTTCGTCATGATCACGCACGGCGAGTACTACCACACCTTCCACCTGCACGGTCATCGCTGGGCGGACAACCGCACGGGCATGCTCACCGGACCGGACGACCCGAGTCAGGTCGTCGACAACAAGATCGTCGGGCCGGCCGACTCCTTCGGCTTCCAGGTCGTCGCGGGGGAGGGTGTCGGAGCGGGCGGGTGGATGTACCACTGCCATGTGCAGAGCCACTCCGACATGGGGATGGTGGGGCTGTTCCTGGTGAAGAAGGCGGACGGAACGATCCCCGGATACGAGCCGCACGACCACGATCCCGCGCACTGACATCGAGGTCCGTCTCGCCGCGCGGCAGGGGCCGCCGCACTGGTGTCAGGCCGTGGCCTCGCGAATCCGTGCGAGCAGGGCCCGCAGCTCGGCGCGGTCCTCCGCGCTCAGGGCGGCTGTGGCCTCGGCCAGCGCGAGGCGGTCCACCTCCTCCGCTTCGCGGTGACACCGCCGGCCCTTGTCGGTGAGGCGGAGCAGGAAGGCCCGGCGGTCCTCCGGATGGCGCACGCGCTCCACCAGCCCGTCGCGCTCCAGGCTGTCGACGATGCTGGTCGTGGTCCGTGCCGCGACCCCCGTCATCTCGCTCAGGTCCCGCATCCGCAGAGGCTGTTCCGCCCGTGCGAGCATCCGCAGTGCGCGGAGTCGGGCGACAGAGGCGCCGCCCGCCCGCAGCCGGGACTCCACGAAGCGACGCAGTTGGTGGGTCGTCTCGTAGAGCTCGTCGACCAGGATGTCGCTGCTGCCCTGCACTGCCATGTCGTTTCCCCGCTCCGTCGCGACAATCAATTCTATGAGTACCCTCATAGTGAGTATGCTCAGTATGTGCTTCCGCTCCGCCGTCGCCCCGTCCTGCCTCGCCCCTCCCTGCGTCCCAGCCAGCGCCTGGTCGTCCCCGTGATGTGCGTCTGCGTGACGTTCATCGCGATCGTCGACGGAGCCATCACCACGGTGGCGCTCCCGTCGATCGCCCGCCAGTTCCGGCTGACCACCGCCGCCCTGGACGGAGTGGTCGTGGCCTATCCGGTCTGCCTGGCCATGGCCATCCCCGCCTCGGCCTGGCTGGTCGAACGATTCGGCGCCAAACGCGTCCTGCTCACCGCGCTGACCGGCTTCCTCGGCTCCTCACTGCTGTGCGGCGCGGCCGCCGGCCTCGGCCAGCTCGTCGCCTTCCGCGCGCTCCAGGGACTGTCCGCCGGAGTCCTCTTCCCCGCCTCGGCCTCCTTGCTGTTCTCCACCTTCAACTCCTCGGAGCAGGTGCGGATCTCCCGATACATGATCATCCCCCAGCAGATCGCCCCGGCCGCCGCCCCCATACTCGGCGGCCTGCTGGTGGACCACCTGTCCTGGCGCTGGGTCTTCTACGTCAACCTGCCGGTGGGCCTGCCGGCCGTGCTGTTCGGGGTGCTGTTCCTGTCCGGGCACCGCGGCCCCCGGCCCGGCCGCTTCGATCTGATCGGACTGCTGCTGAGCGCGGCGGCCCTGGGCGCCGTCATGTTCGGCGTCAGCGAAGGCCCCAACCGCGGCTGGTCCTCGGCCGGTGTGATCACCGCCCTGGTGCTCGGCGCGGTCCTGCTCGCCGCCACCGTCGCCTTCGAACTGCGCACCGCAGAGCCCCTGTTGAAGCTCTGCCTGTTCGCGGACCGGCTCTTCAGGGACACCAACCTCATCAATCTGGTGGGTCTGGTGCCGATCCTCGGCGCCATGTACCTGGGCCCGCTCTTCCTCCAACAGGGACAGGGCCGCACCGCCCTGGAGTCCGGCACCAGCACCTTCCCCGAGGCCTTCGGCGTCCTGCTGACCGTTCAGGTCGCCGGGGCCCTCTACGCCAGGATCGGCCCCCGGGTCATCGTCGGCTGCGGCCTGGCCGGTGTCAGCGCGGTCCTGCTGCTCTTCGCCACCTGCGACGAGCACACCGGCCTGTGGACCTTCCGTGGGTACATGTTCCTGCTCGGCCTCGCCATGGGCGGCGTCTTCATGCCGACCACGGTGGCCTCACTGGCGACCGTCGCGCGACCGGACCTGCCCCAGGCGTCCACGCTGAACACCGTCGTACGCCAGACCGGAGGCGCCCTCGCACCGGCGGTGGTGACCATGGCCCTGGTCATGAGCACCCCCTCGGCGGCCGCGGCGGACCCGCCCGTCACCGCCTACCAGCACGCCTACCTGGCCCTGGCCGTGATCGCGGCGGTGACCGCGGTGTTCGCCTTCACCGTCCCCGACGGCCCGGCCCGCGCCGCGGCACGCGGCACCACCGTCGCGAACCGGTCCACGCCCTTCCGGCGCCAGAGGGAGAACGCCCGCTAGGGCATCCCGCCTCTGCCCGCTCGGAGTGTCCCGCTCACCTGCCCGGTCGCGGCTCACCCCGGGATCGGACGGCTCCGTACGGACGGGCACGGACAACTGGACTCGAGGAGGGACCTCACAGGTCGGCGACGGCGCCGGCGCGGGCCTGTTCCTGCGGCACACCGGGTCGTTCCGGCGTGCTCGCGTGGATGACCAGGGACAGCAGCGCGGCGGCCGCGCAGGCGGCGCCCAGGGTCAGCCAGACGGGGTCGTAACTGCCGAACGCGTCGCGGGCCGCCCCGCCGAGGAAGGAGGCCGACGCCGCGCCGACCTGGTGGGCGGCGTTGACCCAGCCGAAGACGATGGCGCTGTCGTCGCCGTAGAAGGTGCGGCACAGGGCGATGACCGGGGGGACCGTCGCGAGATCGAGCAGGCCGAAGAGGGCGACGAAGGCCATCATCGGCGGGTCGACCGTGGCCGTCATGATCAGCGGCAGGCTCACCAGGAGCATGCCGCGCAGGAAGAAGCAGGCGGCGAGGAGTCGGCGCGCGTCGCTGCGGTCGGTGAGCCAGCCGGAGGCGATGGTGCCCATCACGTTGAAGACGCCGATGAACGCCAGGAGCGTCGAGGCGGTGGTGACCGGCATCCCGTGGTCGTGGGCGGCCGGTGCGAAATGGGTCCACATGATGCCGTTGGTGGACGCCCCGCAGACGGCGAACGCTGCGGCGAGCGACCAGAAGGGGATGCTCCGCGAGGCGCCGCGCAGAGCCGTCAGGGTGCGGCGCGCGGCACCGGGGGCCGCAGTCGGCCGCGGCACGGACGTCCGGCTGCCGTAGGGGCGTTGGCCGAGGTCGGCGGGGTGGTCGCGCACCACCAGGTACACCAGGGGAGTGACGGCGAGGGCAGCAAGGGCGAGGGTGACCAGGGCGGGGCGCCAGCCGTGGTGGTCGATGGTCCATGACAGGGCGGGCAGGAAGACCATCTGCCCCAGGACGCTGCCCGACGAGAGGACTCCGGTGACCAGGCCGCGGCGACGGGCGAACCAGCGGTTCGTCACGGTGGTGCCGAGCGTCATCGACAGCGAACCGGTGCCCAGGCCGACGAGGAAGCCCCAGCAGAGCGTGAACTGCCAGGCGGCGTTCATCGCTGTGGTGAGCAGGGCGCCCGCGGCGACGGCGCCGAGCGCGGCGACGACGATCCGGCGGACGCCGAAGCGGTCCATCAGGGCCGCCGCATAGGGGGCCGTGAGTCCGTAGAGGACCATGTTGACCGAGGCGGCGAGGCCGATCGATCCGCGCGACCAGGCGAACTCGTCGTGCAGGGGTTCCTGCAGGATGCCGGGCATGGTGGAGAAAGCGCCGGCCACGACGACGGCTACTGCGGTGAGGGTGGCGACCCACCAGGCACGGTGGGCCGAGGGGTTGCGGGGATTGCCGCTCGTTTCTCGCATGCGATCCATGCTTGGTGGGGCCCGCGGCCCGAAACCACTGGCCGGATGGACCGGTAGTGAAAGAATCCGGCCATGACTGTCACGGGTGGGACGGCGCACCGGGTGGTGGTACTGGTGCGCCCGGGACTGCTGCCGATGGAACTGGGTATCGTGCACCGTCTGTTCGGGACGGCCGAGGACGACCGGGGACGGCCGCTGTACTCCGTTGTGACCTGTGCCCCGTCGCCCGGCGAGATCCCCACGGACGCCGACTTCACCGTCAACGTGCCCTGCGGGCCCGAGGCGCTGGAGGACGCCGGCACCGTGATCGTGCCGGCCGCCCTGGAGGACTACGAACCCCAGGTCCGCGGCCGGTTGAGCGACGACGTGCGCGCGGCTCTGGAGCACATACCCGCGACGGCGCGGCTGGCGTCCATCTGCACCGGGTCGTTCGTGCTGGCGGCGGCGGGGCTGCTGGCGGGACGGCGGGCGACGACGCACTGGAAGTCGTGCGCCGAACTGGCCACGCTGTACCCGGAGATCGACGTCGATCCCCACGTGCTCTACACGGATGACCGCGGCGTACTGACCTCCGCCGGCGTGGCCGCCGGAATAGACCTGTGTCTGCACATGATCCGCGGCGACCACGGCGCGGACATCGCCAACGCCGTCGCCCGGCGCACGGTGGTACCGCCGCACCGCGACGGCGGACAGGCGCAGTACATCGAGCGGCCCGTCCCCGAGCCGGGGGACACCTCGACCGCCGCGGCGCGGGCCTACGCGCTGCGGCACCTGGACGAACCGCTCACCCTGGAGGACCTGGCCTGCCGGGCGGCGATGAGCGTGCGCACGCTGACCCGGAAGTTCCGGCAGGAGACCGGCGTCACCCCGATGCAGTGGCTCACGCAGCAGCGGTTGCAGTACGCGCGTCGGCTATTGGAGCGCACCGACGAACCGGTCGACCGCGTCGCGGCCAGGACCGGGTTCGGCACGGGGACCGCGATGCGGCAGCACTTCCGCGAGTCCCTCGGCGTGTCGCCACGCGCGTACCGCAACACCTTCCGGGGCGTCGAGTGAGGGCACGCGACCGGGATGCGGGCCGCCGCTGAGTCCTACGGTCGTGCGGTCGGGGGGCCGGAGCGGTTCACGGCGGACAGTGCCGCCCGCAGTGCGGTTCTGGCCTCGCTGTCGATGCGGCGGACCAGTTCGGCGGCCGGCAGGTCGCGGACCAAGGGATATGTCTGCCCCGCCCAGAGGTTGACCAGGTCCGCCTCGCCGCGGGCGCGGCCCGTCTGACGCAGCGGAGCGGTCAGATGGTGCACCTCCGGATAGGCGGCGGGAGCGTCCGCGGTGTGCCTGTCCAGGAACTGGTTGCGGATGCCGCGTGCCGCACGACCGGTGAAGGCCCGGGTGACGGCCGTGGCGCCGGGCCGGTGCAGGGCTTGGCGGTGCACCTCGGCCGTGCCGGCCTCGGGGCAGCACAGGAAAGCGGTGCCCAGTGCCGCCGCTTCGGCGCCCGCGGCGAGTACGGCGGCCACCGCCGCTCCGGTGGCGATGCCGCCGGTGGCGACGAGGGGCAGGTCGGTGTGTGCCGCCAGAAGCTGCAGCAGGCTGAGCAGGCCGGTGCCGGTGTCGTCGTGGGATCCGCCCCGGTGGCCGCCCGCCTCGCTGCCCTGTGCCACGAGCACGTCGGCGCCCGCCGTGGCGGCTTCGGTGGCCTCCTCGGAAGAGCCGACCGTCACCCACACCTCGCTGCCCACGCCGTGCAGGTCGGCCACGGTCTCCGCGCTGGGGCAGCCGAAGGTGAACGACACCACGGGGACGGGTTCGTCGAGCAGGACGGCGAGTTTCGCTGCCCAGTCGTCGTCCTCGAACACGGGATCGCCGAGCTCGACACCGGCGTGGCGGGCCGTGTCGGCGAGCGATGCGGCATATCGCGCCACCTCCTCCTGCCGGGCCGGCTCGCCGGGCACGAAAAGGTTGACCCCGAAGGGTTCGCTGGTGAGACGGCGCGTCACGGTCAGCCGCTCGGCCAGGGAGGTGGCGCTCAGATAGCCGCCGGCGAGAAATCCCAGCGCGCCCGCCTCGGACACCGCGGCCGTGAGTTCGGGGGTGGACGGACCGCCGGCCAGGGGAGCGAGCACGACGGGGACGGGGCGGCTGTCGAGAATCACCGAGTTCTCCTTTCCGGCCGTTCTCGGTGGCGACCGCAACCACAGGTACAGGGACGCCGACCACCAGCCGGCCTCTCGGCATTCCGGCGCACCGGTGCTCACGGCGCTGACCATGACGGCTGTCATAGTCAGGATGCTTTATGACAGCCGTCATAGCAAGTAGGTCGCGACCGGGGCCGGGTGACGCCCAGTCGGTTCGGCGTCGGCTGGTCGAGCGGGCAGTTGTGAGGATTCCGCGAAGCTGTACATGCACGGCTTTTCGCCCGGTTTCATCCATGCGTCGGCAGGTGACCCGAAGCGCGTACACGAAATGCACGTTTCCCCAAGGGCACGGACGACTTTCGATCGCAGGTGACTTTTCATGGACAACTGGCGAGACCACGCCGCGTGCCGACACGAGGATCCCGACCTCTTCTTCCCGATCGGCACCACGGGTCCGGCGCTGCTGCAGACTCAGCAGGCCAAGGCGGTCTGCCGACGCTGCCCCGTGCAGGAGGAGTGCCTGCAGTGGGCGCTCGAGACCGATCAGACCATCGGTGTGTGGGGCGGTACGAGCGAAACCGAACGCCGCGCGCTGAAGCGGCGCGCGGGAGCCCGGCGCCGCTCCGGGTAGCCCGAGCGGCGCCTCAGGATGCGCCGCACGCGCGATGCTTGCGGCGATCCCGGAGAGTGCGCCCAGTCAGTGGGGGCCGCGGTGTTGCAGCGGCCCCCATGCCGTCTTCACCCCACCACGAGATCCGCCCCCACGGTCCCGGCCACCGGGCTCTCCCGCCGCCCACGCCGGAAAAGCCGCGGTGGGAAGCCGCGGTGGGAAGCCGTGCGCCGAACGCAGGCATGTGCAGCGGATGCCGGGGTACACGAGGCCTCGTCAGCTTGTGCAGGCAGGGAGGCCTGCTCGGATCTGGGAGGGAACCACGTGACGGCAGCGACCACGGCGACGATGGACGCGCACATAGCCGGACTGCCGCAGCTCGCCGACCCGTCCGGGGTCGCACCCAAGGACGCCCGTGCGTTGTCGAAGCTGTTTTTTGACCAGTTGGCAGTGCTGGAGGAGGGTACGCCCGAGTACCAGTACGCGCGCAACACGCTGATCGAGATGAACATGTCCCTCGTCCGCTTCGCGGCGGCCCGGTTCCGAAGCCGGGGGCCGGAGGAGATGGAGGACATCGTCCAGGTCGGCATGATCGGGCTGATCAAGGCGATCGACCGGTTCGAACTCTCGCGGGAGGTGGAGTTCACCTCCTTCGCCATTCCCTACATCGTGGGTGAGATCAAGCGGTTCTTCCGTGACACCTCGTGGGCGGTGCACGTGCCGCGGCGCCTGCAGGAGGCCCGGGTCCAGCTCGCACGCGCCACCGAGGAGCTCCGCAGCCGCCTGGGCCGCGCTCCGACGGTCAAGGAGCTGTCGGAGCTGATGTGCCTGTCCGAGGAGGAGGTCATCGAGGCTCGTCTGGCGGCCAACGGCTACAACTCCTCCTCGCTGGACGCCGCCATCAACAACAGCGAGGACGGGGAGACCGCGCTCGCGGACTTCATCGGCGCCGACGACCAGGCGCTCGAACTGGTGGAGGACTTCCAGGCGTTGGCCCCCATGATCGCCGAACTCGGCGACAGGGACCGGCAGATCATTCACCTGCGGTTCGTCGAGGAACTCACGCAGGCGCAGATCGGCGAACGCCTCGGCGTCTCCCAGATGCACGTCTCCCGTCTGCTGTCCCGCACGCTCGCCCGGCTGCGCGAAGGCATGCTCACCACCAATTGAGAGACGCGCACTCCGGAATCCCCGCTTGACGAGCGGCCCCTGGAACGCCCCTGAGGCGGTCCAGGGGCCGCCTGGCGCCATACCTGCGCCCTCACAGCATCGACAGCGGCGCGCGGCGCCACGCCTGACCTGACGGTTCAGCGCCGCGGATGCGGTCAGCGGGTGGCGAGGAACTCGAGTGTGTCGATCACGCGGTTGGAGAAGCCCCACTCGTTGTCGTACCAGGCGACCACCTTGACATGGCGGCCGTCGACGCGGGTGAGGGCCGAGTCGAAGATCGACGAGGCGGGATTGCCCGTGATGTCGGACGACACCAGCGGGTCCTCCGAGTACTCGAGGATCCCGGCGAGCGGCCCCTCGGCCGCGGCGCGGTAGGCCGCCAGCACGTCGTCGCGCGTCACGTCGCGGGCGACGGTCGTGTTGAGTTCGACGATCGAGCCGACGGGGACCGGCACCCGGATCGAGTCGCCGGAGAGCTTGCCGTCGAGGTTCGGCAGCACCAGTCCGATCGCCTTCGCGGCGCCCGTCGTGGTCGGCACGATGTTGACAGCCGCGGCGCGGGCGCGGCGGGCGTCGCGGTGCGGACCGTCCTGCAGGTTCTGTTCCTGTGTATAGGCGTGCACCGTCGTCATGAAGCCGTGCTCGATGCCGGCGAGCTCGTCCAGCACCGCGGCGAGCGGTGCGAGCGCGTTGGTCGTGCACGAGGCGTTCGAGACGATCGTGTGTACGACCGGGTCGTAGGCGTCGGTGTTGACCCCGAACGCCAGGGTGACATCGGCACCGTCCGACGGCGCACTGACGAGCACCTTCTTCGCGCCCGCATCCAGGTGGGCGCGGGCGGCCTTGGCCGAGGTGAAGCGGCCGGTGGCCTCGAGCACGATGTCGACGCCCAGCTCCGCCCACGGCAGCTGCGCCGGTTCCCGCTCGGCGAGCACCGTGAGGCGACGGCCGTCGACGACGAGAGCGTCCCCGTCGACGGTCACCGGGCGGCCGAGCCGGCCGGCCGTCGTGTCGTAGGCGAGCAGCCGCGCGAGCGTGGCGGGTTCCGTGAGGTCGTTGACGGCGACGACCTCCAGGTCGCTGTCGCGTTCGAGGAGTGCGCGCAGCACATTGCGTCCGATGCGGCCGAATCCGTTGATGGCGATGCGAGTCATGAATGTGTCCCTTCGGTCCGCCACCAGGTTCCCGTGCGGCAGCCGCCCGTGACAGCGGCGCGATCGCCACGGTTCGCAAGGATCGCGCCACCCGCGGCGGGCTACTCGCCCCGGGCGAAGGTGCGCCGGTACTCGCTCGGAGTGGTGCCGAGGATGCGCTGGAAGTGCAGCCGCAGATTGGCACCGGTCCCGAGACCGACGTCGGCGGCGATCTGCTCGACACTCCGCTGCGAACGCTCGAGCAGTTCGCGGGCCAGGTCGATGCGGGCGCGCATGACCCACTGCATCGGCGTGTACCCGGTGTCTTCGACGAAGCGCCGCGAGAACGTACGCGGTGACACCGCCGCGTGCCGGGCGAGCACGTGGAGGGTGAGGGGCTCGTCGAGCCGGCGCAGCGCCCACTCCCGGGTGGCGGCGAACCGCTCGCCGAGCGGCTCGGGCACGCTGCGCGGTACATACTGCGCCTGACCGCCGCTGCGGTAGGGGGCGGCGACCAGGCGCCGGGCCGCGTGGTTGGAGGCGGCCACCCCGAGGTCGCCGCGCAGGATGTGCAGGCACAGGTCGATGCCCGAGGCGGCGCCGGCCGACGTCAGCACACTGCCCTCGTCGACGAACAGGACGTTCTCGTCGACCTGGACGAGCGGATGCCTCGCCGCGAACGCCCGCGTGTAGTGCCAGTGGGTCGTGGCACGCTTGCCGTCGAGCAGGCCCGTGGCGGCGAGCGCGAAGGCGCCCGTCGAGATGGCGGCGAGCCGCGTGCCCCGAGCGTGGGCGGCGATCAGCGCGTCGACGACGGCCTGCGGCGGGTCGTCGCGGTCCGGGAACCGGTAACCGGGGATGAAGACGATGTCGGCCCACTCCGGCGTGTCGAGGCCGTGGGCGACGTGGTACGACAGGCCGTCGCCGCCGGTCACCAGACCTGGTGCTGCGCCGCACACCCGCACCTCGTACGGCATGCTCGCCCGGGTCGTGAACACCTGTGCGGGGATGCCGACGTCAAGCGGCTTCGCGCCCTCGAGCACCAGGACGGCGACGCGACGCAGACGGGAGGCTGACACGGGGAACAGGGTACGCAGGCGCGTGGCTGTGGCTGTGTCTGGCCGCCGAGCAGGCCGGATAGGTGAGCGGACCCGACAGGCTCACCCGCGGAGGCCGGCGACGAGCGGCTCCTCCTCACGCGCTTCTGCTTGAGCGGAGAGCCGGGGCGTTTTCCGTACCCACGCCTGACGAAACACGTCCGGATGCGGGGATGAGGCGCCATGACGGTCGCGTGGTGTTCTCAAGCGATACGGGGCGCGGTGTTCGCGGCCGTCTGCGTGCTCGCCGCCCACCTGCTCTCCTCGCTGCCGGACGAGCGCCGGGAGGCGTTCATCCTCGCCCAGCCGCTCGGTCTGCCGTACGCGGAGGCCGCCGAGGTGAGCCACTGCCCGGTGGGCACGGTTCGCTCACGGGTGGCGCGGGTCCGGGCCACGCTCATGGACCGGCTGTCCGACGCGGACGAGCCCGCCGCTGTAGCGGCCTGAACCGGCGGAGGCGTACGGCGGCGTACCGCGGCACCGGCCGGCGTCACCGCCTGTGCGACACCGCCAACTCGATGAGATGACGCTTCGTCACCCGGCCGCCGTACCGGCCGTCGCTCAGGCCCGCGATGCACTCCAGCAGCCCGTTCCTGGCGGCTTCCGGCAGAGCCCGGTGGCCGGAGTAGGTCCGCAGCAGCTCCAGTGCCGGCGGCCGAGGGAGGCCGTAGCCCCGTTCGCCGGGGTCGAGAGTTGCGGCTTTGACCATGAGCCGAGTCGGACGGCATGGCAGCGAGAGCGGAGGCTTCTTTTATCGGGTGGCACGTGCCCTGTCGCACTGCGAGCATCTGCGGATGCTCACTCTTACCGATGATCTCGGTCACCTGTCCTACGTCGTCGACGGCGACGGACCTCCCGTCGTACTCGTGCACGCCGGCGTCGCAGACCATCGTATGTGGGACGCCATCGCGCCCGACCTGGCGGAACGGCACACCGTCATCCGCTACGACCTGCGTGGCTTCGGTGAGTCCGCACCCCCGACCGGCCCGTTCAGCGAGACTGACGATCTGTGCCGTCTCCTGGACCACCTCGGCCACGAACGTGTCCGGCTCGTCGGCGCCTCTTGGGGCGGTCGCGTGGCCCTGGACTTCGCCCTCACCCACCCCGGCCGAGTGCACTCCCTGGCAGTGCTCGCCCCGCCATGGCGGGGATACCACTGGTCTTCGGAAATGGTCACGTACGACGAGGCGGAAACGGCGGCGCTGGCTTCGGGCGACCTGGAGGCCGCCGTCCGTATCAACCTGGACATGTGGCTGCGCGGGCCGGCTCGGCAGTGGGAGGACGTCGGCGTCGGACTGGCCGACCGGCTCCGGGACCCGATACGAACGTCGCTGGTGAACCAGGAGATCGTGGGAGAGCACTCCCAGGGCGGCGCAACCGGCGACATCGCCGTCATCTCCGTCCCCACGCTGGTCGGGATCGGCAAGCTCGATGTCGCCGACTTCCAGGACATCGCCCGCCGGTACGCCGCCGAGATCCCCGGTGCCACCTTGGTCGAGTTCCCCACCGCCGCCCACCTCATCGCGCTGGACGCGCCGGCCGAACTCGTCTCGATACTGGGCCCGTTCCTCGATCGTTAGTGCCGGATCGGGATGTGTGGCTCACCGGGTGTCATGCCGCCTCGACGCTGGGCCGGACCCGCAGTCGTCGAAGGCATGTTTCCGGCGGGCGCTGCCGGCAGCCGCCCGTATGCGGCTGATCGGACACCGGCATAGGGTGGCAGGGTTGCACGACCTCCCGCCGCGTCGGGCGAGGACGAGGAGGCGTTTCCGTAATGGTGAAGCTACTGTTCGTGATGACCGGTGCGACGTACTGGACGCTGAAGGACGGCTCCAGACATGCCACCGGCTACTGGGCCGAGGAGTTCGCGGCCCCGTACAAGGCGCTCACGGAAGCCGGCCACCAGGTCGTGGTGGCCACTCCCCACGGCGTCGTCCCGAACGTGGACATGATGAGCCTGCGCCCGGAGATGGCAGGCAGTGCGGAGACCGCCCTCGAACTGGAGGGCATCATCCGCTCCGCGGAGGAGATGCGACGGCCGATTCAGCTGTCGGACGCCCGCCTGGAGGACTACGACGCCGTCTACTTCCCCGGCGGCCACGGTCCGATGGAGGATCTGTGGGCCGACGCCGACGCGGGCCGGCTGCTGACCGCCGCGCTCGCCTCCGGTAAACCGCTCGCCGTCGTCTGCCACGCGCCGGCCGCGATGCTGGCCACCAGGGTGCACGGCGTTTCGCCCTTCGCCGGCTACCAGGTCACGGCCTTCACCAATGACGAGGAGAACGCCGTCGGACTGGCCCCCAGGGCCCGGTGGCTGCTGGAGGACGAGCTCAAGGAGTTGGGCGTCGACTTCACCCGCGGCGAGATCTGGAAGCCGTACACGGTGGTGGACCGCAACCTCTACACAGGGCAGAACCCCGCATCGGCCGGTGTCCTGGCGGAACGGCTGCTGAAGGCCCTGACGTAGGCGTCAACACGCCCCGGAAGGCCCTTGCGCCGCCGTCGTGCCCCGGGTCGGCCAGGTGCCGGCCCCGACGAGCCGGGCGACGATCGACCGGCCCGGCCGAGACAAGGGCGCTGAGTGGAGCACGGGACTTCAGCGAGGCAGGCTGTAGCCATGCGGTCGCTGTTCGGCTCATCTGATCCTGCAGGAGCGGGCGGGCACAGCGGAGTCCTCCTGAGACTCGCGCAGTGTGTGCCGTTCATGATCATCATGCTCGCGCTGGGCATCGAGCTCTCGCCCGCACACGCCGTGGTCACCGGTCCCATCCTCGCCGCGATGCCGGCCCTGGCATCGCTCACGATGGGGCCGAAAGGCACCCTCTCGGCAGCGGCCGGAGCTCTTGCCGTCACCGTGATCACGGCGACCCTGCACGACAGCTGGGCCGGCCAGGCCTACAGCAACCTCCTGTCCCTCTTCGTGGTGTCAGTGGCCAGCATCGCCATGAGCAACACCATGCGCATGCGCAGGCAGAGCGAGCTGGACCAGGTACGCCGCGTCGCCATGGCAGCGCAACGGGTGGTCCTGCCACCCGTGCCCCCCCGGCTGGGTCCGGTGCAGATGGCCAGCATGTACCGCGCGGCAGAGACGGGGGCCCAGATCGGGGGAGATCTGTACGAGGCTGTGCACACCCGGTACGGGGTGCGGATGATCGTGGGGGACGTCCGTGGCAAGGGACTGCCCGCCGTGCGGTTGGCCGCTGCGGTGCTGGGTGCCTTCCGGGAGGCCGCGCACTATGACGCCGAACTGGTCGAGGTGATGAACCACTGCGCGGCCGCACTGGAACGGCAGAGCACCGGGAGGAACGCGATCGATCAAGGCTGTGAGGAAGAACGGGCCGAGGACTTCGTCACCGCCGTCGTTGCCCAGGTGTGCGACAACTGCACGGTCCAGGTGGTCAATCGCGGCCATCCACCGCCGCTCGTGCTGCGCAAGGGCAACGTCGAGGCCCTGATGCCCACCTCGCCGCTGCCGCCCCTGGGCCTGGAGGACTTTCTCACCGTCACGCCGACCAAGGCGGAGAACTATCCGTTCGAGCCCGGTGACCGTCTGCTGCTGCACACCGACGGCGTGATCGAGGCACGCAGCCCTGACGGGGTCTTCTTCCCCCTGCACGAGGCCGTGCAAGCTGTGCACCCGTGCACACCCTCGGAGTTCCTGGAACAGCTGCACGAGGGGTTGATCCGCCACACCGGGGGCCGCCTGGCGGACGACGCGGCGATGCTCCTGGTCGAACGGCTCGCGCAAGGAGGCGAACACGGAGGGGAAGTCATCGGCTCCTCCACGGACGGGCACAACTGACCGAAGCGGGCGCTTCACACGTCGTCGTCTGCGATCGACGCGGGGCGCGGACGGGCGGCACAGGCGGCTGTCCCCTGCCGCCCCCCTGCGGTTGCCGCGTCCCGCGCGGATTCCGCCCCACCCCGACTCGAATGCGTGCCATGGTTTGTCAGCCAGGCGTGCGCGAAAGGTGCGCCGATCGTACGCGATCCGTACGTTTCCCTGAGCTAGGGTAGGGGCCGGAGGTCTTCCATGTCGGAGTTGTTCGAGGCGGTCGAGGCGTTGATCGCGTCCGCGTCGCCGCTGCCGCCGCCGGCGGAACGCAAGCGGCTGCGCCAGGCGCATGGGCTGACGCTGGACCAGATCGCCGGCGCGTTGAAAGTGCGGCGCGCCACGGTGAGCGGCTGGGAGAACGGGAAAACCGAACCGAGGCCGCCCGAGCGCGAGGCCTACGCGCACCTGCTGAAGAAGCTCGCGGAGCTCTACCCCGCCCACTCCGCCTCCTCCGACGACCCCGCCACGGCAGCCGCCATGCCGGTCGACCAGACGTCCGCGACCGTGCCTGCGCCCTCGGTGGCCGCACCGGCGGAGGAACGGACTCCGTCCACCGGGCCGGCGCCGGATGCTGCGGCCATGACGGCCCCCAAGAACCCCTCGCCGCCCCCCACCCTCGTAACGGAGTCACGTCCGGCGGCCACCACAAGGCCGTCGATGACGCGGCCGGGTGCGCAGAAGTCCGCCCGGCAAAATCACGCGCCGCAAAAGGCCGCCCCGCACAAGGCCACCCCGCAAAAGGCCGCGCCGCAGAAGGCCACTGCGACCGAGCCCACACCGACCGAGGTCGATCCGCGGTTCGAGAAAGGGCCGCTCGCCGTCGTCGACGCCGACCGGGACGGCCAGGTCCTCGCATACTGCGTCGGCGGCCTTGTCCTGGACGTGCCCGCCAAGTCCCTCCCCTCCCTGGTCGAGTGGACCCTGACCGAAGCCGGGCTCGGCGCCCCGCGCCTGAACGGCTCGGGGAAGGACGCGGACCCCCTGCTCGTGCTCACCGCGTCCGCCTGCGAGCGCTACGGGCTGCCGGACCGGCTCGCTCAGGAGGAACGCCTCGCCGGGCGGATCCCCGACTCCCACAAGGTCGTCAAGCAACTGCAGCGGGCCCACTGGCAGTTGACCCAGCGTGGGTTCGGGCCGTGGGCGCGGATCTACCGCCCGGCCGAGGGCGGCAGGCGCCAGTGCGTGCAGCTGTGCATCCCTTCCTGGGACGCCCTGGACACGCGCCACTGGGACGGCGCGGCGCAGCTTCCGCCGGCGGAGCTCGCCCGGCTCCTGGGCACCTATGCGCAGCGGGTGATGACCCCGCGCGGCTCCACCGCGGTGACGGGCCTCGAGCTGATGACCGCTCTGCACCCGCCCACGAGGGCGAGCGAGCCGGACGCCGACGGCCGCCGTCACAGTGAGCACAACCCCGGTTCGCTGGGCAGCCGTCCGGTGGACTGCGCGCCGTGCGAGGCGCCGGACGGGCACCCCCTCCTCGCCGACCTGCCGCGGTTCCACCAGCGGGGCCCGGCCGAGATGCTGCTGGAGGAGGCGTACGACTGGGCCCGGCCGCTCACGGATGACGAGTGTCTGAAGCGCTACGTGGTCGGCATCGACGTCAACCTCGCCTTCGGCGCTGCCGCCAACGGAGCGGTCGTCGGCCTCGCCTGCGAGCCGGTTCACGTCAAGCACCCGACCTTTGACCCGAAGCTGCCCGGCTCCTGGCTGGTCGACCTCTCCCATGTCGACCTGTCCCAGGTGCTGGTCGCCAAGGAGTGGAAGCACCTCGACGGGGACCTGCTGCCCAGCCCGTTCACCCCCAGGGGCGACCGGCCCGAGGGACCGGCCTGGTACGCGACGCCGACCGTGGCCTATGCGGTCGAACTGGGCTACGACGTCGCACCCCTCGAGGCGTACGTCCGGCCCACGAGCGGCCGCTACCTGGACAGCTGGTACAAGCGGCTCCGCGACGCGTACGTGGCCACCATGGCCGACCTCGGCGTGCCGGAGGGGCTGACGCCGGAGGAGTTCCTGACGGCGATGGACGGCTACAAGCAGCGCGATGTGGAGATGGCAGTCGTCCTGTCGGCGATCAAGGCGACCGTCAAGGGCGGCATCGGCAAACTGAGGGAGCGCCCGCGCGGCGGCGGATGGCGCCCCGGCCGGCCGTGGCCGGCACTGTCCCGGCCGACATGGCGGCCCGACATCCGCGCCGCCGTCATCTCCCGGGCCCGTGTCAACATGCACCGGAAGATGCTCGCCCTCGCCGCGGCCACCGGACGGTACCCTGTGGCGATCCTGTCGGACTGCGCCGTCTACGCCGCCGACGGACCGAGCCCGCTGGACGTCCTGCCCTACCAGGGCGGCAAGACCGTGCCCGGCAGTTTCCGGCTCGGCGTCCTGCCGGGAATGGTCAAGCACGAGGGCACCCAGACCACCCTGTGGGCCGAAGAGGTGCGTGAGAGGTACGGCCAGGACCTCAACCTCGCCCGGTACATCAAGGACGGCCACGTCACCGCCACCGACGGCGGAGAGTGAGAAAGGGGCTGACCGATGGACACGGTCGGGGACGGCCTCGAAGAGGTCCTGCGGAAGGCGTTCACCCGCCCGATCCCCCAGAGCGCCGGCGCCCGGATGCGGTACCTCGTCAAGCAGCTGAAGGGCACCAGGCCGGTGGCCGAGCTGCTCGGCATCACCCAGCGCACCGTCGAACGCTATGTCAAGGACCAGCTCAAAAAGCCCAGACCGGAGCTCGCCGAGCGGCTCGAGCGCGAAGTCCGCAGACGCTGGCAGCCGCAGGTCCGCGCCCGGGCCAAGCAGCAGGCGGCCACCACGACGGGCATCGTCATCGACACCCGCGCCCGCTTCGGGTACACCGCCGCCCCGGGCACGACCGACGATCCGCGGCAGCGCCACCTCACCGTGGCGCTGCCCCCCGAGTTCGCGGCCCGTCTCTTCGATGCCCAGGAACAGGGGGCCACCGAGCAGCAGTTGCGCGACATCGCAGCCGAGGGCTTGGGCGAGATCTACTTCCGTGACCGCGGCCGCCGCGCCCAGGGCCTGGAGGTGCAGTTCACCGACGTGGAGCACGTGGAGTTCGACCTGTAGGCGCACCTCCACGACGCGAGCCCCTACCGGCGCCTGAGCCCCGCACCACGGTCAGGGTCAGTTGGGCTTCCTACGGGCCTGTTTCACCTCCCGGTCGACGGCCCAGGCATCGGCGACCGGCCCGAGGTGGCCGAGCTTGTCGGGATTGATCACCACGCGGATGGCCTGAATCTGCCCGCCGAGCACCTCGAGGACCAAGGTGTGCAGGATCCTGCCGTCGCGGTCGCGGAAGATCGCGCCGGGCTGGCCGTTGATCTCGTGCGGCTCGAACGTCACATCGATCCGGATCAGCCAGGGGAAGACGCTGCCCAGCACCCGGGCCACGTTCTCCGCGCCGATGACGGCCTTGGCCAGTTGCGGGGCCTTGCCGCCGCCGTCCCCCTCCAACTGCACGTCGGCGGCCAGCAGATTCCGCAGCCCGCCCACATCGCCGTGCTTCAGGGCGTCGAAGAACCGCGTCGCCAGCTCCTGCCGCTCCTGACGGTCCGCCGCGAACCGCGGCCGCCCGGCCTCCATGTGCCGCCGCGCCCGTACCAGGAGCTGCCGGCAGGCCGCCTCCGAACGCCCCACCGCGGCGGCGATCTCGTCGAACCCGAAGGCGAACACCTCACGCAGCAAGAAGACGGCCCGCTCCAGCGGGCTGAGCCGCTCCAGCAACAGCAGCGCCGCCATGGACACCGAGTCGGCCAGTTCCACCGACCGCGCCGGGTCCTGGTAAGGATCGCTCAACAGCGGCTCCGGGAACCACGGTCCGACGTACTCCTCGCGCCGCACCCGCGCAGAACGCAGCACATCGATCGAGATCCGTGTCACCGCGGCCGACAGAAAGGCCTTGGTCGACGTGGGTCGGGTCGCTGAGGCGTCGAAGCGCAGCCACGTCTCCTGCACCGCGTCCTCGGCCTCACTCACGCTGCCCAGAATCCGGTAGGCGATCGAGAACAGCAGCGGCCGCAGCTCCTCGAAGTCCTCGACCTTGCCCACGCCGACTCCCTCCCCGTCATCCTCGCCACCCGGCCGAA
This sequence comes from Streptomyces sp. NPDC093984, assembly GCF_044764595.1. Classification (NCBI taxonomy): domain Bacteria; kingdom Bacillati; phylum Actinomycetota; class Actinomycetes; order Kitasatosporales; family Streptomycetaceae; genus Streptomyces; species Streptomyces sp. NPDC093984. The sequence continues at coordinate 257,048 of NZ_JBIWIM010000007.1, read as the reverse complement.
CCGGCCGGCGTAGGCGGCTTCTTCCGTGCTCTTGTCCGTGCCCGTGACGTTCAGTGGAACTGTCCGGGTTCGTAGTCGCCGGCCGGCTGCCGGTTGATGACGTTCAGCCGGTTCACCATGTTCATGAAGGAGACCAGGACCACCAGGGCGGTCAGCTGCTCCTCGTCGTAGTGCTTGGCGGCATTCGCCCACACCTCGTCGGTGACCCCGCCGGCCGCGTCCGCGATCCGGGTGCCCTGCTCCGCCAGCTCCAGCGCGGCACGCTCGGCCTCGGTGAAGACCGTGGCCTCCCGCCAGGCCGCCACCAGGTTCAGCCGCACCGAGGTCTCGCCGGCGGCGGCGGCCTCCTTCGTGTGCATGTCGATGCAGACGGCGCAGCCGTTGATCTGGCTGACGCGCAGCGCCACGAGTTCCTGCGTCGCGGGCGGCAGCGGCGAGTCCTTGATCGTCTTGCCTGCCGTCATGAGGTGCTTGAGGGCCTTGCCGGCGGTCGGGTCGGCGAAGTAGTTCAGTCGCGCGTCCATGCTGTGCTCCTCCGTGGTCGTCGGTGGCTACACCCCTGAGACGGGGTAGCCGGGCTCCCTGTGACATGGACGGATGTGACCCGCGTCTCTCCGTCGCCCCTCGACGGCGTGACGCACTGACCGGGCACCGGCTTGACGCCTTCACGTCGAGGTGGGCGCGTTCGCGTCGCGGCTCTGGTCGATGAGGGCGGCAAAGGCGTCGAGGGTGCGTCGCAGCCCGAAGGCGTAGGCGTGGTCGGGGTCGTAGGCGGTGCCGTGTGCTGCGCCTGCCGCCGTGCCGACGCGGACGGCGGTGGGGTAGGTGTCCGGGTCGAGGACCCGGGCCAGGAGCGGGGCGTTGAGCTGCCACCACTGTTCGTCGTTCATGGCACTGTCGTGCTGGGCGGCCCGGGCGTCGGCGGCGGCGCGGGCGCATGCCTGGACGAAGGTGAGCAGGTAGGTGAGGCAGTCGTCCATGTGGATGTCGCTCAGGCCGAGACCTTCGAACGCGGACAGCTCGTGCTCGTACTTCCGCATCAGTCCCGGCCCCAGCGGTGGCCTGGAGGTGGAGACGGCCGCGGCCCAGGGGTGGCGTTCGAAGAGTGCCTTGTTCTCGTCGGCGATGGCGGTGACCCGTTGGCGCCAGGGCTGCCCTGCTGTGTCCGTGCGGGGCATGCGGGCGTAGGCGGCGTCGAGCATGAGGTCGAGCAGCTCGGCCTTGCCGGGGACGTAGGTGTAGAGCGTCATCGGCACCACGCCGAGTTCCTGGGCGACGCGGCGCATGGTCACCGCGTCCAGGCCTTCGGCGTCGGCGATGGCGGTGGCCGCTTCGACCACCGCGTCGATGCTCAGCCCGCGCCGTGGCCCGCGGCCGCGGTCGGGGGCGGCCTCACGCCACAGCAGTTGCAGGGTACGGGCCGGATCGCCGGCGCTGGTTCGGTCGGTAGGCACGAGTCCAATCTTCTCGCATCCGATCTCTGTACGATGTACATTGTACGTCGTACAGAGAACCGATATCGAGGAGCTCCCGTGAAGGTCACTTCCAGTGCCGTGTCACTCAACGTCGACGATGTCCAGGCCTCCAGCGCCTTCCTCCGCACGCACTTCGGGTTCCGTGAGGAGATGGCCGCCGACGGCTTCGCGTCCCTGACGCGCGACGACGTCGGCATGAACGTCGTCTTCCTGCGGCGGGGGCTTCAGACCCTCCCAGCAGACCAGCGCGACGAGCACGCCGCCGGACTCATCCTCGCCTTCGTCGTCGACGACCTCGAGGGCGAACTGGCGCGCCTGCACGCCGAAGGCGTCACGGTCACCATGCCGCTGACCGAGGAAGAGTGGGGCGAGCGCGCTTTCCAGGTACGGGACCCCAACGGCGTGATCGTCCAGTTGGTCGACTGGAACGCCACCCCGGCCACTGAGACGGCCGGGTGACCCACTGTCACAAACGCGTGCCGCGCGCCTCGTGGAGACACGGAGCGTTGGCCGACCCGCGTCGCCACGGGCCTTGTAGCCCTCGCGGCCGAGGGCCGCAGGCGGAGGGCCGGCGGGCGCCCGTGCACTGCCGGGCGCCCGCCGGCCCTCCCGCGTCGCTCGGCGGCACGGTCCTCTCCTGGTCGAACGCATGAGCGAGCGTCCGAGAGGTCTTCCGTTTTGGCGAGCGGAGGCGTATGTTCCGGATACCCCGCGACGGCGCCTCTCGAAGCGCCGGCCCGCCGGTCCCGGGACGGCGGGCCACGCGGGGGCCAAATGCCTGGTGTCTTCATCGGGCGCCGCTCAGGCGCCCACCACCGGCAGCCGCCACGTACGCGGGCGTCTGCCGACGTCAGCGGTGCGGGAGGCAGTGGATCATTCGGAAGCGGGCTTGGCTGACGCTGGCCCGAGGGCCTTGCCGACCTCTCCGACGACAACACGTCGGCCCTCGGCCGCGTAGTGGCCTTCCTGTCGGGCAAGGCGGCGAGGTGGCCTTCGCCGACACCCCCATGCGCTTCTGCGGGTGTTGGGCCCGTTCGAAGGACGACCTCCCAGTCCCCGCCCCTCGTCGCCGAAATCGGCCATGCCCGGGAGGCGGTCATCGCCGGTCTCACCCGTGGGCCGTCAGGGGCAAAGCGGCCCGCGCCCACGCGTGCCTGTCACCAGGCCGCCCCCGCCGCGCTGAACAATCGGCCTGGTCTGCAGGCAGGCACGGGTTCCAGTGGCAGAGGGGAACGACCGATGGGCACAGCAGGGCGGCCGAACCGTAGAGCTCTGTTCACCGGCTCACTCGCGGGGGCCACGGTCGCGCTTGCGGGGTGTTCGTCGACGAGCGCCGGCACGTCGGGGAGCAGTGCTTCGCCCGGAGCGCGGCCGACCACGCCCGCCACCGCGTTCGCGAGACTGATGGACGGCAACGGACGCTGGGTGAGCGGAAGCCTTCAGCATCCCGACCGGGATCCGGACCGGCGTCAGTTCGTGGCTCAGGAACAGGAGCCCTTCGGGGCGGTTCTGTCGTGCATCGACTCCCGGGTGCCGCCTGAACTTCTCTTCGACACCGGGCTGGGTGACCTCTACGTGATGCGCACGGGCGGGCAGGCGGTCGACCCGGTGGTCACGGGTTCTGTCGAGTACGGACCCATGACGAGTGGCACCCCGCTCATCGTCGTCCTCGGTCATCAACGCTGCGGCGCCGTCAAAGCGGCGTACCGGTCCATGCGTGACGGCGGACCTCTGCCCGGCAACCTCCAGACGATCGCCAAAGCTCTGAAGCCTGCGTACGAGCAGGCAGTGAGGGAGGGCGGTGCCGACCCGGTCGAGACGATGGCACGGGCCCAGGTCAGGTTGACCGCTACCGCCCTTCGCTCCAACCATGACCTCGCCCCACTGGTGCGCAAGGGCTCCCTGGCGGTCGTCGGCGCCTACTACTCACTCGACACCGGCAAGGTACAAGTCCTGACCGGCGCGCCTTCCTGAACCCGCGCGGAGAAGGCGGACGGGCATTGCCAGGCGGTGACCGGCTTCCAGCACCTCGGAGTCATCCGATCAATGACTGAACTCGTCTTCGGTACCTCGTCATTGACAGCTCCTCAACTCCGCTGAATCATCAGACATCCGATGAATGAGGAGCCGCTCATGAGGATGTATCCAAGACGTCAGGTCCTGGGCACAGCGGCGGGCGTCGCCGCCGCGGCCGCCCTTCCGCTCACCGCGGCGACGGACGCACAAGCTGCCGGCCCCGACAGCGACCGGGCGGAGGCCTGGGTGCCCGTCCCCGACCCGGTGCCCGTTCCGCTCGACGCCCTGTACGACAACGACGGCATCGACACCGCCGCGGGGCGCGGCGGTGACTTCGACGGCTCCGGGTACACCTTCCCGGGTGAGGAACTGCCCACCGGCCGGGTCGAGGTCGACGGCGTCCCGTTCCTCTTCCCCTCTGCGGCCGCGGGTGCGAGGAACAACGTCGTCGCGCTCGGCCAGCGCGTCGAACTCCCCAAGGGCCGCTACCTGTCGGCCTTCTTCCTCACCGCGGGCAGCTACGGCAGCGCCTCGGGCACCGCCACGGTGCACTACTCGGACGGCTCCGCCACGACCGCCGGCCTCGGCGGCGCCGACTGGTACGCGGCGGGCGGCACCCTGTCGGCGCCCTACCGCTACCGGCCCGACGGCGCCAGGGACGAGCACCGCGTCGGCATCGGCACCGCCGAGGTGTGGATCGACCCGCAGCGCGAGGCGGTCGCGCTCACCCTGCCGGTCACCAACCCGGCCCAGGCAGGCAAAGCGTCGCTGCACGTCTTCGCCCTCACCCTGCAACCCGTCGCCCAAGGGCGGGCGCTGGCCCTGCGGGACGCACACTCCACCGCCTCCCTGCTCTCCTCCAGCGGCGCCCAGAGCGTCGAGGCCACCGTCGTCAACGCGGGCACCATCGTCGTTCTGGCGGACGACGCCGTGTCCGTGCGTGTCGACGTGCCCGGCGCCCGCACCGTCGAACCCGCCCGCGTCCGCCGTCTGGACCCGGGTGAACAGGCCCGCGTCCGCATCGGCATCCGCAACAGCCCCGGCACCGTGCCCGGCACGACCCGGAACGGCTCGATCACCGTCACCGGCGGTGGCAGCCAAGTCGCCAGCGCGCAAAGCCCGTTGACCCTCGGTGTCGCCGACTACCGGCCCACCGGCGACTCCCTGTCCGCGCACCAGGCGCCGTACTGGTTCCAGGCCGCCAAGTTCGGCATCTTCATCCACTGGGGCGTTTACTCGGTCCCGGCCTGGTCACCGGTGGGCAAGCAGTACGCCGAGTGGTACTGGAACCACATGCAGGACCCGGCCAACGCCGTACACGCCCACCACCGCGAGACCTACGGCGAGGACTTCGCCTACGACGACTTCATCCCGCGCTTCACCGCGGAGCGGTTCGACCCGCGGGCCTGGGTGGAGCTGTTCCGGGACGCCGGTGCCCAGTACCACGTCCTCACCTCCAAGCACCACGAGGGCTTCGCCCTGTGGGACACCAAGGTCTCCGACCGAAACGCCGTGAAGATGGGCCCCCGACGGGACCTGGTGAAGGAGCTGTTCGAGGCGTCCCGACGGTACGCCCCCGAACTCCACCGCGGCCTGTACTTCTCGATGCCCGAGTGGTTCAACCCCGACAACCCCTGGATGGGCCACGCCCCGCGCAATCCGTACACACAGCAGCCGGTGCCGTACACCGGTTACACCGCCGGCAAGGACTACGTGAAGGACTACCAGGCCCCGCAGATGCTGGAACTGATCCACGGCTACGACCCGGAGATCATCTGGTGCGACATCGGCGGCGCCAACGACAGCCTCCATGTGCTCGCCGATTACTTCAATCACGCAAAGAACCGCTCCCGGCCCATCGACGTCACCGTCAACGACCGCTCAGGGATCGCCTTCCACGACTTCACGACCCCCGAGTACACGACCTACGACAACACGGTCGTCGCCAAATGGGAGTCCAGCCGCGGCCTCGATCCCTTCAGCTACGGCTACAACCGTGCCACGCCCGACGACGCCTACATGACCGCCGAGGAGGTCGTGCACAGTCTCGTCGACATCGTCTCCAAGAACGGCAACTTCCTCCTCGACATCGGTCCCCGCGCCGACGGCACCATCCCGGAGATCATGCAGACCCGTCTGCTTGAGACCGGCCGCTGGCTGCGGACCAACGGCGAGGCGATCTACGACACGACGTACTGGTCGCGGATGGCCCAGCTGGGCGAGGACCTCAGGTTCACCGTCCGCCCGGGCGAGGCGTTCTACATCCACTCGCTCGCCGAGCCCGGCGCCACGCTCACCGTCGAGGCCCCCGTGCCGGTCCGCAGCGGCGACAAAGTGACCATGCTCGGCCACGACCGGCCCCTCAACTGGACCCTCCGCAACGGCGCCCTGGTCGTCGACGTACCGGCGGCGGCTCGCAGGGCGGGCCGGTACGTGTGGGTGTTCAAGGTGGAGTGGCGCGACTGAGCCTGCCGGGAACGGGCGGTACGGCCTCACGAGGTGGGCGGGGAGGCGGGGGTGAACAGCAGGTGGCTGCTGTTCATGGAGCCGGCCCGAAGCGCTGGACCCGACCGGGCCGGATCCACGGCAGTGCGCCGGGGCGGCAGGGAGGGATGGCGAAGTCGACGGCGTGCTCCCCGCTGCCCTCGATGATCATGTACGCCCACCGAGAGGCCGCTGTCCATGCCCGCCAGCAGCAGATCGGCGCCGCCGAGCCGTGTGCCTCCGGCCGGCAGCGAGACCCCGGGGGAGTAGCGGTCCCTGACCACCTTGCCGAACTCGCCGCGCTCGGCGGCCGCGAGCGTGTCACGGGCTTCCCGCCAGCTGGCCTCCGTACGGCGCAGCGCGTCCTCGTGCGCCGTCGCCGCGGTGGCGGTGAGGGCCTGCGCCAGAGCGGTGCGTGCCTGCTTCAGCCGGTTGCGCACGGTACCGACGGGGATCGTGCAGGCTTCGGCTGTCTGCTGACAGGAGGTGATCCCGGTGGAGAAGTAGCGCAGGACGACGACCGCCAGGCGCAGGGTCGGTGGCAGCGCCTCTACGGCCTCCCAGACCCAGTCCCGCAGTGCATGGCTCTGCAGGACCTGCTCGGGCGTGCCGCCGTCCGGCGGCAGCGGAACCTCCGCCACCGGCTCGACGCGCCGGGAGGCAGATCTCAGTACCAGTGGTTGGCCTGCCAGAACGACCAGGCCTTGCAGGGACTGCCGTAGCTGGTGTTCATGTAGTTGAGGCCCCACTTGATCTGGGTGGCCGGGTTGGTCCGCCAGTCGGCGCCGGCCGAGGCGTACTTGCCGGCGGGCAGGGCCTGGAAGAGACCGTAGGCACCGGAGGAGGCGTTGACCGCGTGGTAGTTCCAGCCGGACTCGTGGTCCACGATGTTGCTGAAGCACTGGAACTGGTCCGCGGCGACCATTTGACTCGCCATCGCCTGAATCTGCGCAACCGTGTAGCTGCTCTGGACGGGGAAGCTGGAGGAGCCGCCCGCGCCGACGCTGCTGGACGCGGCCTTCGCCTCGGCGCGCTCCTTGGCCGCCTTCTCGGACGCCGCCTTCTTCGCGACCGCGGTCCGGGCGGCCGCCTGGCGGGCCGCCTCCTCGGCGTCCTTCTTGGCGCTCGCGTCCGCGGCGACGGCCTGGGCGTCGGCCTGCTGCGTCAGCGACGCGGACTGCACCTGCGCCTGCTGGCCCGCGGGTATGTCCGCGAGGAGCGTGGTGTCGTCCGACGCCGCCTCGGCGCCGTTCGACTGCTCGGTGTCGGCCGAGGCGACTCCGACGACGCTTCCGACAGCGGTGACCGCCGTGGCCGAGGCCACCACGACTCCCCGGACCGATATCCGACTCACGCGCTCACCTTCCGGTACGTCCGTGACGTCACGACGTGACGGCGAGAGCGTATCTCCCTTGCCGGTTCCGGCAGTTGGAAAATGGCCATCTGCGCAACACGTGGTACCTGGAGCACGCCGCCGCGGCCCGGCTCGGCTTCCTGGCCTCGAAGTCCTGAGCCCGCGCATCCCCTCCCGGGCCGCCCCGGTGCCCGGCGCTGGCGTGTCCGGTCGGCTGCCGTGGGCGGAGCGGTCGCGCCCACATCGGGGAAGAGCCCCGGCTTTGACGGTGGTGGCAGTGACGGATCACCACCCCGCGGACGGCGCGTACCCCGGGATTCCGGCACAGGCGGCCCGGGCGGTGTGGCCGCTGCGGCCCCCTGTGCGCTGCGGGCGGCCAACATTAAGTCATTCGACTGTCGCCCCTGGCCCGTGCCTCGACGATTCTGGAACAGTCGCCCGCGTGCCAGGTGCCGGGTGGTCGTCATCCTCGGAGGAGCCAGCCGTGAACCGTACTCCCGTCGTCTTCATCCATGGCGCATGGGTCGATGCGCTTTCCTGGGAGTCGTGGGCAGAGCGCTTCGCCAGCCGGGGGTTCCTCGTCTTCACTCCGGGATGGCCGGGGGAGGCCGCCGTGGCCCGGGAGGTGCGCAAGTCGCCCGAGACGCTCGGCGGCATCGGACTGGACGCGCTGACGGACCACTACGCCGACATCGTACGGTCGTTCGAGGTTTCGCCGGTGATCGTCGGCCATTCGGTCGGTGGGCTCATCGCGCAGCATCTCATCGGCGCCAACGTCGGCCGGGCAGCGGTGGCCATCGCACCCGCTCCGATCAACGGCGTCCCGCTGCCCGCCTCCGGGACCCGCTTGTGGACCCCCGACCAGGCGGACACCGCCGACCCGCTGGTGTCCCTGTCCCCGGAGCAGTTCCACCACGTCTACGCCAACACCGTCGAAGCGGCGGAGTCCGACCGGCTCTTCGAGCGCTATGTGGTGCCGGCACCGCGCCGTCTGCTCACCGACCTCGGGTGCGCCGACGCGGACCGCAGCCCGCGCGCCGTGGCGGACATCGCCAACGCGCGTCGTGGCCCGCTCCTGCTGATCTCCGGGCAGGAGGACCGGCTGGTGCCCGACGCCGTCACGCGCGCGGTCTACAAGCAGTACGGCGACTCCACGGCCGTGACCGACCTGAAGCAGTTCGCGGACCGTGCCCACTCGCTGGTCATCGACAACGGATGGCGCTTCGTCGCCGACTACGTGCTCGGCTGGCTCGACGAACGCGGCGTCCGCGGCCGTCCCGCGGATGGATGAACACACCGCCGCCGACGGACGGAACCGGTCGTACCGGGCCGTCGGCCACCAATGTGGTCACACGGCAGGGGGTCACAGCTTCCGGTCACACGTTCTGCTCACCGGGGATCTTGCCCAGTGCGTCGCGCAGCGCGGCGCGCGAGGTGATGCCGAGCTTGGGGAAGACGCGGTACAGGTGGGAGCTGACCGTGCGCGGCGACAGGTGCATGCGTTCGCCGATCTCCTTGTTGGTCAGCCCGCCGGCGGCGAGGTCGGCGATCCGGCGTTCCTGCCAGGTCAGCGCCGCGAGGTGCGCGGAGGAGGCGAGGGTGGCCGCCCCGGTGGCACGGAGCTCGGCCCGGGCCCGTTCGGTCCAGGTGGGTGCGCCGAGCCGTTCGAACGCCTCCGCGGCCAGGGTCAGGGACAGCCGCGCGGCTTTGCGTCCTCGGGTGTGGCGCAGGCGGATGCCGTGGGCGAGGCGGATGCGGGCGTGTTCGAAGGGGAAGACGGCGGCGGCCGGGTGGGTTTCGGCACGGTCGTACATGGCGTCGGCTTCGGTGGGATCGGTGGCGGTCATGGCGAGCGCGCCGTAGGTGATCAGGGCGAGCCGGGGGGAGATCTCGGGGAGGTTGGCTTCTTGTGCGGCGAGGGCGTGGGCGCGGGCTTGTTCGGCGCGGCCGGTGTGCAGGGCTGCTTCGACGAGGTCGAGGAGCGTGCGGGAGGCCTGGTGGGCGTAGGGGGTGAAGGCGCCGGGGGGTGTGATGCCGATGGCGTGGAGGTAGGCGGCTTCGTAGTCGCCTTCGCTGAGGGCGGCGGTGGTGCCGATGGCGTCGGCGATCTGGGTGAGGAAGCCGACGCCGCGAGGACGGGCCCAGGCGTCGACCGCGGCCTGGAGTTCACGTGCGCGCTCGACCTGACCGCGCATCGCGGCCAGCAACCCGAGATAGGCACGCGTGTGATGAGCGAACAGCGCATTCCGATGAGACGTGGTCAGTTCCAGGCAACGTTGTCCTGTGCGCTCGGCCTCGCCCCACTCGCCGACCGCCATCTGGTCGAGCATGATCTGGTGCAGCATGGTCATGCCGACCGACGCGGCCCCCGTCTCCACCTCGCGGTCCACGGTGCGCTGCAGATACGGCCGGTACTGGCTGAGCGTGTCCACGTGGTAGGCGGCGGCGCACAGGCGGGTGACGTCCCACGGTTCGAGATTGCCGAGGCCGGCGAAGGCGCGCTCCACCCGCTCGCGCACGCCCGCACCGCGCCGCACCACGTCGCCCCAGGCGTCCTGGTAGATGCGTGACATGAACGGCACCAGGTCGCCCAGGGAGTCGAAAAGCTCGTGAGTCCGTACCCACGATGTCTCGTCGCTCGCGTACTGGTTGATGGCCAGGAGCAGGTTGACCAGTCGTGTGAGCATCTCGTCCGGCTCCCGTACGCCGCCGGCTCGCATGCCCTCGATCGCCGCCAGCACCTGACGCTGCGAGGACCGTACGTCCCCGTCCTCGTACAGCGCGACGTAGGCCGATGCGACCACCGATGCCGGGGACTGGCTCTGCCCGAATCCGGTGTCGGAGCCGACCAACCGCTGGGCCCGGTCCAGTTGGCCGGCGTGTCCGGCGATGAACGCCGCGCTGCCGAGCCGCCTGGACCGCTCCTCGTGGCTCTCGCTCAGCTCCGCGGCACGGGTCAGCCAGGCCACCGCGGCAACGGCGCCGCCGCGCCTGGTGGCGGAGTCCGCGGCTGCTTCCAGTACGGCCGCGACCTGCTCGTCGGGATCGACCGTCGAGGCCGCCAGATGCATGGCGTGCCGTTCCAGGTCCTCGCGGTGTACTTGGGCGAGAACGGCGTGGGCCGCGCGCCGCTCGTTGGGTGTGGCCATCTGGACGACCGTCGACCGCACCAGGGGATGCCGGAAGACGAAGTTCCCGGTGAGCGGATCGATGCCCAGCAGGCCGCAGGCCGCGGCCTCGTCGGCGTCCATCATGCGGTAGCGCGTGCCCTCCGGGCGGCCGGCCGAGGCGCCGGCCCCGACGCCGTCCAGGGCGCCGCGCAGCAACTCCGCGCGCACGGCGTCGCCGAGGGTCTCGATGCGTGCACCGTACACATGCTGGAGTCGGTGCGGCAGCGCGATGCCGGTGTATCCGGGCAGTTCCCCGGGGTCGCGTCCCACCCGGCCGCCGCGGACGTGGGGCGGCAGTTCCAGCAGGGCCAGCGGATTTCCCTGGGCCTCGTCCAGCACCAGACGGCGGATCCGGGGGTCCAGCCCGGGATGGCGCATGTCCAGGAGCTGTTCGGATGCCTTCTCCGACAGCGTGGTCACGGGCAGTTCGGGCAGCGCGGCGGTGTCGAAACCCGAGCGCACGGCGGCGCGCAGACCGACTATCAGCTTCACCGAGCTGCCGGTGAGGCGGCGTCCCACGAAGCCGCAGACCTCGGTGCTTGAGGCGTCGAGCCACTGACCGTCGTCCAGCACGAGCAGGATCGGTTTCTGCGACGCCGCGAGCGACAGCAGGTCGAGGACGGCGATGCCGAGGGTCATGACCGACGGGGGAGTCCCCTCGCTCCTGGCGAACACGACGTCGAAGACTCTCCGGTGCACCTCGTCCAGCCGGTCCAGGTAGGACAGCAGCGGATACAGGAACTGGTGCAGGCCCGCGAACGGCAGTTCCGACTCGGCCTCGACGCCGGCCGCCCGGATCACCCTGTGCTGCGCACCCGTTGCGAGTTCGGCCACGTGGTCCAGCAGGGCGCTCTTGCCCACACCCGTGTCACCCCGCAGGACGAGAGCCCGTCCCCCGGAGGCCGCCACGAACGCCGACAGCGTCTCCTGCTCGCTCTCGCGGCCGACCATGGTCCCGGTGATCGACTCCACTGTCCCCCACTCCCTTCCCCGCCGAACCACTCCGGTCCGCACGCCGACGTGCCCCTGCGTACGCACCGCGACACCCATGACGTGCTCGCCACCTCTGTCGGCCCACCTGGGACGAAGACTAAATGCCCCCACGGGTTCACGTCACTTGGTATGGCCGAAATGTTGCTTGTCGGACATGTGGCGCGCCATATGCCGGGTGTGCCTTCGGCCTGCGGGTCATGGGCCGTTGGCCTGACGCACCGCCCTGTACGAAGACGTACCAGGCGGACGCCCTCGCGGGGCCGGTGCGTGCCGCGGTCACCGGCCCAATCGTAGCTGCCTTCACATGTGAGCTACTGTCATACGTATCGACGGTGCGCGTGAGTACGGGCACCGTCAGGTGGAGGCCGACAGGTGCACCAAGCGCCGGAGGCCGAGAGACCGGCTGGGCCGGCAGACCGCCCCGCGCCCGCGTGGCAGGTGTGGCGCGATGATCGAGCGGGAGCGTCGTGCGCTGTTGCGCCGCCGTCCGGCAGTGACATCGAACCCGCGGCCCCGGTGGCACACGTTTCCCGATGGTGTGCGCCGACCACCGGTGGTCGGCGCACACCGCTCCCCTACTCGACCGCTTGGCCGCCCTCATGGCGCAGGCCAAGGCGAGGAGTCCGCCACGGCTGACGGCGCGGCGCGCTGTGAGCTGTGGCGGCACGGATCCGTACCGCCGCAGCACAGGCCGACCGACCCTCGGGACCCCCTGGACGCATGTGTTCCTGAGGGCCGTCGGTGTGTCAGGACGCTCCGAGGCCGTTCAGCAGAGTGTCGACGACGACGTCCGCCGCCTGTGCGGGGCTCAGTTCGGGCAGCTGCCGGGACACGAGGTGCATGAGCTGGGGCAGCAGCGCGCTCGCCCATCCCTCCGGGAGGCCGGGGCGCAGGAGGCCTTCGTCGGTGGCGCGTTCGAGGAACGCGTCGACCTCGGCGACACAGGCGTCCCGGCGCCGGCGGACGGCCTCGTCGGTGAGCATGCGGGCGAGGTCGACGGGCCAGGTGCGGTTGACGGCGATGATGTTCTCGACGTAGCGGTGCAGGGCGACGGCGACGGGTGCCTCGCGCAGTCGTGCGTCCTCGATGGCGTGCTCGATGGCTGTGAGGCGGGATTCGTAGATGGCCGCGAGGAGTTCCTCGCGGGAGGCGAAGCGGCGGTAGACGGTGCGCCGGTCCACACCTGCTTCGGCGGCGATGCTGGCGATGCTCGCGCCGGGATCGGCGGCGAGCATGCGCGCTCCGGTGGTCAGGACGGCTTCCAGGTTGCGTGCTGCGTCGGCTCTCACCGCACCGAGTCTAGTGGCGGAATGTGGAGCCTGAGCCACCTATTGCCTCTCGAGAGTAGAACCCCATCCCGTAAGTGCTACAGTGAAGTGACAGATAAGGCAGGTAGTGCCAGATCGATGGGTCTGATCGTCCGGCGGCGGTCGGCATACCGCCCATGTGCACCACTTCCAGAAAGGCAAGTTCCGATGTCGAAGGCATACAACTCCCCATCGCCCAAGGCGGGTGGTGTCGCCGCCGCGATGAGCGCGCTGTTCCTGGCAGTCCTCCTCGCGTCCCTGGACCAGACGATCGTCTCGACCGCGTTGCCCCGGATAGCGGAGGACCTGAACGGGTTCGACGACATCGCGTGGGTCAGTGCCGCGTATCTGCTCGCGTCGACGGCGGTGACACCGCTGTGGGGCAAGCTCGGCGACATGTTCGGCCGCAAGCGGCTGTACCTGGCCGCGACCTCGATCTTCCTGATCGCGTCGGTGGCCTGCGGCCTGGCGCAGAACCTGCCCGAGCTGATCGGGGCCCGCGTGCTGCAGGGCATGGGCGGCGGCGGCATGATCGTGCTGACCTTCGCCCTCGTCGGTGACATCGTCGCCCCGAGCGAACGCGGCCGCTACCAGAGCATGTTCGGTTCGGTCTACGGCGTCGCCAGTATCGTCGGCCCCCTGCTGGGCGGCGTCTTCACCGACCAGCTGTCCTGGCGATGGGCCTTCCTGGTCAACCTGCCCGTCGGCCTCGTCGCCCTGACCGTCGCCGCGCGGGCGCTGCCCGCAGCCACCCGGGGCGCCAAGGCCCGCATCGACTACCTCGGCTCCACCATCCTGGCCGCCATCTCCACCGGCCTGGTCCTGATCACGTCCTTCGGTGAACGCTGGGGCTGGAGTTCGCGGGCCATCGTCGGCCTGACCCTCGCCACCGTCGCGCTGGCCGTGCTCCTGGTGCCGGTCGAGCGCCGCGCCGCCGCCCCGGTTCTGCCGCCGGCCATGTTCGCCTCCCGGACCGTGGTCTTCTCCTCGCTGATCGGGTTCTTCGCCAACGCCACGATGTTCGCCGTGCTGGTCTACCTGCCGACCTACCTCCAGATCGTCCACGGAGTCTCGGCCACGCTCTCCGGCATCCACATGCTGCCCCTGGTCGCCGGTCTGGTCGTCAGCCAGTCCCTGGCCGGACGCTGGGCCGCACACGTGGACCGGCTGCGAGCGATCCTCCTGGGGGGCCTGCTCGCCAACCTCGCCGGGCTGCTCCTGCTGGGCACCGTCGGGGCGGCCACCGACACCCTCGTGCTGAGCGTCTACTTCCTGATCACCGGTGTCGGTATCGGCATGGTGCCCATGGTTGTGCTGACCACCGTCCAGAACAGCGTGCCCGCCGCCGATCTCGGCGCCGCCAGCGCCGTGGTCACCTTCGCCCGCTCCATCGGCGCGGCCTTCGGTGTCGCCGTCTTCGGCACCCTCCTCAACAGCGGCTTCGCCGGCCGAACCCGTGGCCTGCCGACCGCCGGCGGCTTCGACGCCGCCCGCCCCGACACCATCGGCCATCTGCCCGCCGCCCTGCGAGACACCGCACTGGACGCCTTCGCCCACGCCACGGCCACCGGCTACCTCTGGATCGCCCCCACCCTCGCCGTCGGCATCCTCCTCGCCCTCTTCCTCAAGCCGGCTCGGAAGACGAGTGAGACGGTCGGCAGTCCCGCGCCCGCGACCGCCAAGGACGTTTGCCCGGCCGCCTGACCCACCGGACAACGCGCCCTCGACCGGCCGACGCCCTCACCGGGTGCCGGCCGGCGGCGTTTCCGGACGGCCGCCGGCCTCGCGTGGTGGTCCCGACTACGAGCCGCCGTCCGCAGGGGCACTCCCCGAGAGCCTCTTGAGCTGGGCGAGCCACAAGGCGTTCGGGCGCCTCGCCCACAGGGGGACAACGCGCTGAAAGCACCCGCGAGATACGTATTTAATGAAACCTACCCCGCCCCGCCACCGGGGCGGACGCGAACCCCGAAGCATCGACAGGTCGTCCGACCGGGTACCGCAGACACATATCACCCGCGCTGAGCAGAAGGCCATCGATTCCCGTGTCCCGTTTCCCATGACACAGCCGCTCCTCGCGCCGCCCCGTAACGGCACACGCCGAACGAGGGGAATTACGAGGCTGAGTGCTCCGACCCCCGCGCACTCGGTGCAGCCCTGGTCGAGGTCCTCGGCGAGGGCGGCGGTCGGACAGGTGAGCCGTTCCACGCCCGCCCCTGTCGCCGCGCATTGTCAGCTCCCAGCGGTACCGCGTCTTCCCCAAGCCCGTCATTCCCCTCGGCGCCGCACTGCGCGACGCGCCGGCCAGGCTGGAGGAGGACCCGAGCAGCTGACGCAAGCCGCCGAGGTGACTGCCTCAGTCGAATGACCCAAGCCTCCAAAGACCGGGACCCGGGGGAAGAAGGCGGCCTCCCACGGCGGTGGGGTTGTCCGATGTCCCCACCTGCGGCGCCGGACGGCAGACCGCTGCCTCGCACTCACCGGTTGCCTTTGTCCGCGTTGTACCGTCACATGACTGATGTGTCTGCTTTCATCACGGCGAGAGTATGCGGTGTGTCGGCCCGACCGGATGTGGCGTTCGGCCGACCTCGCGGAAGAAACGGTCCCGAACCTGCCATCCCACGCACGGCACGAGCATTCGTCACCTGTTTGACAGGTGACGAAGCGTGTGGGAAGGTCATCGCCATCGCGCCAAGGCGCCGCGATGATCTCGTTCCGCCGGTGTGAGCGGGAGGTCCCGGGCGCGAGCCGGTCACCGGAAACGCACGACGGAGGGCTTCACATGATCAACAGGCGTACATTCAGCAAGGCCGTCGGCCTGGGCACCGGCGCGGCCGCGGTCTCGCTGTCCGGCCTGCAGGCCAACGCGTCCGCCGCCACCGGCGCGACCGCCTCCCCCCAGCCGAGCGGCACACCTACTCCCACCGTGCCCACCATCACTCCCGGCACCCACACCAGCTTCCGCACGCTCAAGCAGGTCAAGGCAGGTGTCCTCGACATCGGATACGCCGAGGCCGGACCCTCCCACGGCCCGGTCGTCATCTGCCTGCACGGCTGGCCGTACGACATCCACAGCTACGTCGACGTCGCCCCGCTCCTGGCAGACCTGGGCTACCGCGTCATCGTTCCCTACCTGCGCGGCCACGGCAGCACCCGTTTCCTGTCCCGGCACACCCCGCGCAACGCCGAGCAGTCCGCGATCGCTCTCGACATCATCGCGCTGATGGACGCCCTCAAGATAGAGAAGGCCGTGCTGGCCGGCTTCGACTGGGGCTCGCGCACCGCCGACATCATCGCCGCGCTGTGGCCCGAACGCGTCAAGTCCCTGGTTTCCACCACCGGCTACGTGATCACCAACGTCAAGGCGCAGCTGGCGCCCGCCGCCCCGGCCGTCGAGCACAACTGGTGGTACCAGTGGTACTTCGCCACCGACCGCGGCAAGCAGGCCATGGAAAACGAGGATCAGCGCATCGCCCTGTGCCGCTACGTGTGGACCCTCGTCTCCCCCAGCTGGAACTTCGACGAGGCCACCTTCCAGCGCACCGCCCAGGCCTTCAAGAACCCCGACTACGCCGCCATCGTCCTCTACAACTACCGCTGGCGCATCGGCCTCATCAAGGGCGAACACCGCTACGACCGCTACGAGGAGCAGCTGGCGGCGCAGCCCTCCATCCACGTACCCACCATCACCCTCGACCCGGCCCTCGACCCCTTCACGCCGCCCGGCGACGGCGCGAACTACCGCAACCACTTCACCGGGCCCTACGAGCACCGCACCATCGCGAACATCGGCCACAACCTGCCGCAGGAAGCACCCACCACCTTCGCCCAGGCCGTCGTCGACTCCGACCACCTCTGAACCCCCGCGTCCGCCACCGACGCGGCAACCGACACACCGCTTCGGTCACTCCCGGGAGGAGTCCCAGATGGGCGAAATGCAGTGGAACCGTCTGACCGCCGCGCAACTGCGTGACCTAGCGGCAACTTGACGCAACGGTCGGCCAATTCACGCCGTCACCACCTTGACAGGTGACGGATTGCATGAAGATTCGTCACCAGTCAAGACGGTGACTAATGGCGAGGAAGTCAGCCCGCCATCGTCGAAGTACCTGAACCTGAAACGCCTGAAAGGGGTTTGTCGTGGTGAGCATCAAGGGTGGACGCAAGCGAGTGGTGACGGGTGTCGTCTCGACGCTGACGGCGGGTCTCGCGCTCGGCGCGTTCGCCCTCAGCGGCACCGCCAACGGGGCGACCAAGACCTCCGAGGCCGCCGCAGCCGGCAGATACGCCAAGCCGACCATCGTCCTCGAGCACGGCGCCTTCGCCGACGGCTCCAGCTGGAACGGCGTCATCGCCGACCTGCGTGCCGACGGCTACCCCGTGGTCGCCGCCGCCAACCCCCTGCGCGGCCCCGCCTCCGACGCTGCGGCCCTGCGTACCCTCCTCGACCACATCAAGGGGCCCAAGATCCTGGTCGGTCACTCCTACGGCGGCAGCGTCATCAGTGAGGCCGCGACCAACGACCCCGAGGTCAAGGCCCTCGTCTACGTCGCCGCCTTCCTCCCCGCCCCCGGAGAGAGCGCCCTGGAACTCACCAACAAGTACCCGGGCTCCACCCTCCCCGGTGCCCTCGACCCGGTCACCTACAAGCAGGCCGACGGCACCACCGTCACCGACCTGTACATCCAGCAGGACAAGTTCCACCACCAGTTCGCCGCCGACGTCCCCGCCGCCCAGGCGGCCCTCATGGCCGCCGAACAGCGCCCCATCGCCCAGGCCGCCCTGGAGGAGAAGGCCACCACCGCCGCTTGGAAGAGCAAGCCCAGCTGGGACATCGTCACCACCGAGGACCTTAACATCCCTGCCGCCGTCCAGCGCTTCATGGCCAAGCGGGCCCACGCCCACACCACCGAGGTGGCCGCCTCCCACTCCGTGGCCGTCTCCCGCCCCCACCTCGTCGCCGACGTCATCGAGCGGGCCGCCCGCGCCACCGTCCGCTGACACCCCTTGAAGGACGGCGGGACTCATGTCCCGCCGTCCTCGCGTGACGCCGCAGACATCAGCGGCATGTGAGACGCCTTTTCGCCGGGCCCGAGCGCCGTCCGGATCACCGTCTCAGGACGCTCCGACGCCGCGCAGATACGTGTCGACCACCCTGTCGGCAGCCTGCCCGGGGCTCAGATACGTATGTTGATGCGACACCAGGTTCTCCAGCTCCGGCAGCAGCGGCCCCGCTCATCCCTCCGGATGGTCCCGGCGAGGGAGGCCCTCGTCGCGCGGGATGGCCCGGCGCAGGAACGCGTCGACCTCGGCGACACAGGCGTCCCGGCGCCGGCGGACGGCGTCGTCGGCGAGCATGCGGGCGAAGTCGACGGGCCAACCTGGAAGCCGTCCTGACCACCGGAGCGCGCATACTCACCGCCGATCCCGGCGCGAGCATCGCCGGCATCGCCGCCGAAGCAGGTGTGGACCGGCGCACCGTCCACCGCCGTTTCGCCTGCCGTGGGGTACTCCTCGCGGCCATCTACGAGTCCCCGCTCGCGGCGATCAGGCACCCGTCGCCGTCGCCGTAGCCCTGCACCGCTACGTCGAGAACATCATCGCCGTCAACGGCACCTGGGCCTTAAGAGCACCGTCTGTGAGGAAAATCAGCGAGTTGCCACCTCTCTTATGTGCGTATAGCAAGTAGAAGTGCTACATTGGAGTGACAGTTGAACGAGTAGTCCGAACGAACCGACAGCACCGGAAGAGAGAAAGCGCATGATCACCTACGACCGGCTTTTCATCGGTGGTTCCTGGGTGGAACCGAGCAACCCGGAACTGCTCGACATCGCCTCGCCGCACGACCAGTCGGTGGTCGGCCGTGCCGCGCAGGCGCAGCCGGCGGACATCGACCGCGCGGTCGCCGCGGCGCGGGCGTCCTTCGAGACGGGCGAGTGGCGTCTGACCCCGCCGGCGGAGCGGATCGCGGTCCTGCGGCGCTTCAACGCGCTGCGTGAGGAGAACGCGGAGAAGATCGCGCACCTGATCTCGCTGGAGAACGGTTCGGCCGGCTGGTTCACCCGCGCTGGGCAGCCCAGTCTGACCCGGCAGGCGAACGCCTACCTCAAGGCGGCGGAGGAGTTCGGCTGGGAGGAGACGCTCGTGCCCTCCGACCCGGCGTCCCCGGTGCGCAGCGTGGTGCGCCGCGAGGCGGTCGGCGTGGTGGCCGCCGTGATCCCCTGGAACTCGCCGTTCTCCTCGGCCACTTCGAAGATCATCCCCGCCCTGGTCGCCGGCAACTCCGTGGTCCTCAAGGTGTCGCCGGAGAACTCGCTGAGCATGGGCTTCCTGGCCGAGTTGCTGGAGCAGGTGGGTCTGCCCGAGGGCGTGATCAGCGTCCTGCCCGCGGACCGGGAGACCAGTGAGTACCTCGTGTCGCACCAGGAGGTCGACAAGATCGCCTTCACCGGCTCGACAGGGGCGGGCCGCCGCATCGCCTCGATCGCGGGTGAGCAGCTCAAGCGGGTCAGCCTGGAGCTGGGCGGCAAGTCCGCCGCCATCATCCTCCCCGACGCCGACATCGAGAAGGCCGTCGCGGGCGTGAAGTTCGGCTCCCTGCTCAACAACGGGGAGTCGTGCATCGCCCAGACCAGGATCCTGGCCCCGCGCAGCCGGTACGAAGAGGTCGTGGCCGCGCTGAAGGAACTGGTGGAGTCGCTGAGGGTGGGCGACCCGAACGACCCGGACACCTTCATCGGCCCGATGATCCGCCCCGACCAGCAGCAGCGGGTGCGCAACTACATCCAGCTCGGCATCGAGGAGGGCGCCCGCCTGGTCACCGGCGGCCCGCAGATCCCCGAAGGGCTGGAAAAGGGCAACTACGTCACGCCCACCCTCTTCGCAGACGTCGACAACTCCATGCGCATCGCGCAGGAGGAGATCTTCGGCCCCGTCCTGGTCGTCATCGCCTACGACGACGAGGACGACGCCGTCCGCATCGCCAACGACTCCGAGTACGGCCTCTCCGGCGGCGTCTGGTCCTCCGACGAGGAGCACGCCCTGGCGGTCGCCCGCCGCGTCCGCACCGGCACCATCACCATCAACGGAGCCCCCATCGGCTTCGACGGCCCGTTCGGCGGCTTCAAGGCCAGCGGCATCGGCCGCGAGTTCGGCGCGGTCGGCCTCGGCAGCTACACCGAGTACAAGACCATCACCGTCTGACCCGGTCGTACGACACGCGCCACGGAGCGTTCCCGTTCCCCTTGGTGCCCATAGAGGTACGCGCCCTGCTACAGCGCACGCCATGCTGCGGAGTTCGTCTCCTCGGCACCGAGGCCGATCAGGGCTGCGGCCATGGTCGCGGCAGCGGTTGCCCTACGGAGTCTCGCTTTGGAGCGGCTCCGCCGGTGTTCTTCACCACTCCGTCACCATCTTGATCGGTGACGAAGGATGGTGCACGCTGACAGTGGTCGCCGAAGGCGGCACGTAGGACTCCATCCACGATCAACGAAGTGGAGCATGGTCATGGACAAGGAACTCGCCATGGATGCGGACGCGGCGGCACGGCACGCGCGCTTCGGGGCGCTTCCCGAGCGGATCCGCTTCGAGGATATGACCGAAGAGGTGAAGGCCGCGCCGAGTGGTGGGGGTCCTGCCTCGTTCAACCCCGAGGGCTCGTGGCAGTACTACTCGTGCCTGGCCCTCGACCTGGGCCTGTAGAGCCTTCACTCCGGCCGGCGACTGCCGTGCCTCTCTCGCCGACCGGGCCGCCCGCCTGAGTGCCGGCTCTGGACCAGGTCGGCCAGGTGAACCGTCATTCATGCGGCTGGTTCCATCCGGGGCCCCGCTGCTCGGACGCCTGGCGTACAGGCCGGCCGCGAAGGTCCTGTACAACGCGTCGAACGGTGTGGGCCCGTCTGTCGCCGCCAGGCGCAGCCACTCTGAAGCGTCGGCGGGTTGACCGGTTCGGCGTGACACGTGGCGGAGACCGCCAAAAGACATCAGTCACCACCTTGACGGGTGACGCGAAGAAGTGCCATGATTTCATCACCGCCTCAGCCGGTGATGAAGGAGAGCGTCCTGGTCGGGAGGTAGGTGGCCCAAGAGATCACCCTCATCCACGGCGACGACGGCGAGTTCTCCCTCTCCGCGGTCCTCAACCCCGTCCTCGGCGGCGTGGACCAGGCCACCGCCGAGGAACTCGCGCACGCCGCCCACCAGATCTGCCCGTACTCCAAGGCCACGCGCGACAACGTCCCCGTCACCATCAACGCCGGTGCCGCCGCCTGACCCGTCCTTTCCCCAGGCCGCGGGTCCCGTGCCCCTTCCCCCGGCACGGGACCCGCCCCCTTCCCGGCCAGACCCACCACACACCTACCGAAGAGCGAGGGCACGACATGGCCGCCACGGCGCACACACCTGTAGGGCACGTCAGGCTCCGGCGTCCCGCTCGCAGCAGCGTCTCCGCCGCCGTCCCCGCCGAGCGGCCGCCCCAGAGCGCGGCAGACTCCGAGGAGCGTGCGTGGCCCACCGTCTCGCAGTTGTGGACCTGGGCGGAGAGCGTGGTGCTCTTGGGATACGGTCCGCCCGCATCCAGCTTCCTCTGACGGGCGGCGCCCCACGGGGAAGGCCCGTGGGTGCGGCTGGCCCGTGGGGGTCCCGCCCGAGCGGGCGACCGCACGACGCGGAATGTCAGCGGTGTCGGCCGTGACATGTGAGGGCGCCCTCGACGGCGGTGGCCCATGGAGGGCGGAGCGCCCAACCCTCACACGTATCCCAAGACTGTTCGGTGCCGGTGTGTTCAGTAAGGAATTGGTCACCGCTGTCGGAGCGGGCCGGTGGGACACACCAGGAGCCGCATGGCTTAAGGGCCCGCGACGGAGGACCGGCAGGGACACACCGTCAGGTGACTGATGCGGCACACATCGCTAGCGGCCGACAGTGAGGGCACAGCGCCCATCGACGTGGCCGTGAGTGCCGGTAGCGGGCGTGGTCACGGTGCTCACAGCGGGGCTCACGCTCAGCACGTTCGTCCTCGGTGGCACCGCCACCGACCCAACCTGTCCGATCGTCCGAACCATCGAAAGCAGGATCACAGCCGTGGACATGAAGCTCGAAGTCGTCGTTCTCCCGGTGTCCGACGTGGACCGTGCCAAGCGCTTCTACGTGGAGCGGCTCGGCTGGCGCCTCGACGCCGACTTCCCGATCAACGACGGCTACCGGATCGTGCAGGTGACCCCGCCCGGCTCCGAGTGCTCGATCATCTTCGGCGAGGGTCTCACCCGGCAGGAGGCGGGCACGCTCCACGGCCTGCAGCTGACCGTCACCGACATCGTCGAGGCCCAGAAGGAGCTGGAATCCCGCGGTGTGGAGGTCTCCGGCCCGTTCCGTGACGAGACAGGCGCCTTCCATCACGCCGGCGACTCCCACCGCGTTCCCGGTCTGCACCCCGAGCGGGCCAGCTACGGCACCTTCGCGGCCTTCAAGGACCTGGACGGCAACGAGTGGTTCCTCCAGGAGGTCACCGTGCGCGCCCCCGGCCGCTGAGCCCCGGTCCCGGCGCGGCCGGCCTGCCCGCCGCGCCGGGACCGCCACATCAACCGGGTAGGACACCCATCCGACCGACCCCCGTCCGACCGACCCCCGTCCGACCGAGCCCATCCGACCGGCCCTGTCCGACCGAGCCCATCCGACCGGCCCTGTCCGACCGATCCCCGTCCGACCGGCCCTGTCCGACCGACCGACGTCCATCCACCGGAGCACACATGACGACCGAGAACATCCGCACCTACGACGTCATCGTGATCGGCGCAGGACCGGTCGGCGAGAACGTCGCGGACCGCACAAGCGCCGCGGGCCTGAGCACCGTCATCGTGGAGAGCGAACTCGCCGGCGGCGAATGCTCGTACTGGGCCTGCGAACCCAGCAAGGCATTGCTGCGCCCGGCCCTGCTCCGCGCCGACGCCGTACACGTTCCCGGGCTCGGCCCCGCCGTCAAGGGCCCGCTGGACACCGAGGCCGTCCTGGCGCACCGCGACCGCATGGCCGCCGACTGGAAGGACGACGGCCAGGTCGAGTGGATCGAATCGGCAGGCATCGACCTGCTGCGCGGTCACGGACGCCTGGCGGGGGAGCGCGAGGTGTCGGTGCGGACGCCGGCCGGCGACACCGTCCGTCTACGCGCCCGGCACGCCGTCGCCGTGTGCACCGGCAGCCGGGCGGCCCTGCCCCCGCTGCCCGGCATCGAGAACCTGAGGCCCTGGACCAGCCGGGAGGCGACCAGTGCCCGGAAGCCGTCCGGCCGCCTGGCGGTCGCCGGGGCCGGTGTGGTGGGCGTCGAGATGGCCACCGCCTGGCAGGCGCTGGGCAGCCGGGTGACCCTGCTCGCCCGGGGGGAGGGGCTGCTGCCCCGCATGGAGCCCTTCGCGGGGGAACTGGTCACCGAGCGGCTGCGAGAGGCCGGCGCGGACGTGCGGTTCAACGTCTCGGTCGTCGCCGCGCAGCGGGTGCGCGACGGAGAGGTCCGGATCACGCTGTCTGACGGCGGTGAACTCACCGCCGACGAGATCCTCTTCGCCACCGGCCGCGCCCCGCGTTCGGAGGACATCGGGCTCGACACCGTGGGACTGGCCCCGGGTGACTGGATCGCCACCGACGACAGTCTGACGGTCACCGCCGTCCCCGGGAACTGGCTGTACGCCGTGGGAGACGTCAATCGCCGGGCGCTCTTCACCCACCAGGGCAAGTACCAGGCCCGCATCGCCGGTGCCGTGATCGTCGCGCGGGCCCGCGGTGAGCGACTGGACACCGGCCGCTGGGCGCCGCACAGCAGCACGGCCGACACCGAGGCCGTCCCGGGCGTCGTCTTCACCGACCCCGAGGTCGCCTCCGTGGGCCTGACCGCCCGCGAGGCCGAACGCACCGGTCGCGCCGTCGAGGTCGTCGACTACGAGATAGGCCACCTCGCGGGCGCCCTCCAGTACCGCCCCGACTACCGGGGCAAGGCCCGCGTCCTCATCGACCGGGACCGTCAGGTCGTCGTCGGCGCCACGTTCGCCGGGCCGGGCGTCGCCGAACTGCTGTACTCGGCCACCGTCGCCATCACCGCGGAAATGCCCGTCGAGCGCCTCTGGCACGCCGTACCCGCATTCCCCACGATCAGCGAGGTGTGGCTGCGCCTGCTGGAGACCAGGAGGGACTCATGACCACCGCACACGACCTCGCGCTGATCGCCCTGGGAGTGCCTCCCGACCGGCCCGTGGAGCAGGGCGACCTCTCCCTCGCGCTGGCGGGGGCCGAGGCGGTCGATCTGCTGGAGAGCGGGGCGCTGACGCTGGTCGGCGACCGCATGGTGCCCGGTACGCGGGTGGCGACGGGTGACCGCCTGCTGGACCAGGCACTCGCCTTGCTCGTCCGGCGGGAGCCGTACGAGACGGTCGAGGACTGGCTGTGGCGCCGCGGCAGCGAACTCGCCGCGGCCTACGTGGACGACCTGGAACGGGCCGGGCTCATCGTCCACCCGCGGGGTCACGGTCTCCGGTCGCGCTTCGCGCGGACCGTGCCGGCAGACTCCCCGGAGCGCCGGCGGGCGGAGGAGCGTCGGGCCTCGGGCGATCCGGTCCTCGCCACTCTGACGGCCGTCCTGAGGATCGGCGACACCCCGTCGGACGCGTGTGAGAGCCCAGAGGGGGACGCGGTGAACACGGTTCTGGCCGCCGTCGGGGAGGCGGTGACGGAGTTGGAGGCAGTACGGTTGCGCCGGGGTGTCGAGCAGGGCGCGTTCGACAACATATGGCGAGGTTAGGAATCTTGCGACGGACGCGCACCCCGACGAGGTCACACCTGTGAGTGCGGCAACCGAGTGTGTGTTCCGGGATGGGAGCCCGGCTCTACCTTGCCCACACCGAACTCAGCGACGACCACGGTAGGCCGCTCCGCCCAACTGGTCGACGGTCCCGGGTGGCGGCTCTGGCGGTACGGCTGCAGGAACCCGTGCTCAACGTGGGGAAGTGGCGGTCGGACGTGGCACTGGACGTCCCGGCCTGAGCCCAAGGTCGTGGAGGCGGCCGGTTTCAGCTCGCGCGGCTCGCTCGGGCGCACATGTGCCTCTCCGTCCCGCGGCGGACAGCGTCGCACGGCACACACCCGCGTCCGGTCGCGGGAGCCACCGCGCGCGGGACGAGCGGAGGTGTCAGCCGGCCACCCGCGACTTGACGAGGGTGTACATGACGGAACGCTGTTGCTTGTGACGCTGGATGCGTCCCTTGGCGACCAGGGACTCGAGGGTGTTCCGCACCACCTGCGGCGTCGGGTTGCGGTCCGGGTACCTCTCCAGAAGTTCGTCCCGCAGTTCCTTCGCCAGGCGCGGCCCGTCGTGCTTGCCGAGCAGCTCCAACAGGAGGTCACCGAGCAGAGGACGGCGCGACTTCCCCTTCGCGCCGGCCTTCGCCGCGTCACCCGCCGGAGCGGTCCTGGCCGAGGCCGAGCGTCGCGCAGCGGCTCCGGCAGGGGATCGCTTCGGCTTCGCGACGACGGGCTCGTCCTGCAACTGTTCGGGGAGACGTGACGAGTCTGCGAAGCCCTCATACCGCTGGGCGAGGCTCAGGATGTCCGACAGGAGGGCCTCCTCCTGCTTCAACACGGTGAGCTTCTCCGTCAACTCCTGCTGTCGACGGCGGTTCTCCTCCAGGTCCGACGCGGCTTGTTCTACCAACCGCGATCGGAGCGTGCCGGCTGATTGGCTGGTCACAACCGTTTCACTCCCTCGATATGGATGACGTTGCGCATGGTACCCACGCCGAGGGTCCCGTGCAGATAAGTGTCAATGCCGGACGGTACGCCGGGCATGTTCACCTTTCACGATAAGCGCCGATGTACTTGTGCATGTAGCTGGTGCCGATTTCTCTTCGGCCGCTCAAGGCACGCGGCCGCCACCCGCACGAGGCTCCTTCGCGCAGACTGCCCGGCAAGTGTGTCACCGAACCTTCCGTGACGACCCTTTACGCGGATTTGTGTGTCGGGCCTGAGCATGGTGGGCCCGGATGACCTGACTCTCCCCGATATGTGGGTCCGGATCCGTCACCCTGTGGCACGCCCACGGGCCGCAGGGGCCGCCTCCTTCGCCGAACCGTGGTGCACGGGTCCGTAGTCGGGAAGCAGCACGTCCGCGTCCATGCTCTCGATCGGGCCAGCGAGTCGAGGGTGCGGGAGCGTTCGGTGTGAAATATGGCGGGCAGCAGTTGCGGTCCGTTCATCCGTGACGTCGGGTGCGCGGTCACCCGGGCGTCGCCGGTGATCAGGGATGCCGCTGTCGGCCAGGTGGTAGGCGCAGTGGCCGCGGGTGTGCCCCGTTGTGTGCACGGGAGTGGGGCCGCCGGGCAGGTCGAGCGCCCCACCCGCGGGTGGAATGCCCGCAGTTCGGAGACGGGAACGTGGGCGGTTCCTCCGGCGCACAGGACGTACACGGCCCGCGGGAGCACACCGGCCACCATGCCTGCGTGTGTTCGGCCGCGCCGATGTGTTCGCGTGCGTGGGTCTTGGTGCATCCTCCCCCGCAGCGGCTGCTCACCCTGCTGAGACATGTCGTGCTCCGGGGAACGCCCGTCTCCGTGACCCTGCCGGACGAGCGGGAGACGGCGTACCGGCGCTTCTGCGAGGACATCGTGACCATCCTCAGCTCCGGCGACGCCTTCGCCTACCGCGGCCACCGAGCCATGTATTTCTGAGACACCTCGGGCCTTCCCGGAGACCTCCTGCCGGGAGTCGTTGAAGCGGTCTCCTGTGGGCCCCTCGGACAGGTCCGGCGGCTCCCCGGCTGCCTCCCCACCCAGTGCACGGGAGGCGGCACCCACCGTCCGCGCGCGGGACGAGGGGCGTGCTGCTCTCAGGTTCCGCGAAACCCTCGCAGCGCTGCGGGCGCTGGTTCCGGCTAGCGCCGCGATCGCACGATGCCCGCGATCGCACCATGCCCGCGATCGCACGATGCCCGCGACCGCACGATCCCCGCGACCGCACGATCCCCGCGGTCGAGGGGTCAGCGCGCGGTCACGGCGGACGCGGTCTTCTTGCGTGCGCGGTAGGCGGCGGCCTTGTACTTGTTGCCGCAGGACTCCATGCCGCACCACTGCCGCCGCATGCCTCGCGACCGGTCGATGTAGACGCGCGTGCACTCGGGGTTGCCGCACTCCTTCATCAGGGGGACGTCCGGGCCGCTGAGCAGTTCGACGGCCTGCCGGGCGACGGTGGCCAGGGCCTGCTCGGGGGTCGCCTCGGTGTGCCGGCCCGTGAGGGTGAGCTGCGGAGTCGCGGGGGTCTTGCGCGCGGCGCCGTTGACCACGGCGAGTGCCTGGCGGTCGAACTCCTCGCCGAGCCTGCGGTTGGTGACGAGCTGGTAGATCGCCTCGCGCACGGCGATCGCCTCCCGGACGTCTTCCTCCTCGCCAGGGGTGATCGTGTCCACCAGTCCCGACTCCAGGTACCAGGCGTTGAGCCGCTCCGGGGTCACGAACATCTCGAACCGGGTCGAGCGCCGGGCGCGGAGGGTGGCCGCGAAGTCCAGCGCCGGATGCCCGCATACGAAGACATGGTTGAGATTCACATCACCATTTTGACAGGTGACGCCCGTGGAGCGCAAGCACCGCCACGAGAACCGTCATCCTTCGATGCGGTCAACCGGGTGAGACGGGGAAGTGATCGTACGGCACCGAGCGCGCCGGGCGCCGGTCAGGCGGCCGGGAGCCGGCCACCGCCGCCCTCTCCCGCTGTCCGCCTCCCGCCTGAAGCCGCAACTCGCGCCCCTGCCACCGCCGACGCAGCCAGCGGTCGTGACCGGCCAGGACGATCGCGCCGGGACCCGTGCCCAGCGCGGCCTCCGGTTCGTCGCACAGCACCGGGGACAGGCGGGTGGTCGGCTCGTCAAGGAGCAGCGCCGACGACCTGCGCTTGAGCAGCGCGGCCAGGGCAAGCCGGCCGCGTTGCCCGCCGGACAGTGAGCCGAGCGTGCGGTCGTGCCCGAGCGCGCCGAGCCCAGGCCGTCCAGCACCAGCGCGGCGAGCCCAGGCCGGTTCGTCCACGCCGGCGAGCACCCGCAGAGGGGTGGACTTGACGGCGCCGTTCTCCACGATCAGGGCGAGCCGGTGGCCGGGGGAGGCGGTCAAGGAGACGCCGTCGAGGACACGCCGTCCGCCCAGGGAGCGGACGAGGCCGTGGGCGAGCAGAGCGGGCTGGGGCACAGGAATCCGTCCAACGCGATCGGTGGTCGGCCCGCCGGGCGCACGGGCCTCGGACGCGGGCCACTGCACGCTCCCGGCGGCTCACACCGCGGGGGCCCCCGTCTCCTTGAGCACGCCGTCGGCCAGCCGCAGCCATCGGCTGACCCCGATCTCGGCGAGGAACCGCTCGTCGTGGCTGACCACCATGAAGGCGCCCTGGTAGGCGTTGAGCGCGCTCTCGAGCTGCCCCGCGCTGACCAGGTCGAGGTTGTTGGTCGGCTCGTCGAGCAGCAGGAGGTGGGGCGCCGGTTCGGCGCACAGTACGCAGGCCAGGGTGGCGCGCAGCCGTTCCCCGCCGGAGAGCACCCCGACCGGCAGGTGTGCCCGTGCGCCCCGGAAGAGGAATCGGGCGAGCAGGTTCATCCGCTCCGCCTCGGGGCGCTCGGGGGCGAACGCGGCGAAGTTCTCCGCCACGGTGCGGTCCAGGTCCAGCAGGTCCAGGCGCTGCGAGAGGTAGGCCATCCGGCCGTCGTTGCGTTTGATCTCCCCGCTGTCCGGGGCGAGGTCGCCGGTGATCAGACGCATCAGGGTCGTCTTGCCCGCGCCGTTGGGGCCGGTCAGCGCGATGCGCTCCGGACCCCGGACGGTCAGGTCGACACCGCCCTCGGCGAACACGGCCTCGTCTCCGAGACGCACCTGCATCCCTTCGCCGAGGAACAGGTTGCGACCGGCGGGCACCTTGGTGTCGGGCAGTTCCAGGGTGAGGCGCTGCTCCTCGCGCAGCGCGCGCCCGGCCTCGTCGAGGCGGGCCCTGGCCTCGCTGACCCGGGCCGCGTGCATCTGCCCGGCCCGGCCCGCGGACTCCTGCGCGCCCCGCTTCATGTTGCCGGCGAAGATGCGGGGCAGACCGGCGTTCTTGAGGTTGCGCGCGGCGTTGCTCGCGCGGCGCTCGGCGCGTTCGCGGGCCTGCTGCATCTCCCGCTTCTCCCGCTTCAGCTCCTGCTCGGCGTTGCGGACGTTCTTCTCGGCGACCTCCCGCTCGGCGCGGACGGCCTCCTCGTACTCGCTGAAGTTGCCGCCGTACAGGCGCAGTTCGTGGCTGCCGAGTTCGGCGATGCGTTCCATGCGGTCGAGCAGCGCGCGGTCGTGGCTGACCAGGAGCAGACAGCCGTTGAAGTCCGACAGCACGTCGTAGAGCTTGTGCCGGGCCTGAAGGTCGAGGTTGTTGGTGGGCTCGTCGAGCAGGAGCACGTCGGGGCGCTTGAGCAGCTGGGCCGCGAGGCCGAGCGAGACGACCTGGCCCCCGCTGAGCGTGCTCAGACCGCGGTCCAGGGAGAGGTCGGCCAGGCCGAGACGGTCGAGTTGGGCGCGGGTGCGCTCCTCGATGTCCCAGTCGTCGCCGATGGTGGTGAAGTGCTCCTCGCTCACGTCGCCGGACTCCACGGCATCCAGGGCACGGATGACCTCGGCGACGCCGAGCACCTCGGCGACCGTGAGGTTCGCGCTCAGGGGCAGGCTCTGCGGGAGGTAGCCGAGCGTGCCGCTGACGGACACCGAGCCGGTGGCGGGCTCGAGTTGGCCGGCGATCAGCTTGAGCAGGGTGCTTTTGCCGGAGCCGTTGGGGGCGACCAGGCCCGTACGGCCGGGGGTCGCGGCGAAGGACAGGTCGTCGAAGACCGGGGTGTCGTCGGGCCAGGCGAAGGAGAGGTTCGAGCAGACGATGGCGGCGTCGGACATGGAAGCGACCTCGGAGGTACTGAGGGCAGAGCTTCGAGTTCTGCCCTGGGCAGACATGGGAAAAGGGGTACGACGAAACGGACCACCTTGGCAGCGCCCCTGAGCGCCGGCCGGTGGCCGTCAGATCCGGATCTCACCCGGAGATGTCGTCGTCACCCGCCACGTCTGCGACTCCTCGATACACGGTCTACGTCTCTCGGAGCTTAGCACCTGTCGTGGCCTTGCCCGGTTCCGGCCGTCCGGAGCGCATGTGTGCCCGTGGGCACATGTCGAGCGGGGCACATGCCGCGCTGCCCCCGTTCGCCGTGTTGTTGACAGCCGGACGTCGACCATGACACTATCGTCACCAGTTGAATAGGTGACGCTGTCGTTGTGTGGCTCGACCATGTTCACACGTGTGGACCCGCCCGGCCGGCGCCGTCTGCCGTGCGTCCGCACCTCGCCGGGATCGTCACCACTTGGAAGGGGCACACTGACCATGGCAGGAAAGCCGAAGCCGAGGGCCGAGGGCGCACCGGTGGGACGGCGGGCGATGCTGGGCATGCTCGGCGCGGGCGCCGCGGGGCTCGCCGCCGCGCCCTACCTCCAGCGTGGCTGGGAGGGGTTCCTCGGCGCCGCCTCCCAGGTCGACGCCACCGGGCTGACCGGCCTGCTGCCCGATCCGGGCGGCTTCCGGTACTACAGCGTCGTCGGCTCGGTGCCGCACAAGGACGAGACGAACTACGAACTCACGGTCGGCGGACTGGTGGAGAAGCCGAAGACCTACACGCTCGCCGACCTGCGTGCGATGCCGCAGACCCGGGTCGTCCATGACGTGCTGTGCACGGATGGATGGCGTGTGGACAAGACGCCTTTCGAAGGGGTGAAGCTGGCGGACATCCTGGACGCCGCCGGAGTGCGCTCCCCGGGCGCGGCGGTCCGCTTCACCTGCTTCGACGGTGCCTACACCGAGAGCCTCACCCTGGAGCAGGCCCGCCGCTCCGACGTCCTGGTGGCACTGAACATGCAGGACAAGCCCATCACCCACGACCACGGCGGACCCGTCCGTCTCTACGTGGCCCCCATGTACTTCTACAAGTCGGCCAAGTGGCTGTCCGGCATCTCGGTCACCGACAAGGTCGTTCCCGGCTACTGGGAGGAACGCGGATATGCGATCGACGGCTGGCTCGACGGCGCCGACCGGCACGGCGACGCGGCCTGATCCCTCCGACCGGGTCCGCCGTTTCAGCACCGCCGAGCGGATGGTCCACCGGGCCACCGGCTACCTGATGCTGGTGTGCCTGGTCTCCGCCGCCTGCCTGTACCTCGGGCCGCTCGCCCAACTGGTCGGGCGCCGGCACCTGATGGTCACCGTGCACGAGTGGTCGGGCATCTCGCTGCCGCTGCCCTTCCTGCTGGGACTCCTCTCGGCCGACTTCCGCGCGGACGTGCGCAGGCTGAACCGGTTCGCGGTCTACGACCGGCAGTGGCTGCGGGCCGTCCGCAGGCGCAGGACCGCGCCCGAGGCGCGCCCGGCCGGCAAGTTCAACGCGGGGCAGAAGCTCTACGCGGGCTGGATCGCCGGCGCCGTCCTGGTGATGATGTTCACCGGCCTGCTGATGTGGTTCATGGGCCTGCTGCCCTTCATCTCCCGCACCAGCGCGATCTTCGTCCACGACCTGCTGGCCTGGGCGATCACCTTCGTCGTCCTCGCGCACATGCGCAAGGCGTTCGAGGATCCGGAGGCGAGGCTCGGGATGCGTACCGGATACGTTAGCCGGTCCTGGGCGCAGCGGTACCACTCCCGGTGGCTTCGGGAGGAGCGCGACGGCAGCGTGACCGGGGGAGCGGACGAGGTGTGACGTTGCCCGGGCGGCGGGCGATTCCCTGAACGGCCGGGGCAAGACCGCCTGGTTGGAGACGGGCATCCCGGGCCCCCGGACGCTGCCGGAATGACCTAACACGTTCGTCACCGTCCTCGTCCGAGGCCCGTGGTCGCGGACCGTCATCTGACTGTTGTCGGGTGCTCGGCGTGCGTACAGAGTGGGAGCCGGTCGACGGAGTCCGGCCACTGGTTCACCTGAAGTTCAAACCAACCCTCCGTCACCGTCTTGACCAGTAATAAGGTCCGGATCATTCTCCGGCGGACCCGAGGCTGCCTCGGGTCGCACACCCAGGTCAGGGAGGCGCACGCGCGGACGTCGTCCGCGGTGAGACCGCCGCCCCGGCCACTGTCCTGCTCATCCGCCATACACATGTGTCGCCGCGCCACCAGGCGCACACCTACTTCCCGGATGGATACCCATGAGACGACGACTTCTGACCGCCCTCGCGGCCGGTGTGCCGCTGGCTGCGGCGGTGTACCTGCCGACCGCGTCGGCGGAACCCCAGAACTCCGCCTCCACGCCGCTCAATTGCGACACGGTGTCGGTGAAGGCCCCGCCCGGCACCGAGGTGCAGTCCGTGACGGCGGTGCGCCAGGAGGGCGGCACCATCCAGGGCACCGGGGTCCTGCAGGGCACGGTCACCGACGTCCCGGCCTTCTGCGAGGTCACGGTCACCCTCACCCACCCGGGCGACAGCGACCGCGCCAAGGTGCGGACCTGGCTGCCCATCAGCGGCTGGAACGGCCGCTTCCAGGGACTCGGGGGCGCCGCCTACCTCGCCGGGGACAACAATGTCGGCCTGGCCACCGCGGTCAAGAACGGCTACGCGGCGACCACCACGGACGCCGGCGTCGGCGACGCCCTCGACACCAGCTGGGCACTGAACACCAAGGGGCAGGTCAACGCCGCCCTGCTGAAGAACTTCGCCTCCCGCTCCCAGCACGAGGCGGCGGTCGTCGGCAAGGAGGTCGTCGACGGGGTCTACGGCAAGCGCGCCTCCTACTCGTACTTCACCGGCTGCTCCACCGGCGGACGCCAGGGCTACATGGAGGCCCAGCGCTATCCGACCGACTACGACGGCATCCTCGCCGACGCGCCCGCGATCAACTGGGACGAGTTCGAAGTTGCCACCCTGTGGCCGCAGGTGGTCATGAACAACGAGAAGACCTACCCGACGCCCTGCGAGTTCAATTCCTTCACCGACGCCGCCGTCAAGGCCTGCGACTCCCTCGACGGCGTCAAGGACGGCCTCGTCAACGACGCGTCCCGCTGCGACTTCGACCCGCGCCGGCTGATCGGCACCAAGCTCGTGTGCAACGGCAAGGAGCTGACCATCACCGCGGCCGACGCGGCCGTGGTGCGCAAGATCTGGGACGGTCCGCGCACGCCATCGGGCAAGAAGCTGTGGTCCGGCGTCCCGATCGGGGCGAACCTGGCGGCTCTGGCGGGCGTTTCCGACCCCGACGCCGACGGGAACGTCAAGGGAGCGCCGTTCCCGGTGCCCGCCGACTGGGTCAGGCTGTGGGTGGCGAAGGACTCGTCCCTCGACATCTCGAAGATCACTTACAGCCGATTCACGCAGCTGTTCAAGCAGTCCGAGGCCGAGTACGACAAGGTCATCGGCACGGACGACCCGGACCTTTCCGCCTTCCGCAAGTCCGGCGGCAAGCTGCTGACCTGGCACGGCCAGGCCGACCAGTACATCCCCACCCAGGGCACCGTGCAGTACCGCAAGCAGGTCGAGCGGGAGATGGGCGGCTCCAAGCGGGTCGACGACTTCTACCGTCTCTTCCTCGCCCCGAACACCAACCACTGCGGCCTCAACGGCCTTGACGGTTCGGCCGACGGCCTCGCCGCGCTCACCGCCTGGGTCGAGCACGGCAAGGCGCCCCAGACGCTGCCGGCCACCCTCGTCAACGCCGATGGTCAGCCGATCACCCGCGACCTGTGCAGCTACCCGTCGGTGTCCCGCTACGAGGGCCACGGCGACACGGCTGCCGCCTCCAGCTTCCGCTGCGTCTCCCCGTCCCGGCACTGACCGGCCGGGCCGCCGCCGACTCCCCGACCTGAGAAAGGCCGAACCATCATGAGCACGCAGACAGCGACGCCTTCGAGCCCGGCGACGACGGGCGAGCGCTCCTCCCTGATGAGGCTGTACCTGAGCCGCGGCGTCCTGGCCGCGGCGTGGGCCCTGGCGTTCGCCGGAGCCCACGAGCACGTCGACGCCGTGGCGATCACGCTGCTGGTCGTCTATCCGCTGATCGACGCGGTGTCCTCACTGATCGACTACCGTGCCACCCCCGACGGTTCCGAGCGCCGGGTCACCGCGCTCAACGGGGTGCTCAGCACGCTGGCCGCCATCGCGGTCGGCCTCGCCGGCGTGGGCGGCGAGGCCCCGGTGCTCCATGTGTTCGGTGCCTGGGCCGTCATCTCCGGTGCCGCCCAGGTGATCGTCGGACTGCGGCGGCGCGGCCCCGAGCTGGGCAAGCAGTGGCCGACCCTGATCTCGGGCGGGCTGTCGTTCGTCGTCGGCATCTTCTACAACATCCAGGCCGCGGGCGACAATCCCTCGCTCGACGTGCTGTCGGTGTACGCCACCGGCGGCGGGGTGTGGTTCATCCTCCAGGCCCTGCTGCTGGGCTGGAAGTCCCGGCAGCTGCGCACCCGGACCGTCTGACCGCAGGACTCCCTTCCGGTGCCGTCCCGGCCCGCGCCCCGAGGCGCGGGCCGGGATTTTCGTGTCGCACGGACGGGACTTGGACCGTCAGGTGACGCGGTAACGCACCGGGAGGGACGTCACACCGCGGATGATGCAGGAGTTGAACTCTTGGGGCCGAGCTTCCGCAGCCGGGCGTACGGTCCGGGGGTGTGCGACATGAAGACCGGATCGAGGTCCACTCTGCCGTCCTGATACGGGGACTGCTCGTGCGGCTCATGGCGCGTCTCTCCCGTTCCGGCGGTCTCGTGGGGCCCGGGGGGTGCCCGGGCGGCGCCCCCGGGCCGTCGTCATGGGAACGAGCCCGGTTCCGGTGCGGAGTTCAGGCCCGCGCGGGACGGGGGTGCGGACACGCCGCAGGGGCATGCGCGGTGCGCATGCCCCTGCGGCGTCGGAGAACTCAGTTGTCGCTTTTGAAGATCGTCAGCACCCGCAGCACCTCGAGGTAGATCCACACGAGCGTCGTGGTGAGACCGAAGGCGGCCAGCCAGGCCTCCTCCCGCGGGGCGCCGTAGGCGACGGCGTCCTCGACCTGCTTGAGGTCCAGGGCGAGGAAGGCCGCACCGAGCAGGATGCCGATGACGCCGAAGACGATGCCGAGGCCGCCGCTGTGGAAGCCGAGGCCGTTGCCCGCGCCGAAGGCGGTGAAGAGAGAGTCGGCGACCAGCAGCAGAAGGAAGCCGGTCGCGGCGGCGGCGAGGAATCCGGCGAACCTCTGGGTGACCCGTATCCAGCGCATCCGGTACGCGATGAGCACGCCCGCGGCCACGGCGAAGGTGCCGAGCACCGCCTGGACGACCACGCCCGGCGCGATGTAGGTCGAGACCGTGCTGGAGAGCACGCCCAGGAAGGCGCCCTCGAACGCCGCGTACCCGAGGATCAGCGCAGGAGACGGCGTCCGCTTGAACGCCTGGACCATGGACAGGACGAAGGCGACGACGGCGGCGCCCACGGCCAGGCTGTAGGACCGGCCGATGTTCGCCTCGTCGACGGGCAGCAGGAGCCAGGACAGCACCGCCGTCAGGGCCACGGTGCCGAGGGTCGTCGCGGTGCGGACGATGACGTCGTCCATGGTCACCGCGGTCGAGCCGGCGCGCAGGCCGGTGTCGGCGGGGGAGGCGCAGGGGTTGGTCCGGTAGTCACCGGCCGGGCTGCCGTCGACCGTGGCACCCACCGGCTCGCGGTGATACGCGCCCACCGGGCGTGCGTCACGGGTGGCGCCCCAGCGGGAGAAGATCGGGTTGCTGGTCCTCACGTCATTCCTCCTCGTTCGCCGCATTAGCGGCTTGCCGCACAGCGTTGTCGTCGGGCGCCGGTGGCGGCACACGTGTGCCCGTGGAACATCCACCGGGCCGACGACGGCACCCTGTGCGTCACCACATTGACAGGTGACGTGATGGGGGGCAAGTCCCGCCCGCCCGGGCCGGACGGGCGGTCATTCGGACGGTGCTGCCGGTTCGTCGAGCAGTTCCCTGAGGAATCCGTCCCAGTTCAGGCCGTCCATCTCCGCCTCGGCCGAGACCGTCCGGTAGGTGGCGTCGAGCCACTCCGCCAGCGGCGCGGTGGGCAGCTCGAACAGGGCCTCCATCTCCTCGGACTCCAGAAGCAGCCACGACGTGGGCCGCTCTCCGGGCAGGGCCGGCCACATCCGCACGTCGCCGCACCCGCTCATCGACGTCACCCCGCGGTGCAGGAGTTCGCGGCCGATGTGCCAGATGAGACTGGGCCCACGTTCCGCCAGGAACTCGACCGTGATCACCGCGGGCATGTCCGGGTCGAAGCGGAACTTCGCCCGCATCGGCAGCCGGGTGAATTCGTCGAGCATCTGGTCGAGGTCCAGCAACAGCGACGGCACGAACTCGGGCGCCGAACGCGCCCGCAGTGGTGACTGATCACGACGCATGAGGGGAGTTCCCTTCCGTGGGACGAAGTCTGCGCCCACCACTCTTCGCCAGGGGCCGGACCCGCACATCGGTCAGTTGACGGTCGAAGGGCGGCCCCGATCCGGGCAGTTGACGGAACACCCGCGCCGGTGCGTGGTATCCGTGAGGCTTGCGTCGACGCGATGGCGACGCCGGGGCGTGTCCTGCGGACTTCGGGGCATGTGACGTAAGTCAATTGTCTGTCGCTGTCGCTGTCGCTGTCGCTGTCGCTGCCCGGTGCCGGTGCCGGTGCCGGTGAAGAAAGTGGCGAGCGGCCGGTGCCGCAAGGCGCGCCCACCGAGGCCGTCGCCGCGCACCTACGGCCGACGACCGGCCCCTCGTGCGGCTCGCCGGATCCGGCCCGCGGCTGTCGCTTCCCGCGGTCGGTCAGAGAGGGCTCACTTGGCCTGCAGGGGTCCTGTGAAGGACTTGCGCAAGGACGGCGGAGCGGCGAGGGGGAGCAGTGCGGCGAGCATCTTTCCCTTGAGTGTGCTCGGCTGCCGCGTCAGTTCCACGTCGACCCGGGTGCCGTCATCCTCGGGGGCCATCCGGAAGACCCAGCCGCCGCCGGCTCCGAAGAGCTTGGAGTCGAGCGTGGTGATGGTGACCGTGTCGCCGTCCGGTTCCCACTCGTAGCGCGCGCGCTCCCAGGCGGCGGCGGTGCCCTCGGTGACCTCGGCCCAGGTGTCACCGAGGTCGTGGACCTCGAAGTGTGCGGCGTCGATCGTGGGCCAGGCCTCGGCGCGGGAAGGGCCGAAGTCGGTCAGCACGCCCAGTACGTCCTTCGGGCTGAGCGTGGAGACGAGATGGAACCGTACGACTGTCATGGGCTTTCCTCACCAAGAAGTAACTGCTCTGACTGGTGACGAGATTCCCAGGCGTGTACGTCACCTGTCAAGGCGGTTACTCTAAGAGGGGTGGTCAGTCTCCAGTCAGGAGGCCCATGTGAGACATGTGTTTCCGTGCGGCACGATCGCCCTCGAGTTCGTGGGCACCTTGCAGGTGCGTCGCTGGCCGTGCGAGATCCGTGAAGTCGGCAGCCTCGGGTGAGGCCTTGCCTCGGGCGGCTCCCGTACGATCGCGATGCCACATCGCCCCGGGGTGAGCACAGCCACGGGTCCGTTCTGCTCCGGACGGCGATCTGCGGATCGTCGCCCATACCGCCGCTCCCGGCAGCGACGCCGCCGACCGGCTCAGGCTCCTCAACGTCATCGGAACCCAGGCATGACCGAAGACAGCACCCCCTGATCGAAGCTGGGCGTCACGGTCTCGGGCACCCAGGTCCGGTCGAACGGCGCGCAGCGGTTCCGGCACGACGCCGTGGATCGTGCCGGATGCGCTGCGGGACCCCTGGACCCGCTGCTGTGCAGGGCCTCAGAGTGTCGCCAACAGAGTCGGCAGGGTTCGGTTCGGGCAGCGCCGCGTGGAGGAGGTGTGCTGCCTCAGGGGCCGCTGGTGTCGCCGCGAGCTTCGTCGATGGTGGTCTTTCCGGATTGGCGGGCCTGCTCGGCGGCTCGGCCGGCCTGGTCCTTGGCTTGCTCGGCAGTGGCGTGCATGGCCTGAGTTGCGGTGTCTTTGACCTCCTGGGCTGCCTGCTGTGCCGATTCGGTGGCGGCCTGCTTGAGCTGCTGCCCGGACTCGGATGCGGCTTCCTTGACGGGTTCGAGGGCCGGCGCGGCCTGTTCCGAGAGTTGGGCTGCGGCCCGCTCTTCGGTCTGTGAGGTGGGGATGAGGGTGGCTGCCAGGGCTCCGGCGCCGAAGGCGATCAGGCCGGCCGCCAGCGGATTCCCCTGAGCTTGTCGTGCCACCTGCTGGGGAGCTTGTCTGATGGCTTCTCCCGTCTGCTGCGCGGTCTCCCGGGTGCTCTCGGCGGCCTGGCCGACGGCGGCCTGCACCGACCCGGCTGTCTCGGAGGCCGTCTCCCGCGCCGATTGGGCTGCCCCGGAGGCCGTCTCCCGCACCGACTGGCCTGCCTCAAGCGCCCCCTCCTGCACCGACTGGGCGACTTGCCGGGTACGGTCTGCGCTCTGCCCTGCGGCCTGGGAGACGGTGCCCATCACCTGGTTGCGAAGCCCCTTGATCGCGCCCCGCACGCGGCGGGTGCGACGTTTGACGATCTGACGGGGCCGGGCGCTGCCGGCCAGCCGGGACACGTCCGCGGAGAGCTTGTCGCGGGTCGCTTGGATGTCGGCCCTTATTTCGTGGGGTGCCGTGCCCATTGCACATCCTCCTTCAGCGTTTCCACGGTGTGCTGCGGTTTCGGCGACACGGTGCGCATGCGGGAGCGGCCCAGGGCGTAGAGAACCGCTGCGACAGCTGCCCATATGCCCGTGACGACCAGGGCTGCCCAGGCTGGGTGTATGACGTTGGCCAGGCCGAAGACGGCCGCGAGCGACAGGAAAAGCGCCACCATGGCGCCGGCGAAGCCCGCCCCGCCGTACATGCCTGCGGCCTTGCCCGCCTTGGTCGCCTCCTGCCGCATCTCGGCTTTCGCCAGGTGGACTTCCTGGCGCAAGAGTGTCTGCACATCCGATGTCACCTCGGACAGCAGTTCTCCCATCGACGCATCAGGGCGGACCGGCTTGTGGACCACCTGTCCTCGTGACGGCGAATACGTTGACGACATGTCACAGCTCCGGACTCGGTGGTGACGAGGCCGGGCTCAGCTGAGTCGGCTCATACGGGTAGTCCGGTATCTCCCGGGATGCCTTCGTCGGGGCGTCCGGCACTGACGCAGGCCGCGTCCCGGCAGTGCTGCGGGAGCCCGCGCCGTCGCCAGCGGCGGCACGGCCGGCCTTGGCCAGCCGCCCCGCGGCGAAACCGGCCAGCAAGGCTCCGCCCAGGAACACCCCAGGGCGTCTGCGAGCGAAGTCCTGCACGTCGCTCACCAGGCCCTCGGCACCGCGCCGGTCGAGATAGTCCGCCGCACGGCGACCACGTTCCGCAGCCTGCGCCACCACGTTCTTGGCCGGCGAATCCTCCTCGGCCCTGTCGGCGAGAGCGGACAGCTCGTCCGCCCACTGCCGCACGGCCCCGGCCCCGCGCCGTGTCTGTGTCTCCGCCTGCTCCACGACGCGGCCCCGAAGATCGCGCGCCATGCCTCCGGCCTGTTCCTTGGCCTGTGCGGCAACTGCTTTGGCTTGCTCACCGGCTGTGCTGACGACCTCTCCCGCGGCCTCCCTCACCTGGCCGGCCGTCTCCGTCGCTTCCTGCTGAGCGGTCTGCGCCATCTGTCTCGTCCCTGCATTCGCTGGCTGGTTCATCGTTCCTCCCTCACGACCGGCCCTCGCTCAACGCCGGGCCCTCCGGCGGTCTCCGCGGGCTGGTGAGGCTGACTCCCCGACCGACTAACCAGAACATTTTGGACAAAACACAATAGCTGTCCAGTTTGTAGCCTTCCGGATCCCTGCCTCGTACAGGTCCGACACGACGCAAGGGTCGGCACGACGCAAGGGCCGACACGACGCAAGGACGGTCCGATCCGCCGACACTGATGCGGGGCGGGGAGCGGGGCCTCGCGTCCGCGCCGACGGGGCTCTGGTCGCTGACGCCGCCGTCTTCGCCATCCAGTGCGCATTCACGTCGTATACGGGGCTCACGTCGGCGACATGACCCACGGCGATGGCGTTCGTGCGCGCCCGGCGAGTGGCGGCCCAGATGATTGCGTTCGCGCACAAGAGGCGTTTGAAATAACCAGCGTGTGCAATTAATGTGAGTGAAGGGCGGCCGGTCCGCACCGCTGCCGAATGCGGCGAGGGCACGGCCACCCGTCTCGATCCGTCCGACGCCCCTGCGGGCAGTCGGCCCCGTCAAGCAACATCTGGAGACCGTTCCTCATGACCATCACTGCCACCGCCGTCACTCCGCTCACCGTCGGCGACGCCGAGTTCCTGATCCACACGGCGCGCTCGGCCGCCGAAGCCGCCGGTGTCCCTGTCGCCGTCACCGTCCTCGACGCAGGCGGCCACATGCTCGCCTTCCGACGGGACGACCGGGCCGTTCTCATCGCAGGTGAGACCAGCACGCGGAAGGCGTACACCGCTCTGCAGCTGAACGCCCCCACGGCCGACCTGGTCGACGCCGTCCAGCCCGGCGGTCTCTTCCACACCCTGCCGACCGGCCTGGACCGCCCGTTGCTGTTCATCGCCGGCGGAGTGCCCGTCCACCGTGACGGCCGGCTGATCGGTGCTCTCGGCGTCGGTGGCGGAGCTCCGGAACAGGACCACTCCTTCGCCGATGCGGCCGTTCAGGCGCTGAAGGCCTGACCTTCTCGCGTCGAGGTGCCGGTACGGGTACCTGTACGGGACTACACATGAAAGGGCTGGGATGATGCAGATCGATCTGAAAGGCCGCACGGCACTGGTCACCGGCTCCACACAGGGCATCGGCGCGGCGATCGCCGCCGGTCTGGCTCGTGCCGGGGCCCGGGTGGGCGTCAACGGCCGCACCCCGCAGCGC
Organism: Streptomyces sp. NPDC093984; assembly: GCF_044764595.1. Classification (NCBI taxonomy): domain Bacteria; kingdom Bacillati; phylum Actinomycetota; class Actinomycetes; order Kitasatosporales; family Streptomycetaceae; genus Streptomyces; species Streptomyces sp. NPDC093984. Next base: position 216,363 of record NZ_JBIWIM010000007.1, on the reverse strand, counting down.
GTGGACGACAGCATCGCCCAATTGGCACAGGAGGGGCCCGGGGCGGAGCTGGTCCCGGTCGCGGCGGATGTGACAAGCGAGGAGGGCGCTCGCCAGGCCGCGGAAGTCCTGCCGCAGGTGGACATCCTCGTCAACAACCTGGGCATCTTCGGCGCCGAGGACCCCCTGAGGATCACCGACGAACAGTGGCGGCGCTACTTCGAGGTGAACGTACTGGCCGCCGTACGCTTGACTCGCCTGTACCTCCCGGGCATGACCGAGCGGGGGTGGGGGCGCATCCAGTACATCGCCAGCGACTCGGCGGTCGTCATCCCCGCGGAGATGATCCACTACGGCATGTCGAAGACCGCGCTGCTCGCGGTGGGCCGGGGCTTCGCCAAACAGGCCGCCGGCACGGGCGTCACGGTGAACTCCGTGATCGCCGGGCCCACCCACACCGCAGGCGTCGAGGACTTCGTCTACGAACTCGTCGACCGCGACCTGCCTTGGGAGGAAGCCCAGCGTGTCTTCATGCGCGAGCACCGGCCGCAGTCGCTGCTGCAGCGCCTGATCGAACCGGAGGAGATCGCCAACATGGTGGTCTACCTCAGCTCCGACCAGGCCTCGGCCACCACCGGTGGCGCACTTCGGGTGGACGGCGGATACGTCGACTCCATCCTGCCGTGAGCGAACCTGACGGCGGTGCGGGAAACGGCGTCCGGCGCCGTCTCCGGCCGGGGGCGGACGCGGACGGAGGCGGTCAAGCGCCCCTCATCGGCCGGCGCCTCCGCTGTGAAGCCGGTCCGCACGGCGGACAACGCTTGGCCGTCTGCCGGCCGGGGCGCGGCCGCTGCGCCCCGGCCGCCCCTGGCTTGCCGTCCCCGGCATCCGGCAGCGCCCTCTCCTGCAGACGCTGGGCGGGCGATGTCCTTCAGCTTCAAGCGGCCGACACCGCGGGGTCAGTGCGCCTCGACTGTGGACACGTCTGACCTCCCAGGTGGGTTGCGTCCACCTCCGGCCGGGATGTGGCGTGTCCGGTGGCTGGGCCCGATGCGGCACGGCAGCGGCCGTGGGGATCAACGCCTTGGACGCGGGGAACGCGCCAGGTCCCACGTGCGAACTGACGGACGACGTCTTGGCACGGCAGATGCGAGCCCTGGCGACCGCTTGCCGCGAGCACGTGGCCCGTCCGACGATCCCCTGGCCAAGACAGTGGACGGCGGGGCAGACCTTCCGTGTGCGCGGCGGGTGATGCCGCGCCGATACCACCAGAAGCAACGCATGGCGGCGATGACGGATGCGCCTTCAGCCGGTCGTCAACCGCGTCGATATCGGCGTGGGGGACGCCCATGAACCTCACGACGCGGTCGTCGACCTGGGTCAGGGCCGGGCCAGGCAGTCACCCCAAAGTTCGGCAAGCGGTGCCGGGATCTCCGCAATGGCCGCGCAGCGTCGCGGACTGCGCGGGAGCCCGTCGCTGGCGGCATAGGTCCAATCGCCGCTTGGGGCTTTGGTGAAGTACTTCTCGGCGGCCCCGTCATCCTGCAACTGCACCAGCTCGTTCTCCCCGGCACCGGCCGTCGGCGTGAACGACGCTCCCGCGTAGAAGAGGTCGCCGCATGCACCGTAGTAGAACGTGCCCTTGGCAGGGGCGATGTGCACCAGCCCCGGCTGCGACCGTCGATACGCCGCCGTCACCGCGTCCTTGACCCGCTCCGGCACCACCAGGGAACGGCACGACGAAGACGGCGGCCGCACGGGCGCGATCGCCGGGTCCGGTGTCGCGCTGGAGGGCTTCGTGGACGTGGCAGGTGGGGACGTGGGCCCGTTCGGCGTGGTGGGGCTCACGACAGCCTCGGGCGGGGCGGCCTGGCGGGAAGGGCCGGTGACGGCGAAGGCACCGCCCCCGACCGCGGCGACCAGGGCAACGGTCAGTGCGGCGGTGGTGGCCCGGTGGCGCCGCCGCAGACCGTCGCCGCGGGCCCGGACGGCTGCGGCGGGCCGGGGACTGGTCCGCCTGGCAAGCTCCTCGGAGCCGCCTTTGAGGATGGCCTCGAAGTCTTCAGTCATGGTGGTGCACCTCCTGGTCGGTGGAGCCGGGCACGTCGGCCTCGACTGCGGAAGCGATGCCGGGTGCGGCGACTGCCAGCCGCAAGCCCGCCGGGCGCGCGGCTGCGGACGCACGGTTCCCTGTGCCGTCGGACAGATACGGCGCCATCGCCTGGCGTCCACGCGCGAGCCGGGCCTTGACCGTGCCCGGCGCGGCACCGGTTTCACGGGCTGTCTCCTCAACGGACAACCCGACCAGGTGATGCAGCACGATCGCCCGCCGCTGCTCATAGGGGATCCGCCGCAACGCCGCGACGATCGCCACATAGTCAGGGCCGACACCGGGCACCTCGACGTGTATGCCGTGGCGGCGGTGGGCCGTGAGCCGATTGACCGTCTTGCGCCAGACGCTCACCCGGATCCGGCAGGCCACCGAACGCACCCAGGCCTCAGGGTCCGAGTAGGCGGAGAGCTTCTCCCAGTTCTGCCAGGCCCGGGCGAAGGCCTCCTGCACCAGGTCCTCTGCCTCGGCGAGGCTGCCTGTCATCGCGTACATCTGGCTGGTCAGCCGACGCACGGTACAGGCGTAGAAATCGTCAAAGACGCGTGGGTCGCGCATTGCCCCCTCCACTCACGGTTTCGAGGGGCGATGCCCTCACGTCTTGCCACGCCCGAACAGAGCAGTGGGTTGCACGACAACCGCGGGGAGCGGAGATGATCACCCCGGCGTCCCAGGGGCCTGAGTCAGAGATGCCTCACGCTATGACGTCCGCACCGGTACGGTCAGCACCGGAGGGCTCAGGGTCAGACTCGACGTCTCGTTGTCCGGCCGCCAGGTGGGGGCGTCGCTCTGGGTGAGTTCGAGCCTGAGCCGGTGTCCCGACTGGAGTTGCCAGCCGGCCGGCCACAGTTCGAAGGCGAGCGGCTGCACGTTTCCGGGGGAACCGGTGACGCGGTACACCGACCGGGTGATGAGCGTCTGGGTGCCGCTTGCCGGGTCGATGTCGAACAGCCGCGCCGCGAGTTCGGCGTCGGCACCCTGCGGGGTGGCAGTCACATGGACGACGGGCGACCCGGTGATGATGCCGGGTGAGGGCGGGTCGAAGACCCAGCTCGCCACGCCCCGGTCGGACTGCGCCGGCGTGGTGCGGCAGCCGGAGTTGGCGATCGGGTCGACGGCGGCTGCCTCCGTTCCGTCGGGGATGGAGCTTGTGGTCACCGCGCCGGTCGAGCCGGTGAAGGTCCAGCTTCCGTTCGCCAGTCGGGAGAAGCGGTCGGCGGTCAGCGTGGCGTTGGTCTGCCCGGGCATACAGGCGGTGGTACTGAGAGTCGTCCGTGCAGTGGTCGGCTGAGAACCGGCGAGCACCGCGTCGAGCCAGTCGTTGGCCTCGTCGTTGGCGGCCGCCCAGACCTGGTGGGGGTTGTCGGCGTACGAGTGTCCGAGATCTCCGTAGAACGTCCACACCGGATATCCGGGGGCCGCTGCCTGCAGCCTGTTCACCATCTGCGCCGTATGGACGGCGGGGAACAGCGGGTCGGTGGTGCCCTGGATGCTGAGAACGGGGATCCGGACGGAGGCCGGCGGGACGGGCATGTCGTACGGCGAGCGGTAGTCCGCCAGTTGCCGGACGATCTGGTTGATCAACGGATCTTTCCCGTACGGCTCGCCTGCGGTGATCCGCGCGTGCCATCCCGGTATGTCCGCGGTGGGGTCGTCGGCGGCGTACTGGCCGTACTCAGTGCCGAGCGCGTACAGACCGTCCAGATAGCTCTCCTTCGCGACGCCGACCGGATCCTCATGAGGCCCGTCGCCGGGCGCCCCTGACAGGCCGTCGGAGCCTCGTCCGTTGTCGATGAGCGCCTGCGCGAGATCCGTCCAGGCGTACTGCGGGACCGCGGCGGCGAGATGGAGCGGCACCCCCTTCGGTGACGTCCAGGGCACCGACGTGCCGTCGGGCGTCATCACCTTGTCCTGGGACAGTGCCAGCAGCCAGCTCTGGCCGCCTCCGTAGGAGTCACCGGTGGTCACGACCTTGTCCGGTGCGGCGACCCCGGCATCGACCAGCAGGCCCGCGAGGAACTGGGTGTCGTGCACCTCCCACCGTCGGTCGGCGAGGTGGGTCCAGTCGGCCCGGCCCGCGCACGCCGGGTCGGTGGCGTAGGTGTACCCGGTCGCCGGGTCCTTGCCGCAGGAGCGGTGAAAGCCACGCGATGTGAAGTTGAGGACAGCGAAGCCCTTTCCCGTGAACCAGGCGTTGTTCCAGTGGTAGGTGTTCGCGCCGTTGCCCGCCGGGGTGGTGGACTCGAAGTCCGTCTTGTCGTGCCCCCAGCCGTTGAGCATGACCATCAAGGGCAAGGGCCCTGAGCTGTCCTGGGGGAGGGAGACGTCCACGTCCAGTGGTGTGCCGTCGAAGCTCGGCACGACGCCGGAGCACACGGTGTAGGGGCTCCCGCCAGGCGGGGACACCTGAGCCGAGACGCTGAGGGCGAGTGGGCAGACCGTCGCCGCCGCGGCGCGCTCAGCGGACGGACTCGCGAGACCGAGTACGGCTGCCGTGGTGGACAGTACGGCGAGAAACCGACGCCTTCCAAAGGCCACAGCAACTCCTTCACCAGGACGCCTCCCTATGAGCCAGGGATCGTACGGGCGAGTAACCTGGCTGGCCACATCCCTGGACCATGCTGGGGCAAAGCCTTTCCATCGTTTGCGTCGATGAGCGACCGCACGACCGCCAGGGCCTCTTACTCGGATCATGTGGGGCCCTCGCTGCACAGGGCAGGCCGCAAAAATGCGCCATAGATTCGCGTCGTACCCTGCCCCGCATGGGTTACATGCGTTCGGATGGGGCCCGGTCCAGGCGGCGGTCATCAGCCACGTCGTCGGGTGCGAGGGCCGTACAGGCGTTGAAGTTTCTCGGCATCAGCGCGCTGTCCGGAATCGTGCTGGCCGGTATCGCACTGCCGGCCACCGGCGCGATCGGTCTGTCCGCGAAGGGCGCCGCGACCGGTTTCGACGACCTGCCCGGCGACCTCAAGCGTCCGCCGCTGAGCCAGGCCTCCCACATCCTGGACGCCGACGGCGACCTCATCGCCACCGTCTACTCCCGGGACCGCACCGTGGTCCCGCTCAGCCGGATCAGCCCGCTCATGCAGAAGGCCATCGTCGCCATCGAGGACGCCCGCTTCTGGCAGCACGGCCCCATCGATCCCAAAGGCGTGATCCGCGCGGTCGTCAGGGACACGCAGGCGGGCAGCGCTCAGCAGGGCGCCTCCACGCTGACCCAGCAGTACGTCAAGAACGTCTTCGTCGAAGAGGCGGGTGACGACCCGAACGCCGTGGCCCAGGCCACCTCGCCGACCCTCGGCCGCAAGATCCAGGAACTCAGGTACGCGATCCAGGTCGAGAAGGAACTCGGTAAGAAAAAGATCCTGCAGAACTACCTCAACATCGTGCCCTTCGGGGAGCAGTCCTTCGGCATCGAGGCGGCCTCCGAGCGCTACTTCAGCACACACGCCCAAAACCTCACGCTGCCGCAGGCCGCTGTCCTGGCCGGCGTCGTCAACGGGACCACGCTGTACGACCCCATCCAGCACCCCCAGGCCGCCCGCACCCGACGCGACATAGTCCTGCAGCGCATGGCCGACGTGCACGACATCACCCAGGCGCAGGCCGACGCCGCCGAGCGGCAGCCCCTCGCACTGAAGCCCACCGCCCCCAGGAACGGCTGCATCACCGCCGTCCGCGGCGCCGCCTTCTTCTGCGACTACGTCCGCGAGGTCTTCCTCAACAGCCCCGTCTTCGGCAAGACCGCAGAGGACCGGGCCCGGCGCTGGAACACCGGCGGCCTGACCATCAGGACCACCCTGGACCCAAAGGCCCAGGACGCCGTCCAGGCCGCCATCACCCAGCACGTCTACAAGACCGACCCCGTCGCCACCGCCGTCACGCTCGTCCAGCCCGGCACCGGCAAGATCCTCGCGATGGGCCAGTCGCGTCCGTACGGCTTCGGCACCGACGAGACGCAGATCAACCTCAGCGTCGACCACGACATGGGCGGGGGAACCGGCTTCCAGTCGGGCTCGACGTTCAAACCGATCACCGCTGCGGCGGCGATCGACGGCGGTACCGACCCCAACACCGTCCTGCCGGCTCCGTATTCGATGGACTATCCGAGTCCGGTGAGCACCTGCGGCAAACCGTGGGTACGCAATCCCACCGACCCACCGCTGTCGAACGAGGACAGGTCGGAAGTCGGTCCGATGAACATGAAGAAGGCGATGGCCCTGTCGGTCAACACCTACTTCGTCCAGCTCATCGGCAACATCGGTATCTGCCCAGTGGTCCAGATGGAGCAGAAGCTCGGCGTGCACCAGGCGAACGGCTCCCCGCTTCAGCAGGTCCCCTCCATTACGCTCGGCACACAGCAAGTGAGCCCGCTGACCATGGCCTCCGCCTACGCCGCGTTCGCCGACAACGGCATCTACTGCACCCCGATGGCCATCGAATCGATCACCGACGCGAGCGGCAAGTCGCTGCCGGTACCGCAGACCTCATGCAGCCAAGCGATGTCCCCGAAGACCGCCGCGACCATCAACACACTCCTCAAGGGCGTGGTCGAGGACGGTACCGGCCGGCAGGCAGGCCTGAAGGACCGCGACAGCGCGGGCAAGACCGGTACGACCGACAATCGTTGGGCGGCATGGTTCGTCGGCTACACCTCGAACCTGGCCGGCGCCGTCTGGGTCGGCGGCCCGTCCCACAACGTCCCCATGACGAACGTCACCATCGGCGGCGTGTTCCACAAGGAGGTCTTCGGCGCCGACACCCCTGGTCCCATCTGGCGCGACGCCATGACCGGCGCTCTGGCCGGCACCGTCTCGCCCCCGCTGCCCACCGTCCAACTGGCTGCCGACAAGCCGCGGACCCCCGAGCCGGGCGCCTCCACCACCCCCGACAGCAACGGCACCCCACCCGATCCCCGTGCGAGCCTCCGCCCTCCCCGGCTTCACGGTCCGACCGGCGGGAAGCGCAGGTAGCGGGCGCAGTCGCATCAACCAGCGATCGCCGGCGCCCAGCGGATATTCGCATGCGGCAGTCGATGAACGCATCAGTGGGCGCCGACACCCGCCCGTGGGCCAACGTCCGCACCGCGACCGTTCTACTGTCCTGCCTCGGTCTCGAAGTGCAGGGAGATCGACTGCAGAACGTCCGCAGCAGAGACGTCGGCGCGCCCGCCGTCGTGGATCTCGGCGAGCTGGACGAAGGCCAGCGCGAACGCTGATGCGATCTGCACGATGGCCGGCCCCAGCTGCTCGCTCACGGCAGTCGCCACCTCGTGGGCGCTCGCGTCGGCGCGCAGCTCGATGCGTGGCAGCATCTCCTCGAGCAACGCGGAGACCGTTTCGCTCTGTGTGACGTCACCGTCGCGGTTCTCGCGGGCCTGGCGTCGCATCTCCAGCGCCTCGGTCAGGATGCCGACGACCCGCTGCATGATTTCTCGCTGCTCCATGCGGGCACGGTACGCCGGACAGCCGTCGGAAGTGTGCTTACCCGGGCCGTGGATGTTCGTCCTGAGCGCTTCGGGGCGGCCAAGACCAAGACCGCTGCGGGAAAGTGGATCAAGACCAAGACCGCTGCGGGGGAGTGGATCGTGCAGGCGCCATCCAGGAGCCGACGTGAGGAGCGATGCCGGTCGGGGCCGGCCCCAGGATTTCATCCGCGCCGGCCGCTGCGGTGCAGCTGAGCCTGGCGCCGGGCCCGGCCCCTGCTTGGTCTACCCGCTGCCCCGTCGGCGGGTGCCCTTGTGTATCCATGCTTCGAGCCCGCCAGTGAGGCCCGGTGCGATGAGCGCTGCCGGCCGCCGGGCTCAGGCGGCGGATCGAGGGGCCGACGGCAGTGGGGAACGGTAGCCGCGGAAGAACTCGGTGATGTCGTGGGCCAGCAGATCAGGCTCCTCGTGGGCGGCGAAGTGTCCACCGCGGGGCATGTGCGTGTAGCGCGTGATGTTGTAGGTGCGCTCGGCCCAGCTGCGTGGCGGCCGGCTCAGGTCGGCGGGGAACAGGGCGACGGCTGTGGGAACGCTCACGCGCTCCACGCGTCGGGTCAAGCCGTGGGCGTGTTCGTAGTAGGGCCGGAAGGAGGTCGAGATCGTGCGGGTGAACCAGTAGAGGGAGGCCTGCGTGAGAACGAAGTCGTCGCTGAAGCGCGAGGACAGGTCGCCGCCGCAGTCGCTCCACGCACGGTACTTCTCGACGAGCCAGGCGAGCAGGCCGGCGGGCGAGTCGGTCAGGCCCTGGCTCAGGGTGAGAGGACGGGTGCTCTGCTGGTGCTGGTAGCCGCCCTCGTGCGTCTGCCAGGCCGCCATGGATTCGAGGTGGGCCTGTTCCTGGGGGGTGAGGCCGGCGGGATCGTAGGCGGCCGGGGCGGCCACGGCCAGCAGGTGGATGCCGACGAGCGTCTCGGGGTGGGCCTCGGCGAGCCGGGAGGTGATGCCGGCGCCCAGGTCTCCGCCGTGCGCCGCGTAGCGCTCGAAGCCGAGTTCGTCGTGCATCAGCCGGTGCCAGAGGTGGTGGGTCTGCTGCGTGTCGGTGAGGGTGGGCCGCTGCGGTGAGAAGGCGAATCCGGGCAGTGAGGGGACGATCACGGTGAAGGCGTCCTCGGCTGCTCCTCCGTACCGGGACGGGGTGGCCAGCCGGTCGGCGAGGGCGGTGAGTTCGAGGAAGGAGCTGGGCCAGCCGTGGGTGAGGACGATCGGCAGCGAGTCCGGGTGCTCGCCGTCGAAGCGGAGGTAGTGCACGGGTGTTCCGTCGAGGTCGGCGAGGCGTGAGGGGAGGACGTTGATGGCGGCCTCGTGGGCTCTCCAGTCGTAGCCGTCGGCCCAGTAGGCGGCGAGGCGGCGGAGTTCCGCGGTGTCGGTACCGGCCTCCCAGCCGTTGACCGGCCAGGGCTCCGCCCATCGCGTGCCCTTCAGCCGGGCGCGGAGATCGGCCAGTTCGGCGTCACTGACCGCGATCATGGGCGGGTTGCTCGGCATGGGGTTCTCCTTGGTGTGCTGAGGGTCTCGCCGTGACGGGGGTAGCAGTCCGGGCGGGTGCGCATGAGACCGGCGGTCGGGGCGGGCGGCGCCGGGGAGGGGGACAGACGCTGCCATGAGGACCGCGACGACGAGCAGGACATGTGCGAGAGCGGTCTTGGTCGGCGAGGAATCCGACCAGAGGAGGGCCGCCGAGGAAGCCGCAGTATCCATCGAGGTGATGGCACCGACCCGGTCTGCGGCACGGACGGGTGCATCGGCACCGGCGCTGAGAGTGACGGGGGAAGCATCACTACACCCCCGACGGCGATCACGAGGAGCAGAAGCCCCAGCGAGGCCGGACTCAAGTCCATCCGCGCGCGTATCCGCGGCAGCCGAGAGGCCCACGTTGCCCCGGCGAGTCCCAGGCCGGCGAAGACCACGTGCGTCGACCTCACCGCAGCTGCGATCTCTCGCTGCCGGGGGCCGAGGACGGCCACCGCGTTCACGTTCCCCATCCGATCACCGGGCCGAGGGCCTGAACGATCGCCTCCCGTGTCACCTCCCGCGGCTCCGGCTCCGTCGTGAGGAGCGCATGCATGATCAGCCCTTCGAGCAAGGCGTCCAGACGGCCGGCGATCTCCGGCCCGGTGAAGCGAGCAAGGACGGCCCGGCTGTCCCTGGTCCACGACTGTGTCAGCGCGCGCAGAGCGGGATTGCGCAGGGCCGCCAGGTGCAGCTCGAAGCCCAGGACCGCACTGCGGCGCCGGGACGGTCCCCCCTGTACGAGTTCCACCAAGACCTCGACCAGGTCCTCGCGCGTCTCCACGTCCGTGAAGAGGCCCTCGAACTCGGCGGTCCGTTGTTCCACATACCTGGCGAACGCCTGCGCCTGAAGCTCGGACAGGCTCGAAAAGTGGTAGGTGACCGACCCCAACGGCACGTCCGCACGCGCGGCGACCTTTCGGTGCGTCATGCCGGCCGCGCCGTCCGTGACGAGCACGTCGAGAGCGGCGTCCAGGATGCGTGTCCTGCGCTCCGGATCATGCCGGCGAACCCGTCGCCCCTCACCCGCCTCGGCAGGTTCCACTCTGTCCATAAGAACAAACGTACACTGCTTAGGAACAGATGTACGCATCCGATTGGCGGGATCCATCTCACCGAGCGCCCGCGCGGCGGAAACCAGGGCGCAGACCGCCTCGGAAGTGGTTCGCTCCGCGGAGCGTCACTTGGATTCGATCCGCCCCACGGGGGTGGCACTCTCCGACAAAGCCTTCTGCGTCTGCGCTGCTGTCCAGCTCGCACCCTCCATGCCAAGTGCATGGCGGAGGTAGGCCCACGTGACCCGTTGGATCAGGGCGACGCGCTCGGGGTTCTCGTCCGTCGTCTCTCGGACCTCGTAGCCGGCGATCCCTCCGAGTGAATGCTCCGCCCCGAACAGAGTGAGCAGGCTCTTGTCACCTGGGCTCAGGAAGTACGGGTCGGTGAGCCACTCCGGTCCCCGGCCGGACAGCGGCGAGTCGTCCTTGTCACCGGCGACCACGAGGGCAGGCGTGGTCATGTGCGCGAAGTTCGGGTTCATGAACGGGAAGTGCTCGGCCGCGAACGGTGTCAGGTCGGCTCCACCCTTTCCGGCCGTGGCAAGCAGCACGCCTGCCTTGATCCGCGAGTCGGACAGGTCCTCTTCCTTCTTGGTCACCGGATCGAGGACCCGCAACCCCAGCAGATTGCCCGCCGTCTGACCGCCGAAGGAGTGCCCGGCCGCGGCGATGCGGCTTCGGTCGAGGCGACCGCTGAGACCGGGAACGGTGGCTTCCAGCAGATCGAGCTGGTCGAGGATGCACTTCATGTCCTGGACGCGGAAACGCCAGAGCCGCGGTGTGCGGGGATCGCCCTGGGGAAGGCCCACTGTCCTGGAGTCGAGATGGGTGGGCTGCACCACCACGAAGCCGTGAGCAGCCCAGAAGTCGGCCAGGGGACCGTAGCCGTCCATGGACGAGCCGAAGCCGTGCGAGAAGACGATGATCGGCAGTTCATTTCCGGTTGCCGGAGCGGAGATCCTCACCTTCAGGCGCTCACCACGGCCCGGTGCTTCCAGCGCTACCGGCTTCACCGAGACGATGGGGGTGGGAGGGGTGACGGCCACGTCCGCGGTCGCCGTGTCCGATGCAGTCATGGGAAGGTCTTCTTTCGCATTTTTTCGATGGGGAGCTGTCGAACAAGCTGGTCACGGGCTCGTCCTTCGCTTTCGCGGAGAGGTGAGCCGTCGCGAGATACGCTAAAACCTGACACTGACGTCAGAGGCAAGAAATGTGGTCCAGCTCACATCGGAGAGACGCGATGCGTATCGGCGAGCTCGCCACCAGGACGGGTGTCAGCGTTCGGGCACTGCGCTACTACGAGGAACAGAACCTGCTCGTTTCGGAACGCAGCCCCAGCGGCCAGCGGCACTACCCGGACAGCGCGGTCGACCGTGTCCAGTTGATCCAGCAGTTGTACGCCGCCGGACTGCCGAGCAGGTCGATCGCGGATCTGCTGCCGTGTGTCGTGGACGGTGAGGCCACGCCAGAGCTGCTCGACCGGCTTTCGGCCGAACGGAACCGCATCGACAGCCGCATCAGCGATCTGGTGAGCGCCCGGGACAGACTGGACACCGTCATTGCCACCGCCACCGCGAACTGGCGAACAGGCCAACGCTGCCGGCCTCAGTAACCAGCTGCCGGGCTATGCGGCTGGGAACAGGAGCGGCCGGCAGGCATCCGGCGGCAATCGGCCGATCTCGCACTTCGCTGCCGGGTGGAGCGACGAACCACAGCAGGCGCCGGCGGCCGTTCTCGCTCATCAGGCTGTTCGTAGTCCAACTCAATGACGCCCAGGGTGGGATGGACGACACGTGGCCGTCGACGGCGCGGGGTGGGAGGCCGGAAGCTCCCGTCCCAGGCGTGCGAGCGGCGACAAAGCCATCACCACTGGGGACAGCATCATGCCTGCGGCCGTCACCAGGAGGCTGGTGCGCAGCCCCCACTCCTCCGCGAGGCATCCGCCGACCAGGGAACCGAGCGGGGTCGACCCCATGCCGACGAACGTGATCGTCGCGGCCACCCGGCCCTGCATCCCGTCCGGAGTGACGGCCTGCCGGACGGCCATGACCGTGACATTCACCAACTGGCCGCCGCCCCCGAACACGAAGCCGACCGCAAGGAGCGCGGGAACCGTCACCGTAGAGGAGCCGTGCAGCGCGGGCACGCACAGGAACACGCCGTCGCCGAGTGCCGCCGCGCACACGAGTACCGGGCCATGACCGAACCGGCTCGGCAGGCGGGCGGCCAGCAGCGAGCCCAGGAGCGCGCCCGGTCCCACCGCCGTGAGCGCCAGCCCGACGACGGTGCCCGACAGGTGCAGTCCCCGCGGCAGGAAGAGCAGATAGACGGTCATCATGGCCGCGAAGGAGAACTGGAATGCGGCCGAGGCCAGGCACACGGTCCGAAGCACGGTATCGCCGGCGACGAAACGAAGGCCCTCATGAATCCGCTGCCAGACCCGAGGGGGGTGTTCCGGGCGCTCCGGGATCGATTCGGCTCGGCGGATCCGCCGGATCGACAGGAACGACAGCGCGAAAAACAGCGCGCTGGAGGCGGCGGCAATCGGCGCCGACAGCAGGGACACCAACGCACCGCCGAGAGCGGGACCGCCGATCTGCGCCGCGGACCGGCTGCCCTCGAGCGCGCTGTTGCCTCGCACCAGTTGGTCGCGTTCCACCAGTCGTACGAGAGACGCCTGGTAGGCCACGTCGAAGAACACGGACAGGGCCCCGACGGCGAAGGCGAGGGCAAACAGGCCGGGCAGGCCGAGCCAGCCGAAGAGGCCGGCCATGGCGGCAGCGCCCAGGGCCAAGGCCCGACCGACGTCCGTGAGCACCATCGTCGTGCGGGTCCGCCACCTGTCCACCCACGCACCGGCGAAGAGCGAGAACAACAGGATCGGCGCCTGCCCCACCGCGCGAAGGACGCCCAGCCGGCCGGCACCGGCGTGGAGCGTCAGGACGGCGAAGAGCGGCAGAACCACCAGACTTGTGTGTTCACCGAGTTGGGAGGCAGTCTGCCCTACCCAGAGTCTGCGGAAGTCGACGTCCCGCCACAAGCTTGACGGAACAGGTCGACCGGAATCGGATACAGCGGAGGAAGCGGACGGCACGGGAATCCCTTGTGTTGCCGACAACGAGGCCCGCCACCGGGCACATCAACGGTGCGCCGACGGTTCGGGCAGGGAAAGGCTCGCTATGCCGCAACATCAAGGGCAGCACGCGATGACAGGCCGGTCACGGCCTAGAACGTCAACGCGCGCTCGGAAAACCGACCATGTCTCAGCTCCTCCTGGGTGACTCGCTGCGCCCAAACCCTAGCCGTCGGCGGACCGACGCGAAAGGCGGCCTCGCTCACCTCCCGCACCAACCAAGCGGGCTGCACCCGTAGTTTGCAGAAGGTGCCTTGGCAGAAGGCGCCGCGAACCGGTGCGCAAACCAACATCGGACGGACGGACCCGGTTGAGGCGGGGCTTCACGCACGCGGCAGTTCGGAAGCGTTCACGCCCTGTCGTCACTCCCAGTGAGTGTCGATCCTGGGGGTGGCAACCCCGGGGTCGAGACGGCCCTGGCTGACGGGCGAACACACCCGCACGCTGGAGAGGCAAGCAGCGAGTCGTCGGCAACGACACCGACGCCCCACGCCCACGATCCACCGTCGTGGCAGCCCATCCGGCATCTCGTACAGGAGCCTTCATGTCCTCGTCGTCCCCGAACCCCAACCCCGACCCGTCCCCGAACCCCAACCCCAACCAGAATCCGACGGACAGCCGCGCCACGCCCGGTCACGGCCCGGACCATCCCCGTGTAGCCATAGTCACCGGTGGCTCCAGGGGGATCGGCCGCCAGACGGTGAGCCGTCTGGCGGCCGACGGGTTCGCCGTCGTGGTCGGTTACGCCGGCAACCGGGATCTGGCCGAGGCCGCCGTCAAGGAGGCCACCACGGACGGCGGCCGGGCGGTCGCCGTCCGGGCGGATGTCGCCGACGAACAGGACGTGGCCGCCTTGTTCGCCACTGCCGAGTCCGCGTACGGCGGCGTCGACGTGGTCGTCCACGCCGCCGGCCGGATGAGTCTCGCACCCATCGCCGACCTGGACCTGGCCGAACTGGACGCGCTGCACCGCACCAACATCCGCGGGACCTTCGTGGTCGCCCGGCAGGCCGCCCGCACGGTGCGCCCCGGCGGGGCGATCGTCACGTTCTCCACGTCCCAGGTGGGCATGGCCTTCCCCCGGTACGGGGCCTACGTCGCGAGCAAGGGCGCGGTCGAAGCGGTCACCATGGTCCTCGCCCGCGAGCTGCGCGGCCGGGACGTCACCGTCAACGCCGTCGCTCCCGGCCCCACGGCCACCGACATGTTCCTCGACGGCAAGGACGAGGAGACCATCGCCCGCCTGGCAGCCATGCCCCCGCTGGAAAGGCTCGGCACCCCCACCGACATCGCCGAAGTCGTGGCCTTCCTCGCCTCACCGGCCGGCCACTGGATCAACGGCCAGGTCATCCGCGTCAACGGCGGAATCATCTGACAGCAACGGTCCTCGCCGTCCGCGTCGACAGCGACAAGCCACCAAGGCGAGTCAACCGGCAGTCCGCTCGGTGCGGCATCCCGATGGCGGCACGAGCCTTGCCGAGGGGCGCAAAGAAGTCGTACTCAAGGGGGCCGCAGTTCGACGAGCAGCCGCTGCTGGCGGACGTCGGGCGGTGTCAGAGCCGAGGGCGACGGCGCCAGGTGCCGCACGAACCGGATGTCCCGCAGATTTCCTGTGTTTCCCGGAGTACCACTGGTCGTTCAAGGGAAGATCGGCGCGACTCGCGAAGGTTCTCTCACTGCAAAACCTCAGTACTAGTCTGATGCGCCTGAACGGCCTTTCGTGGCACGGGCAATGGAAGGGTGACCGGTGATGTCGCTGAACCCCGAGGGGTCGGAGCCCATTGGGTCGATAGGCGGCTACGCGCTGGTCGACCGGCTCGGTAGTGGCGGCATGGGCGTCGTCTATCTGGGCCGCTCGGCCTCGGGACGGCAGGTCGCGGTCAAGGTCGTGCACGCGCAGTACGCGCAGGACGAGGAGTTCCGTACGCGGTTCCGGCAGGAGGTCGCGGCGGTCCGCCGGGTGAGCGGGGCGTTCACGGCGCCGGTGGTGGACGCAGATCCGGACGCCGAACAGCCGTGGATGGCGACGTTGTTCGTGCCGGGCCGTACGCTGGCCGAAGTGATCGCCGAGGAAGGTCCGTTGGGCGGGCGTGAGGTACGAACGCTGGCGCTGGGCCTTGTCGAGGCGCTGCGGGACATCCACCGGGCGGGTGTGGTGCACCGGGATCTGAAACCGAGCAACGTCCTGATGGCCGAGGACGGACCCCGCGTCATCGACTTCGGTATCTCGCACGCCGCGGACAACCAGGCCCTCACGGTGACCGGAAGGCTGATCGGCACCCCGCCCTTCATGTCCCCTGAGCAGTTCAGCGCGCCGCGGGACGTCACCGCCGCTTCGGACGTGTTCTCGCTCGGGTCGCTGCTGGTGTACGCGGCCACCGGTAACCGTCCCTTCGACGGCGGCAGCCCCTATCTGACGGGCTACCAGGTGATGTACGAGGCCCCGGTGCTGGACGGCGTCGCCGAACCGCTCCGCAGCATCGCCGAACGCTGCCTGGACAAGGACCCCGCGGCTCGACCCGAACTCGACGAACTGCACCACATGCTCCGGGCGCTGCCGGATTCCGCCGCACCGGTCGCGCGGGCCGCACCGATCGCGCCGGAAGCGGCCGACTCATCGGAATCCAGCCGGCAGGTCTCCCTTACGCATCCCATGCCACGAATCCCGGCCACTGCCGTGGAAAAGGGGGGAACGGACGGCGCTCGAGCCGGTCGCGGGCGTCGAAGGCGGCGTATCCTCATCGGCCTCGCTGCGGCCCTGGCCGTCACCGGGCTGAGCATCACGGCGGTGAAGCTCGGCTCGCACCACAACAACACCTCCCAGTCGTCCAACGTGTCCGCGTCCGCATCCGCGTCGGCACCGGCGTCGGCATCTGCCGGCACGGTGGCGCTACCACCGAAGCACGTGCGATGGGACTACCAGATCGGCGGCGCGTACGCCCTGCCGGCCGGTGTGCAGGTGGTCAGTCGCAGCCACGAGGACACGCCCGCGCCCGGTGCGTACAACATCTGCAACGTCAACGCCTTCCAGGCGCAGAAGGACGCGGAGCGTGACTGGGACTCCGACCTGCTGCTGCGCGACGCCAAAGGGTCTGTCGTCTACGACAAGGACTGGGGCGAGGCGGTGCTGGACATCCGCACGGATGCCAAGCGGCAGCGCATCGCTGGCAAGGTGAACAGCTGGATCGACGAGTGCGCGGCCAAGGGGTACAAGGCCGTCGAGCCCGACAACTACGACACCTTCACCCGCTTCCGGGACTACCTCACGGCCGGCCAGGCGAAGGCGCTGATGAAGTTGCTGTCGGTGCACGCTCATGAGAAGGGTCTGGCCATCGCCCAGAAGAACTCCGTGGAACTCGTGGCCGACCGTGCCTCCGTGGGCCTGGACTTCGCCGTGGTGGAGGAGTGCGGCCAGTGGAACGAGTGCGGCCGGTTCGCCGAGGCATTCGACAACAACGTGCTCGTGGTCGAGTACACGGTGAAGGGCCTGTCGGAAGCGTGCTCCGGCTGGAGCAGCACACTGAGCATCGTCCGCCGCGATCGGAATGTCGCCCCCAAGGGCGCGAGCGGCTACCTCCGCCAGACCTGCTGACGCCGAACCCGGCGAGCCGGGGCAGGGGACACGTCGTCTCCAGGCCGCCCTCCTGCACGGGTGCTGATCCAGGGATCTTTCAGGCCTCTGGCGCCGGAGTGCCACGCCGGTCCAGGATGAGGACGCACGATCAACTGGCAACTGGAAGGCGCTATTTGATGACCGGGACCGACCGCACGGGCAAGCTGGACGGGCACATTCGTGAGCGACTGCTCGCCCCCAACTTCTGGCACCTGGCGACCGTGGACGCCGACGGGGCGCCACAGGTGTCGCCGATGTGGGCCGACATCGAAGGGGCGTACGTCATGGTGAACACGTCCGTGGGCCGCGTCAAGGAGGAGAACCTACGGCGGAATCCGCATGTCTCATTGTCCCACCATGACCCTGAAAACCCGTACGACCGGGCGGAGATACGGGGACGGGTCGTGCGGTTCGTGGAGGGGGAGGCGGCGGAGCGTGCCATGGACCGGCTCGCCAGGAAGTACATCAACGAGGAGCGGTATCCGTGGCTTCTCCCCGGAGAACGGCGCCTGATGATTCTGATCGAACCGACACGGGTGCGCAGGGTGGTGGGGGTGGAGCCGTTCCGGGCGGGGGTGTTGCCGGAGGGGGCTCCTGACGCGTCGCAGCTGTGACTTCTCCTTCTTGTTGATCGTTCAGAGTCAGATCCATCGGGAGAGCCTCAAGGGCAGTCTGTAGACATCACCGGCCTGCCGCGTGGTAGGCATGAGCGGTGATTGGTCGCCTCCCGCTCGACGAGCAGCTCACCGTCCTGAAGTCCCTGCTCGCCCGCAACGAGTTGTTGTTGGAGGTGATGAACCGCGCGGTGACGCTGGATCTCCCCGACTGGTATGTGACGGCGGGCTGCCTGTTCCAGACCGTCTGGAACGTGGTCACAGACAGGCCACCCACCAGCGGCATCAAGGACTACGACGTCTTCTACTTCGACGACCGGGACCTGTCGTGGGAGGCGGAAGACGCGGTGATCAAGGCTGCCGACGAAGCCTTTGCCGGGCTGCCGGCGGAGGTCGAGGTCCGCAACGAGGCCCGGGTCCACCTCTGGTACGAGCAGAAGTTCGGCGTCCCGTGTGCTCCCCATGCCTCTACCGAGGCAGCCATCGACAGTTTCGCGGCGACCACCTGCTGCCTGGGCGTGCGCCTCGAGCCGGGCGGGCGATGGCGCGTCTATGCGCCGCACGGCCTCTCCGACGTGTTCAATCTCGTCGTGCGCCCCAATCCGGTGCTTGCCCCGCGCGAGGTGTACGAGGCCAAGACGGCCCGCTGGCGACAGCAGTGGCCCGAGCTGACCGTGCTCGGATGGCCCTCGGCGTCGACGGCCCGGATGCCTTCTTCGTCCTGATATGCGGAGTCGACGCAGACAGACGAAGCGGTGCCTTCTCAGGCATGCATCATCCGGCGGTCGCCGGGCTCGTGTGATGGCGCCGCTTCGGACCCGCACACGACGGAGCACTCATGTGCAGCGGTGCCGCCGGACCAGTGTTCAGATCAGGCCGAGTTGCCGGAGGTGCGCGACGTCGTCGCGGACGCCCCAGTGCTCGATCACCCTGCCATCGGCGTCGAAGCGCATCCAGTGGATCTGCCGGAACCGGAACGAGCGCTCCGACGCCGCGTGGCCCATGAACGGCCCGAGATGGGTTCCCTGGTACCAGTTGCGCATCACGACGACGTCGCCGGCCGCGACCATGTCCTCGATCTCGACGCGGGCGTCGGGAAAGGCGGTACGCAGCATGCGGATCAGCCCGCGCACGGGCTCGATCCCCACGCGATGCTCTTCCGGCGCGGTGTGGTTGACGATGTCCGGCGCGAAGACCTCGTCGAGGACGTCGAGTTCGCCCTGATCGAAGCCTTCTTCGTAGATCCGCCGCATGTTCTTCATGTTCCGCTCGGTGGCCTCGGCGACCTGCACGGATTCGCTCGCTGTGTTCATGACTTCGAAACTAGTGAGAGGCACGGTCGGCGCCTATCCCACAAATCTGGGGGGTGTGTCATCCGCAGGCTCGCGGCTTCCCGGGCCGTGCAGCCGGGGCTGCGGCACGCGTCGCTTGCCGACCTCAGAAGGCGCTGAGCCACCACTCGGTGTCGGGGCGGGTCCGCCGCAGCGCGTGTCGATCCGGGGTCGCGGGCCGTCGCAGTCGCGTCGACCACCGGAGCTCGAACGGAGCGTGAGCCTTGATCATCGGCCTTGATCATGAGTCGCAGCCTGGCGCCCGACGGCTCCCCGTCCGGCAGGTGGACCCGGTCATGCGCCTGCCCAGGCTTTGCGGGCGAGTAGTTGAACCTCCTGGAACTGCCGCCGGTCGGTGGGCTGAGGCTCGCGTACCATCCGGGCCACCTCGACCAACCCGGCCTTGCTCAGCAGCGCCGCGAGGTGATCAGGCCACCACCGATAGGCCGGCGCGACCGCGTGATCGAAGACCTGTGTCGGGTGAGACGGACCTTCGCTTGCCGAAAAGCCGACCAGAAGATGGCCGCCAGGTGCCAGCACACGATGGAACTCGGCCAGGATGAGGGGGAGTTCTTGCGGCGGAGTATGGATGACGGACCAACGTGACAGTACGCCGTCCAGCTCGCCGTCAGCGATGTTCAGTGCGGCCATCGAGCCCACGTCGAACCGCAGGCCCGGATAGGCCTGCCGAGCCAATTCGATCATCGCAGGAGAGGCGTCGACGCCAAAAGCCGCCAGCCCCAGTTCGTCGAGATACGCGGTGACATGGCCAGGACCGCACCCCAGGTCCGCGACCCGGCCGTCTCCACTCGCACTTACGACCTCGGCGAAGACACTCAAGATCGCGCGGTCCAGGGGCCTGTCACGCAGCGCGTCACGGAACAGCTGCGCATATGTGGAGGCAGCAGCGTCGTAGGCCTCGCGGGTGGCACTGAGGGCGTCATGTTCGACCATGCTCGCGACAGTAGTTCCTGGCGCTGACGCGAGCCGAGAGAATCACGATCTCCCCTCCCGCCTGTCCGCCCGGCGCTGTCACCAGTGGGCTTGTCACACAGCCCGCGGCGGCGCCATCCCCAGATCGAGGGGGTACCGCCCGCCACGGCCGGTAGGGCATGCTCGGCCGCATGGACCTCTCCGCGCGCATCCGGCAGCTCGCCGGCTCCGAACTGGATCTCACACAGGTACGGAACGAGCTCGATCGGCTGCTGCGCAAGACGGTCGGCTACGACCTCGCCGCCATTTCCACCGTCGACCCGTCGACTCTGCTGTGGACGAGCTGCTTCGTGAGCGGCATAGACGCCGAGGGCTCCACCGAGAGGGAGAGCGTGATCTTCGAGGGGGAGTTCCGCGGGACCGACGTCAACAGCTATGCGCGCCTGGCCAACGCGCCCGTTCCCGTCGCGGGCCTGCATGCCGCGACCGGCGGCGACATCACCGCGGCCGAGCGCTACGAGCCCCTGCTGAGCCGCTTCGGCATCTGCGACGAAGTCCGTGTCATGCTGCGCTCCAAGACAGGCTGCTGGGGCTCGCTCACCCTGTACCGGACCCAGCCGTCGCCGCCGTTCTCAGCAGCCGACCTGGACCTCCTCGCCGGCATCGTCACCCCCGTCGCGGACCTCCTCCGCCTCACCTTGCTCCGTGCCGCGCTCGCCGCCCCGGGTGGCCTGTCAGCGCCGCCTGGACTCCTGCTCGTGCAGCCGAGCGGGGAGACCGTCACCATGACCGACGACGCCCGGCTGTGGCTGAACACCCTGGACGACCGGGATCGGCTGCCCAGTGCGGTCCGAGCCGTGGCCGCCGCCGTCCGCACCGGCGACGGCCTGGCCCGAGCCGCCCTGCCCAGTCGTGACGGCCGGTGGGTGATGCTGCACGGCTCGGCCGCGGGGGAGCAGATCGCCGTCATCGTCGAGGGTGCTCGCCCCGCCGTGATCAGCGAGGTGATCACCCAGGCGTACGGGCTGACGCCCCGCGAGCGTGAGATCACCGAACTCATCGCCCAGGGCCGAAGCAATCGCCAGATGGCCACGCGGTTGTCCATCTCACCCTTCACCGTCCAGGACCACCTCAAAGCCGTTTACACGAAGACAGGGGTCAACAGCCGGGGCGAGCTCATTGCCACGCTGTACAACCAGCATTACGCGCCCCGGTCCGCCGTCGGCGCACGCCCGAGTCCCTACGGGTGGTACCTCGACGACACCGCCGACCCGCAGTAGGGCAGCAGGGGCGAGCGGTCGGTTACGCAGCTACGCGGTCGATGCCGGCGAGCAGAGCGCGCGGAGGCGCGGTGTCGGGCGCGTCCGCGACGGCTGCGTCGAGGGCGTCGTCCATGGCCTCTTCCCACTCCTCGGGCAGGGGCGAGTTCCACGGATGTCGCCCGCGGGTCAGATACGCGTCATGACCTGCCTGCGGCAGGTGGCCGACACGGCCCTGCGGAGCTGGCCTCCTGCCTTACGGCCCTGCCGGCCGGGGCCGCCTACCAGCGATGCCCGGACAATCCAGTGAGCGCAGGCTGGCGGATCGAGAAGACTCCGGGGGGCGATTCCCGCCATGCTGTCTCTATCTCGCAGACGGTCACATTCATTCGGCCGTGGGATGCCGAACCAGCCGGTCCTATCGGGTGGCGGGGTAGAACTGCGCGAGCTGGTCCTCGACCCAGGGGTCGTACACCGCCAGGCGCTTGGCGGCCGCGGGCTCGAACATCGCAAGCTGGCCCGCGACCCAGGGATCCATGTGCTGGTGGGCGGTGCGGTGATGGGAGCGGCCGTGACCGGAGACGACCGCGGTGGTCCGGCCAGGAAGATGCCCTGGCGTCTGAGGAGAGGCCGCCATCGCCGAGCCACCGGTGGCGAACACAACGCCTCCGGCGACTGCGGCAGAAACACCCGTGGTGGCGATACGGCGCATCAGCTTCTTCATGATCTTTCCTCCTTGCGCGGCCCACCGATCAGTGGCTGCGAGCGGACCAGCTCGTGAGGCCCGGGCCACTCGAGCGGCGGGAAACACGTCGCCTTGTCAGCAGAAGCATCAGGTCGGTGTGCCTACCCACTCGCGTTCCGCACACACCGCGGCAGTGGAAATCCCATCCGGCAGCCACCAGCCCGCGCGTCGACAGGCCGGTTCTCGGTGGGTCCGGGTGCCGCAGGCTGAACACGCCCCGAGGTGGTCCGTGCCGGCTCGGCCGAGGGTGCCAGCCCGCTGCGATGAGTTCCGGCCTGGTCGCGAGTCTGTACTGGTGACCGTCGTAGAACGTCGTGCGGCGCTGCCCGGCACGAGACACCACGGAGGACACCATGACGACAACGCCGGACGACTCGACCACCGCACTGCCCGGCCGCCCGCCCGTGGTCGACCTGGCCACCTGGCAGACCGCCCGTGACGAGCTCCTGGTCCGCGAGAAGGCTCACACCCGCGAGGGCGACGCCATCGCCGCGGCCCGCCGCCGGCTGCCGATGGTGGAGTTCGACGGGACGGTCGAGGTCGTCGGACCCGACGGCCCGGTCCCGTTCCTGGACCTGTTCCAGGGCCGCGACGAGCTCGTGGTCTACAAGCACATGTGGTACGACGGCGCGCCGCACCAGGGGCAGTGCGAGGGCTGCACCACCACGGCCTGGCACCTGAAGGACGCCGTCTACCTCAACGCCCGGGGCGTCTCGTTCGCCGTCCTCACCACGGGCCGTTGGGACGAGGTGGCCTCCTACGTCGAGTTCATGGGCTACACCCAGCCGTGGTACTCGGTGCGCGACGTGGACGGACCGGCCGGCGGCAGCATAGGGTACCTCACCTGCTTCCTGCGTGACGGCGACCGCGTGTTCCTCACCTACTCCACGACGGGCCGTGGCAACGAGCGGGTCAACAGCTCACTCGGCCTGCTCGACATGACGCCCTACGGCCGCGGCGAGGCGTGGGAGGACAACCCCGAGGGCTGGCCCGAGGGGCGCAGCCCGTGCTGGTCCTGGCGCTCGGACGCGGACGGGAACGCCACCTGGGGCCCGACCAGCCGCCCCGTGCCGCAGTGGACCCGCCCCGGCGCGACTGCCGTGGAGACCCTCGGCCGACAGGGCCACCACCACTGACGCGCCTTCGTGGACGGCGCCGGCACGACGGTTCCCGCAGTCGCCCTGGTCCGCCACCGGCTGCCGCCTTCCTCACCGAGGATGCAGCCGGCCTTTGCGCGCAGCGGACTGGCGGTCGGAGGTGCGGCCGCCCGCTCCGGCGGCACCGCCCGTGGCCGCGCCGGGTTGCGTCCGGCGGGCAGAACCGCGCCCGCCGGTTGCGGAGGTGCCACCGGACGCTTTCCTCTCGGCCGTGGCACGGCGGTCGGAGTCCCGGCTCCCCGTCCTGGTTGCAGCACCTGTCGCCGCTTGGGCCCCGCCGCCGTTCCCGGGTTGGCGGCGGCGCGATGGCCTGCCGGGCCTGGCGCCGGTCTTCCGGTCCGGACGGGACGCCGTCGCTGTCGCCGGCTGCGGCACCTCGATGGTGACGGGTACGCCGGAAGGCTCGCGGGCGCCGGTGATGGTGGCCAGTTCCGCGTCGCTCGACGTGATACGGGCCGTCCGGGGGCGGATGCCCGCGTCCGACATGAGCCGGGTGACGTCCCGTTTCTGGGTGGGCAGCACCAGCGTGACCACGCTGCCGGAGCCGCCGGCGCGGGCCGTGCGGCCGCCCCGGTGGAGGTAGTCCTTGTGGTCGGTGGGGGGATCGACGTTCACGACGAGGTCGAGGTCGTCGATGTGTATGCCCCGGGCCGCGACGTTCGTCGCCACCAGTGCGGTGACGTGGCCGCTCTTGAACTGTTCCAGGGTGCGGTTGCGCTGCGGCTGGGAGCGGCCACCGTGCAGTGCCGCCGCGCGGACGCCGACGGACAGGAGCCGCTTGGCGAGCCGGTCGGCGGACCTCTTGGTGTCGAGGAAGAGGATGACCCGGCCGTCACGGGCCGCGATGCGCGTGGTGACGGCCTTCTTGTCGGTCTCGTCCTGGACGTGGAGCACGTGGTGCTCCATGGTGGTCACCGCTCCCGTGGACGGGTCCACGGAGTGCACTACGGGGTCGGTCAGGAACCGCTGCACCAGGCGGTCGATGTTGCGGTCCAGGGTGGCCGAGAAGAGCATGCGCTGTCCGTCGGGCCGTACTTGCTGGATCAGCTTGGTGATCTGTGGAAGGAAGCCCATGTCGGTCATCTGGTCCGCTTCGTCCAGCACCGTGATGCGTACCTGGTCGAGCACGCAGTCCCCGCGTTCCACGAGGTCGTTGAGCCTGCCGGGACTCGCCACGACCACCTCGGCGCCGCGCCGGAGCGCACCGGCCTGCTTGGTGATGGACAGCCCGCCGACCACGGTGGCCAGCCGGAGGTTCACCGCCGTCGCGTAGGGGGTCAGCGAGTCCGTCACCTGCTGGGCGAGTTCACGCGTGGGCACCAGTACGAGGGCGAGGGGTGCCTTGGGCTCCGCGCGCAGTCCGGCCGTGCGGGCCAGGAGCGCCAGCCCGAACGCGAGGGTCTTGCCGGAGCCGGTGCGTCCCCGTCCCAGCACGTCACGGCCGGCCAGTGAGTTGGGCAGCGTGGCGGCCTGGATGGGGAAGGGGGTGGTCACGCCTTGGGCGGTGAGGGTCTTCAGCAGCCCCGCGGGCATGTCCAGACCGGCGAAGTCCTCGACGGCGGGAAGTGCGGGTGTCGTGCTCTCCGGTAGCCGGAACTCCCTCGGCGACGACGTGGGGGGAGGGGGTGACGAGGTACGCCGGTTCGGCTTCTGGGGCCTACGGGACATGCAGGTGTCTGCCTTCCTGGGAACAGCACAAACCGGGGTCCGCACCACGACGGTGCGGACCCCGGTGAGCGGATACGCGTCCGGCGATCAGGCGGGGACGATGTTCTCCGCCTGCGGGCCCTTCTGGCCCTGCGTCACGTCGAAGGAGACCCGCTGGCCCTCCTGGAGCTCACGGAAGCCCTGCGACTGGATGTTCGAGTAGTGGGCGAAGACGTCGGGGCCGCCGCCGTCCTGCTGGATGAAGCCGAAACCCTTTTCGGCGTTGAACCACTTCACGGTTCCCTGAGCCATGACTTTCTCCTTCTGTAGGCAGAGGCCCCATCCGGAGATGCCGGAAAACAAATAATGCGCCTGAAGGAGAAGCATTCTCGTCAGGCGCACATAGGTTCATGGGTACCACAACTGCAACGCGAAGACTCTAGCATGGCTCGGCGGCCCGTGGTGGATCATCGAGGCGCGCGCCGGGGTCCCTCGAAGCCCTCGATGATCGTGACGTTGGCCTGGCCGCCGCCTTCTCTTCCACTCGGGGGCGGTGGCGCCCCACTACCGTCCCCACTCGGGGGCGGTGGCGCCCCGCTACCGTCCCCACTCGGGGTGCCGTGACGCCCCGCTACCGTCACGACTTCACCGAGTTCACCGCCTGGTCGTCGACGGGGATGCGCAGCCGGCCGGCCACGGTGGCGAGGGCCGTTCCCAGCGGGAGCGCGACCCGGGTCAAGGCGTGCCGGTCGCCCCGGGTCGGATCCCGGTTGACGATCAGCACCGGCTTCCCGGCCTGGGCCGCCTGGCGAACGAACCGGAGCCCGGACATCACCGTGAGTGATGAACCCAGGACCAGCAGCGAGGCCGCTTCACGGACCAGCTTGCGGCAGTGCTCGACCCGCTGCGGCGGAACGGCCTCACCGAAGAAGACCACGTCCGGTTTGAGGATGCCGCTGCAGCTCGTGCAGGGCAGCACGCGGAAGTCCCCGACCTGTTCGTCGGTGAGGTCCGCGTCACCGTCCGGGTTGATTCCTGCGGCCACCGGCTCGAAGCCCGGATTGGCCTCCTCCAGCCTCCGGGCGAGTTCGCGGCGCGGGCTGAAGGCGCCGCAGGAAAGGCAGACGACCCGGTCCAGGCTTCCGTGGAGTTCCAGGACGCCCTTGCTGCCGACCGCCTGGTGCAGGCCGTCGACGTTCTGGGTGATCAGACCCGAGAGCAGGCCGTGCCGCTCGAACGCGGCCACGGCCCGGTGCCCGGCGTTGGGGCGGGCGCGGCCGAATGTGCGCCAGCCGAGGTGGCTGCGCGCCCAGTACCTGCGCCGGGCCTGGGCGCTGGCGGTGAAGTCCTGGTAGGTCATCGGGGTGTGCCGGCTCAGGCTCCCACCCTTGCCCCGGTAGTCGGGGATGCCCGACTCCGTGGAGATGCCCGCCCCGCTGAGTACCAGCACACCGCCGGTGCTCAGTGCCTCGGCGACCGGCTCGAGATTCGTGGTGCCCGGCGGCACATCCTCCGCAGGGGTCCAGCTCAGAGTGGGGCGCATGCGCATGTCACCAGGGTACGAAACAGGCCGCATTCAGGCGTTGGCACTGATCATTGACGCTGATCAGCGGCAGGGCGCACCGAGCAGGGGTGGCTGGGGCCCCGCCAGGTGATTCCTCAGGTTTGAGCTCGGGCGACGAGCAGGGCGACGTCGTCCTCGCCGCCGGGTGGCCTGAGGATGTCCAGGAGGCGGTCGCAGACTTCTCCGAGATCCTGGCCGCGCACCTCCGTGAGGGCGCCGAGGAGGGTGTCCAAACGGGCGTCGATGGCTTCGCTTCGGGTTTCGACCAGGCCGTCGGTGTAGAGGGTGAGCTGATCGCCGGGGCGGAAGGCGATGGTGGTGGTCTCGAAGGGCACGCCTCCGACGCCCAGCGGCACACCGGTGGGCAGATCGAGGAGCTCCGCAGGCCGGCCGGGACGGAGGAGGGCCGGGGGCAGGTGGCCGGCGAGACTGATGTGGCACTGGCCCTGGTCGGGGTCGTAGACGCAGTACACACAGGTGGTGATGGTCTGCTGGACGCTCTCGGTCAGGTGATCGAGGTGGCGGAGGGCCTCGGCGGGGGCGAGGTCGAGTTCGGCGAAGGCGCGGGTGGCGCTGCGGAGCTGGCCCATGGTGGCTGCGGCGTTGATGCCGCTGCCCATGACATCGCCGACGACCAGGGCGGTCTTGCCCGCGCGCAGGGGTAGTGCGTCGTACCAGTCGCCGCCGACCTCGCTCGTGGCGCCGGCGGGCTGGTAGCGGCAGGCGATCCGCAGGCCGGGCAGGTGTGTCGGGGGCTCGGGGAGCAGGCTGCGCTGAAGGGTGAGGGCCGCGTGACGCTGGGCCTGGTACCCGCGGGCGTTGTCGATGCACACCGCCGCGCGGGAGGCCACCTCGCAGGCGAGGAAGACGTCGTCGTCATCGAAGGGCGCGGGGTTGTGCGTGCGTTTGAGGGCGATGGCGCCGAGGAGCTCGCCGCGGGCCACGAGGGGTACGGCGAGGTAGGAGTGCACACCGGCCGCCGCGAGGAGGGCGGCGGCCTCGCTGTCGCGGGCGATGCGCCGCAGATCGCCAGGGGTGGTGTGGGGCACCAGGACGGGCTTTCGGGTGCGCACGCACTGGGTGATGAGGCGGTCGCTGCCGTAGGTGGCGAGTCCCCCGGGTGGGCCGACCGCGCGGAGTGCATCCGTCGGGTGGACCGCACCGATGGCGAGGACTCGGAAGCGCGTCGGACCCGCGTCCGGCACGGTCCGTCCGTAGAACAGGCTGTGGAGTACGTCGACGGTGGCCATGTCTGCCAGATCCGGTACGACGGCCTCGGCCAGCTCATGCGCTGTCGTTTCCAGATCGAGGGTGGTGCCCACGGAGGCGGAGACCTTGGCGATCAGGGCGAGGCGCTGCCGTGCCTGAGCCGCATCGATGGCGGCTCGGTGGCGCTCGGTGATGTCGATGACGAAATAGGCCATGCCCAGCACCTGCCCGGCGGAATCCTCCAGCCTGTAGTAGGAGACTGACCAGGCATGCTCATGATCGGGGTCGCCCGGGGGCCGACAGACGATGTGCCGGTCCACGACTGGTTCCCCCGTCTCAAGGACACGGCGGAAACGTGCCTCGACGTCCCCCCTGTCCAGGAAGGTCAGCACCTCGCCGGCCGGCCGCCCCACCCGCTCGGCGGCAGGCAGGCCGGTGATGCGTTCCAGAGCCGGGTTCACGGTCACGTAACGCAGCTCCGTATCCAGGATGGCCAGTCCGATGGGGGACTGGGACACCAGACGCGCGGTGAGGGCGACGTCCCGCTCGACCCGCCTCACCGTCGCCTGGTCCGCGGCCAAACCGAGGGCATAGGTCTCCCCGCGGTCGTCCAGCAGCCGCATGTTGCGGAACTCCACCAGGCGGGTGCTGCCGTCCTTGTGCCGGATCGGGAACGCCCCGGCCCAGTCGGCACCCGATTCCATGACCTCGGCGAAAAGCTTGATCACCTCTTCCCAGTGCTCTTCGTGGACCATCAGCCGCGCGGCGAACCGGCCCAGCGCCTCCGCCGCGGTGTAGCCGAACAGTTCCTCGGCCTGAGGGCTCCAGAACACCACCTGGCCGTTCGCATCCAGGACCACGGCAGCGACGCTCAGGAGGTCGAGCAGGCCACTCGGCGGGGCGGCAGGACTGGCCACCGGCTGCTCTCGGCCTGCTCTGGAGGAGTCCGCTGTGCCCATGCGCCGACCTCCTGCCCCACTCGGTACCCCGGATCGCGCCGAAGCGTGGCCGCTGCCTCCCTTCATAGTCGCCCCAGGGCGAGGCGGCACATCGTGGATCGGCCGGCGGGCCGGGACCGGACGGGACGTGCCGATGGGGGAGAGCTTGACCCGGGGCGGTTCCCTGCCCTTCCCGCGACGCAGAGACGGCCGTCCGACCTGCCCGCGCCGGTGTCCGAGGGCGGCGGTAGCTTCCATGCTGCACGGATGAGAAGGCAGGAAGGACGGACCACACGTGGACCAGCGCCGCCGCGCCTTGTTGGACGAACTCTGGTCAGCGCTCCGCCCCGACGTTCGGATCGCTGCGGAGCCGGCGGGCTTCACCGGGTCGACATCCTGCAAGCGCGACGCGAACGCCCGACACAGAAACCCGGAGACGTCGAAAGCCGCGTGTGCGCGCGACGGAAGCGGCATCGCGAGCTGCGCGGACACGTCTCCAGGGGCATCTGGGCGGTCGAAGTGTGCTGTACGGACCGGTGTGGACAAGTAGGTGACGCGGTCGGCTGTGGTTCGGCCACGGATCCCCCAGCCCATCGTGACGCCGGCCCCGTAGCACCAACGACTCGGACGACGGCCGGGGCACGAGGGTGTGCCCGGTGGAACTCGGCTGAATCGCCCTGGCCGACGTTCTCACGCTCGCCGCGATCGTGCCTGACGTGAGAGGGGACTGGATTGGTGTGAGACTGGGCACCGGAAGGGGTGATCCCTGTGTCGGACCCACCGCACACGTCAGTTGGTCCCGACACCGCCGTTGACGAGCATCGCCTGGAAGAGCTGATCATCGAGGCGCAGACGGCCCTGCCAGTCGAACTGTCCTCCCTGGCGAACAGGTGCGCCTCGGCCCTCGGCCTGGACAACGCGTTGATCTACCTCGCCGACCTGCAGCAAAGGCTGCTCATCCCACTCGATGAGGCCTTGAAGCCCCTGCCGGTGGACCGTTCGTCGGCCGGCTGGGCGTACCGTACGGTCTCCCCGCGGGTGGCCGACACCGACGACGGCTTGATCGTATGGATGCCTCTGGTGGACGGTGCGGAGCGGCTGGGCGTGCTGGCGGTGCGGACCGCCTCGCTCGACGTGGTGCGGATGCGCCGCAGCCGGATGCTGGCCCATCTGTTCGCCATGCTGATCACCTCCAAGCGCGCCTACAGCGACTGGCTCGCCGCCCGAACCCGCACCGCGACCATGCTGTTGCCCGCCGAGATGCTGCGGGCCTTCCTGCCACCCCGCACCGTCGGCAGCAGGAGGTGCGTCTCCACCGCGGTCGTCGAACCGGCGTACGAGATCGCCGGCGACGCCTTCGACCACTCGGTGGTCAAGAACGTGCTGCACACCATGATCCTCGACGGCATGGGTCACGATCTGACCGCCGGCCTGACCACGTCGGTCGCCATGGCGGCTGCGCGCAACGCCCGCCGCGGCGGTGGCGACCTGGCCGACGTCGTCGGCTCCGTCGACCAGGCTCTGGCCCGGTGGCTGCCCGACCAGTTCTGCACCGGCGTGCTGTGTCGGCTGGACGCGGAGGCCGGGCTGCTGCGCTGGGTCAATTGCGGTCACCCCCCACCGCTGCTGATCCGCGGCGAACGGGTGCTCGCCGGAGCACTGGACAGCCCCCCGCAGCCGCCGATCGGCCTGGCCGGCACACTCGCCTCGGCAGCCCGGCAGGTCCACGAGACGGCACTGGAACCGGGCGACTGCGTCCTGCTCTACACCGACGGTGTCGTTGAGGCTCGTGACGCGGACGGTGCGGAGTTCGGCCTCGACCGGTTCACTGACTTCATCATCCGCTCCTCTGCCGCCGGCCAGCGCCCGGCCGAGGTGCTGCGGCTGCTCATCCACGCCATCCTCGACTACCAGCGCAACCAACTGCGGGACGACGTGACCATCCTGCTCTTCGAATGGCACCCGCAGTTCCGGTGACGCGGCATTGCGCCGAACCTCGCTGTGCTCGTGCGCCGTCTTCCGCCGGGTCGGGTACTCGGCCGGCAGCTCCTTCCCGGGTGTCCGGGGGCACGGCGGAGAGTCAGTGGCACCGCTGTCGCCGCCACCCCCGATCCCGATCCGACTTTTAAGGGGTACACCACCGCGCAAGCGTGCCGTGACGGCGGCGGCGTCCCCAAGTACGAGCAGGAAGACTGGTACGGCATCAACGTGTGTGTCGGAGGCACCTACGACGACTACATGGTCATGGGCTGAGGAACAGCGCTGCTTCTGAGCGCAGCCGCCCACAACCGGAGTTGTCACCACCCGAGGGCCCGCTGCCATCAACCATCAAGCGGCCGGCCCGCACCGTGTGATGTACAGCGACAGTGGCCATGGCGCAGCGATGGTTGGACCGTTGTCGTGAGCAAGTTGATCCCTGTTCGGCGACGGTACCTGCGGATGTCGTTGCAGAGCGGGCGTATAGGATCTTCGGCATGGCACTGCGACCTGTTCAGGTGAACATAAAGGCTCTTGATCACTCGGCAGTCGGCCGTTTCTGGGCGGAGGCGCTCGGCTGGAGTGCCTACAGCCCCGGCGTGACCACCTACGTCGGACCCGTCGGCGGCCTCGTTTGGCCGGACCCGGTCGTCGTCGGTATCGACGTCGTTCCCGTCCCGGAACCCAAGACCACAGCAAAGAACCGTGTGCACCTCGATCTCGCCACCACCTCCGCGGCCCATCAGGCGGAGTTGGTCGCGCGCCTCCAGGCTCTCGGCGCGACGCCCGCCCACGTGGGCCAGGGCGACGTGCCGTGGACGGTTCTCGCCGACCCCGAGGGCAACGAGTTCTGCGTGCTCGAGCCTCGGGAGGCCTACCGGGACACCGGGCCGATCGCCGCGGTGGTGATCGACTGCGCGGATCCGCGCGCCATGGCCCGGTTCTGGGGCGAGGCGTTGGACTGGACCCTGCACGAGGTGACCGACGATCATGCGGTGTTGCGCTCCGCCAAGGGTGCCGGCCCGTATCTGGAGTTCCTCCGCACACCCGGCGTGAAGACCGTGCCGGACCGCGTCCATCTCGACCTGCTGCCGTACCCCGGTGACGACAAGGCAGCGGAGGTGGCCCGGCTGCGGGCCCTCGGCGCCACCGACCTCGACATCGGCCAGGGCGACGTCCCGTGGACGTGCCTGGCCGACCCGGAGGGCCACGAGTTCTGCGTCCTCGCCCTGTCCTGACGTGGAGCCGCAACGACCCCCGACACGTGGGCCTTGTGTGCTCATGTGACACGACCGCGGGTGGGTTGGGCTGCGGGGTCTCGGTCGATTCGGGGGGCGATAGCTGGCGTATCGGGGGCCAGATCAACTCGCTCGCCGACATCGACCCTCAACTCGCCAACTGAAGCGCTAGGAACTCGATTCTTGTGGCGCGTGTTTGTTGAACCGTGCAGGACGGACCTGGTTGAGCGGCTGGTACCGGACGAGTTGTGGGAGCTGTTCCAGCGCGTGGTGCCGGAGGCTCCTTCGCGGCTCCAGGGGGGTGGCCGGCGGCGGCATGGTGACCGGGGAGTGCTGGCCGCGATCGTGTTCGTGGCCACGTCGGGCTGCACGTGGCAGCAGTTGCCGTCCGCGTCGTTCGGGCCGTCGGGAGCAACAGCTCGCCGGCGTTTCTCAGAGTGGACGAAGGCTAGGGTGTGGGCCAAGCTCTGCCGCCTGGTCCTCGACGAGGTCGGGTCGCGGTCGCGAGCGCGGCGTCACCCACCGCATCGCACGCAACGGGATCGACTCCTCGCAGCGGCTGAGCCGTCATCGCTGGACCATCGAACGCACCATGGCCTGGCTCGCCGGCTGCCGCCGGCTCCACCGACGCTACGAACGCAAAGCCGAACACTTCCTCGCCTTCACCGGTATCGCCCGCATCCTCATTTGCTACCGCAGACTGATCAAATGAGATGACTTCGAGCCAGGAGAATCTCGACAGAGATCGCCGCCGCCAGCACAACATAATTCTTAGCGCGGTAGCGAGCGTGGCCGCGATCGGGTTGTCCGGTCCCCGGGCCGGCAGGCTGCTGATGCAGCTCGACACCGTCGGCGAGCAACAGCCTGGGCGTGAGGCACCCCTCGAACATCGGGTGCGGCCCCGTTCCTCCGTAGGCGCCGCACCTGCCGACTGGAGAGGTCAGCTCAGGCCCGAACGCACAGGCTGCCGGGCTGGCAGTGGTGCGCACCCTGTCCGCTAGGCTCTCGGCAGCGGCCGATCACCTTCCTGGCCCCGAACGCGTCACACGTGGAGATCGCAAGGTGCCCGACGAGCAGGCCTCTAGTCTCCAGTAGCCCTCGCCCGAAGTCGGGTCTAGCGTTTGAAGCGACCCTATGCCCTGATGTTTGCGCTCCTTATCGAGGGACAGATCACCGGTCCTTCGCCGCCCCGCATGGATGTCGCGCGCAGGACAATCAGTCGGGGGGTCTTTGGAGGAGGGGCAAATGCTCCCTACGTACCATCGCACGACGACCATCGACGGCCAGCGAGTTTTCTACCGCGAGGCAGGTCCCAACGACGCCCCGGTCGTCCTGCTCCTGCATGGGTTTCCGAGCAGCTCCCACATGTTCCGGCACCTCATCCCAGCGCTTGCCGATCGCTATCACGTGATCGCTCCCGATCACATCGGCTACGGCCAGTCCTCCATGCCCGAGGCCGACGAGTTCGACTACACCTTCGACAACCTCGCGAAAGCCACCGCCGGGCTGCTCGACGGTCTAGGGATCGGACGCTTCTCAATTTACGTCCACGACTACGGTGCTCCTATCGGCTGGCGGCTGGCGCTCGACCCCTCATATGAGATAGCGGCTATCATCTCGCAGAGCGGCAACGCCTACATGGAGGGGTTTGCCAAACCCTTCTGGGACGACCTTTTCGCCTACGCCACAACCCCCGGATCAGACACCGAACCTGGCGCACGAGCCAAGTTCAGTGCCGAGACAACCCGTTGGCAGTACGAGAACGGTGCTCCCGACAAGAGCCTCGTCAGCCCGGACACCTGGCTGCACGATCAGGCTCTGTTGGACCGGCCCGGCAACGATGAGGTCCAGCTGGCACTTTTCCGGAACTACCCGACCAACATCGAAGGCTATCCCCAGCTGCAAGAGTACTTCCGTAGCAGCCAGGTGCCGCTGCTTGCGGTCTGGGGTGAAAGGGACGAGATTTTCGGGCCGGACGGTGCACGAGCATTCAGCCGAGACCTGCCCGAGGCAGAGGTCCACCTGCTGCCTGCAGGCCACTTCGCCCTGGAGACGCATCTGGACGCCATCAGCGGCTACATCCACGGATTCCTCGGCCGTGTCCTCAGCTGAGATGCGTCGTGGCGACCCTGATCGCAGTCAATGTCGGGATGCCCCATGACGCCCCCTGGTGCGAAGACGAACTAGCCCCACACAGCGGGGCTGATGCAAGCCCACACGCTCGCCTCCTGCCTTTTGCTCCCGATTGTCCTGCCGCCCTCAGCCATGCGGATCTCCTCAGCCTTTCGCGGTGGCCCCGTCCCAAGAGGGCGGCGCCCCTCTCCTGCCGCCCGAGCGCTTCGCCTCGGCACTGCGACACCACCGCGCCTCGGTCATGTCCGGCGTCCTTGATGTCGAAGCCCTCTCGGCAGCCAGGGCTCCGGAGCACTTTGTTGACGAGGGGCATCCCCGATACGGCTTGGCGCTGTCACGACGGACTCGGCTCCGCCCGCGCGCCCGCCTGCTCGCCGCAAGGCGTCTGGGGTCGCGGTACACGGCCGTCGGCTGGGCCGGAGGCGGCCGAGATCGGCAAGCCAGGCCGGGCCGTACGGTGCGCAGGGTGAGGCAAGCGCCTGCACCCGCCACTGCACGTCCGCCAACCCCTTCCTCGGCCTGTGGGCCGACGTACTGCCGGGCGGGGAGATGCCTTGATCTCGCCAGCGGACATGACGTTGACGCGCATCCTCACAGGTCAACGGTGCCCCTTGCGCACTACTTGCCAGATTGCCCACCTACGCGACGTCCACAGACGGATCCGGGGTCTCGCTGCGGCACTCACACCCAGACCTCAGCCAAAATTTTTGACCAATCGGTCTGCAATGTTTATATTGGACCGGTCGGACCATAACGCCGCCACCCCGCCCCCGGCCCCGGGGGACTTGCGCAGCAGCGCCAGCGAGAGGGAAGACCGCACCCGGACTCCGGCCCAGAGGCGAATCACCGGGCCGTCCGTTTGACGATCCCAACGAGCCACCAGGAGAAGACCATGGGACAGCTTGACGGCAAGACCGCACTAGTCACCGGCGGAACCACCGGGATCGGGCTGGCCACCGCTCGGCGCTTCGCGGCCGAGGGCGCTCACGTGTTCATCACGGGCCGCCGCCAGGAAATCCTCGACGCCGCAGTGGCCGAGATCGGCGCGAACGCCACCGGTGTCCGCAGCGACGTCGCCGACCTGGCCGACCTCGACCGGCTCTACGCAACCGTCACCGAGCAGGGCCGCAGCATCGACGTGCTGTTCGCAAACGCCGGCGGCGGTGAGTTCTCCACTCTGAAGCAGGTGACAGAGCAACACTTCGACTCCATTTTCGACATCAACGTCAGGGGCATGCTGTTCACCGTCCAAAAGGCGCTCCCGCTGCTCAACGACGGCGCCTCGGTGATCCTCACCGGCTCGACAGCCGCCACCACGGGCGCCGAGGCCTTCGGTGTCTACGCCGCTTCCAAAGCCGCCGTTCGCTCCTTCGCCCGCACCTGGGCCAACGAGTTGAAGGACCGTGCGATCAGGGTGAACACCCTTGTACCCGGCCCCATCGACACCCCCGGGATTGCCGGCCTGGCTTCCGACGCGGAGCAGACAGCGCAGCTCCAGAGCACTCTTGCAAGCCAGGTGCCCCTCGGCCGCATGGGGCGGCCGGACGAGGCCGCCTCGGCAGCCCTCTTCCTGGCCTCCGACGAGAGCAGCTTCATCACCGGCACCGAACTGTTCGTCGACGGTGGCCTCAACCAGGTCTGAACCCGGGGGCCGGTCCTCGAACGGCCGGCTGCAAACAAGCGGCAGGCGTCCCGACGAAACCCTCCGCCCCCTCAGCAGAGCGCCCGCCCCACCCACCCCCCCGCCAGGTTCGTCCCAGGCAGGCGCCGTGCGCCCCCAACCGGCTTCTTGCCTCAATGGCCCATATCGATTTCGAAATGACCGTCAGGTCTACAACTCGTTCGACGGGCTCCGCGCCGCCTCTGCGGGATGGCGCCGTTCTTGGCCCGCCCCCTGAACAACCGTTTCAGGTACCTCATCGTGAAAGGTAGTTGATCATGACTACGCGTGACGTCGTGGAGCAGTTCCTCGGCCTGCTGGCGGCCGGCGACCCGGACAGGGTCGCCGGAATTTTCGCGGAGGACATCGACTGGTACGTCCCCGGCTCGGCAGCGCTGCCCTGGACGGGGCAGCGTTCCAAGCGCAGCGAGGTGGCTGACTACCTGCGCATACTGGGATCCCACATCGTGCCCGACGAGAACGTCGACGAGATCGAAGCGCTCCTCATCGACGGCGACCACGCGATCCTGCTCGGTCGCTTCACCCGGGTCGCGAAGAGCACCGGCCGGACCTTCGCCACGCCCATCGCCATGCACCTGCGGGTGGCCGGCGATGAAATCGTCACGATGCACCTCTACGAGGACACTCTCAAGGTCTCCGAGGCGTTCGCCGAGTAACCCAGCAACAAGCCCGGTCGCGCGAGGATGCCCACGGGCCACGGGCCCACGGATGCGCCGGGGGAAACAAAGCCGTTATGAGGGATGCCCTCGAGTTGCCGCTCGCGTACACCGGAAGCGTCACCGATCCCGGCAAAGCGGCAGATCTGTTCGCAACACCCACCTTCAGAAAAGTAGAAGCACATGTCGCAGCCCAGCATTGTTGTCGCCGCTCTCTATGAAATCCACCCCGATGATCGTGAAGAATTCCTCACGCACGTTCGTAACGACATCGGGCACACTCGCGCCAAGGACGGCTGCATCTGGTACGACGTGGCGGAGAGCGTCGTCGAGCCGAACGTCTTTCGGCTCACCGAAGGCTGGGAGAGCCGCGAGCACCTCGACGCGCACATTGCCAGCGAAGTCTTTCAGGCAACCATCGCGGCAGTATCCAAGCTCCACATCGTGCGCAGGGTGGCAACGATCTACAACGTCGTCGGCAGCGAGTCCGCTGACGTCGAGGGCATGGAGGATGTTTCCTCCTGACAGGCCGGCCACCGGCGGGTCCTTGCACAGATGCGGCCTTCTCGGGGATGGAATGTGCTGGCTCGGACACGTCCCGTACTAATGGACCGTAGGGTCAAGAATCAGGTAGTATGGCTGCTATGGGACGCCCTCGAAACTTCGACGAGAACCGGGTTCTGGAGTCCGTACGCGAGGAGTTCTGGAACCGGGGCTATGCGGCCACGTCGCTGCAGGACCTGATGGGTGCCACGGGGCTGGGCAAGGGAAGTCTGTACGGGGCGTTCGGTGACAAGCGCCAGCTCTTCCTTCAGGTGCTGGACAGCTACCGTGACGAGCAACTGAACAGCGTCCGGTCGGTCCTCACCGGGCCGGGCACGGCCATGGAACGCCTGACCTGCCTCCTTGAGGGCGCGGCCGAGGGGTTTGCAGAAGACCCGCAGCGACGCGGCTGCTTCTTGGTCAACAGCACTTCAGAACTGCACAGCCAGGAGCCCGACGTTGCCTCGCGGGCCAGAACGACATATCAGGCCGTCGAAGACCTCCTGATTGCCTGCGTCGAGGAGGCACAGGGTGAAGGAGCCCTGGCCCCCGACGCCGACCCCCAGGAGCTCGGACGAGTGCTGCTCGCGGTTATGCAGGGCATCGAGTTCCTCGCCAAGACCAACATGGACGAGTCGGCCCTGCTCCAGATCGGCCGCGCCGCCCTCGCCCAGTTGCCCCGCCCTTAGACGTCGGTGAGTCGGCTGAGCCGGACTCGATACGTGCCAACAGCGGCAATGGCCGAAGCGGGCGCCCGGGGCTTCCCGGGCGCCCGCTCCCCGCTGCTCAGGTCCGGTAGCGGTAGAGGATCCGGCCGCGGGTCAGGTCATACGGGCTGAGCTCCACGACCACGCGGTCGAACGGGAGGATCTTGATGTAATTCTTCCGGATCTTCCCGCTGATGTGCGCGAGCACGTGGTGCCCGTTCTGCAACTCCACCTTGAAGGTGGCGTTGCGCAGGCATTCGAGGACGGTGCCCTCGACTTCCAGGCCCTTTGCTGTCCTTGCCAATGTGTCTCGCTTCTCGATTCGGTGAGTTGGGTGGGGTCGGTCGGGTTGTTTCGGTGCGTGAGCAGGCGTCAGCGGCGCACCAGTTCCAGGTAGCTGCTCGATCGCCGCGCGCCGGCGCCCTCGACGAGCGCAATCGCCGCGGCGTTGGATTCGTCGACCTCTGCCCAGGCGGAGTCGATCCCGTTCCGGTGCAGCGCGCCCAACGCGTGGGCCAGCAGTGCCCGGCCGATGCCGTGGCGGCGCTGATCGGCCCGTATAGCGATCAGCCCGATCCGCGCCCGGCTGCGCACCGGCACAACCCGGACCAGACCGACGTACTCACCGTCACGGACCGCCACCGCGTACTTCGACGGGTCCACCAGCGTGGACCCGGCCGGGCCGGGAAGCACCTCGGCCGGCATGGTGCGCCAGCCGACGGTGGCTTCGACTTCCTCGCGAATCGTGCGGTCCAACGCCCGCAGCAGGCTCTCCTCCGCTTCGCCTGCGGGCAGGATCGTCACACCCGACGGGAGGTGCGGCTCGCCGAGCCCGGTTTCGCGCGAGTCGGTAGGCAGGACGTACTCCCACTCACGGCGTCCGATGGTGAAGCCGAGCCGCTCCCAGCTCGACTTCAAGTCGTGGTCGGCCTCGCCCACCAAGGTGTAGAGCGGCTCAGGGAGGTCCGCCAGCATCGCGGTGGCGAGCTGGTCGAAGATCGCGTCCTGCCATACGTCGATGCTGATGAAGAGCCGCCCGTCGGGCCGGTGCGAGACATCGCCCTGGCCGACGATCCGGTCGTCGGCCACGGCCTCCCACTGCGCCTCCGCGACGCGTGTGATCCTCACGGTGTTCATAGGTGTTCGCCTTTCAGGAGTGCCTTGTTGGAGAGGCGCTCCCGACGACACCTAGATCAGTCGCACACCGTGACGGAAAGGGGGAGCACCCACCTCGATACAGCGTTCACGGGTCTCACCTCCTCTGGCGGAGTCACGGTCAACTGCAAGCTACCAGCTGGATCATCAGCCCGCCCAACCCTTTTCCCAGCCATGTGATCAGCACTCCAGAGGGGGGTGTCATGGCCGGCAAACGCCGTCTCCTGGACAGGACCCGCCTTATCGGCCTGCTGATCACGGTGCCTTTGATCGCTATCGAAGTACCCCTGGCTGCCTGGAGTTCCACGACCATGCAAGTCGCCGCGGCTCTTCCGGTGTCCCTGCTGCCCTTGGCCTACGCGACGGTGGACTGGAGGCCCCCCGCGCCGCCGGTCAGGAGTCGTCCGACTCGCGGGCGGACACCGGCGGGCGGAAGCAGGCATGGACGATCTTGCCATCGGGGCAGGGTCGTGCCTGCCAGTCGTCGGCGAGGGCGTCCACCAGCAGCATGCCCCGCCCGCCGAGTTGCTCGGTGCTCGGTGGACGAGGGGTGGGCAGGTCCGTGGAGTTGTCGTGTACGGCGACGTGGAGACAGCGTGTGTCCCAGGTCAGCATCAGCTGCGCGGAGCTGTGTGCGTGGAGGTGCGCGTTGGTCACCAGTTCCGAGACGGTCAGCAGTACGGCCTCCACCGTCTGCGGCGCGCTCTCCGTCCAACCCAGGGACTCCAGATGTGCGCGCGCCCAGTCCCGGGCAGTCTTCACCTCGCTGTTCAACGGCAGGGAGCGTGCCCACCCCACTGCCTTCACCGACGAACCGCTCACCGTGTCCCTCCCTGTGGTCGATGGTGCTGGACCCGAGTACCCGTTCGGCACGCCTTGACGCAGGCGGGCGGGGCCTCGGCGCCACGTCACCTCGGCTCCCTGCAAGGCCGTCGGCTGATGTCTGCCATGGATGGTGGAGGCGATGGCCATGGACTCACCCGGGTACTGCGGCACCGTTGAGGGAAGCCGGGTCCGTCACACCCCTGTGGTGACAGACCCGGCTTCCTTCATGCCCGCTTGCAAACGCCTCCGGCGTCGTCTTCGTGGCTCTTTGCGAACCCCGATCCCGAGGAGGGGGAGCCTGCAGGGGGAGACGGTCAGCTGTACAGGTACTCGTACGCGTCGTTGCCGTTCCACCAACCGCTGATCTTCCATGAACTCCAGACCATGGGCTGGCAGATGCTGACCTTGACCCGGGTGCCCGCGGTGCGCGGCGAGTCGCCGATCTTTCCGACCCCACGGACGCAGGTGGTGGAGCCCAGGTTCATGACCCGCATGCCGATGCTGCTCTGGGTCCGCCCGTTGTAGACGCGACGGCACTCCGTGTAGGCGAGCCGAGCGTTCCACCTCTTGATCCCGTGGCTCCAGCACTGCTGGCTGGTGACCCCCGCCGGGAGGGCGCGCGTCGTCGCACCGTCCGGGGCGCCGGCCCAGGAGACGCCCATGGGCACGGCGTGGGCCGTGGAGCTCGCCGGGGACACGCTGTCCGTCGCGGCATGAGCGGACGGGGCGAGTGCGAGGCCCGCTCCGAGTGCCATGGTTGCCGCTGCGACGGCAACGCTTTTACGTGTCTTCATGGTCGCTGGTCCTCCCGTGTCGGTGAGCGCGGCGCGCAGTCGATCACGCCGCACGGCTTGCGTCACCGATGCTGCACAGCAGCTGACGGACACAGCCACAGCTGCCGCCACCGTGGCGTATTGATGGGACGGCCAAGGCGCTGACGTGCAAGAGGACGTTCCTGGATGACGCGGGACAGGGACGACGGACGGTCGCTGCGCCGTGCCTGACCGCTGGACCGCCTCCCGACCGCTGACCGCCTCCCGACCGCTGGACCGCCTCCCGACCGCTGGACCGCCTCCCGACCGCTCTGTCCGGTCGCCGCGTCGGCGTCCTGGCCAGGGAGGGCGTTGCCTCAGCCGGGCGGTGAGCCGGCGCACGACCCGATGGCCACACCTGTGTCCCCCACCGGCCGCCTACGGTGCCGGCGGCGCGGCGCGCTCAGCTTTCTCCAGCCAGTCGGTGTACCAGCGGGCGAAGGTCACGGGCGTACCGTCCTTGTCGAGGAGCGGGGTGAGGTCTCCGTCGTCCACCCGGCAGTCGGACCAGATCGTGCCGCGGTGGACGCCGCTGCGCGCCGGGCTGGCGGCGCTCGCCGCGCTGGACGAGTCGCTGCCCCGCCGCGCCGCGGTGGCGGCGTACCTCCACGAGCGCGACGGCGACCTGGCCACGGCGGCACGGCTGTACGCCGAGGCGGCCCAGAAGGCATCCAACCTCGCCGAGCGCGATCACCTGACGCGGCAGGCCGCACGGCTCAACGCCCGCCGGTACCGCTGACGGTCGCGCTCGGTGTTCCCCGCGGTGCGCGGCCCCGTGGCACAGCGGTCGCCTCACAGTGACCAGGCAGGTCGAGACGAGTTGCACGACGCGTTGCCGATGGGGGAGTTCAGCGACGACCGGTGCGCTGGACATGAGCGGGGTCCCGCCCGTCCGGCCCGGTTGCGAGCCGGGTCAGCCGCGCCGGTCGTGTGTCAGGCGGTGAATCCGCCGTCGACGTGGATCGAGGCTCCGGTGATGTACCTGCCGTCCGCACTTGCCAGGTGGGCGACGGTGGCCGCGATCTCGGCCGCTTCCGCGTAGCGGCCCACAGCGGTGAATGCGGCGATCATCTCGGCGTTCGGCCCGTCGGCGGGGTTGGCGTCCGTATCGGTGGGCCCCGGGTGCACCAGATTGACGGTGACTCCACGCGGGCCGAGTTCTCGAGCCAGGCCCTTGGTCATCCCGACGAGAGCCGTCTTGCTCATCGAGTACAGCGCCAGTCCGGGGAAGACCGCACGTTCGGCGACATTGCTGCCGATACTGATGATGCGGCCGCCCTGGCCCATATGACGCACGGCCGCCTGGGACGCGGCGAACGGTGCCCGGACGTTCACCGCCAGGGTGCGCTCGATCTCTGCCGGTCCCAAGTCCTCAAGTGGGCCGACGAGGAAGACAGCGGCGTTGTTGACCAGGATGTCCAGTCTGCCGAACATCGCGGCGGCCTCGTCCACCGCGGCGGTGAGTGCCTCAGGCATCGCACTGTCGGCCTGGATGGCCAGTGCCCGGCGCCCGTTGGCCTTGATCTGCTCCACCACCTCGGTGGCGCGTTCCGCGCTCTTCTCGTAGGTCAGGACAACATCGGCGCCTTCTTCGGCGAGTCGTAACGCCACAGCGGCACCGATGCCCCGGCTTCCGCCCGTGATCAAAGCAACGTTTCCCTCAAGTCGGTTCATGGCCTCGAGCATTGCGGGCCCCGCCGTTGGACGCTGGCGGGAAACCGACCTGGCGTTC
Source organism: Streptomyces sp. NPDC093984 (assembly GCF_044764595.1). Taxonomy (NCBI): domain Bacteria; kingdom Bacillati; phylum Actinomycetota; class Actinomycetes; order Kitasatosporales; family Streptomycetaceae; genus Streptomyces; species Streptomyces sp. NPDC093984. Next base: position 174,620 of record NZ_JBIWIM010000007.1, on the reverse strand, counting down.
GGCCTGCGGAAGGGCAACACCATCCCTCATCAGGAAACCGCACTGGAGTATTAGGGCGCGTATCGAGTCGTGGTCAACAGGTCGTCTGTGAGGTCCTTGATCAACGCCGTCACCGCTCCGCGGGCACGATGACGTGGGCCTGGGCAGCAGCCGCCGCGTCTCGCAGGACGTCGCTCGGGCTGCCATCGAGGCGATCCGCGCTCAGGGGCTGCGCGCACTCGTCTCCCGCGGCTGGTCCGACCTGGGCGTGGTCGACGACCAGGACGACTGCTTTGCCGTCGGCGAGGCCAACCACCAAGCCCTGTTCCGCCGGGTGGCCGCCGTCGTGCATCACGGCGGCGCGGGCACAACGACGGCGGCTGCCAGGGCCGGCGCTCCTCAGGTGGTGGTACCCCAGGCAGCGGACCAGCCGTACTGGGCCGGCCGGGTGGCCGACCTGGGCATCGGCGCGGCACACGACGGCGCGACTCCCACCGTCGAGTCCCTGTCAGAGGCGCTCAGGACGGCCCTGGCCCCCGAAACGCGTGCACGAGCGAGGGCCGTGGCCGGCACGATCCGCACCGACGGGGCGGCGGCGGCCGCCAGGCTGCTGCTCGACGTGGTCGGTAGGGAAAGGCCGCCGGTTTCCGCATGAACCAGGGCGGACCGCCGAGCCCGTCAGTGCTCCAGGGCCGGCCTTCACAGACAACCCACCCGACATCAAGGACATGAATGCGCAAGCTCACCTACTTCGTCGCCGACACCAAGCCCGGTGCGGCATGCGGGACTTCGCCGTTGCTCGTAGACTCACGGCGTGGCATTCATGAGCACCCCGCACTGCTGCTTCCTGTGATCGGAAGGCGTTGAGGGCGATGCCGGACGGCGTCGCCCTCCTTGGCGTGCCTGCTGCGTGTACCACGTTCCCCGGTGCTGCCCGTCGTGTCCTGAGGCAGTGACGTTCCGGATGCGCATGCAGGCACGGTCTCCTCCCCTCACGCTTGCCAGGAGTGTCTCGTGCCCGTGTTGCTTCCCCCTGCCCTCGTACTGTCTCTCGACGTGCTGCGCTGCCCGACGTGCCGTACACGCCGCCTGCACCCCGACCGCGGCGCGCTGCGCTGCCCGGCGGGCCACACCTTCGACATCGCCCGCCACGGCTACGCCGCCCTGCTGACGGGCACACGTGCCACCAGCGGCGACGACGCGGCCATGGCCGAGGCCCGGGACCGGTTCCTGTCCACCGGTACGTACGCGCCCATCCGCGAAGCTACGGGCCGCCTGGCGGCCGACGCCGTGTCTGAGCAGGCCACGGTGCTGGACGTGGGGTGTGGCACGGGCTACTACCTGGCGGGCGTGCTCGACCAGTTGCCCGACGCCCGTGGTCTGGGTCTGGACACGTCGGTGCGCGCGCTGCGCTCGGCAGCTCGTGCCCATGAACGAGCCGGCGCGGCGGCCTGGGACGTCTTCCGTCCCTTCCCGCTGGCCGACGCGGTGGCCGATGTCGTGTTGGACGTGTTCGCCCCGCGTAACCCGGCCGAGTCCCACCGCGTGCTCCGGCCGACTGGCCGGTTGATCGTGGTCCGTCCCACCGGACGGCACCTGACCGAGCTGCGCGGCGGACTGCCTGCGATGGTCGCGATCGACCCGGCCAAGGAACAGCGCCTGCACCGGGCGCTGGATCCTTTCTTCGAGGCCGCCGTTACTGAAAAGGTGGAGTACTCCGCGACCCTGGCCGGGCTGGATGCCGTGGACTTGGTGGCGATGACGCCGAGCGCACGCCACGTGAGCCGTGCAGACCTGAGCGATGACGCCCTCCTGCCCGAGCAGGTCACGGTCTCCGTGCTGGTCACCGTCTACCGGCCTCGGTGACCACGAGCGGGCGCATGCGCATGCGCCCGCTGACCGACGAGCAGTGGGCGGGCACGCCTGGCGCTACTGATCAACAGTCCGTCGGACCGCCGCATCCGGTTGTCGGGCCGTCGCAGCGCCGACGACCGTGCGCCGCCGATGCTGGATTCTGCCACCCACTGGTCGCTCCTCCCTCACGGGAGGGCGCATTGTGGCCGGTAGGTGTGGCACGCTCGGCCATGACCGGACGCTCCTGGCGCCGGTTGTCACCTTGATGGTCAAAGTGGAGAGGCGACGGCATGCGCATCGGGCTGCTCGGTACCGGCCCCTGGGCTCAGGCAGCCCACGCACCCGCGTTGAGCGGGCATGACGGACTGGACTTCGTGGGCGTGTGGGGGCGCCGGCCGAGCGCGGCCAGGGAGCTGGCCGTCCGCCACGGCACGCGGGCCTACGACGACGTGGACGCGCTGCTCGCCGACGTGGACGCCGTCGCCGTTGCTCTGCCTCCTGACGTGCAGGCCGAGCTGGCACTGCGAGCCGCGCGGGCGGGGTGTCACCTGCTGCTCGACAAGCCCCTGGCCGCGACGGTGGCGCAGGGACAGGCAGTGGTCGACGCCGTGCGGGAGGCGGGCGTGGCCTCGGTGGTCTTCTTCACGACCCGCTTCCAGACCGAGCCGGAGGCCTGGATCGCAGAACAGGCCGGCCTGGGCGGCTGGTTCACCGCGCAGGCGCAGTGGCTGGGCGCGGTTTTCACCGGTGACAACCCCTTCGCGGCCTCGCCGTGGCGGCGGGAGAAGGGCGCCCTGTGGGACGTCGGGCCGCACGCGCTGTCCGTGCTGCTGCCGGTGCTGGGCGACGTAAGGCGGGTGGCAGCCGCTGCCCACGGTCCCGCGGACACCGTCCATGTGGTCCTCGACCATGTCGGCGGCGCGTCCAGCACCATGACGCTGAGCCTCACGGCGCCGCCCGCGGCGGCGGGAGCGGCCGTCGAGCTGCGGGGAGAGGCCGGGGTGGCGTTGCTTCCGAAGAGTTCAGGCGGCGTGGTCCCGGTCCTCGGCCGGGCGGTGGACGCCCTGTGCGCCGCCGCCCGCTCCGGCCGGCCACATCCCTGCGATGCCGCGTTCGGTCTGCGGGTGACCGAGATACTTGCGGAAGCCGAGCACCTTCTGCGCCCGTCCGCGGGGGACCCTCCCGGGGACGAGCGGTTCGTGCGTGGTGCGGCGCCGGCGCAGCGCTGATGGGGAGGGTACCCGAGCGGCCAAGTGTCGCTGACCATGGCCATCCATCGTCGAACGTCACACACCCATCGCGTCGGCCCGTTCATTCCCGCTGCGGGCGGTGACCTCCTGCTGCACTGGCGCGGCCCGCTGATGACCGGCACCTGGATGGAGCTCTTCCCGGCATGCGACGCCCGCCGTCCCGTCGCCCGGTATCAGCAGGGCCGGGTTCAACAAGGCCCTGGTCCAGCTGGGCTGGGTCCAACAAGGCCCTGTCCAACTGGGCTGGGAAGGCCCGCGCCGGGTGCGCGTCGCCGACGAACTTCGGCATCGACGCCGTCCCGGACGCCGTCGACCCGCGACTCCTGAGCGTCCTCTAAGAGGTCGACGCCCCCTGGGGGAGCTGGCCCGCTGCTGGGACAAGCTCCGAGAACGCCGGCAGCAGCCCCGGCGGCGCCAGCGCGGAGTGCGTTCAGCTCAGGGACGCTCTGGCGTAAGCCGGTGTCATCGCTCAGGCCGGCGTGACGTTCTCGGCCTGCGGCCCCTTCTGTCCCTGAGTGACGTCGAAGCGGACTTTCTGGCCCTCCTGCAGTTCCCGGTAGCCGCCACCGGTGATGGCCGAGTAGTGGACGAACACGTCCGGGCCCCCGCCGTCCTGCTCGATGAAGCCGAAGCCCTTTTCCGCGTTGAACCACTTCACCGTGCCGGTGGCCATGTCGGTCTCCCTCATCAATCATCGGGCGGCGCAGCACCGTGCCACGCGGCCGTAGGTTGGATCATCGCGGACCACCCGGGCGCTGGAAAGGAGAAACGCCCAGGAGCCACCCTGCGTCGCTGGTACCGGGCGCCCACACCAGAGGGTTTTGCCGTCATCGCGGGGGCCGACTCGACGCGCATGCCGTCGTCCACCCGAACGACACGGCGATGTCCCCCTCCTCGCCCTGCGTCTGTCCGGCCTTGAATCGCCCACAGCCACGCTGCCTGGGGCGGACCGGTGGAGGGCTGCGGGGGCGATGCCCTGGCCCGTGAGTGCACAGCAGCCGCTGGATGGGGGCACGCTGAGGAGCAGTCAGACGTGCAGATCGTCGTGTCGTCAGGCTTGCTGATTATCTTCTTATTTCTTCTGGTCGTTCGACGAGTGCTTTTTTTTCCGACCTCGCTTGCGGGCATCGGCATCTGCTGACACGCCGACATCACGCAACCCGATTCAACCGGATTGCGCTTCTACGGGTTGCCGCAGAATCGTCCTGAGCTTGTCGGGAGCAGTTCTGCGTGGGTCGCTGAGGTAGATCTCGTGGTGCAGCCCCGCCTCCCGAAGGTTGTTGGCCGGGAGGTACTCGTGGTGCAGCCTGGTCAGGATCGGTGTCTCGTCGTCGTACGAGCCGATGTGGAGGACCTGGGCGCTGGTGCCCTCGTGCAGCGTCTCTGACCGGACGTCCGGAATGGCCGGAAGATTCTTCTTGGTCAGGGCGGTGTGCTTGGCGTCTTCGATCATGCCGCCAGTGATCCAGTCGGGGACATTGATGAGCAGTCTCCATCGCCAGTTGTCCTTGAGCCTGGCCAGGAAGTCGTCCATGTCGTCCGCCCACCACAGTCCCTCAAGTGGGCCCACGACGAAGTCCTTGCCAAGGTCGCCTTTGCTCGCGAACTTGACGGTGTAGGCGACCGCGTAGAGCGCCTCGACCGCGCGGCGGTACGCGGCGCTGGTGTTCGGGTCGCCGTGCCCGTCGATGGCGAGGAAATGAAGCTCGGGGACGTCGACGAGCTCCCAGTCAGTGTTCTTGGGCGAGTAGCACGTCTTGAGCTCGCGTTTGACGTCGTACTTGGTGGTCACGCCGAGGTGCCTTCCTGGAGGTGAGTAAAACGTCAAGACTTACCGATCAGCGGGGTTGTTCAGGCTGCGGTGATCTCGGTGCGTGAAGCGGTAGGACCTCTTTGATCTTCGGAGACTTCCGGCACCACGGCGCGAGGAACTTCTACGAGAGCCGCTTGCGCTCACCCGTCGCCTCGTCCACGCGCCTGTCGTTCACGTGCGGCAACTTCACCGCGACCGGCCCGGCGGCCGTAGCCACGGTCCGCTCCTGGTGGTGCCCGTTACGGACGACCAGGCGGCGGCCGGCCCCGTCACGCCGGCCTGCCAACTCGGCCATGTACTGGCTGACCTCGGCATCCAAGGCCGCGGCGAGCATCCGCCGGGCACCCTCGCGAGCGATGTCCTCCACCAAGGAGCCAGTCTCGGTGGCACTGTCCTCGTTGCCTACGCTCAGCACGGGCGGGCCTTCCCGACCCGCGGCGCAACGCGGGCCTGCTCGACGACCTTGAGTCGACCTCTCGGGAAGGTACGCCCTCCGTGTCACACGGGGCATCCCATCCGAGGCCGATCCACAAGTCCCGTCGGTGCGCCAGTAGGCGGGGACCAGGAACACCCGGTCCTCAAGCGGCGCGACCACGGACGGCCCCGCCGCGACTCGTCCGCGCCCTCCCGGCGCAGCATGGTGATCAGCTTGCGGAAGCAGCGGGGGCTCAGCCCGATGAACGGGGCTGTCCAGGACGGCTCAGACGCTCAGACGCGCTGCTCACTGCTGCCACACCGAGATCATGGCAGGTTCGTGGTACCTGATTCGTTCGGACAACGTCCCGCACGGGTACAGCGTGCCGCGCTACGTTCGGGGTATGCAGCAGTTTCCCGGGCAGGTCCCCGCGCTCCTCGACGGACCAGGCGTCGACGTCTCGGACCCACGAGAGCTCCTCCTCGGCTACCTGGAGTGGTACCGCGAGGCACTGCTGCGGAAGATCTCCGATCTGTCCGACGGCCGGCTTCGCACGCCCGTCGAGCCGCTGGGCTGGTCGCCCCTCGGACTGGTCCAACACCTCGGCTGGGTCGAACGTCGTTGGATGCGCTGGGGCTTCGCTGCCGAAGACGTCCTCGCTTACCCACCCGGCGGAGACGAAGCCGAGTGGAGCATCCCTGCCGACAGGCCGACCGCAGAGGTTCTGGCCGCCTACCGTGACGAGGTGACCGCGACGACCTCCCTGGTCGCGGCTGCCGGCCTGGCGGACACGGCCCGCCTTGGCGGCCGCTTCCAGACTCCCGACCAGGCTCCCTCTCTCGGACGGATTCTCTTTCACCTGCTGCAGGAGTACGCCCGCCACGTCGGCCACCTCGATGTCGCCCGAGAACTGATCGACGGGAAGAAAGGCGAGTAGTACCTCGACCAGGGCATCACCAGTCCCATTACGGGACAACCTTCAGGCAGAACCAAGGCCAGGCCATCAAAGGGAGACACCCATGCGAAGACTGCGGCTCCGAGCCCTCCTGCTCACACTGCTGGCCACCACGGCAGGCGGCCTCGTCCTCTCCCCAGCGCCGGCATCGGCCGCAGAGTCGTGCCGCGCCGGATGGCTGTGCCTGTACAAGGACACCGGCTTCAACAACATGGCCTTCACCACCCAAAGGCACGGCGTCTGCTGGGACCTCCTCAGCTACGGGATCTCCAACGTGGGGTCCTACTGGAACAACCTGTCCGTCTACGTCGACTTCTTCGACGTGAGCCAGGACGAACTCGTATGGAGCATCCGCCCCGGCGGCAGCAGCTCCAACGCGACTTCATTCACAGGCGAACGCTACGTCTGCACCCGCTGATCCCCACCCAGGCCAGGAGACGTACCACGACCGGGCTGACGGGTCGCTGGAGAAGGCGGTCTGGGAGCCGAAGGTCCGTACGGTGCACGTCGCGGATGGCATGCGGACCGTGTGACCGGCGAGTCGTTGTATCCCGCAGTCACGGTCCGGCAGCATCAGACCGCACTCCGTACCCGGTTGCCATGTTGCAACTGCCGCACTGCCAAGGGGGGCCCGTGCGCCGTATCGTCTCGGCTGTCGTTCTGCTTGCTGTCCTGCCTCTCGCCGCTTGCTCCGCAAGAACGGCTTCCGGGGCATCTCCAGCCGTTACCGTGACACGCACCGTGCCGGCCTCGGTCTCGCCCACCTCGACGACCCCAACCGCTGTCCCACGCCGCCGTCTCCCGCGCCGGCTACGACGGCCGTCGTACCCAAGACGGCGCCCCCGACGGCTCATCGGCCACATCTGACGAACGCCTCCGCGGTGGTCTCGCAATATTACCAGGACATAACCGATCACGACTATGCAGCCGCATGGGCGCTCGGCGGCTCGAACATCGCCGGGACGACCTATGACCGGTGGGTGGCCGGATTCGGCACCACCCAAAGCATCACCCTGGGCACCATCAGCGGATTCGGAGACTCCCGCGTCCACGCCGTCCTGTATGCCACCCAGACCGACGGCACGCTGAAGACGTATGCCGGCGACTACACCGTGGCCGATGGCGTCCTCGTCGGCGCCTCGATCCGCCAGACCCACTGACTTCAGGTGTGCTCGCCCCGTCAGGCAGTCCGCACGGTCAAGACGACCGAGCGGGGCTAGGCAGTTTCGTTCAGATCATCGGATCGCTGGTCTGGGTGTGCCGTTGCCTGGCACGCAGTGGGAGCGGATCCAGCCGTTACTGACTTCGGCTTGTCAGGGTGACGTAGGGACGTCGAGCAGGGCAGGCGTGGAAGGGTGGCAAGACTTCCGCCCCAGACGTCGGCGCACGTCGCTGCGCCCGGCTCGCACGGCCGACCATCGCCCTTGACGATATGCAGGTGAATACCTGCATAATGTCGAGTGTGAGCCTCGAAGCAACAGCGATCGACTCGGTGTTCAAGGCGCTGGCCGATCCCACCCGGCGGCTCCTGCTCGACCGGCTACGCGAGCACAACGGGCAGACGCTGCGCGAACTGTGCCAACGCCTTGACATGGCGCGCCAGTCTGCGACGCAGCACCTGGACATCCTCGTGCGAGCCAATCTCGTCACCGTCGTACGGCGCGGCCGGGAGCGGCTGCACTACCTCAACCCGGCCCCGATCCATGAGATCGAGGAGCGCTGGATCTCCGGCTTCGACAAGCCCCGCCTGCAAGCGATCAGCGCCATCAAGCACCAGGCAGAGGAGTACGCCATGACCAACGCACCCACACCGGTGCCGGACTACGTATACGTCACCTACATCCGCGCCAGTGCGGAGCAGGTGTGGCAAGCCCTGACCGACGCCGACCTGACGGCGCGTTACTGGGGACACGCCAACGTCTCCGACTGGCAGCCGGGCTCTGCCTGGGAGCACCGGCGAGCCGACGGCTCAGGCAAGATCGACGTGGTGGGCCGCGTCTTGAAGGCCGAGCCCCCGACCCGGCTGGTCATCACCTTTGACGACGCCCCCCAAGCCGAATCGCCGAGAGAGCCGTCGGTCGTCACCTTCCTCGTCGAACCGCATCAGGACATCGTTCGCCTCACCGTGACCCACGAGAACCTCCCCAACCAGGAGATGCTGCGCGGCATCTCGGCCGGCTGGCCGGCCGTGTTGGCAAACCTCAAGTCGATGCTGGAGACCGGCGAGGTCCTGCCGCAGGCGCCCTGGGAGATGTCGCGCGCCCACACCTGAGCCGTGCCTCTCCGCCCCTGGTTCATTCCGCATACGCCTGTAGAGAGAGGTGCAACCCATGCTGGACACCGGCCCCCTCCAGGGCGCCTACCGAGCACTGCTCGACGCCGCCGCCACCGTGGCCAGCGCCGACGACCCCAGCCCTGCCCCACCGGACGGCGAGTGGAACGCCGACCAGATCCTCGCGCACGTCTCTCTCGTCAGTGCTGCCACCATCGCCGCCGTCGCAGGTATCGCAGCTGGGGCCATCACGACGTACGACAACCGGATCGCCCTCGACGCCTGGACTATCGAGCAGTCCATCGCGCACGCTGGCGGCAACGCCGGGCTCCGGGACCGCATCAGCGGCCAGGCAGCCGCTCTGTGCGCACTCGCCGGAGGTGCGGCGCTCAGCGACGCCGAGCTCAGTACCCTTGCACCCGCCCGGCTCCTGTCCAACGACACCCTCCTGGTCGATCAGCCCATATCGCTGCGCGACATCGTCACTGGGCTGGCGGAGGCAGAACTGCCCGGCCACGCGAAACAACTCCTCGCCCTCCTCCCCGACCGGTCCGTAGCCGAGGCCACTCGGTGACCGCGTCACAGCGATACCGACTTCAGCTCGTCAAGGAGATGTTCGTGGAACTGCTGCCGATGCCGAACAACGCGAGGTCGGCGTAGCGGCTTTCGGGCTGGAGCTGCCTCGGCGCGCTCATCACGGACCCTTACGCCGGTCCGCGGATCGGGAAGGCTTGTGGACCTGCCTGCTAAGGCCTGGGAGCCGGGGCACCATGGCGGGACCTGCCATCGCCGCCCGTTACCGCGCCGGACCCCTTCTGGCATCCGTGATCCTCTGGCTGCGTGGACTCACCTGATGATCTTTTGTCCGGCAGACCCCAGAGCTGTCCGACGGGTCGCCGTGCGAATCCTCAGGCGTCCTGCGGATACCAGCGCAGTTCCACAGTGTTGCCGTCCGGGTCCTGCACGTAGAGGGAGATCGCGGTGCCCTGGGCCCCGAAGCGCTCACCGGGACCGTCCAGCACCGTGAAGACGCCGGAATCGATGACCTGTTGCCAGTCGAGCGGCTCGACCACCAAGCAGATGTGGTCGACGTTGGACCCCTCTGGCCGCTCGGCGGGCGCCTTGACTAGGTCGATGATGGTGGTGGGGCTCACCCGCACCGACGGGAAGGAGACCTTGCCGGCCCGCCACTCCTCCACCCGCACCGGCTGCAGGCCCATAGGACCGGTGTAGAAGGCGAGCGAGCGCTCGATGTCGGCGACGTTCAGGACGAGGTGGTCGAAGCCGATTACGCGCATGGTGTCTCCACAGGGTCGGGGCGCCGGGGCGCCGATGGCGGTACGACGGGGCCGGCGGCTCCGGATCTGAGCCGTCGGCAGTGGCTGGTCGCCCGGCTGCCGTCGCCTGCCCCTGATCTAAGCATCGCCAAGCGGGCATCCATTGGTCCAACGCATGCTTGTCATCTGATCCATCGCATTTCACGATTGATCGATTGATCGACGGATCTTCAGCAGATGCGTACGTGCTCGCGGTAACGGAGAAACGGAGACCGCCTGCTCCACCCGCGCCGCCCGAACAGTGCCACACGTCCAGTTCGCGCTCAGCGGCCAAGTGGACCGGCTGGAGAAGGAACTGGGCGCCCGGCTGTTCGATCGGATCAGCCCGGCGAGGCGTTTCTGCCAGCCGCCTACCAGGCAATGGAAGCGGCCGAGCAGTCCCCGTCCTGGCGGTGCAGAACGCCTTCCCGGCGAGCGACGTGGGCACCGCCACGTCCGCCAACACCTTCTTCCGCGAGATCGACGCCACGCTGGGCACCGCGGCCGTGGGCGCGCTCTTCTCGCATCGGCCTGGCGGACCAACGCGCCGACCGCGTCCCCGCCTCCGCCATGAAAGCCGTCGGCGACACCGACTCCCTCGCCCCGGCACTCGTCCGCTCCCTGCCGGGGAAGATCCAGGACGCGGTGATCCTCGCCCATCAGACGCGCTGACGCCGGTCTTCCGTTACCTGGTGCTCATGTTCGCGCTGGGCCTGGTGCTCGCCTTCCTCCTCCCGGGGAGAAAGCTCTCCGACGGGACCCCGCCTCGAAGTCCGCCCCGGTAAAGAACCTCACGCACAGTTGAGGTCCCTCGGGAACGGGCGGTACCGGCGCTTGGGAAGGGGCTGTCTCTCCGGCGGCTGCGACGGCGCCGTCGGACGGTGGCTGCGGACGACACGTACGGTTAAGGTTGCGGTAAGCGATCGCTTAGCCGTCTCGACGCAGGACGGCCGAGCGCCAGCAGAGAGGCCGGGAACGTCATGCCAGTCATCGATGCCTGGATGCAGCACCCCACACTCCGTCACTCCAACCACGAGATGTTCGAGTCGTTGCGCAGGTGGACGGGGCGGGCGCTGCTGGAGGAGCCGTTGCCGGTGAAGGCCACCGTGGCCGCGATGGCCGCGGCCGATGTCGAGATCGGACTGTCGGCGGCCTGGTACGGGCCCCAAGGGCCGCTCATCAGCAACGACGAGTTGGCCGAGTTCGTCGCCCAGTCCGACGGGCGGCTGCGAGGGGTGGCTGGCGCGCATCTCGCCCGGCCGGTCCAGGCCGTGCGTGAACTGCGCCGCGCGGTGCGGGAACTCGGCTTCGTGGCCCTGCGGATCGTGCCCTGGCTGTGGCAGCTCCCGCCCACCGACCGGCTGTACTACCCGCTGTACGCCGCCTGCGTCGACCTGGGCATCCCCTTCTGCACCCAAGTCGGTCACACCGGCCCGCTGCGCCCGTCCGAGACCGGCCGTCCCATCCCCTACATCGACCAGATCGCGCTCGACTTCCCCGAGTTGACCATCGTGTGCGGACACATCGGCTACCCCTGGACCACCGAGATGATTGCAGTGGCGGACAAGCATGCCAACGTCTACATCGACACCAGCGCCTACACCTCCCGCCGCTACCCCCGCGAGCTGGTCGACTACCTGCGCGGCCGAGGCCGCCGGAAGGTGCTGTTCGGCAGCAACTACCCCATGATCACCCCTGGCCAGGCACTGGAACACCTCGGCGAACTGGGCCTGGACGAGGAGGCAACCGAGCTGTTCCTGTCCGGCAACGCCCGACGGGTCTTCAGCCTCTGAGCACCGGCTCGCGCAGTTGGCCCCAGCAGTCGGTGGCCTGAACCACGGCCCCTGGGTCGTCATTTCGTGGCTCCCTGAGCGAAGCCGTTATAGGTGCTGGCGAACTTTCCGGCGTAGTCGCAGCGGAAGTCGGAGTGGTGGACGTCGTGCCGTCGTCGGGTGCGATCCTAGGAGCGAGGTGAAGGGGGAGGGTGAACGTGCAACCGCTGGAGCTCACGGATCCGGCCACGGTCGGTGGATATCCGCTGTTGGCCCGGCTCGGTGCGGGCGGCATGGGCCAGGTGTATCTCTCATGCACCCCGTCGGGCCGGCCGCTGGCGTTGAAGACGGTTCGCGCTGATCTTGCGGCAGCGCCGGACTTCGAGCTCCGGTTCGCCCGGGAGATCCGCAACAGCGACCGTGTCCGCTCCCCGTACACCGTGTCGGTCGTCGACTTCAGCCCGCCCGGGCGGCACCCGCAGTGGCTGGCGACCGAGTACGTGGCCGCGCCGTCACTGACCGACTGGGTCGCCGCGCACGGCCCCCTGCCTCCAGGCGCCGTCCGTGCGCTGGGCGGTGAACTCGCCGCCGCCCTCTCCGCTGTGCACGCCTGCGGTCTGGCGCACCGGGACGTGAAACCGTCCAACATCCTCCTGTCGGGCGAGCGTCCGATGCTCATCGACTTCGGCATCGCCCGCGCCGCGGACGACACACGGCACACCCGTACAGGCGGTGTCATCGGCTCCCCCGGCTACCTCGCCCCCGAGCAGGCATCCCACGGCGCCGCCACCGAGCCCGGCGATGTGTTCTCACTCGCTTCCGTCCTGGTGTTCGCGGCCACCGGTCACAGCCCGTTCGAGCGTCCGGGCGAGGACGTCTCCGCGGCGATGCTGCTGTACCGGATCGTGCACGAGGAGCCCAGCCTCGACGGCGTGCCTGAGGAACTGGTGGGTGTTCTTGCGCGCTGCCTGGCCAAACACCCCGAACAGCGCCCCGGCAGCAGCGATGTGGTGCACCTGCTGGCCCGGCGCGGTGAGCCCCGCTGGGGGCCGTCGCTGCTGCCCGGCCTCGCTGCCGTGCTCGCAACGCGCCAGGCGGAAGTCACGCGCCTGCTCGCGACGGCTCCGGAGGCGACGACGCCTGCCATGGCGGCCCCTGTCGCGACGGCGTCGGCATCTTCGCCCGCCGCCGACCCGTCGCCGTCGTGTGCTCCGCCCTCGCGACCCGGTATGGGCGCCGGCGTTCCGGAGTCGTTCGGGCCCCCACCGCTCGCCGCCTCGATAGGCGGTTCCGCCGCTCACAGATCCACCGGTTCCGCCGTGCAACCGACCGCCGCCCGCCCGGCACGGTCCGCCTGGCTCGTCGCCGCCACCGCGGTGGGCGCCGCTGCCGCGCTGGCCGCCGCGGTGCTGCTGTGGCCCCGCGGCGGAGGCGACGACACCAGAGGAAAAGGAGCCGGGAGCGGCAGCGCGACACCCTCTGCCTCCGCCTCCGTGGCGGCCCCCGCTCTGTCCAGGAAATGGGCGGGCCTCTGGACCGGCAAGGGCCCGGGCAACCCGGATGCCGACGGGCTGCTCCAGCCGCGCACGAACTCCTTCGAGGTCACCCTGACCCTGCACACCGCAGACCTAGGGGAGGTCGCCGGCAAGCAGGTCAGCAACATCACCGAGGTCGGCACCGGGCGGGAGGTGGGCTGTACCGAAGCCCTGGAACTGCGCGGGGTACACGGATCCACGGCCACCTTCGAGGCGGTCACCAGCCACCCCACCGACCGCTCGTCCTCCACCCTGACCTGCGAGAAGGACCGCATCTACGTGGTGGAGCTGACGGACGCCAACACCATCACCCTCGGGGAGGAAGGCGCTCAGTCGGCTGGTGCCCCCTCGCAACTGCGCCGGGGCTCGACTACTCGGTGACGATGAGATCGGTGACGATGAGACGGATGTGTGACCCAGGCCGGCGGGCCTGACGTCTCACACCGGCCGGCCGGCGGGCGCCGCCAGTGAACAACCTGCCTGAACCGCCGTCACCCCGTCACGCCTCGCCCCGTGATGGTGCCTGCTGACCTTGGTCGGGCATTCCTGCCGGGCGGTCGCTGCGCAGCAGGCCGGGAAATCTGCTGGGGCGGGATCAGGTATGTGGGCTCGTGGCGCCAGGGTTTACTACCGGGGCACCACGGGGGACGGGTCTCAGGGCCATCGGTGAGGCCAAGCTGATCACTCCTCGGCGCTCGGAGGGCGGCCACCGCCGTTACTCCCGCTACCAGCTGCGTCTCGCCGCCCGCGCCCGCGAGCTCGTCGACCAGGGAACTGCCCTCGAGGCCGCGTGACGCATCATCGTCCTCGAGGACCAGCTGGAAGAGGCCCGGCGCCTGAACGAGGAGATGCGCCGCAGGCTGGGCGGCTCCGGCATGGGTGACACCGTGAGCTGAACGTCCGCCTGGCTGAATATCTGTCACCGCCGTTGCAGATTTACACACAGATTCCCGAAAGCTTCTGCATCTCCGCGGGGCCAGAATACTGTCCCGGCCGAATCAGGATGGAGGAAGGCGCGGGCGTTCCGCGTGCGCCTGTGTTACCGTGAAACAGTTGCGGCTTTGGTTGCCGGAGATTTTTCATACGAAATCCCTCCAGCTTTCCGGTCTCCCGGATGGGTGATCATTGCGGCAACTCGGGTCTGCGCAGTGCGGACCCCGGCATGCCCGTAGGGAGATTGAATATGGCATCTGGCACCGTGAAGTGGTTCAACGCGGAAAAGGGCTTCGGCTTCATCGAGCAGGACGGCGGCGGCGCCGACGTGTTCGCGCACTACTCGAACATCGCCACCTCCGGCTTCCGCGAGCTTCAGGAGGGCCAGAAGGTGACCTTCGACGTGACTCAGGGCCAGAAGGGCCCGCAGGCGGAGAACATCGTTCCCGCCTGACGCTGACGCGTATGACGTGGCTGGGGCCCGCGCTCTTGGGGCGCGGGCCCCAGCCCGTTTACCCCCACACTTTTTCACCTCGCCGCCTTTCCAGATTTCCCTTCGGCTCATTCTTGCGAATTCTGCCGCGGTTCCTCGCCGCCGAATGGAATTCCTCGATACGTGCCGCGCGCATCGAGGAAGGTTCCCCCATTGAACCGCACCGGTCGTACCGGTAACAATTCTGCTGGTTTCCGTACGCGGAGGACGAGCCCGCAAGGGAGGGGGGCACCTTGCAGTGAGTTCGCCCTTCCCGTCATGCTCACCGAGGCACTGCCCGCAGCGGGGGCGCTCGCCGATCTGGATCGGCCCGGGCCGGCGCGCACCGCGCTGCGCGCCGCAGGCGTGACCGTGCCGTTCCCGATCCAGGCGGCGACCCTGCCGAACTCGTTGGCAGGCCGGGACGTCCTGGGCCGCGGACGTACGGGTTCGTGTAAGACGCTCACTTTCCGCCTGCCCCTGCTGACCCGCTTGCAAGGGAAGCGGGCCGAACCCCGGCAGCCTCTCGCCCTCGTGCCCGTACCCACCCGGGAAGTGGCCCAGCAGGTCACCGAAGCGCCCAGCCCCTACGCGCGGGCGCTGCGCCTGCGGCTGACCACCGCGGTCGGCGGCATGTCCATCGCTCGTCAGACGGCCGCACTGCGCACCGGTACCGAAGTCGTCGTCGCGACCCCCGGCCGGCTGAAGGACCTCATCGATCGCGACGGCTGCCAGTTGGACCACGTGGCCGTCACCGTCCTGGACGAGGCCGACCAGATGACCGACATGGGCTTTCTGCCGCAGGTGACCGCGAGCCCGAGCTGAGCCGTATCACCAGCGCCCGGACGCCCTCCGGAGTGCCCGTCACCTTCGCCGCACCGGCCGCCGAACCATCCCAGCGCCCCGGATCCGCCGGGCGCGGCCGAGGCGGGCGGGCGAGGCGGCCTCGGCGTCCCGCGCCCGGCAGGAACCGATAAGGGCACGCACCTTCGGCCGGCACCGGAAGCCCGCCCCGCCGAAGAAGGCAAGCTCTTGAACCCCAAGAGGAGAAACTCTTGCTCCATGCCCCGCACAGCCCTTCGCCCCGTGCAGCCGACGGCACAGGCCTCACAGCCCGCGACGCCATGGGCGCTCCCGGACTCCAGATAGACGATCACATGACCGTCGACGTGGCACTGTCCGTGCTCATCGGCGCGCGCGCCACCCACCTGCTCCTGCAGGACGACGACGGCCGCTGCTCCGGGCTGGTCACCAGGGCCCAGCTCACCGCCCACCGCGCCGGCTCCTCGTACAGCGACCGGATCCGGCTGCGGGACATGCCGCTGGAGCGCGGACCGTTCACCTCGTCCGCGTCGGCCCTGAGCGACGCGGAAGCCGCCATGCGGGTCCGGACGCTGGACGCGTCCCCCGTGGTCGACGAGCAGGGCTACGCCCTGGGCGTCCTGACCGTCACACCCTGACCGTTCCCCGTGGAGGCGCACATGCGCTGTGTCATCGCCCGTTTCCCCTTCGACCTGACGAAGAACGAGGTCGAACAATCGATGGAGAGCGTCCGGCCCGAACCCGCCGTGGGCATCTGCGTGACCATCGCGCGCAGGGCCTATCCGGTCAAGCAGGTCGGGCAGGTCATCACCAAACAGGACCGTCGCGACTTCACGGCCGTTGAGGTGAGCAGGGCACTGACCCGGCTCGGCTTCACCTGCTACCAGGCGCCGGCTGTCCGCCCGCAGGTCCGCCCTGACCCTTCGTCGCTTCCCTGGGCCGACACACCGCTGGGCTAGTTCCCGCGGACCTGTTGTGGTCGCACTCACCTCGTGCTTCGAAACGGACGTACGGTGGCGGCACCGAGAGCATGTCGCGCGACGCGACCGCGGCGGTGCCGTTCCCGGCGAACGACGGAAACGGGCGGCCGGAAGCCGCCCGGGACGGGATCACACGTATGGTCACGAACGGAAGCCCCCTCGAGAACGTTTCCCCCGCTGGGGCACGCACCTACCGGATGCCTCTTCCCCGGCTGACGCTCACTTCCGACGCCGGCCGCGGGCTGCTGGACGGAGCCTGGTGGCCCCGCTGCGACGCTCTGGAACTGGAACTGCCGGCGCTGGTCGGCGCGGTCGACCCCGGATTCGGCACGGTCGCCAGCGTCACCGTGGACACCGCCGCCTGGCCCGACGCCCCGCGTACGGTGCCGGCGCCCGGCCACGTCATCGAAGTGTCCCTGTCGGACGTCGACAACGAGGCCCACACCATCGCCCTGGACTGCGGCTTCATGGGGCGCCGGGAGTTGCTGGTAGTGCCGCCCGGTCAACCCGCCGATGCGGCCCGCTGGTTGCTGTCCACCGCCGCCGATCCGTGGAACGCCCTGGCGGCCACCCACATGCTGGCGCTCGCCGAGGCCCGCTGGGGGCGCTGAGGGCGGGGGAGAGGCCGGGTGCGGACTCTCACACCGTCTGCGGACGGCAGGCATCCTTCTGCTTGGGCCACATCACCGTGGGCCGAAAGCACCCCGCGCCTGGATGAGGCAGAAGCTCACCGGTAACCGCTGGGCGTTCCTACCCGGGGACCACCGCCCAGCGGGGAACTGTGCCAAGCGAGCGCCGAGCCGGGGGGAGGGGGAGGCGGAGTTCGGCGATCTGCCGTGACGCCGGGCTCGCCCGAGCGGTCGGGGGCGTGCCGGCCGGGGTCCCGGCCTGCAGCGACGCCCAGAACGCCTCGGTGTCGGCCTCGGTGACGAGTGGGCCCAGGCGAAGGTGCAGGGGCGTCCCTGAGGGCCGGGTGCTGCATCGCTCAGCTGAGCGGTCAGGGGCCGGCCAGGGCGCTGATCGGCTTGCGCGCCGCGGCCTTCGTCGGCCGCTTGGGCAGCGGTCGCGGGGTGCTCCCGGCGAGCGGCGCGACTCGTTGCCGCGGTCCTCGGCCGGTTGGCCAACTGGCGTCGAACCTCTCCATGCCGAGCGCGCGGCCGAGTCCGCTGGTCAGCGTGCGGCCATTTCAGCTACGGGACTGAGGGCGGCGTTCCCACCTCGGCGTGGCTGCTCCCTGCGTTCGTCAGAATCGCCCTCGCGACAACCTCGAAGAGGCGATCGGCGCGTGGCGCGAGCGAGGGCTGATCGCCGAGCCAAGCGAGCATGGCTACCAGCGCAAACAAATCGGCGCCATCGATATCGCTCCGTGCCACGCCCGCGGCCTGGGCACGCGTGAGGAGCCGCGCGCCGGCTGCGCGCAGGGTGACGCACGAAGCGTGGAGTGCGGATTCGGTGTCCTCGATGGCGGCTGCCATCAGCACGGTCACGCCCCGATACTCGGTCGTCCACGCGACGCAGTCGCGTAGCCACGAAACGAGAGCGTCTTCGGGCGAGCGTGACGTCTCGAGCTCGCCTGCCTTTGCGGTCAGTTCGTCGAAGCTCGTGCGGAGCAGGGCGTCGAGCAGCGCCTCGCGCGTCGGGAAGTGCCGCAGCAGCGTCGCGAGCCCGACATCGGCCCTGCGCGCGATGTCGCGCAGTGACACGTCGACGCCTTGCTCGGTGATGGCGGTGCCCGCTACTGCGAGCAGGTGGTCGCGGTTCTTCCTGGCGTCGGCCCGCATCTGTCCCTCTTGACTATCCGGATCAGTGGTCCATATATTCGGATCAGTGGTCCACTTATGTGGATCGCTGATCCGAATAAGCGTATCCCGCAGCGCGGGCAGGAGAAAACGATGCCGACACACACGATGAGGGCGGTCCGGCTCCATGAGCACGGCGGCCCTGAGGTTCTGCGTTACGACGAGGTGCCGATTCCCGAGCCGGGGCCGGGTGAGGTGCTCGTTCGCGTTCACGCGGTCGGCGTCAATCCTCCGGACTGGTACCTGCGCGGCGGGCTGACCAGGATGCCCGGGGAGACGGAATCGACGGTCAGCCTGCCGGTGATTCCGGGGACGGACGTGTCGGGCGTCGTCGAGGCCGTCGCCGCGGACGTGGACGGCCTCGCCGTAGGGGATGAAGTCTTCGGTCTTCTGCGTTTTCCCAGCTTCGACGGCAGGGCGTATGCGGAGTACGTGGCCGCGCCCGCGTCGGACCTCGCCCGCAAGCCGGCCGGTATCGATCACGTGCACGCCGCCGGGGCGCCCATGGCCGGGCTCACCTCGTGGCAGTTCCTGATCGAACTCGGACACGATCATCCCTCGCCCTTCCAGGAGGCACGGCATCGCCCGACGGCACTCGACGCCGACACGACGGTGCTCATCAACGGCGCCGCGGGGGGCGTGGGGCACTTCGCGCTACAGCTGGCGAAGTGGAAGGGTGCACGTGTCATCGCCGTGGCATCGGGCGCGCACGAATCGTTCCTGCGCGAACTGGGCGCCGACGAGTTCATCGACTACACCAAGAGTCGTCCTGAGGAACTCGTGCACGACGTCGACCTCGTTCTCGACACCGTCGGTGGCCCCGACAGCGAGCGTTTCCTGCGTACGCTCAAGCGCGGCGGCGCCCTGTTCCCCGTGTTTCCCGGGGACTTCGACGAAGCAGAGACCGCGAAGCTGGGCGTCACGGTCTCGACCGCGCAGGTCCGCTCGAACGGCGCGCAGCTCGCCGAACTGGGGCGCCTGCTCGACGCGGGTACGGTCCGCGTAGCGATCGACAGCACGTTTGCGCTCGCGGACGCACGAGCAGCGCACGAACGCGCCGCCCGAGGGCACATCCAGGGAAAGATCGTACTCACGGTCGCTTAGGCACGATCCGTTTCCCCGAGGCGTCCGGTGCCGTCCGAGGGGCATCGACGGCCATCGAGCTCCCGACGCGGAGAGCTTGGGGCGCGTCTGGCGGCCAAGGCGGTCGCGATGCTCGCTGCGGCGGGGCGCGGCCCCCCCGGGGGGGGGGGGGGGGCCCCCCCCGGGGGGGGGGGGGGGGGGGCCCCCCCGGGGGGGGGGGGGCGGCCCCCCCCCCCCGGGGGGGGGGGCCGCCGCCCCCGCCGCAGGAGATGCCGAGACGGTCGCATTCCCGATGCCGGCGGAACGGCGACATCACCGGCCTGCATCACCGGCCGACATGACCGGCCGGCACATCGCCGTCGTCGGCGGCAGCGGTCCGGCGTCCTGACGGTGGAGCGGCCGGTCGCAGGACGGCGCGCCGCTCACGGCACGCCCTCCACCCCTGGCGAACGCCGGGTGGCCGCTGTCGCTGTGCGCGCCCGATCTTCCACCCGACAACCGAGCACGAGCGAGGTTTGCCATGACGACGACTGCGGCTTTCGGCTGGGGAAGCAGCCACCTGAACACCACGCCGGCGGGAGAGGTGGATCTCGCCCCTGAAGGGCGGCTCGCCGTCCAGCAGACGCTGGCACGCTACGCCTTCGCCCTGGATCACGGAGATCTGGGGACTTTGGCTGGCGTTCTGACCGAAGACGCCACCTGGACGGTCGCCATCGCCGGTGAGGTCGAGCAGGGCCCCTTCGTCGGACGCGCGGCGATTCTCGGCCTGGTGCGCGATGCAACGGAAGCGCAAACCGAGCAGCGAAGGCACAACCTGATCAACATGGTCTTCCACCGTGCGGACGCCGACACGGCAGTGGTGTGGGCCTACCTGATGCTGACGTCGAACGCAGGCGGAGCCTCGAACGTGATCGCGACCGGTTTCTACACGTTCACGCTGCAGCACGCCGAAGGCGAGTGGCGCATCGCGAAGCTGTTCGTCGGTCTGGACAACGCCGCATGAAGCCCAGCGGCCAACCGGCCGAGCCCAACCTCCACTTCGCCCCGACCCCATGGTCCAGCCCGGCCTGATCAGGCCGTCCGACGTCGGCGCGGCCAATCCGGCCGCGTCCCGCGCCCACTGAGACTCGGACGGCGTGTAGAGGAAGAAGGTCTCCTCGTCGTGCGTCGAGATCCGAGCCTCGCGACGCCGCTGGAGGGCGATGACGTCCGCGAGCCCGGTCTCCACCGACACCGCGGCCGGATCTACCGGCACGGCCGGGTCCGATGTTCGGACGGATCCCCCATTTGCGCCACGGGTCACCCAACTGGCGTGCGTGACCGGCCGAGTTGCGATGCGAGTGATTTGACACCGCCCTGCCTCATCGCCAGCCTATGCTCATGACTTCCATTTTCAATAAGAGGGGTTGGCCGTGCGTGTCGCGTTCGTAGGCAAGGGCGGCAGCGGCAAGACGACCCTGTCGGCTCTCTTCTCCCGTCACCTGGCGCGCTCGGGCGCGCCGGTCGTCGCCATCGACGGTGACATCAACCAGCACCTGGCGTACGCCCTCGGTCTCGGTGACGACGAGTTCTTCACCGCGCCGCCGCTCAGCGCGCGGATCGGCGAGATCAAGGACTACCTTCGGGGCACCAACCCGCGCGTCCCGTCCCGCGACGCCATGGTCAAGACGACCCCGCCCGGCCGCGGCTCCCGCCTGCTGCGACTGCTGGGCGAGGACGAGGTCCACTCCCGCCACGTCCAGGAGGTCGACGGCGTACCGCTCATGGTCACCGGCGCCTTCGACGAGAGGGATCTCGGCGTGGCCTGCTACCACTCCAAGCTCGGCGCGGTCGAGCTCTACCTCAACCACCTGGTCGACGGCCCCGGCGAGTACGTCGTCGTCGACATGACCGCCGGCGCCGACGCTTTCGCCTCCGGGCTGTTCACCCGCTTCGACATGACGTTCCTGGTCGTCGAGCCGACCCGGAAGAGTGTCTCCGTCTATCGCCAGTACCGCGACCACGCGGCCGCGTTCGGCGTCCCAGTCGCCGTCGTCGGCAACAAGGTCACAGGTGAGGACGACCTGCTGTTCCTCAAGGAGCACGTCGGCGACGACCTGATCGCCCACTGCGTGCACTCCTCTTGCGTGCGGGCCCAAGAGCAGGGCCGCGGCCACGCCGAGCTGGAACCTCACAACACCCGCACGCTGGACCGGCTGCGCGCGGCCGTCGACGCTCGCCCCAAGGACTGGGCCGCCTTCCAGGAGTGCGCCGTCGAGTTCCACCTGCGCAACGCCACCGCCTGGGCCGACGAGGCCACCGGCCAGGACCTCGCCGCCCAGGTCGACCCCGACTTCCAGCACGGCCCCACGGCACTGACCGCTCTCGCCTGACCTCCCACCACCACCTCAAGAACACAGTCACAGAACAGGACGGCCCTTCATGTCGCTCGACGTCTCCCCGCAGCTGCTCGCCGAAGCCGAGATGGGCGAAGTGCGGGAGCAGGACTTCGTGGATACGGTCCGCACGTCCCTGCCGTACGCCTACGACCTCATCGCCCGTCTGGCCACGGAACTGCGCTCCGGCACCGCGGAGTTCGCCGACAACCAGACCCCGCCTCCCTCGGAGAAGGAACGTGGCCAGCTGCTGCGCGCGCTGTCCAGCGACGCCATCCGCGGTAGCCTCGAGCGCCACTTCGGCATTGCCCTCGCCTTCCAGAACTGCCACCGCGTCGCCGCCTTCCACCCCGAGGCACGGGGCGGCGAGACCCACACCCGCTTCACATCTCTGCGTGCGCAGGTCCTGAACCAGTCGCCGGAGTTCCGCGACTGCTGAGCCGCTGACAGCGTCGGCGGATCGCGACGACGATCGCAGCTACCCCGTACTCCGGACGCGACCTCCGCTCCGGGCGCCAGCACCTGTCGCAGTCGTACCGCGGTGGAGGCAGCTTCCGGGGGGTCGCGTGAGCAGAAAACCTCTTCAGGCTCGGGGCTGTCGCCACCAGTGGCGACAGCCCCGAGCCCTGGGAGGTCGGTCAAAAGGTGGCAACGGTTTTCAACTGTCATTGAGATGAAAATCGTTTCTATCTAGGGTGAGTGCTGTGACCCACTGCCGAC
Organism: Streptomyces sp. NPDC093984; assembly: GCF_044764595.1. Classification (NCBI taxonomy): domain Bacteria; kingdom Bacillati; phylum Actinomycetota; class Actinomycetes; order Kitasatosporales; family Streptomycetaceae; genus Streptomyces; species Streptomyces sp. NPDC093984. The sequence goes on along the minus strand of NZ_JBIWIM010000007.1, from coordinate 152,275 downwards.
GCGTGTCCGTTTCGCGTCCGGCACCGCCCGAAGGAGCTCCAACATGTCCGCCGTCCCGGCACGTTCCGCCCCACCGTCCGTGAGGCTCGCGCTCGTCGCAGCGACCGCCGCCCTGACGGCGGCGACGGCGACCGCCTGCTCGACCTCCTCCTCGAACGCCGCCGGCAACACCACCGGGACCAGCAGCGGCAGCGGCTCGGGCAAGACGATTCAGGTGGTGGCGGCGGAGAACTTCTGGGGCAGCATCGCCTCGCAGCTCGGTGGCAGCCATGTGAAGGTGACCAGCATCATCACCAACCCCGACACCGACCCGCACGACTACGAGCCGACCGCTGCCGACGCCCGCACCGTGGCCGGCGCCCAGTACGCGATCGTCAACGGCATCGGCTACGACGCGTGGGCTGACAAGCTCCTGGCCGCCAACCCCGGAAGCGGACGCACCGAGTTGAAGGTCGGCGACCTGGTCGGCATCAAGCCGGGCGGCAACCCCCACCGCTGGTACTCACCGGACGACGTCCACAAGGTGATCGAGAGGATCACCGCCGACTACAAGAAGATCGACCCGGCCGACGCCGCGTACTTCGACCAGCAGAAGACGACCTTCGAGACGAGGACGCTGGCCGGGTACAACAAGCTCATCGCCGACATCAGGGCGAAGTACGCGGGAACCCCGATCGGCGCCTCGGAGTCCATCGTCATGCCGCTCGCCGAGGGCCTGGGGCTGAAGATGCTCACCCCGCAGACATTCCTGGACGCGATGAGCGAGGGTTCGGACCCCACGGCCAAGGACAAGGCCGTCATCGACCAGCAGATCAAGGACAAGAAGATCAAGATCTACGTCTACAACTCCCAGAACTCCACGCCGGACGTCCAGGCGCAGGTCAAGGAGGCCAAGGCGGAAGGCATCCCGGTCGCCACCGTCACCGAGACCCTCACCCCCGCGGGCGCCGGCTTCCAGCAGTGGCAGAGCGCAGAACTGCGGGGCATCGAGCAGGCCCTGGCCAAGGCCACCGGGAAGTGAGCTGACGCCATGAACCCGATAGCGAAGGCCCGCGAAGCCGTCACCCACAGCGGACACACCGTCCCCAACCGCCGCGCGGGCGGCCACGACACCGGACCAGAGAGCGGAAGCGGCCCGGTGGTCGCCCTGCGCGACGCCGCCGTGCGGGTCGGCGGCCGTACGTTGTGGTCGGGCGTGGACCTTCGCATCGGGGTGGGCGAGTTCACCGCCGTCCTCGGGCCCAATGGCGTCGGCAAGTCCACCATGCTCAAGGTGCTGCTCGGCGCCCGGCCCGCCGCGGCCGGTGAGGTGCGGGTGCTCGGCGTCCGGCCCGGGCAGGCCGGCGACCGCATCGGCTACCTGCCGCAGCGTCACGGTTTCGACGCCTCCCTGCGGATCCGTGGGGTGGATGTGGTGCGCATGGGTCTGGACGGCGACCGGTGGGGGGTTCCGCCGCCGTTTCCGAGCGTGCGTCGGCGGGCCGCCCGCGCGCGGGTGGACGAGGTGATCGAGCTGGTCGGGGCGTCGGCGTACGCGAACCGACCCATCGGGCAGTGTTCCGGTGGCGAGCAACAGCGGCTACTGATCGCCCAGGCCCTGGTCCGCAGGCCCGAGCTGCTTCTGCTGGACGAGTCGTTGGACAGCCTCGACCTGCCCAACCAGAGCGCGGTGGCCGCGCTGATCGGGCGCATCTGCCACCAGGAGGGCGTGTCGGTGGTCATGGTCGCCCATGATGTGAACCCGATACTGCACCACCTGGACCGGGTGGTGTACCTGGCCGAGGGCGGGGCCGCCGCCGGCAGCCCGGGCGAGGTCATCACCTCCGAGACGCTGACGCGGCTGTACGGCACGCCGGTCGAGGTGCTGCGGACTTCGGACGGCCGGCTGGTCGTGGTGGGCCAGCCGGAAGCACCCGCGCCGCACACCGATCGGCACGACACCCCAGGGAGCGGTCATGGTGCTCGCTGAGACCGGGGCACCGGCCTGGTCCTGGAACCTCCTCACTGACTTCCAGGAGATGTGGTCGTACCCCTTCATGGTCAACGCGTTCCGCGCGGGCGCGGTCGTGTCCGTGGTCTCCGCGGTCGTGGGGTGGTTCGTGGTGCTGCGGCGGCAGACGTTCGCCGCGCACACCGTCTCCGCGGTCGCCTTCCCCGGCGCGGCCGGGGCGCTCCTGCTCGGGGTGAGCGCGGTCTACGGGTACTTCACGCTGTGCGTGGCCGCCGCGGTGGTCATCGCGGCCCTGCGCGGCGGCGGTGACCACGAGGAGTCCGCGCTGACCGGGACCGTGCAGGCGTTCCTGCTCGCGTCCGGATTCTTGTTCACCGCCCTGTACCGGGGACTGTTGGAGGGGCCGCAGACCATCCTCTTCGGCACCTTCCTGGGCATCACGTCGTCGCAGGTGACCGTGTTGACGGCGGTCGGGGCGGTGGTGCTTGCCGTGCTGGCGGTGATCGGACGGCCGTTGCTGTTCGCGTCCGTCGACCCCCAGGTGGCCGCCGGACGCGGGGTGCCGGTCCGGGCGCTGTCGGTGGTCTTCCTCATCCTGCTCGGGGCGGCCACCGCCGGGGCGAGCCAGATCACCGGAACCCTTCTGGTCTTCGCCCTGATGGTGATCCCGGCCGCCACCGCGCAGGTCCTCACCGCCCGACCGGGCCCGAGCCTGGCCCTGGCCGTACTGCTGGCGTTCGCCGCCACCTGGCTCGGGCTGATCGCCGCCTACTACTCGCCGTATCCCCTGGGCTTCTTCGTGACGACCATCGCCTTCGCCGGATACCTGCTCGCGCTGGGCCGGCGCTCGCTGCACGCGGTGCTCGGCCGCCGGGCCGTGGCCTCGACCGCCGCCGGGGAGGTGACGGCATGACCTTCCTGCTCGCCGTCTCCCCGCTGTCCCAGCCCTTCCTGCTGCACGCCTTCCTCGCCGGGACCGCGATCGCCGCCGCCTGCGGGCTGGTCGGCTACTTCCTGGTCCTGCGCGCCCAGGTCTTCACCGGTGACGCGCTCAGCCACGTCGCCTTCACCGGCGCGATGGCCGCCCTCGCTTTCGGCTACGACCTGCGCCTGGGGCTGTTCGCCGCCACCATCGCCGGCGCGCTGCTCTTCGGCACCCTCGGCCGCCGGGCACGCCCCGACGACGTGGTCATAGGCAGCGTCTTCTCCTGGATCCTGGGCCTGGGCGCCTTCTTCATCACCCTCTACACGACCTCCCGCAGCACCACCGACGGCACCGCCGGCATCAGCGTGCTGTTCGGCTCCGTCTTCGGCATCTCCACCAGCAGCGCGGTCGTCGCCACCCTCGTGGCCGCCGGAGTCGCTCTGCTGATGGTCCTGATCGCCCGGCCGCTGCTGTTCGCCACCCTCGACGAGGCCGTGGCCGCCGCACGTGGGGTCCCCGTCCGCCTCCTCGGCTACGCCTTCCTCGCCCTCGCCGGCATCAGCGCCGCCGAGGCGACCCAGGCCGTCGGCTCCCTGCTCCTGCTCGGCCTGCTCGCCGCCCCCGCAGGCGCCGCCATCCGGCTCGCCGACCGGCCATACCGGGGGCTTGCCCTGTCCACCGGGCTGGCCGTGCTGGAGATGTGGGCGGGGCTGTTCGCCTCCTACGCCGTGCCGAACATGCCGCCGAGTTTCGTCATCATGGCCGTCGCCACCGCCGTCTACGCCGCCACGTTCCTGATCCGACGGCCCGCCCAAGGTCCCCGCGCACGACCCGCTGTCCCCACCGGCGCATGAGTACCGAGCGAGGCAGGCTGATGGCACGCACCCGGCAACGCACCCCCGCTGAAGTGGCGCTGATCGGCCGCCACACTCACCAGCGCTCCGTCGTCCTCAAGGCGCTCATCCGGGCCGACGGCTTCGTCGGCGCCCAGGCCCTCCACGCTCAACTCGCCGCCAACGGCACACCGGTCGGCCTGTCCACGGTCTACCGCACCCTGACCCGCCTGGCCGACGCGGGCCGGGCCGACCTGGTCCGCGACGCAGGCGGTGAACGCCTTTTCCGCTACCGTCCCGGACCCGACCACCGCCACTACCTCATCTGCACGGAATGTGGTCTGAGCCGCCCCGTCGACTCCGGCCCGATCGAGGACTGGGCCGACGCCATCGCCCAGGACTCCGGCTTCGCAAACGTCCGGCACACGGTCGAACTCTCCGGAGTGTGCCCCGACTGCGGCTGAGGGCATGCGGCGGCCGAGGGGTGCACGCGCCGGGGGGACTGACGTCCGTTGAAGTCGGTCGCAGCCGGCCGCACCCGTCGTCCAGCCGGCTGACTACGGGCAGCCTGGCAACGTATCCACACCAGCCGCGGGCCAACGCCGACGCGAATGAACTGATCACCCCCTGGAACCTCAACGTCGACGCCACGCGCGGCGCGCAGTCGGGCCACCAGCCGACGCCCGTACTTGCCGGGCTCACCAGCACGCCGCCGCGCCCAGCTTCCCGCAGATCAGCGGCTCACGGTCGCGCGCGGACGACAGGCTGGTCGCCCCGTGGTCCGAACAGGTGCAGGATCTCCACGTCCTTGCCGTTCGCCGGCCCGAACCAGTGCGGTCCCCGGGTGTCGAACTCGGCGACCTCGCCGGGCCGGAGGGTGAAGTCGCGTTCCCCCAGGATGACCCGCAGTTCGCCGGCGAGGACGTAGAGCCACTCGTAGCCGTCGTGGGTCACCGGCTTCGGCTCGCGAGGGGCCAGTACCTGCTTGAACACCTGCACTCGGCCCGGGTACTGCGTCAGGGGCACGAGGACGTTCCCGCGCCCGTGGCGCACTGGCCGTAGATGCACCCGCGGGTCACCGCTGGCCGGCGCAGCCACCAGTTGGTCCAGCGCGACGCGGTGCGCACGCGCCAGCGGTATGAGCAGGTCGAGGGTCGGGCGCCGTTTGCCCGACTCGAGGCGGGACAACGTGCTCACCGACATACCGGTCGTCGCCGCAAGCGCCTCCAGCGTGAGTCCACGGTCCCGGCGCAGCGTACGCAGCCGTGGCCCGATGCCGTCGAGTATCTGTTCCAGTTCCGCGTCCACGGGGTCCAGTTTGCAGTCTCCGCAAATCTACTGGGTGCCGGTCGTCGTCCGGGCCGAGCATGACCGCAGATGCTCTGATGCTCCCGGATGCGAGAGGTACGCCGTGGTCGCTACGACTCACCCTGTTCAGCCCCTTCTCAGTGCGCGCAGACGCTGGACGGTGCTGGCCGTCTGCTGCCTGAGCATGTTCCTGGTGGGACTGGACACCACCATCGTCAACGTGGGTCTGCCCGCCATCGGGCGTGGCCTGGGTGCGGGGACCCGCGATCTTGAATGGACCGTGGACGCGTACACCCTCGTCCTGGCCAGTCTCCTGATCTCCTCCGGTGCGTTGGCGGACCGGTTCGGGCGCCGACGGGTGTTCCAGTGCGGTCTGGCCGTCTTCGGCACGGCCTCGCTGCTCTGCGCGCTGGCCCCTTCGGTGGGCGCGCTCATCGCGGCCCGTGCAGTCCAGGGGATCGGCGCCTCGATGCTCAGCCCCGTGGCTCTCGCGATCGTGGTCAACGCGATGCCCGACCCGAGGGAGCGAGCGCAGGCGATCGGTGTCTGGGCCTCGGTCTTCGGGCTCAGCATGGCAGCCGGCCCGGTCACGGGCGGCGCTCTGATCGCGGGGTTCGGCTGGCGGTCGGTGTTCTGGGTCAACGCGCCGGTCATCGTCGCCGCCCTTGTGCTCAGCGCGCTGTTCGTGCCGGAGTCCCGTGGGCAGCGGGCGCGGCGGCTCGACATCCCGGGTCAGACCCTGCTGACCGTGGTGATCGGCGTCCTGGTCGGCGTCCTCATCGAAGGGCCGCGCATCGGGTGGACATCGCCCGCCGCGCTGGCCGCCTACGCGGTCACCGGCATGGCGGCGGCCGGATTCGTGAAGGCCGAGTGCCGTCGAAGCGAGCCGCTGATGGATCCGCGCCTCTTCCGGCGTCCGGTCTTCAGCAGCGCGGTCCTGGGCGCCGTGGCGGTCTTCGTCGCCCTGAACGTGACACTGCTGCTCAACACCCTGTACTTCCAACAGACTCGGGGGTGGACGCCACTGGCCGCCGGGGTGGCGACCTTGCCCATGGCTGTCGGAGCGACCGTCTGCGCCCCGCTGTCGGGCCGGCTGGTCGGGCGCAGCGGACCGCGGCTGCCGCTCGTCCTGGCCGGTGGCTTCATCACGGCGGGCGGACTGTGCCTGGTCGGACTCGACCAGGGTACGAACGTGCTCCTGCTGCTCTTGGCCTACTTGCTCATAGGCATCGGGTTCGGCTTCGCCAACGCGCCCATCACGAACACCGCGGTCAGCGGGCTTCCTCAGGCCCGTGCCGGCGTTGCCGGAGCGATCACCTCCACCGCCCGCCAGGTCGGCTCCGCGCTCGGCATCGCCATCGCCGGCGGACTGGTCGCGGGGACCAGCCCGGCGGGGCTCGCCACGCGTCCCGTCCGGGATGGATCCTGGTGGCCGCCTGCGGACTCTTCCTGTTCCTCGTGGTCCACGCATCGCGGCCGAGGACACCCACGACGGCGGCTCGATGAGCCCCCGGACCAGACCGACCACGAGTCGCGACGGCCCGCACAACGACCGAGCCGAGCAGGTCACCGTCACCGACGTACCTAGCCCGGCGCTGACCTTTGCTCTCAGGCCGAGAGCGCCGGCTCCTGCCAGTCCGGATCGTGTGCGCAGGCGGCCGCCAGCTCGTCCAGGGACACCTGGAGCGCGGCGGCCAGAGCCGCGACCGTGAAGAAGGCTGGTGTGGGAGCCCTGCCTGTCTCGATCTTGCGCAGCGTCTCTGCGGAGACCCCTGCCGCCGCGGCCACCTCCGTCATGCTCCGGTCGCCGCGTGCCTGACGCAGCAGCGCGCCGAACCGCTCGCCGCGTTCCCGTTCCCACGGAGTCAGTGGAGTCCTCACCATGACCGTGATACTAATACCGGTATAAGTATTGGGTCTACTCGGGTTGGGAATCAGAGCACATGGTGGAGATCAAGACCGATGCCGCGTTGGTCGCGATGCGGGAAGCCGGACGCGTGGTGGCCCAGGCGCTGGCCGCCGCCCGGGAAGCAGCCCGGGTAGGGGTGTCCCTGCGGGAACTCGACGAGGCGGCCCGCGCCGTCCTCGCCAAGGCCGGAGCCAGCTCGCCCTTCCTCGGGTACCGGCCGTCCTTCGCCCCGACCCCCTTCCCCGCGGTGATCTGCACCTCGGTCAACGACGCCGTGGTCCACGGCATCCCCACCAACTACCGCCTGAGGGACGGCGATCTGGTGAGCATCGACTGCGGCGCCCAGCTCGACGGCTGGACGGGCGACGCCGCCATCACCTTCACCGTCGGAACCCCGCGCCCCTCCGACGTGGACCTGATCGACGCCACCCGGCAGGCCCTCGACGCCGGCATCGCCGCCGCCCAGGTGGGCAGCCGCATCGGCGACATCTCCCACGCCATCGGCACCGTCGCCCGCAAGGCGGGCTGCGGGATGCCCGCAGACTTCGGCGGCCACGGCATCGGCCGCCGCATGCACGAGGACCCTCACGTGCCCAACCGTGGCCGCCCCGGCCGCGGTTTCCCCCTCCGCCACGGCCTGGTCCTCGCCATCGAACCCATGCTCATGGCCGGCGGACAGGACACCTACCGCACCGACACCGACGGCTGGACCCTGCGCACCACCGACGGCAGCAGGGCCGCCCACATCGAACACACCGTCGCCATCACCGACCAGGGCCCCCGCATCCTGACCCTGCCCTGATCCCAGCGCCCACCAGCGGACGGGCCCGTGCTCCGCCCCACCAGCCGGACGGGCGGGACGCGGGGGTGCCGTGTGGCCGTACGACCCTGCGACCCGCGGGGTTTGCGCCCACCTCCTGTCAGCGCCGGGCCGCAGCAGCGGGGACCGGATACAAGACGCTCTCCCTGCGAGCCGTCGAGGAACGCGGCCTGCTCGCTGTCGACGGACGGTGATCAGGACACTTCTCGCCGGTGGGCTGAGGAGGCGGGTCACATCCCCGCGTCAGGTGGCGTTCTGGGACGCGGCGGCGTCGGGGCGCAGGTCGTTGAGGCTGAGCTGGTGTGCCGGGGCGTCGGGCAGGATCATCCGGTGGGTGGTGCGCAGGTCGGGGCCGACGTGAAGAAGTTCGCCGGGCTGCATCTCGCGCCAGTGGGGGTTGTCGTCCATGCGTTCGCTGGCGACGACGACGGCGGGGTGGTCGGCCAGGCGCTCGGAGTGGATGCGCATGCGGCCGTGGCTGCCACTGTGATCGAGATGCCGGCTGCCGTACTGGCCGCCCGCCTGACGCTCGAGGACGTACAGATCATGGGTGTCCGGATAGCGCAGCGCCCATAGCTCGTCGGAGGTGATGAGGATCAGGTTCAGGGCGTAGACGGGGAGATTCCCGGCGATCCAACGGGCCGCCTGCTCGATACCCGCAGAGGCGTCACCGTCGTGCTTGTGGGTCTCCCGGGTGATCAGGGCGAAGAACCGCTCGGAATCGGTGTCGCCCTGGACCAGCGACCGGTCCTCGCCGAGGTGGTCATCGAGCTTGTCGAGCCCCTCGATGACCCCGTTGTGTGCGAAGAGCCGCCCGTCCTGCTCGAAGGGGTGGGTGTTGCGGGTGTCCAGGCTGCCGGTGGAGGCGAAGCGCACATGGGCCAGGAAGGTCGCCGACTCCTCCTGCCGGGCCTCCTGGGCGAAGGCCCGGTCCTGGTACGCCGCGATGGGTGCCTTGTCGACGCGCGGGGTGCCGTCGGCGGCGAAGTACCCCAGGCCGGTACCGTCCGGTTCGCGGTGGCTCTGTCGGCTGAGACTGTCGGGGGCGTCCAGCAACCAGAAGGTGGCGTGGGCGCGCCGCGGAGCGCTGCTGAGACCGAACAGGCGGCACATGGCTTCCTCCTCGAAACGGCGGACGGGCGGCCCGCCGCCGGTGTCGGGTGGTCGGCGTACAGGTTCGGGAAGTCGTGGACCCTGGTCAGTGACGGCCCGGGCGCCGGGGGTTCTTGGTCTCCGCGCCAGGGGCGAACGCACCCGCGTCGTCGGCGTCGCGGTGCGGCTCACCCTGCTTGTCAAGGCGGGGCAGGATGCGGCGCAGAGAACGTCGCCAGGTTCTGCCGGGCATTGCCGTCGAGGATCAGCTCGTCGTGCCCCACCTGGTAGGCGGTGTCCGGTTCCATCTCCCCGTCCGGCATCGCATGCCGGGGCACCCGGACGGGCTCACGGCTGAAGACCGGGTTGATCTCGAGGTCCCTGCTCTCACCGCGGTCATGGCGCTGCATCGGCATACGCGCCCGGGCCTCTCTGCTTCGGTTGGTACGGCCGCAGCGAGAGTTCCCCCACCGGGGAGCCGCGAACCAGGCAGACCGGCGGCTGGGCGTATCCCGGCCGACGCACCGAGTCGGATGCGATCTCACCGATTACGCGGGTCGTCGGGCTCGACCACCCGAAAGCGTTCAGCAACGACAAGAGTGTCATCGTCGATGACGGGGGTACGACCCAAGAACTCGCTCACGCCGTCGCCCCGGAAGAACTCCTCGTGGGCTGCCCGCCACTGTGCCGCGTCGGAGTAGCCGCGCCCCTCGGCTCGGGCGAAGTCATCGTCGATCTCCTTCATGGGAACGACCCGGACGTCGACGAGCTCGATCGTGACGGCCGGACAACCCTCGGAATCGAGCACCGAGAACCGCTGGCCGGTCTGCGGCACCGCCTCTCCGGCGTGCTCGTAAATCTCCAGGAGGCCCGTGAGCGCGGTCTTCTGACCGCTCAAGATCGCCGCGACGCCACGATCACGTTCCGGACCAGGAAAGGCGAGTTCGAGAGTCGGAAGGTCGTCATGTCCCATCGGGAGAGGGTACGAAGCCCAGTCGGGTTGATCAATGGTCGTCGCCCCGCTCGCCCTGGCACCCACAGCAAGCACTTTCACGACACGCGCCAGTCAGCGGCAGGGGTGGGTGCGGGCCAGAAGGAGCGCGATGTCGTCGTCCACCGGTCCGTCAGGGGCCAGGGTGTCGACGACCGATGCGCACAGGTCGTCCAGACTGGAAACGGGGCCGGCGAGAGCGGCGCGCAACCGCTGCAGTCCACGGTCGACGTCGTGGTCCATCTCGATCAGACCGTCGCTGTACAGCCCTATCACGCTACTGTCCGGTAGTTCCACTTCGGTCGATTCGAAGGAGCCCAGCCCCACCCCGATGGGTGCACCGGGAGGTACTTCGGCGAAGTCGACCGATCCGTCCGGGGAGATGATCGCGGGCGGGGGATGGCCGGCACTGGACATGGTGCACCGCTGAGATTTCGGGTCGTACACACCGTAGAGGCAGGTGGCTCCCACAGCCGATGGTGTGGAGGCGCCTTCGTCGAAACGGTCACGGGCGATGTCGACGGAGAGTTCATCCATGAGGCGCAGCAATTCGGCCGGCGGCACTTCCAACTTGCTGAGCGCACGGGTCGTGGCGCGCAGGCGTCCCATGGTCACAGCTGCGTTGATGCCGTGACCGACAACGTCTCCAACGACCAGGGCGACGCGGGCATCGGACAGTTGGATGACGTCGAACCAGTCGCCGCCGACGCCGCCGTGCGTGTCGGCGGGCAGGTAGCGGGTGGCCACCTCGACTGTGCTGCCGCCTGACAAGTGGTGCGGCATCAGCTCGCGTTGTATCGCAAGCGCGGCCGTTCGCTCTCGCGTGTATCGCAGGGCGTTGTCGATGATCAGTGCGGCCCGGGCCGCGAGTTCCTCGGCAAGAGTAAGGTCCGCCCTGCTGAACGGGACCGGGTTCTGGCTGCGTACGAAGACGGCGATGCCGAGTATCGCACCGCGGGCCTGCAGGGGGACGATCATGAGGGAATGCATTCCGGTCCGGTGAATCACCTGGGCCCGATCCGGGTCGTTGTCGAGCCAAGTGCCGGGGGAGGTGTCGAGAACAGGCTCGAAGTAGGACCTGTGTTTCTTGAGTACGGTGGTGAAAGGCGATGCACGCGGGACGTAGACCGGCGTTCCGCGCGCCCAGAGAGACTCGCGAAGATCGTCGTGAATGGAAGCGGCGCCGGCGCGGTAGAAGCCGGGGATGCTCGTATCGGTGGACTTCAGGCGTCTCAACGGCTCCTTGTCCAGCGGCACGGCCTCGACGAGGTCGATGGTGACGTAGTCGGCGAGGTTCGGTACCGCTGTCTCCGCCAGCCTCTGGCTGGTGACCAACGGGTCCACATCTGTGCCGATGCGGCTTTTCGCTTCATTGAGCAAGCGCAGTCGTCCGCGTTCCTGCCCGATGCCGGCCTGCACAGCCACAGAACAGACGCCCAGTGGTCGACCGTCCGGCCCATCGAGACGGATCAAGGCAACACTGTAGTAACGGTCGTGAGCCCGAGCCTCGGCCGGCCACAGTTCGTGCCCGAGGAGCGGCACGCCGTTCGACAAGACGTACGCCATGGCGCATTCCAGAAACTCTGGGTGACGAGCACGGACGACGTCGGTGACATAGCCGCCCAGCTCCGGCTCGGAACTGTAGATGTCCCGGTTGTGAACGCTGTCGTTGAACCAGACACAGCGCAATTCCCGGTCCCAGATGGCCAGACTGATCGGCGAGTGGTGAAAAAGGGCATCCACCGCAGCCGGATCCAGGCCTGGCCGGCCAAAGGTGTTCGGCCCCCATACGAGCCAACCCGCGCCGCCGACAGCGTCCAGGGGAGTAACCCGCAGATCCGCGGTTGCCTCCTGGCCGTCGCGGCGGCGGATCCGCACCCGCCCCGACCAGGGGCTGCCCGCAAAGACACGGGGAACTTCCGGGGCGCCCGAAACCAGCAGCTCCTTGGCGGGACTGTGTAGCACTTGGTCAGCCGAATAGCCCCATAGGCGTTCGGCGGTCCCGGTCCACACGGAGACCGTCATGTCGGCACTGAGCACTGCCAGGACGTCACCCGGTTCCACAGCCCGCTCTTCAGCGGAAGGTCTCGTAGGACCATCAGTGGACATACTGCAACTATCCCGCGCATGTGCCGACCGCTCCACGGCAGGGGGCCGCGCTGATCCAAGGCTCGACGCGATCGCCCCGCCCGAAGGGGACGCTGCGGGAGCACCCAGCACTCGCCGGGACTGCTGAGGCCGACGCGCGTGACTGCGTCGGCGCACTCGGTCGTGGGCGGCGCCGACGTCCGCTTCGCAGAGACCTGCCGGATCCTTGCCCAGCCGGCCGTTGGCCGCGCGGACCGCACCCGGTCCAGCGACCCCTTGCGACCTCGTGAGGCGAGAGGCCCCCGCCGCCTGGTGACAGCGGCGGCCTTCGGATGAGATGTATGGGGGCGCTGTGGCCTGCCCGACGCGCTCAAGAGGGGCTTTCCGAGTAGCGTGACAAGACGACGTGCTCATCGGCCGCCTTCCGCTGCCTGCCTATCCGTCGCTTCCGATGGGCGTCCACTGCTGGTCGTGGCGTGACATTCCAAGTGCGGCTCGGGCACAGAATTCCCATGCAGGCATGCAGGGCGGAGTTCCGGACAAATGCTAGAGAGGCAATCATGGCCTTTGCCACTGCCAAGGACGGCACACAGATCTACTTCAAGGACTGGGGATCGGGCCCGCCGGTCGTTTTCTCCCACGGCTGGCCACTGATCGCGGACGCGTGGGATCCGCAGCTGAAGCTGATGGCGGACCATGGCTTCCGGGTCGTGGCCCACGACCGGCGTGGGGGTGGACGCTCGGGCCAGCCCTGGCAGGGGAACGACCTCGACACGTACGCAGAGGATCTGGCCGCGGTCATCGAGGCCCTCGACCTTCGCGACGTCATCCTGGTCGGCCACTCGACCGGTGGGGGAGAGGTCACGCGCTATATCGGCCGACACGGCTCGAGTCGTGTCACCAAGGCGGTTCTGCTCGGCGCGATCCCCCCGTTGATGCTCAAGACGGAAGCGAACCCGGAGGGGCTGCCGATCGACGTCTTCGACGAGATCCGAAAAGGCGTGCTGACGGACCGTTCCCAGTTCTACAAGGACCTCAGTGCTCCCTTCTACGGCGCCAACCGCGAGGGAGCGACCGTTTCTCAGGGGACTCGCGACGAGTTCTGGCTCTGGAGCATGACGGTGGGCATCAAGGGCGCCCACGACTGCATCAAGGCGTTCTCCGAGACCGACCTCACCGAGGACCTCAAGAAGTTCGACATCCCCACGCTGATCATTCACGGCGACGATGACCAGATCGTTCCCATCGTGGCATCCGCGAATAAGTCGTCAAAGCTCGTGAAGGACGTGGCCTTCAAGGTCTACCAGGGTGCTCCGCACGGCTTGTCGATGGTTCCCGAGTTCGCGGATCGGTTCAACGCCGACCTCCTCGAATTCGCACGCGGCTGACCGGACCACGCCGCGTCGCCCGGCCACTGCGCTGCGCCGCAACTTCACGGCGCCGCAGGAAGGGCGCGGTAGTCGCTGATGGCATGGTGTGCACCTGGCGCAGGCCGACCGGCGACTACGGCGTGGAGTGAGAGGGCGGTGCGACGGTACGTGCGGCGATCGACGCAGCCGAGTTCCTCAGGGAGTAAGAAGCAGGCGCGGACGACCGGCATCTCACCGAAGACGTCGACGACTTCCTCACCCGATCCGGCGAATTCCTGCGCTCGCGCCCCGCCGTGCACATCATGCCGCTGGAATTCACCGCGAGGCTGTGAACACACGGTGGCCGTGCGGAGGGCCGGACAGGTTGCGCATTCGTGTACCTGGGAGCCTCGACCAGCACCGGTCGGCGACCCGGCCGGTCACTCGGCGATCCGGTCGCCGGCAGGGATTCGAGCAGGCCCGCGACGTACATGGCGAAGGCCACCGGCATGATCACGACTGAGGCCGTCATCACGACGGTGCGCATGTCGGCACGGCACAGGCAGCCCGGGTCCGAGACGACGGCCGCGGGTACGGCGATGGCCGTGAGTCATCGCATGACCCGGTGCGGCGTGCGTGCCGGTCACTTGGACCAAGGCGAACCAATGATGCGCTCGACCATGGTCTCGCGCCGGAAACCCGGAATGAAATGCTCCAGCACGTCCTGGTTCACGGTTCCGTACGTGGTGTCGGGACGGTTTTTGAGCCCTTCGACGAAAGCCTGCAGAAACTCGTTCTTGAAATCACCCCGTGGATGGAGGGCGGTGATTTCCTCCACCTCGCCGGGATCCATCCTGTCCAGCCCCAGGCCGACCACATCGGTCAGTACTCCGAAGTTCGTGGCGGCGATCTCCGGTCCCAGTCGGCCCGGAATTCCGGGCGTCGTGTGCAGCGCAATCGCCATCCACACCGTGTCGGTGGCCGCGGTCGAGAAACCATGGTCGAGCAGAAACTTGCGCGCGTGGTCGGCGCCGTCGAGCTCGAAACGCTGCTCCGTGTCGGAAAACGGCGTCAAGAGGCCGGAATCGTGGAAAAGGGCCGAGAGGTAGAGCAGCTCGGGATCGGGTTCCAGACCGAGCTCGCGAGCCTGAATCGCGCCGAAGAAGAAGACGCGCCGGGAGTGGTGGAAAATAAGGGGGCTGGTTTTCTCCCGTATGAGCCGGGTGGCTTGGGCGGCCGCCGGGGTCTCGGGAACCTCTACGCCCGCGACGATTTCGGTCATGAGCTCTGCGCCCCTTCGGGTATCTTTTTTGTGCTGCACTGGACGGATGCTTTCTTCAACGATGCCGACCACCGGCCTTCCACGCCGCCTCGGTCCGGCCGTGAACCACCCGAATCCGGACACGCAAGGAAGGTGACGATGAGCTCCCACACACATCGGGTCGCGATCCTGGTGTACGACGGGGTCAAACTGCTGGATGTCGCCGGCCCCGCCGAGGTGTTCGCCGAGGCGAATCGGCTTGGCGCCCACTATCGGGTCGTGCTGGTGTCACCGAACGGTGCCGACGTCGTCTCATCGAACGGGATCCGGATCGCGGTCGACGACGACGCCGAGTCCGAACGGGACCCCCACACGTTCCTTGTGGCCGGCGCGGACCTCTACCCGAGTACCCCGGTCGCCCATGATCTGGCCCGGGCCGCTCGGACCCTGTCCGCCCGAGCGGCAAGGACCGCTTCGATCTGCACGGGAGCCTTCGTCCTCGGCGCCGCTGGTCTCCTGGAAGGCAAGCGTGCGACCACGCACTGGAAGGTCACTCACCAGCTCGCCGCGCGCTGCCCGGCCACCCGCGTCGAACCCGACGCGATCTATGTGAGAGACGGCACCACATACACCTCGGCAGGCGTCACCGCCGGCATCGACCTGGCACTGGCGCTCGTGGAGGAGGACCACGGCCCCGACCTCACTCGCGACGTGGCCCGCGCCCTGGTGGTCTACCTGCAGCGCTCGGGCGGCCAGTCACAGTTCTCCGCCCCGCTGCAAGGACCACCACCCCGCACACCGGCGCTCCGCAAGATCACCGACCTGGTGACGGCGGATCCCCCGGGGAACCACTCACTCGGTGAGCTCGCGAAGCACCTCAACCTGAGCCCTCGCCATCTCACCCGGCTCTTTCGCGACGAGCTGTCCACCACCCCGGCCCGCTACGTGGAATCGATACGTTTCGACATGGCGAAAGCCCTGCTCGACCAGGGGCACACCGCTACGCAGGCGGCCGCCCTCGCTGGCTTCCCCAGCTACGAAAGCCTGCGGAGGGTCTTCGCCAGAGAGCTGTCGATCAGCCCTGCGGCCTACCAGCGCCGCTTCGCCACGGCGCGCCGCGGCAACGACGGGTAGGACCACCGGCTTCGACATCCCCCTTGTGCCGCAGGCGGACCGGCACAGGAAGCAGTGGCCGGCGCGGGATTCTTGCGGAGGAGATCGTCCGGGCGGTGGCGTATCAGGAGTCTCAGGCGGTGCTGGTGCTGGTGCTGGTGCCGGTCGGTGCTGGTGCTGGTGCTGGTCGCCAGCCGTGCGACGGTCCTGGAGGCCCCGTGGGCACGGCCCTCGCCCGGACAGCCTCGGCCGTCATCTTCCGCTGGTCACCGCGGCGGGCTCAGCCTGGGTACACCTGGCCGCGCTGGAGGCGGCCCGCGCCGGGCCGGTCCGGGCCGTGCAGCCGGACCCGGGGCCCTGCCCCCGGCGCGGGACGCCCCGCAATGGGGCACGGTCAGGAGTTGACGATGCGGCGCACGTTGTCGACCGATCCGCAGCCGGTCTTCAGCTGACGCTCGCGCTCCTCCCGGAACGCCGCTCCCAGTTCCTCACGCCGCTCCATCGCCACGTTCTCGCGCGCGCCGTTGAGGATGGTGCGCTCCTCCTCGTCGGCGTGGTGGGTGACGGCCTCCACCAGTTCCTCCAGCTTGGAGTCCCACTCCTCGGAGCCGACCTCCTCCACCTCCAGGAGGTCCAGCAGGGCCTTGTTGCCCTCGTCATGCTCGTGCTCGCCGTGTTCGACCTCTTCGTCGTCGATGTTCTTGTACCTCTTCAGGGCGGGATAGACCTTGGCCTCCTCGGCCAGCGCGTGGGCGATCAGCAGGTCCGCGAACTCCTGGAGTGCGGCGGCCCGGTCGGCCTCGACGCTGCGCATCAGGCGGAACAGGTCCTCCATGCGCCGGTGGTCCTGAAGGATGAGCTCGACGACGTCCTGTGTCTCGGCCATGGCAGGGCACCACTTTCGTTGCGAACGGTTGGGGTCACTACCCCCTACCCTCACCGTCTGCATTGATGGCTTGACGGCGCCGCGGCCACGACGGCCCTTCGATGCCCCGTCCGGTCCTGCCCGCTTCCTCCTGCGCAGGTCCATCAGCCCCTCCGGCACGCAGACGTGAAGAAGCTCCCGCTCCTCGTGCTCAGGCGTGACGCCTGCACCGGGCCTGGCCGAGCCGGTCAGCGGTGGAGGGCGTCGCGGAGGGTGGGGTAGCAGTTGATGATCGTGTCGAGTTCGACGATCTGCAGGGTGCGCATGACGGAGTCCTGAGCGCTCGCGAGGCGCAGCCAGCCGCCGGCCTGTGTGGTGGCCTGGTGCGCGGCGACGAGCAGGTTGATGCCGGCGGAGTCCATGAAGGTGACCTGCCGCATGTCGATGACCACTCGGGGAGGAGAACCCAGACGGGAGAGATCGAGGGCCTGCTGGAGGGGCAGGGCTGTGTCGTGGTCGATTTCGCCTGCCACCGTGAGCACGTGGATGCCGTCGGTGGAGGTGGCCACGACCGACAGATGGTCGGGCTGGTGCGCTTTTCCGGTGTCCGCCACGCTTCCCTCCACGCTGTCGGATACTTACAGGCCGGTTCTCCCGGCGGGCCGACCTGCATCGTACGGGCCGGCCCTGTGAGGGGTTGAGCCAGGCGGGGCAGCCAGGGCGTGATGCTGCCGGCGGTGGGTACGCGGCGGGGCGTGAAGGGTGAGGACGGACTGTATGGAATCAGTGCCTGTGGGGGAGGGGGGCGTCACGCCGGAGGCTGAGCCGATGCAGACCACGGTGGCCTTGGACGAGGACGGTACCTGTATCGCCGAGGCCCGCCACCTGGCTGTCCAGTTCCTGGCCGACGTGCAGGCGAAGCACGGGCTGTCGGTGTCGGCCCGTGCGATCGAGGTGACGCAGCTGGTGGTGAGTGAGCTGGTCACCAACGCCCGCAAGTACGCGCCGGGCCCGGTGCTGATGGACCTGCGGATCGTCGATGAACTGGTCGAGGTGACGGTGTGGGATTCGGATCCGGTGCTGCCGGTGGCCCGGGCGGCGGATCCCGGCCGGGTGGGCCAGCACGGCCTGGAGATCGTGATGGCCGTCGCGGAGGCTTTCGAGGTGGCGCGTGAGCCGGTGGGCAAGCGCATCGCCGCGCGCATCGCCCTGATGGACGGCCCCGGCGCCCCCGGATACCGCGCCTTGTAGGGCCAGGACGGCACGGGCAGGCAAGCGAAGGCCGAACAGCTCGCCCACGCCGGTCAGGCGAAACAGCCGCGCGACGACCGGGACCAGGGTGCGTGGTAGTGATCACGGCTGCTGCGGCCGTGCACAGGAGAGTCCTACCGGGTGGCAGACAGCCCGGTCATCGGAGTTCTCCGGCTGCGCTGCGCACTGGCGTGATGATCTCGTCGACGAGCCACCGCGCGGCCTGTGAGGGATAGGGGCTCCGCAGGCTCAGCACGATGTGGGTCACGCCTGCGGCGATGAGCTCCGTGATGGCCTTGCGGTCGGTGGCCGGGTCGTCGTAGGAGACGATGTACTGCACGGAGCGGGTGATCGTCCGCGGATCACGGCCGATGGCGGCGCAGTGGTCGTCCAGAACGGCACTGCGCTCGGTGATGTAGTCCAGCGTGTTGTGCGGCGGTCCGGGGATGTTCCAGATGTCGGCCTGCTCGGCGACCACGCGGAGCGTCCTGTTTCCCCAGCCGCCGATCAGCAGCGGCGGTCCTGACTGCTGAACAGGCTTCGGCTCGTTGCGGTTGCCGGTCAGGGTGTAGTAGCGCCCGTGGAAGTCGAACACGTCCCGAGTCCACATGCTGCGGAGGATGGTGATGGTTTCCTCCAAGCGGGCGATGCCTTCGGCGGGCGGGACGAGCGTGAGGCCGTAGGCCCCGTACTCCGCGACGGCCGGATTCTCGCCGGCGATGCCGCCCGCGTCGGGTGGCTGCACGGTGCCGCCCACGCCGAGGCCCATGATCAGGCGGCCGCCGGAGATCACGTCGACTGTTGTGGCGATTTTGCCGAGGAGGGCGGGTGGCCGGAGCCGGTTGCTCGTCACGAGCAGGCCCAGGCGCAGCCGCCGGGTTCTGGCGGCCAGGGCGCTCAGCAGCGTCCATCCTTCGAGGACGTGCCCGTCCTTGGGGCCGGCGACCGGCATGAGGTGGTCCCACAGCCAGGCGTCCGCGATGTCGGGCAGGTCGTCGGCCTCCTGCCACACGCGGAGGATGTCCTCGTAGGGAACCCGCATCGGGGTGGTCTTGATTCCGAACGTCAGGGAGGGGAGCTGCTGGTCGGACATGGTTGTCACGCGCCCTTCGAGTCGACGCGCCGCCATTGACGGTGACGCCATCATCACCGTAGCGGATCGTCAGTATCGCTGACCATCAGTCCCCGGATACCCTGCGGCCATGACTCGCGACGCACCGCCCGAGGTCCTCTCCTCCCGCCTCGGTTATCTGCTGAAGCACGCGTACCTGCGGTTGACCGAAGAGTCCGCGCGGGCCTTGGCACCGCACGGGATCGACGGCCGTGAACTGGCGGTTCTCGCCGTCCTCGACGCGCATGACGAGCTGTCTCAACTGGAGGCGTCGAGCAAGCTGGGCATCGACCGCACGACGATGGTGGCCCTCATCGACGCTTTGGAGGGCAAGGAGCTCGTCGAGCGCCGCCGCAGTCCGCAGGACCGGCGCAAGAACATCGTGCAGCTGACGCCGGCCGGACGGGAGCGCCTTCGCGACGCCGAAATCGCCCGCCAGGAGATGGAACGCCGGTTCCTCGCCCCGCTGTCCAGAACAGACGCCACGTGCTTGGTCCGTGCCCTGCAGTCCGTTGTCGGTGCCCCGACGAGAGATGGCCAGGCGTCTGACTCGGCATGAGGGACGGCGGCGACCCACATCCCTGGCCGTCCGCAAAATGGGCGAGACGGTCTCCAACCGCCCCGGATCACGCGGCGTCAGCCTTCGGGCGTGGACCAGTTGACCCCGTTCGAAGCGGTCCGGTGCGGCCGAGGGCTGGGATCCGGGCGGCCAAGTCCCGTGAGCCGTCCAGCGGCTCATCCTTGGCAGCCATACCCAGAGCGCCCGGGCCCGTCAGAGTCCGAACAGGTCTGCTGCGTTGTCGTGGCACACGGCCCGCAGCCACTCCTGGCCGATTTCCAGCCGTTCCAGTGCCTGGAGCTGGTGCAGGTAGCGGTAGGGGATGTTGGGGAAGTCGGAGCCGAGCAGGATTCGGTTGCCGAGGTCGGCGAGCCGGGGCAGGGCCTGGCGGGGGAAGGGCTCGAGTTCCTCGGTGAAGTCGGTGAACGTCATCGTCGTGTCCAGCCGGACCTCGTCGTATCGCTCGGCGAGATCGAGGAACTCCTGGTACTCGGGCATGCCCATGTGCGCGATGATCAGCCGCAGCTTCGGGTGGCGGGCGAGCACTCGCGCGACGGGTTCGGGGCCGGTGTGCTTTCCGGGCGCCGGTCCTGAGCCGCAGTGCATCACCACGGGGACGCGGGCCTCGGCCAGCAGTCCCCACGCCTGCTGGAGTCGCTCGTCGGCCGGATCGTACGCCCCCACCTGCACGTGCGCCTTGAACACCCTGGCGCCGGCTTCGAGGGCCTCGCGGACGTAGGTCTCGACGTCGGGCTCGGGGTAGAGGGTGGCGGTATGCAGGCAGTCGGGGGTGCGCCGGGCGAAGTCGGCCGCCCAGCCGTTCAGCCACCGGGCCATCCCCGGCTTGTGGGGGTAGAGCATCGAGGTGAAGGCCCGCACGCCGAACTCCCGCAGCAGCAACGTGCGCTCCGACTCCTCCTTCCGGTAGGTGATCGGCCACTCCAGGCCGCCGATCAGCGGCCCGTTGGTGTCGAAGTAGTCCCAGACCTTGTGCAGGACACGCTCGGGCATGAAGTGGGTGTGGACGTCGATCAGCCCGGGCAGACCGAGCCCGCGCCAAAAGCGACGGACCGCAGCTGCCTCCTCGCTCACGACCGTGCGGGGGGAACTCACCTGGTACTACCTCTCTCTCGAACGGCCTGCGACTGCTACCGGCATCAGGGCGCTGAAACGAGCCCGCCAACCTCGGGTATCAGAAGCCCTGGAGGACGCGTTCGGCAAGGAGGGCGAGGCCGGCGACGAGGATCATCGCGGCTCCCGCGACCTTCGCCGTGGCCCGGGCCGCCCCCGGTCGCGCGCTCAGCGCCCGGTCGGCGGCGTAGCCGAGGGGGACATGGGCCAGGGGGCGGGTCACGACGTAGACGCCGCCCAGCGCGGCCAGTTGCAAGGGCTGGGTCGGCTTGCGCAGGGCTTGGTGAACTACGGGTGGGGCGACAGGAAGATCAGCAGGGCCTTTGGGGTACAGGGCACTGACCCCGATCCCTCGCACGAGGAAGTGCCGCGGGCAGGCGGCAACCGTACTGCTGATTTCGGCGGCCACGGGCTCGATCGGGGCCCGAGGGACGCGGGCGTCGACGTACACCAGGTAGGCGACACCGCCCACGGTGAGGGCGGTCCGGCAGACAGGCCGAGCGGCGCCGGGGGGACGACGCCTACGACGACGATCGTGGTGATCAGGGTTCGACCTCGCCGCCTACCAGCAGCTCTGCGACCAGCAGCTCGCCCGCCTGCCCGGCGTCCAGCGCCTGACCGCCACCTTCGTCATGAAGAAGTCGATCGGCTCGGCCCCGCTCGCCTCGGCCCTGATCGAGCGCGTCGTCGACGGGCGCCGCCTCACGCACCGCTGGATGACCGGCGCCGCTCTGGGCCTGTCCGGGACGGCGCTGCTGTGCACGGCCGGCACCAACGGCCCGACACTTGCCCGGCTCGGTCGGCGAGCGCGGCGCCGAACTCCTCTACCGAGTCGGCGACTTCAAGCGCTGGGCACGCAACCGCCCCCGCCGCTGCCGGCACCACCGACCTGGACTGACCGCACCGGCTGGGCCCACCGAGCGGCCGCCATAGCGGCCGCCATACTGCCCGTCACGGGTGGCGTCGGCAACGAGGAGGGCCTGAGCAAAGGCTCAACGACAACCTCAGGCCGGGAAGCCGTAGCTGTAGCCCTGAGCGTCCAGCTGGTTGAGGAGACGGGCGAGCGCCTGCACCGTCTGCGAACGGTCACCGCCGCCGTCGTGCATCAGGATGATCGCGCCGGGGCGCAAGTCCTGGTTGATGTTGCGCAGGATGCCGTCCACACCCGGGCGCCGCCAGTCGTTGGCGTCGTCGCTCCAGCCAAGGGGCTGCAGGTGGTTGGCGCCGGCTATGGCCCGGATCGTCGGGCTCCAGTCGCCGCCGGGTGCCCGGTAGTACACAGGCTTCGCGCCGTTTCCCGCGGCGTTGGTTATCTCGCGCTCGGCGTCGACGATCTCGTGGATGTTGTACTCGGCCGGCTTGCGGCTCTGCTGCTCGTCATGATGGACGGAGTGGTCGCACAGCCGGTCCCCGCGCGCGACGATCGCCTTGGTCAGGTACGGGTACTTCTGGGCGAGCGGCCCGACCTGGCAGAAGGTGGCCTTCGCGTGGTGCTGGGCGAGGAGCGCCAGCACCTGCGGGGTCCACCGCGGGTCCGGGCCGTCGTCGAAGGTGAGCGCTACGGACTTGCCGCTGCCCTCCACCCCGTGGCTGACCACCATGGCGGAGCCCGTCGGGGCGCTCGGCAGTCGCCCGAAGGCATTCGCCGTGCCGGACTGCGAAGCGGGCCCGGACGGATGCGCGGTGGAGCCTCCGGTGCGGCCGGAGTGCGTTTCTCCTGCCGCGCGGCCGGATGCCGACGCGGACGGGGGAGCGGACGAGGGCGACGGCGCCCGGGACGACGAGTGCGGCCTGGGGGAGGAGGGCTTCGTCGAGGGAGTCACGCTGCTGGGAGAGCTCTGAGGTGTGTGCCCGCCTGCGTGCGGCCCGCACGCCGTGAGCGCGGCTCCCGCGATCGCCGCCGTCAGGGCGGCTGCCGTCGCCCCTTTTATTCTGGCCGATGCCACAGATCTACCTCCGTCGGCACCACTCGGTGCACGAATCGCTGCTGGTACTGGTCACGCCGACGCGCGCAGGGCTGAACGCAGGCGCGCCGCCGGGCCGACGGCGCGGCGGCGTCCATGGTCAGGGTCCGCTGGAGATCTGCGTCCCTGTGCATCAGTGCCCAGGGGCTACCGGTCGCTCCGAGCGCTCCGGGGCCGGTCAGGCGGCGGGCTCCATCGCCCGGCCGCGAATCTCCCGGCTATCGATGGTGGCCAGTACATCCGTTTTGCGCCTGATGTCCGACCACAATAAAGGACTCGTACCGCCTTGCTTAAGAATTCCTATCTGTGATGAATGTCGCATTGCGTCCTAAGATGAAGGGGCACGAGGCGAAAACAAGGGGTACGAGGCGAAAACAAAGCCGTCGGCATCGAAATCGGGGTGGATCAGAACTCCGGGATGGCTCTGGCGGTGCCCGCTTATTGGCCAGGGCCCACTCGTGAGGTCCCTGAGTCTGTCACCGGACGCCGCCGTCGTCGTCGAGGGCGCCGGAGAACGCCTCCCGTTCGAGGAGCGCAAGGAGCCTCCCCTGCCGATGGCGGGGGAGGCTTCGCTGCTTGCTCAGAGCGCGGTGCCCGTCTCCTGTGCCAATGTCTGCAGGAGAAGGTCCTGGAACGGCTCGTCGTGGACTGCGCGGTGCGGCTGCAGTCGCCGGCGGTGGTACCAGTATCCGCCGGTGGTCAGGGCCTCGGGGTCGTCGCTGGAGGCGAGCCACTCCTGCGTCTGATGTCCGAGTTCGAGGTCGTCCGGTGCGTTCGGTCCGCCCATCCTGGTCGGTACCCAGCCCGGGTCCACGGCGTTGCTCAGTACCCCGGGGCGCAGGCGGGCCACCGCGGCGGCAAGCGTCGTGACGAACAGCTTGCTGTCGGCGTACGAGCCCGCACTCCGCCCCTGCCAGTCGATCCCGGTGAGCGAGGGCCGCCCCCCGAAGTGCGAGCTGCTGCTCAGGTACACCAGGCGCCGCGGTCCGCGCAGCAGGGCCGTGAGCAGGTACGGGGCGATGATGTTGACCGGCATGACCGCCGGCCCGCTCCACACCCCGGCGTTGTGGATGACCGCGTCGAGCGGCTCCGCGTCGTTCAGCTCGGTGGCGATGCGCCGTACGGCGTCACGGTCCGTGAAGTCGCCGACCACGAGGTGCGCCCCACGGGCGACCAGCGGGTCGAGGCCGGCACCGCGCTCCTGGTTGCGGGCGTGCACCACCACCTCGTGTCCAGCGGACAGCAGCGAATCCGCCGCGGCTCGTCCAAGGCCGTCGGCGGAACCGGTCACCAGGATCCGACTCACGGTCGCACCGCCTCTCGTAGGCGCGATGTCCGGGCGGGCGCCACGGCCGGGAGTGTGAGGGCCGCTTTGGCACCGTGCACCGGCCGTCCCCGCGCCTTCCTCACTCCCCAATGGGATCGCGGAATACGGAAACCGAAGCAAGAAATATCGCGTCTTCCGCTCTGCCCTTGCCCGCAGGTCTCCATGCAACGGAGAGTTCCACTTCGAGTGGACGGTAGCCAGGGACAAAACTGTCCCACCCTGCCGACTTGCCGGTGATCTGAGACTGGACGGCATGACCACCAGCGGACATCTCAACGCGCTGGGCGAATTCCTCAAGGCTCGCCGGGCCGAACTCACCCCCGCCGCGGTCGGTCTGTCCGGGGCCGACGGACGACGGCGGGTGGCCGGGCTGCGTCGGGAAGAGGTGGCCGTGTTCGCCACCATCAGCACCAACTGCTACATCCGTTTGGTGCAGGGCCGTATCACTCCCTCCGCGTCCATGCTTTCCGGCACTCGTCCGCGTCCGTGCTTTCCGCACTCGTCCCCGCGTCCTGCCGAATCTCACGAGCAGCGACAGCCGCGCCTGACGGCCTTCCAGATATTCCCTTCAAAGGGGGGAGTCTCTTCTCGGCGGCCCGGCAGGCTGACGCAGCTGACCTGACGAGACGTCAGCAGATGGCCACAGTGTTGCGGACGATGATCGAGCACAGACCGCCGCAGGCTTTGGTGTGGGCCTCGGCCGTCGGCAGGGTGCACGCGGTGATGCGTGCTGTCCAGGTCACGGATCAGGGCGTTGAGGCCGGTGAGTTCGACGGTGCCACGGCGCGAGCGCGGCCGAGGCGGGTGCGCGTGCCGCGCCGCGTCGGCCGACAGGCCCGCTGATACCGGGCCCCGGATCATACGAAGCCTTTGGTGCCTCAGGAACGTATGGCAGCGAAGTGTGGCAACCGTCGCGGAGAGCCTCCGTGGTCGAGTGGCCCGTGCCACGAGGGGTGTCGCCCGGCTCAGGCGGCAGTGACCAGCAGGCTTTTGGGCGACGGTAAGTCAGGTAAGACCTGCGGACCGCTCTGAGGTCCCCTGTTTCGGCGGTGTGTGCCGTGTCACGCATTCCAAGGGCCGCCTGAGTTGTCTGCATCACAGCGCAAATGTCCATTTAGTGGCCATGCTCGAAACGGATTGCCGACTCCCGAAGTGGAGTTGATCGGCAATTTCCTGGTCGCGAACTCCCAAAGTGACCCACGACACAGCATTCATGACATTTCTCCTTGTTCCCCCGGAAAGGTGCCGCATTATGGCCGCTTACCTCTGTCCTCCTGCCGTGATACACGGCGAGCACGCTGTGAAGACCAGCCAGATCGTGGCGGAGGTGCGTGACCGGCACCCGCACGCGGCGTGGGCGCCGCGGATCGACGGCATCGCGGCCAGTACGGGCATCGAGACCCGCGGGTGGATGCTGCCGCTGGAGGCCGCCGTCGCGCCCGGCAACGGCGGTGGCCTGCGGGCTGTCGGCATCGGATCGGCCCAAGAGGCGTTGGCACGCGACGGGTTCACCCAGCAGGACGTGGACCGCGTGATCACCGCACTTGAGGCGATACCCGCGCCGCAGACCGTCCAGGAGCGCACCGCGCCGGCCTGGGAGGCCGTGCAGTCCTACGGGGAGCGCGCGGCGCGCGGCGCCCTGCAGATCGCCGGGCTGGACGCCGCGGACGTCGACTGCCTGATCACCAGTCACTCCACCACCCCGGCGCTGCCGGGTCTCGACATCGCCCTGGCCAACAAGCTTCCGCTCCGCAACGACGTGATGCTGCTGCCGGCCACGCAGTGGGCCTGTATCGCCGGGACCCGCTCCCTGGCACTGGCGGCGGATCTCGTGGCCGCGGACCCCGACCGGGTGGTCCTGGTCGTGATCGCGGAGGCGCTGAGCACGACCTACCAGCCCGCGGACGACACTCTCGAGTCCCTGATCGTCCGGTTGCTGTTCGCGGACACCGCGGTCGCCGCTGTGGTCACGGGCCGCCAGAGGCGCGAGTCGGTGCTGCGGCTGGACGCCGCCTGGCACCACACCCTGCCCGGCACCCAGGACCTGCACCGCCTGGAGACGCGGGCGGACGGAACCCACTTCGTGATGGACCGGCGCGGGCCGCGCGCCGTACAGGAGACGGTCACCGCGATGTGGGAGTGGCTGCGCGTCCGTTACCAGGACGACCCCGACGCCTGGCACCCCGACGTGCTGCTGGCGCACCCCGGCGGGACCCGGGTGCTGGAGTACATGGAGCAGACGATGCCCGACGCGTGGCCGTCGGGACTGCTGGACTACAGCCGGGACAGCTACACCAGCGGCAACCGTGGAGGCGCCGCCGTGTTCGACATCATGCGGCGGGCCCACGACGCCGGGCAGAAGCCGGGCGATCGCGCCGTCCTGTACTCGGCGGCACCGGGCCTCACCGCCACCGCCCTGGAAGGGGAGTGGCTGTAGTCGAGCCCGCGCCACCCGTACCGGCAAACGGGCCGTCCGCGTCACCGGTCACGCCACCGGTACTGCTGACGGCCCCCTCCGTACCGTCGGTGGCGCCGGGTGACGCGTACGCCGCCCGTACCCTCGCGGCGCTCCCGTACGCCGGCCGCGCCTCCGCCCCGCAGCCGCGTCACCTCGCGACTTCCGCCCAGACCACCTTGCCGGTGTCCGTCCACCGCACCCCCCACCGAGTGGTGAGCCTGTGCACGATGTGCAGGCCACGACCGCCGTCGTCGAGGAGGCCGCCCCGGCGCAGACGCGGCCTGCCGTTGCCGGTGTCGCCCACCTCGCACAGCAGGCCGCGACCGGCCCTGATCAGCCGTACCGTGATGGGACCGGTGGCGAAGCGCACAGCGTTCGTGACCAGCTCGCTGACCAGCAGCAGCACGTTGTCCCGGGTGTCGTCCCTGGTGCGCCATTTCCGCAGCAGCGCGCAGACCTGCGCACGGGCACGGGCGGGGGCGTCGTCGCGGGCGGGCAGCCGCCAGGTCGCGGTGTCCCCCTTGCGGTAGCCGATCATGCGCGCGAGCAGCAGGCTCACGTCGTCGCGCTGGTGGGCGGGTGCCAGCGCGGAGACGACGTGCCGTGCGGCCTGCTGCAGGGCGTCCCAGGGGTGCACCGTGGACACGGTCTCCGCCAGCCTGCCGATGCCCTCGTCGATCGACACGGCCGGGTCCTCCACCAAGCCATCGGTGTAGAGGGCGAGCAGGGAGCCTGGGGGTGCGCCGAACATGTGCACGTCGAACGGCTCCCGCAGCGCGAACTCGGCGCCCAGGCCGGGATGAGGGCGGACCGCGAGCGGGCCCGCGTGCCCGTCCGGGGACACCAGGACCGGCGGGAGGTGGCCGGCGCTGGACAGCGCCACGCGGTGGCTGACCGGGTCGTAGAGGGCGATGCAGCAGGTCGACCCGAGGGCGCTGTAGCCGGCCGTCAGCCCGGACTCCGCGTCGTCCAGCAGCGTCACGGTCTTGTCCAGGTGCTCCAGCACCTCGTCGGGTGCCAGCCCCGCGGACAGCAGCGCGCGGGCCTCCATGCTCAGCTGGCCCATGGTCGCCGCGGCTCCCAGGCCGTGCCCGACGACGTCTCCGACCACCAGCGCGGTCCGGCCGTCCGGCAGCGGAAAGCTGTTCACCCAGTCGCCGCCGACGCCCGCGCTGTCGGGGGTGGCGGGCTGGTAGACGCTGGCGATCTCGATGGTGTCGCCGCCGGTCCGGGGCAGCAGCCGGCGCTGCAACGCCAGCACCTGCTTGTGCTCGCGCTGGTGCTGACGGGCCAGGTCGACGTGGTGGGCGGTCCTGGCCACCAGTTCCTGCAGGTCGAACAGCTCGCTGTCGCGGAAGGGGCAGTCCGCCCGCCGCCAGACCTCCGCCACGCCCAGCACGACGGGCGGCGTGCCGTCCAGGACCAGCGGAATGCACGCCACACCTGCCGACCGGTCGCCGGGCACCAGGGCACGCATCACTCGCGGACTGCCGAGTACCCGCTCGACCGCCTCCCGGTCGGGTATGACGATGGCCTGCGGGGCGTCGTCCCGCCGTACCGCCTGCGCAAGCAGGCGACTCGCGTCGCTGGGAAGATCGTCGCCCGGAGTCACGTAGCCGTCGGGCCACGCCCGGTCCGGCACCAGGGCCGCCCGCCGTAGCCGGATGCGCCCCTGCGGCTGCCCGGTGACTCCCTCGCCCGTCCACACGGCGAAGTCGAGGTCGACGGCGGCCACGTCTCCCCAGGCCAGCAGGGACTCCGCCAGCGACTGCGCGGTCTCGCCGATGTCCAGCGAGGTGCCGATCGCGGTCTCGGCGGCGTACAGATGCAGCCTCCTGGCCATGGCGATCAGGGAGACGGTCAGGCCCTCCTGAGGCACCGCGGCGGGCAGGATGCTCAGCGAGACCACCAGCTCCGACCCGTCGGCGCGCCGCAGGCGCTGGATCCGGGCGACATGCGCCTCACCGGTCGACAGGACCTGCCGCAACCGCCGTGTGACCGTCGGTACGTCCCCGGGGGGCAGGAGATCGACGAAGGGACTCCCGACCACGGCGTCCAGACCCGCGAACACAGGGGCGTCCACATTGCAGCCGGTGATTCTCAGATCCCTGTCCAGGTTGACCACGCCGAGAATCTGATCCTGAGGGCCGGCTGCCGGGTTGTCGGGGACGCCCTGGCGGGTGGCGCGGTCGCCCTGCGTGTCGGCAGGACCGGCAGCCGCTGCCGCTCCGCCGCGCGGGATGTAGCGCCCCAGGGCGCTGCTGACCAGGCTGTACGGCGAAGAGGACGAGGGGGACGGTGTGGAGTCCATACGGCTCTCTCAGCAATCCCCGGCGCAGCGCCGGGGCCGTACTCAAACCCATGCGACGGGCCCCGAGATCCCTGACCGCACACCTCATTGAATAACACCGGTGGTCGCTCCGCCCACACCAGCGGATCCGCGGTGAACGCGGACAGTGACGGAATGCCACGGTCGGTGGGGCCGCGCTCACCTTGCCGGGGGCCGTCCCCCGCCAGGATGCGACGACCGCCGGACCACTGGGCGCCGGCGCCGTCGGCTCTGGTGAGTTGCAGTCGGTGAACCCGGCGCAGGACCGCAGCGGGGGTGTGGCGGTGCGGCTGTACGAGTCCAGGGAACGCCGGATGCGGGCCACCCTCACGCCCGGGTTCCCGGTGGGTCGGGCCGAGGTGACGGGCCTGCCGGTACGGCCGCTGCGCGAAAGCCACTTGGCCTTCGAGCCGCGACCGTTCCAGATCCTCACGCTGCGGCTGCGACCAGAGTGACTACTTGCGTCCCACGCCCTTCTCGCCGATGTGGAAGATCCTGTGGCTGTCGCGGGTCATGTCGACGACCAGCTTGGTGGTGGTGTCGCGGCTCCAGGTGAGGGTGACGACGGCCTCTGTGTAGTTGCGGGTGGTGCCGTTGTCGGTGACCTTCCAGGCGAGCGGGACGTTCTGGGCGCGCAGGACGCCGTCGGCGTGCTCCCGGTCCTCCCAGGCCGCCAGCTCCTTCTGGAAGGCGGGGATGAGGTAGTGGCTGCGCAGGGCCTGGCCGAGGTTGCCCCTGTCCTCGTCGATCACGGCGTCGATGTAGGCGCCGTAGAAGTCGGCGATGCGGGTGATGTCGTCGGACGGTTTGCCGCTGACGCTGCGCGGGGCGCCAGCGGAGGCCTGGGCGGTGGCGCCGAGGCCGAGGGCGACGGCGAGGACGCCGGCGGTCAGTACGGTGCGGGTCTTGCTGCTCATGTGTGTTCCCCGTTTTCCGAGTCGTGCCGAATCACGCCGGATGGCGCTGTCGGTGGTCGTGGGGCCGCCCTCCCCACCCCCGTGGCGGAGGGCGGCCCCGGTCATGTGGTCAGTGCAGCTTGTTCACGGCCGTGACGGTCGTCTTCCTGAAGGCCTTCACCGGCGCGTCCCCGAAGTCGCCCAGCTGACCCCAGTCGACGACCGTGACGGTCCTGCCGTCCCGGCCGACGGAGAGCAGACGGATGTCCGAGGCGCCCCAGGAGGTCACCGTGTGCAGGCCGTAGGCGACACCAAGAGCATCGGCCGTCACGGCCCCCCGGTGCAATGCCGGACGCCCGTCCGGCGACGGTGGAACCATCCCAGCCCATCTGACGTGCAGGTACATGGACCGCCTGGGATACGGGGACACGTGGGAGGACGGGGGAACGGTGTCGACCGGGGACGACGTCGAGCAGTTCGCGGCGCTGCTGCGCCGACTGAAGGACCGCACGGACCGGAGCTACGGCTCTCTGGCCCGGCGCCTCAACATGAACACCTCCACGCTGCACCGCTACTGCGCGGGCGAGGCGGTCCCGCAGGACTACGCCCCGGTGGAGCGCCTGGCCGCCTTCTGCGGGGCGACGCCGGAGGAGCGCCTCGAACTGCACCGCCTGTGGCTGCTCGCGGTGACGGCACGACAGCGGCCGAGGGCGGGTGCGGGGGGCGCGGCGGAGCCGGCAAGGGCCGAGGAGGCAGCGGAGCCGGCAAAGGCCGAGGGGGTGTTGGAGCCGACAGGGGGCGAGCGGGCTTCGGGTCCGGACAGCCGGACGGCGCGGGGTGTGGGTGGCGGCGCGGACCGCGTCGGTGGTGACGGCGGTGGCAGGAGCGGTGCACCGCCGCGACTCGGCGCGGGCGCACCCGACGCCGGGCTGCCCGCCCCCGACGCTCCCGGACCGGGCAGTCCCGAGGCGACGGCCCCATGGGACACGGCCCGCTCGACCGGACGGCCCTGGTACCGCCGTCGCCGCACCGTCGTCGGAGCCGCCGCGGCGACCGCGCTGCTGGTGACGCTGGGCAGTCTGTCGGCGCTGTCGGCAGATCGGTCTGACGACAACTCCGCCGAGGCCCCCGGTCAGTCCCGTACGACAGGAGCCGGTACGTCACACCACCCCTCGGCCACTGCGACCAGTCCCTCGCCCAGCCGTTCGTCGGCCTCGCCCTCCGCAGGAGTACGGGCTTCGGGGAGCGCCGAGTCGAAGGGCGGACCGTCGGCGGAGACGAAGAGCGACGCCCCGGTACCGACCGGTGTGCCGCTCGCCTGGACCGCCGACTCGCAGATCTGGCAGGGCGGTTGCGGGCACGACTACGTCATCGGGAAGAAGCCGACCCAGGTACCCCCGCCGCCCGAGCAGCAGGACGCCGGGGCGTGGGCGGTGACGCAGGGGGCGGTGCACGGGGGGCAGACGATGGTGCAGATCTCCGTGCAGGGGAAGTCGTCCACGGCCGTGGTCCTGGAGGCCCTCCGGGTCCGTATCGTCAGCCGCGGCACCCCGGTCACCGGCAACGCGTATGCCATGGACCAGGGTTGCGGGGGAGCCCTGACGCCCCGTGACTTCTCCGTGAATCTCGATCTCAACCGCCCGATCGCCCACGCGCGCCCGGGCAACGACAGCGGGAAGCCCCTCCCCGCGGTGCAGTTCCCCTACCGCGTCTCCGCCGAGGACCCGGAGGTGCTGCTGGTCACCGCGACGACCGAGACCTATGACTGCAACTGGTACCTGGAACTCGACTGGTCCTCCGAGGGCCGCACCGGCACGGTCCGCATCGACGACCACGGGCGCCCGTTCCGCACCAGCAGCATCAAGGGACTGCCCCGCTACTGGTACGGCACGAACGGCGCCGGTGTGCGTCAGTGGGTACCCGCCGACTCCTGGACTCCGACAGCGGCGTGAACCCCGGCTGGTGATCCTTCGGAGGGCTCGGCCTCCCGGGCCCGCCGCTGCTGCGCGCCCGGACTGGGGGACCGGGCGCGGGGTTACGGCGGCGGCGAGCCCCGGGGCAGCCGCCGGCACAGGGCGGCCCGTCCGTCGGGGAACGGTGCCGGCCCGGCGAACACGATGGCGAGCACGCGGGAAGGTACTTCGTCGTCAAGGGGCGCGTGGGCGGCGGCGTGTGATGCATCGACCAGCAGGGCGTAGAGCTCGGGCCGCGGTGGCCTGGGCACACTTTTCGCGGCTCTCCGCAGTGACCCTGCCTCCCGTCGGAAGGCAGGGCCTACGCTGTGACCTGTGACCATGTGATCTTGGATGGTCCACACAACTGTCCATAGCGACGGTGGCCGCGTTGTCGGCGTACGGGTGAGCGTGCATAGGTGTGCAGCAAGTCGAGACCCGTTGCCATCGCGTGGGGGCCCTGATCAGCACGGCGCCACTAACTCCGCCGAAACGCGCACAGTTGGCCCGACTGCTAGCCGCCCTCGTGGACCACCACAGCCAGACCATGGGAGCGGTCACGCGCCCGGCCTGGATCGATGCAGCAAGCACACGGACGCATCGCTGTGCACGTCAGCCGTATGCCGACACGCACCTGTGCGGAAGCAGCGGCACAACGCCCCGCACCGCCGACCGTCCCGACGCGAACTCACGGGTGCACCGGTGTGCGTCAGGCGGATGCATCCGTGAGTTCGGATGGAGAACGAGGATGCTGAGCGATCCGAAGGGCTTCGGCGGTAAGGCC
The DNA here is from genome assembly GCF_044764595.1 of Streptomyces sp. NPDC093984. Taxonomy (NCBI): domain Bacteria; kingdom Bacillati; phylum Actinomycetota; class Actinomycetes; order Kitasatosporales; family Streptomycetaceae; genus Streptomyces; species Streptomyces sp. NPDC093984. Next base: position 120,008 of record NZ_JBIWIM010000007.1, on the reverse strand, counting down.
GGCGGACGTCCTCGGCTATGACGGGCGCCCGCCGAACTGCCAGTTGTGCACCTCGATGTCGGAGTACAGGTCCGGGGCCAGAAAGGAGCGTGCCGTGTCCGGGTCCGGCGCCCGGACCAGCGCCGCAGTGCCCAGCCAAGTGGCCCCGTTGTCGGACAGCAGTGGCCCGTAGGCGATCAGCTCGTCCCGGTCGGGCGGCACCGCGAGGTCGGCGGCCTGCCTTGTGCCGAGGCCGAGCACCAGATACCGGCTGCCACCGTTCCGGCCGCCGGGGAAATCCCACATGGTGCGTCCCAGCATGTTGCGCCACCGTCGCAGCAGCACGTCCCGGTAGACGCCGGCCTGGTAGTTCGGCTCGTCGAACGCGAACACTCGGGCAGCGGCCGGATCGGGCAGGTCGAGAATGTGCACGCTGCCAGTGGGTGTGTCGCCGTCGTCGGCGAGGGTCGGGCCCCGGGCGATCATCTCCTTGGCGTACCGGTCCATATAGGACCAATGCTCTTCCCGCAGCTCGTAGCGCAGCGGCAGGGAGTCGGCCCGGTCGCGGTGGTAGCAGAAGAACTCCATGCCCGAAGGATGTCTGATCATCGGTGTGTGAAGACAGAGGACAGGGTGGATTCCGATCGTCACCCGCTTCGGCGGCACGCACCACGGCTGCTTCTTGCCGCACGAAGGAGCCAACGACATCGCCTACGCCCTGTTCTCCTTCCCCAGCCTGGCTGCCTACGAGGACTACCGTGCTGCCATCCGGCAGGATCCGGAGGCTCAGCAGCTCTGGCAGCTCAGCACGCAGACCCGCTGCATTCGCCGCTTCGACCGGACCTTCCTCCGCCCGGCAATGCAGCCCACAGGCGGCGTTGAGACCACATAACCCGCTCGCAGACGGGTGTCTCTGACCGGCACTGCTCGGCAGGGACCCCCAGCTCGCTGGCGCCATCACGCGTAACTCCTCACCGGAAGAGACGGAGATGGCCGAACAGCCTTGACCTCAAGTCAAGTTGAGCTTCTACGGTCGGTCTCGTCGAACCAGCTCAGTGCAAAGTTGGAGAAACTGGCCATGGAGTACTCGCACAGTGACGCCGAACTGATCCAGCAGCCCATCGGCTACTGGACTTGGGCGGCCTACAAGGCCGTCGTCACCCGCACCCGGGCCGCCCTCGCCGGGATCGGCACCACCCAACCGCAGTGGTGGGTCCTCGCGCAGGTCGCGCGCGCCGACACCGTCAAGACCCGCGACGAGGTGTCCAGCCTCCTCCGGAACTACCTCGACACGGGTTCGGAAACCATGGAGTCAGAGATCGACAGGACCATCGCCCGGGGCTGGATCACCGAGGACGCCGAGGGACGCCTGGGCATCACGGCCGAGGGCAGGGCGTTCTACGACAAAGCCGCGGCCCTTCAGGACGAACTATGGGCGGAACGGCATGCGGGCATCTCTGACGAGGAGTACCTGACCACCCTCAAGGTGCTGCAGCGATTCATCCACAACACGCACGGGCGTGCCTGGCACCACTAGGTTCTGATCGAAACCAACGTGTTCGGCACCCTGTGGGTCACCCAGGGTTTTCTCCCGCACCCTCGCTTTCCAGGTCGTCCCACAGCTCTACGCCGAGCGACTCAAGACCTGGGAGCAGTGGGCCGAGGGGTCCGCCGAGGCAGAGGCCGGCCAGGGCTGAACACCCCCGAGGGTGGTCCGGACGCATGAGGGATGTCCCGCGCCCGGACCGCTGAACCCGTCAGTGACCACCCACCGTGCGGGACGACTTCGGTGACACCGCTCGACCGACCGAGAGCGTGGTCAGTCCTCATCGACATTTCCGAGCTGTCTGATCGCTGAGTGCTGCCCGAAACCGTCGACAAACGTTGCCGACCCTCACCTACGAAACCAACAGGTTGAAGAGCGCTTGACGTACTCCTCCAAGCGCCGGGTGAGCAGGCCCGAGAGACGGCCGGTGGGCCGGGGGCGGAGCCACTCCCGCGAAATCACTGACGAGCGGGCCAAGGCCTGTGCCGCCACGGATGGGGTCATCGACAACACCGGCGTCGGGATCTCCTCGGCCCCAACGACGCCCGGGTCGTGCTGCGTGCGCTGACGCAGGGGGGAGCCGCTGCTCTCGTGTCAGGCAGCGAGAGGCCGCGGCACTGCCGGCGCTTGCGGAAGAGGCGGGCGGCGTGGTGGAGCGCTGGGAGAACGACAGCGCGGTGTCCGCGGCGGGACTGGCCGCACCGGCTGCTGGCCCACCCCCGCTTCCACCTGCACTTCACGCCCACCGGGTCGTCCTGGCTCAACCTGGTGGAAGGGTGGTTCGCGGAGCTGACCGACAAGCAGATACGGCGAGGCGTCCACAAATCCGTACAGGCCCTGGAGAAGGACATCCGCACCTGGATCGCCGCATGGAACACCGACCCCAGGCCCTACGTCTGGACGAAGACCGCAGACGAGATCCTCGAACGCCTCGCCAGCTATCTGAACAGAATTCCTGACTCAGAAGACTAGGGCCGGAGCACGATCTTGCCGTGGGTGTGCTGCTGTTCCAGCTCGCGGAAGGCGTCTCGCACCTGCTCCAGCGGGTAGGTACGGGCGATCGGAACCTCCAACTGCCCCCGTGCGGCAAGCCGGGCCAGCTCGCCGAGCACGACCGCGCACGCCGCCGCGCCTTCTCCGTAGGTCTGCGCGCCGACCTTGGCCGCTGCCTGCCAGTCGCGGATCGTGTTGATTCGCTCGGGCCGCACGCCCAGCTCCACTGCCAGTGCCACGTAGCCGTCGCCGAAGGTGTCGATGAAAGCGTCGACGCTGCCGCCGGACGCCTGACGGACTCGCTCGGCCACACCTGGACCGTACTCGATCGGAAGGACACCGTGATCCTCCAACCAGGCGTGGTTCCGCTCGCTCGCCAGTCCGATCACCGTGGCGCCGCGCCGCCGCGCGAGCTGCACGGCAAGCGACCCGACTCCGCCCGCCGCACCGGAGACGACGACCGTGTCGTCCGGGCCGGGGTCCACCGCGAACACGGTGGCGTAGGCGGTCGTGCCGGCCACGTACAGCGCCCCGGCCACCTCCCAGGCCAACCCCGCCGGACGGGAGACCAGATTCACGTCGTCGACCACGACGAACTGCGCATGGCTGGCCCGCCTGTGGGTGAAGCCCAAGACCTCATCGCCCACCGCGAAGCCCCGGACGTGCGGGCCCGCCTCCACCACGACGCCGGCCAGATCGCTGCCCTGCCCGGAGGGAAACGCCGCCGGCCAGCGTTCGTGCAGCGCGCCCGTGCGGATGTGCGCTTCGCCGGGCTGTATCCCGGCCGCGCGGACCTCCACCAGCACCTGCCCCGGACCGGGCACCGGCCGCTCCACTTCTTCCACCCTCAGCACATCGATCCCGCCGTACTCGTGAAACCGCACCGCCTGCATTGCGTGATCACCGCACTTTCTCGTCGGGACAAGGCTTGGAAGGCCGCGCGCCGGAGGGCCGACGCCGACCGTGCCACCGCGTTCAAAGATCAAGCGTGGATCCGTATTCCCAAGAGCACTACGACGGCGATGCGGTCTGTGCCGGGCAAGTTGGGCGCGTACCGCTAGGACCGCGCCCGCGTGCGCGAAGGGGAAAGCCACATATCTGGGCGTCGGTGTCAGCGGTGCCCGAGAACGCCCCAGGCGCTGTCACCGGCGGTCGATAACGTGACGGCCGTGATGGTGGGCACTGAAGAAACCCGGCTGGTCGTGCTGCGCGGCAACAGCGCCTCGGGGAAGTCATCTGTCGCGGCCGGCCTCCGCGAGAGATTCGGCCGCGGCCTGGCCCTGGTCGGCCAGGACAACCTCCGCCGCATCGTGCTGCGCGAACACGACCGGCCCGGAGCGGCGAACATCGGCCTGATCGACCTGACGGCTCGCTACGCCCTGGACGCCGGCTATCACGTCGTGGTCGAAGGCATCCTCTACGCCGACCGCTACGGCGACATGCTCGCCCAACTCCGCGCCGATCACCGCGGCCCGAGCCACGGCTACTACCTGGACGTGCCGTTCGACGAAACCCTCGCCCGGCACGCCACAAAGCCGATCGCCGACGACGTCGACGAGACGCACCTGCGCGACTGGTACCGGCCGCGCGATCTGCTGCCCGGCGGCATCGAGACCGTCATCGGCGCCGACAGCGCCCTGCACGAGACCATCGACCGCATCATGCTCGACACCGGCCTGGCCCACCTGCCCGCACTGGACCGCTGATCGGGGCACCGTTGCTTCTGTTGCGCTGCCGGTGCAGGCCGGCCCCCGGCGCCGACGAACTCCTAACAGCCGCCGTGCCCTGCGATGACCGCACGGACGACCCCCGCGGTGCCGCCGGTGGTGTCGTGGCAGGCCCACCACTTCGCCCCCGGGCATGTCGGGTGGCCTCTGGCGGCGAACACTTGGCCGCGGGCCCCGTGGCCCACTGCGACGGCTCTGGGGGCTTGTGCCTACGTTGAAAGGGGCTTCGTCCGGACCACCCTCGGCGTCGGCCGACCGTCGTGAAACGCAACGGTGCATCCGGTCCCGACCGGTCGTCGATCGCGCTTCGACGCAGCTCAGCAAGGATCTCGTTGGTCTGACGGCGCAAAGTGGTCCATGGGCCGCCCATTTGCCCTCTACTCCGTCTAGCAGCCGGACTCCTCCAATGACGATGGCGACACTGGCAGGAGTCCCTAGACGGGAAGAAGGTCGTCCGTACCCGCAACTCCTCGTCCAGGACCTGGCCGGGCAAGGAGCGCTGTGAGAACAGCGGCCCCATGATGCGGCGAGGAGGAGCGCCGTGTGCTCGTCGCGCCGGGCGCAGTGCACCGCTCTCCACCCCGGTTCGCAGCGCCGCTCGGGAGCAAGTGCCGCAGGAGTCCGTACAGCCACGCGTACCACTCCTCGACCCGGATCGCACCAGGTCGGCGACGCACGTTGTCGGTCCTCGCACCGGACGGAAGGGACCTTCGGGACCCGGGCATGGGCTGTTCGGCCTCTGCGATCAAGGAGTGCACGCGGTGGACTGGAGGAGGTCGGTAGTCGCAGCCACAGTGCAGGAGGTACGGCGATGGCGACACTCTCACGCAGGCAGAGGTTCCCGTTCCCGGAGATTCCCGAGTGGTTCGAGTCCTTCCCCGCGCGTTTCGGGATGCCCACGCCGGGCGATGTCTCGGCGATGCGGATCGAGGACTACACGGAGGGCGACCGGTACGTGATGCGGGCAGAGCTTCCGGGGGTCGCGCCCGACGACATCGACGTCCTCATCAGCGAAGGCATGCTGACCGTCAAGGCCGAGCGCACGGAGCGCGATGTGGAGAAGAACCGCAGCGAGATCCGCTACGGCTCCCTGAGCCGCAGCGTCACCCTGCCGCCCGGCGCCGACGAGGACGACGTCAGGGCCGACTACACCGACGGCATGCTCACCGTCAGCGTGGGACTGGGACAGAAGAAGGCCGAGGCGAAGCGCATCGAGGTCAAGCATGGCGCGTGACCCTGCCCTCTGGGCGGAACTTCCCGGCCACCCGGACGGTGACGCCCGGGAAAGGGCTGGGCGATGAGACACCGCAGCGTGGGCGATCTGATGACCCCCACCGCCGTGAGCGTGCGACCGGACACCACGTCCAAGGAGATCGCGCGCCTCCGCGACGAGTACGACATCACCGCGGTTCCGGTGGTCGACGAGTGGTCGACGACGGTCACCGCTTCTGGATCCGCGGCGGCAGCGAGGAAGGAGCCGAAATCCTCGCCGAACCACCCCCGCGCCGAAACCCGCGAAGAGGTGCCCACGCCCACATCCCACGGCGGCGTGGTGGTGGCGCTGAAATTGCACGGATCGTGCGACGACCTGCTCGCATTCGCCTTCGCCACCGCCGCGGTGAGGAAGGTGGGCCTGCGGGCCGTCCACGGCCGCAGCGTGCCCCTTCACGCGCAGTTGCCCTGGGGCATCGACCACGACATCACCGAAGAGATCAAGCAGGAAGCGCAGGAACAGCTGAGCCAGGCGCTCCGACCCCGGCGCGAGAAGTTCCCGCACGTCGACGTCGCCGTCACCATCGCTCTCGACAGCCCCGCCAAGGCCGTCGTACGGGCGGCCGAGGGCGCCGGAATGCTGGTGGTCAGCAGACGCAGGCACCACGCCGCCCTCGCCCCACGCCTGGGCCCCGTGGCCCAGGCCGCCATCCATCCCGCGCACTGCCCTGTCGCCGCCGTACCCCATGACTGAGCGGGCCACCCCAGGGAGCCGAACATGCCGGGCCATCACTTTGACGCGTCGGTGCTGCGGTCGGCCACGGCGGCCGACGCGCCGACCACGGCTCTCAACGCTCCGGCGCTCCCGCGCGCAGAAGTGCGCGAGACCCACACCGCCATCGTGTTCTTCGCCGGTGACCGCGCCTACAAGGTCAAGAAACCGGTCGATCTGGGCTTCCTGGACTACTCCACCGTGGCGGCTCGTCGGGCAGCATGTGAGCAGGAAGTCGCCCTCAACCGCCGCTTCTCACCGGACGTCTACCTGGGCCTGGGGGAGATCCGCAGCCCGGACACAAAGGCGCCCGAACCCCTCGTGGTGATGCGCCGCATGCCGGCCGACCGGCGCCTGTCCCTGCTGGTACGGGAAGGGGCTGTGGTCGACGACGATCTCCGGGCCATCGCCCGGCAGCTCGCCGCCTGCCACGCGGGGGCGCCCCGCAGCCGCGAGGTCGATGAACAAGGCACGCGAGACGCACTGTCCTCGCGCTGGGAGGCCAGCTTCGCTCAGGTCCGCGCACTGGCCGACGACGGACCCGTGCCCGACGGGGTGGAGGAGGTCGAACGGCTGGTCCGCCGCTATCTGGCCGGACGCAAGCAATTGTTCGACGCCCGCATCGAGCAAGGACGGATCGTGGACGGGCACGGCGACCTGCTCACCGAGGACGTCTTCTGCCTCGGCGACGGCCCCCGCATCCTGGACTGCCTGGAGTTCGACGACCACCTCCGCTACGTCGACGGCCTCGACGACGCCGCGTTCCTTGCCATGGACCTGGAACAGCTCGGAGCACCGGAGGCTGCTGCTCTCTTCCTCGCCCAGTACAGCGAGTACTCCGGCGATCCGGCCCCACCGTCCCTGTGGCACCACTACGTCGCCTACCGCGCGTTCGTCCGCGCCAAGGTCTCCCTGATCCAGGCGCGACAGGGCGCCCCCGGGGCGGAGGCGGCATCACGGCGGCTGGTGACGACGGCACTGCGCCACCTGCGCGCCTCCACCGTCGGCCTGACGCTGGTGGGCGGACTGCCGGGCAGCGGCAAGTCCACCCTCGCAGGAGCACTGGCCGACCGCCTGGGCGTCACGCTGCTCAGCAGCGACCGTCTGCGCAAGGAACTGGCCGGCATTCCGGCGGAGCAGTCAGCGGCGGCCGGCTACGGGGAGGGCCTGTACACGGCGGAGTGGACCGCCAGGACCTACGAGGCCCTGCTCGACCGGGCATCCGCCCTGCTGTCCTGCGGGGAGTCCGTCGTCCTGGACGCCACCTGGTCCGACGCGGGACAACGCGAAGCCGCCGTGCGCATGGCCGAACGCACCACCGCCGACCTGGTGGCCCTGCACTGCCAGGTCCCAAGCGACGTGTCGGCGGCCCGTCTGACCACCCGGGCTCCCGGAGCATCGGACGCCGACCCCGAGGTGGCCGCTGCCATGGCGGCCAAGGAGCCGCCGTGGACGGAGGCCGTCACGATCGACACCAGTGGCCCCCTGGAATCCGCGGTCGTCCAGGCGCTGGCGACCGTACGCCCGTGGAGCATCGGCCAGGCCCCGGTCTTCCGCCGCCCCTACATGGAGCCGGACTGAGGAGGCAACGCGCGACAGCACGCCGCGCGGTACGGGCCCGTCCCGTATCCGGTGCGGCGGTGTGCGGGTCGACGACGGGCAACCGGGGCGCACTGGCCGCCGCCCGTGCCCCGGCCACCACTCGGACGCCCACGCCGCAGTGTCATCCGGGGGATGCGGGGTCGGCGTAGCGCAGCAGTACGCCCACGCCCTCGCGCAGCTGCAACTGCTGCTCCGGGACGACGACCAGTTCGGCCCTCGTGCCGACCAGGGCGCGGGTCAGTGCCGCGTCGGCGCGCTCCTCGCGGACGTCCCGTACGCCGTAGGAGCGCAGTTCCTCTTCGGTGACGGCGAGTTGTCCTGGTTCCGGACCGACCCACAGACGCAGCGTCGACTCGGGATGGTTGTTGAGGAACAGGGCCTTGACCCGGCCGCGCTGCAGGGCCGATACGGCGGCGGGAAGGCCCTCGGCCGAGGCCCCGTCGCGTGCCTTCTGCGCGAGGAAGGCATCCAACAGCGTCCGGTCGTGTGCGGCCATGCGCCCGCTGAAGAGGCTTTCGAGCCGGTGCTCGAGCAGCGCCCGCCCCGGTTGGGACTCGCCGGCGCCTTCCACCGGGGTGACCTGTCCGCGCAGGGAAGCGGGGAGCCGGTTGACGAGGATGCCGCGAGCCCAGACGTCTCCCGCGACGACGACCGCTTCCGTGTCGATCCGCCGTGCATGGCCTTCCAGTTCCCGGCCGATCACTTCGGCGGCGTGCAGCCAGTCGGCCACGGGGATCTCCTCGTGCAGGCGGTGCCCCGGCGTGACCTTGGTCAGGGGCCAGACACCCGCCTCGGCGTCGACACGCACGGTGCCGGTGGCGTCGGTGGAGTGACGGCCGCCGTAGTGGATGTGAACCGCCAGGTAGGCGATACCAGGCGCGTGCTGGACGACCAGGGGCATGGTGTCCGGGAGCGGCCCGTAGTGCGCCGTGTCCCGTGCGGGCGGGGCGGGCAGCTCGTCCAGCAGGGCCGGCCGGCCGTGCGCGGTGAACACGGCCTGCCCGTGGGCGCCCGGGACGTCCGTGTCGCAGCCCACCATGCGCGCCAGCGCGGTGACGGAGTCCTGATCCGCCCCCTCTGCCAGCAGGGCGTCCCGCAGATGCCGCCACCGCAGTTCCACGGCGGCGTCGGGATCCTCGACGGCGCGGTCGCGGGACGTGTCCAGGTAGACCGACGCGAAGGGGCCGGGCTGCCTGTACAACGGTTCGAGAAACGAAAGTCTCATGGCCATTCCCCCAGGTCACTCTCCATGGTGGACGTTTCCGCCCGACCGGGCGACTCCGTCGCAAGGCCCTGATGCCTTGCCTGTGGTGAAGGACGACCTCGGCATCACTCCCAGACGACCAGCCGGCCCGTCTCTCCCGGCTGGAGGCACACGGCGCGGTCCGGCAGCCGGATGTCGATGGGGGCGCGGTCGGACGACGGTACAGCGATCTCCAGCAGACCGCGCTCCAGCCGCAGTCGCACGCCCCAGTGCCCCTGGTAGCGGATGGCGAACCCGTACGAGGACAGCTCCGGCAGGGGCACCGGGTCCAGCCACAGCGCGCCCTGGCGGGTCTCGAGTCCGGTCGGTCCGCGTTGGACGAGGTCGAGGGTGCCCGCCATGGCGCCGAGGTGGATGCCCTCGCCGGTGGTGCCGCCCTGCACGTCGGCGATGTCGCCGCGCAGGGTCTCCTGGCAGAACGCCCACGCCTCGGCCCGCCGATTCCGGGCCAGGACCCAGCCGTGGACCAGGCCGCTGAGGGTGGAGCCGTGGCTGGTGCGGGCGAGGTAGAAGTCGACGGTGCGCCTCAAGATGTCCTCGTCCAGCCGGTGGCCCAGACGGCGGAAGAGGGCCCGCAGGCTCCGAGGGTGCGAACAGGTAGCCGAGCATGAGCACGTCGGCCTGCTTGGACGCCCGGTAGCCGTTGCCCAGCGTGCACAGGGACTCCCGCAGGCGTTCCCCGGCGGGGTCGTAGCCCTCGTACTGCCAGGTCCAGCCCGTCACTGCGACGCTCCTCCCGCCGGCGGCCCGATCGGCGGTTTCCTCCCGGGTCAGGCCGAGTTCCTCGCGCCGGAGGGCGATTCGGCGTCCGAGGTCACCGGTCGGGTGGCCTCCCGCCGCGTTCGGCGATGTTCGTGCGGTCGCGGTCGGTCACCTTCTCTCGGAGGTCGCGCGGTCGGTCCGGGGCGAGTCGTGCCGTGAGCGCTCGCCGGACGACAGGCGGGAGTCGTCGAACCGGGAGGTGAGCTGGTCGATCACCGTGACCACGCCGTCGATCTGCCGGGTCACGGAGACGGCGATCTCCGTCTCGCTCTTGCGTTCCAACTGGCCGGTGAGGGTGACCACGCCTTCGACCACGTAGACGTCGATGGTCATGGGTGGCAGCCGCAGTGTGCGAACCAGCACTTCCTCGATCACTTCGTCGCGGATCTCGGTGTCGGGCCGCAGGAAGACCTGGAGGAGGTCGCGGCGGGTGACGATGCCGACGAGCCGGTCTTCTTCGTCCAGTACGGGCAGCCGCTCCACGTGACGCTGCACCATGGTCCGCGCGGCTTCGGCGATGGTCTCCTCGGCGTGGACGGTGACGGGTGGGGTGGTCATGAGCTGCCCCGCGGTGAAGGCCCTGGACTTGGCGGCCTGCCTGCAGGCCCCGCGCGTCCGCCCGGCGAACCGGAAGCGATGCCTGGTCCCGTCCGTCGCGAGGGCTTCCGACTGCCGGGTCACCAGGTCGGTTTCGGAGATGACGCCGATGACCTTGTCGTCGTCGTCCACGACGGGCAGTCCGCTGATGTGGCGGTCCGCGAGGAGCCGCGCCACCTCCTTGAACGGAGTGCGGTATTCGGCGCGGACGACGTCCGTGGTCATCACGGAGCCGACCTTGTTGTGTTTCATGTCCGTTCCCTCCTCAGCGGAGCCGGCGCAGATAGGGATGCTGAGGCGGGCGGGGCAGCAGGCGCACGCGCGGTGTCGTACTCCGCCAGGCCCAGCACCCGGCCCTTGGCCTCGGCAAGCAGCGCCCGGTAGCCGGGGTGCGGCGCCGCACACGCACGGTCGGCGGCCGCGGCGCCCGAAGTCGGGCTCGCCGCGAAGAACCGCAGCCGGAGGTTCTCCGGGGACATCTCTTCGTAGAAGCCCCGCAACCGCTCGTGATCGTCCGGCTCCACGGGGCGGACACAGACGGTGGTGCCGTCCGCGAGCAGGGCATGGAGCTGCGGGCGGCCGAGTGTGTCGTCCGTCATCGCGGCTTCCTCCCGCCTTTCGATATTTCGAGCATCCGCGGCTCTGCCGGCGATCACATGGGCTGTACGGGGGTGGAACGAGGGCCGGTCGGCCCTGAAATCGAATCAGCTCTCCCCGCGGTCTCTCGTCGGGCGAGGTGGCGGCGCGGCAGGCCCGGTACGGTGCCAACGAGCTGCCGATCAGCCGAGCTGACGGGCCGCCTTGCGCATCGCAGCCCTGATCAGTTCCACCCCACCCAGGCCTGCGGCTTCCTCATCGTCCAGGTTCACCTGGTACGAACCGCCGTAGCCGGCGGCGCCGTCGGGACAGGCACGGCGCAGCAACGGGACGAGGGCCTCGGCCATGGCGATGCAGCGCGGGTCCTTCGCGTAGGAAGCCATCCGCGCATCGCAGAGCTGCGCCCGTGCATCCGTCCGTCGTACGGGAGGCTGCTCACTCAAAGAGGGACACTCCGACGGTGTCTCCCGAGCCTCACGGGTTCGAGGAGGTCGACCACGCAGAGCCCGGTTTCGCCGTTGACGAGTTGGAGGGCGACTTCGGCCCGGGCCGCGAGGTCGAGCGGGTCGAGGTCTTCGGCGTAGGCGGCGTGCACGATGCGTTCCAGGCCCGCACCGACCAGCGGCGCAGCGGTACGCAGCGAGGCCTCCAAGGCCACGCCCTGGGTGGCGCCGCCGTGCAGGATGATGTCCCGCTGAGCACGTGCGGGAAGACGGCCGTCAGTACGGGGTGGACAGGCCGGTGCCCGAGCCGAGTTCGAGGCACGTCCCTTGGCGTATCGGGCCGCCGCGGGTGAGGGCGTCGCGTAGGGGGTCGTCGCGGCCGGTAGCGCGGGTGGTGTCCCAGTCGGCGGCGAGCTGGTCGAACAGGTCGGCGATGAAGTGCGCTGCTTCGGCGGTCCACGGCCGCTGGCCGGTGGCCAGGTCGTGGGCGAAGGCGCGGAACGTGTCGGTGGTGCCGGGCGGCGGAACCGGTTTGCCGTCCGGGCTGGGCAGGGCGCGCGGCAAGGTGGCAGTCACAGCAGTAGCCCGCCATGGGCGCGTTTCGCGTGGATCGGTCCGGGGCGGAAACGGGCCCTCCACCAGGGGCGGAGGACCGTGCTCGGTCGCGGTGCCCGCTGTGCGCGTCCCGTCCTTGGTGTCCGTGGCGCCGGCGCCGGCCACGCGGAAATTCACCCGGCGCGGGTGGTTTCATGCCCCCGGAAGGCTCGCTGACCGTCGAAGACGCCCTACTCGCCCGGGCATACCCCGACGATGCCGTCACCGCGACCCTGGGCGGCGACTTCCGCCGTATCGCCGCGCTGGTGTGGCAGTAGCTCTGAATGGGCCCGGGCCGCCTCGCCGCGCCTGTCTCGGTCGTCGTGATGGGGTCACTCGGCGCGATGGGGCTTGTGGCGGGCGACGCGCAGGCGTACTTCCGTGGGGAACTGGTCCGCGCCGATGGAGCGGCGGGCGTTGTGCAGCGGTCCGTCGCAGAACTCGTGGAGTACCCGGCTGGGCGCACCGTGCGGGGTGAGGGTGAGATCGACGCGGTTGTGGGGGTGCTGTGGTCTGCCGGTCAATCGGGCTTGTGCCTTCTCGACGCCGGGCAGGCTGTGCGTCTCAGCGGTGATCACGTCGCTGAGGGCACGGTTGCGCAGCTCCACTCCCTCCGCTGGGGGTGTGCCTCCGACGGGTATGGCGCCGGGGCGTGGACGGCGCAGCTGGGCGATGAGCCACGACAGGGCGAGCGCGGTGGCGATCGTCAGGGCGGCGATGGCCGTGGGCCACCACCAGCCTTGGCTGCTCCAGCGGGTCCGGTCGGCGGCACTGAGCAGCACGCTGCCGGGCGATGTCAGGGGCCAGCCGGTGGGTGGGGTGAGGTGCCAGTGCCGGTAGAGGTCGAGACCGGCGAAGAGAACCAGCAGCCCTCCGCCCAGCAAGGCCAGGCCCACCGCAGCCAGCAGGGTTCGGTTGAGACGAGTGAGCGCGGATTGCGGTTTCATGGCTTGTGCTCCCGACGCCGGGAGGGTCAGGTGGTGCGTTGCCGCACGCGTACGGCAAGTCGCGGGGGAGGGACCAGGCCGAGCCGGTCGCGTTCCTCCTGAAGCAGGGTGACGAGGTCGTCGTGGACCTGGTGTGGATCCCGGAAGCGGACGTCGGCCAGGGCCGTGATGCGATGGCGGCGCACACGCACCCACGCCCTGCTGACTCCGGGCACCCGCATCGCTGCGTCACGCAGGAGAACAGCGGCGCCTGCCCGGTCCAAAGTGGCCCACAGTTGCCCAGGGGGACAGTTTGCCGGCGGTCGTAGGGGCAGCGCATGGCGCAGTCCGGGGGTGAGTGCCAGGATGACCAGCCACAGCCCGAGGGCGGCGGCTACGGCGGCTCCGGTGAGCATCCACACGTCGTCGAGGGGGCGGGAGGCGAGTTCGCGTGCCAGCGTGCTGCGCCAGACTGCCGCGTGGTGTCCCGCACGCACTGCGATGGCGTCGACCAGAGCGGTGCCCGTGGCGGCCGCTATGACCAGGGCGGTCAGCGCGGCCGGAATGCGCCGCACCGCCCAGGGGCGGTGTGTTCCACGGCGGCCCCCCGGCGCGGGCTCCGTCGACATCCCGGGGGTGGGCGGGCCGGCCTCGGTCTGCTCGGTGAGGGCCACCGCGTCGTCCTGGGTGTGCGCCGCCGGGTCGGCACCGGAGTCGCGTCCCGGGTCGGATGTCATTGCGGTCTCCCTTCCGGTATGAGCCCGAGCCGGGTCACTGGACCCTGCCTCGCTCAAAGCCGGCTTTGGGCACCAGACGCCGGATGGTCACAGTGACCTCGGTGACCGGCAGGCCGGTCAGTTCGGTCACCCGGTCGGCGACAGCACGCTGGATGTCCCGTGACACGCCCGGAATGTCGGCGGGATAGGGCAGATCCAAAGTCAGGTGCAGACGCGTCGTGCCGCCGCGCGTGGCCGCTGACGCGTCGGGCGGAGCGACGGCCTCCTGGTGGCCTCTTCGTGGCGGGGCGGCCCGCCGTGCCACGGCCGTACGCGCCACCCGGGTGGCGATGCGGGCCACCACCCGGTCGGGGATGACGGTCGCGCCCCGTTCCGCCGGCGGCGGAAGACGCTCGGCTTGTCCCGGAGAGCCCGGAGCGGCGCCGGTGGGATGTGCGTTCACCGCTGCCGTCGCAGGTCGATGTCGCCCCGCAGGACGAGACCGACCACCAGCCCGACTCCGCCCAGGACGGCGACCAGGAGAAACGCCCAGAAGCCGCCGAAGTAGCCGGCGAAGCCGAGCGCTATCCCGGCTGCCAGTCCCGCAATCGCTGTGTCCATCGCTCATTCACCTGTCTCGCGCCTGATCTGTTCTGCACTCCGCGCCGCCGCACTGGGCGCGGCGGCGACCGTCGGCGCTCATGTGACGCGGCCCTCTTCGGCCTCGGACTCTTCCTCGGGCAGGTGGACGTCGTCGATCGTGAGGTTCACCTCGACGACCTCGAGCCCCGTCATCCGTTCGACGGCGGCGATGACGTTGCTGCGTACGTCGCCGGCGACGTCGACGATGGGGACGCCGTACTCGACGACGACGTCCAGGTCCGCAGCGGCCTGACGCTCACCGACCTCGACCTTGACCCCGCGGGTCACTCCGGTGCCGCCGCCCGGGACGCGCTCCCGTACGGCCCCCAGCGCCCGCGCCACGCCTGCGCCGAGGTTGTGGACGCCGGGTACCTCGCGGGCAGCCATGCCGACGATCTTCGCCACGACGGTGTCCGAGATGGTGGTCTTCCCCCGGCTCTCGGCAGGAACGTCGACGCCGCTGCGGCCCTGCAATGTCGTACCGGTCCCTCCGGACGACCTGTCCTGGCCAGCACTGCTGCTTCGGTTGGTGGTGTCCGTCATGACAGTCGCCTCGATCGTCCTGGGGACATCAGGGTGATGCCCGTCACCTAGTTGGACACGTCAGTGAGCAGTCCTCTCACATCCCTTTTGTGTGATCTGCATCACATATGCCCGATATGGGCAGAAGAGGAGCGGGAGTGGACACGGCGTCCCAGTGCGCCAAGACGCCTCCCAACCGGCACTCAGGCCGGGAGCCGACGATGACACCACAGGGCAGACCGGTGACACCGGAGCCTGGGCTCCCCGACACACTCCTGGCGGTGCGAGCCGGCGAAGGCGACGAGGATGCCTTCGCGGAACTCGTGCGCCGCCACAGCCCCGATCTCCTCATGCTCGCCACTCACATGCTCGGCGACACACGAGACGCCGAAGAAGCCGTCCAGGACGCTTTCGTCAGCGCATGGCGACGACTTCCGGAATTCCGCCACAGGGCGGCGTTCAGCACCTGGATGTACCGGATCACCGTCAACCGCTGCCGCAACGCCCGGCGCCGTCGGCTGCCTCCGCTCTCGCTGGACGTGGTGCCCGACCCGGCCACGGAGGAACCGCGCAGTTCACCGAGCCGGGCCGTTGAACAGAACTCCGCTGTGGCTGCCCTCGCCACTGCACTCGGCGATCTCAACGCCGATCAGCGGGCGTGTTGGATCCTCCGGGAGGTGCACGGACTGCCTTATGCGGAAATCGCCTATGTGACAGGCACCAGTGAGGAGACCGTGCGCGGCAGACTGTTCCGTGCACGCCGGTCCCTGAAGGAGGCGATGGCCCCGTGGCGATAGAGGACCAGCACCCGCAAAGTCACGACAGCCTCCCACCCGACCTGGCACTGCTGGCCGGGGACGAGCGGCTGCCCTGCGGCCGCCCGCTCAGCCACGCCTGGGAACAGGCGCGGGACACCGTGTCCGGGCCGGATCGGCACAGCGCCACCTGCCCGCACTGCCGCGAAGCCGCGGACGGGCTGGCCGCGCTGGACGAAGCCACGCAGGTACTGCGCGCTCAGCACTCCACCCGGTTCGGCGTGCTCGCGAACCGTGTCATGGACATCGTCCGATCCGAGGTCCGGCTCGGGCACCTCTTGCCGCTGGACGACCCGGCGCTGGATCTGTGCATCGGCGAGCACGCCGCGGCCAAAGTGCTGCGGTGGGCCGCCGACACAGTGCCCGGTACGAGGGCTGCAAGCTGCCGTCTGTCTCCTGAGCAAGACGGCACCGGCGTGCGCGTGGCCATGACCCTCGCCGTGGCCCTCGACCAACCACTGCCCACCCGCGCCCAGGAGGTCCGCCGATCGGTCATCGACGCGGCCGACCGGGTCCTGGGGCTGGCCGTGACAGACGTTGACCTCGCTGCGGTCGACGTACTGCTTCCGGAGCCCGGCGGTGCACGATGACCTCCCCCGCCACCCCCACCCTTCGCAGTGCCGCAGCTCAAGCCGCTCTAACGGTCCCGGGCGTGGTCGGCCTGCAGCCGGGACTGGCCCACCGACTCGCACGAGCCGCCACTCTCGCCTGGCCGCAGACAGCGGCCAGGACCACCCCGCCCGAGGCCGGCGTCCGAGCGGCCCGGACGCCCGACAGCTCCGGCTGGCGCGTAGACGTTCGCTGCGTCCTGTCCGAAGGTCACCGAGCACTTGACGTGGCCCGCGAAGTCCGCTCCCGAGTCCACAGCGCCGTCCAGGCCCACCTCAGAGAGCACCACGCGACGGATGCCGTCACCGTTGCCGTCACCGTCACCGGGATCATCGCCAAAGCTTCGGACCACCCGGGCGCACGTTGAGACTCCGCTCCCTGCCGACTGCCGAAGAGCGCAGGGAGCGGCGTGGACATCGCAGATGTGCTCGCCACCCCGGCAATCGGAAACTGCGCTCGACGCGATCGACGGCCAGCCGATTCTCCCAGGCGGTCGCCGAGTGCCTGGCGTGGTGACCGTCCCGCACGGATCACCCGAATGCAGTAACAGCCGCGTGCGGCCGCCCGTGGAACGAGCGCGCTGTCGTTGCACGTCGGTGGGTGGATGGCCCGCTTGCTCGAGCAAGCAGCTCGCGGGGCGATCTTCGACAGCCTTCCGCAGGATGGGTTCCGGTTGCCCGGCCCGGCAAGGGAGGGCGGGTGGCTCTTCCTCGTGTGCGTGGATGGCGCACCGATTCCCCCAGGAGCAGTTGATGGCAGAGATGACGGATGTACTGATACCGGCGTTGGAGGACGCGCGTGAAGCTCACGCCGCGGTTGTCGACCGGTTCCGGACGGATGTGGCCATCACACCGCCCGGCGCCCGGCGGCAAAGACTCGAGCGTCAGGTCGCCGATGCGGAGGACCACCTCGAGCGCATTGAGGACCGGGTACGCGAGATGCGCCCTGCCCGCGGACTGCTGTCCGCTGCGGCCCAGTTTGTGCGGTTCGCGGCGCGCGGCGCCGTGCGGGTGACCATGATGCCCGTGGAGGTGGCGGTGGCCGCCATGACGGAGATGGCGGACGGCGAGAAGCTGGCCCGTGAGCGCCGTCTGCTGAAGAACGCCGAGGACGAGTACGCGGCGGCAGCGCGGGCTCTGGCGGCGTGCCGGGCGGGGGAGAGGATCGCCGAACAGCTCCATGACCGGGAGACTGCCGACCTGCTCCGTCTGCTGCGGCGGCAGGACGAGGAGCTGCTGGAGAGCCTCGAGGAGAACGTCGCCGAGCGGGCCACGGCCGTGACGGTGGCCACCAACGGCCACCGTCCCCTCGAGGCGGAAGCCGCCGAGGGCGGCGGCCTGCTGGATGCGGTCATGCGCACGGTGCGCGCGGCCATGGCACGGCTGCGGCAGGCATTCCGACGCAGCACCCGGCGAGTGAGAGGCACGGCTGAGGGCGCCTGGCGGGAGATGCCCGATGCGACCCGCATGGCTGAGGAGGTCCAGGGCGCGGTCACCCGCGAGGAGGACCTGCCGATCCCCGGCTTCAGCCAGCTCGGTGTGACGGAGATCCACCAGCGGCTGCGCGGTCTGTCCCAGTCGGAGCTGACGGTGATCGAAGGCTACGAACGCGCACACGCGGGCCGTCCCGGGGTGCTGAACGCCATCGAGCACCTTCGTGAGGACGAGCCGTGGGCCGGCTATGACGAGATGGACCCGGAACGCATCAAGATGCACCTGCCCAACGTCTCCGACCCCATCGTCCGGCAGGTACTCGAGTACGAGCGGCACCACCGGCAGCGCGACACGGTGATCAACGCGGCCGACACCAGGCTGCGGGCGCCGTCTGACGCCGTCCTCAGCCCTGGACAGGAGGTCCGGGGTGTGGTCACCCGCGAGGAGGACCTGCCGATCCCCGGCTTCAGCCAGCTCGGTGTGACGGAGATCCAGCAGCGTCTGCGCGGCCTGACCCCGTCGCAGCTCACGGTGATCGAGGGCTGGGAGCGCGCGCATTCCAACCGGCAGGCGGTCCTGAACACCATCGATCAAGCCCGCCGCAGTAACAGACCCTGAGCCAGAGCGCTGGCCGGGCTGCTGCAGGAGCGAGCGCGTGGGGTCGGATGTGGCGGAACCCGCTGAGCCGAACGGCGCAGCCGGCAGTGGCAGACGGTGATCGATGCGGCTGCGGAGTCATGCCTCTGCGACCACGGCCGCCGGATCTCCAGCGCACGGAGACGACCGACGAGTCCCCTTTCGGGTCCGCCTTCACCTGCTTCAGCAGGGGACTCGCGGCGCACCGTAGGAGGTGCGGCCTGGGGCCTGTCCGCCCTCGGGCCGATGAGCGATGAGCCTTCGGCCTGAAGCGCGTTCCTGTCCCGACCGCTTCAAGAATTCCGTGCGTCCTGACACGGGTGTGGCGCTCGGACTGGGGCGCACGCTCAGATCCGCCTCACGTGTCCGGTCGCGCCTCCACACAGAGCGACATACGCAACCGGCCGCGCCGTCCGCTTCCAGGCGTGCGGCATCCCCGTCCGGCCCCCGCCGAGTTCTGGACCGTCGATGCGTCACAGCTTCGATCACTTGTCCCTCAGGGAGGCCCCGTGATCGTGATTGCTCTGCTTGTCCCGGTGCTGCTCATGCTGCTGATGCTCGCGCTGGGCGCCCTCGAGGATCTTTTGTTCCCCCCACCTGAGCCGCCACCGTCGGAAGGAACCATCCCCGAGCAGTCGGCAACCAGGCCTGAGAGGCAGAAGCCTCTCCGGACGGCGTCACGGCCGTCCTTGTCAGTGAATCCCGGTGCGAAGCGCCACCGGAGCACAGGAGGGCGGGACTTCATTCCGCCGATCGAAGACAGCCCGCCCCGGTTGTCGACCTCTCATGATCAGGCCGGCTTCGGGTGGCCGAAGAGGAGATCGTAGCCGGGCGGGAGCTGGAGCAGCATGCGATCGAGGAGGTCGTCCCCGGCGATCTCGGCGACCACACTGAGCACGGCACTGATGTCCCATGTCGCGGTCTGCTCGGTGGCTCCTTCGATCCAGGCTGCAGTCGCCCGGACGAACCGCTCCGGCGGGAGCGGCTCGTGGGCTTGCAGCGGGTTCAGCAGCACCCGGGCCAGCGTTTCCGGAAGCCGGTCGGCCAGATCGTCCCGCACCTCGCCGACCAGGTGGGCGCCCAGGAGTGCGAGCACGACGCGGGCGGACCGTTCGGCCTCCCGCGGTGAGGAGTATTCGCCGCGCTCCTGGACCGCGGCCAGAAAGGCGTCCCAGTCCATCGTCAATGCCCTCACCTCCCGATCGCTCCCACTTGGAGGTTCGCCATGCCGGTGACGCGGGGCCCCGGCAGGGCGTGCCTCTCTTCATTGCGGACCGAACGTTCTCCTGCCGCAAGTGGGTCTCCGCGCCAGGGCGTACACCAAGTGGTCTCTGCGCCACGAGCCGGCTATGTTGCAGACCACCCTGGTGATGGTGACGGCGGCCGCCGCCGGGCGATCTTCAGCCCCGTACACGCTGAGCAAAAGACGTCGTCCTCGCCACTCGCGAGGTGAGCTGGTTCGACCTGTTCGGGTACCCGGTGGTGCGGGGCTGGGGTGCCGTGACCGACCCGCAAGCTCGGACAGTTGGCGCGAGCCGAGGACCTTTCTGTCACAGGGCTGTCGAAAACGGTGCGCATGCTGGTGGTCAACGCGGCGCCCACCGGCGCCGATCATGTGATGGGGGAAGTACACATGCGCCTGCTCCACGCCGCCACCGCACTCGCCGCCACTTCCGCGCTGGCCGTGACGCTCACCGCCTGCGGAGGCGACAGCGTCGCTTCGGGCGGCCAGTCGTCCGCACCCGCCTCCTCGCCGTCGGCCTCCGTGTCCAGCGGCACCCCGGCCGACCATGCTGCCGCCACCCAGGACCCTGGCAGCAGCGCGGGCGCCGGCAGCCCGGGGACCGGCGGTACGGCTGTCAGCACCGGCAGGAACGGCGCGGGCCGCTGCCACACCGCCGGGCTGGGCTTCTCGTTC
The DNA here is from genome assembly GCF_044764595.1 of Streptomyces sp. NPDC093984. Classification (NCBI taxonomy): domain Bacteria; kingdom Bacillati; phylum Actinomycetota; class Actinomycetes; order Kitasatosporales; family Streptomycetaceae; genus Streptomyces; species Streptomyces sp. NPDC093984. The sequence continues at coordinate 99,703 of NZ_JBIWIM010000007.1, read as the reverse complement.
GGCTCCGGTGACGGCAAGGTCAGCAGTTCGGACGACCAGCAACGGCTGGCCGTGGTGCTGAAGAACAAGACGTCCGCCGCGTGCACCCTTCAGGGCTTCCCCGGGGTCGATCTGAAGTCCTCCAGTGGCAGTTGGTCGCTGGCCCGCAGCAGTGTGACGCCCAAGAAGGTCACCCTGGCCGCCGGCAGCAGCACGACGTTCACCATCACCTTCCTGCCGTGGACTCAGGGCAGCGGCACCGAGTTCAAGGCCACCTCGGTCGTCATCACCCCGCCGAATGAGACCACTTCAACCACCCTGACCTGGCCCGGCGGCAGTGTCCTGCTTCAGGACGGCGCCACGCACCCGGGCACCTATACCGGGCCTGTCGGCGGCTGACGGCCGGCACCGGCCCGGGAGCCCCGTCCGCACCGAGGATGCTGCCGGAGATTCCGGGGCGTGCGTGGCAGCGGCCTGTACGACCCCGTTGGGGTTGTGCGGGCCGTTCATCGTGTCCGGGGAAGTTTTCCCGCCACCCCAACAGTGGTGTCGGATGCCTGACCCACCTGCCCGACCTCCACGCCGGACTTGGGATCGGCCAGTTCTTCGGAGAGGTTCGAGACCGGCGCGGAGGACTCCGTCGGTGATGGTGGTGCCGGTGGCGGCGTGGGGGGTGACGCGGTCGGGCCGGCCGGAGGTGTTGGTGGCCTCGGGATCGCTGTCGGCCAGGACGAGGTGCTCGGCCAGGGTGTGGGCGTCGACGCCACGCAGGTCGATTTCCAGGGGCAGGGTGTCGGTCTGGCTGCGATTGACGGCGAATACGGTGACGGCGCCGGTGTCGTCGTCGGTCACGGCGGTGGCGTGCAGCAGGGGCACATCGCCGAACCGGGCCGTGGGGTACGTGGGGCTGTCCACCTCGACGCGCAGCACCCGGCCGCGGCCGTACCGCGACGCCTGGGCGAAGGGGAAGAAGGTGGTCTGCCGCCAGGCGGGCCCGCCCGGCTCGGTCATGATCGGCGCGATGACGTTGACGAGCTGGGCGAGCGAGGCGGCGGTGACCCGGTCGGCGTGCCGCAGCAGGGCGATCAGCAGCGAGCCGAAGACCACGGCGTCGGTGACGGCGTAGACGTCCTCCAGCAGGCGCGGCGCCTGCTGCCAGTCCTCCACGGTGTGCGGGTTGGGCCGACTCTGGTACCAGACGTTCCACTCGTCGAAGGAGAGGTTGATGCGCTTGGTCGCCTTCAGCCTGGCGCGGACGTGGTCACAGGTGGCCACCACCGACTCGATGAAGTGCTCCATGTCGACCGCGGAGGCGAGGAAGGAGTCCCGGTCGCCGTCGGTCTCCTGGTAGTAGGCGTGCAGCGAGACGTGGTCGACCAGGTCGTACGCGGCCTGAAGGACGGTGGCCTCCCACAAGGCCATCGCGGCGCCCGGCACGGCCATCTCGCCTCCAGCGGGCGCCCGACCTGATCTCCTTCGACTACACCCCCGCCCGGCCCACGCTCAACTACAGTCCAGCGCATGCACTCGTTGAGCTCCGGCGACACGGCGCCGGCCGCACGGTGACCGGAGCCCCCGAGGCGCCGGCGCCCGCGGCCGCCGTCCGGCACGGGGTCCACTTCGGCACCACCGCCGGCACGCGAGCGGAGTTCAGGGACGTCCGCCTCGGTTTCCCGGTGCGGAGGCGGCCCGTCCCGCCCTGCTCCTTCACCGTTCTGCGCACCCGCACGGAAAGCGTCGTGCGCGCCCGCATCGAAAGCGATCTGCGATGACTCTGCAGCCACGCCCGATCCCCGCACACCAGGCGCGTCCCCCGATGGGGTGGAACAGCTGGGACTGCTACGGCACCACCGTCACCGAGGACGAGGTGCTCGCCAACGCGGAGTTCATGCGGGACCACCTGCTCGCGCACGGCTGGGACACCGTCGTGGTGGACATCCAGTGGTACGAGCCGACGGCCCGCGCCCACGGCTACAACCCGGACGCGCCCGTGGTCCTGGACGCGCACGGCCGCCAGCTCCCGGCCCCGAACCGGTTCCCCTCCGCCGCGGCGGGAGCGGGCTTCGCACCGCTGGCCCAGCGGGTGCACGACCTCGGTCTGCGTTTCGGCCTGCACATCATGCGCGGCATCCCCCGCCGCGCCGTCGCCGCCGGGCTGCCCGTCGCGGGAACCGGCTTCACGGCCGACGAGGTCGCCGACACCGACTCGGTCTGCCCCTGGAACTCCGACAACTACGGCCTGAACCACGACCACCCGGGTGCCCAGGCGTACTACGACTCTCAGGTCGCCCAGTTCGCCGACTGGGGAGTGGACTTCATCAAGGCCGACGACATGCTCTTCCCGTACCACGAACGGGAGATCGCCGCCTACGCCCGTGCCATCGCCCGCACCGGCCGGCCCATAGAGCTGAGCCTGTCCCCCGGTACGGAGGTTTCCGTCGCCCGCCTCGACCACTTGCGGGAGCACGCCACCATGTGGCGGATCTGCGACGACCTGTGGGACCGCTGGGAGGACGTCGAGGCCCAGTTCGCCCGCATGGCCCGCTGGGCCCCCTGGCAGGGAGAACGCGGCTGGGCGGACGCCGACATGCTGCCCCTCGGTCACATCGGCATCAGAGCCGAACGGGGCGACGACCGGCTCTGCGCCCTCACCCACCCCGAGCAGGTCAGCCTGCTGACGCTGTGGCTGATCTCCCGCTCCCCGCTGATGATGGGCGGCGACCTGCCCACCACCCCGCCGAAGACGATCGAGCTGCTCACCAACGACGAAGCGCTCGCCGTCCTGTGGCACAGCACAGGCAACCGGGAGGTCCTCCGAGAGCGTGACCTCGTCCTGTGGACCGCGGACGACACCGACGGGCGCACCCGCTACGCCGCCGTGTTCTCCCTGTCCGACAGCCCTGAGCGTGTCACCGTCCCCCTCGGCTCCGTCGGCGCCCGCCCCGGCGACCATGTCCGGGAACTGTGGACCCGTACCGACGTCCCGCACGACGGCCACCATTTGAACGTCGACCTCCCCACCCATGGCGCGGCCCTCTATCGCCTCACCCCGTGCCCGGAACCACCGGTCGAGTAGCGCAGGGGCCCTGCCTCGCAAGAGCCGGACCGGCACCATCGGTCTCGCCGGTCCGGCGGTGAACAGCCTGCACTCCGGCCAGTTGGCCGCCGCCATCCTCGCCGCCGCGGCCTCGGACGCCTGAGAGGACCACTCCCTGACGTGTGCGTGGTCGAGGGCTGAGGCTTGGAACAAAAGCATTCGGCGTTGAGCAACGGCTCGCGTAGGGTGCCCGATTGTCGAGCTGGAAGGTGGGCGGTGGACGTGGCACCCCGGAAGGTGACGCCAGACCAGTTGGCTGGAGCGGCGCGGGCAGCGCTGGGCGGCGGGCGGCAGCTGGAGGCGGTCGAGCGGCTCGCGGGCGGCAGCAGGAAGGGCGTGTACCGCCTGACGATGGACGACGCCACGACGGCGATCGCCTATCTCTGGGAGGAGTCGGAGAACTACTGGCCGGCGGCCGAGGGCGACGACGACCTCACCGACCCGTTCTCGCCCGGTGTCGGCCTCGACCTGTTCGAGGCCGCCCACGCGCGTCTGGACTCGCTCGGCTTGCGGGTTCCTCAGGTCCACCTCGTCGACCGCGACCGCACCCACTACCCGGCCGACCTCGCGATCGTGGAGGACTTTCCCGGCGAGGACCTTATGGACCTGCTCAACCGCGACCCGCGCGCGGCGGAGCGGACGATGGTGCGTCTCGCCGACGCCCTGGCGGCGATGCGAAGTCATCGGGCGCCGTCTTTCGGCAAGGTAGCCCTGATCGACGGCGGAGGAACGTCGCGGGCGGCGTCGTGCGAGAAGGCCGCACTCGACTTCGGCCTGCGCTGCCTCGCCGAGGCGGCTTCGCGTGACCGGAGGATCGCAGACGCCCGTGACCGGCTGGAGGAGCGGTTGCGAGAGCTGGCCGCGGCGGTGCGGCCGCGTGCCGAATACTCGGTCGTCCACGGCGAGTTGGGGATGGACCACGTGCTGGTGGACCGGGACGGCGACCCCGTTCTGATCGACATCGAGGATCTCATGTACTTCGATGTCGAGTGGGAGCACGTGTTCCTGCAACTCCGCCATCCCGAGGGCCACTACCGGCGGTTGGCGGTGGAGGGCCTCGACGTGGACCGGCTCGCGCTCTACACGCTCACCCAGCGGATGTCATTGACGGCGGGTCCGCTGCGGCTGCTCGACGGAGACTTCCCCGGCCGGGACTTCATGCGCGGGATCGCCGAGCACCACTTGAAAGAGGCGCTGGCGTCGGTCGCGCTGGTTTAGAGCGTGGCGTTGCGGATCAGCCCGAGGCTGCTGGCCTGGTGAGGCTGGTGCCTGCCGGGTGACTCCGAGGATGGTCCAGCCGGGCCAGGCGCCCGTCAGGCGCGCCAGTGCAGCTCAGTACACATCACATGAGTCCTTCACCAGCTGCGGACCCGTATCGCCGCCGTCAGCAGGTGGGCGGGCTCTGACCGCCGGCGCAGCCAGAGACAGGGCGCACGGCGCACGAGCCAGGCGCTGGCCAGGCCGATGGCGGCACCGGCGGCGACGTCGCTGGGGTAGTGGGCGCCGCTTTGCACCCGTTCGACGACCACCATCACCGCAGGCCCCGCACACAAGCCACCGGCCAGCGGCCACGACGGCGCCACAGACGCGGTAAAGGCCACCGCCGCGGCGGTGTGCCCGGATGGAAACGACGACGATTGCGGCCGGTCATCGACCTCGTCGTGCGGGATCCACTCACGGGGCGGCCGGGGACGGTCGGCCAGCTGCTTGCACAGGCCGTTCGATACCAGCTGTGCCACCGCCACAGCCGCCACGCCCACGGCTGCGGCCTTCCGGCCGCGCCATCCACCGAGCCAGGCCATCATCGTTGCCGCACCGAGCCAGAGCTTGCTGCCCTCCGCCGCTTCCTCCACCGCCGACAGTGCTCTGCCCACACCGGCTGGAATGCGGGAGGCCGCTCGTTTCGTCACCGTCCGATCGGTTTCACGCAACCCCGCCAGCAGCCTCATGACCAGTGGGTATCCCGCGGATCACCATCTCACACACAAGATCGGCCTTCTGGCCTCGGAAGCTCTGTGGCTCTGCACCCGCAAGCCCCTCACCTGAAGGCCCAGGCGACAGCGGCGCGACTCGACAGGGAGGGGCCGGTGTTTCATGGGTGGTGACATGTGTGGTCCCACAGACACTCGGTCCAGGACCCGCGCATGCTGCATAAGCGCGAGCCGATCGTGCCGCCGACTGCGCCGGGCTCCGGCCGGCGGGGAATGGGAGGCGGTGAGGCACGCGAGACCGTACGCCGTACCCTCATGGACATGTCGATCGTCGCCACCCTCATGGTGCTGGCCATAGCCGCGCTGCACCTCTACATCCTGGTCCTGGAGATGTTCCTGTGGACCACGCCCCGGGCCAGGGCCTCCTTCGGCACCACGGAGGAGTTCGCCGCCTCGACCAAGACTTTGGCCGCCAACCAGGGCCTGTACAACGGCTTCCTAGCCGCCGGCCTGGTGTGGGGCGCAGTCGCCGCCGATCCGGCCGGCTTCCAGGTCAAGGTGTTCTTCCTGGTGTGCGTCGCGGTCGCCGGGGCCTACGGGGCGGCCACCTCCAGCCGCCGGATCCTGTTCGTCCAGACGGTGCCTGCGCTCGTCGCACTGGCACTGGTGGTCGCCGCCCGCTGAGTCCCTCACGGGCTCAGGACCGGCGTGGAGGGAATGTCCCTGGTCAGCCGACGATGGGTTCGTCGGCAAGGTAGGGCGGCGCGGGCTCGTACTGGATGTACCGGCGCACCGCGCGGGCGTGCTCGCGCCCGTGCAACCGGCCCACCAGCCACAGGGCGCTGTCGATCCCGGCGGACACACCCTGGCTGGTGATCAGGTTGCCGTCCACGACGTAGCGGGCGTCGCGGACGACGCTGACGTCGCCACGCGCCTCGAGCGTGTCCTCGTAGCTCCAGTGCGTAGCGACGCTTCGCCCGCGCGCGGGCCCGGCGGCGTGCAGGAGCACCGCGCCGGTACACACGCTGCTCACCCAGGAGACCTGTGCCGCGGTCTTGGCTATCCAGTCGGTGACGACCGGGTTGTGCGGCTGGGTCTCGCGTGCCCCGCGTCCACCGGGGACCAGCAGCACATCCAGGGGCGGGTGGTCGTCGAGTGTGTGGTCGGGCAGGACGCGCATGCCCTTGGCGCAGCGCACGGGCCCGGACTGTTCGGAGATCAGGACGACGGTGTCGGCGCCGTCACGCAGCATCGAGGAGACGGTGAACACCTCCCAGGGACCGACGAAGTCCAGTTCCTCGGCATCATTGAAGATCAGCAATCCGTAGCTGGTCACGCATACTCCTGTTCCTGTTGTTCTTGCTGCGGTTCCGCAGAGGCGGTGGTGGACCGGAACCGTGCCCGGTAATCAGAGGGCGCGATGCCGAGGTGGCGGTGGAAGGTGCGGCGCAGCGTCTCGGCGGTGCCGAACCCGCAGTGCCGCGCGATGGCCTCGACCGGGTCGTCGCCCTCGGCGAGCGCGCGCTGGGCGGCCTCGACCCGTACCCGCTCCACGTAGGAGGCGGGCGGCGCACCCAGTTCGGCGGTGAACCGGCGCTGCAGATGACGCGGGCTCAGCCCCGCGTGCTGCGCCAGGTCCGCGATTGCGTGCCGGGCGCCGGGCTCGGCGTGTACGGCCGACACCGCGGCCCGGATCGGGTCGGTCGCGGGCTGCTTGGACCACAGCGCCACGCTGAACTGGGATTGACCACCGGGCCTGCGCAGGAACATCACCATCTCGCGGGCGACGGCATGGGCGACCTCCCGCCCCAGATCGTCCTCGACGAGCGCCAGGGCGAGATCCATCCCGGCGGTGACCCCCGCCGATGTCCACACGTGCCCGTCTCGAATGAAGATGGGCTCGCAGTCGACTTCGACACCCGGATGCTCCGCGACCAGCTGCTGTTCGCGGGCCCAGTGGGTGGTGACCCGGCGGCCGTCCAAGAGACCGGCGGCGGCCAGCAAGAACACCCCACTGCACACCGAGGCGACGCGACGGGCACTCGCCCCGACGTCACGGATCCACCCGGTCAGCCCCGGATCGAAGCGGGCCTGGTCGACACCCCTGCCCCCGGCCACAACCAGGGTGTCGACGCTCTCAGGATCCACCTCGTCCACCCCGTAGCCGGCGTGGACCGCAAGCCCACTCGCCGTCGGAATCGGTCCGGGACGAGGCGCCACCACCAGACGGCGATAGCCGCCGGCCAGCTGCCCGGCGTACTGGAACACCTCGTGCGGGCCGACGAGGTCGAGAGGCTGAAACCCCTCGTAGATCACGAAAACGATGCTGCGCTCCTTCACGCCTCCACCCTCGGGGAGTCGGCGCGATGGCGTCTACGACACACACCCAACAGATCGCGCCAAGAGGCTCAGCTGAAGATCAGGGGCGCTCACTGGCAACGATCACGGGAAACCTCAGATCCCTCGCCCAGGTAAGCGTCGCAGCACGGCCGCGTTGACGAAGCTAGACGTAAGCCGCTGACAGACGATCTACTCCGCAGACTGCCGCCCACGACCAGTGCGAGCACTCCGCAAGATCGTCACACCAGCCCTATCGCCATGGGGCTGAAGTTCTCAGCAGCTGCCGGCGTCGTGCCGACGGAACGTCCGTGTTCCGTAAGAGTTCGATGGTTCCGTGGCGGCCGGGCGCCGAGTGGGATGGGGGGCATGAAACTGGGTCTCTTTCCACCGGTGTTCAAGGGCAGACTGCACGATGCCCGCACGGCGACCTCCATCGGTCGATGGCTGGGGGTGGCGTTCGCCGTCTGCTTCGTCACCGGACTGGTCAGTCACTTCATGCAACACCCGCCGGGCTGGCTGGCCGACAGGGTCCCGAGCCGCCCGGTGTGGGGCTACCGGTTCACTCAGGGACTGCATGTCGCCTCCGGCATCGCGGCGATCCCGTTGCTGCTGGCGAAGCTGTGGACCGTGTATCCCCGGTTGTACGAATGGCCGCTGGTGCGATCGGTCAAGCACGCCATGGAGCGGCTGTCCGTCGGCGTGCTGGTGGCCGGCGCCGTCTTCGAGCTGGCGACCGGGCTGTTGAACACGGCCCAGTGGTATCCGTGGCCGTTCTCGTTCGTGCCCGTGCACTACGCGGTGGCGTGGCTGGTCATCGGGGCGCTGCTGCTGCACATCGCGGTCAAGGCGCCGGAGATCAAGGCGCACTGGGCCCGCCGGTCACCCGGGACGCTCGCCCTGCCCGCGCAGGACGGTCCCGACCGGCGTTCGCTGCTGGCAGCGGTGGGTGCTGCCGTCGGGGCCGTCACACTGACCACCGTGGGCCAGTCCTTCACCCCGCTGAAGGACTTCCTTCTGTTCGCGCCCCGCCACCCGGACAAAGGCCCGCAGGCGCTGCCGGTCAACCGGACCGCCGACGCTGCGGGGGTCGGCGGGATCACTGCCGTGGAGTACCGCCTGGTGGTGGCCGGCCCGCAGTCGTACACCCTGACCCTTGACGAGCTGCGCGCCCTGCCACAGCACGAGGTTGAGCTGCCGATCGCCTGTGTGGAGGGCTGGAGCAAGTCGGCGCGCTGGACCGGCGTACGGGTCAGGGATCTGCTGGAGCGTGCGGGGGCGCCGGAGCATGCGCGGGTGCTGGTGGTGTCGTTGCAGTCGAGGGGCAGTTACCGGGTGTCGGAGATGGGGCCCGAGCACGCCCGCGACCCGCTGACCCTGCTGGCCCTGCGCCTGAACGGCGAGGAACTCGACCCGGACCACGGTTACCCGGCGCGGCTCATCGCTCCCGATCGGCCGGGCGTGCTGCAGACCAAGTGGGTCGGCCGACTTGAGGTGCAGGCATGAAGTCGCTGCGCATGATCGCGGGTACGGCGGGTGTGGCACTCATGGGGGTGGGGGCGTTCCTGCTGATGGGCGTCCGCGACTTGGCGGATGTGCTGGTGTGGCTGGGTGGGGCGGTCGTCCTGCACGATGTGGTGATCGCCCCGGCCGTGCTGCTGGTCGGGCTGCTGCTGGTGCGCGGCGCCGCGCGCGGACCGGTCCGCGGGGCCCTGCTGGTCGCGGGTGCGTTGACGACGGTGGCGTTGCCCGTGCTGCTGAGGCCGGGCAAGACGGCCAACTCGTCGGTGCTGCCGTTGGACTATCCGCGCAACTGGCTGATCGCACTGGTGGCCGTGGCCACAGTCACGGCGCTCTGGCTGGCCGTGCGTGGGATCGGGCGCGGTCGCCGGCGGCCTGGTGGGTGAGTTACCCGGTCCGGCCGACGGACGAGCGGTCTTACGGGTGTCTTACGCGTTGCGGGCGGGCGCGGCGGAGCACGGGGCGGCGGCCTGGCGTGACCCTGACGGTGGCGGTGTCGCGGCCCGCCGACGACGCGCGGGAGCCGGGGAGGGCTTACGAACCCCTGACATTCTTGCAGCGAACGACCCGCCGCCAGGCGCACCGCATTACGGTCGGTGACATGTTGATCCTGGTCACCGGCGGTGCGGGTTTCATCGGCTCGCACATCGTCACAGCCCTCCTCGATCAGGGGCATGAGGTGCGCGTCCTCGACGCGCTGCTGCCCGCCGCCCACCGCACGGTCCCACCGATCCCCGACGGGGTGGACTGGCGGCATGCCGACGTCCGTGACGGAGAGGCGGTGGCCGACGCCCTGCGGGGCGTCGACGCCGTCTGTCACCAGGCCGCGATGGTCGGCCTCGGCAAGGACTTCACCGATGCCCCGGACTACGTGGGCTGCAACGACCTCGGCACCGCCGTGCTCCTTGCCGGTATGGCCGAAACCGGCGTGCCCCGCCTGGTGTTGGCCAGTTCCATGGTTGTCTACGGCGAGGGACGGTACGAGTGCTCGCGCCACGGCGTCGTACGGCCCGGGCCGCGCATTGTGGCGGACCTGGAAGCGGGAGGCTTCGAGCCCCCGTGTCCGCACTGCGGTGAGCCGCTGGCCGCGGGCCTGGTGGGGGAGGACGCCCCGGCCGATCCCCGCAACGTGTACGCGGCCACCAAGCTGGCGCAGGAACACCTGGCCGCCGCGTGGGCGCGGGCGACCGGCGGGCGCGTCGCCGCACTTCGCTACCACAACGTGTACGGCCCGGGCATGCCGCGGGACACTCCCTACGCGGGTGTCGCCTCCCTGTTCCGGTCAGCGCTCGCGCGCGGCGAGGCCCCACGCGTCTTCGAGGACGGCGGGCAACGGCGGGACTTCGTCCATGTCCGGGACGTCGCGGGTGCCAACCTCGCGGCGCTGGACGGTGCGGACGGTCTGCCGGAGGGCGGCTTGCGGGCGTACAACGTCGGCAGTGGAGAGCCGCACACCGTGGGTGAGATGGCCGCAGCGCTGGCCGAGGCGTACGGCGGACCGACACCGGTCGTCACGGGGGAGTACCGGCTCGGCGACGTCCGCCACATCACCGCCTCCTCGCAGCGTCTGCGCGACGAGCTGGGCTGGAAGCCGCGGGTCGTCTTCGGGCAAGGCATGGCGGAGTTCGCGGCGGCGCCCCTGCGGGCCGGGTGAGCTCGTCCGGTTCTCGGGTGACCGCCCCAGGACGGCCCGGGCTTCTCCCGCCGGGCCGTCCTGCTTCCTCGTCCTTCCTCGTCGTCCTCAGACCGCTGCGGGCAGGTGCACCTCGAACCGGCAGCCGCCCGGAACGTTGAGCACCGCCGCGCGTCCCTGGTGGGCCTCCACGATGCCGCGCACGATGGCCAGTCCGAGCCCCGCGCCGGCCGGCGGGGTGCGGGCGTCGGTGCCGCGCCAGCCGGTGTCGAAGACGCGGGGCAGGTCCTCCGGCGGGATGCCGCCGCACCCGTCGGTCACCGACAGCACGACCCTGTCGGCCTCACGGCGGGCCGAGACGGCGACCGTGCCGTCGGCGGGCGTCCGGCGGATCGCGTTGACCAGCAGGTTGGCAAGGACGCGGGACATCTCGCGGCCGTCGACCTCCACCGGCACGGGTTCTACTCCGTCGCCCACGAGCCGTACCCCGTGTTCCCTGGCCACCGCGGCGACGCCGGCGATGGCGTCGCCGACGAGGTCGTAGACCGACATCCGGGCGGGGGACAGAGCGAGCACACCGGCCTGGATGCGGGAGAGTTCGAACAGGTCGCTGACCATGGCGCTCATCCGGCCGACCTCCGCGCGGATGCGGGTGTGGTAGTCGCGGGGATCGTCGACCATGCCGTCCTCGAGGGCCTCGGTCATCGCCTGCAGACCGGCCAGCGGGGTGCGCAGGTCGTGGGAGATCCAGGCCACGAGTTCGCGCCGGGAGGCTTCCAGGGTCCGTTCCCGTTCCCGGGAGGCGGCGAGCTTGGCGCTGGTGGCGGCCAACTCGCGACTGAGGTGGGCGAGTTCGGCGGTGGGCGCGAGGGTGGGCGGGGTGAAACTGCCGTCCTCTCCGAGCGCGCGGGTGGCCTCCGCCAACTCCCGACTGCCCTTCACGACGCTGCGGCCCAGGATGAGCGTCACGACGAGCGAGACGACCGCTGCCATGGCGCACACCATCGTCACCACCCACAGGTCGTGGTCGGACAGGAACATCGCCCAGGACACCAGCATGGTTCCGGCGAGCATCGCCGCCACGGTGACGGCGGCGACCACGGCCAGGGAGACGGCGACCGACCGGTCGCGCAGCGCCCGCAGGGCCGCCGCTCCCAGCAGTCCGGAACCCCCCGCGCCGATCGCCGCGTACAGCGCGATGAGGAGTGTGTCACCGACCATGGCCGACCTCGGCTTCCTGCGACCGGGGAGGGTCGAAGCGGTAGCCGACACCCCACACCGTGCTGATCAGGCGAGGGTGGGCCGGGTCGTCCTCGATCTTCTCGCGCAGTCGCCGCACGTGCACGGTGACGGTCGACAGGTCGCCGAACTCCCAGCCCCAGACCCGCTGCATCAGCTGCTCCCGGCTCGTGGCCTGCCCGGGGTGCCGGATGAAGAACTCCAGCAGGTCGAACTCGCGGATGGTCAGGGCCAGTTCGGATCCGCTACGGGTGGCGCGCCGGGCCGTGGGGTCCAGGGCGAGCGGGCCGGCCCGCAGCCAAGGCTCCGCCGCCTCGGACCGCCGGGCCGTCGACGCGCCGGCCCGGCGGAGCACGGACTCCACCCGCAACACCAGTTCGCGGGGGCTGAACGGTTTGGTCACGTAGTCGTCCGCGCCGACCTCCAGGCCGAGGATGCGGTCCTCCTCGTCACCGCGCGCGGTCAGCATGATCACCGGGAGGGGGCCGGCCGTACGGATGCGGCGGCAGACCTCCAGCCCGTCCATGCCGGGCAGCATCAGGTCCAGCACCACCAGGTCGGGCTGCCGGGAGGCGGCCTGGGCCACGGCGGTCGGCCCGTCGGCGGCCACGTCGACGGCGAAGCCGGCCCGGTCCAGATATCCGGCGACGACCTCGGAGACGGTCGGGTCGTCGTCCACGACAAGTACGCGTTTCACCCGACCGAGTCTCGCACCAGGCTTCCGCCGCGAACCGACGCACCGAACGACGTCAGCGATCCGTAAGGAGACGACATCCCTTATGTCTGTTTCGTGTCCGTAGGGTGAGTGAGGTGATCGAGACACCCCCTTCTTCTGTGGACGTCGTGCTGCCCTGCCTCGACGAAGCCGAGGCCCTGCCGTGGGTGCTGGAGCGGATCCCGTCCGGCTGGCGCGCGATCGTCGTCGACAACGGCTCCACCGACGGGTCCCCGGACATCGCCCACGACCTGGGTGCGCACGTGGTCAGCGAGCCGCGGCGCGGCTTCGGCGCCGCCTGCCACGCGGGCCTCACCGCCGCCACGGCCGACGTGGTCTGCTTCTGCGACTGCGACGCCTCCCTCGACCCCGGCCTGCTGCCGACCGTCGTCGGCCCCGTTCTCGACGGCGCAGCGGATCTGGTCCTGGGCCGTCGCCGCCCCACCGCCCGCGGTGCCTGGCCCGTACACGCCCGGCTGGCCAACCTGCAGCTGGCACGTCTCGTCCGCCGCCGCACCGGCATACGCCTGCACGACCTGGGCCCGATGCGTGCCGCCCGCCGGGAGGCGCTACTGGCCCTGGGCCTGACCGACCGGCGCTCCGGCTATCCGTTGCAGATGGTCGTCCGAGCCGCCGACGCCGGCTGGCGGGTGGCGGAGACCGACGTGCCCTACCGACCTCGTACGGGCCGTTCGAAGGTCACCGGCACCTGGCGCGGCACCTGGCAGGCCGTGCGCGACATGCGTGCCGTCCTGGCCGAGCGGCCATCCGCGGCCCCGGTCGTCGGCGCCGGCATCGCGGGAGGCGTCCGATGAACGCCCGGACCACGACCGCGGATTCGGACACCCTGCTGGTCATTGCGAAGGAGCCGGTGCCCGGGCGTGTGAAGACCCGCCTCACCCCGCCCTACACCCCGGGGGAGGCGGCTGCCCTGGCCGAGGCCGCTCTGACCGACACGCTCGACATGATGCTCCAACTCCCTGCCCGGCGCCGGGTTCTGGTCCTCGACGGAGTCCCTGGTCCGTGGCTGCCACCCGGCTTCGAGGTCGTGCCCCAGGCGTCCGGCGGCCTCGACGAGCGGATCGCCGCCGCCTTCGCCCTCTGCGACGGGCCCTCGCTGCTGGTCGGCATGGACACTCCGCAACTCACCCCGCACCTGCTGACCGACGTCGGCCGCGACGGACACGACGCCTGGTTCGGCCCAGCCGCCGACGGCGGATTCTGGGCTCTGGGCTTCGCCGATCCCGTCCGCGACGGCGTCCTCGTACGGGGCGTCCCCATGTCCACCGACCGCACCGGGGTCATCCAGCGTCGCAGGCTCACCGAGGCGGGACTGACGGTCGGTGAACTCCCGCTGCTGCGCGATGTGGACACCGCCGCCGATGCCGCCTCGGTGGCCGCCTGCTGCCCGCCCGGATCCCGGTTCGCCGCCACCCTGGCCTCGCTCGCGGAGAGCGTCCGGTGAGCGGTACCTCCCACGGAACGCGCACTTCCGGCACCGCAGGGACGGAACTGGTGGAGCGAAGCGCGTCAGAAGAGAACGTCCTGCACGTCACGCTGCCTTCCCAGCCCCAAGCCCCCCTGCTGCGCGCTGATCGGCCGGCGTCCGTCGAGCCGGGCGAGCCCTGGACGGACGACCCCTACGGCCGTGCCCTGCGCGTCGGCCGCGGCCCGCTGTATCTGCGCCGCCTGACACCGCCCACCGAGGGGATGGCCGAGCTGCTGCCACTGGACGTGGAGCGCTTCTGCGGCGCGCCGGACGCCGCTGACACAGGCGTACTGCACCGTTGCACCGGACCCGTCCTGGACGTCGGCTGCGGGCCGGGACGTCTCGTGGCCGCCCTGGCCGCCCGGGGCGTACCCGTGCTCGGAGTGGACATCAGTCCGGCCGCCGTCGCCCGGACCCGCCGCCGAGGCGGAACCGCCCTGCAACGGTCCGTCTTCGACCGACTGCCGAGCGAGGGCCGCTGGGGGACGGCCTTGTTGATGGACGGCAACGTCGGCATCGGCGGCGACCCTGCGGCGCTCCTCGCCCGCCTGCGCCGACTGCTTCGCCCCGGCGGGCGCCTGCTGGCCGAAGTCGCCCCGCAGGACGTGGACGAACGTCTCACCGTCCGCGTCGAGGACGCCCACGGCCGACACGGACGCCCCTTTCCCTGGGCCCGACTCGGCGCCACCGCCCTGCTGCACGCCGCCGACGTCACCGCGTGGATCCTCACCAGCCGGTGGACAACCGGCGACCGCACCTTCCTGGAACTCCATCGCCCCCACCCGGGGCCCGACGCCCCCCACGTCATGCCGCATAAAGGGCCGGACCGCCCATGACCGACACCGCCGCTCAGCACTGCCACGACCCCGGGCGCTCCGTTGCGCCTTCCCCCTCGCGTCCCACCGCACGAGCGACCCCACAGAGGACCCGGTTCCGAATCGCCGCCACCGCGATCCTGCTTGCCGCCCTGACCGCCATTGTCGTCAACGCCCTCAGCGCAGGCGGCAATCACAGCGCCCCTGGCCGCCTGCTCGGCGGATACGCCGTCGCCTGGGCCCTGTTCACGGCGGCCGTATGGACCGTGCGCAAGGTCCCGGCCCGCGCCGCGACCGTCCTCGTCCTGACGGGTTCGGCCGCACTCGCCCTGGCCGGGCTCACCGCGCAGCCGCGCACCAGCGACGACATGTACCGCTACGCCTGGGACGGCCGCGTCCAGGCAGCCGGAATCTCCCCGTATGCCTACCCGCCCGCCGCACCTGAACTCGCTCGCCTGCGCGACCAGTGGCTGTTCCCCACACAAGAAGCCTGCAAGGGATGGGGGCTCACCCACACCAGCAGCGGCCTCTGCGTCCGCATCAACCGGCCCACCGTCCCCACCATCTACCCGCCCGTCGCCGAGGGCTGGTACCTCGCCGTGCACGCGCTGTCCCCACCGGACAGCCGCCACAAGCCGCTGCAGGCGTCAGGCGCCGTCCTGGCCTTCGGCACGACCCTCGCCCTGCTCCGAGTCCTGCGCCGCCGCGCCGACCCGCAGCGTGCCCCGGCCCGGACCGCGCTGTGGGCCTGGTGTCCGGCCATCGCCCTGGAAGCGGTCAACAACGCCCACATCGACACCCTCGGCGCTCTCTTCGTCGTGCTGGCGCTCGGCACCGCCACCACCGGATCCCGCCGTGGCGCGTTGCTCGGCGCGGCGATCGCCGTCAAACTCCTCCCCGTGCTCGCCCTGCCCGGCGCGTTGTCCGGGCAACGCAGCCCCGCCAGGGTCCTGCGCGTCGTCGCGGCCGCCGTCGCAGCCATCGCCCTCGCCTACCTGCCCTACGTCACGGCCTCCGGCGCGGACGTCCTGGGCTACCTGCCCGGCTACCTCCACGAGGAGGGTTACGAGCCCGGCCACGTACGCCGTTTCGCCCTGCTGCGTCTGCTGCTGCCGGACGCCGCCGCAGGATTGACCGCAGCCCTGTTTCTGGCGCTCATCGGCCTGTACGTGTGGTGGCGCGGGGACCCTGCCCGCCCGTGGCGCGGCGCGCTGCTGCTCACCGGCACCGCCCTGCTCCTCTTCTCCCCGGGCTATCCCTGGTACTCCCTGCTCGTGATCGCTCTCGTGGCCATGGACGGCCGCTGGGAGTGGCTGACGGTGACCCTCGCCGGCACCGCCCTCTACCTCGCCGGCCGGCTCCTGCCCGGATTCCCCCTCCAGGCGTGGGCCTACGGCACCGCAGCGACCGTGATCGCCGCCGGCGCGTGCCTGCGCTCCGGCCATGCACGCCGAATCCTGGGGCCCCACGTCAGCAACGGGCGCTTCGGCGGCGAGTGGATGTGACGGTGCGACCACGGCCGACGCTCTCGTCCGGGGCCTCCTGACGGCAACCGGTGAGGGCGGCGATAGGCACGCATGCGGTGGCGGTCCGAGCACCCGGATGGCGGCACAAGCTGTGACCCGGGCATTCCGCCTGCGTTGTCCAGCCGTGCCGGGTCCCCGCTCCACTCCACCTGCCTCGGCCGCCCCCCGGGACGATGGCATGGCGAGCGTTCACGCCATCGGCACCGCCGAGATCCGAACCACCCACCGACCGAGATGCCGCGGAGGGAAGCCAGCATGACGACGGAGCCTTTGACCGACTGGTCGCAGGACCACCGAGAGCAGCACTTCCACAGTGTGATCGGCGGCGGCTGGCTTCGCATGCCCCCGCCCATGCTGGGGCTGCTGCTGGCGGCCCTCACCGGTAGGGGGAAGCCCTTGACGCGGGAGGAACTGCGCCCATTCGTACGCAGCAGCGTCAACCCCTCCGGTGACTGGCAGGCCTCCTGCTGGGAGGACGGAGACGAGCGTGACGGTAAGGACCTGGCGGATCTACGGGCAGCTCAGGCGGCCACTTCGGCCCGCTTTGCAGCTCACTACGGGTTGCCGCCGCTGTCCACGCTCAACGACATGCTGACCCTCATGATCGCCGCCGGGCTCGTTCACGAAATCCCCGACGCGGACGGTCAGATGCGCCTGTACCCCACGTTTCCGCTGCCAGCCCCTCGCGAGGTGTTCCCCTTGAACGACGAGGAGTTGAGCGCGCAGCAAGTGCTGCGCCGCCACCTCGCCTATGGGGGCGACTCCTCCCGGATCATCGCCATGTTCGATCCAACCGGCCTGCGACACCAGGAGATCACTACAAATCTCGACCGCCTGGCACACGTCATCGACGGCCATTCGCACGATGCCCGCCAAGCGGTCCTTCTCCTCCTGGAGGGACCAGACTTCACGGCCACCACGGACATCTCTGAGATCCCCCCGCACAAGGTCTTCCAGCTGCGCTGCGACTGGGACACGTTCCACACGCACCGCATCCGACGCGGGCGGCAGGGACGGATCGCGGCCACTGTCCCCGCCGACGGGGATGACAGCACCTGAGAGAGGACGCCGCCGGGACCGGCTGTAAAGGCCGAGGAGGGCGCGCTGCCCCCAGCGTTGGACCCGCCGAGTGGAGCAGCAGATGCGAAGAGGTCCGGAGCACTCACTCGGCCGCGCGCTTGACAGAGATCGGCTCCGCGGAGGGGATGTAGAGCGTGTCCCCGGCGTCTGGAGCGCGGCCGGCGCCGTTGTTCCCCGTGACTTCCCGCTGCGTCTCGCCGGAATGGGCACGCAGCGGGTCGTGGACCGGGATGTCGCGAAGCCAGAGGCTCGCGAAGCGGATGCGCAGCGGGCTGCCGTGCAGGCAGGCGACGGTGAGCGATTCAGAAAGGATCAAAAGGGGGGCACCTTGGGTTCGCACCTGCCGGGGCGTGCGAACCCCGAACCCCGTGATGGTGCGGGCAGGGCGCACAGCCCCGCCTACCGGGTGGTTAGGCGCGGTGGTACTGGAGGGGGGGAACCTGGCCGCCGGGCTCCTCGGCGGCGCGGCGCGCCCAGTACGGGTTGCGCAGCAGTTCACGGGCCAGGAGGACGGCGTCCGCCTTTCCCGAGGTGAGGATGTCCTGGGCCTGGGCCGGCTCGGTGATCACGCCGCCGTACTCGTCGGTGCGGTGGTTGCTGTAGGGGGAGGAACTGGTGGATCACGTAGCCGTGGGCGCCGTGGAATGGCGGTGGGCCACCATGAGGGCGTCCTGCCTGCACGCTCCTGTACCGGCAGGGGTCGTGGCGGGTGCGGAGGCGGAGAGTTTCGTCGTAGAAGGCGTGGAGGCGGGGAAGCCGCGCGGCGAGCAGCACGTCGTTCTCGCTCGGCGCTCCGCATCGGTCATCAGGCGCATCCGGTGAGGTGGGGCGGTGGCGTCGATGGGCTGAGCACCCAGTACAGCCGGCTCCGGCCTCGCCGACCGGGCGATGCGGCTGCCAGAGCCGTACCGCTGCGTCGCGGGCCCGTATACGTGGTCGACCACGGGATCCTGCGGCCGGGGTCCGGGGAGAGGGGGGCTGTATGGTGAGAAAAGCGGATGTAAAGGACTTCCAGGGTGTCAGGGTGTGAAGCGGCGGTGCGTACGGCTCGTGCACCGGCCGGCGAGGCCGCCGGCGTTCCGCGATGCGCCGGGGCCCGTCCTCGCGAGGCACGGGACCGGTGACGCGCATCCGAGCCCGCAGCCCGGCGGCGCACCGCGGTGACGGAGAGACGCGGGGCCGTCCCGGGCGGAGGCTGTCGCAGGCTCTGCTCGACCTCGTCGACCAGGCGGTCGTGGTCTGCGACGCCTCCGGCGTGGTGCGCTGGTGCAACGGCATGACCCGCGTCTACTTCCCGGGCCTGCGGCCGGGGAAAGTGCCGGATCCCGCGGTAGCCGGGCCCCTCGGGCAGGCGGTCGTCGCCTCCGCGGCGCGCTTCGACGCCGAGTTCCTCGGCCGGCGGCTGACCGGACGCAGGAGCACTGTGGAGGATTGCTCGGTGTGGCTCGTCCGTGACGAGACCGAGGTCCGCCGCTGCGAGGTCGAGCTGCGCGCCGAACGGTCACGGACGGCGTTCCTGAACGAGGCGGGCCGACGGCTGGGGGCGTCCTTGCACCACGGCCGCACGGCCCGGGGCGTGGTGGAGCTCGCCGTGCCGACCTTGGCGGACGCGGCGCTGCTCGTACTGCCGCCGCGTGCAGGCCACGCGGACTGGTACCGCTGTGACGCGCCGGGGGCGACGGAGTCGGGCGCGTTGCCGGCGTCCTCCCTCGAGCGTGTGCCGCACCTGAGGCGGGCCCTGTCGGGCGTGTGGCCGCGGCCCGCCGCCTGCCCACCGGGGGAGTTCGCCGCCCTCGGTGGGGCGCCGCCGGACCCGGGCAAGGGGGGAGGGGAGTCACTCGTGACGGCACTGCCGGGCAGCGGGGCCCCGGCGGGGGCCCTGGTTCTCTTCCGCTCGGCCGAAGCCGGGGGCTGGAACGCCGAGGACACCGCCGTGGTGGGCGACTTCGCCTTCCGGGCCGGTACGGCGCTGTCGACCGCCGCCCTCTACGCCCAGCAGGCCCACACTGCGGCCGTGCTCCAGTCGGGCCTCGATCCGGCGCCGCTACCCGACGTACCGGGGGTGCGGCTGGGCGCCGCCTACCGCCCCGCCCCGGAGGAACTGGGCTTCGGGGGCGACTTCTACCAGGTGGAACCCGCGCGGGACGGCGGCGGGGGTGTGGAGTTCACCCTGGGGGACGTCTGCGGCAAGGGCGTCGAGGCGGCCGTGCTCACCGGCCACGTCCGCCAGAGCCTGCGAACCCTGGCCCTTGTCGAGTCCCGGCCGCTCCGTGTGCTCGACGTGCTCAACCAGTCGCTGCTCGAGGCGGACTCGGGCCGATTCGCCAGTTTGGTCATCGGCACCGCCCGCCCGGGCTCCGGAGGCGCTTTGGACGTCGTCCTCGCCGGCGGCGGGCATCCGCCGCCGCTGGTGCTGCGCCGCGGCGGCGCCGTGGAGGCCGTGGACGTGGGCGGAATGCTGGTCGGGGCCCTGCCCGGCCCGGAATTCGGCCAGGCCGGAGTTCACCTGGCGCCCGAGGAACTGATCCTGCTGTACAGCGACGGGGTCACCGAGGCGCGGGGCGGCCCCGACGGTGCCGAGGAGTACGGAGCCGAGCGGCTGGCACACGATCTGGAAGTCTGCGCGGGGATGCCCGCCGGCGCGGTCGCCGAGCGGGTCGAGATGCGCGTCGCCGACTGGCTGGCCGGACGCGCCCACGACGACATCGCGGTCCTGGTCCTGCAGGCCTCGCCCGGTTCGTCCGGCACCGCCGGGGCCCCGCGGTGACTGGCGCGCGCGCCGTGGCGCCGGGCGTCCGCGCCGCCTTCGACGACCACCTCGCCCACGCCGACGAGACCGGGGCAACCGCCCTCGCCCTGGGCCTGCTGCGGTCCGGTGCCTCGGCGGAGGAGGTTCTGCTCCGTCTGATCGCCCCGGCACAGGCCGCTGTCGGCACCCGGTGGGTGTCCACTCAGTGGAGCGTGGCGCAGGAGCACGCCGCCACCCACGTGAGCGAGCGAGTGGTGAGCGCCGTGGCCGCCAAGGCCTCCGCGTCTCGGCCTCGGAACTCCGCGCCGGGCCGCCGTGTCCTGTGCGCGTGCGTCGAGGGGGAGCACCACACTTTGCCCGCGCGGATCGCCGCCGAGGTGCTGCGGCTGCACGGCTTCGACCCGACGT
Source organism: Streptomyces sp. NPDC093984 (assembly GCF_044764595.1). Classification (NCBI taxonomy): domain Bacteria; kingdom Bacillati; phylum Actinomycetota; class Actinomycetes; order Kitasatosporales; family Streptomycetaceae; genus Streptomyces; species Streptomyces sp. NPDC093984. Next base: position 79,184 of record NZ_JBIWIM010000007.1, on the reverse strand, counting down.
TCCTGGGCGCCAACCTCCTCGTCCCGCGCCTGGTGTCCCACCTGCACCGGCAGGGGCCCGACCTGGTGGCCCTGTCCTGCATGATCCCGACATGCCTGCCGGCCGCACACCGCCTCATCGAGTGCTCTCGGCGCGCCGGGGTGCCGGTGCTCGCGGGCGGGGCAGGCTTCGGACCCGCAGGCGTCTGGGCCCGCACGCTCGGAGCCGACCTGTACGTGCCCGATCCGGCCGCCGCCGCTGACATGCTCGCCGTACGGTGGCCGGACACCCCACGCGAAACGGCGCCCCTGGAGCACCTGGCCGACGAGGAGTACCCCCGGATCGTCCGGCAGCGGGCCGAGTTGCTGCGGAGGCTGCTCGTCCGGCTGCGCGAGTGGTACCCGCCGCTGGGCGACCCCGGCGCGCAGCATGCCGAGGCCGTGCTGGAGGACCTCGGCCGACTCCCGGACGTCCTGGCCGCGGCGAACTACGTCGACGATCCGCGGGTCCTCACCGACCATCTCTCCTTCGGTGCGGCGTTCCTCCACGCCCGCGGCGTGCCCACCGCCGCTCTGGGCGTGGCCCTGGGAGCGCTGGGCGGCCCGCTCGGCGACCTTCCGCGGGCGTCCGGGCACCTGGATGCCGGGCGGCGCTGGTTGGCGGCAGCGGGCCACGCCGTCCCGCCGGACTGACGGGGGACCGGAGGGCGCCCGGCGTCGCGCCGTCGATCTCGCCGACACGATCGTCACTGTTCGGAGCCCGCTCCGCCGAGCGTGGACGATCCACCGCTGGGACGACCGCCCGGACCGTCGCCCATCAGCGAACGCCTATCCGAGCGCTACCCGGTTGCCGACGCCACTAGCGTGGTGCTCTTGGGCGGCAAGGACCTGATCGGCGTGATCGATCGCCCACCGGCCGAGGGCGGCGAGCGGTCCGTCAGCGAGGCTGCTGCCCAAGTCGGAAAGCTCATACGCCACGGAGCGGTCGGTGGGCATGGTGATCCGTACGATCAAGCCGTTGGCGTGCAGACGGCGAAGCGTCTGAGTCAGGACCTTGTCGCTGACCCCCGAGATGCCGTTCAGAAGGTCGATCCGGCGGCGCCTGCCCGCTCGCAGCGCCATCAGCACCACTGGGTCCCAGGTATGAGCGATCAGGTCGGCGGCCAGGCGCACCGCACAGTCGGCGGCGAAGGGCAAGCAGTGGTCGTTCACGCGTCTCTTCCTACCGGATCCGGGCCTACCGATCGGTAGGCCCGAGGTCCCTACCGTAGCGAGGCATCAAGCCTTCGAGGAATGGGGAGAGCGACGTGCGTATCGGAATTCTGGGCACCGGCGTGATGGCCTCGGCACTGGCCGAGGCGTGGACCCGACGTGGACACCACGTCCTCGTCGGAGGCCGTTCACAGGACAGGGCTCGGGCGATCGCCGAGCGGCTCGGCGACGCGGTTGAGGCTGTTGGCCCCGCGCAGGTGGTCAGGGCGAGCGATGCCGTGGTCGTGGCAGTGGCGTGGGAGGGGCTCGACCAGGTGCTCGCTCTCGCCGGGGCCGGCGAGGGGTCGATGGCGGGCAAGGCCGTGATCGACTGCACCAACGCGGTGGACTACGGTTCCGGTCTGCTCAAGCCATCCACCGGGTCGGCGGTACAGCACATCTCCGAGCGGGCGGTAGGCAGCCGCGTGGTCAAGGCGCTGCACCTGTTCGCGGGGACGAGCTGGCTGGAGCCGACGCCGGCGGGACAACCGAAGCGGACCGTGGCGATGTGCGGCGATGACGACGCGGCGCTCGGCATCGCCGCCGAGCTGGTTCGCGACCTCGGTGGCGTGCCCGCCGTGATAGGCGGACTGGAGCACGCCCGGCAGCTTGAAGAAGTGGCGGGTTTCGTCATGCAGCTGGTCGCCGGGGGCCACAACCCCGTCACCGCCGTACCCGTCGTCGACCGGTCACAGGACTGAGGACGTCGCTCATCACATGCGCTCCGAGACGGCCGGCGCTCCCTTGACGGTCCGTGAGCCGGCATCGAGCCACTCATTCCAGTCCGGGGACGCCGCCGGCGTACGGTGCTGGACCACGGCGCGTGCTTCGTCACGGCCAGCTCCGGCTCCGCCTTGAGTGTTCCAAGTCGGCTGGGCGATGTCGGGCTGGGCGGTCAGCGGGATGTGGCTTGGTCCAGGAGTGTCTGCAGGTAGAGGCCGTGCTGGGCGTCGAGTTCGCCCGGTGTGCCGGTGCGGACGGCGGTGGCGAATTCGTTCCGCAGGATGGGCCAGGCCTCCTCGTGGTCGATGGCGGCGGTGTCGTAGGTCAGGGACGGGCCCGTCCCGAAGAGTTCGACGCGTGTGAGCGGCCGGGGGAGATTGACGGAACCGGACAGGGACGCCTGGCTCATGGCACCGTTGGCATGCTCACAGGTGAGCTCGATCCAGCGGCGGGGGTCGCCGCTGGCGCGTATGGCGGTAATGGGTCCGATCGCGGCGTCCAGGAGGTCGAGCAGGTGCGGGCCAAGGTCGAGGAGGGCGCCGTGCTCCAGACGCCACCCGGTGGCGAACTCCCCGCCGAGAAAGGCGCCGTGGAGGTAGCACGAGCGTGCTCCGGCAACGTCAAGGGCGCGGGCCTGGTCGATGAAGGCGCGGGTGAGGGGGTGGTAGCGCTTGGTCAGGACGAGCTGCGAGACGACGCCGGCCTTGGCGATGGCTTCCGCCACGCGCTGTGCCGCGGGCAGGTCCGGGCCGAGCGGCTTCTCCAGCAGAAGGGCTTTACCTTTCTTGGCCGCGAGCGGGGCCAGATGGGCCTGCACGGCGGGCGGCACGGCGAAGGCAACGGCTTCACAGTGGTCCAGCAGTTCGTCGAAGTCGGCAGCCACATGTGCTTCGTAGGGCGTTGCGATCTCTTGTGCGGCTTCCGCGCGGCGTGCCCAGACGGAGGTGAGCCGGGTTTCGGGTCCGGCCGCGAGTATCCGGGCGTGCATGGCCCGGGCCCAGGGTCCGGCTCCCACGAGCCCGACGTCGACCGGGCGGTGGGGCCACGGGGAGGAGTCAGTGGTCACGGTGTTCCTGTCTGTGTGACGCGCTTCGCCGTGTCACAGCGTGAGGAGGTGGAGGCTAGGTGGAGGCGGGCATCCGCGCGGGAGGGGGAGTAGAGGAACTCGACGACCATGGCCGCGGCTCCGATGAGTCCGGCGTGGTCGCCGAGCCGTGAGGTGACGATCTGCAGGTTCGCAGTGGTGCGGGGCATGGCGCGCTGGTAGAGCAGTTCACGCACTCCAGTCATGAACGGCGCCCCGGACAGGTCTCCGGCCAGCATCAGAACGCCGGGGTTGAGGAGGGTGACGACGGTCACCAGCACCTCACCGGCGCGGCGTCCGGCCTGCCTGGCCAGCCGGACCGCGTCGGGGTGGCCTTCGGCGAGGAGACGTCTGACGTCCGATCCGGAAGTGGCCTGCAGCCCGAGGCCGGACAGCTCCCTGGCCAGCGCCCGTCCGCTGGCCACCGCGGCCAGGCAGCCGTGGGAGCCGCACATGCACAGCGCATCGAACCGGTCGTGCAGGCGGATATGGCCGATGTCGCCGGCGCCGCCGTCGATGCCACGGTAGACGCTGTTGCCGATGACCACGCCCGCGCCGATGCCGGTGGACACCTTGACAAGGAGGAAGGCCGAGCAGTCGCGGTGGTTGGCCTGGTGCTCGGCCAGCGCCATGAGATTTGCGTCGTTGTCCACGAAGACGGGAACAGGCCCTTCTTCCATGCTCGCGCCCACGTGCTGGGCGAAGGCCTTCTGCAGGCGTTCACGGATGGGGTACCGGTCCCAGCCGGGCATGATCGGCGGCTCGATGACACGGCCGGATTCCCACTCGACCGGGCCGGGCACGGACAGACCGATGCCGCAGACCTGGGTCTGATCGATGCCGGCGGCGGTGATCAGGTCCGGGAACCAGGTGGCCACGTGGTCCAGGGCGAAGTCGGGCCCCTCGGTGATGTCGAGCGGGCCGGTGTGCTCGGTGAGGATGGTGCCCGCGAGGTCGAGGACGGCGGCGCGGGCATGCCGTGTCTCCAGGTCCACGGCGATGACCGAGGCGTGCGTCGGATCGAACACGATGGTGTGGGAGGGACGGCCGCCGGTGGAGGTGCCGGTGGTGTGTTGCAGCCATCCGGCGCTGTTCAGGAGATCGAGGCGCTGTCCGACGGTGGAGCGGGACAGGCCGGTGGCGCGCTGCAGGTCGGCGCGGGTGTTGGCGCGGCCGCTGCGGATGAGCTGCAGCAGTTCTCCCGCGCTGACCTGACTCGGCGTCGTCATGACATCCCCCATGGCTCAACTCTTGTCGGCGCCGCTGGTCAGGCCCTCGGTGAGCAGGCGTTCGGCGGCGAAGAACAGAAGTACCACGGGGATCGTCAGGACCACGGATCCGGCCATCAGAATCGTCTTGGGCACTTCGACGCCGTTGGAGAGCTGCGCGAGGCCCAGGGAGACCGTCCACTTGTCGGGGTCTGCGGCCAGGAAGAGCAGCGCGAACAGGAACTCGTTCCAGGCGATCATGAAGACGTACAGCCCGGTCGCCATGAGGGAGGGCAGGGCGAGGGGCAGGATCACCTTGCGGACGGTCTGCAGCCGGCTGCATCCGTCCAGGGCGGCCGCCTCCTCGATGGAGGCGGGGATGGTGACCAGGTAGTTCCTCAGCATGTAGATCGACACCGGCACGGTCTGGGCGACGTACACGATGGCGAGGCCCACCAGGCTGGAGGACAGGTGCACCTTGGCGAAGATGACGAACAGCGGGACGGCCAGCAGAGTCGCGGGGAAGAGGTAGACGGCCAGGAACAGGGCGCTGATCTGTCGGTGGCCGAAGAACTTCAGGCGGCTGATGGCGTAGGCGCCGGGCACGGCGGCCAGCAGTGTCAGGACGACTGTACCGAGGGAGACCAGGGCGGAGTTGAGCAGGAATTTCACAAAGCCCTGGCCGCCGCTGTCGGTGGACGCGAGCACGTCGTGGTAGGTCGACAGCGTGAAGTCCTTGGCGGAGATCCACAGGGAGCCGGGGTCGAGCAGCAGTGCGTCGATGGGTTTCACCGACAGCAGCAGCATGTAGTAGAAGGGCAGGACGGTGATCACCGTGAGGAACGCGATGACGACCCAGCGCAGGACGCCGAAGAACCTCTCCTCGAACTGAGCCCGCGTCAGTGCGGCTTTGCCGGTCACGACTCCTCCTGGACCTTGTTGGCGAAGAACTTGAAGTACAGGCCCAGCAGGGCCGCCAGCACGGCGGCCAGCACGAGCGCCTGGGCGGACGCGGCTCCGACGTCGTAACGGGCGGTGAGGAAGTCGTAGACCCGTACGGCGGCCACGTCGGTGCCCGCGCCGCCTCCTGTGAGCAGGTAGACGTCGTCGAACTTGTTGAACGTCATGATGAACCGCAGGACGCACAGCAGAGCGATGACGGGCATCAGCTGCGGCAGCAGGATGTGGCGGAACCGCTGGGTGAGAGTGGCCCCGTCCACCTCGGCTGCCTCCTCCAGGCCGTGGGGTACGGCCTGCAGCCGGGCCAGGATGAACAGGAAGGCGAAGGGGAAGTAGCGCCAGCACTCGAAGGCGATGACGGTCAGCAGTGCCAGCGGCACGCTGACGTGCACACCGAGGATGTCCAGGTCGTACTGGCGGGTGGACAGGAACGCGACGGGGTTGTCCCAGCCGAACAGGCGCCGGCCCCAGTCGTTGACGATGCCGTACTGCGGGCTGAGGGCCACCTCCCAGACGAAGGTCATGGCCACCACGGGTGCCACGTAGGGCAGCAGCATCGCCGCGCGCAGCACTCCGCGGCCCTTGAAGGGCCTGCGCAGAGCGAGTGCGGCGATCAGGCCGAGGACGATGGAACCGAGCGTGCTGCCCACGCTGTAGACCAGGGTCGTGGTCAGACTCGACCAGAAGCCCGGGGAGGTGAAGACCTGGGTGAAGTTGTCCAGGGACCAGCGGCCGAACAGGCCCATGCCCTGGATGTCGACGAGCTTGGCGTGCTGGAACGCCAGGAGCACGGTCCAGAGGATGGGCAGCACGACCACCACGAGGACCACGATGAAGGTGGGGGAGACGAACGCGAGACCGGCTCGGTTGGCACGGCGGCTCGCGGTCATGGGGCGTCGGCGCCGGGGTGCCGAAGGCTCGACGGGCCGGATGTCGGGTGCCCGGCGCTGCGCCGCGCCGGAGGGTGCTGTGGTCATGGGGTGACTTTCGTTGCGTGCGGGCCGACGGCTACTGCAGGGACGTCTTGAGGGCGGCGACGTCGCCCTGGGCCTCGTGTGCCGCCTCGGAGGCGGACATCTGGCCGCTCGTCATGGCGCCGATGGCCTTGGGTACGGGCAGTTCGCCGTTCATGGCGCCGACCAGGGCTCCTTCGCCCTGGGTGATGCCCCAGCGGCGCATGTTGCTGACTCCGGCGGCAAGTTGGTTGAGCAGGCCGGCGGGATACACCTCGTCGAACGGCTTCTTGGTGTCGACGCCGATGTCGCTGTGCCGCCAGGCGTCGAGGTAGCGCTCGGGCTGTGCCGCCGTACCGTGCCGGACGGGGATCTTGCCCTCGGGCGACATGCCGAACCAGGACTCGTAGCCGGCGCCCATCATGTACTCGATGAACTCGCGGGAGGCGGCCGTCTCCGCCGTCTTGGTCGTCACCCATGAGGTGATCTCGCCGAACTGGGCGGCCGTGGCGGCGTCGGGCCCCTTGAGCGCGGTGACCACGCCGCTGTTGTCGGACAGGTACCGGGAGTCCTTCTTGCACTGGGGACAGCTGGGCAGTGCGTCCTTGCGCAGGCCGGCGAGTTCGTCCAGCAGGAACGAGGACCAGATCACCATGGACGACTGGCCCGCGAAGTAGGTGGCACGCGTGGAGTCGACGGTCTGGGTGCCGGGTGCGCCGTCGTCGCGGGCGAGCCTGTCGTAGGTACTGAAGGCGGTCCTGCACTGCGGGGAGTCGAGGGTGACGTCGTGGTGGCCGTCGACGAGCTGGCAGTTGTTGGCGAGGGCGAGGCTTTCGAAGCTCTGCGAGGTGAAGACGTCGCTCGGGTCCGTGGCCGCGGAGATGCCGTAGGCGCCCTTGGTGGTGAGGGCCTTGCCCGCGGCCAGGGCGCGGGCGTAGGTGTCGGGCGGTGCCAGGTGCTTCTGGGCGAACTCGTCCTTGCGGTAGACGAGCAGCTGCAGCCAGGCGTCGGAGGGCACGCCGAGGCTGGTCCTCCCGTCGGAGGTCAGGGCGAGCGCGTTGGCGTTGAAGGTCCTGGGGCCGAGCTCGTCGATGATCTGCTTCGGGATGGCGGTATTGAGCAGGCCGTTGGTGTACATCTGCCAGACCTGGCCCATGGGGGCGGCGCCGATGACGTCGGGCAGTGAGCCGGAGGCCGCGGCGGACATGATCAGCTGGGGCATCTGCCCTTCGTCGACCCCGACGAGATGGACCTCGATCCCGGTCTTCTTCTCGAATCCGTCGATGATCTTCTGCGTCGCCGCGATGCGGTCCGGCAGGTTCTCCTGTGACCAGACCGTGATCTCACGGTCCGGTCTACCGGGCCCGGTGCTGCCGGCGCAGCCCGTGAGCAGCCCCAGTCCCAGGGCTGCCGTGATGCCCACCGCGGTCATTCGCGACCGCCGGCTCTTGGTGCGCATTGCGTGTCCTCGCTTCGGCTTATGTCTACCGAGCACGCATCTCAGCATCAGTTTTGCTTGTTGACAAGACATAAGTTGAGGTTATTGTCGACGCAACCGAAGACCCGCACCCCTTCCGGAGTCATCCGTGGAACGCGTCGTTCAATTCACCGGCCCGCGTCAGGTGGAGGTGGCCGAGCACACCCGTGCCGAGCTGCCGCCCGGACACCTCAGGGTCCGCACCCGCTATTCGGGCATCTCCGCCGGTACGGAGCTCACCGCGTACCGCGGCACCAACCCCTACCTGACGCGCACCTGGGACCCGGAATCACGGCTGTTCCGCGAGGGCACGGCCGGAATCCAGTACCCCGTGGCCGGGTGGGGCTACTCCGAGGTCGGCGAGGTCGTCGACCTCTCCCCGGAACTCGTCGGCACCCCGGGCCTGCCAAAGCCCGGCGACCTCGTGTGGGGCATCTGGGGACACCGCAGCGAGGGCATCGTCCCCGCCGAGCGCATGATCGGCCACACTTTGCCCGCCGGTCTGGAGCCGCTGGCCGGCGCCTTCGCCCGCGTGGGCGCCATCGCCTACAACGCCGTGCTGGCCGGCGACGTCCACCTCGGCGAGGACGTCGCCGTGTTCGGCCAAGGCGTCATCGGGCTGCTCACCACTCGCCTGGCCCAGCTCAACGGCGCCCGCGTCACGGCCGTCGACGCCCTGGACGGCCGACTGGAGACCGCCAAACGCTATGGCGCGCATCACACCCTGAACGCCCGCACCGACGCCGTGGCCGAACGCATCCGCGAAACGACCGCCGGCCTCGGCGCCGACCTCGCGATCGAGATCAGCGGCGCCTACCCCGCCCTGCACGAGGCCCTGCGCTCCGTCGCCGTCGGCGGCCGCGTCGTCGCCTCCGGCTTCTACCAGGGTGACGGCATCGGCCTGCGTCTGGGCGACGAGTTCCACCACAACCGAGTGCAGCTCATCTGCTCCCAGATCGGCGGCGTTCCCCCGCAACTGTCCGGCCGCTGGACCGTCGAGCGGCTCCAGCAGACGTTCCTTCGCCTGGTCGCCGAGGGTCAGGTCGACGTCGCTTCCCTGGTCAGCCACCTGATCCCGGCCGCCGACGCCGCTGACGCCTACGTACTGCTGGACGAGCGCCCCGCCGAGGCGCTGCAGGTCGTCCTGGAATTCTGAAAGGCCCGTTCATGCTCAAGATCGCCGCTCAGGAACAACTCCTGCCCGGAGACACCCTTCAGGCCAAGTGGGACTTCGCGCAGGAGGCGGGCTACAGCGCCATCGAACTGCGGGCCAAGGGCGACTTCCACTTCGCCTCCCGGCTCGACGAACTCAAGCAGGCCGAGAAGGACGGCGTGGTCATGCCGACCGTGTGCGTGGAGATGCTCCACTTCTTCGGCGCCTTCGACGAAGACCTGCGACGCGACGCCATCGCCCAGATGAAGTCCCAGCTGACCGTGATCGCCGAGATCGGTGGTGTCGGTGCCCAGACACCGGCGTCCTACGGAATGTTCTCCCGCCGCCTTCCCCCCTTCGAGCCCCCGCGCACCGAGGAGGAGGACCGGGAGGTCCTGCTGGCCGGCCTCACGGAACTGGGCGAGCATGCCCGCAGGGAAGGCGTCACCCTCTTCCTTGAGCCGCTCAACCGGTACGAGGACCACATGGTCAACCGGCTCGAGCAGGCCGCGGACCTGATCCGCGCGGCCGGACTCGACTCGATCAGGATCGGCATAGACAGCTACCACATGAACATCGAGGAGAGCGATCCGGCGGCCGCGATCCTCGCCCACGCCGACGTCATCGGCCACGCCCAGGTCTCCGACTCCAACCGCTTCCAGCCCGGCGCCGGCCACCTCGACTGGCCCGCCTGGCTCGGCGCCCTGCACACCATCGGCTACGACGGCCACCTCGCCGCGGAATGCCGTCTCACCGGGGACCCCGTCGAAGCCGTCCGCTCCATCCCCGCCTTCCTGCAGAGGTGCGGCGCGTGACCGCACTCCTGAGCCGGCCCGCGCCCACCGCGACCGCAGCCCTGACACTGCGCCGGGGTGCGGCGCGGGTCCTGATCGACAACTGGACCGGCACCTCCACCGTCCCTTCCCGCACCCTCTACCCGCACCAGTGGAGCTGGGACTCCGCCTTCATCGCCATCGGACTGCGCCACCTCTCCGCGCGCCGCGCCCAACAGGAACTCGAATCCCTGCTGGCGGGGCAGTGGGCCGACGGACGCATCCCCCACATAGTCTTCAACTCCGCCCTGCCACCGGACGCCTACTTCCCGAGCCCGGACTTCTGGCAGTCGGCGCGCGCCGGCCACGCGGTCGGCGCACCGGCGGCCCCCCAGACGTCCGGCATCGTCCAGCCACCGGTGCACGCGCTGGCAGCCTGGCTCGTCCACCGTGCCGAGCCGGAGGAGTCCGGCCGGCGCGGCTTCCTCGCCCGCGTGTATCCACGCCTGGTCGCCTGGCATGACTACCTCGTCAGCCGCCGCGACCTCGACGGCGGAGGGCTGGCCGCGACCGTGCACCCGTGGGAGCCGGGCATGGACAACAGCCCCTGCTGGGACCAGGCACTGCGGCGCATCCAGCCCGCGGCCCCGGACGCCTTCCAGCGCGCCGACCTCAACCACGGGAACCCCGCCGACCGCCCCACCGACCTGGACTACGGCCGCTACGTCCGACTCGCGGCCGACTACCGCGAAAGCGGCTACGACGACCGCCGGGCGCAACACCGCTTCGCGGTGGAGGACCCCAGCTTCAATGCCCTGCTGATCACCAGTGAATGGGCGCTGGCCGCCATGGCACGCGCCCTGGGCACCCCGGACGCCCCCCACACGGAGCGTGCCAAGCGGCTCACCGGGCAGCTGATCAGTCGGCTCTGGGACGACACCGCCGGGCTGTTCCGGGTCCGCGACCTGGTCGGCGGCGGCCTGGTCGACGAGCGCAGCGTGGCCGGACTGGTCCCGCTGGTCGTTCCGCACCTTCCGCAGTCCATCGCCGCCCGTCTGACCGACACGCTCGGCGGACCGCACTTCAAGGCACCGGCCACCGGGCTGGTTCCCAGCTATGACCTGACCGGCCATGCCTTCGACCCGCAGCGGTACTGGCGCGGGCCGGCCTGGTTCAACACCGCCTGGCTGATCCATCGCGGGCTGTGCACCCACGGCTATACGGCGGGCGCCGGACGCCTGCGCCGCGACTTCCTCGAGGCAGCGGGCTGGTCCCGTTTCGCCGAGTACATCGACCCCGTCACCGGTGCCGCTCGCGGGGCGCGGAACTTCTCCTGGACCGCGGCCCTGACCCTGGACCTGCTGTGCGCCGACGACACCGACGACAAGGAGCCCCTGTCATGACCGCGGCCGGTCACCGTGTCCAACTGGTCCGCGACGCCACCTTCGCCCATCTGGACGCAGGCGGCGGCATCAGCGGCACCCGCGGCACCACACCCGACGGGCTGTTCCTGCGTGACGCCCGCCACCTCAGCCAATGGAAGCTCACCGTCGACGGCACCAGCCCCGTCACTCTGGTGCCCGCCGAACACGAAGGGGACGACACCGCCGCATGCGTCCTCACGCCGCAGGGCACCCGGGACAATCCGCCTGCCTACACCGTCTTCCGCCGACAGAGCATCACAGCCGGCGCTCTCGTGGAACACCTGCGTCTGGTCAACAACCGTCCCGACCCGGTGACCGCACGGGTCGAACTCACCGTCGACTGTGATTTCGCCGACCTGTTCGAACTACGGGCCGACGACCGGCACTACCCCAAGCCCGACGGCCACCGCGAGACGCACACCGTCCCCGAAGGACTCCTCTTCGACTACCGGCGGGCCGACTGGCACGCGCAGACCACCCTCACCTGCCGCCCCGCCCCCGACGAAGCCGGCCCGGCGCCCAGCACGCAGCACTCCACCGCACGCACCCTGCTGTGGAAACTGCACCTGGAGGCGCACGGAGAGGCGGACCTCCATCTGACCGCACGTGCCCACCCCCACGGCCTGCCGGCCCACACCCCCACCGTGCCGCACCTCCGGCGCCGGGCGGCCACGTCGAACGACGACCTGACCCGCACCTGCGAGCGTGGCCTCGCCGACCTGGACCTGCTGACCATCCCGGCCACCGGCCTGGACGGCGAGACCGTGTACGTCCCCGCGGCGGGCATCCCCTGGTTCCTCACCCTGTTCGGCCGAGACTCCCTGCTCACGTCGTATTTCCTGCTGCCCTACCGTCCCGAGACGGCAGCCGCCACACTCAACGCCCTGGCAGCCATCCAAGGCGAGCGCTACGACGCCTTCAGCGGCGAACAGCCCGGCCGCATCGTGCACGAGACCCGCCACGGCGAACTGGCACACTTCCGCCAGGTCCCCTACGGCCGCTACTACGGGACCGTCGATGCCACTCCACTCTTCCTCGTCCTGCTGCACGCCCACTGCGAGACGACGGGTGACTCCCGGCTCGCCGCCCGGCTGGAGAAACACGCCCGGAGGGCCGTCGACTGGATGCTCACGGACGGAGGGCTCAATACACGGGGTTACCTGGTCTACAGCCCCGACCCGGGTGGGCTGGTCAACCAGAACTGGAAGGACTCCGCGGACGCCATCTGCTTCACCGACGGCACCCGGGCCCAGGGCCCGATCGCCGTGGCGGAAGTGCAGGGCTACGCCTACGACGCGCTCCTGCGCACCGCCCAGCTCGCCGAGGACGTCTGGCGGGACGGAGCGTACGCCGACCGGCTGCGGGCCACGGCGGGCGAGTTGCGCAGCCGCTTTCTGCGCGACTTCTGGATGCCGCAGGCCGACTTCCCCGCTCTCGCCCTGGACGGTGACGGACGCCAGGTCGATGCCCTGGCGTCGGACGCCGGCCATCTGCTGTGGTCGGGGATCCTGGATGGCGACCGCGCGCGCCGTGTGGGACGGCGGCTGCTGGAACCGGACTTCTTCTCCGGCTGGGCGATCCGCACCCTGGCCGCCGGGCAGAAGCCGTACCACCCGCTGTCGTACCACCGCGGCAGCGCCTGGCCGCACGACAACGCCGTCATCGTCCTCGGCCTCGCCCGCTACGGACTCGCCGAGCAGGTCGACGTCGTCAGCGAGGGCCTGATCTCGGCGGCGGTGCACCACGGTTACCGTCTGCCCGAGGTGCTCGCAGGCTATGACCGCTCCACCACGACAGCGCCTGTTCCCTACCCGCACTCGTGCTCGCCACAGGCATGGGCGGCAGCAGCACCGCTGGCCGTGCAAACGGCCCGGAACCAGTTGGCGGCGGCTCGGGGCGACTCGGTTGCGACCTGAGCACGGGACGGCAGGACCACCGCGCGCGGACGCTTGCTCCGGCTGCACCCGGGCGATGAGCGTCTACCCCGTCGGCTCCAGGCACGGGCGCGTTGTCCCAGCACATTGCTTCGGTTCAGGTCTGTTCCGTTTGAGAAATAGCCCACGCGGCATTGACGAGGCCGATGTGGCTGAAGGCCTGCGGATAGTTGCCCCTCAGCTCTCCCGAGCGGGCGTCGGCCTCCTCCGCCAGGAGCCCGACGTCGTTGGCGCATGCGATGGCACGCTCGTACGCTTCGCGTGCGGCTTGGCTCTTGCCTGCCAGGGCCAGGGCCTGGGCCAGCCAGAAGGTACACAACAAGAACGTGCCTTCGGTTCCGGGCAGACCGTCTTCGGCGAACTGGTAGCGGTAGACCAGGCCGTTGGCGTTGGTCAGGCGGGTCTGGATGCTGTGGAGCGTGGCGGACATGCGGGGGCTGTCGGCGGCGGTGAAGCCGACAATGGGCATCATCAAGACCGAGGCATCCAGGACGTCGGAGCCGAAGGCCTGGGTGTACGCGCTCTGTTCGGCGTTCCAGCCACGCTCTTCGATGGCGAGGCGGATGTCGCGCCGCGCGGCCGTCCAGTCGGCGATGCGGTCGGTGGCCTTGAGTTCCTCCGCCAGGTCCAGGGCGCTGTCCAGCGCGACCCAGCACATCAGTTTGCTGTAGAGGAAGTGTTGGGGGCCGCTGCGGACTTCCCAGATGCCTTGGTCCGGTTCGGTCCACCGGGCTGCGGCGGCGTCGGCCAGACTGGCCAGGAACCGCCGCGTGTACGGGTCGAGTCCGTGAAGCTGGTCGCGCAGGCGGCGTGCGGCGGAGAGGAGTTCGCCGTAGACGTCGAGTTGCCGCTGGGCCCACGCCGCGTTGCCGATTCTGACGGGCCGGCTGTTGTGCCATCCGGACAGGTGATCCAGCGTGCGTTCGGTCAGGTCGCGTTCGCCGCGAATGCCGAACATGATCTGCAGGTCGGGATGGTATTCGGCTGACTGGGCGGCGGCCTGGGCCATCCACCGGAAGAAGGCTTCGGCCTCGTCGGGGCAGGCGGCGACCCACAGGGCGTCGAGGGTGAAGGAGGCATCGCGTACCCAGGCGTAGCGGTAGTCCCAGTTACGCACTCCGCCGACCTCCTCAGGCAGGGAGGTGGTGGGGGCGGCGACGATGGCCCCGGTGGGCTGGAAGGTCAGGCCTTGCAGCACGCGGCCGCTGTGGTGGACGAGGTCGGCCCAGGGACCTTGGTAGGCCTGGTGCAGTTCGGACCAGCGGCGCCAGCTGGTGATGGTGATGTCGAGTTGTTCGAGGATGTCCTGGTCCCGCCACACCGTGGGGTTGCCTCCGGCCGCGGTGTGCTGCAGGGCGAATGCGACGTGCTCTCCGGCTTGGAGGGGGAAGGCGGCGCGTGAGGTGGGGCCCACGGTGAAGGCGGCAGGGGTGGACAGCCCAAGGGTGTCGGGTCCGCCGTGGCAGCGGATGAGGCCGTCGTCGCTGATGAGCAATGGCTTGATCAGGCCGTATTCGGGGCGGGGGGCGAATTCGACGTCGATGTCGACACTGCCGTGGGTGCAGTGCAGGAGGCGTAGCAGCAGGTGCGGGGCATGGGCGCCCAGCTCGTGGCCGTCCCGGTTCGGGCCGGTGGCGAGGGCGTCGGTGAGGGTGACCGTCCCGGTGGAGGTGCGGAACTCGGTGCGCAGGACGAGGGTCCGCTCGAGGTAGCTGCGGGTGGCAGTGAAGTCGCCGGCCGGGCGGATGGACCAGTGGCCGGCTTCGTGGTCCAGGATCCGGCCCAGGACCGCCCGGGAGTCGAAGTGCGGCAGGCATAGCCAGTCGATGGAGCCGTGCGAGCTGACGAGAGCGGCTGTCTGGCAGTCGGCCAGCAGCGCGTAGTCGGCGATGGCCCGATCACTCATGACCGTTCTCCTGGACCCCGGCCGATTCCCAGGCGTACGGGGACGGGAGGCCGCGCGACGGGGGACCCGCGCGGCCTCGGCTTCCATTCGAGCTCGCACCAGCGGGTCCGTCCACTCGGTGACCGCGTTCAAGGGTGCTCTGGCCAGGAAGCGGCCGCACCCTGGTTGCTCAGCCGGGGGTGCTGGCTCGCCGGCGTCGACGCAACAGTGGCTGTCGTGACTCGGGGATCGTCCTTGATCTGCTGCAGATAGGCCGGGGAGATGCCGACGGGGGAGATGATCACCGGTCGGCCCGCAGGGCGGCATCCATCTGCAGCTCGGCCTGCTCAAGGCCAGTGGTCTGCGCGAAGACGACCGTGGACGCAAACGAGGCGGGCAGCCGCCGGCACGGCGGGAAACGAGGGCCACCTGTCCGGTCAGGCCAGGCCGTCGTTCCGCGTACCGATGTGGAATGAGACCCGGGAGCCGGCTGGGGTCCGAAGGCAGCCCGGAAGCCCGCTGGGGCCCAGGGGCAGCCGGCTCCCGTCCGCACCAGCAATGGACTGCCACGGCACCTGGCACGTCGGCCTACGGTTGCCGGTCACGCGCAAAGAGCCGCGCTTCCGCTTTCACTGCAGCCGACGCCCGCGGATGGTCACAAACGCCCACGCTTCCGCACCGTCACAGGGCGATCGGCGGCTCAGGCGGATGAGACAGACACGGGGCCCGCTGTCCGTCCGCCTGTCCCGCTGCGGGCGGTAGGTCGATCACGTCGTGCAGCTCGTCGCCGTCGCGACTCCCTCGAGCGCCCCTGCAACGGCCACGACAGCGGTAGCCAAGAACCTGTAGGCGACCGGTGCCTCCGGCGGGCCGGCCTCTCTATGACCGCGTGGGTCCAGGTGTCCTGTACCGGAATGCCGACCGGGGCCTGGTGATCCACGCGACGCACTTCGTGATCCGTAGCCTCCGCATGCCCCGCAGGGGGTGTGGCGAGGATGTCCCGATTCGAGGGAGGCATGTCCCGATGGACGGTCACGGATGGCGTGCCCTGCGCGGTTGAGTCGGGAGTCCGCATTCGCACCGACGCGGACCGGCTGCCGCGGCAGGAGCGGCGCCGACGCGGTACGACCTTGAGGAAGACACATGGACACGTTGGGTACGGGCACGACCCGCCCGCGGTCGGAGTATCTGACGGCACTGGGACTGGCCGCAGGCCCTGTCGTGGCGCTGGGGTTCACCCGCTTCGCCTACGCACTGCTCCTCCCTTCGATGCGCACCGAACTCGGCTGGTCGTACGCCGCTGCGGGCGGCCTGAACACCGCCAACGCGCTCGGGTACATCATCGGTGCCGCAAGCGGCGCCTGGTGGGCCAAGCGCTACGGCGGAGGCAAGGCGTTCGTGTGGGGCATGGTGATCAGCGCGCTCGCGCTGCTCGGCTCGGGGGTCACCAGTGACTTCGCCGCTCTGGCGGTGCTGCGGTTCATCGGGGGCCTGGCCACCGCTGTCACGTTCGTGGTCGGCTCCGCACTGGCCTCCCGGGTCCACACCGGCGGTCGGCAGCAGCGCTCAGCCGCGCTGGTGGCCGTCTACATGACAGGCGTCGGCATCGGCGTGGTGCTCTCCGGCATCGCCGTTCCCGCTGCACTGAGCGAGTGGGGTGCCTCCGGCTGGCAGGCCGGCTGGCTGCTGATGGGCATCCTGGCGCTGATCGCGGTGGGCCCTGCCGCGCGGGCCGCCAAGGCCGTGCCCGCTGCTCCCACGGCCGCCGCAGGCCAGGGCCGTACCGGACTGGGCCGGATGACCTGGTCCTTCGTCTGGTACGTGCTATTCGGCGCGGGCTACGTCTCCTACATGACCTTCGTGATCGCGCTCCTGCACGATCAGGGCCTGAGCACCTGGAGCACGGCCGCGTTCTTCATCGTGCTCGGCGCCGCCAGCGCACTGGCCACCCTGCTGGTGTGGGGCCGCATCATCGGCCGACTGCGCGGCGGCACCGCACCGGCCCTGGTCTCCCTGGTCGTCCTGCTCGGCGTGCTGCCGGTCCTGCTCGGTGACGGCCTGGCCGCCGCTATCGTCTCCGCGGTCGTGTTCGGCTCGGCCTTCATGGCCGGTCCCACCTCCGTTACCGTGCTCGCCCGCCGCATGCTGCCCCAGCACGCCTGGACCTCCGGCATCGCCTGGCTGACCGTCGCCTTCAGCGTCGGACAGGCCGTCGGCCCACTGGTCTCGGGCATCCTGTCCGACTCCAGCGGTGGCATCACCAAGGGCCTGTGGCTGTCGGTCATCCTGCTCGCCCTGTCCGCTGTGGCCGCCTTCATCCAGCGTGAACACCCCACCGCTCCAGCCGTCACGGTGGCGCCCCAGGACGCCCAGCCTGCCGCTCAGAACCAGAAGAGGTGACCCGCGATGCCTGCCCGCGTCACAGCCCGCGAGAACCCGGCGTTTCGATTCTGCCCACGGCCCGCGTGGCTGCATCGTCAAAGACGTCCGCCTGTCCGGCGACCTCACCGGTGAGCAGGTGGAATGGCTGACGGCCATCGCCGACCGCTGCCCCGTCAACCGCAACGTCAGCAATCCGCTACCCATCACATCTCAGACCACCCTGGGCGCCCCAGCCCGTGATTGATCTGCGCTGTGCCGCCCCCTTGTGGTGCCGCTGGTGACAGCGGCACCACCCCTTCTCCCGCCCCGACCTCTGTGAGGAGTCAGCTCATGACCACGCCACCGTCCACGACAGCCGGAATCGGCATACCCGACAGCAAGCTTGTGCGCGAAGCCACAGAACTCGTCCGCGACACGGCTTCCGACACCGTCTACCACCACTCCCGCCGCGTCTACTTCTTCGGCACCCTGCGCGGCCTGTCGCGCGGACTGCACGCCGACCCCGAACTCCTCTACGTCGGAGCGATGTTCCATGACCTGGGCCTCACCGACCGACACCGCCACAGTCAGCAGCGATTCGAACTCGACGGTGCCGACGACGCCCGCAGCTTTCTGCACCGCCACGGCGTCTCCGCCCAGGACGCCCAACTGGTGTGGGAGGGCATCGCGCTGCACACAACCCCGGAAATCCCCTGGCACATGGCACCCGAGGTCGCCCTGGTCACCGCCGGCGTGGAGGTGGATGTCCTGGGTATCGGCCGGGAAGAAATCGCCGCCCGGGATCTCGCCGAGGTCGTAGAACTGCATCCCCGCCCAGAGTTCAAGCAGCGCATTCTCCACGAATTCACACACGGGATCGCGCACCGGCCCCACACCACCTTCGGCAACGTCAAAGCGGACGTGCTAGAGCGTTACCTGCCGGGCTACGTGCGACAGAACTTCGTCGACACCATCCTGAATTCCGACTGGCCCGAGTAACCGCCCCTGCCAGCCTCCGAGGTACCCCAATGTTGTCCTCTTCATCCCCGCCCGACAGCCTTCCGCAGGCGGCCACGGACTCCAGCGCGCGAGCAGCCGCAAACCGACCGAACGGACGCTGCACACAACCGCGCACAGGTCACCTGGTGACGGTTCTGCTGTACGACGGCGTGCAACTGCTGGATGTCGCCGGCCCGGTGGACGCCTTCACCATCGCCAACGAGCACGGAGGCCGCTACGTCCTCAAGACGGCCTCACTGACCGGTGACGCCGTCCATACCTGCGCGGGCATAGTGCTGGAGCCTGACTGCGCCGTGGCCGAGCTGCCCCGGGACATCGGCACCCTGATCGTGCCAGGTTCGCCCGACTGGAGACCGGCGATCCTGGACCGGAGCCTGCGGGAGGCCCTTACCGAACTCGCCACGGGCGCCCGGCGCACCGCAGCCGTCTGCGCCGGGGCGTTTCCGCTGGCGGCGACCGGCCTGCTCAACGGTCGCAGGGCCGCCACGCACTGGGAACTGGTCCCTCACCTGGCCCACCGCTTCCCGAAGATCAACGTCGACGCGGATTCGATCTTCGTCCGTGACGGAACCTTCTACACCTCTGCCGGAGTCACCTCGGGCATCGATCTCGCCTTGGCCCTGATCGAAGAGGATGTCGGCGCGGAGGTGGCCCGTGCTGTGGCCCGGCAACTAGTCGTCTTCCTCGCCCGGCCGGGGGGACAGTCCCAGTTCAGCGTCCGCGCCCAGGTCCGCCACCCGCGCACCCCGGCCCTGCGCACCTTGCTCGACCATGTCACCGAGAACCCGGCAGCCGACCACACCCTGGACTCCCTTGCCCGGTATGTCGGCATCAGCCAGCGTCACCTCACCCGGCTCTTCCGCGCCGAGACCGGCACCTCACCGGCCCGTTTCGTGGAGCAGGTACGGCTAGAGGCCGCCTGCACCCTGCTCGTCAGCGGGACGGATTCACTGGATACCGTCGCGCGTCATGCAGGGTTCGGCAGCCCGGAGACCATGCGCCGGGTCTTTCAGCGCGAACTCGGTGTCACCCCAGGCGCTTACCGGGCCCGCTTCAGCACAACGGCGGCCTCACCTCACCAGCATTCGGCCACACCACACGATGACCTCCTGCCTGTCCACGCAGCGACATCACACCAGAACCACCCACGCAGACCAGCGCAACCCGACCAACAGACGTCCTCCCATTCCGGCCGCAGCAAAACCGCGCGGCATACCTGAAGGGCTCGGCACGTCCACCCGGCGCATGCCGCTGCTCGTCGCCGACGGGCTCTTGGCCGTGGCGGCGGGGAAGGCTGTGCAAGGCGCAGGGACGCAACAGCGCGACCAGGCCGAAGCAGCAACCGCCCAGGCCGAAATGCCAACGAACGGGCACCACATGAGACGGCAGGACATCGTTGCCCATGACGTCGGCCTCAGACGGACCTGCGGCCATGCCGGACGCTCCCACTGCTCCTCAATCGGGCACAGCACGACTCCCAGAGTCGGTCGCAGCGGTCCACAACGCCGGGCTCGCCGTGTCCAACACCACCACCGGCACCTGCCCGCCGGGGCATCGTGCTCACCTACCGCGTCATCCAGGAAGCAGTGACGAACCCTGGGCAAGTCCTGACCGCCTTGCCCAGGATTGGCGGCAGGCGGAGGATTTCCTCATGGACAGGCGGAGCGATCGGCGCCGGCCTCACCTCGTGGTGATGGCGCTTTTCGACTGCGTACAGTTGCTGGACGTCACGGGGCCACTGGAAGTTTTCGCAGCCGCCAACGACCACGGCGCCTGCTACCGGCTGCTGACCGCCTCGCTCGGCGGACGGGAGGTCCTCACTACCGCGGGCGCACGGCTGGCGGCGGACGTGGCCTTGGAGGACATCACCGGCAGGGTGGGCACCCTGATCGTTCCAGGCCGCCCTGACTGGCGGGCTGCCGTCTCCGACGCCTCCCTCATTACCGGGATCCGCCGCCTGGCCGGTCTCTCGCGCAGGGTGGCCTCGGTATGCGCCGGCGCGTTCCCCCTGGCGGCCACAGGGCTGCTGGACGGGCACCGGGCTGCCACCCACTGGCGCCTGGCCCAGGAACTGGCCGATAACTTCCCTCGCGTCCAGGTAGACCCTGACTCCATCTTCGTGCGAGACGGGAAGGTCATCAGCTCCGCTGGAGTCACATCCGGTATCGATCTCGCACTGTCACTGGTCGAGGAGGACTTCGGTCCACAGGTGGCGCGCGCGGCGGCGAAGTATTTGGTGGTCTTCATGGCTCGGCCGGGCGGTCAGTCACAGTTCAGCGTTCGCCAGGCCGCCCAGCAGCCCCGTCACCAGCTGGTGCGGCAGGTGCTGGACGCAGTGACCGCGGACCCCGCCGCCGACCACAGCCTGGAGGCCGTGGCCGGGCGGGTCGGCGTGAGCGTACGCCAGCTGACCCGGCTCTTTCGCGCGGAGGTCGGGATGACCGTGACCCGCTTCGTAGAGCAGATCCGTATCGAAGCCGCCCAAGGCCTGCTCGAGTCGGGCACCGACTCGATGGACGTGGTCGCCCGCCGGTCGGGCTTCGGTTCTGAGGAGACCCTCCGACGCGCCTTCCGACGAGAACTCGGTATCACTCCCGGGACCTACCGGGCGCGCTTCCGCACCACTCGCACCGGAGAGCCAACTCTTGCGGCCATCCCCTGACCGAGCGTCCTTCAATAATTACTGCACGCTTATTCTGCGAGATTCTACCGGGCGCGGCATGGACGCGGTCAGTATCGCCCTGGCTCTCTTGGTGGGCCTCCCTCCTTGGCGATGCACCGCCGATTGCCGGTACTCGCGCTGCTGAGCATCGCGCGACCGCCCCCGCGCTCCAGGCCCGGGACTCTATCCCTCAGCCGCTCGGCCGTGCCGTGCTCCGCCCTTCATCGGACACGGTCGCGGACGGCGTCGTCATTGCCGCACAGCCGGTAGGTGGACGGGGCGCGGGAGCCCAGGCGGCGCTGGAGCAGGCAGTGGACCGCCGCCCCAAGCGACGCGCCGATCAACGGGGCAACCAGGTAGACCCACAGCAGTTGGGTACCACCGGAGAGCAGTGCGGGGCCCAACTGGCGTGCCGGGTTCGCCGAGCCTCCGCTGAGTCCTCCCAGCATGGTGATGATCAGGGCCGTCGCGACGCCGACGGCGTAGGGCAGCCAGCGGCTGACAGAGGGATGGGCCAGGAAGAACCCGACCATCAGAACCATCAGGACCAGGCAGCCGCCTTCCGCGCACACAAGCGCGGCCGTATTCCATGCCGGGTTCGGGTGCACGGCGGCGTAGCGCATCGAGGAGCGGGCAACGATCGGCCCCCAGCACCACCGTGCCAGTGCGGTGCCTGCCAGGGAGCCTGCGAGCTGCGCGGTGGCGTAGGCCGGCAGGTAGCGTCCGGGCAAGGCCCCCATCAGCCACAGGGCGACGCTGATCGCGGGATTCATGTGGGCGCCTGAGCGGCGCCCGGGGGGCGAGGTGATCAGCAGCACCAGGACGATCCCGACCGCCACGCCGACGGTTGCCGTGGCCGCCCGGAGGTTGTCCAGGGCAACCGGTGAGTCCGGTGACGTCAGCCAGCGGGCGGCGGTGACGACGCAATACAGCAGGGCCGTTGTCAGCACAAACTCCCGGGCTGCGTCGGGCAGCCCGTACAGCGAGCGGTGGTCCGGACAGGCGGGAGAGGATTGCGACCTGCCGGTAGCCTCTTCCGGGAGCACCCTTCCGACGGTACGTCGCATTCGGGTACCACACAGGCCGAGAAGCCCTCAGCGGCCGGCGGACGGGCCTGTCCAGGGCCATACGGAAGGCGCTGTGCTTGCCTCGGCTCCCTTTGGCGTCATGCACGGCGCGGAGAACGTGCGCTACACGGTGGCAGGCTTGGGCGGCCGCGCATGGCGCGTCGGCCATCAGGCGCCAGGGGCGGGCCAGCGCCACATCGTCGGGCGTGATGACCAGTACCTGGCTGTGTGTGCGCGGGTAGTGAGTCCCTTCGATGCGGGGTTGAGGCCGGGGCCGGTGTCGGGCGCGAGGACGACCACCACGTCGTGCCCCTCGGCGAGGTCGGCGTTGGTGGCGGAGCGGACGCTGCCGTCGATGTAGCGCCGTCCTGCGACGGTGGCGGGCGGCCACACTCCGGGCACAGCGCAACTGGCCGCGACGGCGGATGTCAGCGGAATGCCGAGGTGCGATCACACATGACGGGCTCCCCCGTCTGTGCGTCCACCGCCGTGATGAGCAGCCGGCGGGCGGGCCAGGTGTCAACCGGCAGCCGTGCCCGGATGATCCGCATCCGCTCGGTCTCCGAGGCGGTAGGCGCGGCCATAGCCATGGCACCCAGCCGCGCCCGGATCTCCCGATCGTCGCGGGCACCCTCGATCAGTTCGGCGAAGGTCGTCGTCGCGGCCCGGGGGCCCAAGTCCGCCCTGACCTCTTGCGTCGTGCCGGCGGGTTCCAGCTGGTTGGCGACGAGCCGATCAAGGCCGATGGTGGCAGAGACGACGATCGACACCAACTTGGTCGGCACCATCCGGGTCATAGACGCCTTCACCCCGCACCTGGTTCGGCGGGGCGCCGGCACCTTCATCACCGTCACCTCCGGCATCGCCTTCCTGCCGTTGCCGCCCATGCCCAGCTACGCCGCCTCGAAGGCTGCGGTGCACGCCTACTCCGAGGCACTGCGCGCGCAGGGAGGGCGCGGCGCTCATCCATGGCCTTGTAGCCCTCGGCCACCTCGGAGAGGGGAAGCTCCAGGTCGAAGACCTTGCCCGGGTTGATCCGGCCCGAAAGGACGCGGTCGATCAGGTCGGGCAGTACTCACGCACCGGGGCGGGGCCGCCGCGGACGCCGACGTGGGAGTAGAACAGCTGCTCGCCGTCGAGGGAGACGCCGTGGGGGACGCCGACGAAGCCGACGTTGCCGCCTGGCCGGGTGGAGTTCAGGGCCTGCTGCATCGACTGCTCGTTGCCCACGCACTCCAGCACGCGGTCCGCGCCGATGCCGCCGGTCATCTCCTTGATGCGGGCCACGCCCTCCTCGCCGCGCTCCGCGACGATGTCGGTGGCGCCGAACTCGCGGGCCAGCCTCTGCCGGGACATGGCGATGATCCGCCCCGCCCCGAGTTCCTTGGCGGCGATGACCGCGCACAGGCCGACCGCGCCGTCGCCGACCACGGCGACCGTGTCGCCGGGGCCCACTTCGGCGGCCTTGGCCGCGTTGGACGCCGCCGCCACGGCCGGCCGGGTGTCCGGACACCAGAAAGGGCCTGATCTCCCTCTGCCACTCCACGACCCCAGCCTAGGCACCCCGATCCCCAGCGACCGCAGCAACCACCGCCTCGCAAGGATTGCCGGTACCCTCTGCGCAGCTCGAAGCAGTCTCCGCCGAGCCGGCTGCTGCCAAGTCCGCATGGAAATACCCGCCGACTCGCACCAGCCGCGGCTGCTGCTGTGCGATCACGACGAACGTCGCCGCCGTCGCCGACTGATCCCGTCGGTGGAGCCGACCACTGCCGGGGGCAGCCTGGAGGTGACGCTGCGGGTGGGCGGCGCGGACGTGGCGCATCGTGGTCCGCTCAGTGACTGCGACCGGTGCACGTATCTCAGCCGCCTGCTCGAGGTGCTCACACTGGCGGCCCGTGCTGCGGCCCACCCGGGTCGGGTGGCCGCGGTCGAGCCCTCTGGGACGGCGACACCGTCCACGACTGGTTCGTGATCCTGGTCGCAGTCATGGAGGACCCGTCCAGGGAAGGCCACTTGGCGACTGTGTACCACCGCCCTGGCGGGCCTCCACCGGGGACCGCTGCCGATGAGGCAGGACGGGCCCTGGCCCACTACCTGGGAGTGCCACGTCTCCGGAGGGCTTTCGGTAACGGCCAGTTCCTGGTCGTTACCGAGCCGGCCCCTCCTTCCCGGTCCGCTCTCCCGCCTGAACCGCCGTGACCAAGAGCTCTGCTGTGCGCCAGGCCGTTGTCTCCCAGCGCAGGCGGGCTACGTGGTGGGCCGCCTGGGTCCCGAGGCGTCGGCGCAGGTGGTGGTCGAGGAGAAGCCGCTCGATGACGGCGGCGAGTTGTCCGGGGCCGACCAGCAATCCGGTGACGTCATGCATCACCGCGTCACGGTGGCCCGGTATGTCGGTGACGACGGACGGCGTGCCGCAGGCGGCGGCCTCACTGATGGCCAGACCCCAGCCCTCAGCCGAGGAGGCGCTGACCAACAACCAGGCCGAGCGATAACGGCGGATGAGTTCGGCCTGTTCCACACGTCCGAGGAAGGTGACCGTGGCTGAGCGCCCGAAGCAGGACACGCTCAAGCGTTCAAGGCGGGCGCGTTCCGGACCGTCACCGACCACGTAGAGCCGCGCCGACGGGTGACGCTCCACCACCTGGTACATCGCCCGGATCACCAGGTCGATCCGTTTGGACTTCACCATCCGGGCCACCACCAGCACCGAGGGGAAGGGCGACCGGCCGTCGCCCTCGACGCCTGCTCCGGGCGGCGCACCGCTGAATGCGCGGTCGACGCCCGGAGGAATCACGCTGATCGACGACGGGGGCAGTCCCAGCCGCCTGACCAGGTCATCGCGCGTGGAGTTCCCTGGCGTACAGATGCGGGCGCGCCGGTACAGTCGTGGAGCCAGTCGTGATTCGACCAGCCAGCCGAAGCGGCCGACAAGCGGCCCGAAGTGCTCCTGCCACACGTGGCCATGCACGTGATGCACCCAGGTGACGGCCGGGCCGACGGCCCACAGCGGCGCCAACCAGGGAACGCCGTTCCACACCTCCACCACCCCCGTGCCCGGCCGCCGTAAGAGCATCGGCTCTGCGAGGAGAGCCGGGAACACCGTGAGTTTGCCGCCCCTGCGCACCACTTGATATCCGTCCCTGATCGCCCGGCTGGGAAGTCCCGGTGCTTTCGAGGTCCTCAGCAACACCTCGACGCCCGCGTCGGCCCAGACTTTCGCCATGGCACTGGTGTGGTATTCAGAACCACCTGCCGCACCGTCCTGTACGTCACGCCATGCCAGTATGAGAATTCTCCGGATGGCGGCTTTGGCGAGGTTTTTCCTGAGGGTTTCCGGTCCGGTGATCCGAGTCGTTTCATGCTGCCGCAAACTCCGTCTCCTGTCTGCCGCACAGAGCTGTGACGGCCGGGACGAGAGGGACCGGCCGAGCCGTCATTTCCGTCAAGTCCGCAAGTCTCAGGACATCTTGACAGACACTCGGTAGCATGTCACTCTCGGTTGCACTCTCCGGGTCGACGTCGCAATCGGGGTTGCCGAATGAAGTACCGGTGCACGTCGTCCATGACAGAGGAAAGTGTCAGGGAGATCGTTTCCCATGTTGCCGGCTGGCTCACACTGAAGCAGGCAGGAATTCTTTCTGAGCTGGCTTCGCGCATTCCCGACGGGGCGCACATCGTGGAATTCGGATCTTTCCTGGGGCGGTCTACGCTTTCGTTGCTCTCGGGCGCTGCTGAAGGCGTCGTTCTTTACGCCGTCGATCCCTTCGAGGGTGACGAAGTCGGCCCAAGGCCCGGAAGGTCCGCGGGTGCCGGTGCAGATTCCGAGGCGGTGCACCTGGAGTTCCATAGAAACCTCGCGCTCGCCAGTGCGCAAGAACGCGTGAGGCATCTGCGGATGCGGTCGGCGCAGACTCCGGACGAAGTCCTCGGTGGGGCGGGACTGGTCTTCGTCGACGGTTCGCACCGCTTCCGCGATGCGGCACAGGACCTGCGGCGTGTCTGCCGTCAGCTGCGGCCCGGAGGCTGGCTCGCGATCCACGACGCGTTCTACTCCGTCGAGGTCACGCTTGCGATCATGACCGTACTGCTTCCTCGCCGGGACTTCGCATACAAGGGGCGCAGCGGAAGCCTGGCCGTCTACCGACGCATCGCCACGGCCCCCGGCGGCAGTGGCGTGCCGCCGAGCCGTGGCAACCGGCTGCGTCAGGTCGCTGAGTTGATGACCCTCGGCGGTGTCTGTGTCCGGAAGATGGGGCTGCTGATGGCTGCGAAGGCCGGCTCGGTCACCGACATTGATGCACGGTGGCCGCACTGAGCCGAGCGGCGCGACGCCGACGCGGAGGGGGACGCCCGCAGAAGAGATCCGGGGGACAAGGTGCTGAGGAGAAGGCTGACAGGCGCTCTGGCCGAAATCGGTGACCTACGGCCGTTCTGGTGGCCGCCCGTGCGGCGGCAGCGTATCGCGTCCGTGGCCGTCGCCGCCCTTCTGGTCGGCGCTGCGGCCTTCGGGTACGAAGCGCTCGGGGACGGCGACGCAAACGGCGTCTGCACGCGGCAGCCTGTGGCCTGTGGGCTGGTCACCAACCTGATGTCCAGCATCATCGTCGCCTTCCTGGTGTCGCTGCTGTGGATCGGCACAATCTCCCGCTGGATCGTCCTTCGCCGTCATCTGCGCCGGATCCGCGAGAACCCCCGGCGGCTCATGGCAGACATCGGGCCGGGCACCGGAGCGGACGAGTTCGTCGAACCCCCGGGAATTCTCGCCATGCTGGAGACCGAGCTGCGGTTCGGCCCTGCCGGCGTGCCGCTGATCGTCACAGGGGCTGCCGGCTCGGGCAAGACGATGCTCCTCCACCGGCTCGCCATGCGGCTGGCGGAACAAGGGCTCGTACCCGTGATGCTGTCGATGCGGGGCCGACACCCTGACGACAGTGTCACAGCCCTGGCCAGGGCCGGCTTCCTGAACCAGATCGACCGCTTCGTCACCCGGGAGAGCGATGGCGAGAAGATCTGGCGCAAGGCGAGAGAGCAGCGACGCGTCATTGTCCTGGTCGACTCGCTGGACGAGATGGGAAGCGAAGTCGGCTTCGTCGACGTGCGGGAGCTGACCCGCGTCCTGTTGGACCGCATAGCGGACGAGGACGTCGGGCTGGTGCTTGCCGCGCGGCCGGAGTCGCTGCCGGCCGTCCTGCCCGGCTACCGGTTCCCCATTCCCGCGCTGCCGGTCGCCGACACGGTCGCCCGGCT
The DNA here is from genome assembly GCF_044764595.1 of Streptomyces sp. NPDC093984. Lineage (NCBI taxonomy): Bacteria > Bacillati > Actinomycetota > Actinomycetes > Kitasatosporales > Streptomycetaceae > Streptomyces > Streptomyces sp. NPDC093984. The sequence goes on along the minus strand of NZ_JBIWIM010000007.1, from coordinate 52,024 downwards.
CGCCGAGTGGGGCATCCCCTCGCCCCTCGGCAGCGAACTCACCACCCGGCTCGAGCTGAACCAGGTTCCCTTCTACGCCGTCCTGTGCCGCGAGCTCCCCCTTGCCGAACTGTCCGAGGTCGCCGGCCTCCCCGGCTCGGTTCTGGGGCGCCGCGTCTCCCTTCTGGACCGGGTGATTGCCCGGCGGACCAGCCAGGCGGCGGTGTCCGAGCGCCCTATGCGTGTGCTCAGTTCGATCGCCTGGACGCAGATCCGGCTCGGACACACCGTGTGCGGCGTGGAGGAGTACCTGTCCGCCAGTGATTCGCCCGGTATGGGCAGGCGGCCGCAGAACCGCAGCGAACTGCTGGCGGTACTGCGTGCCGCCCAGAGCATCGGCCTACTGCGTATGGGGTTGGACGGCGGGCAGGTCGCCTTCCGGCATCCGCTGGTCCTCAGCCACGTCGCCTCGCTGAGCGCGGCCGAGAGCCTGGGCAGCGGTCGCGGACGGCGTTTCCTGGCCACAGTGCTGGCCGGGACGGCCATGCGCGAACCCGTCCTGGCGCTGGAGATGGCGTTGTCACGTGAGCCCTCCCCGGCTTGCGCCCGCCGCCTGATGGACATTGCCGAGGAACTGCCGCCGGACGCGCCGGCCCTGAGGAACCTCTCCGTGGCCAACATGCTCGCTTCGGTCGCCGCCGCCCTGTCGGACGCGCGCCTGAAACGGAAGTGTCTGCGGCTGTACAGGCGGCTATGGGCAGGGGCCCGGCCCGTGGACCGCGGCGCGGCGGTGCCGTTCGTCGGCCTGCTCGACGTCCCGGACAGTGGCGCGTTCCTGTGGTCGATCTTGGATCGCGAAGACCAGTACGTGGCACGCTGGGCCTGCGCCCAGCTGCTGGCCGAGCCGGACATCGACCGCTACATGAGTGTGGCCCATTTCGTCGACGGCTTCACCAGCCGGATGCGGACGCCCGATGGCCCGACCGGTGGGAGCGACATCGTGGAACGCGCGTTCTGGTTCATCCCGGCGCTCGCCGACGGTCTGCCCTCGGGCGCCGCGAAGGACCGGGCGGCGGGCCATCTGCTGGAACTGCGGCGCTGCCTGGAGCAGATCACCGTGCGCGACGCGCCCGGCGCGCTCGGCGCCGAGTCGTCGCTGGCCCAGGGATACAAACTTGCCGCCTTCCGGTACCCCGCACTGCCTCCGGACGCGGGCGCCTGCGAACTGCTGCGCACCGGTAGGTTCTGGTACGCCCGCCTTGAGGCTGTCCAGGCAGTGGGCCGCCGCTTGCACCACAACCCCAGCGCCGTGGGGGCACTGGGTGCTCTGCGGGACGCCCGGCGGGACAGCCACCCCTTCGTCCGGGCCATGGCAGCGCTCGCCCTGCGCTGCGCGGACGAACCCTGGGCCCGACTGTTGTGGCATTCGGAGGAGAGCCTGAGCGGATCCGCCGTGTCGTCGCTGGCCCCGGAGGCGTTGCAACTGCTGGGCGAGGTCACCCTCTGGCTCAACCACAACGAGAAGGCCGAACAGAGCAAGCGTGATTCCAACAGTCTCCGAAGCAGTCTGCCACTGTGCATGTCGAGCCGGGCGTACCGTTCGCGTCTCACCGCCGAGGGGCCCTGCGGGGAGGAGTGCGGCTTCGGCTTGTGCCCCTACACCGCAGAGGCGACCGGCCGCCATTCGCGTGACGTGCTCAACGAGGCCATCTGCCGCTCGATTCGGCAGGCAGGGCTGCGGGCCGACACACCATCCTGGTACGACTCCTCGCGAAGGAAGGACTACACGGCCATATGGAGAACCCTGGAGACCTTCTACCAGAACCGGACGCGGTAGTCCCCCGGCCGGAGGGACGGCGTTTCAGGGGAACGCGGGTAGTCGTCACGGGAGCCGGTCACGGGATCGGCCTGGCCGTCGCCCGCTGCTTCCTGCGTGAGGGAGCCACCGTTTGCGCGGTCGACGTCTCGGAAGAGAGCCTGACCGCCCAGTTCGGCGGCACGGAACGGGCACAGCTTGTCTGTGCGGACGTCGGCTCCGACCCGCAGGGGCTGGCAGCGCGCCTGCTCGCAGGGGGTGCCGTCGACGTTCTGGTCAACAATGTCGCCGTCCGGTCCGGGAAGTCCTTCCTCGAGATCGAGCCCGAGGACCTGCGCAGGACGTACGCCACCAACATCGAGGGGCCATGGTTCCTGACACGGGACGTGGCCCGGCGGTGGCTGGCGACCGGTCGGCGCGGATCCATCGTCTTCGTGCTCTCACTGCACTCTGACGCGATCCGCATGAACCCCGACTACAGCACCTCAAAGGCCGCGCTGGCCATGCTCGTCAAGGAGCTGGCGGTGGAACTCGGCCCTCACGGCGTACGCGTGAACGCGGTCGCCCCCGGTGCCATCGATACCTGGTCGAACGGCAGCGAACGGTCCCGCGCACACGCCGAGCGCTCCAGCCGTCCCGTACCACTGGGCCGGCTCGGGGCCGCCGAGGACGTCGCGCACTGGGTGCTGGCCCTCAGCGACGAGCGGATGGCCGCGTACATGACCGGATCGGTGATCACGGTAGACGGTGGGCTCGGCCTGCACAATTGGCTGCTTGACCTGTACGCCGACGCGGCGGACGAGCGCGATGCCACGCGCTTTGACGCGGATGAGACGACTTCGGAGAAGCACAGCGACTGAAGCGACTCACAGAGCCGGTAGCACTGAGGCCGTAAGCTCCGACACGGCGGCCTGGCTGACATCCCTCTGTCCCGTTGGGCCAGGCAGCTGGGACCTGCTTCGTCGACGGGCCGGCATCCTGCCGGAGTGGCGCTGATCTCGGTCGTCCCCCGGCGAGTCGGCGGTGGCAGACGAGGGCTGCGGCGAAGGCGAGGAAGCGCTCGGACTTGTACTCATAGCGCCGGCGCAGGCGGCGGAAGGCTACCTGCTCACGGTGCGCTCGGTGGTCCACCGGTGTCGCCCCAGGCGGGTCGAGGACTCGATTCTCCTGCGTGCGATGCGCGGCGCGAAGCCGCGGGAATGAAGCCATCGACGAGCTGAGACCTACTGGTGCTTCGTGAGGGTGCACTTGGATACTGCTGCGCTGCTTCACGCAGCTGACCAGGGGGATCTTGCTCTGTCTTTCTTTCCCCCCGCTGATCAACGGCAGTCCCGTTCGACTCCCACCGAGCGCCGAGCGCAGTCCCTCGAGCCTGACTTCTCCGTTGGGAAGCCGCTGCGGCCTCGGTTGCTGAATGTCAGGCCGTGCCTGCCGGGCCATGCGGCATGATTGCGACCATGCGTAGAGGGGTGGGCGGGGGACTGCGCCGACTGTGGCCATGGCACGGGCGCGGACGCGATGAGTCGGCGCTCGCTGAGATCGAGGCCGAGATCACCGCTTTCGGTGAGGCTCTGGACGTCCATTCCTTCAGCCCCGGTCAGCCCGGCGCCACCGATGGGATGCGAGCCGAACTGGCGCGTGCCCTCGACGCATACGAGCAGGCGAAGCGGGACTTCATCGGTGACCGGACGCGGGCGGACGCACTCGATGTCCTGCGCGCACTGGACGAGGGCAGGCACGCGCTGGCCTGTCTGGACGCCCTGCTCGCCGGCCGACCGCTGCCGGAGCGCATGCCGCTGTGCTTTTTCGACGCCCGGCACGGCCGGGCCACCCGGCAGGTGAGCTGGGTGCCTCCTGGGGGTGTCGCCCGCAACATCGCCGTGTGCGCGGCGGACGCGGTCCGCCTGGCGGAGAGCGCGCGCCCGGTCACTCCGCGGCCGGGGCCGGGCAGCGGAGCCCGCGCACGGCCGGGCGAGGCCAAGCCTCGCACGACGACGCCGGTGCGCTCCCCCCAGCCGCAGGTCAGCGGGAAGGGAGGCAGCGGCGAGCACACGCATCAGCTGAGAATGCCGTCGTACCGCCCGGCAGTGATGGTCTTCTCGGCCACCGGGCAGGCCGCGTCCACCTGCGCTTCGAGGGCAGGAAGGGGCGTTCCTCGCGCCTGTACCGGCTGTCCGGTGACGGCACCCCCATCACCGCGCGGATACCGCTGCCGGAGGGGAACAAGGCGACCGCGTTCCGCGTGTTTGCCGCTGGCGATCGGGAGGCATGGACGGCGAGTGCGGCACCGCTGCGAGAGGTCCCGCGCTTCCATGACGAGATCAACGGGACCGGATCGGATGTCGTGCACTACCGAGGGGAACCGGGCCCGGGCGTCCTGCACTACGCAGGCCCGGGCCTGATCCAGTTGGAGGCGCTGGACGACCGCCTCGCCTACTGGGTGACGGTGGCCGAGAGCCGCGCCGGAGAGCATACGTTCCAGTGGCCGGGCCGCGGCTACTACCAGGTGCGCTCGTCCGGGGCGTGGAGCCTGTCCGCCACGTGACGGAAGGCGGGCAGCTGCGATTGGGTCGGGAGCCTCTTCGTAGGCGTCTACCCGTCCACGAGTGCCTTGTCGCCCCGGGCGACGGCCCGAGTTCACCGCCGATGACGTGTCCGTCGCGCAGTGCGCTGCCGGCGCCGACGCCCAAGGCCGGACTCGTGGCGTGGACGGCGTCGCCCATGACGGTCCATTGATCTTGTCGCCGAGCGGTACGTGACCTGGTGGCACCTGTGCGTCACCACCGCTCACCGGGTCGTCCGTAGGTTACGGGCGAACGGGATAAAATTACCCAAACCGGTGGCCGGGCTTCCGGGCCTGGGCTGCCGCTCGACCTGTGCGACCTTGGGAGCGGCACGGTGGCGAGGTCTCCTGGGGAACGCGGAGTCGCGCGCAGCGCTGGTGTGCGGAGCAGATTGCTGCCCGTGCTGCCTGCTCTGCTGCTGGTCATCGGCCTGTCCGTCGGCCTCTTCACACCGCGCGACGTCAGGCCGGACGCCTTCCTCGCCACGGCCATGATTTCTGCCGCCGCCCTGCTGCCTCTGTGGGGGACCGTGCTCATCGGAGTGGGTGCGTGCGCCATCTTTGTCGGCCTGATGGTGGACTTCGATTCGCTGCAGGATGCGACCGCCTACTCCGAGCTGGCCACCCTCGCGGCGATTGCGGTATTCGCCGTCTTCTTCAACCGCCTGCTCGGCCGACGCGCCCACCAGCTGGTTCAGGTCCGCTCGGTGGCCGAGACCGCCCAGCTGGCAGTGCTGCATCCGGTGCCGCGACACCTCGGTCCCGTCACGCTCGAGAGCCTGTACCTGGCGGCCGCGGCGGAAGCCCGGATCGGCGGCGACCTGTACGAGGCGATCCGCACCCCGTACGGCGTACGGCTGCTCATCGGCGACGTACGCGGCAAGGGCCTGCTCGCGATCCAGGCGGCCGCGACGCTGCTCAGCGCCTTCCGTGAGGCCGCCCACGACGCGCCCGACCTGCCCCACCTCGCGCGCCGCCTGGAGACGAGCATGAGCCGCCATGCTCGCCAGTACCCGGAGGTCCCGGGCTCGGAGAACGTCGAACGTTTCATCACCGCCCTCCTCGCCGAGATCCCGGACGATGAACCGGTCGTCCGGACCGTCACCTGCGGCCACCCGCCCCCGCTGTTGCTGCACCGCGGCGAGGTCAGGGAGCTGCAGCCCGCCGATCCCTCGCCGCCGCTCAACCTGGGCATGCTGGTGGGCGACGGGTACCACGTTGACCTCGCCCCCTTCCACCCGGGAGACCAGCTCCTGCTGTACACCGACGGGGTCACTGAGACCCGCGACCGCTCCGGCGCCTTCTATCCCCTCGTCGAACGCATCCGCTCATGGAGCAGCGAGGCGCCCCACCAGCTCCTCGACCATCTCCACCGCGACCTGATCGCCTACAGCGGCGGCGAGCTCGACGACGACATCGCTGCCCTCGTCGCCCGGCGGCGCCTGAGCAGCTGAGAGCCGAGGCTCCGACCTGCGCGAGTTTGCCGGAACTCGTTCCAAAAGATCTTTTACCTCCGATTCGATCGCATGGTGCGTCCTCTCCGAAGGGCGGGCGCCCCTGTCCGAAGGGGGCTGCGACAGCGCCCGGCAACACCCACCACCCTCCAGCCCCCGAGAGCCGGCGCAATCCAACGGAGTCCTGTTGCGTCTGCCTGTTGAGAACCGCGTGGCGGACGGGACCTGGAAAAGCATTGCCATACAAGGGGTATTGACGGGTCTCGCCGACACCTTAAGATCCCTGCTGCTCGAAGTAGCGATCAACGTACGGCATATCGAACGAGGACGGCTGACAGCTTCGGCGGGCTGCCCTGCTCCGGCCGGTACGCAACGCAACGGTCCGTCAAAAAGGAATGAGCCGCATGCCTTCAGAAGCCGGAATGCCCCGCAGAACCGTCCTCACCGTCCTGGGCGCCGCCTCCCTCGCCGGGACCTTCGCCGCCGCCGCTCCCGCCGGGGCCGCCGAACTCACCGGCACAACGGCAAGCGCCACTGCCGCGGACCTCCCCGCCGCAGCCGCCCACTGGACGTTCGACGAAGGCTCCGGTACCTCCGCCGCCGATTCCTCCGGCAACGGTCGCACTGCGACGCTCCAGGGCGCGGCAGGCTGGGGCACCGGCAAGGTCGGCACCCACAGCCTGAGCCTCACGGGAGGCGGCAACGCCACGGCGTCCGGACCGGCCCTCGACACCTCCAAGGGATTCTCGGTGGGCGCCTGGGTCAACCTCGCTCAACTCGGCGGCTACCAGACCGCCGTCAGCATCGACGGCAAGGTCGTGAGCGCCTTCTACCTGGGGCTGCGCGACGACACCGGCACCTTCGCCTTCGCCCGGCTCGACTCGGACGCCACGCAGAGTGCCGCGGTGGCGGCCGCCGCTTCAGCGCCCACCACCAACACCTGGACCCACCTGGTCGGCGTCAGCGACCCGACCGCCGGCGTCATTCGCCTCTACGTCAACGGCGTGCTGGAGGGGGAGACCGCCTACACCGCGGGCTGGGCGGGCAGCGGCGACACCGCGATCGGCCGTGCGCTCTACGGTGGTGGGCACGTCGACCAGTGGCACGGCCTGATCGACGACGTGTGGATGTTCCCGTCCGTCCTCACCTCCGACCAGGTGGCGGCGCTGGCCGGGGTCCCTGTGGAGACCACGACGCCGCTGCTGAGCGTGGACGTCGCCAACCCCGCGCACGCCGTGTCCCCCATCCTCCCCGGTTTGATGTTCGAGGACATCAACCACTCCGGCGAGGGCGGCATCTACGCCGAACTGGTCCAGAACCGCTCGATGATGGCCAGCGACACGTCGCCCGTCCACTGGTCGGCGGTCGGCGGAACGACCCTCGCACTCGACACCGCCACCCCGCTCAACGCCGCGCTCAACCGTTCCCTCAAGGTCGTGCTGCCGAGCAGCGCGGGGGCCGGAAACCGGGCCGGCGTCGCCAACGACGGCTTCTGGGGCATACCGGTACGGCCCGGAACCGCCTACACCGCCCGGCTGTTCGCCAAGGCGTCGCGACGCATCGGCCCGCTCACGGTCGCCATCGAGTCGGCGGACGGCGCGACGGTGTACGCGTCCGCCCACGTACCCCACATCGGCACCGCCTTCCCGGACCGCCCGATCGAGCTGACCCTGCGCACCGGTTCACGCACCCCCGTGGTCGGCGACGCAAGGCTGACCGTCACCACCGCCGACCCCGCCGCCGCGGGCGAGACCCTGTGGCTCCAGCACGTGTCCCTCTTCCCGCCCACCTACAACAACCGGCCCAACGGCCTGCGCACCGACCTGATGGACAAACTGCTCGCTCTGAAGCCGAAGTTCCTGCGCCTCCCCGGCGGAAACTTCCTCGAGGGCAACACCATTGCGACACGCTTCAACTGGAAGAACACCATCGGTCCGGTCTGGGAGCGCCCCGGCCACATGGACGACGCCTGGGGCTACTGGTCCACGGACGGCCTCGGACTCCTCGAATACCTGCAATGGACCGAGGACATGCACGCCCAGCCCGTCCTCGCCGTCTACGCCGGCTACTCGCTCAAGGGCGAACACGTCACCGGCGACGCGCTGGAGCCCTTCGTCCAGGACGCACTCGACGAGATCGAGTACGTCACCGGCCCTGCCACCAGCACCTGGGGCGCACGACGTGCCGCCGACGGACATCCGGAACCGTTCCCGCTGGAGTTCGTGGAGATCGGCAACGAGGACTGGTTCGACTCCTCCGGGTCGTACAACGAGCGGTTCGCGGCCTTCTACGACGCGATCAAGGCGAAGTACCCGCATCTCAAGCTGATCGCCACGACGTCCGTGACGAGCCGCACACCGGACCTGATCGACGAGCACTACTACCTCGCGCCATCCGCCGCCCAGGCCTCCACCCACAAGTACGACAACCGGGACCGCAGTTCGACGAAGGTGTTCGTCGGAGAGTGGGCCGCGCAGGAGGGCCGCCCCACACCCGACCTCAACGCGGCGCTCGGCGACGCCGCCTGGCTGGCCGGGCTGATCCGCAACTCGGACCAGGTCCTCATGGAGTGCTACGCGCCGCTCTTCTCGCACGTCAAGAACAACGTCTGGGCCACCAACCTGATCGCCTACGACAACCTCACCAGCTACGTGTCGCCCAGCTACTGGGCACAGCACATGCTGACGAGCAGGCTCGGCAACACGGTGCTGCCGGCCACCGCACGTGCGCTGCCCGGCCTCGCCACCGTGGCCACCCGCTCCGGGAACCGCCTCTACCTCGCGGTCGTCAACTCCGGAACGGAGAAGGTGAACGTGCCGGTCGAACTGAAAGGACTGGCCAAGGGGGTCAAGAGGCAGGCCACCGCGACGGTCCTGACCGGCCCCTCGCGCGCCACCACGAACACCCTTACGGAACCTGACACATTGGTGCCCAGGACGAGGACCGTCACCGGCGCGGCAGCGTCCTTCACCAGCACCGTGCCGCCGCTCTCGGTCACCGTACTGGAGCTCGTCCTGACCTGAGGCGATGGCCCAGGCGGCCGCCGGCGTGGCCGAGCGCACCCACAGCGGCTGAGGCGCACCTCGCAGTCGTGGAACGGCGGGCGGACCAGGTGGCCCTGTGCTTCTATGGCCACCTGTTCGCCACAGCCCGGGAGTGCGGGATGATCCGCGTGCCGTTGAGAAACACCTGGATGCGGGCACTCTCGGCGAGGATCCGGACCGCGTACGTCGTGCCGCGGCGGACCAGGTGCGGGACCCGGGCGAGGGCGGCGCCGTCGTCGAAGTAGCCGTTGGCCTTGGCCACCAGGCGGATCACCCGTAGGTCGGGGTCGATGTCGAGGCAGTAGGCGTCGGCGCCGTCGGCGGAGGCAGCTGATCATCCGGCTTGCGTCCAGGGCCACCTAGGTCGGTGCGGCGCGTTGCCGGGCGGGAGGGAGACCATCACGCGTGGGGCAGCGGGAAACCGATTTGGAGAGGTGCGCGATCCGTTCGCGGTGCGGGTGAGCGACGTCTTTCGTTCTGCAGAGGGGAGCGCGGCGCGGGCCGGTGGAGTCAGATGAGCCGGTCGTGGTGGTGGGCGGCGGCTTCACGCACCAGCTGGGCGAAGCGTTCACGGCTGCGCTTTTGTTGCTGTTCGGCGCGTTCGTCATCTCGTTCCCCAGAGCCGTCGGCGCCGGGTCCCTCGTCATCGCCGTAGTCGGTGTACTCGCTGTGGAGGAGCCAGCAGCCGTAGATGCCCGCGAGGAGGTCTTCGAGGAGATCGCGCGCGGGGCGCTTGGGGTCCAGGGGGGTGAGGCGCAGGGCGACGTCGGCCAGGTCGTACTCGTCTTCGCCGGTGTACTCGGCGACTGTTTCCTCCAGATCGTCGAGTTGCTCGCGCAGGGCAGCAGGGTCGGGGAACAGGCCGTCGGTGATGTGCATGGCATGGCGGACGAGGCTGGTGACGGCGTCGTGTGGGGTGGCGCCGTCGCCGAGGAGCTCGAGGACGAGGGTGGGGGTCTCGTGAGGGAGAGCCTCGATATCGTCGGCTTCGACGACGACCTCGGTGGGGTCCTGTCCAGAGGCCTCGGCGGCGACCTCTGCTGCTGCAGCCAGCCAGTGGGCCGCCGCGACAGCGGCCGCGGTCGGGTCGATGTCACGGAAGAGTTCGGCCGGGCCGAAGGGGTCTTGCTGGAAGAGGTGGTCAGCGGCCGCGACCTGGACGGGGGAGGCGTCCTCGCGGCTGAGGAGAACGGCCTGCTGGGCGCGGCCGCTGAGATCGCCGAGTTCTGCATTCTCCACTGCGGCGAGTTCGATGGCGGCTTCGGCGAGAACGGCCTTCGCGAGCTGCGGGTGGTCGAGGTTGTGCAGGGCGCGTCCTACACGGTGGGCGGACTCCAGGACGGGGCTGTACGAGACGATCAGCGTGCCGCCGCTGGGCAGATGTGGTCTGGTGATCGCGTCAACGACCTTGCTGAAGTGCTTGCGCTCCTCCTCGCGGCGCCAGCCTTCGGTATCGGGTTCCAGGGAGCCGACAGCGCTGGCAGGGTGTGTATAGGTGCGCCATGCGGCGTCGGAGAGCTGGGTGAGGGCGCGGGCCAAGGCCAGGAGCGTGGAAGTGCCGGCGTCGACCGGTAGAGCGGCGACGCGGATGGCGAGGTCACCTTCACCGGTTCCCCAGGTGGCCATCAGCTCGTGCCGGTCGAGGTCGACGCAGTAGCGGGTCATGAAGCTGTTCCTCCGCGGACACGCGATGAATGGTGCTCTGACGAGCCTATTCTGGCGGGCTGCCGCGCACGTGTTGGACGAATGACGGTGTCGCGAGGCCGTATGGGCTTCCAGCAGAAGGTAGTTCGGCGATTGGTGCTCACTGCGCATGAACCGGCTATCCGCGTGGCTGAGGAGGAGCTTTGGACAGTGTCCTATGTGGTGAGGCGGCATCCGGTCACGGACCTCCGTAGAAACCCGTTGGTGGACCACGGCGAGCACTGCTGCTCCTCCGGAGGCCGTGCCAGAGAACGGGGAGGCCGGCGAGCGCGGCGACACGAACGATCCCGAGGGTGGCACTGGGGTCTCAGCCCGCCCCTGCGAGTCAGTGCTGGGACACCGGCAGGCTGCCAGGCGTCGTTGAGCGGGCGCGGGTACGGCCCTGGCGTGCGCAGTCTTCCGTGATGATTGCCGACGCGGTCGCCGAGGGCCGCATCGCCCGTTGTCGCGTGAACGAACTTGTTCGTAGCGAACATGTTCGCTACATTCGACACGCAAGTACGGGTTCTCCACCGTCCCCACGCGCGTCCGGCTTGAGGAGCGACACCATGACCAGCCAGCACTTCCCCATCGCCGTCCTGGGCGCCGGACTCGGCGGCCTCACCCTCGCCCGTGTCCTCCACGTGCACGGCATCGAGGCCGCCCTCTTCGACCTGGAGCCCTCACCCGAGGCCCGCACGCAGGGCGGCATGCTCGACATCCACGACGACTCCGCCCAGGAGGCGCTGCGCATCGCCGGCCTGCACGAAGAGTTCTGCACCCTCATCCACTCCGGCGGCGAAGCCATGCGCCTGGTCGCCCCCGACGGCACCGTGCTCCTGGACGAGGCGGACGACGGAGCGCTCGACCGCCCCGAGGTCGACCGCGGCCAGCTGCGCGACCTGCTGCTGAACTCCCTCCCCGCCGGGACCGTCCGCTGGGGCTACAAGGCCACCGCCGTTCACCCCCTGGGCGACGGCCGACACGAGGTCACGTTCGCCGACGGCACCACCATCACCGCCGACCTGCTGGTCGGCGCCGACGGCGCCTGGTCGCGTACCCGCCCGCTGCTGTCCGACGCGACCCCCACCTACACCGGCATCTCCTTCGTCGAGGCCGACCTCCACGACGCCGCCATCCGCCACCCTGAGATCGCCGCCCTCATCGGCGGCGGCTTCTTCCTCTCTCTTGCCGATGGCAAGGGCTTCCTCGCCCACCTCGAGACCGACGGAAGCGTGCACGTCTACACCGCCTTCCGCGCGGCGGAGGACTGGCTGGACACTCTCGATCTGGAAAGCCTCGATGCCGGCAAGGAGGCCGTCCTGGCCCAATTCGACGGATGGGGCGAGCTGCTGCGTGCCCTCGTCGCCGACGCAGAGGGTCCGCTGGTCGGCCGCCGCATCCACGCCCTGCCGGTCGGCCACCGCTGGCAGCGCGTCCCCGGCGTCACCCTGCTCGGCGACGCCGCCCACCTGATGTCCCCGTTCGCGGGCGAGGGTGCCAACCTCGCCATGCTCGACGGTGCCGAACTGGGCCGGGCCCTGGCCGACCACCCCGGCGACACCGAGGCCGCGCTCGCCGCCTACGAGAGCGCGCTGTTCCCGCGTAGCGAATCCTCCGCCTTCGCCTCCGCCGAGAGCCTGGCCATGATGTTCGGGCCGGACCCGATGCGGGGCCTGCTGGAGCAGTTCACAGCCCGTCCCGCGAACTAGTTCGTGACGAACGCGGACGCTAGGGTGACCGGCATGAGCACGCCTGCCTCCCGCCCTCGCAGCCGCCGCGAGCGACCGGCCAAGCCGGCGCTGACCTACGAGGGCATCGTCGCCGCCGCAGTCCGGCTGATGGAGGCCGAGGGCCTGCAACGGGTCACCATGCGCCGCCTCGCCCAGGAACTCGACACCGGCCCCGCCTCGCTCTACGTCTACGTCGCCAACGCGGCTGAACTGCACGCCGCGATCCTGGAGCACTTCCTCGGCGCCGTGGACCTGTCCCCGGTGCAGGAGCCCGGGGACTGGCGTGAGCGTCTGCGCGCCGTTCTCGACTCCTACACCCGCGTGCTCTTCAGCCACCCCGCTCTCGCCCACTCCGCCCTGGTGGCCCGACCCTCGGGACCCAACTATCTGGCCTTGGTCGAGGCCGTCCTCACGCTGCTGCACGAGGGCGGCGCGCCGGACGCCCAGGCGGCCTGGGGGGTGGACGTCCTGCTGCTGGTGGCCACCGCCACCGCCGCCGAGCAGTCCGCCCGCGACAGCGCGTTGGAAGCAGAGCAGGAGCACACCGCGCTCGTCCAGGCCCTGGGTGCGGCCTCCCCGCTCGCTCATCCCCGGGTCGCCGCGCTCGGTGACGACCTCGTTTCCGGCGCTCCGGAAGAACGCCTTGCCTGGACCTTCCGCACGATCATCAATGGCATCCTCGACACTCCGCGTGAGAGCTGACGTGGACGGCGTGACAGGTCGGAGCTGGGCCCGATGGCCCATGGCTGCCGACGGCGGACGGCGGGGAGGCTTTGATTCGATCTTGCCTCCGGTCGGCGGCGGCGCGCAGATTGCTCCGTGCCGTCGCAGATCGGCGGTTCAGCATCTCCAACAGGACCTCGTTGCGGGACAGCACGATCTTCAGGACGGCGAGTTGCTCGTCGAGCGGAAGGCGACCAATCACCGCTCATACCTGTCAGGCGGCAATCCAACTAGGCCGGCAGACGCCTTCGAGACTCTGGTGACGCATCTGATTCTGAAACGATCAGTTACAAGGTGTCCCACCGGCGGGCCGCCTGCCGGAGTGCGTCGCGCAACACGGTGACGGCGGGGCTTCCCGGAGTACCCCGTCGTACGGCGAGGTAGAGGGTGTTCAACGGCGCGGCTTCCGGCTCGTGCAGCTGCACCACCTTGCCGGATTGCAGCGCGGGCGCGGTGATATAGCGCGGCAGCACGGAAATCCCGGCCCCTGCCACCACCGCCTCCAAAACCGCCCGCAGGTCAGAGACGATGAACACCACCGGATTCGGCGGACGCCGTCCGAACTCGCTGCGCCAGTAGCGACGCACGATCGGCAGATCTTCGGCGTAGGCCACGAGGGGAAGGTGCGCCAGAGCTGCCACCGGTTCGGTCGACAGCCGCTCGGTGTCGACGTTGTGTGCCATGGCGGGCGGCGCGACCAGGAGGAACTCCTCGTCCACGAAGGCCTCGGCGTGGATGGCCGGGTGGGTCGGCCGGACCGACGAGATCACCAGGTCCAACCGGTCGGCTGCCAGTGCCGCAAGCAGTTCGTCGGCGAGACCGAGCACGGCCTGCACCTGTACCCCCTGCTTGGCCAGCTCGGCCAGCACGGGCGCGGCTCGCAGCGTCACGAACTCGGCGGCGGCACCGATGCGCACGGTCCCGCCGAGCGTCGGTTCCTCCGGCGAGCCCAGTGCGCGGCGCAGTCCCTCCACGTGCCCGCTGACGCGTGACGCGAGCGCTGCTGCGCGCTGAGTGGGCGTCACGCCCTTGGAAGTGCGCACGAACAGGCGCTCGCCGACATGCTCCTCCAGGCGCGCGAGTTGGCCGCTCACCGCCGGCTGCGTGACCCCGAGGCGTTGCGAGGCCGCTGACAGAGACCCTGCCCGGTAGACCTCCAGGAACGTCAGCAGCAGATCGAGACTCGGCGTACCACCGCGCTTTTCATGAACCACCCACACAGCAAAGCACGAGGCCGGCGCTTCCCCTGCCGCCGCTGCTCAGGACGGTGTCGCACGGCAAGCAATCGTGGCGGGCAATCGTCGGCGACCGGCGTTGCACCCGCCCCGCGCCGGGCGCAGACAGGACCGCCTCCCCGTCGGCGCGGCATGCACGGAAGCGCGCAGGCCGCGCCCCGCCTCCGACGCCCGGGCAGCACGTTGCCGGTTCCGTGCCACCGGCCGCGCCGGGCCCCGGCACCCTGGCGGGGGAGTGGCTGGCTGCGGCCGGCCGCCTGGCAGCTTTCGTCCGGCGCCCCGAGGGCACGACGGCCTGACCGCCCCGTCGTCGCGCCTGCCGCGTGCACGGCCGGCGCCGCCCTCCCTTCCCGCCGCGGCGGCCGTTGGCGGCATGGCGGCTCTTCTTCCCCGGGCTGACCTCCGCAGCCTTCATTGCTCCGAGGGGACCAAACCCGCGCGGGCCTGTCAGCTCTCCCGGCGGCCGAGCCATAAGAATTCTTATGGATCAGCTTCTAGGGCAGAACTAAATCCCCTGGATGCTGGCGTTGTCTCGGGCACTGCAGCTCCACTGCACGGCCCCTCAAAGCTGCGGTCCGCTCTCACACTGGAGAAAGACACATGCCGAAAATCCTGATGATCATCTCGGGCGCGAACAGCCTGACCCTGGCGGACGGTTCCTCGCACCCCACCGGCTACTGGGCCGAGGAGGTCGCCGCTTCCCACGAGGCGCTCACCGGCGCCGGAGCCGAAGTGGTGATCGCGACGCCGGGCGGCGTCCAGCCGACCGTCGACGTGCTCAGCCTCGACGAGCGCGGAGGCGTCTCCGCGCCCGACGCGCAGCGCTTCCGCACCTACCTGGAAGGCATCCGCGACCAGCTCGACCACCCGCTGTCTCTGGGCCAGGCGCGCCTGGATGACTACGACGCGCTCTACATTCCCGGGGGACACGCGCCGATGGTGGACCTCGTCAGCGACAGCGACCTCGGCCGGCTCCTGAACGAGGCCGACGCCCAGGGCACGTTGGTGGCCGCCCTGTGCCACGGTGTGGCCGGTTTGCTGAGCGCCACCAAGCAGGACGGCTCGTTCGCGTTCGCCGGCCGCGCGCTGACGTCCTTCACCGACGAGGAGGAGCGCCAAGGCGGCCTGGGCGACAACACGCCCTACTTCCTGGAGAGCCGGCTGCGCGAGCGGGGCGCCGTCGTCGAGAACGGCGCACCGTGGAGCGACACGGTGGTCACCGACGGCAACCTCGTGACCGGACAGAACCCGCAGTCCAGCACGTCCACGGCCCAGGCGGTCCTGAAGGCCCTCGCTGACCGCTGACACCAGTCGCCGCCAGGAGTGTCACGCGGCCGCAGGCTCCCCCCACGCGTGGCCTCCAACCGCTTTCACCGCGTTGTTGCTTCGCTTGCCCGCGCTGCGCCCGGCCTTGTCGGGCCGGCCTGTCTGAAACGGAACCACGATGATCCCCAACGCCCTGAATCAGGGTCTGGACCACATCGCGATCCGCGCCTACGACCTCGATGCCTCGGTGGACTTCTACACCACCGGCCTCGGTTTCGAGTTCGTGCAGGAGTGGAGCGCGGGCGGCGTGCACCGTGCCGTCTTCCTCGACGCGGGCGATGACCGGCTGATAGAGCTGTTCGACGCCGTCTCGACTCCTCCGGGCGGTTCGCCGGAGCCCCTCGACCCGAACCACCGGCCCAGTGACGCCGCCCGCGGGCGGGTGGCCGCGCTGGTCCACCTCGCGGTCCGCACCGACGACGTGCCCGCCCTGTTCGAGCAGGCGCTGCGCGCCGGGGCTCGCCCGATGGGCGGCCCGATGACCGTCCGCACCCGCGGCAAGATCCCGATGACGTTCATGGCGGCCTTCGTCTACGGGCCCAACGATGAGGTCATCGAGCTCATCAACCGGCCCAACGCCGCGGTGGGCGGCGATGCGGTCTGAGCCGACCGGCCGGCACCCGGTTCCGGCCGTCGTCACCTCGACGGGTGAGGCCGTCCGCTTCTTCGGCGGCCTCACCTACGAACCGCTGGGCGACCTCCGTGCACCAGCCCAGCCGCACGAGCCGGCCGCCGACACGACGGCGGGCCTGCCATACGTCTCGCACACCTACCGCTCCGGCATCTACACCGAGCCGGGGGAGGAGGCCCACGAGGTCTCCGTCATCGACCCGTTCAGGCGCGAACTCCTCGACGTTCTTACGCTCGCGCCGCAAGAAGCACCCTGCGCTTGAGTTCACCCGTACCGAAATTCAAGGATGATCATGCAGATCGATTTCAAGGGCCGTACTGCCCTCGTGACCGGCTCGACGATGGGCATCGGCCTGGCCACCGCGGAGACCTTTGCCCGTGCCGGGGCCCGCACCGTGCTCAACGGCCGTGACGAGGGCCGGCTGAAGGCGGCGGCCGAAGGCATCCGCGAACGCGTGCCGAATGCCGATGTCGTCACCGTGGCCGCCGACGTCACCACCGCCGAAGGGGCCCAGGTCCTTTTGGAGGCGATCCCCGAGGTCGATGTTCTGGTCAACAACACCGGCATCTTCGCCTCCACCCCGGTCCTGGAGATCCAGGACGAGGAGTGGCGCCGCTTCTTCGAGGTCAACGTCCTCAGCGGCGTGCGGCTGGCCCGCCAGTACATACCCGGGATGATGGAGCGCGGTTTCGGCCGCGTCGTGTTCGTCTCCAGCGAGACGGCCATCGACACCCCGCTGGACATGGTCCACTACGGCGTGACCAAGACCGCCCTGCTGGCGGTGGCCAGCGGCCTGGCCAAGGCGGCGGCCGGCACCGGGGTCACCGTCAACTCCGTGCTTCCCGGCCCCACGCACACCGAAGGCATCGAACAGTACATCACCGCCCTCCTTCCCGAGGCGGAGAACTTCGACGCCGCGCAGCGCGAGTTCATCGCCCGTTTCCGACCCACCTCCCTGATCCAGCGGCTGATCCGGCCCTCCGAGGTCGCCGACCTCATCGTCTTCGCCAGCTCGGAGCAGGCCTCGGCCACCACCGGAGCCGCACTGAAGGTCGAAGGAGGCACCCTCAACTCCCTCACCCCGTGACGCACGACGGGAGACGCGGTAGGGCCGTGCGCTTGCACGCCACCGGGTCTCCCGCCCGCCCCGGGCAGCTGCGCGCCCGTTCCCGCCCATCAGCCCGCCGCGACAACGCCTACTCCCGCGACCGGCGCCGCCGCCCCCGCACCGCCGGACAGGGGCATGGGCCGGGCGGTGTGCCGCCCGGCCCATGCCTGTACACGGCTCATTCTCGCGGGCAGCGCGGTAGATTGGCGTGTGTTGGCGGTCGCGTCCGGCGTCCGCCGGTGCGGCTGACGGGGGGTATGCCGGTGACCGGTGACGGTCGGTCCGGAGACGAGGGGTCCGACGCGCGTGTGGGGCAGCTGTGTGCGCGGCTGGCGGACCGCGCGGGGCCACTGGTCACCGATCCGCAGCTCGCCGCGGTGTCCGAGCGAGTGCTCGACATGGTGCGCTCCGGCCAGGACGCGGCGGCTGAGCTGGACCTTCTGGACGATCTGCTCCTGCGCGCCGGTTACGTCGGCGGGCTGGGAGCCTACCGCAGCGACGGTGGCCCGGTGTTCTCCATGCTGCCGGGAGCCTCTGCGGGCGGGCATCCGGTGCTGGAGGCCCTGGTGTGCCCCGCCGACAGGTGCCCGCGCGTGGAACTGCCCCGCGGTGCCCGGGAGGACCCTCCTGTGTGCGCGGTGTGGGGGCGGGCCCTGCGACGCGACCGGATCGCGTGATCACCGGCGTGCTCGGGTCGCTCGGTGGGAAACTCGCCGAGCGCTGGGCCGCGACACTGGCGCTGCCGGGTCTGCTGTATGTGGCGGTCGCCATGCTCGCCTCCGCGCTGGGACAGCACCCCTGGTACCCCGTCCCGGAGGCACGCCGGCGGCTCGCGGCGATGGCGGCCGGCACCGGCGGACACAGCCCCGTAGCCGTTCTGCTGACGGTCTTCATGGTGCTGGCCTGCGCCGCGGGCGCCGCGGTCACGGCGCGCGGGTTCGGGGGCCTGGTGGAACGCCTGTGGCTGATGGAGGGCGACCCCGACACGATCGGGCCGGTCGCGTGGCTCGCCCGACGCCGACGGGCGAAGTACCGGTCTGCTGCGCGGGCGGCCGACAGCGCACATCTGGCGGCGGCGCGCGCCGCACGTTCGGACACGGCCGGGCGGCAGGCGCTGATCCGCCGGGCGGAACGTGCCTATGGCGTGCGCAACCGGATCTCTCTGCGCGAGCCATGTCATCCGACCTGGATCGGCGACCGTCTGGCTGCCGCCGAAGCCCGCGTTCATGAGACGTACGACCTCGACCTCGTGTCGGCCTGGCCCCGCCTGTGGCTGATCCTGCCGGACGGTGTCCGCTTGGACCTCCACCAGGCGCGGGCCGCCTTCTCCGCTGCGGCCCAGCTGATCGCGTGGGCCGCCGGTTACGCCGTACTGGCCGTGTGGTGGTGGCCCGCGGCGGTGCTCGGATGCGCGGTCGGCGCTGCGGGATGGTGGCGCGGCAGGGCGGCCGCGGAGGTACTCGCCCTGCTGGTCGAGTCCGTGGTGGACGTCCACGGAGCCGAACTGGCGCGGGCCCTGGGCTTGGAGTGCCCGCAGCGGCTGACCCGCGCGGTGGGAGAACAGGTCACGAAGTCGCTGCGGAAAGACACCTGAGGGGGAGCAACATGACGGACGGTGACCAGACCGACTGGACCGAGCAGCGCAATCACCTCGTGGCCCAGGTCAGTGAACGGGTGCGGCGGTGCCAGGCCGACCGTGACTCGGCTGCGGTCCTGGATCCGGAGGCATCGGAGGAAGTCGACCGTTTGGTCTGGCTCCTGCGCGGGCGTCAGGATCCAGAGGCCGCGTACTGGATGGGCATGCTGAGCTTCTGGCGTTTCGCCCACCTGCCGTTCGGTGTCGACGCCATGCGGGAGTTGCGCATCGCCGCCCTGCAACTGCTGCCGCTCACGGTGACTCACCCGGGTGTCGTGCCCGACGTCGTGCGTGAACACGTCGAACAAGTCGGCGCGAGCGCGGCCGAGTGGAACGACTTCGCCGTCGGGCTGCTGGAGCAGTACTTCGAGACCGGCGATCCCGTCTACCTGGACTGCGCCATCGACAACCTGTTCTTCACGGCCGTCGAGCGGAGCGGGATGCCGGACGAGGAAGAGTACCGGCGCAATCTTCTGATGGCGCTCCACACCCGTTACCGGCTCTCACCCGGTCCGGAAGACCTGCGTCTGCTGGTCGTGACGGGCCGCAAGGCGGTGGCTCTGACCCCCCGGGACCAACCGCTGCGCGGCACGGTACTGGCCATCACTGCCGACGCGCTGACGGACACCGCTGAACGGACGCATGACCTCGCCGTCCTCGACGAGGCCGTCGAGCTCTTCGACGAGGCTGTCGCCACCGTCTCCGCCTCGGACCCCAACCGCTGGGCCGCGCTGGCAGGTCTGAGCAAGGCCTGCCACCTGCGCTACGAGATCAGTGGACAGGCTGCGGCCCTGCGGCGGGCGGTCGAGGCCGGGCGCGCCGCCGTAGAGGCCGTACCCGACGACGGCTCGCGGCGCTGCGCCGCGCTCGGCACGCTGAGCCTGGCCCTTCTCGATCTCGCCAAGAACACCGGCCGCCAGGCGGACCTGGACGAGGCCGTCATGGTGCTGCGCCGGGCGCTGCGCGAGGCACCCGGGAACTCCGCCGAGCGGATCGGCCTGCTCACCAACCTCGCGGCCGCGCTCATGACCGACTTCGAACGCCGCGCCGACCCCGCGGCCTTGGAGGAGGTGATCGCCCTGCGCCGGCAGGCGGTGGCGAGCGCGCCGCCCGGTCAGGAGATCTATGCGCTCGTCCGGACCAATCTCGCCGTCGATCTGCTGGCCCAGGACCACTACCGGGGCCCCGCACCGGAACTGGTGGAGGAAGCCGTCGGCCTGGCCCGTGAGGCCGCCGGTCTCCTGGAGCGGGGAACCCCGCCATGGCTGGCCGCCCAGGGCGCCCTCGCACACATCCTGCGCGCGTGGTTCCGCTACACCCCCCGGCCGGAAGTCCTGGAGGAGTCACTGGCGCTGCACCGGGAGGTCCTTGCGGCGCTTCCCCCCGACAGCCCCAAACGCATCAGCGCGTTGATGCAGTTCGGCTACGCGCTCGCGGCCCGCTACCAGAGCACGGGCGACTCCGGGGCACTGATCGAGGCCATGAACGTCACCCGCGAGGCACTGGGCCTCACCCCGCCCGGTCACGCCGACCGGGCTCACCGCATGGCCACGCTCGCCGGGATCCTCGCAGACATCGCCCAGCGCGCCGACACGACGGAACCACTCGTCGAGGCGGTCGGCCTGTACCGCCAGGCCCTCGAAATCACCCCGGAACGGCACGCGGAACGGGCGAGCACGCTCGAGAGTCTGGCGGGCGCGCTGCGCATGCTCTTCCAGCGCACGGGCGACGCCGCCGCACTCGACGAGTCGATCGGCCTGTACCGGCAGGCCGTCGCCCTGGTCCAGGACACCGGTCACACTCAGGACGCCTACCTGGGGAGCTACCGCAACAACCTGGCCGTGGCTCTGAGGCTGCGCTCGGAACGGACGGGCGACCCGGCGGACTTCGACGAGGCGGTGGCCCTGCTGCGGCAGGCGGCGGCCGCGGTACCGGAAGGCCGGCGCGCGCGGGCCTCACGGCTGAGCAACCTGGCGTTCGCGCTCCGCAGAAAGGCCGATGCCCACGGAGACGACGCGGCTCGGGAGGAAGCGCGGGAGGCGTACCGGGAGGCCGCGCTGACCACTGCCGCGCCGCCCCTGGACCGTGTGGAGGACGCCCGGCACTGGGGGACGCTGCTGGCCGCCGACGGCCGGTGGGCCGAGGCGCACAACGCCTTCGCGCTCGCCGTGGGTCTGCTTCCGATGGTCGCCCCGCGTTCTCTGGCCCGGCAGGACCAGGAGTACGGGCTGTCCCGGCAGATGGGCCTGGCCGCCGACGCGGCGGCGTGCGCCCTGACGATGGGGGATCCGCTGGGCGCGTTGCGCATCCTCGAACAGGGACGCGGGGTGCTGTTCGCACAGACGATCGACAGCAGCGGCGATCTGGCGGCACTGCGCGAGCAGTACCCGGACCTCGCTGCGGAGTTCGCCCGGCTGACCGCGGAACTGCAGGACCGCGACGCCTACGAGGACACGGCCGCACGTTCGACCGGAGCGACCGCGGCCGCGCCGGCGTCCCGGGAGGTGACGGGTGCCTGGGACGACCTGCTCGGCCGCATCCGGACGCTGCCAGGCTTCGGGCACTTCCTCGGCTCACCGGACGCCGGGGCGCTGCTCCAGGCCGCCACCGAGGGGCCGATCGTGGTCGTCAACGTCAGCGCGTACCGCTCCGACGCCCTGCTCGTCACCCCGAACGGCGTCGATACGCTCCCCCTGCCCCACCTCACTCCGCAGGCGGTCGACGAGCAGGTAAAACGGCTCGATCAGGCAGTGGCCGACGGGACCGCCGCGGGAGCGGACGAGCGAGCCGCCCAGCGGACCGTCCACAACGTCCTGGGCTGGCTCTGGGACACCGTCACCGAACCGGTGCTGGACCGGCTGGAAGACCTCGGGCTCCTCGGCACGGGAATGGACGGCCCGGACGGCGGCGCGCCGCCCAGGGTCTGGTGGTCGCCGACCGGACAGCTCACGTTCCTCCCGCTGCACGCTGCCGGGCACCACGACGACGCCGGCGAGGACGGCGCCCGCCCCCGTACCGTCCTGGACCGGGTGGCGTCCTCCTACACGCCCACCATCCGCGCGCTGGTCCATGCCCGCGGCCGGACCGCGGCCCCGCCCGCTGAGGACGGTCTCCTTGTCGTCGCCATGCCCCGTACGCCCGGAGCGCGTCCACTGCCGGGTGCGCATCGCGAAGTCGAGTGCCTGCGCGCCCAGCGGCCGACCGTGCTCAGCGGAGCGGCGGCGACCTCGGCGGCCGTGCGTGCGGCGATGGCCCGGCACCGCAGTGTGCACTTCGCCTGCCACGCCGTCAGCGAAGCGGCCGACCCGTCGCTCAGCAGGCTGCTGCTCCACGACCACGCAGACAACCCGATGACCGTTCACGACATCTCCCGGATGGACCTGAGCGGCTCCCGCCTGGCCTTCCTGTCGGCGTGCGACACCGCGCGGAACGCCGTACGGCTGGCCGACGAGGCGATCCACATCACGAGCGCCTTCCAGCTGGCCGGCTTCCCGGAGGTGATCGGCACCCTGTGGCCGGTCAACGACGCCTTCGCGGCCCACCTCGCGGCCGGCTTCTACGGCTCGGCCGAACCGGCGAGCCCCGGTGCGGCGTACCCCTCCCACGCGGCGCTCGCGCTGCACCGGTCGCTCCGCGCCGCCCGCGACGCCTACCGGGCGGCTCCGTCCCTGTGGGCGGCCTACATGCACACCGGTGCCTGAAGCGGGTGGCCGAACCTCGCTCTGCCGATGACCGGTGGCTGGAAGCGCGTTCGCCCTGCTCGAAAGGACGTGTGCACTCACTCTTGGCGACGTCGCGACCCGTGCGACACGAGGTACGCCGCGCCCCCGTGGCGTACGCGGTGGAATTCGGCTTCGACGTCGCGCCGATCGAGGCGCACGCGCGCACGCAGACCGGCCGCAACCTGGACCCCGCGGATCTGACGGACAATCAGTGAGTGGTACTCGTGCCGCTGTTGCCGAAGGGCGGAAGCCCGGCCGGCAAGGACCTGCTGCAGCGAGCCTGCGTCGTCCGGGCTACCGCACGATCCGAAGTTCCCGCTCCGCAACGTCCGCGAATGGGCGGCGGCGGGTCAGCCGGGCGACCAGCACCACATACGAGAAGGGCTTGGGCAGGAAGTCGCCGGCCCCCGTGTCGAGGTGCGCGAGGCGACGTCCACCGTCGAGAGTGTGTGACGGGTAGACGTGGTGCTGTCGGTCATGAGCGCAGCCACAGCCGCATCGCGGCGATGGTGCCGTGGAAGATGTAGGCGCGCTTGTCGTCTCTCGTGGCCACGGCCCGGGAGTTCTTGAGGGCGTTGATCGTCCGTTCGAGTTCGTTCCTCCTCTTGTACATCGTCTTGTCGAAGCCGGTGGGCCGGCCACCCCTGCTGCCCCGGCTCTGGCGGTTGGCGCGCTGGTTCCTCGGTTCGGGGATGGTGTGCTTGATCTGGCGCCGTCGTAGGTAGCGGCGGTTTCGGCGCGAGGAGTACGCCTTGTCCCCGCCGAGATGATCGGGTCGGGTGCGGGGGCGCCCGCCGCCGAGGCGGCCGACCCGGATGCGTTCCATCACAGGTATGAGCTGCGGGGCGTCGCCCCACTGGCCTGGCGTGATCAGCAGGGCCAAGGGGCGTCGTCCGCCTTCACCTGCGAGGTGGATTTTGCAGGTAAGACCGCCCCGGGAGCGTCCGAGTCCCTCGTCGGGGCGGTGCTGGCGGGGCGTTGATCTTTTCCCGGGATCTGCGGGCGTCTCTTGCGGGCCCCGTCGGCGTGCTGGTGGGCCTGGCAGGAGGTGGAGTCCACGCTCACCATTGACCAGTCGATGCGGCCTTCCGCGTCGGCGTCGGTCAGGACGGCCGCTAAGAGTCTGTCCCATGTGCCGTCCGCCGACCAGCGTCTGTGCCGCTCGTACACGGTCTTCCACGTGCCAAAACGCGCAGGTAGATCCCCCCACGGGACCCCGTGCGATTCCGGTACAAGATCAGATCCCGTTGATGATCCTGCGACGGCTTGCCCAGCGACCGCCCCGCTTGCCGGACTTCGGCAGATGCGGCCTCAGCCGGGCCCACTCCGCGTTCGAGAGATCTCCTCGCCCCATGGACAGGCCAACGAGCCAGCCCCGTAGCAGTCACATGATCCGCCGGACAGACCTAGTAGTTCCAGTAGCCGGCCACCACGTGACCGGGATCGGAACGATCCGTACCGGGTCGGACGGTGCGGCCGTCGGCCCGGTCTGGTACGTCGCGGCTCGTCAGCGCTGGAGGTGGACGGTGAAGTGCCGCTCGGTCGCACCCGCCGGAACGGTGCGGATGAATCCGCGTGCCGTGCTGTAGTCGCCCGACCCTCCGGTGATGCCGACGTCGACGGAGGGCGGGGCGGGCAGGTGCAACAGCGATTGCGCGGTGAACTGTCCCTCGGGGAGCGCGAAGGTGCCCAGGCACTGGAGGGCGGCCGGGCTGACCCGGGTGAAGGTGCAGGCCGAGCTGTGATCGCCCACCTTCTCTCCATCGCGGTAGAGGTCCTCGTGCACGATCCGCTGGTCACCCACGCTGATGCCCGGCTCGCCCAGGTCGACTTCCCCGGCCGAGGTCTGTTTGCCGACCAGTTCGAAGATCTTCGCGGGCGGCTTCGCGGCGGGTGCGTCGGCCGACGCCGACTGTGCGAGCGCCGCACCGCCGACGACGGCCACGGCTGCTCCGGCGGCTGCGATCAGGTGGCGTGCTTTGCGTGTCCTGGTGAAGTTCGGCATCTCTGCTTCCTTTCGGTTCATCGGTGTTCTTGTCGTGGGGATGTACACGTGTGGCAGCGTGCCGGCCGTTCGGTCCGTTCCGGCCGACGGATCTGTCGGATGCGTCAGACGGCCGAGCCGCCGTGTCGGTCGACTCCGTCGATCCAGCCGTCGAGCGCATATCCGCGCTCCTCCCAGTAGCCGGGGACGACCTTGCTGGTCGCTGTGATGCCGAACAGCCACTTGGCCGACTTGCGGAAGTACATCGGCGCCACGAAGAGCCGGACGGGCCCCCGTGAGCGTGGGTGGTGTGCTTGTCCTGGATGCCCAGTGTCACCAGGCCGTCGGCGCGGCGCACCTGCTCGAGAGTGAGGCTCTCGGTGTAGGCGCTGTCGAAGCAGGTGAGGCGGAGTGCGGTGCCGTAGGACTGCACTCCGGCGGCTTCCAGGAGATGGGACAGCCGCACTCCGGCGAAAGGCGTGTCGTCGATGCGACGGCCTTTCCCGGAGCGCGGTCGGGCTCGGGGTGCAGCCACGGTGGGGAGGACCTGCCGTCCGTGGGGCCGGTCGGAGGTGACCTGTCTCCTGGTTCAGACTGCGGTGGCGTTGATGGTCACGGGGATGTTGCCGCGGGTGGCCTTGGAGTAGGGGCAGAGCTGATGTGCGGCGTTGGCGAGCTCGACAGCCGTGGGCTCGTCGACGCCCCCCAGTTCGAGATTGAGCACCGCGGCGAGGGAGAACCCGCCGTCCTCGTGCAGCAAGGTGATCTCGGTGTTGATCGCGGTGCTGGTCAACCTGACCTTGCGCTCTGCGGCGGCGCGACGCACGGCGCCCAGGAAACACGCTCCCCACCCCGCGGCGAAGAGCTGCTCGGGATTGGTTGCGGTGCCGGCGCCACCGAGTTCCTTGGGGACGGCGAGGCTGGTCTCCAGCAGACCGTCCTCGGACTGGACCCGGCCGCCGTTACGGCCTTCGCCGACCACGCTGACCGTCGCGGTGTAGCTGTTCATGTCGCAGTTCCTCTTCGGGGTCGATTCAGGGTTCTCGAAAGTCGAGTCGAACGCCCTCTTGTCGGAGACATGAGCGTCACCTTCTCGAGGGGTGACTCGATAGTGACAGCCCCGGTCGTCACCAGTCAAGGAGGTGACTGCATGGAGGAAGCGTGCGAGTCGCGACCGGCCCGGCGGCGGGCAGCAGCCCGGCACCGTCACGGCACAGCCGGCGCATGGCCCACGGTGAGCAGAAGCGCGGCTGTTCCGGCGGCAGGGTGTGTTCAACTGAACTCCCGGCGGTCTTTCTCCATCCCAGCCAGGGCGCGCGGCGCCCGGGAGCGAACGGACAGGAATGGGAACGCACGGCAACGAGGGAGAACGCGTCACGTCACCGTGCCGACGCGGTCCCGGTAGGTCTCGAGAATGCGCAGCCAGACCTCACTGATCGTCGGGAACGCGGGGACGGCGTGCCACAGCCGGTCCACGCGTACCTCACTGGTGATCAGGACGGTCGCCGAGTACAGGAGTTCCTGGGTCCCGGGACCGACGAACGTCACGCCGGCGACAGTGCCGCGATCGGCGTCGATCAGCACGCGCGCCTTGCCGCGGTAGCCATCGGCATACCGGGCCGCGCCGGCGACGCGGCCGATGTCGTAGTCCACCACATCGACCCGGCGCCCAGTGCGCTCCGCGTCCCGGGTCGTGAGTCCCACGCTGGCCACCTCGGGCTGGGTGATGACCACTTGAGGGACTGCGGCGCTGTCGGCCGTCGAGGCATGCGCACCACCGGCCGTCGTCGAGTGGTTCGCCCGGATCGGGGGCGTGCCGGGCGGAGGTCGCGTCACGGTTCGTCCAGGGACGGGCCTTTGGTGACCACCGTTCCACGGTCAGCCGCGTCGGCAACGCCGCCCGGCAGGGAGGCGAGGCCCCGGACTCGTCGGCGCACGGCAGGACGGTACCGACCAGGGCCGCCGTGGCGCGGACCCGCCATGTCTGGACGACCTCGGTGGGCGTCGCCGACTCGCCCGCGGTGACCGAGAGGAAGGGGCCCGCTCTGCCCCACCTCGTCCAGCGACCGGGGGAGAGTGGTACGACGGCCCGAGTCGCTGTGGTGTTCACGTGCCCCAATGGCGTCCGGCCTCGAGGCCTGGACGATCAGCATGCGGTTACCGGCCTCCGTGACCGGGACCGCCTCCGAAGGCGAGGCGACCGTCCGGAGAACGAGCGTGCCGGCGGTGCGCAGCACCGTGATGACAGCCGGGTCCGGGACGGCGAAGGTGAGGCCGACCACCGGAACCGGCAGCGGATGGGACAGCGACGACTTGATCGCGTCGAACCAGTGGCAGGTTCGCCCCGAACGGAACGCCTGTGCAGTGCACCTGCTCGATGTCCTCGGCCAGTGAGTCGACGTCCTTGTATAACCACCGCAAGGCAGCCCAGGCCGCCCGTCCATGCCGCGGCGACGACCCGGGCGGCGGTGCTCGGGCCCAAGGATCAGTGCCCTGCTGTCTGGCCACCGTCGACGGGCAGGATCACACCGGTGACGAACGGAGCGTTCTCCAGGTAGATCACCGCATCGGCGATGTCACTGACCTCCCCCAGACGGCCCATCGGGTGCAACGCGGCGAGCGCTTCGTGGTTCTCCTCAGGGTGCATGGGAGTCTTGATCGTGCCCAGCGCCACCGCGTTGGCGCGAATGCCGCGGGAGGCGTACTCGATGGCCAGCGCCTTGGTGGCAGCCTGCAGCCCGCCCTTGGTCAGGGACGCGAGGACGGACGGCACTGCCGAGTTGGGATGTTCGACCAGACTGGTCGTGATCTGGACGATGTGCCCGCCCCCCTGCTTCAGCATCTGCGCGACCGCGAGCTGGCTGATGCGGAAAAAGCCGTTGACGTTCACTCCCAGCACCGCGTCGTAGTCGTCCTCGGTGAAGTCGGTGAACGGCTTGGAAATGAAGATCCCCGCGTTGTTGACGAGCGTGTCGATACGGCCGAACCGGTCCACGCATGCAGCAATTACGCGCTCGGCGGTGGCACGGTCGGAGATGTCCCCCTGGATGGTGAGGACATCGGCGTCCTGCGACGGGGCGATGCTGCGGGAAGTGGCGACGACGGCATATCCCAGCTTTCGGTAGGCGGTGACGAGTCCGGCTCCGATGCCCTGCGACGCGCCGGTGATGACGGCGACCTTGTGTCCCTGGTTGCTCATGATGACTTTTCCGATCGTGTGAGACGGATCCAGCCGAACTAGCCGACCCTCGAATACATGCAATGTAGACGACCGGTCTATTCGAGTCAATCGTCCAGCGTCGGCGCGGCCCGAGTCGTGCGATGCGCCGCGAAGACCTGGTCGGATGAGTGGCGCCTGGTCAAGGCGCCTGAGCTCGCCCCCTGGGAGGCCATCCAGTCGAACCCGGCGTGGGTTGCCAACCATGCCGCGATCGCCGACATTCGTGCTTCACGTCGTCGGCCACCGCTCACGCGGGCCAGGGCACGACACTTCAGGCGTTCTATCCCTCTGTCCACCACTTCGCAGGCATCGTGGTCGCCCCCGGTTTCACCGACCCGGTCAAGTTCGCGGACGGCAACCCCTACGGCACGTCTCATGTGGACGGGCAGGGCACCCTGCCGGCGCGTGCTGCCGAGCAGAGCGTGGTGGCAGTCTGAAGTCGCGCCCGCGGGGTGATGGCGATCGGCGACTCCTGGACCGAGTTCGCCGTGCATCTGGGCGTTCGTATCACTGACCCCTCGGCCTCCATCGAAGGCCGAGGGTCGGTCATGCGCGGGTGGGATGACCTGTCGGGTGTCGTCAGGCAAACCTGACGTCTTCGATGTCGATGGTGACGAGTTCGATGTCGCGCAAGACCGCCCCGTCTTCCCTGAGCCGGTAGACGCGGCGTCTGGTCGGATTCAGGATGCCCCCGAAGGCCGCGTGGTCGAAGGCGTAGTGTGCGGCCGGTCCGGCGGGCGATAGCGGTCCAGGCCGCCGTGCGCGTTGATGACATGGGTCGTGAGATCGCTCATGACAAGGTCCTTTCTGCTCGTTGCCCCAGTGCCGGGGGATGGCCGGACTAGGGGTCGCCGCTTCCCGATTTCTATAATGACCGGTCGTCTTAAAGCCGGCAAGCTCGTCGCCTGCGTGACAGTCCACATCCCGCTGCTTCCCGGTAACGGACTGCCGCTTTCGCTTCGGCGCAGAGGCGCTGAGTAGGGGTTCGTTTTGCTAGGATCCAAAGTGACCAATCGTCTTATGCTGTAAGCTGACCATCCACTCTTCTACGGAGGAAGGATCCCGGTGCCCAAGGCCAGCCTGCGTGAGAATCTCATCGCTGCGGCGGTTCAGCAGTTCCATGCCCACGGTTACGCGGCGACGGGCGTGAAGGACATCACCGACGCCGCCGGCGCTCCGAAGGGGTCCTTCTACAACCACTTCCCGAGTAAGGAAGCCCTGGCGGTCGTGGCCCTGGAGCGT
Source organism: Streptomyces sp. NPDC093984 (assembly GCF_044764595.1). Taxonomy (NCBI): domain Bacteria; kingdom Bacillati; phylum Actinomycetota; class Actinomycetes; order Kitasatosporales; family Streptomycetaceae; genus Streptomyces; species Streptomyces sp. NPDC093984. The sequence continues at coordinate 22,925 of NZ_JBIWIM010000007.1, read as the reverse complement.
TATGGGGAAACCATGCGGCTGGAGCACCTCCGCGACTCCTCGGTCGCGCCGCTCACCCGGCTGCGGGAGCACTTCGAGTCCCTGCGTGACGCCAACGTCCGGACGGAATTCAACCGGGGCTGCCTCGTGGGCGACCTTACCGTCGAGGTCGCAGATCACAGCGACTCCGTACGGGCGACAGTGCGCGACAGCTTCCAGGCTTGGAGTGACGCGCTCGCCCTCGCCATCGCCGACGCCCAGGAGGCAGGGGATGTCGCGAAGACCCTCGACGCCTCCACCCTGGCGCGCTTCGTGCTGAGCGCTTGGGAAGGCGCATTGATCTCCGCTCGAGCAGATCGCTCGGCTCGAGCGTTCGAAGCCTTTTTCACTGTCGTCTTCGGTGTGCTGTTGCGGTGAGCTGGGGGCCGGGAACGGCGCCGGTTCACTTGCGGTGCGGCAATCATCCCCGGAGGGCGGCCGTCGGTGAGCTTCGTTGCGGCAGGACAGACCCGATCGCCCGGCTACGGATCTGTTCCAGTGCTGCGGCATCGCGCAATCGTCGGTGATCTTCCGTAGGGGGCCGGCCGGACAGCTGGTCGCGCGCTATGCCCTCCAAACGGGATCCCGCATTGCAGCTGATACTTCATGCCGGGATACCTTGTCGACGGGTGCCGTGTGCCTGCTTGGGCGTCCCGGCAGGCCGCTGTGGCGCACTGCCACAGTGCCTCTCTGTCCTCGTCGATCGGCAGCGCCCCGTGAATCGCCTCCTGCACGCGGAAACGCTCCTCGTTCCCAAGCCGCGTGCCCACGGGCGAGTGCGTCGAGGACGGCCTCGGGCGTCCGTACACACGTTGCCTGCATGACTGAAGTGCAAGAGGGAGCCAGCCGCCGTCGATCCCCATCACCCTGGCATTTATGAGTACGTGCTCGTATCATGGCCTCGGGAACCACGGAGGAGACCATGACCACTACGCCGCCGAACTTCGCCGAGCGGTGCAACAACCTGGCACTGCGCAAGGCGGCCCGGTACCTGGGCGCGACCTACGACAAGGCGCTGGCCCCGGTCGGACTTCGTGCGACGCAGTTCAGCATCCTGCAGAAGCTCAGCGCGCACGGAGAAATGACGATCACCGCCCTCGCCGACATGATCGCCATGGACCGTACGACGCTGGCCTCGAACCTCAAACCGCTGGCACGGGAAGGTCTGGTGACCGTCGAGCCGTCGCCGACCGACCGCCGGGCGCGCATCGCCGCGATCACGCCGGAAGGCCGAACGCGGATGAGTCAGGCGGTCCTCCTGTGGAAGGACGTCCAGGCCCAGTTCGAGCAAGCCTTTGGCCCCGAGGACGCTGCCCGCCTGCGCACATCCCTCGCAGTCGTACTCGACACCGGCTTCACGCCCTGGGCCGAGTAGGCATCACCGCTGGGCTCGGATCCGGCCCCTGGTGGACGGGCCGACCGAGGTCGACGAACACCACGCATCCGGGGCTGTCAGCCCCGCACGATGGGCAGGTCCAGCGAGACTGTCTTGCCCCGGCCGTTGGGGGAGCTGTTCCATGTCGCCCCAGGGCCTCCACGATGAGCAGGCCACGGCCGTGCTCGGCGTCCGCCTTCTCTTCCTCGGACAGAGCCAACGGCGACGGAACGGGCGGGTTGCTGTCGGAGTCTCGCACCTCCAGCCGCAAGTGATCATCGAAGGCTCGCAGGCGGATGTCGACATCACTGCCCGCGTGGATGAGGGCGTTCGTCACAATCTCGATCGCGACGAGCTGGAAAGTGTCCGACATCTCTGCCAGCGACCACGCACGCAACCGGTCGTCCGCGACGTCGCGGGCCGTCTTGACTCCGTGAAGGTCACGACGCTGAATGTGCAGATTCCCTCTTCGCGGTGCACCGTCGCCGTCCGCACCTTCATAGCGCGCCAGGAGCAGCACCGCGTCGTCGCCTCGCTCATGGGGGCCCGACTCGTCGGCGATGAGGCGATCGGCCAGGTGCTCCAGATCGCCGCCATGACCGTTCCCGGCAGAGAGCAGCGCCCTGTCGGACAGAATGGAGCGCAGCTCCCATTTGCGGGACGGCAAGTGCGATCCGCGCGGCTCGTGTCCGGGGCCGGGCCGGCTTCAGGGGCCCGGTGGGACTGAGCTGCGGTTCCAGGCAAGGCGGGTGCACCTGCCGGGCTCGGGGCTGATACTCGGTCGGCTGCCCCACCATTCCCGTGAGCGGCACAAGCGTTTCCCGTAAGCAGCACGGGCCGGCACTCGCCGCAGCAACCCCCGCCGATCAGGTGAGGTGTACCGGCACCCACAGTCGGTTCGGGACGGGGCCCTGAGCAAGGTCGGGCGAAGAGACGTCGCTTCGTCAGGTGGCCGTGCCGGGGCCGCGCCGACGTGCCCGGTAAGCGCGCAGATTCGCGGCGTTGCCGCAGACCTTCACGTTGTGCCAGACCCCGCTGTTGTTCCGGGAGCGATCGTAGAACGCCACCGCACACCGTGGGTTGCGGCAGGCCTTGATCCGGCACCACGAGCCGTCCAGTTGAGCCTTGAACACCTCTACGGTGGCCAGTGAGGCCACTTTCCTCCAGCCGGAACCGCGGGGGACAGCCTGTATACGGCCGGAGTCGTCCCACTGCATGCTCACGGGCACCGCAGGCAGTGTCGCGGCACCGGCACCACCGTTCTCCTGCTCGCCCGCACTGGTGGCTGCGGCGGCGTGACGCAGGTCCTCCCGGAAGTCGCGCAGCCGGTCGAGGTCGTCCTGTTCCAGGGTGACGGCAAGGGGAGCCGCCGCGGTCGCATGCGCCCAGTCGGACAGTGCGCCGTCCAGCCACTCCTGGGCGGTGGACAGGTCGGCGAGGAGATCCTCACGGCGCGGCTTGCCCGCGGCGATCGTGTCCATGAACTCCTGCACGAACGCCAGCCCGTCGGGTGCCGGGTCCACTCCGTACCGGGCAAGGGCTGCCCACGTCACGCTCTCCCTCCCTCCGACAGGAAATAAGCTTCCGCGCTTCGCATCTTACCCCGAGCGCGGTACAGGGTACATAATTGCCCGCGGTGGGGGGAGTGCCGGCAGGACCGACTCGCACCGCCGCAGGTCGCCCCCGCGGTACGGCGAAGCCCGTTGCCGGGGCATCACCGGTTCGGATTGGCGCTGTCCGCCTGCCGCCCCTGTCGCGGCCCCGGAGCTATGAGCATGGGTGAACACGCGCCGGTAGGTTCGACCGCGTCGGGCGGGCGCGAACGTGAGGGAGCAACCGATCACAGTGGCCACCGAGCGAGCCGTACTGGCGGGCGGGTGTCATCGGGGCATGCAGGACCTGCATACGCAAGCAGCCGGGGGTCGTCTCCACGCGTGTCGGATACAGCGGCGGTGACACGCCGAACGCAACCTATCGCAACCACTTAGCGCCTACGGCGCCGGGCGGAGCACCAGTCGGCGACCGTCCACCGGCACGGCGGCCATGGTCAGACAGTGACGGCCGCCGCGATCTTGAAGCCCTGGCACCGCTCATGTCTCACCTCACGGATGCGCACGACATCCACGGCGCCCGCTCGGGTCACGTCGGCTTTGGTCACCGGCCAGGCAGACGTTGCGTGATCTCCTGGAGCACCCAGCCGTTGCCGTCCGGATCGCTGAACGTGACGTAAGAGGCGTAGGAGGTGCGGTCGGGGTGTGGGCCGGAGAGCCGCTCCTGGCCCTCGAGGTTGTGCTGGACGTCTCCGCCCTCGTGGCCATGGTGCAGGAGTCCACCCGCGTCGTGGAACACTTCGCTGACGTCGATGCCGCGGCCGGCGAGCTCGTCGCGTGCCTCTTCGATGTCGGAGACGATGAGGTACAGGCCCTGCAGTGAACCCGGCTCGGCGGACGTGAGTCCCTTGCCGAAGATGATCGAGCACCCCGAGCCGGGCGGCGTGAAGTGCACGGCCCGGAATTGTTCACTGGGAGCCTTGTCCAGATCCAGACGGAACCCCGCCTTCTCGTAGAAGGCCTTCGCGCGGTCCACGTCGGCGACTGGCAGGACGAGCAGTTCGAGTTTCATATCCATTCTTTCATTCAGCTTCACCAATTGGGGTTCCGCAACGCGACGGCTGCCGGTGTGGGCCGGTGCCCAGGGGTGTTCCCCGCTGGGCAATGTCGGTCAAGAGGTCCGCGCGGCGACCGGTCGTGGGGGATGGGGGAGTGGGCTGCGGTGGGAGTCCGGTGGTGGGCGTCTGCGGTGAGCGGATTGGCTCCGGCTCAAGGGCCCCGCTTGCCGTCGGCCAGATACGAGCATATGCTCCTATTGGCGAGGGTGCCCAGCGGCACGCTGGGTCCAGTCGGCCGAAAGGGCCGTGCTTACCCGCCACCTCATGCCCGCACCCGGACGGGGGCGGCACCATCAGCTTGCGTTTGGTGACGCATTGCCATCAGGAGCACATCATGACCGTAGTGAAGGCCGCAGCAGTTCAGATCAGCCCCGTGCTCTACAGCCGTGCCGGCACGGTTGAGCGGGTCGTGGACAAGATCCGTGAACTGGGAGGGAAGGGAGTGCAGTTCGCCGTCTTCCCCGAGACCGTCGTCCCGTACTACCCGTACTTCTCTTTCGTGCAGCCGCCGTACGCCATGGCCAGGGAGCACCTGCGGCTGCTCGAGGAGGCGGTGGTCGTACCGTCCGCCGAGACGAACGCGATCGCCGAGGCCGCCCGGGCGGCTCACATGGTGGTCTCGATCGGGGTGAATGAGCGTGACGGCGGCACCCTCTACAACACGCAGCTGTTGTTCGATGCGGACGGTACGCTGATCCAGCGCCGTCGCAAGATCACCCCGACCTACCACGAGCGCATGATCTGGGGCCAGGGCGACGGTTCGGGCCTGCGCGCGGTGGACAGCGCGGTCGGCCGCATCGGCCAACTCGCATGCTGGGAGCACTACCTGCCGCTGGCGCGCTACTCGCTGATCGCCGAAGGCGAGCAGATCCACGCCGCGATGTATCCGGGCGCTTTCGGCGGGCCGCTGTTCGCCGGGCAGATCGAGGTCAACATCCGCCAGCACGCGCTGGAGTCGGCCTGTTTCGTGGTGAACGCCACCGCCTGGCTCGACGACGACCAGCGGGCGCAGATCGCCCAGGACACCGGCGGCCCCGTCGGCGCGGTTTCCGGGGGCTTCTTCACGGCCATCGTCGATCCCGAGGGCCGCGTGATCGGCGAGCCGCTCACCTCCGGCGAAGGTGAAGTCATCGCCGACCTGGACTTCGAGCTGATCGACCGGCGCAAGCGCCTCATGGACGCGCGCGGCCACTACAGTCGCCCGGAACTGCTCAGCCTGCAGATCGACCGCACACCGACGGCCCACCTCCACGAGCGCGACAGCCACGCACAGTTCGCCCCGCACCGGACGATCGAGGAAGGCCTCTCCACGGAGACCCACTGAGCCGCTGGTGGCAGGCTGCCGGCCGACGACACACGCAACCGGACCGAAGCCGTGCGCGCACAGCCTTGCCACCGGACAGCCGCTCCCCGGTGCGGATGCGGCAGGAGCGGCACCGTGCACGATGGCCGGAGGGCGTACGCAGCAACATCTGGGCTGACCCCAAGAGCGGACGCGGAAGGGGACCGACGTGGACGAGCTGCTCACCAAGGCCATTGAAGCGCATGGCGGGATCACCCGCTGGCAGGAGCTGACCCAGGTGTCGTCCGAGTGGTCGCCACCGTGCTCCGTGACCCGGCGTCGCACATCGGCAGGGTCTATGAGCTGACCGGACCGCGCTCGGTCGACATGACGGAGATGGCCGAGGAGTTCTCACGTGCGCTGGGAAGGCCGGTGTCCTATGTGGACGTGCCGCTGGACCGGTGGCATGCCGAGGCACTCGCCAAGGTGGGCCGGCCCCCGCACATCGAGCAGCACGTCCTCACCATGACCTGGCCGCACCGACAGAACCGCTACCGCACGACCGACGACGTCGAGCGGGTGACGGGTGTTCCTGCCCAGACGATTGAGGCGTTCGTGGCCGCCCGCAGGGACTTCTACCTGGGGTGATGCTTCCCCAAGGTCCGGTCAGCTTGGTTGCCGGCGAGAGCGACGGGGCCGGCACTCCCCGCCGTCAAGCCAGGTCCGCCGGCCATGAGCCGCGCACCCGCAAACACGGTCCCGCCGACGCTTGGCTGATCGTCTACAACGCACGCTCCACATCACATACTTGCGAAGGAATGACAGAAGATGACCACAGCACTGGGAACCGCCCTCATCACAGGTGCTTCCTCCGGAATCGGTGCGGTGTACGCCGACCGGCTGGCCCGCCGCGGCCATGATCTGATCCTGGTGGCGCGCAACCGCGAAAGGCTCCAGACCGTGGCTGAGCGGCTCACCACGCAGACCGGTCGCTCGGTGGAGACCTTGGTCGCGGACCTCGGGCGAGCCGAGGACCTGCGTCGCGTCGAGCAGATACTCCGTTCGAAGTCGGACATCTCGGTTCTGGTCAACAATGCCGGGGTCGGTTCGGTGACACCGTTGGTGGACTCCGACGTGGACGCGATGGAGGCCATGATCCACCTGAACGCGACCGCGCTGACCCGGCTCACCTACGCCTACGCGCCCGGTGCGGTGCTCCGCAAGGGCACCGTGATCAATATCGCGTCGATCGTCGCCGTCGTCCCCGAGCTGCTCAACGGCGTCTACGGCGCATCGAAGGCGTTCGTTCTTGCCTTCAGCCAGTCGCTCCACCGTGAGCTGGGCGAGAAGGGGCTCCGTGTGCAGGTCGTGCTGCCCGGAGCCACGGCGACGGACTTCTGGGAAATAGCCGGCGCTCCGGTGGAGAGCCTTCCCCAGGAGTGGGTCATGACTGCCGAGGACATGGTCGACGCCGCACTGGCGGGACTCGACCAGGGCGAAGTGGTGACCCTTCCGGCACTGCCCGACGTCACGCTGTGGGACACCTACCAGAGCGCGCGTCAGACGCTGAGCGGCAACCTGTCCAGCTCCCGGCCCGCCGAGCGTTACGTGCGCGCCTTTTCCTCCCAGCCCACCGGGCACACTTCGAACGAGGCCGGAGCTGGCCGTGCTGGAGACGTGACGCGGTCCTGACCGCGCCTCGGCGTGTACGCCCCCTACGCCGAGCACGTCGGCCACCCGAAGGAACGCCGGCGATCGGCAAGTCTGCGTAGCGGGGGGCGGGCACCTGTGGTTGTCGAGTGCAGGTAGGTCTTCAACCACACGGCAGCCGTGTGGTGTGAGCGGGAATCAGGGTGCCGTCCACGAACAGCATCGTGTCCCTCGGGTGCCCAGGGCCTGTTGCAAGTCCCGCGCGGAGGCGGGACTTGCAACAGGCCCTGGGCCGAAGCGTGGGCGCTGACCGGGGGTGGTCGACCGTACGCCCCGTCGGTGCGGCATGATCGCGCACCGTCCGGCCATCGGGTCCCGGCACTCGCACACTGCCCCGGCCCGCCAGCCACTCGCTCGGGATCGAAGGGCAGCTCGGCCGCAGGGCAGGCTGTCCGCCTCGACCGGTGCCCTCAACGCCCGCGGTCGCCGAGGCAGTGAGGACACATCCGTCGCTGCCGCTCCTGGGCACGGGATACGCCATTGGCTGCCCGTGCCCACCATGTTTACTGCTGCGTTCACTGCTGCACCACCGCAGCCACCCGGTCGGCCCGTCAGGCAGCCGCCGCGCAGTGCCGCCCGTACACGCAACGGCACCCCCGGTGTCGGAGAACGTTCTCATCGCCGACGCCTGGTACCGCGCGCCCCCCGCATTGCCCCATCGCCCTACCGGTAGCTTGCTCGGCAGGGCACGGTAAATCGAAGGCAATCGGATCCCGAATGCGACGGTGGCACCACCCTGCTGGGGCGGTGCCACCGTCGCAATCGGATCCCGAATGCGACGGTGGCACCACCCTGCTGGGGCGGTGCCACCGCGCAGCCGTCCTGGGCCGCATGAACCGGTGGTTGCTACTTCGTCGTGCCCCAAAGCTGGCTGGCGGGCACGTGGGACGGGTTGCCCATCAGCCTGGCGACCCGGATCTGCGTGGGCACCGTTCGGTGACCGTCACGCCAGTGGCCGCCGTGCTCGTACGAGCCATGGCGGAAGGTCATCGCATAGGGGTGGGTGTAGTTCGTGGTCGAGCCGCTGACCAGCGGGAAGTGTCCCTGGGAGGCGGTCGAGGGTGAATCCTTGGTGTCGATGATCCAGACGGTCTGGGCGGACACGCCGCACTTCTGCAGGGTGAGGCCCTCGTTCTGGTAGGCGATCTCAGACAGGCCCGCGCACAGGCCTGTGCGCTTGCCGTGCGGCGCGTACTCGACTTCCACCGCACGCAGGCGGCCGTAGTGCTTGTTCACCTCCGCGGACACGAGGCCGTCCTTGTAGAAGTCGGACACCAGGCCCGCCCGATGACCGACGATGTCCCCGGCCGGGTCGGTCGTGCTGACGGGGTACATCGCGGTGGGCTGGCCGACGCCGGCCACCCCCCGATACACGGTCTCGACCAGGTTGGGATGCTCTGCTGTGCCGTACTTGGCGCTGTAGATCTTGATGCAGCTGTCGCCGCACTCTGCGGTGGCCGCGTTGGCGGAAAGCGTTTCTGCTGCAGTGAGGCCGCCGACCATGGTCACGACGGCGGCTGCGGCGAACACTCTTTTCTTGACAGGCATGAGCATAAGGACTCCCGTGAGAGGAGAGCAGCTGCGCTCTGTTGCTGCTCTGGGGGGACAGGGTTCGAGTACCGCTTCCGCGGGGCAGGCACCAGCTCAGCCGCTGCCTGCCCCGCTTTTGCCGGGGACATCGGATTGGCCTCTGCCGAGGACATCGGATTGCCGCACGTGCGCGGTCGTCTCGCTTCTCGGCGGACGGCCGCATCACGGAGCTGTGGGCGCGGAGGAAGACTCCTCCCGGCAAAGAGGAGGCTCCTCGCCGACGGCCAGATAAGAGCATATGCTCCTATCTGCCCCGGAGGCAAGGTCGGATTGCGCGGGCTCCCGCGCTGTGTGCGCTCCTCGGCCAGGCAGACGCCGCTCAGCGTGATCGACTTCGGGGAGTGGGCCAGTTCCCCCGCCCGCTGCCCGCGCTGGGAGGCGACCAGGACCGCGTCACGCAGATTTCTGAGTACGCGGCGGATGACGACGGGATTGGTGTTGACGCTCTCGGCGATCTCGTCGCTGACGACGATGCCGTCAGGACGCCTGGGGCAGGCCAGTATCCGGGTCAATGCGTGCGGGGCCACGGTCATGCGGCGTTGGCAGTCATGAATCCCACCTCTGCAGTCCCACCTCTGCTCCGGTCGGCGTTTCGCCATCGCAACAGATACTGATACGACAGAGGCTATTGCGTCAAGCCTCTGTCGTTGAGGTACGACAGGGCCGAGGTCGGAGGGGTGTACTCAGCCAGTGCGCATGTAGCAGTGCCAAGCTCGCAGAACGCAGCACGCGGTGCCCTGCCACGCCAGACCGCACGCTGATGCGGGGCGGCTGATGCGGGACGACAGTCCAGCCCAGGGGCTAGCAACTACCCCAGGATTGCCGTGTGACAGGCTCCGCTCAGACACCGCCGTCTGCCGCATGCTCGGCCGCGTAGCAGACTCCGCATGTCAGCCGCCTGGCTTCGGGTGCGGGGGCAGAAGAGCCGGGCATGCCAGGAAGCTCTTGTTCGGCGCCCGGTTCGGGAGTTCGCCCCACGCCCGGTCAGGTGGCAGGCGCGTAGAACACATATGTCGCCGAGTAGGGCACGCCGAGCTGAGACCCCGAGGTACAGCTCCCCGTGGGCTGGACACCGCCGCGGGTCTGCAGTCGCTGGACGTAGGAGACGGAGCCGAACATGCCGTCACCGCGCGTGGCGGTGGCCTTCAGTAGCAGTTCGGGTACGGCGTTCTCGTGAGGGACGCTGGCGCCGGGCACCGCGGCCGCGTTGACTGCACTGCCGTCCACCGTGGAGATCCACACCGGGCCCCGCGAGTGCAGAGCGACCGTGTGCCGTCCGCCGTCGTGCCGCTTCCAGAGCGTGGCTGCCGGCTCGAGAAACGCCCACGCGCCGTTGGTGCAGGTGTAGGTCTGCACACCAGCGGCTTCGAGCGATGCAATCCTCCTGTTGCCGTCTGGGACGCGCAGTTGTGGGGGGATCGGTGCGGGTGCCGACCGCCGAGCGGCGTTGCTGCTGCCGTCGAAGGCATGGCCGACGGTGGCCGCGCTGAGAACCGCTGCGGCGGCTGTCATGACACATCCGGCTGTCAGAGCGGCGCGTTTGCTCAGGTGCATGAAGAGGACTCCGTGTCTGGAAGGAAGGGGGAGGAACGCGGTCCTGGCTGAGACGCGAGGCGTCACCCGAGTTCCCTGCACGGGACAGTACGTGCCGAGGGCGTGGGGCAACTCAACTGCCGGGCCTCGGTAACCAGTTCGTAAGAAGCGTGTGCGCGGTTCCTTTCGGCCCGCCGGATCCGCGGAACGAGAGCGGACGGCTGGCCCGCGACGCCTCACTTCGTGCCGACCGTCCGCAGGGCCGCGAGGACGAGGGTGCGGGTCACGGTGACGACCTCGCGGACTCGGACCTGCTCGCGAGGGCCATGGGCCAGCCGTACGTCCCCTGGACCGAAGTGCAGCGTCGGTATACCCGCGGCGGAGTACAGCCGTAGGTCACTGCCGTACGGCGCACCGCGTTCCCGCAACGGGGGTCCGCCCACGGCGTCGTTGTACGCGTTGTGCACCATGTGCAGCAGCGGGCTCCGGCGTGGCGGGTGCTGCCGTGGGTGGCCTGTCCGCTCACCTCGATGCGGAAGGCCAGCGCGCCCGCGTTGGCGGTCACCAGGGTGCCGCTGGTCGGCTCGGTGATGATGCAGGCGTCGCCGGTGTGGCCGCGGTGCAGCGTGTCGAACGCACCCAGGCCACCGTCCTCCTTGCTCACCACGAAGTGCGCTGCCACACGCCCACGCAGCCTGGCGCCGCAGGAGCGCATGGCGGCCAGGGCGGCCAGGTTGGCGACCACCCCGGCCTTCATGTCGCAAGCGCCCCGGCCATACACGACACCGCCGACGGCCCGAGGTGCGAACGGATTGCTCTCCCACTGAAGCTCCGCCATCTTGAAGTGGCTGGTCAGCGGGGTGGCGTGACCCCGTTTCGGGGTGCTCGTGCCGGTCGTGGGCGGCAGTCTGTGGTGTAGATCGTCTGGCGAGGCGGTTTTGCCGATGAGTTCACCGTCCTCGAACGGTCTACCCAGCGACACGACCGTTCTCGACAGGAGTGCCATGTCCACCATCCAGCCAGTGATCTTGACTGCCGACCACGACCTCCTGCTCGGCTTCTATACGAAATTGTTCGGCGCGGAGGAGATCTTCCGGGTACCGGAGGAAGGCCCGGTCTTCTACCTCGGCTTGCGTATCGGCGACACCGACCTCGGGCTGGTGGCCAAGGCGAACCCGGGGGGCCGGGAGGCGTCGCGGATCCTGCTCAGCATCGGTGTCGAAGACGTCGATAAGACGCTCGGCCGGGTAACGGCGCTGGGCGGCTCGGTCCGCGGCGGCCCCAACGACATGCCGTGGGGACAACGCGTCGCCCACATCCAGGACCCCGACGGCAACCCGGTGAACCTCACCCAGCCGATCCCGGTTCAGTGACGCTGTTCCGGGTGCTTGTGCTGGTCGTGGGCTGCCTGCGGTAGACATCATTTGCCGGTAGTGGCCTCGATGTTCGCCAGGGCGAGCAGCGCGCGAAGCAGGTGGGCGGCGCGGACGATGCAACGGCGGGTGCGGCCGTCCTCGGGCGCGGTGGGAACTCAACGGACCCCGCGACGAAAGGAGCGTTCGGGAGGTGGAGAATCTCCGCGGGGCGGACCCGTGCCACGTATAGTCGGCGTGTTGTTGATGGATGCCGATGGCACGCAGGCTGCTGTGCTTGGGCATGCCGGACGCGAGGGTGATCCAGCCGCCCTGCCGTAGTTGGTCGTTGATGTCGAGCTGCTCGTAACCCGGGCGATCCCAGCTGGGTCGGCGATCATCCACATCTGCATGAAGTGCGCGGGGTCGCGGTGTTCCGGGGTGCCGGTGAGCGTCCAGGAGTCGTTGCGATCACTGTGCAGGATCCCGGTGCCAGCACTCATTCGTTGGGCCGGGCCCGGGTAGATGATGCCGTTGTGGCCGGTGGAGTCCTGGTGCACGAGGGCGCCCTCCAGGGCCCAGGCTGCACGTCGACGGCGGCGGCCGGCTCGCCTGAAAGGAGCACGACTGTTGGACGTTCAGCTCAATGACTCAGTCGTGGTCGTGACCGGCGCGTGCGCCGGGACTTTGGTGGGTGAGTGGGTGAGTGGGTGAGTGGGTGAGTGGGTGAGTGGGTGCCAACGTTCGGTCTCGGGCTCGATCTCTCCCGCTACGAGCGGCAGGACGGCACCATCACGGCGGAAGCATCCACGAGCTGGGGGAACGGCAGAAGACCGGCTGAACACGCCTGCGCCCGCCTCTCTGGTGCGTGGGCGGGCGCTTCGCCTGCGTCAGCTGCGCTGCCGGCGGTCGTCGGCCACAAGGGCCACGGTGCCGGCGGCGAGCACGCTTCAGGCGGCCCACAACCACCAGTAGGTGCCGACGCCGATGGTAATGGCGATGGCCGCGACCAGGCTGGACAGGGTGCTGACGGTGAGCGCTCTGAGGGATGTCGGCATCCCGCCTCCTTCGACAACGCCAACCGCGATGGGGGCGCGCGGCGAACTGAAGCCAGTGTGGCACTACTTGGCGGCGGTGCGTTCGAGATGGGCGCTGGCGAGGCGCAGTTGCTCGACCGAATCCTGCGCATTCCCCAGCAGCAGTAGGTGCAGTGGTGGCAGAGCAGGTCCGGCAGCTTCCCGGTGACGTGGTCGTGGTCGACGTGCATGCTCGGTCGCTCGCCGGTGTCTGGCGGCAGAGCCCTCATCCTCCCCCCTGCTCCGCTTCCTTGTCCTTGTATTGCTCGAGCGTGGTGCCGTCCAGGCAGCGAGGGCTCTTGTCGAAGACTTGGGGGTTGTCTCACGTGGCAAGTTTCGCGAGCTTCTTGTAGCAGGTCAGGGCGGCGGCCATGGCCAGGCCTCGGCTCTGCCAGTCGTTGCGGACCACGTACGGGATCTTGAGACCACGAGCAGCCCATGGCAGGCTCATGCCGCATGATCGATGAATTCGCGAAAGACAACCTGCACGAGAGACTGCGGCGGGACCGCAAGGCGCTGCTCTGGAAACTCGACGGCTTGTCCGAATACGACGCCCGCCGACCTTTGACAGCGACCGGGACCAACCTCCTCGGCCTGGTCAAACACGTGGCCACCGTCGAGGCCAGGTACTTCGGCGAGGTCTTCGACCGCCCTTCCCCGGAACCGCTGCCCCGGTGGCAGGACTACAACGGCAGCGATCTGTGGGCGACCGAGGACGAGACTCGCGATCAGATCATCGGGTTCTACCGGCGCACGTGGGAACACTCGGACGCGACGATCAACGAGCTTCCCCTCGACGCCCCCGGCCACGTGCCGTGGTGGCCGGAGCCTTATCCCAACACCAACCTGTTCGCCATCATGGTCCATGTCCTCGGCGAGTCGATCCGGCATGCCGGGCACGCCGATATCCTGCGCGAGGGCCTCGACGGCCGGACCGGGTTGCGCGCCGAACTCGAGAAGCAGATCGACGAGGAAGCCCGTGCAGCCTACTGCGCGAAGATCGAGCAGGCCGCGAGGTCGGCCGCGCCAATCAAGGCGTAGAGGTTGTCTCACGTGACTTGATGTTCGTGCGGCATGATGCCGGTCGTGGGTGCTGATCTATCGAAGCGTCTGGTTCCTGATGAACTCTGGAAGCCGGCCGCCCCGTTGCTGCCGTCGTTCGCTGCTCGTCCGCAAGGTGGTGGGACCCGCTCCGTGTGACGAGCGGGCCGTGTTCACGGCAGTGGTGTACGCGCTGACCAGCGGCTGTGCCTGGCGGCATCTGCCGCCGACGTTCGGCACGTCGCCCGCCACCGCGCATCGCCGCTTCACGGTATGGACCGAGGCCGGCCTGTGGCGTCAGCTGCACCGGGCGATGCTGGACGAACTCGGGGCCCGGGGCGAGGTGGACTGGACCTCGGCGATCGTCGACGCGGCCTCCGTTCGCGCCAAAAGGGGGGATCGCTGACCGGGCCGAACCCGGTCGATCGCGGCAAGAAGGGCAGCAAGCTGCACGTGCTGTCCGATGCCCAGGGCATCCCGCTCGCCGTCGCCGTGTCCGGCGCGAACATGCACGACAGCCTCGCCCTCAAGCCGCTCATCCGCGGCATACCCGCCGTCCGGCCCCGCCGGGGACCACGGCGGCGCCGACCCGTCACCCCTGGACTGCACACCGGGTCAAACGACCAACTGATCCACGGGACACTGCCTAGTGGTCGTGGGCGGTCAGTGCGCGCATGACCGGCCGGCCGCGTATGTGGCTCCACTCGTCAGGCCGGCCCCCTTGGAATCGATCATCCAGGGAACCGGGAGGCGGTCTACCGGCGGACCGCCGAGATCAGTCCCCCGGGCCGCTCCTCGCGCTGGGGCGGGGTGCTGATCGGGCGGCCGTAGGCGGCGGCGCGTTCGCGCAGGGTGTGGCAGCTGGCATCCCAGCCGTGCCCGGCCAGCCAGCCCACCGGGTCGTCGGGCATCTCCGAGACCCACATGGACGCCGCCGATCCCGGCACGGCGTCCGCGCCGAAGCGCTCGATCACGCCGCGCGAGCCCAACGTCAGCCCCATCCGACTGCCTGCCGCCGACTGCGCGCTGATCCGGGCCAGCAGCAGCTCCACCGCGTCCTCGGGCAGATAGATCAGCAGTCCTTCGGCGATCCACACGGTCGGCAGCGCCGGGTCGTGCCCTGCGGCGGCCAGCGCGCCTGGCCAGTCCTCACGCAGATCCACCGCGACGGTGATCCGCTCGCAGCGTGGGACGGCACGCTCCTGGCGCAGCACCGAAGCCTTGAAGTCCAGTGGCGCGGCGGTGTCGACCTCGAACAGCCGGGTGCCCTCGGGCCAGTTGATCCGGAAGGCCCGGCTGTCCATGCCGGCGCCGAGGAGCACGACCTGCCGGATCCCGGACGCGGAGGCCTGCTGCAACAGGTCGTCGAGGAACTTCGTCCTGATGACGATGGAGAACGCCACGGCCAGCCGGCGGCGACGCGCGGCCTCGTCATCGGGCAGCGGCGGCGAGGAGGGCCCCAGGCCGCCGGCGGTGGCGAAGGCCTGTGCAAGCGGGTCGCGGAACAGCGCGTTCTCCCGCTCGGTCTCCAGCGCCCGCACCCTGGCCACCCCCACCGCCGTGGCCCACACTCCCGACGGCTGCACCCGCTCCTGCTCATCAGTCACCGCGCCAGCCTAGATGATCGATTCCAAGGGGGCCGGATGAATGAAAGCCAGGTTCATGCGCGGCCAGCCGGTCACGCTCGCACTGACCGCCTACGACCACTAAACCCCTTGGAATCGATCATCTAGATCCGCTCACACCATCGATCATGTCGGCTCAACGAGTCGTCCACCAGCTCGTCACCGGTCCCAGATCAGAGACAGGTACGGAGAGGGATCTCGTACTCCTCGAGGTACCGCCTCAGGCGGTACTCCCCGTGTTCGCGCCAGGTAGCCAGGCGGGCGGCCCGCACGCTGATCTGCTGTCTGCGCCGGGAACGGCCGACAAGCTCAAACCCGTCGATTCCATGTGCGTCTCGTGCAGGCGGCGAGGCGGCGAGGCGGCGAGGCGGCGTTGCGGGCGGGGCTGTCCTGTGCCAGGCGAACCTTGATCTTTGTCATCGGAGGCTGACGATCGGTGAGTTCACGCCATCGAAGTGTGAGCGGCACCGAGTGCTGGGCCTCAGCGACGGCCGGTCACTGTCCGGCTATCGTGGCTCCGCGTGACCCATACCGAGATCGAGATCACCGCAGAGCTGGTCCGGGATCTGCTGCACGACCAGCACCCGGACCTGGCCGGCCTTCCCGTGAAGCTCGGCGCGCGTGGCTGGGACAACCAGCTGTGGCGGCTCGGCGACGACCTCGCCGTCCGGCTGCCCTGGGCGACGCTGTCCGCGGACGCGCTGCTGCGCAAAGAACACGCCTGGCTTCCCGCGCTGGCCCCGCGTCTTCCCTTGCCGGTCCCCGTCCCGCAGCGCCTTGGCGAGCCCTCGAAGCGGTTTCCGCGGCCGTGGATTGTCACCACCTGGGTGCCGGGAACGCCCGCCGACCGTGCCCCCGCTACACGCGCTGCTCAGGCGGCCGACACCTTGGCCGCATTCCTGACCGCCCTTCACCGACCCGCCCCCCAAGGGGCGCCGGCCGGCCGGGACCGTGGCGGTCCGCTGGCCGACCGCGCCGAGGGGTTCGCCCAGCAACTGGCCTCGGCCACCGAACTGGGCCTGATCCCCGACCCGGACGCCGTCCGCGCGGTCTGGGAAGACGCCGTCTCCGCGCCCGACTGGACGGGTCCGGCACTGTGGCTTCACGGCGATCTGCATCCGGCCAACGTCCTCACCGCGGACGGCACCTTCTGCGGTGTGATCGACTTCGGCGACCTCTTTGCGGGCGATCCGGCCTGCGACCTCGCCGCCGCGTGGATACTGCTGCCGGACGACGCCGTCGACCGCTTCCACGATGCCTATCAGCCGGCCCCGGACCCGGCGACCCTTCGCCGCGCCCGCGGCTGGGCGGTGTTGAAAGCCCTCGCCTGCATCTTCATCGGCGAGGCAGGCGTCCACGGCCGTCCGGGCGGCAAGCGCACCTGGGGCCCACCCGCCCACGCCGCGCTGCGACGCCTCACCGCGACGATCCACCGCCCCAGTTCCCCAGCACCGAAGAAGTGACCTCCAGCCACTCAAACTCCGAAGACACTGCTCAACCTTCGCTGATCCAGGACAGGGGCGACCCTGCCCGGCCGCGGCGGCTGGGTGTATTGACCCGCAGGGTTGTTTACAGGACGAAGCCCGGGACGCCTGGTCCGGGTCGCTGTGACCAGCATCGCCATCGTCGGAGCCGGCCCCCAGCTGGGCCTGGCCATCGCCCGTACCTTCGGCTCCCAGGGCTTCGACGTC
Source organism: Streptomyces sp. NPDC093984 (assembly GCF_044764595.1). Lineage (NCBI taxonomy): Bacteria > Bacillati > Actinomycetota > Actinomycetes > Kitasatosporales > Streptomycetaceae > Streptomyces > Streptomyces sp. NPDC093984. The sequence goes on along the minus strand of NZ_JBIWIM010000007.1, from coordinate 5,964 downwards.
GCCCTCATATCCCGGAACCGCGGCAAGCTCGACGGCCTCGTCGAGCAACTCACCGCGGCAGGCATCACCGCCGCCGCGTTCCCCGCGGACGTATTCGACCGTGACGCCCTCACCCAGGCACTCAAGGACGCCGCCGCGCAGTTCGGCGGTATCGACGTCCTCGAGTACTCCCCGGTGGGAGTGTTCGGCTCTCCGGCCCTGACCGCCCCTACCGAGACGGAGCCGTCCCACGTGCAGCAGCAGATCGAGTTCCAGCTGTACGGGGCGATCGCCGCCACGAAGGCGGTGCTGCCCGCCATGCGCGAGGCGGGAGCGGGCACCCTGCTCTACACCACCGGTGCCGGATCCATCGACCCCGTGCCGTAGATCGCCAACGTCAACGCCGCCGCAGCGGCCCTGCGCAACTGGGTCATCAACCTGCACAAGGAGCTGGAGGGCACCGGCGTCCAGGCCGCGCACGTCGGCATCAACGTGTCCATCGGCGTGCCGGCGGTCCCCGGATTCCCGACAGCCCAGCCCGAGCAGATCTCCCCCGTCTACTGGGACCTGCACACCACCAAGCGTGACCAGGCCGAACTCGTCTTCAACCTCTGACCCGCCTGCGCTCGCCCAGCCCCTGATGCGCCTAAGTCAATTGCCTCTGCGAACGCCTTCCGTACCACCGCCGGGAGCCGGCCGGAGTTGGGCCGTTCGCCGTACTCCCGCCGTCACGGATGCGGCAGCGTGAGGAGACCGCACTGCCCGGGGAGTGGTCGAGGGGGAGCAGTTGCTGCCGCGATGTGGCCGGGCCTCTCGTGGGCGCTCCGCTCAGCGCCGCGCCGTCGTGGTGACCCGTCCGGCGAACCCGCCGCGGGGTCAGCTACGAGGCTTTGCTCTGACCTGCTCGACGATCTCCCGGCACGACGGGCACAGAGGGTTCTCTCGGGTAGGCGCTGTGGCGCGGGGCGCTAGAAGCACTTTGCTGCAGCTCAGCAGCAGTGCCGTCGACACTACGAGCTGCAACACGTGTGGCACCATCGCTGAATCGAGCGAGAATCGACCCTCGACCGGAGAGCGACGGGCCATCGCGATGGCCTTCGCGTACTCGGGCCAGACCCTCGGTCGGGCCGTGTGCGAACGTGGAGTTACTCGGCGACGCGGGCTCGAGCCGGAGGCGGTGGGTGTGGAAGTTCGCCGCGGTCTTCCCGGCATTGGTGGGGGAGGCCGACCCGGCGGGCCGGGCCGGGGGCACCGTCCCGCCGGGCGGCTACCTCGGCCCGCCAGGACTCGCTCGCCATCGGCGGAGGCCGGGGGTGCTGGCAGGCGTAGCGTACCAGCGGACCGGCAAGATCCAGTCGAGGCTCCCGTTCCTCATTTCAGTCCTGAAGCAGGGCGAGCTGGTGCTCGACGGCCTCGGTGATGCGCTTCTCGTCGTCCGTGGCGAGGAGATCGAGCAGGGCGCCTCGCAGTACGGCCAGGGCCAGGGTGCGGCGGGCGGCACCGGCCTCGCTGTCACGTTCGGACGGCGGCTGGCAGCCGGCCAAGGCGCCGAGCCAATCCTCCACCGTCGCACGGGCGAACCCGGTCCAGGCCCCGTCGGGCTCGACGAGGGAGCGCGCGTACGCCTCGGCCCACAGCCGCAGCAGCGGCCGGTGCTCCTTCGCGGCGAGCCACGCCCAGACCTGTTCGACGGCTGGGACCAGCCCGGTGGGGCGATCGGGCTGCCTGGCCCGGTCCAGGAACGCCAGCTCGTCGGCGCGGGCACGCGCCAGCAGCGCCCGCACCAGGCCGTCCTTGCTTCCGAAGAGGAAGATCAGGACCCGCGGGCTGGAGCCGATGGCCTCGGCCAGCGGGCGCAGTGACATGTCGGTCAAGCCATGGGCGAGGGCGTACTCGTACGCCGCTTCCAGCAGCTCGGTCTGCCGGGCGGAGGCGGTTGGCGTTTCGTGAGGCATGTGGCTAGCCTAACGTAACTGAAACAACTGTTTCAGTAGAGAGAGCGATCACGGGGCCAGGAGAGCAGCTCATGTCGCAGCAAGATCAGAAGCAAGTCGTGGTGCGTCGCGCCGACCGTCCTGGCGACCTGGGATGGGTGGTGATGGCCCACGGCGAGAGCTACCACCAGCAGTTCGGCTGGGACACCGACTTCGAGGTCCTGGTCGCCAAGATCGTCGCCGACTATGGCGCCGAGCGCGACCAGGACCGCCAGGCGGCATGGATCGCCGAGGTCGACGGCCGACGCGTGGGCTGCATCTTCCTCGTTGCCGGGGACCAGCCGATGGTGGCCAAGCTGCGGATCCTGCTTGTGACTCCGGAGGGTAGGGGGCTTCGTCTGGGGACGCGCCTGGTCGCGGAGTGCCTGGCCTTCGCGCGTGAGGCCGGCTACGAGCAGGTGACGCTGTGGACCAACGACGTGCTGGTGTCGGCGCGCAAGATCTATCAGAGCTTCGGCTTCACCCTCGCCGACGAGGAGCGCCACCACAGCTACGGCCACGATCTCGTCGGCCAGAACTGGACCCTCGACCTGCACACCGGCGTGGCGGACAGCGACAGCTGACCGACGTGGCGCGGTGACGGCGGGACGTGTCGAGCAATGCGTGGTCCGGGGTCCGCCTTATCGCTGCCGCCCGGAACCGCCTGGCCGCACCTTTCCCGCATCCGGCATCAGCACACCCGCAAACAGGAAGTGCAGGCCACGGAGGCGGGACCATGTTCACTCCTCACGGTGAACGGCCCGACGCCGGGGACAACCGGATGACCACGCTGGCGGCGGCCGGCGATGTGCTTGTACCGCGAGCGCTGACCGCCGTACTCGCCCTGCGGGCCTCACTTGGGTCAGCCCCGCTCGGCCTTCGGTGAGAACGCTCAGGGTTCGGCGACGGAACAACTGCCCTGTGCCACCGAACCTTGAGCGCGTGCCATCGAAGTTTGGGTGGCACGGGGGGTACTTGGTCGTCAAAGGTCGTGGCCGGAGGGCTTGCGAGTGCACCGGACACCTCGCCGGCCTTCAGCTGAGCTGCTCGGCCAGTCCGACGATGATGCCCTCGGGGCCGCGTACGTAGCAGAGCAGATAGCTGTCCTCGAACCGGGCGATCTCGCCGACGAGTTCGGCGCCGTGAGGGAGCAGGCGGGCAACGGTGTCCTCGATGTCGTCGACGGCGAACATGACGCGGTGCGTGCCCAGAACGTTGTGCGGCCGGTTGCGCGGCCCGTCGCTGATCACCGCGGGGTTGCGGTACTTCGCCAGCTCGAGCCGGCTGTGACCGTCCGGGGTCCGGAGCATCGCGATGTCACAGCGGACGCCGTCGAGTCCGGTGCACTGGTCGGCGAAGAGGCCCTCGACCTCTGCCCTGCCCTCGAGTTCCATACCGAGTTCCACGAAGAACGCGATGGCGGCATCCATGTCCTCGACGACGATGCCGACGTTGTCCATCCGCTGAATCGCCATGCTGGTTTCTCCATCTTCCTCGTGCGGCCGGTGGTGGCCGCTGATGTCCCTGGGGCGGAGCCGGTGGCACGCTCTCGACATCCTCCGCCACGGATCTCAGCGAGCGGAGGTCAGCGATCAATCGGAGACGACGATGGCGTCGGGGGTGTTGGGTTGGGGCGGACTCCCGTAAGGGCCACTCTCGGTAGTCGGCGTGCCAACAGGAGCATGCTCGGGATCGTCAAAAGCGCTGCGAGAGCCAGCACCAGCCACGGGACCACAGGGCCCGCGCTGAGTAGGATCGAGAATATGGTTGGCGCCGCCATGGCAGCAACTGTGAACGTGGAAGGGAAGATGGCCAGGTAGCGCCCGCGCACGTCGACCGGGGCCGCGTCCGCAGCCCTCGCGTTGGATACCGGCGAGTGGATCATCTGGGCGGCGGAGTAACACAGCACCGCCAGGACCAGGCAGAGGATCCGCCAGGTTCCGGGCAGAAAGACCGCACTCATCGTGGCCAGAGACCAGCAGGTCCAGAGCAGCCCGGCCAGGCAGAGCGACACGTGTCGGGGCAGCCCACGTTGCAGGCGCACCATCGACGGCATGAGCAGCGCCTGCACGACGGTGTTCATCGCCAACAGCGGCCCAACGATCCAGGTGAGATGCGGCAGTGCCCGGGTGACGAACGGCGCGAACCCGATGCTGAGCGTCACGTTACACAGGGCGAACACCGTGTTGAGGGCGATGAGCATCAGGAATGGCCGGTCTGCCCACAGGACGCGGTACCCACGGGCCTGGCCGGTACTGGCAAGACGCGGCGTGATGACGCGTGGGACGAACTTGGCCAGCAGGACACCGGCGACGATCAGCAGGACGACGTTGCCCGCGATCACCAACTGGTAGAGCCGGGCCGAGTTCACCGCCAGCGCGAGACCGGCTACTGACGCCCCGACCCCGTATCCGACGGCCCGCAGCGCCCACGCCGCGCCCAACCACCGTCTCCGGGCACGCGGATCGGGGTCGTTGTCGAACAGTCCACTGATGAGACCGAAGATCGAAGACCAGAACGCACCATGCCCGAGAGATGCGACAGCGGCGGCGACGAACCTGGTGAACCTGGTGCCCTCGACCGTGCACCGCGTCCTTGCCCGCTACGGACTGGGCCGCCTCGCCCACCTCGACCGGGCCACGGGCCGCGTCATACGCCGCTACGAACGCGACAAGCCCGGCGAGCTGGTCCATGTCGACATCAAGAAGCTCGGCAACATCCCCGACGGTGGCGGCCACAAGGTCCTCGGTGGGCCCGCAGGCCGCAAGAACCGCACCAACGCCGGCTCCAGCTATCTCCACACCGCCGACGACGACCACTCCCGCCTGGCCTACAGCGGAATCCACACCGACGAGAAGAAGGAGACCGCCACCGCCTTCTGGTCCTGGGCACAAGCGTTCTTCGTTCGGGCCGGGATCACCGTCGAGCGGGTGCTGACCGACAACGGCTCCTGCTACCGCTCACGCGACTGGCGCCAGGCGTTGCCAGCGGCCGGGATCACCCACAAGCGGACCCGGCCCTACCGGCCGCAGACCAACGGCAAGGTCGAACGCTTCAACCGCACCCTGCTGGACGAGTGGGCCTACGCCCGCCCCTACCGGTCCGAGACCGAACGGCGCCAGGCGTTCGGCGAGTGGCTGCACACATGATCACGTGATGCCGTGCGGGGTGGCGGCGCACGGGCGGCCACCCCGCGCGGCACGGGCTGTCCGGCCTACGCCTGGCCCGTGCCCCAGCCAAGGTCCACCGGCGTGCTGGTGCCGAGGCCGCTGGTCCTTCCGGGGTAGAGGTGGGCGGTGCCGTCGTTCCACACGGCCGTCAGGTCGGGCAGGCCGTCACCGGTCAGGTCGCCGACCCCGGCCATGGCCTGGACTATGCCCCAGCCGCTCGACAGCTTCTGTCGGACGCCGAGGCCGCTCGCCGCTCCCGGGTACAGGTACAGGTCGCCCGCGGCGTCCACGGCGAGGACGTCCGGTCGGCCGTCGCCGGTGAGGTCCCCGGCGGTGCCGGTGAGCAGCCGCATGCTGTTCCAGTTGGTGCCGATCTGTGCACGGGTGCCGAGGCCGCTGGTCTTTCCGGGGTAGAGGTGGGCGGTGCCGTCGTTCCACACGGCCATCAGGTCGGGCAGGCCGTCACCGGTCAGGTCGCCGACCCCGGTCATCGCCTGGACCACGCCCCAGCCCGAGGACAGCTTCTGACGCGCGCCCAGACCACCCGTCGCTCCCGGGTACAGGTAGAGGTCGCCGGCCGTGTCCACGGCGAGTACGTCCGGTCGGCCGTCGCCGGTGAGGTCGCCGACGCCGGCGAGGAGCCGGATGGTGTCCCAGCCTGAGCCGATCGAGGCGCGGGTGCCGGGCCCCTGCGGGGTGCCGGGGTAGAGGACGAGCTCGCCCGAGGCGCCGCCGTTCTCGGGGACCGCCTGGGGGCGTACGGCGAGCAGCTCGGGCAGGGTGTCGCCGGTGAGGTCGCCGAAGGTGCCGGTCAGGGAGCGCACCGGCACCGCGGGCTTGGG
>NZ_JBIWIM010000006.1:408515-516950 GCF_044764595.1 Streptomyces sp. NPDC093984 | reverse complement strand
GGCCCTTCCTCTATGCCCCACCAGCCCACAAGTCACTCGATCCAGGACCCCGTTCGAACCAGACCGAGCGCACGACCGGATAGAGAACGGCCAGTCAGACGTCGGCTTCCGCCTCCACCGCCTGCCACAGCTCCGGCAGCGCCGCCTCCGCCGCTGCCGCCCGCTGTTCCTCGCGGCCGTACAGCACGCCGTAGGTGAACGCGTTCTCCCCCGCCGTGTGTGCCTGTTCCGACAGCTCCCGCAGGGCGATCCGGGCCATCACGCTGTCCTGGTGGTCGCCGAGCAGGGTCTGCAGGGACTTCATCGCCGTGGCCAGGGATGCGGCGGGTCCGCCCAGGGCGGGTGCGGCGGCCTCGGCGGCGTACCGGGTGCGCTTGGCCTTCTTGCGGGCCTCGTGGATGGCGAGGTCGCGGTCGGTGCCCGGTGGCTGGTCCAGGGCGCGGCCGATCAGGTCGGCGACCTTGCGGACGTCCTTCCGTACGGCTTTGGCGATCACCTTGGACGGTTTCCCGGCGGCCGCCTTCAGCAGGGGCGGGTCGGCGATCAGGGCGTCCAGCGCGTCCAGCAGCCGCAGGTAGCGCTCGCCGTCCAGGACCGCGATCAGCCGGCGCCGGGAGCCGCCGCGCCCCGCGTGGGACCAGGTGCGCAGCCGGCCGCGGACCGGGCCGACGACCAGGTGGCGGGGCAGTGCGGTGACGGCGGCCGTCAGGCGTTCGGTCAGCACCTCCTGGTCGCGGTCCACGCCCAGCTCGCCGGCCAGCCATTTCAGCTCGTCGGCGATCGGGGTGGTGACGGCGGGGTCGAGGACCTTGGCGTAGGAGCGGAGTGTGCTGCGCAGCCGGCGGATGGCCACGCGCAGGGCGTGCACGGAGTCGAAGACGTCCTGGCGTACCGCGGGGTCGAGGGCCACGATCGCGTCCCGTTGGGCGCGGACGTAGGCGAGGACGTGGTCGCCCGCGGTGGCCGGTGGGGGCTGCTCACCGGTCGCGGTGCGCCCGCCGGTCTCCTGCAGTGCCCTGGCGAGCTTGGAGTGGGACGGTGAGCGGCGCACTCCGGCCTTGCGGAGTCTCTTCTCGACCTTGTCGAGGAAGCGGGGGTCGCCGTCGTCCGCGAGTTCGACCTCGATCTCGGTCCAGGCGGCGGTGCCGGTGCCGCCGGTGAGCCGCTCGGCGCGGACGTGGTCGAGGCTGACCTCGGCGAGCAGGGCGCCGTCGGCGTCGACGAGGTGGCGGACGTGGCGGGCGGAGCGCAGGCGTACGAGGGGGATGAGCGGGGTGTCGCGGACGCGGGAGCGGACGAGGGCGGCCAGGGAGCGGGGGACGGTGTCGGAGAGCGGGGCGCGGATCTCGTCGCGGACGCCGTCGGCGACCGGCAGCTTGAGGTGCCAGCCGGCGTCGTCGCCTCCGGTGCGGCGGCGCAGGGTCAGACGGGCGCGGGCCAGGCGTTCGTCGGCCGTGTCGTAGTAGGTGGCGTCGAGTTCGGCGACGCCCTTGTCGATGACGGCCGAGACTCCCGCGACGCCGGTCAGGTCGGGCAGTTGGTCGTCGGCTGCGGCCTCGTACTTGCGCTCGATCTCGCGCTTGGTGTCCGCCATGACGCGAATCTAGTGGGAATCGGTGCGGGATGGCAGGGGTGCCACTGAGCCCGCCGTGGGGCCCCGCTCGAGCGAAGTCGAGTGGGGCGAGAGTCCGAGGCGAGGCCGTTCAGGCCGATCGGGGGTCTGGGGGCGCAGCCCCAGGGACGGCCGGCGCGACCGGCCCGCACCGGACCACCAGCCCGCACCAAACGACCAGCCCACACCGGACCACCAGCCCACACCGGACCACCAGCCCACACCGGACCACCAGCCCACACCTGACGACCGGCCCAACCGCCGGAGGCCTACGCCGACATCGGCCGCTCCACCCGGATCGACTGCAGCAGTCCCACCGCCATCCAGACGGCGAACATCGAGGAACCGCCGTAGGACACGAACGGCAGTGGCAGGCCCGCGACCGGCATGATGCCGAGGGTCATGCCGATGTTCTCGAAGGACTGGAAGGCGAACCAGGCGATGATGCCGGCGGCGACGATCGTGCCGTACAGCTCGGTCGTCTCGCGGGCGATGCGGCAGGCCCGCCACAGGACGACGCCGAGCAGGACGAGGATCAGTCCGGCGCCGAGGAAGCCCAACTCCTCCCCCGCGACCGTGAAGACGAAGTCGGTCTGCTGTTCGGGCACGAACTGGCCCGTGGTCTGGGAGCCGTGGAACAGTCCCGCGCCGGTCAGTCCGCCGGAGCCGATCGCGATGCGTGCCTGGTTGGTGTTGTAGCCGACGCCCGAGGGGTCCAGGTCGGGGTTGGCGAAGGCGGCGAAGCGGTTGATCTGGTACTCGTCCAGGATGTGGAGCTGCCAGACGGCGATCGCGCCGACGGCGCCCGCGGTGAGCAGGCCGAAGATCCAGCGGTTGGAGGCGCCGGAGGCCAGCAGCACGCCCAGCACGATGACCGCCATGACCATCGTCGAGCCGAGGTCCGGCATGAGCATGACGATCATCATGGGGACGGCGGCCAGGCCCAGGGCCTGCGCCACGGTCCGGTGGTCGGGGTACGGCTTGTCGCCGGCGTCGACCCGGGCCGCGAGCAGCATCGCCATGCCCAGGATGATCGTGATCTTCACGAACTCGGAGGGCTGGAGGGAGAAGCCGCCGCCGAAGACGATCCAGTTGCGGTTTCCATTGATGGTGGCGCCGAGCGGAGTGAGCACCAGCAGCACCATGAACAACGAGATGCCGTACAGGATCGGCACGGCGGTGCGCAGGGTGCGGTGGCCGAGCCAGATCGTGCCGATCATCAGGGCGATCCCGATGCCGGTGTTCATCAGGTGCCGGATCAGGAAGTAGTACGGGTCGCCCTGGTTGATCTCGGTGCGGTTGCGGGTGGCCGAGTAGACGAGGGCCGTACCGATCAGGGACAGGGCCAGGGCCGACAGCAGTATCGGCCAGTCGAGGCGGCGGGCCAGGCCGTCGCGGGCGAAGATCCGCGTCCAGCCGGCCCGCTCGGGCCCGTACCCGGAGACGGAGAAGTTGTTCACTCCGGTCACGTGAGGATCCTCCGCCTCTTCTTCGGGCGGCCCGTACGCCGTCGAGTGTCGCGGTTGCTGGCGGTCGGCGACGGGGCGGTGGCCGGCGGGCTGTCGGTGGGCGCCGTCTGCCCGGGCGACGGGCTGGCCTGGTTGGCGTTCGGGTCGTACTTCTCGATCTTGGGGGCGACGATCGAGCCGTCGGGCTGGATCTTGGGCAGGCCCTGCTGCGGGGTGTACAGCAGCGCCTTCTTCTTGTCGATCGAGCCGTCGGACTGGACGCCGTACAGGGCGTTGTAGATGTTGTGGACGGCCTCACCGGAGGCGCCGGAACCGGTACCGGCCTGGGAGATCGTCATCACGACCGCGTAGTCCTTGGAGAAGGTGGCCAGCCAGGACGTGGTCTGCTTGCCGTAGACCTCGGCGGTACCGGTCTTGGCGTGCAGCGGGATCTTGTCCTGCGGCCAGCCGCCGAACTTCCAGGCGGCGGTACCGCGGGTGACGACGCCCGCGAGGGCCTCCTCCATGACGTCCCGCGTCTTGGCGTCGATCGGCAGCCTGCCGTGCGACTTGGGCTTGATCTCGGTGACCTTCTTGCCGTCGGGGCTGATGATCGCCTTGCCGATGGTCGGGTCCCACAGCGTGCCGCCGTTGGCGATCGCCGAGTACATGACGGCCTCCTGGATCGGGGTCAGGAGGGTGTCGCCCTGGCCGATGGAGTAGTTGATCTCATCGCCCTCGCGCATCTTGTTGCCCTCGAGGCAGTTCTCGTACGCGATCTTCTCGACGTAACTGCCGTCCTTCTTGCCGGTCTTGCACCAGGCGTCCTTGTTGGCCTCCCAGTACTTCTGCTTCCACTCGCGGTCGGGGACTCGGCCGGAGACCTCGTTGGGCAGGTCGATGCCGGTGGGCTTGCCGAGGCCGAACTGGTGGGCGGTCTTGAAGAACCAGTCCTTGGGCTGCCCCTTCTTGGGGTTGATGCCGCCGTCCTTCTTCCACTCGTTGTCCGCGAGGCCGTAGAAGACGGTGTCGCAGGAGACCTCCAGGGCGCGGCCGAGGGAGATCGGGCCGAAGTTCTCCCCTTCGAAGTTCTTGAAGACCTGGCCGCCGACCGAGTAGGAGCTGGTGCACGGGTAGTGGCCGTCGAAGTCGTAGCCGGCCTGGATCGCGGCGGCCGTGGAGACCACCTTGAAGGTGGAGCCGGGCGCGGACTGGCCCTGGATGGCCCGGTTGAGCAGCGGGTAGTCGGAGTCCTTGCCGGTGAGCTTCTTGTAGTCCTTGGCGGAGATCCCGCCGACCCACACGTTCGGGTCGTACGTCGGGGCGGACGCCATGGCGACGACGCGGCCCGTCTTGGCCTCCATCACGACGACGGCACCGGAGTCGGCCTTGTAGTTCTCCCCGGTGTTCTTGTCGAACTGGGTGCGGGCTACCTTCATCGCCCGGTCCAGCTCGTACTCGGCGACCCGCTGCACCCGGGCGTCGATGCTGGTGACCAGGTTGGAGCCCGGTTCGGCGGCGTCCGACTCGGCCGTGCCGATGACACGGCCGAGGTTGTCGACCTCGTAGCGGGTGACGCCGGCCTTGCCGCGAAGCTCCTGGTCGTACTGGCGCTCGAGGCCGGAGCGGCCGACCATGTCGGAGCGCAGATACGGGGAGTCGGTGTTCTTCGCCTGCTGGATCTCCTGGTCCGTGACCGGCGAGAGGTAGCCGAGCACCTGCGCGGTGTTGGCGTCGCCGGGGCTCGGGTAGCGGCGCACGGCCTCCGGCTCGGCGGTGATGCCGGGGAAGTCCTCGGAGCGCTCACGGATCTGCAGGGCCTGCCGGGGCGTGGCCTCGTCGGTGATGGGGATGGGCTGGTACGGGGAGCCGTTCCAGCAGGGCTGGGGCGTCTTGGCGTCGCACAGCCGGACCTTCTCCATCACGTCCTGGGGCTTCATGCCCAGCACGCCGGCCAGCTTGGTCAGGACGGCCTTGCCGCCGTCCTTCATCTTCATCAGGTCGGTGCGGGAGGCGGAGACGACGAGCTTGGTCTCGTTGTCGGCGAGCGGGACGCCTCGCGCGTCCAGGATCTCACCGCGTACGGCGGGCTGGACGACCTGCTGTACGTGGTTGCCGGACGCCTCCTTCTGGTACTGGGCGCCCTCTCGGATCTGCAGGTACCACAGGCGGCTGCCGAGGGTGCCGAGGAGGGAGAAGACGAGGATCTGGATGACGACGAGCCGGATCTGGACACGTGGAGTCCGCCCGGTCTCGGGAATGTTAGTCATGGGCGCAGCCCATTCCGTTGAGGGTGGTGGTGGGCGACGGGTGGGCGTTGGTCACTGCTGCCGCCCCCTCTCAGCGCACGTACGGGTCATACGAGTACACGGTCGACCTGTGCGGCCCAGGTCCTGTCGTCACAGCCGCTTGACCCCCTTGATGCGTCCCGCGCGGGCCACCCGGGCCTTGACGGCTCTGACCCTCAGGCCGCTGCGCTGGCTGCCGATGCGCAGCCCGGTGCCGGAGGACAGCCAGCCGGAGGAGACGTCGGCCGCCTTGGCGGAGTTGGTCTCGGCGAGCGGGTCGTTGTCGGCGCGGCGGGCCAGGGCCATGATCCCGGGCACCACGAAGGGCGCGAGCAGCAGGTCGTACAGCGCGGCGGTGAACAGCAGGCTCGGCAGGCCCACATGGCGGGCGGCGGTGTCACCGACGAGGGCGCCCACGCCCGCGTACAGCAGGGTGGAGCCGATAGCGGCGGCGACCACCACGACCATGGGGCCGCTGGCGGACTTCAGACGGCCGTTCTCCGGCTTGGCGAGTCCGGCCAGGTAGCCGATGACGCACAGCACGAGGGCGTAGCGGCCGGCGGCGTGGTCGGCGGGCGGAGCCAGGTCGGAGAGCAGGCCCGCGCCGAAGCCGACGAGGCAGCCGCCGACGTGGCCGTAGACGAGGGCGAGGCCGACGACGGTCAGCAGCACCAGGTCCGGGACGGCGCCGGGCAGGTGCAGACGGGCGAGGACGCTCACCTGGATCACCAGGGCGACGAGGACCAGGGGGGTGGCGAGCAGCATCCGGTTGAGGCGCATCAGGTTCGGCTCCTAGGGCGTCTGCTGCCCGCCGTCGGCGGAGGCCGAGGGGGTGACGGTGACGGTCACGGTCGGCGTGGGCGTCGGCTGCGGCTTCGGTGGCAGGACGGTGTCGCGCGGGTCCTTCTTCGGCGCCTGGACGACGACGCCGACGACATCGAGCTTGGTGAAGGACACGAACGGGGTCACGTAGATCGTGCGGGTCAGGTCGCCGCCGGAGGGGTCGACCCGGGAGACCACGCCGACCGGGACGCCCGGCACGAACGGCTTGTCGGCCTCGGAACCGAAGGTGACCAGACGATCGCCCTTCTTCACGTCCGCCTTGGCGTTGAGGAGCTGCACGCGCAGCGGGCGGTCGCCCTGCCCGGAGGCGAAACCGAGTTCGTCGCTGCCCTCCATGCGGGTGCCGACAGTGAAGTCCGGGTCGTTGGCCAGCAGGACCGTCGAGGTGTCGGGGCCGACGGTGGTGACTCGGCCGACCAGCCCGTCGCCGTTGAGGACGGTCATGTCGCGCCGGATGCCGTCGTTCGCGCCCACGTCGATGGTGACGGTCCAGGAGAAGCCCTGGGCCGCTCCTATCCCGATGACTTCCGCGCCCTTGATGCCGTACTGGCCCTCGCCCGCCACCCGGATCATCTTGTCGAGCTGCTTGAGCCGGCTGCGGTTGCGGTCGTCGCTGCCCAGCTTCGCCTTCAAGGCCGCGTTGTCGCGCTCCAGTTGGGCGATGCGGTCGTGCCGGCTGCCGGAGTCGCGTACGGCCGCGATCGCGTTGCCGACGGGGTCGACGGCGGACGACACCCCGTTCTCGATCGGGCCGAAGACCGTGGCGGCGGCCTGGCGGGCACCTTCGACCGGTGAGTCCTGGCCACCGCGGATGTCCACCGTGATCAGAGCGAACGCGATGGCGATCAGCAGCACCAGGAGCAGCCGGCTCTCTCGTGTGTCCCTCACGTGCGGCGGCCGTGCCTTCCTCGTCGGATGGGAGGTTCGGGATGGGAGGTCTGGATGGGAGGTTCGGTGGGAGGTCTTGATGGGAGGTTCGATTGGAGGCGATACGGGGCTTATGCCTCTATATCAACGATCCGCCGCACGAGCACAGATGGTCTCGTACGGCGGAGTCGGCGCGTCGCGTCATCTGCGGGGCTGGGCGTCCAGCACCTGCTGGAGCGCCTCGAACTCCTCGACGCACTTGCCGGAGCCGAGCGCCACGCTGTCCAGCGGGTCCTCGGCGATGTGGATCGGCATGCCGGTCTCCCGGCGCAGCCGCTCGTCGAGGCCGCGCAGCAGGGCGCCGCCGCCGGTGAGGACGATCCCTCGGTCCATGACGTCGCCGGACAGCTCCGGCGGGCACTTGTCGAGGGTCGTCTTGACCGCGTCCACGATCGCGTTGACCGGTTCCTCGATGGCCTTGCGGACCTCGGCCGCGGAGATGACCACGGTCTTGGGCAGCCCGGAGACCAGGTCCCGGCCGCGGATTTCGGTGTGCTCGTCAGTGTCGAGGTCGTACGCCGAACCGATCGTGATCTTGATCTGCTCGGCCGTCCGCTCACCGAGGAGGAGCGAGTACTCCTTCTTGACGTACTGGATGATCGCGTTGTCCAGTTCGTCGCCCGCGACGCGGATGGACTGGGCGGTGACGATGCCGCCGAGCGAGATGACCGCGACCTCCGTGGTGCCGCCGCCGATGTCCACCACCATGTTGCCCGTGGCCTCGTGGACCGGCAGGCCGGAGCCGATGGCGGCGGCCATGGGCTCCTCGATGATGTGCACCTGGCGGGCGCCGGCCTGGGAGGACGCCTCGATGACGGCCCGGCGCTCAACGCCCGTGATGCCCGACGGCACACAGACGACGACCCGCGGACGAGCCAGATACCGCCGCTTGTGGATCTTCAGGATGAAGTAGCGGAGCATCCGCTCGGTGATCTCGAAGTCGGCGATCACGCCGTCCTTCAGCGGGCGCACGGCCACGATGTTGCCCGGCGTCCGGCCGATCATCTTCTTCGCTTCCGCGCCGACCGCGAGGATGCCACCGGTGTTGGTGTTGATCGCGACGACGGACGGCTCGTTGAGTACGATCCCGCGACCCCTGACGTACACCAGCGTGTTGGCGGTCCCGAGGTCGACAGCCATGTCACGGCCGATGAACGACATTGAGTTCCCCATCAGGATTCGTCTGGCCTTCCCAAGTGGAGCGTTGGACAGCTTTCGTTGGGGCGGCGAAGTGGGTGCTGTGACGTGAAGGCTTACATCGTAGTCTCGCCTGCACGAAACACTGCGCGAGGGTCTCCGCCATTGTCAGCAGATGACGCGTCGCCTCGCTTCTGGAGACGGGCGTTCGGGGGTAGCCGTTCCCCCGAACGCGCCGCATATGCCAAGGGTCGACGGGGTTTCCGGGGCCGGGAATCCCGACGGGGCCGTTACGGCATCCGGGTGAGGTGACAAACCCTCAGAAATCATCCACAAGACGGGTTCGGAAGTTCATCATTCTTGGACTCAGAAGCGCCCGGGAAAGAAGATCTTCAGCTCGCGCTCGGCGGACTCCTCGGAGTCGGAGGCGTGGATGAGGTTCTCGCGGACGATCACACCGAAATCGCCGCGGATGGAGCCCGGGGTGGCGGCGAGGGGGTCGGTGGCACCGGCCAGCGCGCGCACGCCCTCGATGACCCGCTCACCCTCGACGACGAGCGCGACGACCGGACCGGAGGCCATGAACTCCACCAGAGGCTCGTAGAACGGCTTGCCCTTGTGCTCGCCGTAGTGCTGCTCCAGCGTGTCCTGGTCCAGGGTGCGCATGTCCAGCGCGCTGATGGTCCAGCCGGCCTTGCGCTCGATACGGCCGATGATCTCGCCGATCAGCCCGCGACGAACGGCGTCGGGCTTGAGGAGGACGAGGGTGCGCGAGGTCACGAGAGGGCTCCTTTACCAAGGTTTTCGGTGCGTAGAGGTTACAGGGCGGGTCCGGGTGGACGTTACGCAGCGTCAGGTGCCCTCTGGTGCGGTGGCCGACCGGGGGGCGCGCCCCCCGGACCACCGCTTTCGGCGCGAACGGCCTCGTCCCCGAATGCACCCAGGCTCTCGGAGCCGGGGGACCTCTGGACGGGCTACTGGCCGCCCTCGGCCGCGAATCTCGCCTTGGCCTCGTCGATCTTCCGCCCGTAGTGGACCGAGGCCCACCACAGCGCGGCGAAGACCGCGCCCATGAAGAACATCGTCGGTACGAAGAACCCGGAGGCGATCAGTGCGATCTGCAGCGCCCAGCCCAGCTGGACCCCGCCGGGCCGGGTGATCATGCCGCAGAGCAGGATGCTGAGCAGCATCGCGATCCCGCTGACCGTCCACACCGTGCCCGTGGACAGGCCCGGGTCCTTCATGGCGACCAGCGCGGCGAAACCGATGACGAAGAACTCGCCGATCAGGGTCGAAGCACACAGCGTACGCACGAGACCTCAGCCCTTCCCCAGCAGCAGCCGGGCCTCGCCGACGGTGATGACGGAACCGGTGACGAGCACGCCGGCGCCCGCGTACTCCCCCTCCTCCTCGGCCAGCGTGATCGCGGCCTCCAGCGCGTCCGGCAGCCTCGGCTCGACCTGGACGCGCTCCTCGCCGAAGACCTCCACGGCGATCGCGGCCAGTTCGTCCGCGTCCATCGCGCGGTGGCTGGAGTTCTGGGTGACCACGACCTCGGCGAAGATCGGCTCGAAGGCCTCGAGCAGCCCCCGTACGTTCTTGTCGCCGCTCGCCCCGACGACCCCGATCAGCCGGCTGAAGTCGAACGCCTCGCTCACCGCCTCCGCGGTGGCCCGGGCGCCCGCCGGGTTGTGGGCGGCGTCCAGGACGATCGTCGGGGAGCGCCGTACGACCTCCAGACGGCCCGGGGACGACACCGACGCGAAGGCCTTGCGGACCGTGTCGATGTCCAGCGACTCGGGGCGCTGGGAGCCGACGCCGAAGAACGCCTCCACCGCGGCGAGCGCCACGGCGGCGTTGTGGGCCTGGTAGGCGCCGTGCAGCGGCAGATACACCTCGTCGTACTCGCCGCCCAGGCCGCGCAGTGTGAGGAGCTGCCCGCCGACCGCGACCTGCCGCGCCACGACCCCGAACTCCAGCCCCTCGCGGGCGACGGTCGCGTCCACCTCCACGGCCTTCTTCAGCAGCACCTGGGCCGCGTCGACCGGCTGCTGGGCGAGGATGACGGTGGAGTCGGACTTGATGATCCCGGCCTTCTCCCCCGCGATCTCGCCGGGCGTGGAGCCGAGCCGGTCGGTGTGGTCCAGGTCGATGGGGGTGACGACGGCGACGTCCCCGTCGATCACGTTGGTGGCGTCCCAGCTGCCGCCCATGCCGACCTCGACGACCGCGACGTCCACGGGCGCGTCCGCGAAGGCGGCGTACGCCATGCCCGTGAGCACCTCGAAGAAGGACAGCCGGTACTCCTGCGAGGCGTCGACCATCTCGATGTACGGCTTGATGTCCTGGTACGTCTCGACGAACCGCTCAGCGGAGATCGGGGCGCCGTCCAGGCTGATGCGCTCGGTGATCGACTGGACGTGCGGGCTCGTGTACCGGCCGGTGCGCAGCTCGAAGGCGCCGAGAAGGGCCTCGATCATGCGTGCGGTGGAGGTCTTGCCGTTGGTGCCCGTGATGTGGATGGAGGGATACGAGCGCTGCGGCTCCCCCAGTACGTCCATCAGCGCGGAGATACGGCTGACGGACGGCTCCAGCTTGGTCTCGCCCCAGCGGGTCGCCAGGTCGGCCTCGACCTCGCGCAGCGCCTTGTCGACCTCGGGGTCCTCGGGCCGCGTGGGCACGTCGGCCTGCGGTGGGCCGCCCTGGGTGCGCAGGGTACGGCTGCCGGCCTCGATCACCGCGAGATCGGGATCGCGGTCGGTCTCGGCCTCGACGATCTGCTCGAAGGGATCGGACTCGTTGGGGTCACGCGGGGGCAGCTCACTCACGGGGCCAGTCTACGGAGAACCGGTGACAGCCGACGTCAAGGCCCCCGGAGCTGTGACGCTCCGGGGGCCTTGGGTGCCAGGGAGTGGATTCCGCTTCCCCGCGCCGGCCGGGTGCCTCCCCCAAGCTCTTCGAGCAGGGGGCGCGCCCCCAGCGCCCACCTGTGCCGCCCCTGGCGGTCCCCCAGGCCGTTAAGGCTCTGGGGGAGGCACGATTGCCCGCAGCCACGCGGGACCGCTACGCCTGCGGCAACCGCTCCAGCTGGGCCTGGATCCGGGCGATGTCCTCCTCCGCCTTGGCGAGCCGCGTACGGATCTTCTCCACGACGTGGTCCGGCGCCTTGGCGAGGAACGCCTCGTTGCCGAGCTTGCCGTCGGCCTGCGCCTTCTCCTTCTCCGCGGCGGCCAGGTCCTTCGCGAGCCGCTTCCGCTCCGCCGCCACGTCGATCGTGCCCGACAGGTCCAGCGCGACCGTGGCCCCCGCGACCGGCAGGGTGGCCGTGGCCGTGAAGCCCTCACCCTCGGGCTGCAGTCGCAGCAGCTGCCGGATGGCCGCCTCGTGCGGGGCGAGCGCGGTGCCCTCGAGGCTCAGCCGCGCCGGAACCCGCTGACCGGGCTGGAGGCCCTGGTCGGCGCGGAAGCGGCGGACCTCGGTGATCACCGACTGGAGGGTCTCGATCTCCTTCTCCGCCGCGGCGTCACGGAACCCGCCCGGTGCGTCAGCACCAGGAACAGACACAGCCTTGGGCCAGTCCGCGATGACGACCGACTCACCGCCCGTGAGGGTGGTCCACAGCGTCTCGGTGACGAACGGCACGATCGGGTGCAGCAGCTTCAGCGTGACGTCCAGGACCTCGCCGAGGACCCGCTTGCTGACCTCGGCCGCCTCGCCGCCCGCCTGGAACGTGGTCTTGGACAGCTCGACGTACCAGTCGAAGACCTCGTCCCACGCGAAGTGGAAGAGGGCGTCGGACAGCTTGGCGAACTGGAAGTCGTCGTAGAAGGCGTCGACTTCGGCGACGACCGAGTTCAGCCGGGACAGGATCCAGCGGTCGGTGGCCGACATCTTCTCGGTCGAGGGCAGCGGGCCCTCGACCGTCGCGCCGTTCATCAGCGCGAAGCGGGTCGCGTTCCAGATCTTGTTGGCGAAGTTGCGGGACCCCTGGACCCAGTCCTCGCCGATCGGGACGTCGACACCCGGGTTGGCGCCACGGGCCAGGGTGAACCGGAGCGCGTCCGAGCCGTACTTGTCCATCCAGTCCAGCGGGTTGACCGCGTTGCCGAAGGACTTCGACATCTTCTTGCCGAACTGGTCGCGGACCATGCCGTGCAGGGCGATGGTGTGGAACGGCGGGGTGCCGTCCATCGCGTACAGGCCGAACATCATCATCCGGGCGACCCAGAAGAAGAGGATGTCGTAGCCGGTGACCAGGACGGAGTTCGGATAGAACTTCTTCAGGCTCTCGGTCTGCTCGGGCCAGCCCAGCGTGGAGAAGGGCCACAGGCCGGAGGAGAACCAGGTGTCGAGGACGTCGGTGTCCTGGCGCCAGCCCTCGCCGCTCGGCGGCTCCTCGTCCGGGCCGACGCAGACGACCTCGCCGTCCGGCCCGTACCAGACCGGGATGCGGTGGCCCCACCACAACTGGCGTGAGATGCACCAGTCGTGGAGGTTGTCGACCCAGTCGAAGTACCGCTTCTCCATCTCCTGCGGGTGGATCCTGACCTTGCCCTCGCGGACCGCGTCACCGGCGGCCTTCGCGAGCGGCCCGACCTTGACCCACCACTGCATGGACAGGCGCGGCTCGATGGTGGTCTTGCAGCGCGAGCAGTGGCCCACGGAGTGGACGTACGGGCGCTTCTCGGCGACGATCCGGCCGTCGGCACGCAGGGCGGCGACGATCGCGGAGCGGGCCTCGAAGCGGTCCAGGCCCTGGAAGGGGCCGTGCGCGGTGATGACGGCGTGCTCGTCCATCACGGTGATGGCGGGCAGGCCGTGGCGCTGGCCGATCTCGAAGTCGTTCGGGTCGTGGGCCGGGGTGACCTTGACGGCGCCGGTGCCGAACTCGGGGTCGACATGCTCGTCCGCGACGACCGGGATGGAGCGGTCGGTGAGCGGCAGCTTGACCAGCTTGCCGACCAGGTGCTTGTAGCGCTCGTCGTCGGGGTGGACGGCGACGGCGGTGTCACCGAGCATCGTCTCGGCGCGGGTGGTGGCGACGACGATGGTGTCGTCCCCGTCTCCGTACTTCATCGAGACGAGCTCGCCGTCGTCGTCCTGGTACTCCACCTCGATGTCCGAGATGGCGGTCAGGCAGCGCGGACACCAGTTGATGATGCGCTCGGCGCGGTAGATGAGCTCGTCGTCGTAGAGGCGCTTGAAGATGGTCTGGACGGCCTGGGAGAGGCCCTCGTCCATGGTGAACCGCTCGCGGGACCAGGCGACGCCGTCGCCGAGGCGCCGCATCTGCCCGGAGATCTGCCCGCCGGACTCGGCCTTCCACTGCCAGACGCGCTCGACGAAGGCCTCGCGGCCCAGGTCGTGCCGGGACTTGCCCTCCTTCGCGAGCTCGCGCTCGACCACGTTCTGCGTGGCGATACCGGCGTGGTCCATGCCCGGCTGCCACAGCGTCTCGTGGCCCTGCATGCGCTTGCGGCGGGTCAGGGCGTCGATGAGGGTGTGCTCGAAGGCGTGCCCCAGGTGGAGGGAGCCGGTGACGTTCGGCGGCGGGATGACGATGGTGTACGGCGGCTTGTCGCTCTTCTCGTCGGCCTCGAAGTAACCGCGCTCTACCCAGCGCTCGTACAGCGGCCCCTCTACATCGGCCGGCGCGTACTGGGTCGGCAGTTCGGTGTGGGGCGCTGATGGCTGCTGCTGAGCGTTCTCGGTCACGGGGGTCAGTTTAGAGGTGTCACGGCCCCGTCCCGAAACACGATTCTTTCGTAACGGCGAGCTCCCCGGCGACCCGGCGCTCCCCGGCCTGCGCCAGGATGTCAGGGCCACATAAGCGTCTGGAGGGGAACCCAGAACATGAGCTACAACCAGCCGGGCCCGTACGGCGGGCAGCCCCAGCAGCCCGGACCGTACGGTCAGCCGGGGCAGGGGCAGGGGCAGCCGGGGCCGTACGGTCAGCCGGGCCCCTACGGCCGGCCGCCGCAGGCCCCCCAGCCCCAGCCCGGCTACGGCTACCCCCAGCAGACCCCGCCGGCGCCCGGCTACGGCTACCCCCCGCAGACCCCGCCGGCCGCCCCGCCCCAGCAGAACCCGTACGGCCAGCAGCAGCCTCCGTACGGCCAGCCGCCCTACGGCCAGCAGCAGCCCTACGGCGTCCCGCAGCCGCCGGTCCCAGGGGGCGGCGGGAAGAAGACGGGGCTGATCATCGGCGCGGTGGCGGTGGTGGCGGCGATCGCGGTGGGGGCGTACTTCGTCATCGGCGGTGGTGGGTCGTCCGGTCTCGCGGACGACGGCCCCCACAAGCTGACGACGCCGCAGAAGGTGCTCGGCGAGTACAACCGGGCGACCAAGGAGAGCGACACCAGCGACACCAGCTCCAGCACCGTCAAGGATCTGGAGAAGAGCGGCATCAAGAACGGCACCGCCGTCTACGGCGCCTACTCGACGGCCGACCTCAGCAAGTACGACCCGAACGATCCCTCCACCCTGCCGGACAAGTCCAAGCTGCTCACGGCCAAGGGCGTCACGCTCATCGGGGCCTACGGCAAGATCGCCGATCCGAAGGCGTCCCTGGACGCGTACTTCGCCCAGATCAAGAAGGAATTCCAGAAGAACTCGTCCGGCAGCAGTGCCGCGGGCAAGAGCGAACTGGTCGGCGAGCCCGAGTCGGTCGACATCGACGGCGCGGTCATGAAGTGCCAGGAGGCCAAGGGGACCAACCAGCTCACCAAGCAGCAGCAGACCGACTGGTTCTGCGCCTGGGCCGACTACAGCACGATGGCCATGGTCTCCCCCGGCAACAATGCGGCCGACGTGTCGAAGGACACCGCGGCCGACATCACCCGCAAGCTCCGCGACGACGTGCGCGTCAAGGCCTGACGCGCTGCGCCGCAACGGTGAAGGGGCCCCGGTCGGATGACCGGGGCCCCTTCCTCGTCCGGGGGTCGGCTCGTGCCGAGCCCGGGGGTCGGCTCCTGTGCCGAGCGGTGGCTACGCCGTCTTCTGCTCGCCCGGGCCGCGCCCGCGCGCGTCCCGCGGGATCAGGGTGGGGTTGACGTTGCGGAGCACCACGTCGGCCGTGATGACGACGCGGGCCACGTCCTTGCGGGACGGGACCTCGTACATCACCGCCTGGAGGACCTCCTCCATGATGGCGCGCAGACCCCGGGCGCCCGTCTGGCGCAGGATCGCCTGGTCGGCGATCGCCTCGAGGGCCTCGCGTTCGAAGTCCAGTTCCACACCGTCGAGTTCGAAGAGCCGTTGGTACTGCTTCACCAGCGCGTTACGCGGCTCGACAAGGATCTGCAGCAGGGCCTTGCGGTCGAGGTTGTGGACCGAGGTGATGACCGGGAGACGGCCGATGAACTCGGGGATCATCCCGAACTTCACCAGGTCCTCGGGCATGACGTCCTCGAACTGGTCCTTCGCCTCCAGTTCGCGCTTCGAGCGGATGGTGGCGCCGAAGCCGATGCCCTTCGCCCCCGCCCGGGACTCGATGATCTTCTCCAGGCCCGCGAACGCGCCGCCCACGATGAACAGCACGTTCGTCGTGTCGATCTGGATGAACTCCTGGTGCGGGTGCTTGCGACCGCCCTGCGGCGGGACCGAGGCCGTCGTGCCCTCCAGGATCTTCAGCAGGGCCTGCTGGACGCCCTCGCCGCTCACGTCCCGGGTGATCGACGGGTTCTCGCTCTTGCGGGCCACCTTGTCGATCTCGTCGATGTAGATGATGCCCGTCTCGGCCTTCTTGACGTCGTAGTCGGCGGCCTGGATGAGCTTCAGCAGGATGTTCTCGACGTCCTCGCCGACATACCCCGCCTCCGTCAGCGCGGTCGCGTCGGCGATCGCGAACGGGACGTTCAGCATGCGGGCCAGGGTCTGGGCGAGCAGCGTCTTGCCGGAGCCCGTGGGGCCCAGCAGCAGGATGTTCGACTTGGCCAACTCGATGGCGTCGTCGCGGCCTTGGGCGCCGCCGTTCTCACCGGCCTGGACCCGCTTGTAGTGGTTGTACACCGCGACGGACAGGGCCTTCTTGGCCGCCTCCTGGCCGACCACGTACCCCTCGAGGAACTCGTAGATCTCGCGGGGCTTGGGGAGCTCCTCCCAGCGCACCTCGCTCGTCTCGGCGAGCTCCTCCTCGATGATCTCGTTGCAGAGATCGATGCACTCGTCGCAGATGTACACACCGGGGCCTGCGATGAGCTTCTTGACCTGCTTCTGGCTCTTGCCGCAGAACGAGCACTTGAGCAGATCGCCGCCGTCACCGATGCGTGCCACGGTGTGCTTCCCCTTCGCCTGGGAGACGCCTTACGTCCAGCGGCTCCTGGTGCTGCCTTATGTCGACGGTACCTTGCCGGGCCCCTCGTTCGGGCCCCCCTTGGCACGGTTCGCTCGACGTGAGCCGGGTCAAACCCTGCCAAGGGGCGGCAGACGATACAGGTCCGGTGACGAATCACGTGGATTCGAGTCAGCGGATCTCGGTGTTGTTCATCTTCCGGGTCGAGATGATCTGGTCGATCAGGCCGTACTGCAACGCGTCCTCGGCCGTGAGGATCTTGTCGCGCTCGATGTCCTCGCGGATCTTCTCGATCGGCTGGGTGGAGTGCTTGGCCAGCATCTCCTCCAGCTGGGTCCGCATCCGGAGGATCTCGTTGGCGGCGATCTCCAGGTCGGAGACCTGGCCGCGGCCGGTCTCGCTGTAGGGCTGGTGGATCAGCACACGGGCGTTCGGCAGCGCCATGCGCTTGCCCGGGGTGCCCGCGGCCAGCAGCACGGCGGCGGCGGAGGCGGCCTGGCCCATGCAGACCGTCTGGATGTCCGGCTTCACGAACTGCATCGTGTCGTAGATGGCCGTGAGCGCGGTGAAGGAGCCGCCGGGGCTGTTGATGTAGACCGAGATGTCACGGTCGGGGTCCATCGACTCCAGGCACAGCAGCTGCGCCATGACGTCGTTGGCGGAGGCGTCGTCGATCTGGACGCCGAGGAAGATCACGCGCTCCTCGAAGAGCTTCGCGTACGGGTCGTACTCGCGGATGCCCTGCGAGGTGCGCTCGACGAAGCGCGGGATGACGTAGCGGGACTCGGCCGCGGGGCCGGTGTACTCGGCGCGCGTACGGTCGTAGATGCCGCTGCCGGGGAAGTCGTTCACGGTGTCTCCTGAAGGGGGCTGGGGCGGTGGCTGGGGGCTGGAGGGGCGCTGGGGGCTGTTCGGGTCCTTGTGGGTCCTGTACGGCCGCTGCGGCTGCTGCCGGGCCTGGGACCGGCTCCGGGGTCCGTGGGCGCCTGGTGGGCCCCTGGAGGGCCTTGCGGCCGTGCCGGGGACCGGGAGCCCTCACGTGCCCGGGCGGGCCGGCCGGGTCGGGCTGGACCGTCCGAGGGGCCGACCGGACCGGCTGCCCGGCTAGGCAGGCCTTCCGGGCCTCGTAGGAGGCTCACGGTCCGCCTGGGCGGCCGTCGGGCCTCGAGCGGACCCGGTGAGCCCTTACGAGCCCGCCCCGGTGCCTCCGCCGCCCGGCATGCCGGCAGCGGTGGTGATGACCTCGTCGATCAGGCCGTACTCCTTGGCCTCCTGGGCGTCGAACCAGCGGTCGCGGTCCGAGTCCCGGGTGATCTGCTCGACCGACTGGCCGGTGTGGAAGGCGGTCAGCTCGGCCATGCGCTTCTTGGTGTGCAGAAGCCGCTCGGCGTGGATCTTGATGTCCGACGCGGAGCCGGCGAGGCCGGCCGAGGGCTGGTGGATCAGGATCTCGGCATTGGGCAGGGCGAAGCGCTTGCCCGGGGTGCCCGCGCTGAGCAGGAACTGCCCCATGGAGGCCGCCATGCCCATGGCGATCGTCACGACGTCGTTCTTGATGTACTGCATGGTGTCGTAGATCGCCATGCCGGCCGTGATCGAGCCGCCCGGGCTGTTGATGTACAGGTAAATGTCCTTGTCCGGGTCGGAGGCAAGGAGCAGCAGCTGTGCGGTGATCTTGTTCGCGATGTCGTCGTCCACCGGCTGGCCGAGGAAGATGATCCGCTCGTTGAGCAGCCGGTTGTAGACCTGGTCGCCGAGGCCGCCACCGATGGAAGGCTCGCCGGCGGCGGAGGGCATCAGATTCGTCACGTATCCACCTGCTCGTCTTACGACGGCACGGGGCCGTCTCACGTGTCCTGCTGGGGCGTGGGACCCCGTCCGACCCCCTGCGGGGCGGCTTCGGGGACTCCCCTGCCCTCGTATTCATGGACCCTAACGCGCGGGTCCCTTCGGGGAATCCCGCATAGGGGGCTGTTCGCTGTGAGCGCATGCGCTCCGCGGGGTGAGCCGAGGGTGGTGCCGGGGCCTGGTTGCGGGGCCTGGTTGCGGGGGCCCGGTGTCGGGTCCGCCGTCGCGGGGCTCCGCCCCGGGCCCCGGGTCCATTGTCGCCGTGAAGGGTGCCGTCGTCGCGCCGGTGTGGGCCTGTGGTGGGTTGCTCGCGCGGTTCCCCCGCCCCTTTCGGGCGCACCCCTCGCCGGGGCCGACCGGTTCCCGGCGGTTTCCAGGCGGCTGCCGGCCGTGCGCATATGGCGACGGGCCCCGAAGCGCGCTGTGCGCCCGGGGCCCGTGCTGCTGTAGCGAGGGAGGTTACGCCTCCGGCTTCTCCTCGGTGGCCTCGGTGGCCTCGGCGGAGGCGTCCGTGGAGGTCTCGGCCTCCTCCGACTCCTCCTCGTCGTCCAGGTCGACGATCTCGCCGTTGGTGTCCTTGACCGTCGCGGCCTCGACGACCAGCGCCAGGGCCTTGCCGCGGGCGACCTCGCCGACCAGCATCGGGACCTGGCCGCCCTCGACGACCGCCTGGGCGAACTGGTCGGGGGACATGCCGGAGGAGGCCGCGCGCCGCATGAGGTGCTCGGTGAGCTCCTCCTGGTTGACGTTGAGCTTCTCCTTGTTGACCAGCTCGTCGAGGACGAACTGGGTCTTGATGCCCTTGATCGCGGCCTCGCGCGTCTCGGTCTCGAACTCCTCGGCGGTCTTGCCCTGGATCTCCAGGTACCGGTCGAGGGTCAGACCCATCTGGGCGAGCTGGTGGTGCTCGAGGTTGTGCTTACGGGTGTTGATCTCGTCCTCGAGGAGCTTCTCGGGGACCGGGACCTCGACCAGCTCGAGCAGCTTGTCCAGGACGCGCTCCTGGGCCTGCGTGGCCTGGTCGTACTGCTTCATGTTCGCCAGGCGCTTGCGGCTGTCCGCCTTCAGCTCCTCCAGCGTGTCGAACTCGGACGCGAGCTGCGCGAACTCGTCGTCGAGCTCCGGCAGTTCCCGGGCGGCGACCTGGGTGACCTTGACCGTCACCTCGGCCTCCCGGCCGGCCGCCGAGCCGCCCTTCAGCTCGGAGGTGAAGGTGGCCTCCTCGCCGGCCGACAGGCCCTTCACGGCGTCGTCGATACCGTCCAGCAGCTCACCGGAGCCGATCGTGTAGGAGACGTCCTTGGCGACGCCGTCCTCGAGGACCTCGCCGTCGACCTTGGCCTCCAGGTCGATCGTGACGACGTCGCCGTCCTCGGCGGCGCGCTCGACCGGGGAGGTGGACGCGAAGCGGTCGCGCAGCTGCTGGACCGACTTCTCGATGTCCTCGTCGGTGACCTCGACGGCGTCGACCTCGACCTCGATGCCGGAGTAGTCCGGGATCTCGATGGTCGGGCGGACGTCGACCTCGGCGGTGAAGGACAGCAGCTCGTTGTCCTTCAGCTCCGTGATGTCGACCTCGGGCTGGCCCAGCGGGTTCAGCTCGGCCTCGTTGACCGCCTCGGTGTAGAACTTCGGGAGCGCGTCGTTGACGGCCTCCTCCAGCACGGCGCCGCGACCGAACCGCTGGTCGATGACCCGGGCGGGGATCTTGCCCTTGCGGAAGCCCTTCACCGTGACCTGCTGGTTGATCTTCTTGTACGCCGCGTCGAGGCTGTCCTTGAGCTCCTCGAAGGGCACCTCAACAGTGAGCCGAACCCGGGTCGGGTTCAGGGTCTCCACGGCGCTCTTCACGGTTCGGTCTCCTTGTGGCTGACTTCTTGGGGTTCTGCCGAGCCTGCGCCACCCGGAGGGGCGGGCATGCCTTCGGCGGATTCGCGGGCCCCTGCCCTGAGAGACATGGCAGTGCAGACACACGGGCGCGCAGCTTGCATAGTAACCGCAGGCACTGAGCGCCCCCAAAGGCGATCACGCGGATCGGCGCCGGGCCGTGCCGGGCCGGTGGTCGGGGTGGCGGGATTTGAACCCACGGCCTTCCGCTCCCAAAGCGGACGCGCTACCAAGCTGCGCCACACCCCGTCTGGTGCGACACGTAGGGTACATGCCCGGACCGGCCGAGTCGGCCGGTTTGTTCGCGGGCGTGTGCAAGCCCCGACGCGTTGGCCTACGAGGCGGGCGACCCGCTACGATGCCTTCTGTGCCGCGGTCGGTGACCTGCGGCGCGTCGTGTTGCGGGCGTAGCTCAATGGTAGAGCCCTAGTCTTCCAAACTAGCTACGCGGGTTCGATTCCCGTCGCCCGCTCTGAACGGCTCAGGGCCAGGTCGGAGGATCACTCCTCCGACCTGGCCCTGATCGTTTCCGGAGGGTCTGTTCAGTCCGGCGTGTCCCCCGAGTGCCCCTCGGCTTGCGATCCCGTCGCGATCTCGTTCCCCGCTCGGCTTCCGGCCCTTCTCGACCAGGCGCCGGCGTGCCGGTGGAACGCCCCTGGATTCGCCGAGCGAAGCGCGTGCAGGCGCGTGCCTGGCCGCGCACGCTGCCCGCACGTCTCGTAGCCGCCGCCTCTATCAGCTGCGCCTCCGGCCCGCAGCCGTGCGGCCCCGTTCACGGCGTACAGCACGATCGTCACGGCCGCCACGATGAACCCGACCGCTGGCGCAGTCAGCAGTAGGTAGACCATCGTCCCCCTCCTTCTCCCGGACCGCGCCGTCCAAGACCGCGGCGTCCAAGACCGCGCCGCGCGATCCGGCGCCCCGGTACTGATCACCGGAGACTGCCGGGGAGCGTACCCATCCGCCATGGGGGCGCTGAACAGGGAAGGGCGCCAACAACTTGCAAAGAGCGCGGAACGGCACGTCCGGGCGCGCCGCGCCCAGGTCGCGGGCCGGTCGGCGATCGGTGGCTCATCTGCCGGTGCGGCCGTCACCGAAGTCGCCCGGACCGGACCAGCCCGGCTCCGCACAGAGCCGAGCCGACCGATGCCGGGCGTGGTCCCGTCCGCTCAGAAGCGGATCGAGTTGATCGTGTCCGCTATCGAGTTCAGAAAGCGGTTGATGGACGGAGCCATGCCGGTGGAGGCCAGGAAGAAGCCGAAGAGGATCGCCACGATCGCCGGTCCGGCCTTGATCGAGCCCCCTCTGATCATCACCACCAGGATGATCGCCAACAGCAGCACCACTGACAGCGAAATCGCCACAACTGATCACACCCTCGGTCGGTCCGCTCTCCCGGCCCGGGGCGCCGTCCCCTGCACACCCCGCCAGAACCATCGTGCCACCAACCGGCCCGCCCTATGCGGCCACTGAGGCATCGTCGACCACCTTGGCGGCAACTCGTCACGGCGAGGAGCAGTCCGCCGCGGTCAACACCGCTGCGGCGCAAGGGAATCGCACGGTACCCGTACAGCGGATCGGCGGTGATCGTTTCCAAGCCCACACATCGTGTTCGCAGGTGATTCCACACCGACATCTCACCCTCCACCGCGACAGCGCACGGGAGTTGGGCGCGCCGTGGTGGTGGCGGTAGGTGATGGTGCCCGGACCCTACCGGGTCGGGTCTCCCTTCAGGTGCCGCATGAGCCGCTCGAAGTCCTGCCACCCCGACAGGTCCCCCGGGTCCGCCGGCAACGGGTAGTACAGCGCCGGCCTCGTCCTCGGGCCCAGGGGGATCGGGGACTCCCGCAGGGGCGTGCGGCGGGCCCTGTCGCCCGGCATGGCCCCTACCTCCTCCGCGCCCAGCACGAACGCGTACGGTACGCCCGGCCCTTCGAAGTGGGGTGGGACCGACAGGTCGCGGCGGGCCTTGCGGATCTGGACCAGCATCGACTGGAGGTCGTGCCGGGTCGCCAGCGCCTCCGCCGCCGCGCGCACCGCCTCTGCCGGCGTCGTTGCTGACGTGCCGTCAATCACCGGCGCTGATGCCGAGGTACCGCCGCATGGCGGCGTACTTGCGGGTGAGCCGCTCCGCGGTGGGGGCGTCCAGGGCGGCGAGCCGCTTCGGATCCGCGTTGTGGGCGAGGTCGGCGGCCTTCACCAGACGGGCGCCGGGGGTGGCGAGGATGCGTCGCGCGTACGCCTGCGGGTCCTCACCGGGCCGCTTGGTGACGGCCCGTACGACGGCCTTCGTCGTGGCGGACAAGGGAGCGGTGTCGAGCCACTCCTCGCTGAGGGCGCCGTCCTCCAGGGAGTCGTGCAGCCAGGCGGCGGCGACGAGTTCGTCTCCCCCACCGCGGGCGCGCACGCCCTCGGCGACGGCCGCGAGGTGCTCGGCGTAGGGCCGTCCGGCCTTGTCCTTCTGCGCGGAGTGCGCGGCCCGGGCGACGGCCTCGACCTCGGCCGGTGTCATGAGCGACATGACAGGCTCCCCCTAACTCTGCTTTCGCAACATATGGCATGGCCGAGCAGGGAGTACACACCGCCGACCACCGCGGGCGCGCCCTCGGACGCGCCCCCGGACGCGCCTCCTCAGCGCACCGCCGACGCCGTCGCCGCCTCCCGGCAGATCAGCAGCAGTGCCCGGTCGTCGTTCACGTCCTTCGCGACCGCCTCGATGAGATGCCAGGCCGCGCCGCGGAAGCCGCCCGCGACATAGCGGTCGGCCTCGCCCATGAGGCGGTCCATGCCTTCCACGATGTCGCGGTCGGACGTCTCCACCAGGCCGTCCGTGAACAGCATCAGCACGTCGCCAGGGCGCAGCGTGCCCTTCACGGAGTCGAACTGGGCGCCGTCGTAGACGCCGAGGAGCGGCCCTTCGGCCGCCTTCTCCTCCCAGCGCCCGGTGCCCGCGCTGAGCTGCAGGCCCGGCGGGTGTCCGGCGGAGTAGAGCTCGTAGTCGCCGGACTCCAGGTCCAGGACCAGGTGGATGGAGGTCGCGAACCCCTCGTCCCAGTCCTGGCGGAGGAGGTAGCCGTTCGCCGCGGGCAGGAACGCGTGCGGTGGGAGCGATCCCAGCAGTCCGCCGAACGCCCCGGACAGCAGCAGGGCGCGTGAACCGGCGTCCATGCCCTTGCCGGAGACGTCGGTGAGGACGACCTCCAGTGTGCGGCCGCCGTTGGTGCGGGCCGCCACCACGAAGTCGCCGGAGAATGACTGCCCGCCGGCCGGTCTGAGCGCCATCTCGCGGTGCCAGCCCAGCGGCAGCTTCGGCAGCTTGCTCTGGACCCGGATGCGTTCCCGCAGGTCGAAGAGCATGGTCCCGCCGCGCCGCCACGGCACCCCGACCCGGCTGCGGAACTGCGCGATCAGCAGGCCGAAGAAGCCGCAGGCCGCGACCACGAGCACGATGCCCGGGGTGACCCGGGACGGCCCCTCGGTGTAGGGGCCGAGTTTGAGGGACTCGACGATCAGCGCGGTCGCGGCGGCGGCGTACAGGCCGAGCAGGCTGGAGGGGCGCAGCAGCAGGCCGCCGGCGACGATGGGGAGGACCAGGAAGGCCGGTGAGCACCAGACGGGGTCGGCCAGGGTGACCGCCGCGATCAGCGGGATCATCAGCAGCAGGCCGGCCAGCGCGACCCAGTCCGAGCCGTCCCCGCGGAAGTAGTCCACGGCGGATCGGCGCACGCCGGTGCGGGCCCGGTGCCACTGCTTCTTCAACCGGGCCGTGAACGTCTCGGCTTCCGCGCGCCGCTCTCGTCCTGCTGCCATTGTTCGGGACCCTATCCATCGGACCAGCCCCTTGGCACGGGAGGTCCCACTTGTCCCCCGTCCGAGCGCTGAACTTCACAGGGATCGGCGCCCCGTAACGCGGGAGAAATTCCCTCGCTCGCCCCGCATTGCCCTGATAGGCATGGCACATGACGACGGACGTGCGCGTGCTGCGGCAGGACGAGTGGGACACGTGGTACGACCACCTGGTCCGGGCCTTCGGCGGCGCGGACCAAGCACCCGAAGAGCGCGCATTGGATCGCGAACTCACCGAATTCGATCGATCCCTGGGCGTATGGGACGGAACCACATGTGTCGGCACTGCGGGCGCCTTCAGCTTCCGCCTCACCGTCCCCGGCGGCGCCTCGGTCCCCGCGGCGGGCGTCACCATGGTGAGCGTGGCGGCCACGCACCGCCGGCGCGGGGTGCTGACCTCGATGATGCGCCGGCAGCTGGACGACGTCCGCTCCTGGGGGGAGCCGCTGGCGGTGCTGACCGCCTCGGAGCCTGCGATCTACGGCCGGTTCGGGTACGGCGCGGCGACGTTCCAGCTGGGCGCCGAGATCGACACGAGCCGCGTCGAGCTGTCCGTTCCGGCCGGCACGGATGAC
The DNA here is from genome assembly GCF_044764595.1 of Streptomyces sp. NPDC093984. Taxonomy (NCBI): domain Bacteria; kingdom Bacillati; phylum Actinomycetota; class Actinomycetes; order Kitasatosporales; family Streptomycetaceae; genus Streptomyces; species Streptomyces sp. NPDC093984. The sequence goes on along the minus strand of NZ_JBIWIM010000006.1, from coordinate 492,246 downwards.
GTACGGCTGCGGTACGCGGCCCCCGCCGACGTCCTCGACGCCTGCGAGGCGGTGTACGCACGGCTGGTGCCCGGCCGTCCCGGCATGCTGGAGCGGCGGCCCGGCTGGGAGCGGGCGGGGCTGCTGGACCCGGTGAGCGAGCGGGACGGGGCGTCCGCGCTGCAGTGCGTGGTCGCCGAGCGCGAGGGCGAGATCACGGGGTACGCCCGCTTCCGCACCAAGCTCGGCTGGGGGGTCGCCGGGCACGACGGGACGGTCACCCTGGTGAACCTGGCCGCGCTCGACCCGGCGACGGACGCGGCGCTGTGGCGCTTCCTGTTCGGCATAGACCTGACGACGACGCTCGTCGTGCGCGCGCGGCCGGTCGACGACGCCTGGCAGCACCTGGTGTCCGACATCCGGCGGTGCCGGCCACGGCTGAGGGACGCCCTCCATCTGCGTCTCGTCGATGTCGGCGCGGCCCTTGAGGCCCGGACGTACCAGGCGCCCGTGGACGTGGTGTTCGAGGTCGAGGACGCCTTCTGCCCCTGGAACGAGGGGCGTTGGCGGCTGACGGGCGACCCGAAGGGCGCCTCGTGTGCGCGTACGACGGACGCGGCCGATCTCGCCCTGTCGGTGCGGGAGTTGGGGACGGCGTATCTGGGCGGGGTGTCGCTCACGTCGCTGGCCGCGGCCGGGCGGGTACGGGAGCTGCGGCAGGGCGCGCTGGCGGAGGCGTCCCTGGCGTTCGGCTCGGTGGTGGCACCGTGGCTGCCGCACGGGTTCTAGGACCGCACCAGGCAACGTTCGCCCCGTCGCGACGCCCGGCACGCGCCCCCAAGCTCTTCGAGCAGGGGGTACCCCCAGAGCACGCACGGACGCCGCTCCTTGACGGGCAAACGTTGCCTGCCGCGGCACCGGGACCGGGGCACCGAAGGGCTTTGTGAGCTCTGGGCCCTATGACCTCTGGCAGCCGGGGCACCAGAACAGGTTGCGGGCGGCGAGACCGGCGGTGCGGATCTCGCCGCCACAGAGGTGGCAGGGCAGGCCGGCCCTGCGGTAGACGTACACCTCGCCGCCGTGGTCGTCGACGCGCGGCGGGCGGCCCATGGCCTCGGGGGTGTGTTCGGGCCGCACGGTGTCGATGCGGTTGGTGCGGACGCCCTCGCGCATCAGGGCGGCGAGGTCGGCCCAGATCGCGTCCCACTCGGCGGGGGTGATGTCCTTGCCCGGCCGGTAGGGGTCGATGCCGTGCCGGAAGAGGACCTCGGCGCGGTAGACGTTGCCGACCCCCGCGATGACCTTCTGGTCCATGAGCAGGGCGGCGATGCTCGTCCGGCTGCGGCGGACCCGCCGGTGGGCGGCCTCCGGGTCGGCGTCGTCGCGCAGCGGGTCGGGGCCGAGGCGGCCGTGGACCGCGGCCTTCTCCTCGCCGGTGACCAGCGCGCAGGTGGTGGGGCCGCGCAGGTCGACGTACGCGGTGGGGTTCGCCAGACGCAGGCGGACCGTGTCGGTGGGCGGGGGCGCGGGGGCGTCGCCGAAGGCGACCTTGCCGAAGAGGCCGAGGTGGATGTGCACCCAGTCGGCGCCGCGGAAGCCGAGGAAGAGGTGCTTGCCGTGGGCGTCGGCGGTGTGCAGCTCGGCCCCGTCGAGCAGGGCCGCGGCGTCGGCGAACTTGCCCTGGGGGCTGGTGACGGCGACCGCGCCGCCGGCGAACCGTGCCGCGTAGTCCCGGGCCAGCCGGTGGATGGTGTGCCCCTCTGGCACGGCTTGCCTCAACCTTTCAAACACCGGGGCGCCGCCGGGGGCACCCCCGGCCCCCTGGCTACGCCCCGCCCCTGACCTGCCGGTTCTCAGTCCTGCGGGTGGTGCGGGGGGATCGGCGGCAGCTCGCCCGTGGTCTCGTACGAGGACAGCATGTCGATGCGCCGCACATGCCGCTCGTCGCCCGAGAACGGCGTGTTCAGGAACGTCTCGACGAACTTCGTCGCCTCCTCCGCCGTGTGCATCCGGGCGCCCACGGCGACGACGTTCGCGTTGTTGTGCTGCCGGCCCAGGGAGGCCGTCTCCTCGCTCCAGGCGAGGGCCGCCCGCACGCCCTTCACCTTGTTCGCGGCGATCTGCTCCCCGTTGCCGGAGCCGCCGATGACGATGCCGAGGGCGTCGGGGTCCGCGGCGGTGCGCTCCGCGGCGCGGAGGCAGAAGGGCGGGTAGTCGTCCTGGGCGTCGTAGATGTGGGGCCCGCAGTCGACGGGCTCGTGCCCGGCGGCCTTGAGCCACTCGACGAGGTGGTTCTTCAGTTCGAAACCGGCATGGTCGGAGCCGAGGTACACGCGCATGATCCGAGTGTGTCACGTCCGTCGCGGCTCGGCCTCGCGGGGTGACAGCCAGGAAAAGATGTGAGCTACACCATAGAACCTCAAGAAAACCTCAAGTAACAATCCGGATTCAAAGGTTCCCGAATTTGTTCGCCTCAGATTCACTGGACCGGCTCGTACACCGCTCGTACGAGCCCCCGTACTTCCGCTCGTACGGGGCAGAAGGTGTCCGTCCGTACGTGTGTCCCCTCTTGTTTCTCGTACACCCGGCGCAAAGGAATCACCCTTTATGACTTCGCAGCCGACCCCCACCCAGGCCGGAAACGCACCCGGCCGCCCCGGAGAACCCGGCGGCGGCCTCCAGGCAGGACTCAAGAACCGTCATCTGTCGATGATCGCCATCGGTGGTGTCATCGGCGCCGGTCTGTTCGTCGGTTCCAGCTCCGGCATCGCCACCGCCGGCCCCGGCATCCTGCTCTCGTACGCCCTCGTCGGCACGCTCGTGGTGCTGGTGATGCGGATGCTGGGCGAGATGTCCGCCGCGAACCCCACCTCGGGCTCCTTCTCCGCGCACGCGGACCGGGCGCTCGGCCGTTGGGCCGGTTTCTCGATCGGCTGGCTGTACTGGTTCTTCTGGGTGGTCGTGCTCGCCGTGGAGGCCACCGCGGGCGCCAAGATCCTCTCCGGGTGGGTCCCGGCCGTGCCGCAGTGGGGCTGGGCGCTCATCGTCATGATCGTGCTGACCGCGACCAACCTGGTCTCCGTCGGCTCCTACGGTGAGTTCGAGTTCTGGTTCGCCGGGATCAAGGTCGTGGCGATCGGCGCGTTCATCGTCGTCGGCGCCCTCGCCGTCTTCGGGGTGCTGCCGGGCGTCCACAGCGACAAGGCGAGCCTGGACAACCTGACCGGTCACGGCGGCTTCCTGCCCCACGGACCCGGGGCCATCCTCACCGGTGTGCTGCTGGTCGTGTTCTCCTTCATGGGCAGCGAGATCGCCACGCTGGCGGCCGGCGAGTCGGAGGACCCGCAGCGGGCGGTCACCAAGTCGACGAACAGCATCATCTGGCGTATCGCCGTCTTCTACCTGGGCTCGATCTTCGTGGTCGTCTCGCTGCTGCCGTGGAACGACCCGTCGATCAAGGACAAGGGCTCCTACGTCGCCGCCCTGGACTCCCTCGGCATCGCGCACGCCGGCCAGATCATGAACGTCATCGTGCTGACGTCGGTGCTGTCCTGTCTGAACTCCGGGCTCTACACGGCCTCCCGGATGGCCTTCTCGCTGGGCCAGCGGGGTGACGCACCGAAGGCGTTCGCGCGGACCACGTCCCGGGGTGTGCCGATGGCCGCGATCGTCGCGTCCGTCGTCTTCGGCTTCGTCGCCGTCTTCTTCAACTACAAGTTCCCGGACTCGGTCTTCCTCTTCCTGGTCAACTCCAGTGGCGCGGTGGCCCTGTTCGTGTGGCTGGTCATCTGCTTCTCGCAGCTGCGGATGCGGAAGATCATCCAGCGCGAGACGCCGGAGAAGCTGCTCGTCAAGATGTGGCTGTACCCGTACCTGACCTGGGCGACGGCCGCGCTGATCGTGTTCGTCCTCGGCTACATGCTGACCGACACCGAGCACGACGGACGGGAGACGGTGCTGCTGTCGCTGCTCGTCGCCGCGGTGGTGCTGGTGATCGCCGTGGTGAAGGAGCGGATCGCGGGCAACCGCACGGCCGCCCCCACCGAGGCACCGGCCGACAAGGTCTCCGTCGGCTGATCCGGCACCCCTCGGAACATGGCCGCATAACCTGACGGAAGCTGTCAGGTTATGCGGCCATCATGCGTGGCATGACCTACACGGACGACCGCGCAGACCTGACCCTGCTCCGCCCCGGCGACGCCGGCTACGACGACGAACTCACCGGGTTCCAGACCGGGTTCACCCAACGGCCCGCGGTGATCGCGGCCGTCCGGTCGACCGCGGACGTGGTGGCCGCCGTGCGGTACGCGGCTGCCGAAGACCTGCCGGTGGGCGTGCAGGCCACCGGACACGGGCTGCCCGGGGGCTACGAGGGCGGGCTGCTCATCACGACCCGGCGGCTGGACGGGCTCACCATCGATCCCGAGGCGCGTACGGTCCGCGTGCAGGCGGGGGTGCGCTGGGGGCAGGTGGTCGCGGCGGCCGAGCCGTACGGGCTGGCCCCGCTCAACGGCTCGGCGCCGGGCGTGGGCGCGGTGTCGTACACCCTGGGCGGCGGACTCGGCATCCTCGCACGGGAGTTCGGGTACGCGGCCGACCATGTGCGGTGGCTGGAGGTCGTCACCGCCGACGGCGAACTCCGCCGCGTCACCCCGGAGTCCGACCCCGAGCTGTACTGGGCACTGCTGGGGGCGGGGCAGAACTTCGGCATCGTGACCGAGCTGGAGATCGGCCTGGTTCCGGTGCGGACGCTGTACGGCGGCTCGCTCGCCTTCGACGGGCGCGAGGTGGACCCTGCGGCCGTGCTGCGCGCGTACGAGGCGTGGACGCGGACCGTGCCGGAGTCGCTGACCTCTTCCTTCGCCGCCGTACCGTACCCGGACCAGCCCGCGCTGCCGCCGCACCTGCGCGGCCGGTACCTCGTCTCGATCAGGGTCGCCCACACGGGCGCCGACGGCCAACGGCTCACGGCCCCGCTGCGGGAGATCGGGCCGGTGCTGTCGGACTCGCTGCGCGAGATGCCGTACGCCGAGAGCCACACCATCCACAGCGACCCGGACTTCCCGCACGCCTACTACGGCGACAGCGCGGTGCTGCGGGAGCTGGACGTCGAACGGGCCGGGGAACTGCTGAAGCGGACCGGGCCCGAGGCGGGCCTGATGTGTGTCGTGCAGGTCAACCACCTGGGCGGGGCGCTGGCCCGGCCCGCGCCGAACGCGGTGCCGTATCGCGAAGGGCGGTTCCTGGTGCGGCTGTTGACCGTAGGCGACCGTGAGGGGGCGCGGGCCGTACTGGACCCGGCGTTCGCCCTGCTGGCGGACGATCGCCTGGGCCGCTCGCTCAACTTCGCCTTCGGGGCCGGGGACCGGGGTGCCGGGCTGTACGACCCGGAAACGCGCAAGAGGCTCGCCGGGCTGAAGGAGACTTACGACCCGGCGAACCTCTTCCGCAGGAACTACGGCGTCAGCGCTTGCTGACGAACTTCCAGGCGGTGGGCAGCGCGCCCATCGCCAGGGCGGCCTTGAGGGCGTCACCGATCAGGAACGGGGTGAGGCCGGCCGCGACCGCCTGGGAGAAGGAGAGGTGGGCCGCCAGGGCCAGGTAGGGGACGCCGACCGCGTAGATGATCGCCTCGCCGAGGATCATCGTGCCCGCCATGCGCAGCGGGGAGCGGTCGGCGCCGCGGCGGGCCAGGGCGCCCACGGCCGCCGAGGCGAGCAGCATGCCGATGACATAGCCGAAGGAGACGGCCCCCGCGCCGGAGGCGCCGCCCGCGAACCACGGCACGCCGGCCACACCGGCGAGCGCGTACAGGGCGAGGGAGAGGAAGCCGCGGCGGGCCCCGAGCGCGGTGCCGACGAGCAGCGCGGCGAAGGTCTGGCCGGTCACCGGCACCGGGGACCCGGGCACCGGGACCGACAGCTGGGCCGCGAGGCCGGTGAGCACGGCGCCGCCGATGACGAGGGCCGCGTCGCGGACGCGGGACGTCGGCAGCAGGTCGGCGAGGACCGTGCCCGGGCGGGCGAGGGTGGTGGCGGTGCTCATGGGGACTCCGCGGGGTGGTGTGGACACGTCGGGACAGCGTGACGCTATCCCAGCGCCCTCGAGCCGATCACCATCGGCGGTCGACAAAGGGTGGAACGACGCGTTCGTGCACTTCGCACAAAGGGTGCTCCTTACACACGGTCAGGCGTGAGACAGGTCACTGAGATGAAGACGTTTCACTCATGCTCGGGTAGCGACCGGGAACTGTAGGGTCCCGCCAAAGCCCAGAGGGGTTCGTCTCGCCCGTCGGTCGCCGTCTGGGCAGCGGTGGGCCGTTTTGCTAGCTTCGAACGCATGGTTGCCCAGGCCCGGAACTTCACGTCGCGTCGCTATGTCGACCTGCGACGCCAGGGCACGGCCACCTGTCGTCGCCCGGTGTAGGGCCTTTCGTTTGGATCAGGCCGGGCTCGCGGGGCCTGGCACGCACGTCTGCGGCGTTGTCGTCACTCGCCGGCTCCCCCACGCTCGAACACGCTCGCGCGGGGGGACCCCCATCGCGTCGACTCCCTCCTCCGCCTTGCAGCTGCACGCACCAAGCCCCGCTCCCTGATCCGGCCTGATCCAAACGAAAGACCCTAGGGGCGGGCTCCGGCGCGCCTCGAACCTTCCGAGACGTGTCGGCCCCGTTCCCGAGGACGGTTCTCCATGCCCCGTACCGCGGCATCCACTCTTGCCTCCCCTGTTCCCCGTGCCGCCGACAGCGACCGGCGGCGTACCAGCGCCAGCGTCGTGCTGCGGTCCGTGCTGGAGCACGGGCCGGTGGCGCGCAGCACCGTCGCCCGGCTGACCGGGCTGTCGCCCGCGTCCGTGACCGAGCACTGTGCCCGGCTGACCGGGCTGGGGCTGATCCGTGAGGAGGCTGCCCCGCGGCGCTCGAACGGGGTGGGCCGGCCCCATGTGCCCGTCGATCTCGACACCGAGCGGCACCTGGTCTGCGGGGTGCACGTGGCCGTGCCGTACACCACGGTCGCGCTGCTCGATCTGCGGGGTCGCGTCGTGGCCCGGAGGGAGGTGAAGCACGAGCGGACGGACCCCGGCTGGGTGCTGGCCCGGGCCGCGGAGGGACTCGCGGCACTGCTCGCCGAGGCGCCGGGCCGCGGGCCGCTCGGGGTCGGGGTCGCGGTCGGCGGCTGGGTGGACCGGGAGACGGGCACCGTGGTCGAGCACGAGCTGCTGGGCTGGCGCGAGGTGCCGGTGCGGGAGCTGCTCGAGGCCCGTACCGGGCTGCCGGTCCATGTGGACGGGCACGCGCGCGCGTTGGTCAACGGGGAGCGGCTGTTCGGGCGGGCCCGGGGCAGCCGCAGCGTGCTGCACCTGTTCGTGGGCAACGTGGTCGACGCGGCCTTCGCCACCAATGACGAGGTGCACCACGGGCCCCGCTCCCAGGCGGGGTCGATCGCCCACCTTCCGGTGCCGGGCGGCACCGAGCCGTGCGCGTGCGGCGGTACCGGCTGCCTCCAGGTCGAGCTGAGCGAGCGGACGTTGTGCCGGCGCGCCCGCGCGGCCGGCGTGATCGACGGGGTGAACCCGATGCACGTGGTGGCCGCGGCGGCGGCCGGGGACGGGGTGGCGCGGCGGCTGCTGAGGGAGCGGGCCCGGACGACGGGGCGGGCGGCCGGGCTGCTGCTGGACGTGCTGAACCCGGAGACGGTCGTGGTGACCGAGGTGGGTGTCATGCACTTCGAGGAATGCCTGCACGCACTGCGGGAAGCGGCCGGAATGCGCCGGGCGGCGGCCGTCGTGCCGACCAGTTTCCCGGATTCCGTGCTTGCGGTCGCGGGCGGCTCCGTGGTTCTCGACGTGCTGTTCCGCGACCCGCTGGGCGCGTCACCTGAGGCTATTTAATTCAGAAACTCGGAATGTTGACAGGGGTCGTCCACGGCCGGGAACATCCTGCTCATGAACCCGCTCACGAGCTGTCGCACCCTCTGTTGCTGACACATTGCCGCGCATGAAGCGCGTGTTTCCGTCTGCGTGAGTTCACTTCTTCCGGCACCCTTCCCGTCCGGGATTTCCCCACTTCCGGCATGCGGCCCGCCCGGAATTCATCCTGCCTTTCTGCTCTGTTCCGCTCCGCGCATCCAGGGAGTCCTCCCATGCCTTCTCCATCTGTTTCCGGTCTCGACCGCCGCCTGTTTCTCACCTCCCTGCTCGGCGCGTCCGCCGCCGTGGCCGGGCTCAGCGGCTGCGCGGGCGGCAGTGCCGCCGCCGACACCGAGGGCGCCGCCACCAAGCCGCTCGCCGACAAGGTCCCGGCGGGAACCAGCCTGAAGATCGCCTCGTACCAGAACCAGCAGCAGCTGCAGTTCAAGCTGGCGAGGCTGCCCGAGCTGCCGTTCACGGTGTCGAGCTGGGTGAACATCGGGGCCGGCCCGGACGTGATCAACGCGTTCCGCGCCAGGTCCCTGGACCTCGCCAACAACGCGGGCATCCCGCCGATCCAGGCGCACTACCAGGGCTTCGCCGCGAAGATCGTGGCGATCGACATCACCCGCAAGCCCAACTACCTCTTCGCCACCAAACCCGGCAGCGACATCCGCACGGTCGAGGACTTCAAGGGCAAGAGGCTGGCCTTCTCCCAGGGCCAGGCGCAGGGTGTCGTACTGCTGCGGGCGCTGAAGAAGGCGGGCCTGAAGTACGACGACGTGAAGCTGGTCCCGCTGACCAGCAACCAGTTCCTCACCGCCCTGCAGTCCGGGCAGGTGGACGTGGCCCCGCTCGGCAACAACCAGGCACCCGCCTATCTGAAGCAGTACGGGTCCAAGGGTGCCCACACCATCACCACCGACGTGGTCGACCTGCTGAACCTGCTGTGGGCGCCGCAGTCCGTGCTCAACGACCCGGCCAAGGCCGCCGCGATCGCCGCGTACATCCCCCAGTGGGCCCGGGGCCAGGTGTGGACGTACGAGCACCCGGACGTCTGGAACGAGGAGTTCTACGTCAAGACGCAGAACCTGACCCTGGAGCAGGCCGAGTCCATCACCGCGCTCGCCAACAAGCCGCTGTTCCCACTCAGTTGGGACGAGGCGATCAAGTGGGAACAGGAGACCGCCGATCTGCTCGCCGAGGGCGGCTTCGTGAAGAAGTTCGACGTCTCCTCGCTCTTCGACCACCGCTTCGAGTCCATCGCCGCCAGGGCCGTACCGGCGGAGTACCGGAGGTGAGCGCCGTGACCACGACGACGACAGCCGTGGCGGCACCGGCCGCCGAGGAACTCCCCCAGGTCCGCCGGGTCCGCCGGCTCTCCCCCGGGCGTCACCTGCCCGCCGCCCGGCTCATCGGCCCGCTGGTGGTCCTCGCCCTGTGGTCCGCCGCCTCGGCCGCGGGATGGCTCGACCCGGGTGCCGTCCCGGCGCCCTGGACGGTGCTGAGGACGGCCGGCCACCTGTGGACGGACGGCACGCTGTCCACCGATGTGCTGACCTCGCTGAAGCGGGCCGCGTACGGCTTCGCGATCGGCCTGACGGCGGGCGTGCTGCTGGCGCTCGCCTCGGGGCTCAGCCGGGCGGGGGAAGCGCTGATCGACGGGACCGTGCAGCTCAACCGGGCGATCCCGACCCTCGGTCTGATCCCGCTGTTCATCCTCTGGCTGGGCATCGGTGAGACCTTCAAGATCGCCATCATCGCGATCGTCGTCTACATCCCCATCTACCTGAACACGCACTCCGCGCTGTCCGGCATCGACAGCCGGTACGTCGAACTCGCCGAGGTACAGGGCCTGTCGAGGTTCGCCTTCATCCGGCAGGTGGTGATCCCCGGCGCGCTCCCCGGATTCTTCGTGGGACTCCGGCTCGGCGTGACCGGCTCCTGGCTGGGCCTGGTGGTCCTGGAGCAGATCAACGCCACCAGCGGCCTCGGCTACATGATGTTCCAGGCGCAGAACTACGGCCAGAGCGACGTCATCCTGGTCGGCCTGCTGATCTACGGCGTCTTCGGCCTGGTCTCCGACAGCGTGGTCCGTCTCATCGAACGGAGGGTGCTGTCGTGGCGCCGCACACTGAGCAGCTGACCCGGCCCGCCGTCCAACTGCGCGGTCTGACCCGGTCGTTCGACGGCCGTACGGTCCTCGACGGCATCGACCTCGATCTGCCCGCCGGACAGTTCACGGCCCTCCTGGGGCACAGCGGCTCGGGCAAGTCCACCCTGCTGCGGGCCGTCGCCGGACTCGACCACGGAGTGGCCGGACGGGGGTCCCCCCTGCTCGAGCGAAGCCGAGAGCTTGGGGGAGGGCAGCTCACCGCGCCCGAGCGGGTCTCGGTGGTCTTCCAGGACTCCCGGCTGCTGCCCTGGCGCCGCGTTCTGGACAACGTCCTGCTGGGCCTGGACGGCAAGGACGCCGAGGAGCGCGGCCGGGCCGCCCTCGCGGAGGTGGGCCTGAAAGGCCGCGAGCGGGCCTGGCCGGGCGAGCTGTCCGGTGGTGAGGCCCAGCGGGCCGCGCTGGCCCGCTCCCTGGTCCGCGAGCCAGAACTCCTGCTGGCCGACGAGCCGTTCGGCGCGCTGGACGCACTCACCCGGATCAAGATGCACAGCCTGCTGCGCGAGCTGTGGAAGCGCCACCGGCCCTCCGTGCTGCTCGTGACCCACGACGTGGACGAGGCGATCGTGCTCGCCGACCGCGTCCTCGTCCTGGACCAGGGCCGTATCGGCCTCGACCTGACCATCGACCGCCCCCACCCGCGCTCCTACCGCGAGCCGGTCCTGGGCGAATACCGCGAGCGGCTGCTGGCCGCCCTCGGTGTCACGGAGGACCACGCATGACCCGCCTGCTCCACCTCAACGCGTTCCTGATGAACACCGGTCACCACGAGGCCTCGTGGCGGCTCCCGGAGAGCGACCCCTACGCGCACGTCGACCTCGCGCACTACGTCAACCTGGCACGGATCGCCGAACGCGGCACCTTCGACTCCCTCTTCCTCGCCGACGGCCCACAGCTGTGGAACAACCTCGCCCAGCGGCCGGCCGGCGCCCTGGAGCCCCTCACCCTGCTGACCGCACTGGCGACGGCCACCGAGCACATCGGCCTGATCGCCACCGCCTCCACCTCCTACAACTCCCCGTACAACCTGGCCCGCAAGTTCGCCTCGCTGGACGTCATCAGCGGGGGCCGGGCGGGCTGGAACATCGTCACCACCGCGGGCGCCGAGGCCGCCCGCAACTTCGGCCTGGACGCCGAGCCCGCGCACGCCGAGCGGTACGCGCGCGCCGCCGAGTTCCTCGACGTGGCCCTCAAGCTCTGGGACAGCTGGGAGGACGACGCCATCGTCGCCGACAAGGCGGCCGGCGTCTGGGGAGACGACAGCAAGATCCACCCGCCCCGGCACAAGGGGAGGTACTTCAGCGTCGCCGGCGCCCTCAACGTGCCGCGCACCCCGCAGGGTTACCCGCTGCTGGTGCAGGCGGGCTCCTCGGAGGACGGGAAGCGGTTCGCGGCACGGTACGCGGAGGCGGTGTTCACCGCCCAGCAGACCCTCCAGGACGCGCAGGCCTTCTACGCCGACCTCAAGTCCCGCACCGAGCGGGAGGGGCGGAACCCCGACCACATCAAAGTGCTGCCGGGCATCGTCCCCGTGCTCGGCTCGACCGAGGCCGAAGCCAGAGCCGCCGAGCAGCTCCTCGAGGACCACATCGTGTACGACCACGGGGTGGGCCGCCTGGAGAGCCTGCTGCACCTGGAGCCCGGAACCCTGGAGCTGGACGCCCTGCTCCCCGCCGATCTGCCGCCCGAGTCCGCCATCGAGGGCGCCAAGAGCCGCTACACGCTCGTCGTGGAGCTGGCCAGGCGGGAGCGGCTGACCGTACGGCAGCTGATCGGGCGGCTCGGCGGCGGGCGCGGCCACCTCACCTTCGCCGGGACGCCCGAGCAGGTCGCCGACCAGATCGAGACCTGGTTCACGCAAGGAGCCGCCGACGGCTTCAACATCATGCCCGCCGTGCTGCCCTCGGGTCTGGAGGCGTTCGCCGAGCACGTCGTACCCCTTCTGCGCACCCGCGGCCTGCTGCGCACGGAGTACGGCCCCCGCCAGACCCTGCGGGAGCGCTACGGCCTCCCCCGCCCCGCCAACCAGTACTCCCCCAAGTTCTCGGCTTCGCTCGAACAGGGGGGACCTTCATCCCCCGCACTCGCCACCGCCTGAAAGGACCCGCCATGTCCATCGAGATCACCAAGGTCACCGCACGCATCGGCGCCCGGGTCACCGGAGTCGACATCACCAAGCCGCTCGACCAGGAGCAGGTCACCGCGATCCGCGAGGCCCTGAACGCCCACAAGGCGCTCGTCTTCGACGCCGCAGACCTGGACGACGAGGGCCAGCAGGCCTTCGCCCGCCGGCTGGGCGACCTCACCACCGCCCACCCGACGGTCGGTGCCGTCGAGGGTGCCCCGAACGTGCTGCCCGTGGACAGCGAGCGCGGCCGCGCCAACCACTGGCACACCGACGTCACCTTCGTCCTCAACCCGCCGCAGGCCAGCACCCTGCGCTCGATCACGATCCCGCCCTACGGCGGCGAGACCCTGATCGCCAACGCGGCGGCGGCCTACCGCGATCTGCCGGAGCCGCTGCGCCGCCTGGCCGACACCCTGTGGGCCGAGCACACCAACGACTACGACTACGCGGTGCCGGAGGAGGAGATCGACGAGGAGAAGGCCGCCCAGCGGGCCCGGTTCACCTCGATCAAGTACCGCACCGCCCACCCCGTCGTCCGCGTCCATCCGCTGACCGGGGAGCGCGGGCTGTTCATCGGCGGGTTCGCGCAGCGGATCGTGGGCCTGTCGGTCGGCGAGTCCCGCAAGATCCTGGAGCTGCTGCAGGCGTACATCACCCGCCCGGAGAACATCCTGCGCCACCGCTGGGCGGAGAACGAGCTGGTGCTCTTCGACAACCGGATCACCCAGCACTACGCCATCGACAACTACGACGGGCAGCCGCGCCGACTGCACCGGGTGACCGTCGCCGGTGACGTCCCGGTCGGCATCGAGGGCAAGGAGAGCTACTCGATCGAGGGTGACGCCGCGCACTACACACCGGTCGCCGCGTAACAAGAGCGTCACTGACCGTACATCCGGCGTCCGGATAGTGGGCAGCCTCTCCGTCCCACCGGGGAGGCTGCCCACACTGTGGGCGTTTTGCCCCCTCTCACGTACGGACGAGCCGCGCCCATGCCCAGCACCACCGTCGAGACGCCGCCGACCGACGACGTCTCCCTCTCCCACGGCCTCAAGCAGCGCCATCTGTCGATGATCGCCCTCGGCGGGGTGATCGGCGCCGGCCTGTTCGTCGGGTCCGGCGCGGGCATCGCCGCCGCCGGGCCGTCGATCGTGATCGCGTACGCCGTCTCCGGTCTGCTCGTCATGCTGGTGATGCGGATGCTCGGCGAGATGTCGGCCGCCTACCCGTCGTCGGGCTCCTTCTCCGCGCACGCCGAGCGGGCCATCGGCCCCTGGGCGGGTTTCACCGCGGGCTGGTCGTTCTGGGTGCTGCTGTGCACGGCGGTCGGCCTGGAGGGCATCGGCGCCGCGAAGATCGTCACCGGCTGGCTGCCCGGCACCCCGGAATGGGCGTGGGTGGCGCTGTTCATGGTGGTCTTCTGCGGGGCGAACCTGGCCGCCGTGAAGAACTTCGGCGAGTTCGAGTTCTGGTTCGCCGCGCTGAAGGTCGGCGCGATCACCCTCTTCCTGGTGCTCGGCGTGCTGGCGATCGCGGGCGTGCTGCCCGGCACCGACTCCCCCGGCGCCTCGCACCTGACCGACTTCCTGCCGCACGGCAGCGAGGGCCTGGTCATCGGCCTGCTCGCGTCGGTGTTCGCGTACGGCGGCCTGGAGACCGTCACCATCGCGGCGGCCGAGTCGCAGGACCCGGTCAGGGGTGTGGCGAGCGCGGTGCGTACGGCGATGTGGCGCATCGCGGTGTTCTACGTCGGCTCGATGGCGGTCATCGTCACGCTGGTCCCGTGGAACGCGAAGGAGGTCGTCGAGAAGGGCCCGTACGTGGCCGCCCTCGACCACCTGGGCATTCCGGGTGCCGGGCAGCTGATGAACGTGGTGGTGCTGGTCGCGCTGCTGTCCGCGATGAACGCCAACATCTACGGGTCCTCGCGCATCGCGTACTCGCTGGTGGAGCGCGGCCAGGGCCCGAAGGCGCTGGACAGGGTCCTCGGCGGCGTCCCGCGGATCGCGGTGCTGGCGTCCTCGGTCTTCGGGTTCGTGTGCGTGGTGCTGAGCTACTGGCGGCCGGACGACGTCTTCCCCTGGCTGCTGAACATGATCGGCGCGGTGATCCTGGTCGTCTGGGTCTTCATCGCGGTCTCGCAACTGCGCCTGCGCCGCCGCCTGGAGCGGGAGGCGCCCGGCAAGCTGGTCGTGCGGATGTGGGCGTTCCCCGTGCTGACATGGCTCGCGCTGGCCGGCATGGCGGCGATCTTCGTGCTGATGGCGCGACAGCCCGACACCCGCGTACAGCTGTACTCGACGGGCGGGATGACCCTGTTCCTGGCGGCCGTCGGCTACGCCTGGCAGAGGGCGCGCGCCAAGCGCTGACGCCGGGGCCCGGCGCCCGGTGCCCCTCTTTCCGTCGCACGTGGGATTGACGGTCCGCCACGGTGGGATCACCCTCGGTCGACAAGCCGTTCCCACGAGGGGACGGGGACGGGAAGGGGAGCCGATGGAGTCGACCGACCCGGTACGCGTGGTGGCCGCGGGTGACCGCTTCGTCCTGCCGTCGCTGATCACGGCGGCCATACACCACGAGTTGGACGAACATCCCTGCGAGGTAAGGGAGTCGGTGCTCGCGGAGGACGCGGGCGAGGCCGAGGAGGAGCTGATCAAGGCGCTGGCGGACGCCGAGGTCCTCGTCACCCGCGGCGGTCCGGTCACCGAGCGGGTGCTGGCCGCCGCGCCGGAGCTGCGGCTGCTGGTGGTGTGCCGGGGCGGCCCGGTGAACGTCGACCTGGATGCGGCGAAGGCGCACGGCGTCCGTGTGTGCCGCGTGCCCGGCGGCGGGGCGGCGGCCACCGCCGAGTTCACGCTCGGCCTGATACTGGCCGCCCTGCGCCGCATCCCCGAGGCCCACGCATTCCTGACCCGGCAAGGGAGGTGGCAGGGCCCCGCGTCCCCCACGTACGAGCACGGCGGCCCGGAGCTGGAGGACCTGCCGGTGGGCCTGGTCGGTCATGGCGCGGTGGGCAGCCGGGTAGCGCGGGTGCTGTGCGCGTTCGGGGCGCGGGTGATGGTCTACGACCCGTATGTGCGCGGGGAGGTGCACGGGCTGCGGATCGGCTCGCTCGACGACCTGCTGCGCCGCTCCCGGGTGATCACCCTGCACGTCCCGCTCACCTCCGGGACCCGGGGCCTGATCGGAGCCCGCGAGCTGGCCCTGCTGCCGCGCGGCGCGGTGGTGGTGAACGCGGCGGACGGGGAGCTGCTGGACGAGGACGCGCTGTGCGACGCGCTGGAGAGCGGGCAGCTGTCGGCCGCGGCCCTCGACACGTACGCGCACGAGCCGCTGCCACCGGACTCCCGGCTCCTCGCTCTGGCACGACGACTGGTGCTGACCCCGCGCCTCGGCGGGTCGAGCCGCGCGGCGGCCGAGAAGACGGCCGGGATCGCGGCGCAGGAGGTGGGCCGCTGGGTGCGCGGGGAGCGCCCGGCGCACTCCCTGGCGTGATCGGGTACAACGAGGAGACAGCCATGACCTACCGGGCATACCGGCGGTGTCCCAACTGCGGGGACACCATGCAGGACTTCCGGGAGCTGGAGGGGGACGCGGAGAAGGCGGCGGCCGAGGAGGCCCTCCGGCCGATCCTGGAGGGCCACCTTTTCGTCGCGAAGGACTACCACCGCTGCGCCCACCCCGGCTGCCGGCGCATCCAGCGCAAGGACCACTGGAGGACGGGGGCGACGTTGCCGGAGGAGTCCTAGACACGAGAAAGGGCGCCGCAGCGGCCGTGGCTGCGGCGCCCTGTCCACCTGGCCTCAACGGCACCCGGCGGTGAGGACTACAGGTTGCTGAGGACTACAGGTTGCTGAAGTCCGGCCCCTTCGTCCGCGTCCGCTTGATCTCGTAGAAGCCCGGCACCGACGCGACCGCCAGCGTCCCGTCCCAGAGCCTCACCGCGTCCTCGCCCATCGGTGCCGGCGTCACCACCGGCCCGAAGAAGGCGACCTGCTCCCCGTCCGGGCCCGGCACCGCGATCACCGGCGTGCCCACCTCCTGGCCCACCTTCTCGATGCCCTCCTTGTGCGAGGCCCGCAGCTGCGCATCGAACTCGAAGTCCTCCTGCTCGGCGTAGTCGATCAGGTCGGCGGGCAGGCCGGCCTCCTCCAGCGCCGCCGCGATCGCCTCGAGCGTCGGGCCCTCGTCCTGGTTGTGGAAGCGCGTGCCGAGCGCGGTGTACAGCGGCCCGAGGACGTCCGCACCGTGCTTCTGCCACGCCGCCGTCACCACGCGCACCGGCTTCCACGCCTGGGTCGCCAGCATCTCCCGGTAGTCCTCGGGCAGCTGGTCGAGCCTGTCCTCGTTGAGCACCGCCAGGCTCATGATGTGCCAGCGGACCTCGATGTCACGGACCTTCCCGACCTCCAGCACCCAGCGGGAGGCCATCCAGGCCCAGGGGCACAGCGGGTCGAACCAGAAGTCGACGGGGGTCTTGCCGGAAGCGGTCGCGGTCTCGGACATGGCTCTCCTCGGAAACATGGACGTTCATCCCTCAACAACCGGTGAGCCGCCCACGTCATTCCCTCGCACACCGGCCGTATTCCCTGCTGCCCCAGGTCAGGGGCGCATGGCAGGATCGGTCCTGTCCGTGCCACCCAGCAGCCGCCAAGGAGTGCCGCCCGTGCCCGGTGAGAACCTGTCCCGCGACGAGGCCCAGGAAAGGGCCGCCCTGCTGTCCGTCGACGGGTACGACGTGTCGCTCGACCTGCGCTCCGCCGTGGGCGAGGCGCCCGGCGGCGCGGACGAGCCGCGCACCTTCCGCTCGGTCACCACGATCCGCTTCCGCTGCGCCGAGCCGGGTGCGGCCTGCTTCGCCGACCTGATCGCCCCGAGCGTCACGGCGGTGTCCCTCAACGGCAAGGACCTCGACCCCGGCGAGGTCTTCGACGGCGCCCGCATCCTGCTGGAGGACCTGGCCGCCGAGAACGAGCTGGTGGTCGACGCCCAGTGCGCCTACTCCCGCACCGGTGAGGGCCTGCACCGCTTCGTCGACCCGGAGGACGGCGAGGTCTACCTGTACACCCAGTACGAGCCGGCAGACGCCCGCCGCGTTTTCGCCAACTTCGAGCAGCCCGACCTCAAGGCCCCCTTCCGCTTCGAGGTCCGCGCCCCCGAGGGCTGGACGGTGTGGAGCAACGGCGCCGGCGAGAAGCACGACGGGGTGTGGCGGTTCGCGGAGACCAAGCCGATCTCGACGTACATCACCTGTGTCGTGGCGGGCCCGTACCACTACGTCACCGACACCTACACCCGCACCCTCGACGACGGCACGACCCTCGAGATCCCGCTCGGCGCGATGTGCCGCAAGGGTCTGGCCCGGCACTTCGACGCGGACGACGTCTTCCTGATCACCAAGCAGGGCCTGGACTTCTTCCACGACCACTTCGACTACCCGTACCCGTTCGGCAAGTACGACCAGGCGTTCGTGCCCGAGTACAACCTCGGCGCCATGGAGAACCCGGGGCTCGTCACCTTCACCGAGGAGTTCGTCTTCCGCGGCAGGGTCACCCGGGCGTCGTACGAGCGCCGGGCCAATGTGATCCTGCACGAGATGGCCCACATGTGGTTCGGCGACCTGGTGACCATGGCCTGGTGGGACGACCTGTGGCTGAAGGAGTCCTTCGCGGACTTCATGGGCTCGTTCTCGCTGGTGGAGGCGACCCGGTTCACAAGCGGCTGGATCACCTTCGCCAACAACCGCAAGGCGTGGGCGTACCGCGCCGACCAACTGCCCTCCACGCACCCGATCACGGCGGACATCCGCGACCTTCAGGACGCGAAGCTCAACTTCGACGGCATCACCTACGCCAAGGGCGCGTCCGTACTGAAGCAGCTGGTGGCGTACGTCGGGCGGGAGGCCTTCCTGGAGGGCGCGCGCCGCTACTTCAAGCGGAACGCGTACGGCAACACGCGCCTGACCGACCTGCTGTCGGTACTGGAGGAGACGAGCGGCCGGGACATGGCGTCCTGGGCGCGCTCCTGGCTCCAGACCGCGGGGGTCAACTCCCTGACTCCGCAGGTGCTGCTGGGTGAGGACGGGCGGATCGCGGAGCTGTCGGTGCTCCAGGAGGCGGCCGGCCCTGCCCATCAGTCGGCTCCGCCGACGGGCATCCATGAGCTGCGCCCGCACCGGGTGGCGGTGGGCCTGTACCGCACCGAGGGCGGCGCACTCGTGCGGTACGCGCGCGCCGAGGTGGACGTGCACGGTCCGCGGACGGTGGTCGGTGAACTGGCGGGCGCCGGGGCGCCGGAGCTGGTCCTGGTCAACGACGACGACCTCACCTACTGCAAGATCCGCTTCGACGACACCTCGCTGGAGACCCTGAAGGACCGTCTCGGTGACATCACCGACCCGCTGGCCCGTGCGCTGTGCTGGTCGGCGCTGTGGAACCTGACCCGCGACGCGCTGGTGCCGGCGCGGGACTTCGTCGACCTGGTGCTGCGGTTCGCCGGCCGGGAGTCCGACATCGGCGTGCTGCAGATGCTGCACACCTGGGCCGACTCGGCGCTGACGTACTACGCGGCGCCCGCGTGGCGGGAGACGGGCGGGCGGCTGCTCGCCGAGGGCGCGCTGCGCGAGCTGCGGCAGGCCGAGCCGGGCAGCCAGCACCAGCTGACCTGGGCGCGGTTCTTCGCGGCGGTGGCGTCCCAGGAGGCCGATCTGCGGCTGCTGCGGGGTCTGCTGGACGGCACGGACAAGATCGACGGACTGGAGGTGGACCAGGAGCTGCGCTGGGCGTTCCTGCGGCCGCTGGCGGCGCACGGGGCCGCCGACGAGTCGGTGCTCGCCGCCGAGCTGGCCCGCGACGACACGGCCTCCGGCAAGCGCCACCAGGTCCGCTGCCTGGCCGCGCGCCCGTCGGCCGCGGTCAAGGCGCAGGCCTGGGCGCAGGTCGTCGAGTCCGACACGCTGTCGAACGCGCTCGTCGAGGCGACCATCGCGGGCTTTGCGCAGCCCTCCCAGCGGGAGCTGCTCGCGCCGTACGCGGAGAAGTACTTCGCGGCGATCGGGCGGGTATGGGCGGAGCGGTCCATCCAGATCGGGATGCACGTGGTCAGGGGCCTGTTCCCGGCGCTGCAGGACTCGCCGGAGACACTGGAGGCGACGGACGCGTGGCTCGCCGCGCACGAGGACGCCCCGCCGGCGCTGCGACGACTGGTGCTGGAGGCGCGCGACGACCTGGCGCGCGCCCTGCGGGGGCAGGCCTGCGACGCGCGGGCGGCCGGCTGACGCCGGGGACGGTGGTTGACGGGCGCGGCGGGACGACGGTGACGAAATACGAGTATCGGAACCCGTAACCTGCCGTGTCCCCCGTCCGGACCAGCCCCTTTCGGCAGTCGAACGCACGTACTTTAGCGCCGTGTTGTCCGCATTTGTCGACAGCCGTGTAACAGCGGTTAGAGGGCGGACCCGGGGCGGGAAACCCGGGATCATGAACCACAACACCCCGCTCTCCCCCCGCCCCCTCCGCCATCTGTCCGACGTGCAGCGCCGGGTGCTGACCACCGCCCAGCTGCGCGCCCACGGAGTGACCGCCGCCGAGACCACCGGGAAGTGCCGGCCCGGCGGCCCGTGGCAGCAGTTCCTGCCCGGCGTGTACCTGCTGCACCCCGGCCCGCCGACCTCCGAGGAACGCCTGCACGGGGTGCTGCTCTACGCGGCCCGTTCCTCGCTCGCCGACCCCGTGCCCGCGGTCCCGGCCCAGCCCGGCGCGGGCACCCCGCACGGCCCGCTGCCGTACACGGACGCGGTCGTCACCGGGCTGGCCGCGCTCGCTCTGTACGGCTTCGCCTCCGCGCCCGGGCTGTCGTCACTCGAGAGGATCGACGTCCTGGTGCCGCGGACGCGCAGGCTGCGCAGCACCGGCTGCGCCCGGCTGGTCCGTACCCCGTCGCTGCCCGACCCGCGGCTGGTGACCGGCGTGCCCGTCGCCCCGGTCACGCGCGCCTTGGCCGACGCGGTGGCCGAGGTGCCGGACGCGGCGGTCGTACGCCGCCTGCTGACCGAGGCGGTCCGCGACGGGCACTGCGAACCGGCCGCGCTGGTACGGGAGTTGAACCAGGCACGGCTGCTGAGCCGCCCGCACGTGGTGGACGCCGTGGACGCGCTGCTGGCGGAGAGCCGGGCGGTCGCGGAGGACCGCCTGTACCGGATGGTGCGCGACCACGGCCTGCCGGACCCGGTCTGGAACGTGGACCTGAGGCTGCCGGGCGGCCCCTACCTCGGCGGCCTGGACGCGTACTGGCCCGAGCAGGCGGTGGCGCTGGAACTGGACACGCGCGCCCCGCGCCACGACGAGGACGCGCTGTGGTCGGAGTACGCCCGCAAGCGCGAGCAGCTGGAGCGGCTCGGCATCACGGTCGTGTACCTGACGCCGAAGAAGCTGCGCGACGGTCTGGAGCAGCAGGCGACGGTGGTCCGTACGGCGCTCATGGCGTCCCTGGACCGGGAGCCGGCCGCGCCGGTGGAGGTGCTGCCCCGGTGACCGACCGGGGTGACACGAGGAGGGGAGAGGAGGGGCCGCCGACAGGTGCCGGCGGCCCCTCCTCGTGTGCGGGTCCGGTTCGGCCCGGGGACGCCGGTGACCGTCAGTGCGGGTCAGGGAGGGGCGGTTCGGGGAGCGCGGGCTCCGGGTCCGGCGGGATGGGCCTCATCGCCTCCGCGTGGACGCGGTCGATGAGGTCGGCGTACGAGGCGATCATGCGGGTGCGGCTGAAACGCTCGCGGCTGCGGGCGAGGACGGGCGCGAGGTCGGTACGGGCGGCGACGGCCTCGGTCCAGGCCCGGGCGATCGCGTCGGGGTCCGGCGGGGTGAGGTAGCCGTGCCCGGACACGATCAGCGCGCTGTCCCCCACGTCCGTGGCGACCGGGACGGCCCCGCACATCATGCCCTCGATCAGGCACAGCGGGGCCGCCTCGCCCCAGGACGAGGTCAGCGCCACCACGTCGGAGGCGGCGTAGACGGTCTCCATGTCGCGCCGGACACCGAGCGCGTGCAGCCGCTCGGTGAGCCGCGTGTCCTCGCCGAAGGCCTCCCGGATGTCGGCGGCCAGCCCCGGCTGGTCCCCGGTCATGCCCGCGCCGCACATCAGCACGTGCCCGGCGGGCTCACGGCGCAGCCAGGCGTGCGCCGCGCGCAGGAACAGCGGGACGTTCTTCATGGCGTCGTAGCGGGCCGCGAAGACGACGACCGGGGCGGTGTCCGGGATGCCGAGCGCCTCCCGCGTGCGACGACGCCGGCCCGGGTCGGGCCGGAACCGCAGCAGGTCGACCCCGTTGGGGATGACGTGCAGCAGCTCGGCCGGGATCCCGGCGGCCCGGTAGGCCTCCCGGGTGGACTCGGCGCAGCAGACACAGGCGACCACGGTGCCGTCGGCGATGGCGGCCTTCAGCTCGGCGAGCGCCCCGCCCTGGTTCTCCGGGTCGGAGCGGTGCAGGCAGACGATCACGGGGCGGCGCGGCAGGCCCGCCTGGTTGAGCAGGCCGAGCGGCTGCTCCTTGAGCGAGAGGACGACGTCGGCCCCGGCCATCGCCCGTGCCGTCTCCGCCAGCTCCGGCCCGCTGAAGGCGGCCGGATCGACGGCCGGGACCCCGCTCAGCCCGAAGGTACGGCCCAGGGACGTGACCTCCACCCCGGCCGCGGTCAGCGACCGGTAGCAGGCGTCGTCCCGCATGGCCTGCCGGGTGGCCTCACGGAGCACTTCCCCGTGGAGGCTGAGCACCCGGTGGTGCTGGCCGCCTTCGCGCA
Organism: Streptomyces sp. NPDC093984; assembly: GCF_044764595.1. Lineage (NCBI taxonomy): Bacteria > Bacillati > Actinomycetota > Actinomycetes > Kitasatosporales > Streptomycetaceae > Streptomyces > Streptomyces sp. NPDC093984. Next base: position 470,264 of record NZ_JBIWIM010000006.1, on the reverse strand, counting down.
GCCCCAGGACGACGTCGCTGTGGAGGATCCGGGCGCCCCCGGAGAAGAAGCCGTCGTAGACCGACAGCACGCGCAGTTCGTGCCTTACGCGCACGTGACCACCCGCCTTGCACAAGTGTCGAACCATCCCCGTGAACAGCGGGTTGGTCGCTATGAGGCGGCACAAGTGTTTCGGGCGGATGAACAGGACGTCTCATGTCCGGGTCGACTGGGTTACGCCGTAATTCGTCGGTCTTGTACACCGTGATCCAGTGGCACACCACATTGTCGGTGGCCAGGGGGTGACGGCCGATGTGACGATGACCCGATGACCGAGCCGATCACCGTGACCACGGAGGACGGACACCGCTACACCGTCCGCGAGGCCACGCCCGACGACGAGCCGGGCGTGACGTCCCTGTTCGAGGCGAGCACGGAGTACTTCGAGGCGGCCACCGGACTGCCCCCGGGCCCCGCCGATCTGCAGAGCCTGTACTACAGCCTGCCGCCGGGCGCCGACCGGCAGGACAAACGGATCCTGGTCGTGACCGAGGACACCGACGGCCCGGTGGTGGGGATCGTCGACGCGGTGCTGCGCCACCCGGACCCGGACGCCTGCGCGGTGGGCCTGTTCCTGCTGCGCCCCTCCCTGTGGGGCACGGGAGCGGCCCGGCCCCTGGCCACCGCGCTGCTGGCCCGCACGGCCGCCTCGGGCACGTCCCGGGTGACCGCGACGGTCCCGGCGGACTGGGACCGGGGTCGCCGCTTCCTCGCCGCGCTCTCCTTCCGCTTCACTGGCCCGGCCCCGCAGGGCCCGACGACCGCGAACCGCTCGACGGGTCCCTGGGAGCCGGTCGTGGAGAGGGCGGAGCTGGTGCTGCCGCGCACGGAGTGAGTCGCCCGGCCCGTGCGTCCCGGCGCCGTCACGACGCGGGCGGGCGACTCGGTGGACCCCGGACGGGCCCGGCTGCGTGCGCCCGCCCAGACCCGCTCGCCGCGCGGATCAGGGCCGGTCGGTCCGTGTTCACCTTGCGGTGCGGGGGCCTCGTCCCTCGGACCGCTCGGCCGGCACGATTCGCCCCGCCGCGGGTCGCTCCCGCCACAGCGCGAGTCCTGTATCGACGAGCCCCACCCGTCTGAGCCCGGGCACGGCGGTCGTGTCCTGCCAGGCGGCCAGATCCGTGGAACCGCCGATCTCGTTGCGCAGTTCACCGCCGACCACCCGGCCCTCGTAGACGAGCCGCACACCGTGGTGGTCGACGGTGCGGCCGAATCCGCGGCGGAATCGGCGGCGGATCGAGTCCACACCGAGCAGCCCGGTGACCTCGATGCGGTAGCCGGTCTCCTCCTCCACCTCCCGCACCACGGTGTCGTGGGGGTCCTCGCCATGCTCCATGCCGCCGCCGGGCAGGGTCCACTCGGGGGTGCCGTCCGGGGCCCACCCACGGGCGAGCAGGAGCCGGCCGTCGCGAACGCAGATGGCGTAGGCCGCCACCCTCAGTCGTGTACGCACTCGGGGCACGTTAGCCCGCCGCCTGCCGGATCGGCAGGGGAGTATTCGGGCGCGGACCAGCGCAGCGGCGCGGCCAGAAGAATGCCCGAGGCCGCGTCAAGTTGTCATCGTTCGGGGCCGAACTCCCCCAAATCCATCGCGGGTTTTCCCCATACATCCATTTCGATTCGGTCAACACTCCCCAAACTCACGTTCCTTGCGTAAAGCTGTGCGATCGTCCGGGGTCGCCCACCGGACGACTACGACCAGGGCCGATCGGTCCCGGTCGTCCATGCACGCTCCTTTACCTACAAGGGATGCCGATGACCTTCACCCCCCAGCGCGGCCCGAAACGGGGCACGAGACGTGTGGCGCGCATAGCCGCGGCCACGGGGCTGGTGGCCGCGCTCTCCGCGGCCGGGCCGATACCCCTGGCCTTCTCCGCGGACCACCCGCCGGCCGACGCCGACCCCGCCGTGAAGTCCGCGAGCGCCAAGCTCGGTTCGGACGACGCGAACCTGCTCGCCGAGGCCAAGGCCGACGGCGCCAAGAACGTCACCATGATGGTCGCGACCGCGCCCGGGCAGACCGAGCAGGTCGCCAAGGAGCTGGACGCGGTCAAGGGCGGCTCCGTGGGCCGCACCTACGACAAGCTCGGCTACGTCCGCGCCACCGTCCCGACGGCCGAGGCGGACTCGGCGATCGCCGCCGCCGAGAAGCTGTCCTCCGTGCACGCCATCGACCTGAAGCGGGAGATCCCGCTCGACGATCCGTCGCCGAGCGCGGATGGCGCCAAGTCCGGTGCGAAGGGCGCCACTTACCCGGCCCCCGGCAAGAACACCCCGGCGAAGAACCCGTACAACCCGTCCTTCGAGACGGGCGCCGTCGACTTCGTGCAGGAGCACCCGAAGGCGGACGGCCGCGGCATCACCATCGGCATCCTCGACTCGGGCGTGGACCTGGGCCACCCGGCGCTGCAGAAGACCACCACGGGCGAGCGGAAGATCGTCGACTGGGTGACCTCGACCGACCCGATCGTCGACAGCGACGCCACCTGGCGCCCGATGGTGACGGCGGTCTCCGGTCCCTCCTTCGCCTACGGCGGCCAGAACTGGAAGGCCCCGGCGGGCTCGTACGGGATCAGCACCTTCAAGGAGTCCGCGACCACCGGCGGCGACGAGAAGGGCGACCTCAACCGCGACGGCGACACCACCGACAGCTGGGGCGTGCTGTACGACCCGGCGGCCGGCACGGTCACCGTCGATCTGAACAACAACAACGACTTCACCGACGACACGCCGATGAAGCCGTACAAGGACGGCTTCCAGGTCGGCTATTTCGGCACCGACGACCCGAAGACGGACGTCGTCGAGCGGGTGCCGTTCGTCGTGCAGATCCGCAAGGACGTGCCGATGGACCCCTACGGCGGGTCCTGGGTCGGCAAGAAGGCCGACTTCGTCAACATCGGCGTCATCGAGTCCGAGCACGGCACGCACGTCGCGGGCATCACCGCCGCCAACGGCCTGTTCGGCGGCAAGATGAACGGCGCCGCCCCCGGCGCGAAGATCGTCTCCTCCCGGGCCTGCACCTGGACCGGCGGCTGCACCAACGTCGCCCTCACCGAGGGCATGATCGACCTCGTCGTCAACCGCGGCGTCGACATCGTCAACATGTCCATCGGCGGCCTGCCGGCGCTCAACGACGGCAACAACGCGCGCGCCGAGCTCTACACCCGCCTGATCGACACCTACGGCGTCCAGCTGGTGATCTCCGCGGGCAACTCCGGCCCCGGCGCCAACACCATCGGCGACCCCGGTCTCGCCGACAAGGTGATCTCGGTCGGCGCGGCCATCTCCAAGGACACCTGGGCCGCCAACTACGGCTCGGTCGTGGAGAAGAAGTACCAGCTGCTGCCCTTCTCCTCCCGCGGCCCGCGCGAGGACGGCGGCTTCACGCCGACCCTCGTCGCGCCCGGCGCCGCTATCAACACCACCCAGACCTGGCTGCCGGGCTCCCCGGTCGCCGAGGCGGGCTACTCGCTGCCGGCCGGCTACTCCATGCTCCAGGGCACCTCGATGGCTTCCCCGCAGGCCGCGGGCGCGAGCGCGCTGCTGCTGAGCGCCGCCAAGCAGCAGGGCATCGACCTCACGCCCGCGAAGCTGCGCACCGCGCTGACCTCGACGACCGACCACATCAAGGGTGTGCAGGCGTACGAGGAGGGCGCGGGCCGCATCAACATCGTCGACGCCTGGGACGCGATCCGCGACGACGCGGCCTCCCACGACTACACCGTGAAGGCCCCGGTCGACACCGCGATCGACTACGCGCTGAAGACCCCCGGCTTCGGCACCGGCCTGTACGACCGCGAGGGCGGCCTCAAGGCGGGCGAGAAGAAGACGTACGACATCACCGTCACCCGTACCTCCGGCCCCGACAGGCCGGTCTGGCACACGCTGCGCTTCGAGAACAACGCGGGTGACACCTTCCGCCTCCTCGGCTCGCCCCTGGTGAAGCTGCCGCTGAACCAGCCGGTGACCGTCAAGGTCCAGGCCGCGCCGCGCTCCGCGGGCATCAAGAGCGCGATCCTCGAGGTCGACGACCCGTTCACCGAGGGCGTCGACAAGCAGATCCTCACCACGGTCGTGGTGTCGACCCCGGTCAAGTACACCTACTCGGCGTCGAATTCGGTGCAGCGCAACAGCACCCGGTCCTACTTCCTGACCGTGCCCGAGGGCGCGAAGTCGCTGGAGGTGGCGATCGGCGGGCTGAAGGACAAGAGCCAGACCCGGTTCATCGCGATCCACCCGTACGGCACTCCGGTCGACAACACCTCGACGCCGTACTGCTACAACAACTACCTCGACGGCAACGGCTGCAAGCCCGACGTGCGCTCGTACGCGGACCCGCAGGCCGGTGTCTGGGAGATCGAGGTCGAGTCGCGCCGCACCTCGCCGCTGCTCGACAACCCGTACACGCTGGACGTCACCGTCCTCGGCGCGGCCTTCGACCCCGAGACCGTGACCGTGCCGGAGGCCAAGGTCGGCACCCCGGCCGCCGCCTCCTGGAAGGTGACCAACAAGTTCGCCGCGCTCGACGGCAAGCTGGTCGGCGGCCCGCTCGGTTCGTCCAAGACGGCCCGGCCGACGATCAAGAACGGCGAGACGCAGACCACCACCGTCGAGGTGCCCGCGGGTGCCTCCTCGCTGGACGTCGCGATCGGCAACGTGTCCGACACGGCCGCCGACCTCGACCTGACGGTCTACGACGCGAGCGGCAAGCAGGTCGCGCAGTCCGCGGACGGCGACTCGGAGGAGTCGGTGCACATCGACAAGCCGGCTGCCGGGACCTACAGGATCGAGGTCGCGGGCTACTCGGTGCCGTCCGGCTCGACGGCGTACGACTACCGGGACGTGTTCTTCTCCGCCGCGCTCGGCCAGGTCACGGTGGACGCCTCGGCGCCGGTGAAGCTCGGCACGGGTGACTCGGCGACGGTGTCCGGCACGGTCACCGCCACCGCTCCGGCACCCGAGGGCCGGGAGTTCTTCGGCCAGGTCCAGCTGGTGAACGCGCGCGGCACGGTCGCGGGCACCGGCAGCGTGAAGATCGAGAAGGTAACACCGTAGGGCTCCCTACGGCTGTGGGGGCGGGCGTCCGTGGGGCGCCCGCCCCTTCTCTCGTCCGCCCGGCCGATGGGGCGTACATCACATCGTCGTGTGCGCCGGACGGGGCTGGGGCAGGCACGGGGCAGCACAGCTTGCGGTGCGGGATCCCCGTCGGCTTAATTTCTGCAGCTCAGTGGGGTGGATGCCGTAGTTCCGCAACCGCCGGCCAGGCCGTCGCGTCCCATTCCTCGGGCACGCCGTACAAAGAATTGGACAGGCGGGCCGGGGTCGGCCGCATGATGGAAAAGTCTCGGTCAGGCAACACGCACGCAAAGATCACGAGAGGGAGTCGCCGTGAGGGTCGGAATCGTCGGAGCGACCGGTCAGGTCGGCACGGTCATGCGCAGGATCCTCGCGGAGCGCGACTTCCCGGTCACCGAGCTGCGGCTGTTCGCCTCGGCCCGTTCGGCGGGGACCATCCTCGACGGGGTGACGGTGGAGGACGCGGCGACGGCCGACTACACCGGCCTGGACATCGTGCTGTTCTCGGCGGGCGGCGCGACCTCCAAGGCGCTGGCCGAGAAGGTCGCCTCGCAGGGCGCCGTCGTGATCGACAACTCCTCCGCCTGGCGCAAGGACCCCCAGGTTCCGCTGGTGGTCTCCGAGGTGAACCCGCACGCCATCGCCGACCGCCCCAAGGGCATCATCGCCAACCCGAACTGCACGACGATGGCCGCGATGCCGGTGCTGAAGCCGCTGCACGAGGAGGCGGGGCTCGAGGCGCTGGTCGTCGCCACCTACCAGGCGGTGTCCGGCTCCGGCCTCGCGGGCGTGGCGGAGCTGCACGGGCAGGTGCAGAAGGTGGTCGCCGAGGCCGACAAGCTGACCCACGACGGTGAGGCGGTCGACTTCCCCGAGCCGCAGGTCTACAAGCGCCCGATCGCCTTCAACGTCATCCCCTTCGCCGGCAACCTCGTCGACGACGGCCTGAACGAGACCGACGAGGAGCAGAAGCTCCGCAACGAGTCCCGCAAGATCCTGGAGATCCCCGAGCTGAAGGTCTCCGGCACCTGCGTGCGCGTCCCGGTGTTCTCCGGCCACTCCCTCCAGGTCAACGCCCGCTTCACGCGTCCGCTGTCGGTGGAGCGCGCGACGGAGCTGCTGGCCGGCGCGCCGGGCGTGGCCCTCTCCGACATCCCGACCCCGCTGCAGGCGGCCGGCAAGGACCCGTCGTACGTGGGCCGCATCCGCCGCGACGAGACGGTGGAGAACGGCCTGGCCCTGTTCGTGTCCAACGACAACCTCCGCAAGGGCGCCGCGCTGAACGCCGTGCAGATCGCGGAGCTGGTGGCGGCGGAGCTGAAGAAGTAGGGAAAACCCTCACGCCGAGATGGGGCGCGCACCGCTGCCGGTGCGCGCCCCTCGCTGTGCGTCCGGTCATCGCTTCGCACGGCGGTGACGTGGAAGGATGACGGAACCGACACATCACGAGGAGATGACCGCGTGCCTGGCACAAACCTGACTCGCGAAGAGGCGCAGCAGCGGGCGAAGCTGCTCACCGTTGACTCGTACGAGATCGATCTCGACCTCTCCGGCGCGCAGGAGGGCGGCACCTACCGGTCCGTGACCACGGTGCGCTTCGACTCCGCCGAGAACGGCGCGGAGTCCTTCATCGACCTGGTGGCCCCGACCGTCCATGAGGTCACCCTCAACGGCGACGCCCTGGACCCCGCCGACGTCTTCAAGGACTCGCGGATCGCCCTGCCGGGGCTCCTTGAGGGCCCCAACATCCTCCGCGTCGTCGCCGACTGCGCCTACACCAACACCGGCGAGGGCCTGCACCGTTTCGTCGACCCCGTCGACAACCAGGCCTACCTCTACACCCAGTTCGAGGTGCCCGACGCCCGGCGGGTGTTCGCCTCCTTCGAGCAGCCGGACCTGAAGGCCACCTTCCAGTTCACCGTGAAGGCACCCAGCGGCTGGACCGTCATTTCCAACTCGCCCACCCCCGAGCCCAAGGACGACGTCTGGGTCTTCGAGCCGACGCCGCGGATCTCGACGTACGTCACGGCGCTGATCGTCGGCCCGTACCACTCCGTGCACAGCGTGTACGAGAAGGACGGCCAGAGCGTCCCCCTCGGCATCTACTGCCGGCCCTCCCTCGCCGAGTACCTCGACTCCGACGCGATCTTCGAGGTGACCCGGCAGGGCTTCGAGTGGTTCCAGGAGAAGTTCGACTACGCGTACCCGTTCAAGAAGTACGACCAGCTCTTCGTGCCGGAGTTCAACGCGGGCGCGATGGAGAACGCGGGCGCGGTCACCCTGCGTGACCAGTACGTGTTCCGCTCGAAGGTCACGGACGCGGCGTACGAGGCCCGGGCCGCCACGATCCTGCACGAGCTGGCCCACATGTGGTTCGGCGACCTGGTGACCATGGAGTGGTGGAACGACCTGTGGCTGAACGAGTCGTTCGCCACCTACGCCGAGGCCGCCTGCCAGGCGCTGCACCCCGAGTCGAAGTGGCCGCACTCCTGGACCACGTTCGCCAACCAGATGAAGACGTGGGCGTACCGGCAGGACCAGCTGCCCTCCACGCACCCGATCATGGCCGAGATCCGCGACCTGGACGACGTCCTGGTCAACTTCGACGGCATCACGTACGCCAAGGGCGCGAGCGTCCTCAAGCAGCTCGTCGCGTACGTCGGCATGGACGAGTTCTTCCGCGGCGTGCAGGCGTACTTCAAGCGCCACGCCTACGGCAACACGCGCCTGTCGGACCTGCTGGGCGCCCTGGAGGAGACCTCCGGCCGGGACCTGAAGACGTGGTCCAAGAAGTGGCTGGAGACCGCGGGTATCAACATCCTGCGGCCCGAGATCGAGACGGACGAGCACGGCGTCATCACGTCCTTCGCGATCCGCCAGGAGGCCCCCGCCCTGCCCGCCGGCGCCAAGGGCGAGCCGATCCTGCGTCCCCACCGCATCGCCATCGGCCTGTACGGCCTCGACGAGGACAGCGGCAAGCTGCTGCGCGACGAGGACGGCCGGATCGAGGTGGACATCGACGGCGAGCTGACCGCCGTGCCGCAGCTGTCCGGCCGGCGCCGCCCGGACGTCATCCTGCTCAACGACGACGACCTGTCCTACGCCAAGGTCCGCCTGGACGAGAAGTCGCTGGCCTTCGTCACCGAGCACCTGGGCGACTTCGAGTCGTCGCTGCCGCGCGCCCTGTGCTGGGCCTCGGCCTGGGACATGACCCGGGACGCGGAGCTGGCTACCCGCGACTACCTCTCGCTCGTCCTGTCCGGCATCGCCAAGGAGTCCGACATCGGTGTCGTGCAGTCGCTGCACCGCCAGGTGAAGCTGGCGATCGACCTGTACGCCGACCCGTCCGCGCGCGAGGCGCTGCTGACCCGGTGGACGGACGCGACCCTCGCCCATCTGCGCGCCGCCGAGCCGGGCAGCGATCACCAGCTCGCCTGGGCGCGCGCCTTCGCGGCGACCGCCCGCACCCCGGAGCAGCTGGACCTGCTGGAGGCGCTGCTCGACGGTTCGCAGTCGGTGGAGGGCCTGGTCGTGGACACCGAGCTGCGCTGGGCGTTCGTGGAGCGGCTCGCCGCGGTGGGCCGCTTCGACGAGGCGGAGATCGCGGGCGAGCTGGAGCGCGACAAGACCGCGGCCGGTGAGCGGCACGCGGCCACCGCGCGGGCCGCCCGCCCGACCGCGGAGGCCAAGGCGGAGGCGTGGGCGTCGGTCGTGGAGTCCGACAAGCTGCCGAACGCCGTGCAGGAGGCGGTGATCGCCGGCTTCGTCGACACCGACCAGCGGGAGCTGCTCGCCCCGTACGCGGAGAAGTACTTCGAGGTGGTCAGGGACATCTGGGACTCGCGTTCGCACGAGATGGCCCAGCAGATCGTGGTCGGTCTCTACCCGTCGATCCAGGTGTTTGAGGACACGCTGGCGAAGACCGACACCTGGCTGGCCTCCGCCGAACCGCCCCCGGCACTGCGGCGCCTGGTCTCGGAGGCCCGCGCGGGCATCGAACGGGCACTGAAGGCCCAGGCGGCGGACGCGGCCGCGGCCTGATCGCAGGCGGGAGGGGCGCCCGGCTCGTGCCGGGCGCCCCTTTTTTCAGTGGCCGGGTTCTCAGTGGCCGCGGTGGCCGGTCGGTCACGCCTCTTCGCTCGCCGGTACGGTCATCCCCGGCCCGTCCAGCTGACCAGCGCGGCCTCGACCTGCGCGGCGTCGGGCGCCTCGGCGGCCCAGGCGACATAGCCGTCCGGCCGTACCAGCACGGTCGTGCGCCGTCCGCCCGCCCAGTGCTCCACGGCCAGCCGGTCCTTGCGGCCGTCCGCGTCGTACGGGCCCGGGGTGATCAGCACGAACCGGCCGCCGCGCAGGGCCTCGTAGAGCCGGCCGCCGGTGAGGGCCACGTCCGGGATGCGCCTGCCGGTCAGGGGGTGAGCCCCGCGGGGAGCGGCGTAGGCGTAGCCGATGCCGGTGACCTGGCCCGTGACGCGCCGCCGGAGGGGGCCGACATGGGTGACGGCGGCGGCGAGCACGGTGCGCAGCGCGAGGGTCCAGGGGCGCTTGGCCATGGCGAGGCGCACGATGCCGCCGCTGCTGCGCAGCACCGACCTGCCGACGGGGTGCCGCTCGGACTGATAGGTGTCCAGGAGGGCGGGGTCGGCGTGGCCGCGCAGAACGGCGGCGAGCTTCCAGGAGAGGTTCGCGGCGTCCTGGAGGCCGGTGTTCATGCCCTGCCCGCCGGCCGGGGTGTGCACATGTGCCGCGTCCCCGGCGAGGAACACACGGCCGACGCGGTAGGCGGGCGCCTGGCGCTCGTCGCTGTGGAAGCGGGACATCCAGCGCGCGTCGCGCATGCCGTAGTCGCGGCCGAGCGCGAGGCGGACGGTTTCGCGGACCTCGTCGAGGTCGAGCGGCGCGTCGTCGGGGACGTCGCGGCCGCGCTGCCAGGCGATGATCCGGTGGTAGCCGTCTCCGAAGGGCGCGATGAAGGCGAAGGCGTCACCGACGGCGTTGGCGGTCAGGATGTGCTCGGGCCGCTCGTCGAGGAGGACGTCGGCGAGGACGACGGAACGAATGACGGACTTGCCGGGGAAGGGCAGGCCGATCGAGGCGCGTACGGCGCTGTGGATGCCGTCGGCCCCCACGGCGTAGGCGGCGCGCAGTTCGCCGGGCTCGCCGTCGGGGCGGCGGACGTGCAGCGTCACACCGTCGGCGTCCTGGTCGACGCCGGTGACCTCGGTCTCGTACAGGAACCGCACCCCGGCCTCGGCCGCGCGCCGCTCCAGCGCCTTCTCCACCTCGTACTGCGGCAGGACGAGCAGGTGGCGGAAGCGGGAGGGGAGGGTGTCGAGCCGGATGGAGAGCCCGCCGAAGAGCCGGATGTCGGAGAGCGGCTGTCCCTTGGCCTCGAGGTCGTCGGCGAGGTCGCGGGCGTCGAGTTGCTCCAGGGTGCGGGCGTGCAGGACGAAGGCGCGGGAGAGGTTGCTGATCTTGTGGGGGCGCCTCTCGACGAGGGTGACGGGGACGCCGGCGGTGGCGAGGTCACCGGCGAGGAGGAGACCCGTGGGGCCGGAGCCGACGACGAGGACGCCGGTGGGGGTGGCCTCGCCGTCGCCGCCGCCGGGAGCGGTGGTGACGGTGGTGCGGGGCGTCTGTGCCATGGCTGCCTCCTGATGCCAACGCGTGTGGGCCAACGCTCGTTTGCCAACATATGTTGACCATCACTGGACGGTCAACAGTTGTTGGCCTACGTTTGTTGGCATGCCCGAGAAGCCCCCGCCCCGCCGCTCCGACGCCACCCGCGGCGCGATCCTCACCGCCGCCCGGGAGCGCTTCGCCTCCGACGGCTACGAGCGCACCACCATCCGCGCGATCGCCCGGGACGCGCGGATCGACCCGTCCATGGTGATGCGCTACTACGGCTCCAAGGAGGGCCTCTTCGACGCGGTCCTCGACGTCGATCTGCGCCTGCCCGACCTGGGGGGAGTGCCCCGCCACGATGTGGGCGTGGTGCTGGCGAACCACTTCCTCACGCTCTGGGAGGAGAACTACGACGCGCTCACCGCGCTGCTGCGCGTCGGCGTCACCAACCCGGCGGGGGCCCGGCGGCTCCAGGAGATCTTCCGGGACCAGTTGCTGCCGGTAGCGCGGCAGACCTGTCCCGACCCCGAGCAGGCGCCCACCCGGGCCGGGCTCGCCGCCTCGCAGGTCATCGGGATGGCGTTCGCCCGGTACGTCCTGAAGATCCCGCCGGCCGTCGCCCTGGCCCGCGAGGAGGTGGTGGCCTGGCTGGCCCCTACGCTGCGGCGCTACCTCACCGCACCGCATCCGTAGACCCGAAGGCGTGGAGAACGGCAGGCCAGCGGAGCCGCGGGCCTACGGACACGCCGCGGGCCTGGAAACACGCCGAGGGAGCCCACGCACCCGCCCGGTGCGCGGACTCCCTCGGCGGAAATTACGACCGTGTGGGCGTCAGCCCTGCTTGGTCTCCTTGCGGGTCTTGTCGGTCATCATGACCAGACCCGCGATGACCAGGAACAGCACGATGGGCGCCGCCACGAACAGCCCCAGCGTGTCGGCCACGCTCAGGCCCTTGCCGGGGTCGTCGCCGTCGTCGCGCGTCAGCGCGAGCGCGGGGGACGACATGAGCAGCATCATCAGCGTCGTACCGGCGGCCAGGGCGCCGGCGCGAAGGGCGTTCTTCTTGTCCACGGTGCAAAAGTAGCGAACGCCCGAACGGCCCGCGCGCCCGGGGTGCCGTACCGGGGCCGCCGGGGTGCCGTAAGGGGGCCGCCCGGGGTGCCTTACCGCGGCCGCCCGGGATGCCTTACCGCGCCTACCGGCCCCGTACCACGTCCATCAGCGCGTACAGCCGCGGCGACGCCGCCAGGTCATCCAGCGTCACCGGGCGCCCCTGCGCGTCCGCGATCGGCAGGCGCCAGTTCGGGTACTGGTCCCAGGTGCCCGGCAGGTTCTGCGGACGGCGGTCGCCCACCGCGTCGGGCAGCCAGACGCCGATCAGCCGGGCGGGGGTGCGCAGCAGGAAGCGGTGGACGGCCTGGATCTCCCTCTCCTCCGACACCGCCGAGTTCCCGCCGCTGCCCCCTTCGAGCAGGCCGAGCCGCGACAGCAGGGCGAGCCACTGGCCGGTCTCGGCGGCGGCCTCGGCGCGCTCCTCGGCCAGGGGCCGGGAGAGCAGGCCGAGCCGGTCGCGCAGTTCGACGTGCTCTCCGCTGAGCCGGGCGGCGGTGGGCGGCAGGTCGTGGGTGGTGGCGGTGGCCAGGCAGTCGGCGCGCCAGCGTTCGGGCGGCAGCGGCTGCCCGTTGCCCTCCCAGTCCCGTTCGAACCACAGGACGGACGTGCCGAGCACCCCGCGCTCCTGCAGCGCCTCACGCACCCCGGGCTCCACCGTCCCGAGGTCCTCGCCGATGACCAGGGCCCCGGCGCGCGAGGCCTCCAGCACCAGGACGGCGAGCATGGCCTCGGCGTCGTAGCGGACGTAGGTGCCCTCCGTGGGCGGCTGCCCCTGCGGCACCCACCACAGCCGGAACAGGCCCATGACGTGGTCGATGCGCAGGGCCCCCGCATGCCGCAGCAGGGCGCGCAGCAGCCGGCGGTAGGGGGCGTAGCCGGAGGCGGCGAGCCGGTCGGGGCGCCAGGGCGGCAGGCCCCAGTCCTGGCCGCGCGGGTTGAAGGCGTCCGGTGGGGCGCCCACCGACATCCCGGACGCCAGGAACTCCTGCTGGGCCCAGGCGTCGGCACCGCCCGGATGCACGCCGACCGCGAGGTCGTGGATCAGCCCGATCGGCATTCCGGCGTCGCGGGCGGTGCGCTGGGCGGTGGCGAGCTGGGCGTCGGTGAGCCAGGCGAGCCGGCTGTGGAAGTCGACGCGGTCCATCAGCTCGGCGCGGGCGCGGCCGGTCGCGGCCGAGCGGGGGTCGCGCAGCCGGCTGGGCCAGGTGTGCCAGTCGGGGCCGTAGAGCTCGGCGAGCGCGTACCAGGTGGCGTGGTCCTCCAGTTCCTGGCCCTGCTCGGCGAGGAAGTCGGCGTAGGCGGCGCGCCGTCCGGGTCCGAGGGGGACGGCGTGCACGAGCTCCAGCGCCTCGCGTTTGAGCTCCCACACGGCGTCGCGGTCGATCAACTCGCCCTTGTCGAGGACGGATTCACGCAGCCGCGCGGCGCGCTCCAGCAGCGCCCGGATGCGGGAGCGGTCCTCGGCGTAGGGGAACTCGGGGATGTCCTCGACGCGCAGGTGCACGGGGTCCGGATAGCGGCGGGAGGAGGGGCGGTAGGGGGACGGGTCGGTGGGAGCGCCGGGTACGGCCGCGTGCAACGGGTTGACCTGTACGAAGCCCGCGCCGAGCGCACGTCCGGCCCAGGCGGTGAGCTCGGCCAGGTCGCCGAGGTCGCCCATGCCCCAGGAGCGGCGGGAGAGAAGAGAGTAGAGCTGGACGAGCAGTCCGTAGGCGCGTCCCGGCGGCGCGGGCAGCCGGGCGGGGGCGGCGATGAGGTGGGCCTCGGCCGTGCGGCCGTCGGGGGCGGTGACGTGGAGGGTGTGGACGCCGGGCGGGAGGCCGTCGGCAGAGGGGCGCGTCCCGCCCTGTTCGGTCTCGACGCGTAGCCGGGTGCCGTCCGGGAGGGCGGCGAGCGCGGCGGGCGGCTCGCCGCCCCAGCCGACCACGGTCGGGGGCAGCAGCCGTTCCCGCAGCTCGCTTTCGCGGGCGGCCAGTGCGTCGCGTACGGCGTCCGCGGTGCTCGCGTCCACGCCGAGCGCGGCGAGGGCGGCGGTGACCGCGGTGTCCGAGGCCGTGACCGTACGGTCCGGCGAGGGGCGGTAGGAGGTGGCGACGCCGTGCAGCGCGGCGAGCCGGGCCAGGGGCGTGTCGTCGCGCGCGGGGTCCGCCGGTGTCATCTAGTACCCCATGGGGTCCGGGCCGGCGGCCAGAGGCTCACTTGTCAGGGGGGCGACGTCGGCGAGCGGGGGTTCGCTGGTGAGGGGCTCGGCGTCGGGCAGGGGCGGCTCACTCGTCAGCGGCGCATGGGTGCGGGCGCCCTCCGCGCTGAGGACGCCGATCGGGGCCCGGGGGTCGGCGGAGCATGCGACGCGTTTGGACAGGGTGGGGAGCGGATGGTGTGCCGGTGCGGGTGCGGCCACGGGGGCCTCCTTGTCGTCGTGCGACGTTCTGCGGGTGAGTGCAGCCCTACCCAGTGGGCGCGTGCGCAGACGTGCGAGGACGGACAACGTGGGTCTGGTCACAAAACGTACTGCCGCGCCGTCTCCCCGGGTCGCCGACACCCCACAACAAGGTAAAGGCCAGGAAAACAAACGTTGTTGACAAGGTGAAGAAGTTAAGTGATCTTTAAGGGCCCCTCCGGACCCTGCCCGGTCCGAAGGGGCCAGGAGGCACACATCCGCCTCCTGAGCACATGATCCGCAACCTGGTGAGGACTAACAGACATGCGTTCCGTGACCACCATACGCCGGGCGGCTCTGGCCGCCGCCGCCGTGGCTTCCCTCGGCCTGATCAACGCGCCCTCGGCCGCCGCCAACTGGACCAGCTACATCAGCAGCTGGACCGACGGCAACGAGTCCCGCCGCTGGGCGGACGAGAGCTACTCGCAGGTCCAGTTCACCAACTGCTTCGCCCAGTACGGCACCCAGGACTCGGTCGTCGTCAAGATGTGGCAGGACAAGCCGCTGCAGACCGACCCGAGCTACGGCAGCAAGACGTTCACCAACTGCTTCAAGGGCTCGGGCTACACCAGCAACGGCGAGTGGACCGGCCTGCCGTCGGGTGACTTCTACTTCGAGGCGGACAAGATCGCCCAGGGCGGCTCCTGCTGTCTGCTCAACGTCAGCACCGTCTACGTCGACACCACCCAGGCGGACTGAACGGCCGACCACCCGAGGAGGGGAGGGGCGTTCACCGGGCACCACCCGGGGAGCGCCCCTCCCCCGCCCCCCCACCCAAGGACATCCGTGAGACTTCGCACGCGGCTGCGCGCCAGCAGCGCCTTGTGGGCCTCCCCCGTCGCGATCGCGCTGGCCCTCTTCTACTACTACGAGGTCACCGCCGGCCCGATCTCCGCGTCGAGCTACGCCTACGCCCCGACCCTGGTCGCCTACCCGCTGGCGTCCATGTACCCGTTCGCCTACGCCCTGGCCGCCGCCCTGGGCGCCTGGGAGAGCGGGCGTCTGACTCAGGGCGCCGTCTGGCAGCTCGCCCCGGCCCGCTCCCGCTACCGGATAGCCGCCGATGCGCTCGGGCCCGTGATCGCCGTGGCCTGGCTGCTGCTGCTCCTTCCGGTGGTCATGGCCTTCGCCCAGGAAGGTGCGACGCCCACCCTCGTGAGCCTGCGGCCGCTGCTGATGGCCATGCTCGTGTGCGTCGCGCACTCGGTGATCGGCTTCGCCGTGGGACTGCGGACGAAGCCCGTCTTCGCGGCTCCCGTCCTGGCCGTGGCGGTCTGGCTGCTGGTGGCGACGTCGGTCACCCTCGACACGTTCTGGTGGCGCCAGATCAGCGGCCAGTACCCCGCGACCCTGGGCTTCGGCGAAGCCGCGACCTGGACATCCATGCTCGCCCAGTCCCTGCCGACCTGCGGTCTGGCCCTGGCGGTCGCGCTCCTGTGGTCGTCCTGGTCCGCGCTGCGCCGGCCCGCGCTGCGCGGGGCACTCGCCGTCTGTCTCGCGGGCGCCTGTGCGGTGAGCGCCTTCTCCATCACCCGGGACTGGGGCCCCGTGCCCCCCTTGGCCAAGGGTGAGGTCGCCATGTCGTGCACGGGCACGGCGCCACAGGTCTGCATGCCGGAGGTGACGGCGGACGACCTGGACGCCGTGCACACCGACGTGGCGAGCGCCCTCGAGGACCTGGCCGCCGCGGGCATCACGCGGACCCCTCCGAAGCTGGTCACCGACACGCTCGCCGACGGACCCGACCACCCGGTCTCCGCCGGGAGCACCTGGCGGGTGGGGCTGACGAAGGGCGCCAAGCGCGGAACCGTCCGCTACCAGATCGTGCGCAGCGCGATCGCCTTCCCCTGCCGCCGGCCCGACCTCGCCACCACCCGAGTCGTGGTCGGATGGGCGGCCGAGCGGACCGGTGAGTCGAAGACGCTCGAGAAGCTCCTGGCGCAGGACCCGTTCTACGGCACCGAGCAGCGCTCCGCGCTCCAGCGGCAGGTGCGTGCCGTGCTCGGCAAGCCCGGGCCGGAGCAGACCCGCTGGTACCGCCAGCAGCTGACCGCGGCGTGCGCGAAGGCCGAGAACGGAGGGGCCGCATGATCTGGTGGCTCAAGGCGCGCCAGGCCCACGTGGTGCTTCCCGGGAGCCTCGCCGGACTGGCCGCACTGACGCTCGTCTTCCAGGACACGACGGCCCTACTGCCGTCGATCAGCCTGTCGGGCGGCACCCAGACCCAGGTGATGACCTTCGTCGCGATCGTGCCGGTCGCCGCGGTGGCACGCTGCCTGGACTCCCGGCTCCCGGCGCCGGAGGGCTCGGGGATCCGGCCGGTACGACGGCTGGACACCCTGCTGATCCTTTCGGTCGTCGCGGCCTCGTTGCTCGTCGGCTTCGCGATCGGCGCCCTCACGGGCTCCTCCGCCGCCTGGGCCGTGGGCCGCAACACCGCCTTCCTCACCGGTCTGATGCTCTGCTTCCACGCCCTGGTCGGCACGCCCGCCGTCATGGTGCCCGTCGCCTGGGTCATGGCCGTCGTCCTGGTGGGCTTCCGCACCTTCACGGACCCGTACCTCTGGGCGATCGTCCCGGAACCGCTCGGCGCTCCGCACGCCGCGATCGCCGCCGTCCTGGCCCTCGCCGCCGGCATCGCCGCCCAGCTCCGCTCCCCTAGGAATCAGCCATGACCCTGGTACTCGCCGACTGCACCTACTCCTACGGGCGGCGCAAGAGGCCCGTGCTCAGCGACTTCAGCTACGAACTGCCCGGCGGCCTGACCATCCTGCTCGGTCCCAACGGCGCGGGGAAGTCGACGCTGCTGAAGATGTCCGCCTCCGTCGTCGTCCCGGAGTCGGGCTCGGTCTCCTTCGGCCGGCTGCGCGCCGGCAGCAAGGAGTTCCGCAAGGCCGTCGCCTGGATGCCGCAGACCATCACCCCGCTCGCCTCCCTGACGGCACGGGAGTACGTCGCCTACATCGGCTGGCTCAAGGGGATGAACCGCGGCGACGCCTGGTCGCAGGCGCGCCGGGCGCTGCAGCGCGTGGAGCTGTCCGACAAGGCCGACGAGCGCACCACCCGCCTCTCCGGCGGCCAGCTGCGCAGGGTGGGGGTGGCGGCGGCCCTGGTGCACGACGCCAGGGTGCTCCTGCTGGACGAGCCGACGGCCGGCATGGACCCGCGTCAGCGCCGGGTCTTCCGGGACATCCTGGCCGGTCTGAGGGAGGACGTGCGCGTGCTCATGTCCACGCACGACGTCGCGGACCTCGCCGAGGAGGCCGACCACGTCACCGTTCTGGAGGCCGGCCGGATCCTGCACTCCGGCACCACCGAGTCCTTCCTCGCCCACACCCCGGCCGGCGTCCCCCAGGGACGTGCCGCGGAGGGCGCGTACACCGCTCTCCTGGGCCTCGGGGAGCCGTAGGGCAGGACAGCCCGGGGGCGGTCGACGGCATGCCGCCGCGGGTCGCCCCCGGGAACACGAAGGCCCGGATCCTCAGGCTGAAATGCCGTCGATCCGGGCCAAGGCGTCGTCCGCGCCGTACGGCTGCAGGTATGGCAGCCAGCGCGGGTCCCTATGGCCGGTGCCGATGATGCGCCAGGCCAGGCCGGTGGGCGGGGCGGGTTTGTGGCGCAGCCGCCAGCCCAGCTCGACGAGGTGGCGGTCGGCCTTGACGTGGTTGCAGCGGCGGCAGGATGCCACCACGTTGTCCCAGACGTGCTGACCACCGCGGCTGCGCGGGATGACGTGGTCGACGCTGGTTGCGACGCCACCGCAGTACATGCACCGGCCGCCGTCGCGGGCGAAGAGCGCGCGACGGGTGAGAGGAACGGGCCCCCGGTAGGGAACCCGTACGAATCGCTTCAGCCGGACCACGCTGGGTGCGGGGACAGTGACGGTCGCGCTGTGCAGGTAGGCGCCGGACTCCTCGAGGCAGACGGCCTTGTTCTCGAGGACGAGGACGAGCGCGCGGCGGAGCGGTACGACGCCGAGTGGCTCGTACGACGCGTTGAGGACCAGGACGTGCGGCACGGATGCCCTCCTTGTACGCCGGCGGCGCGTGGCTCGCGCCGGGACGATCTGAGAGCCAGTCTCCCCTCATGCCTGGTGGAAGCGCCACCATGTCCCGGTAACGGGCTGGGAGTGTTTTCGACCACACCCGGTGCGCCACCGGCCGCGCGCCCCCTGCTTCACCTGGTGAACCCCCAGGTGACACGGTCTCTCCACGGGACATCGTCATGATCCCCACACGATGCCCCGTTAGTGTGGTGCTCCTGCCGTCCGGTGACCTTTCCGTGACCTCGACGACCTTGACCGCCCCCGCCGGAGGCAGACGCACAGGAGGTACCCGCCGTGTCCCTGCCCGCCCTACTGGCCGCCGGAGCCACACCGGCTCCGTCCCCCACGGAGTCGACGGCCCCGGCGGTTCCCACGCTCCAGGACGCCCAGGAGAGCGCGAACCACGCCGCGAGCTGGGTCGAGCAGAACTGGTCGACCTGGCTCGCGATAGGCCTCAGGGTCATCCTGATCCTGGTCATCGCGGCAGTGCTCAGAGTGGCGGTACGGCGCGCGATCACCCAGCTCATCGAGCGCATGAACCGCACCACCGAGGCGACGGCGAACGGCACCTCGCTGGGCGGCCTGCTGGTCAACGCCGAGCGCCGCCGGCAGCGCGCGGCGGCCATCGGATCGGTGCTGCGCTCGGTGGCGAGCTTCCTGATCCTCGGTACCGCGGCGCTGATGGTGCTGGCGACCTTCCAGATCAACCTGGCCCCGCTGCTGGCCTCTGCGGGTGTCGCGGGTGTGGCGGTCGGTTTCGGCGCCCGCAACCTGGTCACGGACTTCCTGTCCGGCGTGTTCATGATCCTCGAGGACCAGTACGGCGTCGGCGACACCATCGACGCGGGTGTGGCCTCGGGCGAGGTGATCGAGGTCGGCCTGCGCGTGACGAAGCTGCGCGGTGCCGACGGCGAGATCTGGTACGTCCGCAACGGCGAGGTCAAGCGCATCGGCAACCTCTCGCAGGGCTGGGCGACGGCCGGGGTGGACGTCACCGTCCGCGCGAGCGAGAACCTGGACCGGGTGAAGGGGGTCCTGGACGCGGTGGCCGAGCGGATGAGCAAGGAGGAGCCCTGGAACGAGATCCTCTGGGGCCCGGTCGAGGTGCTCGGACTGGACAGCGTGCTGATCGACTCCATGGTGATCCGTCTCTCGGCGAAGACCATGCCGGGCAAGGCCCTGGCGGTGGAGCGGGAGCTGCGCTGGCGCGTCAAGCGGGCCTTCGACGAGGCGGACATCCGCATCGTGGGCGGCCTGCCCACCACCCTCACGGGGGAGGAAGCCGCCGACGCCGCGGTCCCGGTGGCACCCCCGTCGGCCCACGCGAACCCCGAGTCCCCGCAGTCGGAGGCCGCCTCACCGATCCCGCCACCGCGCCCGGCGGCCAAGTAGCACGGCCGACGGCTCGTACGACCCGCCCCAGGGCGCCCGGAAATCTCCGGGCGCCCTTTTCCGTGGGGTATTGACGCCTCCGGGACACGGCGCCTACCGTCCTCTCACCAATAGGAAACTTTCCTAACAGTGACCGGAAACGATCGCTCGGTGGACTTCCCCGCGCCCTCACTGAGAAGCTGGTCCGTCGAAAGGCAGGTGGCGACACGCATGGCAGGATCCGCCGGTACACCGGGCACCCCCCGGGTGCTGCGCGCCATGAACGACCGCGCCGCACTGGACCTGCTCCTGGAGCACGGCCCGCTCAGCCGCACCCGCATCGGCAAGCTCACCGGCCTGTCGAAGCCCACCGCCTCCCAGCTGCTGGCCCGCCTCGAGGCCGCCGGACTCGTCCTGATGACCGGCACCAGCGAGGGCCGCCCGGGCCCCAGCGCCCAGCTGTACGTCGTCAACCCGGCCGCCGCCCATGTCGCCGGCCTCGACGTCACCCCCGAGCGCATCCTCGCCGCCGTCGCCGACATCACGGGCCGGACGGTCGGCGAGTACGAGCTGCCCACCCCCGGCCGCCGCGCGGCGCAACCCGTCGTGCGGCAGGTCACCGACGCCCTCGACGGCGCCGTGAAGGCCGCCGGGCTCGCCGCCTCCGACGTGCACCGGGTGGTCATTGGCACCCCGGGCGCCTTCGACCCCAACACCGGCCGCCTGCGCTACGCCTCCCACCTGCCCGGCTGGCACTCCCCCACGCTGCTGGAGGAACTCGCCGCCGCCCTGCCGATGCCGGTCGAGTACGAGAACGACGTCAACCTCGTCGCCCTCGCCGAGCAGCGCCTGGGCGCGGCCAGGGGCCACGACGACTTCGTGCTGCTGTGGAACGAGGGCGGTCTCGGCGCCGCCCTGGTCCTCGGCGGCCGGCTGCACCGCGGCTGGACCGGCGGCGCCGGCGAGGTCGGCTTCCTGCCGGTGCCCGGCGCCCCGCTGGTCCGCCAGGTCACCAAGGCCAACAGCGGCGGCTACCAGGAACTGGCCGGCTCCCAGTCCATCCCCAAGCTCGCCCGCGAACTGGGCATCGAGGACCTGCCGACCGGCCCGTACGCCGAGGTCGCCGCCACCCTCGTCGCCCGGGCCGCCGACAGCGCCACCGGCCCCCACCGGCGGCTCCTTCAGACGTACGCGACCCGGCTGGCCACCGGTCTGGCCTCGCTCGTCTCCGTGCTCGACCCCGAACTCGTCGTCCTCAGCGGCGCCTCCCTCACCGCCGGGGGCGAGCCGCTGCGGGGCCTGCTCCAGGCCGAACTGGAGGAGCTGGCCGCATCCCGGCCACGCCTCGTCGTCGGCGACGTACGTGAACACCCCGTGCTGCGCGGGGCGCTGGAGAGCGCCCTAGCCACCACCCGCGACGAGGTCTTCGACACCTCGCGCTGAGTCCCCGGGTCCCCACCCCGGTTCCACCCCGCCCCGGCACCCGCTCCGGTCGAACCACGCCCCCGCCCGTCCCAGGGAGACCCCGTCATGCCCGAAACAGTCCGAAAAGTCGCCTTTGCCCTGACCGCCTCGGTCGCTCTCCTCACCACCGCCTGTACCGGCCAGTCCTCCTCCGGCGCGAGTGACGACGCGTCCAAGCAGACCACCATCAACTTCTGGCACGCCTGGAGCGCGCCGAACGAGACCAAGGCCGTGAACGCGCTGATCGCCGGCTTCGAGAAGGCGCACCCCAACATCCACGTCAACGTCGTCGCCAACATGACCGACGACAAGATCAACCAGGCGCTGCGCACCGGCGGCGACAAGGCCCCCGACGTCATCTCGTCCTTCACCACGAACAACGTCGGCAAGTTCTGCTCCTCCGGCGCCCTGGTCGACCTCAACCCGTTCTTCAAGAAGGCCGGCATCGACCCGGCCACGACGTTCCCGAAGGCGATGAACGAGTACACCCAGTTCGACGGCAACCGCTGCACGGTGCCGCTGCTGGGCGATGCGTACGGGCTCTACTACAACAAGACCGCCTTCAAGAAGGCGGGCATCACCGCCCCGCCGAAGACGTGGTCCGAATTCGAGACCGACGCCAGGAAGCTGACCCTCCCCGACGGGGACGGCTACAAGCAGCTCGGGTTCATGCCGGACTACCACGGCTGGGAGACCACGACCGAGCACTACTTCGCGCAGTTCTCCCCCACCTACTTCGACAAGAACGGCAAGTCGAACCTCGCCGAGGACCCCGCCTTCACCGCCGGCTTCACGCTCCAGAAGAAGCTGGTCGACGAACTCGGCGGCTACCGGAAACTGGAGAGGTACCGCTCGAAGCTCGGTGACGAATGGGGGCCCAAGCACCCCTTCCACACCGGTCAGGTCGCCATGCAGCTCGACGGCGAGTGGCGCCTGGGCATGGCCCTGGACGCCAAGCCGAACTTCGACGTCGGGGTCGCCCCGCTGCCCGTCCCCGACGACCAGGCCTCGCAGTACGGCAAGGGCTACATCACCGGCACGATCGCCGGTATCGCCGCCACCAGCACCAAGCAGAACGCGGCCTGGGAGCTGGTGAAGTACATGACCACCGACACGGACGCGGTGGTGAACTTCTCCAACGCCATCCACAACGTGCCCTCCACCCTGGCGGCCCTGAAGTCCCCGAAGCTGAAGTACGACCCGCGCTTCAAGACGTTCCTGGACATCGCCGCGAACCCGAACTCCACCACCACGCCCGCATCGGTCAACGGCGGCGTGTACCTCACGACGATCCAGCAGCTCGGATACGACTACGAGAGCGGCAAGGTCACCGATCTGAAGGCCGCTCTGCGGAAGACCGCCCAGCAGATCGACACAGACATCGCGCAGGCGAAGTAGCGATGAGCACGATCACTCTCGCGTCGAAGCGCCGCAAGGCCGGCCTCGTGGCGAAGCGCAGAAAGAGGGCACTGCGCACGGCCGCCTTCATGTCGCCCTGGCTGATCGGCTTCGCGGTCTTCTTCGCGTACCCGCTGATCTCGACGGTCTACTTCTCGTTCATGCACTACGACGGCTTCCGGCCGCCGACATGGAGCGGAACGAAGAACTGGACGTACGTCTTCGAGAACTACCCCTACTTCTGGCCCGCGTTGCGCAACACCCTGTGGCTGGTCGTCGTCATGGTCAGCCTGCGGGTCGTCTTCGGGCTCGGCGTCGGACTGCTGATCACGAAGATCAAGACGGGGACGGGCGTCTTCCGCACCCTGTTCTACCTGCCCTACCTCGCCCCGCCCGTCGCCGCCACCATGGCGTTCGCCTTCCTCCTCAACCCGGGTACGGGCCCGGTCAACTCGATCCTCGAGAAGATCGGCATCCCGGCACCGGGCTGGTTCAACGACCCCTCCTGGTCCAAGCCCGCCCTCACCCTGCTCGCCCTGTGGGGCATCGGCGACCTGATGGTCATCTTCATGGCCGCCCTGCTCGACGTGCCGCAGGAGCAGTACGAGGCGGCCGAACTGGACGGCGCGTCGGCCTGGCAGCGCTTCCGGTACGTGACGCTGCCGAACATCTCGCCCATCGTGATGTTCGCGGTGGTCACCGGAGTGATCCAGACCATGCAGTACTACACACAGCCCCTGATCGCCGGGAAGGTCGCCTCCGGTGTCATCCAGGGCGCCGGGACGCAGTTCGAGCCTGGCTACCCCGAGAAGTCCACGCTCACCCTGCCCCAGCTCGTCTACAACCTCGGCTTCCAGCGCTTCGACTACGGCTCCGCCTGTGTGGTCGCGCTCGTGCTGTTCGCCCTGTCCATGGTGTTCACCGCGTTCCTGATGCGGCGCCGGGGCGGCCTCAACCTGGCAGGTGACTGACCATGACCCAAGTACTCGACAAGCCGGTGGGGGTGCGGGCGCCCGTCTCGCCGGCCGCGCGCACCGCCCGCCGCAGGGCCGCCCTGGAGTGGGTCGCGGTCCACTCCCTCGGCGTGGCCGCCGCCCTCTTCTTCACGCTCCCCTTCGTGTTCGTGCTCCTGACCTCGCTGATGAGCGACACCCAGGCACTCAGCCGCGACCTGATCCCGCGCACCTGGGAGTGGGGCAACTACAAGAGCGTGCTCGACACGCCCGGCTTCCTCACCTGGTGGAGGAACACCCTCGTCTACGCCGGCCTCGGCACCGTCCTGACCGTCGTGTCGTCCGTTCCGGTGGCGTACGCGCTCGCCAAGTTCCGCTTCCGGGGCCGGAATCTGTCCCTCATGCTGGTGATCGCGATGATGATGCTGCCGCCGCAGGTGATCATCATCCCGATGTACCTGTTCTGGGCGAAGCAGCTGGATCTGGCGGGCACGCTGTGGCCGCTGATCATCCCGATGGCGTTCGGTGACGCGTTCTCCATCTTCCTGCTGCGCCAGTTCCTGATGACCATCCCGAACGAGTACCTGGACGCCGCGAAGGTCGACGGCTGCGGTGACCTGCGCACCCTGGTGAAGGTCGTGCTGCCCATGGCCCGGCCGGGCATCGCCGCCGTCGCGCTCTTCCAGTTCTTCTACGCCTGGAACGACTACTTCGGCCCGCAGATCTACGCCTCCGAGAACCCGGGCGCCTGGACGCTGAGTTACGGCCTGGAGTCGTTCAAGGGCGCGCACCACACCGACTGGAACCTGACCATGGCCGCGACCGTGCTGGTCATGGCCCCCGTGATCCTCGTGTTCTTCTTCGCCCAGCGGGCGTTCGTCGAGGGCGTCACGCTCACCGGAGTGAAGGGTTAGTCAGCCTCACATGAAACTCACCGTGGTCGGCGGAGGGTCGACCTACACGCCTGAACTCATCGACGGATTCGCACGGCTGAGGGACACGCTGCCGGTCGAGGAGCTGGTCCTCCTCGACCCGGCCGTCGAACGCCTGGAGCTGGTGGGCGGGCTGGCCCGGCGGATCCTCGCCAGGCAGGGGCACCCCGGGCGGGTCGTCACGACCGGCGCCCTGGACGAGGCGGTCGAGGGGGCCGACGCCGTGCTGCTCCAGCTGCGCGTCGGCGGCCAGGCCGCGCGGGAGCAGGACGAGACCTGGCCGCTGGAGTGCGGCTGTGTCGGCCAGGAGACGACCGGCGCGGGCGGCCTCGCCAAGGCGCTGCGCACCGTGCCGGTGGTCCTGGACATCGCCGAACAAGTGCGCCGCCGCAACCCGAAGGCCTGGATCATCGACTTCACCAACCCGGTCGGCATCGTCACCCGCGCCCTGCTGAAGGAGGGCCACCGGGCGGTCGGGCTGTGCAACGTGGCGATCGGCTTCCAGCGCAAGTTCGCCGCCCTGCTCGGGGTCACACCCGCCGATGTGCACCTGGACCATGTGGGCCTGAACCATCTCACCTGGGAGACCGGTGTGCGTCTGGGCGGCCCCGAGGGCGAGGACGTGCTGCCCAAGCTGCTCACCGAGCACGGCGAGGCGATCGCCGCCGATCTGCGCCTGCCCCGGGCCCTCGTGGACCGGCTCGGCGTGGTCCCGTCGTACTACCTGCGCTACTACTACGCGCATGACGAGGTCGTACGGGAGCTGAAGACGAAGCCTTCCCGCGCCGTCGAAGTCGCCGCGATGGAACGGGAGTTGCTTCAGATGTACGGCGACCCGGAGCTCGACGAGAAGCCCGCTCTGCTCGCCCGGCGGGGCGGCGCCTACTACTCGGAGGCCGCGGTCGACCTCGCGGCGGCGCTGCTCGGCGGGTCCGGGTCGCCGTACCAGGTGGTCAACGCGTACAACCAGGGCACGCTGTCCTTCCTTCCGGACGACGCGGTGATCGAGGTGCAGGCGGCCGTCGGCCCGCACGGACCGACCCCGCTGCCCGTACCGGCCGTGGACCCGCTGTACGCGGGGCTGATGGCGAACGTGACGGCGTACGAGGAGCTGGCCCTGGACGCCGCCCTGCGCGGCGGCCGGGACCGCGTCTTCCGCGCCCTGCTCTCCCACCCCCTGATCGGCCAGTACGACTACGCCGACGCCCTCACCGACCGACTGATCGCGCACAACCGGGAGCACCTCGCGTGGGCCTGACCGCAAGTGTCCTCGCCATCGACGCGGGCAACAGCAAGACCGACGTCGCCGTGGTGGCCGCCGACGGCGAGGTCCTCGGCACCGCGCGGGGCGGGGGGTTCCGGCCGCCGGCCGTGGGCGTGGAGACGGCGGTGGACGCCCTGGCGGAAACCGTCGAGCGGGCCTGCGCGGCGGCGGGGGTCGCCTCGGTCGCCCATGTCTCGGCCTGCCTGGCCAACGCCGACCTGCCGGTGGAGGAGGAACAGCTGGCCGCCGCGCTGCACGCGCGCGCGTGGGGCACGACGGTGGAGGTGCGCAACGACACGTTCGCGATCCTCCGGGCCGGGGTGGCCGAACCGAGAGGCGTCGCCGTGGTCTGCGGCGCCGGCATCAACTGCGTCGGCATGCGCCCCGACGGACGCACCGCCCGCTTCCCCGCACTCGGCCGCATCTCCGGTGACTGGGGCGGCGGTTGGGGCCTGGCCGAGGAGGCCCTGTGGTGGGCGGCGCGCGCGGAGGACGGCCGCGGCGGCCCCACCGCCCTGGCACGCACGCTGCCGGCGCACTTCGGCCTCGCCTCGATGTACGCGCTCATCGAGGCGCTGCACCTGGGGCACATAGCCCACGCCCGGCGCCACGAGCTGACCCCGGTGCTGTTCACGACGGCCGAGGAGGGCGACCCGGTGGCCCGCGCGGTCGTGGACCGGTTGGCGGAGGAGGTGGTCACGATGGCGACGGTGGCGCTGAGGCGGCTGGACCTCCTGGAGGAGGAGACGCCGGTCGTACTGGGCGGCAGCATCCTGGCGGCCCGGCACCCCCAACTGGACGACGCGGTAAGGGACCTCCTGGCGTCCAAGGCCCCGAAGGCGGTCCCCCAGGTGGTCACGGCCCGCCCGGTCCTGGGAGCAGCACTACTGGGCCTGGACCACGAGAACGCCCCGAGAGAGACCCAGACACGGGTACGGGCGTACTACGAGGGACCGCAACGCGGCTGAGCCGACGAGGAGTCGTACCTGCGCAGCTGCGGACGCCCGAGCACCGGGCGCCCGCCCACCCAGCCGCGGCAGCGAAGCCACCGGGCGGCGCCCAGCCACCGCGAGGCCGCCACCGCGGCTGTCGCGCCTGTCGTAGCCGCCGCGGCTGAGCAGCCGCGACAGCTGGCGCAGCCGCGGGCAGCCGCCATAACCGCCGCAGCCGCCCCGGCTGCGGGCAGTCGTGCCTCCCCCAGAGCCTTAACGCCCTGGGAGGTACCCCCAGGGGCGGCACGGGTGGGCGCAGCGGCACGCCGTAAGCGCCGGGCTGCGCAACCTCCCCCCGGCCCACCCCACCCCCGGGAACCGAACACCCTCACGACGCGTATTCAAGACCGGGGGGGCACCACAACGGCACAGCTCAGCAACAAGATCGCGTGAAGCCCTGTGCGGACAGCACCCCCGCGGCGATACTTGCCGCGACGGATGGCCAAGGGGGAGGTCAGGTGACACAGCTGCAGCACGGCGTCGCCCCACCGGCGACGCCCCTCGCACCCCGCCGCACCGCCTTCGCCGAGGGCGCCGACCGCCTGCGCGCCGCCGCCGCCACCGAACCCGGCCGGCTCCGCGTCATCGGCGCCGTCCTCGCCCTGCTCGTCGTCTCCTTCGGCGCCGTCACCGCCTGGCAGATGACCGACCGCGCGGGCGCCGCCGACGACGTACTGCACCGCAGCCAGCCGCTCAGCGCCGGCGCCGCCGACATCTACCGCTCCCTCGCCGACGCCAACACCGCGGCCTCCAGCGGCTTCCTGGCGGGCGGCCAGGAACCCCCGGCGACCACCCTCCGGTACGAGAAGGACATCCGGACGGCCGCCGCCAAGCTGGTGACCGCCGCGGCCAACGCCGAGCCCGGCTCCCCCTCCGCGGCCACCATCACCAAGCTCAACACCCTGCTCCCGGAGTACAAGGGCCTCATCGAACGCGCCCGCGCCAACAACCGCCAGGGCTTCCCGGTCGGCGGCGCCTATCTGCGGGCGGCGAACGAGAAGATGCAGCGGGAGATGCTGCCGGCCGCCCAGGACCTGTACACCAAGGAGAACCAGCGGCTGCGCTCCGACTACAAGAGCGCCACTCCGTATCCCTGGTTCGCCCTCGCCCTCGGCGTCCTCGCGCTCGCCGCCCTCGGCTGGGCCCAGCGCCGCCACTACCTGCGGACCAACCGGGTGCTCAACCACGGTCTGGTCGCCGCCACGGCCGCCTCCGCGATCGTCCTGCTGTGGCTGGTGGCCGGCCACAGCGTCGCCCGCGCGGGCCTGAACTCCTCGTACGCGCACGGCATCCGCTCGCTGGACGTGCTGCACGACGCCCGTATCGCGTCCCTGAACGCGCGCGGCAACGAGAACCTGACCCTGGTCAGCCGCGGCGCCGAGACCAAGAAGCTGCCTAGCGGGGCGGTCGAGGACGCCTACGACTACGCGTTCCAGCAGGACATGGACGCACTCGGCACGACCCTCGCCAAGGCGGCCTCCCTCGCCGACGACCGGGCGGGCGAGCAGCCCGTGAAGGCCGCCACCGGCAACATGAAGGTGTGGCAGGAGCGCCACAGGCAGGCCCGGGCGGCCGACGACGACGGCAACTACCAGGCGGCCCTGAACAAGATCATCGGATCCAGGGCGGACCAGCCCACCGGCGAGTGCTTCGACAGCGTGGACGCGAACCTGGCGAAGGCGCTGGACCACGAGGAGAGTGAGTTCGTGCAGGCGGCGAGCGGTGGCCGGGACGCCATGACCGGGCTCCCGGTGGGCGCGGCCGTCCTCGCCGTGCTGGGCGCCTCCGGCGCGGTGCTCGGCATCGGGCGCAGGCTGTCGGAGTACCGGTGAGAGGGGGAGCGGTGAGAGGGGGAGCGGCGATGATCGCACGGCGTCTGAGGGCGAGCCTGAAGGGCTGGGGCGGCGTGGCGGCGATGCTCGTCGCCTGCGCGCTCACCCTGGTCCTCGCGCTGCTGCTGCCGCTGACCCACCCGCCCGGGAGCGGCTCCACGGCCACCGGCGGCCCGGGCCTCGCCCGGGCCACCCAGGCCAAGGACGACTCCTGCGGCGGCCACCCGGAGCGGATGAGCCCGCCGCCGTCGAGCGACGAGAGCGGCCCGGCGGTCACCGCCATCAAGCAGCGCGGCTATCTCTCGGTGGGCGTCGACCAGAACAGCTACCACTGGGGCTACCGCGACCCCAACACCAAGGGCAGCGACCTCGAGGGCTTCGACATCGACCTCGCCCGCGAGATCGCCCGGCAGATCATCGGCAGCCCGGACGCCGTCCGCTTCCACGCCATCCCCACCAACCAGCGCATCCCGGCGATCAAGAACCACCAGGTGGACATGGTGGTGCGCACCATGACGATCACCTGCGCCCGGCTGGCGGACGTCTCCTTCTCCGAGCCGTACTTCACGACCGGGCAGCAGGTGCTCGCGCCCAAGTCGTCCCCGATCACGGGCTATGACACGTCGCTCGCCGGCAAGAGGATCTGCTCGGCCCAGGGTTCGACCGCGGGCGCGAAGCTGACCGAGGACAGGAAGTCCGGCCGGCTCGCCGCGTCCGCCGACATCTCCACCACCGTCCCCAACCAGCTCGACTGCCTGGTGAAACTGCAACTCGGCGAGGTCGACGCGGTGGTCACCGACGGCGCGCTCGCCGCGAGCCAGGCCGCCCAGGACCCGACCGTCGAGCTCAAGGGGAAGCCCTTCACGACCGAGTACTACGGCGTGGCGATGAACAAGGATGACAAGGATCTGGTACGCCGGGTCAACCAGGTGCTCGAGGACTACCGCAGGAACGGCTGGCAGGCCTCGTACACCAGGTGGCTGTCCCAGACGCTGGGCAAGGACTCGACGCCGTCACAGCCGCCTTCCACCTGAACCGGCACAACCGACCTGGTACCACTGGAGAGTTGCCCCGGCGCACCGGACACGCGCGCGGGGAACGACGAGAGCGAGAGGTGATCGATGGGCGTCACGGGACCCACCGGGCCGGTGCTGGACCGGGACGAGGTGGACCGTGCGCTGGCGCGGCTCGGTGCGGAGCACGAGGCCATAGAGACCTCGCTCCTCGCCCTGCAGGACCACGCGGGCCGCAGACTCCTCGAGGGCGCCGAACTGACCGGCGTCACCAAGGAGCGGTGGGCGTCGGCGGAGGCGTCGATCACCCTGCTGTGGGCGTACTTCGACGCCTACACGGACACGCTGCGCACCGCGCGGGAGATCCGCTCCCGCAGGCGCTGGTCGAGCCGCGAGGACCTGGCCGAGCTGACCGAACTGCTGCGCGGCCCGAGCGTCACCGTCGCGGGCGGCACCACGGCGACGGCGAACGCGCCGACCCTGGCGGGCACCGGACGGCTCAGCGAGCAGTTCACCCTGGAGCAGCTCGTGGACCGGATGAACGACCTGTACGCGTCCTCCCTGGACATGGTCGTCGCCGCCGACGCGGTGTGGTCGGCGCTGCCCGCCCGGATCGATTTACTGGCCGCGGAGTTGCAGCGCACGCGTCAGCTCGCCCACTCGGTGGGCGTACGCCCCGGCGAGCATCCGGCGGGTGACGACCTGGAGCGCATCACCCGCACGCTGACCAGGCTGCGCGAGCAGGTGGTCTCCGACCCGCTGGCCTACTGGGTCCCTGCCCAGGGGAGTTCGGCGCCCGGCGGCGGCAGGCCGGACACCACGGTGTACGACCGCCAGGCACGCGCCCTGGAGGACGTACGCCGGGAGATCGACGCCGTGCTGACGGTGCGCCAGGACGCGGAGCAGCGGCTCGTCAGACTGCGCGACCTGCTCAGCCGCGCCGACCGCACCCTGGCCGAGGCCCGCAGCGCGCGCGGTGAGGTGCTGGCGAAGATCGCCGCCTCGGAGGTGCCCGCCGTCAGCGGCCCGCCCACCGCGCTGCAGGAGCAGCTGGCGACGGCCGCCGAGTACCGCAGGCACGCCCAGTGGCACCGTCTCTCGCCGCTCCTGGACTCGCTGGAGCAGAGGGCGGAGGACGAACTCCAGCGCGCCCGCGAGTCGCTGACGGCGGTCACCGCGCCGCTCGCGGTCCGCGCCGAGCTGCGCGGCCGCCTCGACGCGTACAAGGCGAAGGTGGCCCGGCACGGCCTGGCGGAGGACCCGCTGCTGGTCGAGCGGTACGACACGGCCCGCCGCATGCTGTGGAGCGCGCCCTGCGACCTGAGGGCCGCCGAGCAGGCGGTGCTGCGCTACCAGAGGGCGGCCGCGGAACTGCTCGGCGCGCGCGTGCCCGAGCCGGGCGCACCGGCCGACCGGAGGGGGGAGGCATGAGCCAGGCGGGGCGGACGTGCCAGCGGCCCGGCTGCGAGGGGGCGTACGAGGACGTGGGCGGCGGCGAGCTGTACTGCGACACGTGCGGGCTCGCGCCGGTCGTCTCGGCGAAGGGCGCGGAGGGCTCGCCGCCTGCGGGGGGCACCGCGGACGGCAAGGGCTCCCAGGGTTCGGGAACCGGCGGCGCGCGGCCCGGTTCCGGGGCGTCGTCGCGGTCGTCGCAGTCGAGGCGGTCCTCGCAGTCCCGGCGGTCGGTGTCGGGCCGGCTGTCCGGGAAGTCCACCGGCCGCTCGGTGTCGGTGCGCAGCTCCGGTTCCACGGCCGGGAGTTCGGGTCGCAGCCGGCTCGGCCTGGGCCTGGTGCAGGTCCCGGCGGTGCCACGGCCCGACCCGCGGGCCATGGTGCTGGAGCGCGCGGAGGTGCCCGAGCGCAAGCGGTTCTGCTCGCGCTCCGACTGCGGGGCCCCGGTGGGGCGGGGGCGCGGCGACCGGCCCGGGCGCACGGAGGGCTTCTGCACCAAGTGCGGCCACCCCTATTCGTTCGTCCCGAAGCTGAAGGCCGGCGACATCGTGCACGGCCAGTACGAGGTCGTGGGCTGCCTGGCGCACGGCGGGCTCGGCTGGATCTACCTGGCGGTCGACCGTGCCGTCTCCGACCGCTGGGTGGTCCTCAAGGGCCTGCTGGACACCGGCGACCAGGACGCGATGGCCGCGGCGATCTCCGAGCGGCGCTTCCTCGCGGAGATCGAGCACGCCAACATCGTGCGGATCTACAACTTCGTCGAGCACCTGGACCAGCGCACCGGCTCGCTCGACGGCTACATCGTGATGGAGTACGTCGGCGGCAAGTCGCTGAAGGAGATCGCCAACGAACGTCGCGCACCGGACGGGCGACGCGATCCGCTGCCGGTAGAGCAGGCGTGCGCGTACGGCATCGAGGCGCTGGAGGCGCTCGGTCATCTGCACAGCCGGAACCTGCTGTACTGCGACTTCAAGGTCGACAACGCCATCCAGACCGAGGACCAGCTCAAGCTGATCGACATGGGCGCGGTGCGCAGGATGGACGACGACGAGTCGGCCATCTACGGCACGGTCGGCTACCAGGCGCCCGAGGTCGCGGAGGTCGGCCCGTCGGTGGCCTCCGACCTGTACACGGTCGCGCGCACCCTGGCGGTGCTCACCTTCGACTTCCAGGGCTACACGAACGCCTACGCGGACTCCCTGCCCGACCCCGACACCATCGAGGTGTTCCGCCGGTACGAGTCCTTCTACCGGCTGCTGGTCCGCGCCACCGACCCCGACCCGGCGCGCCGGTTCGCGTCCGCGCAGGAGATGTCGGAGCAGCTGACGGGGGTGCTGCGCGAGGTCGTCGCGCTTCGGACGGGCCGTCCGAGGCCCGCGCTGTCGACACTCTTCGGTCCTGAACTCAAGGTCACGGACACGGAGTTGTTCCCGAAGCAGGCCGGTGAGGTGTCGCGGCTGGGTGCACGGGTGGTGCCGGCGCGCCGCCTGCGCCGGGCGGCCGGGGGTGCCCTGCCCGCCACACCGGGAACGCCGGGCTCCGGCACCGGGGGTGCGCTGCCCGCCACGCCGGGCTCCGGAACCGGGGGTGCCCTGCCCGCCACGCCGGGCACGCCTGGCTCCGGCGCCGTGGGAGCCGCGTCCGCCCCTGCCGTCGCAGCCCCTACCCCCGCCGCCCCTCCCGCCGTCTCCGGCTCCCCCGCCGCCGGGAGAAGTCCGGGAGCGGCCGGGAGCACGGGTGGCGGGGCCGCCGCCGGCGCCCCCGCCGTGGTCAAGCCGGTCGACGCTCCTGCCGCCGCGCTCGCGCTGCCCGTCCCGCATGTCGACCCCGGCGACCCCAACGCCGGTTTCCTGGCCGGTCTCATGGCCTCCGCCCCCGCCGAGCTGATCGTCGCTCTGCGGAGCGCACCCGCCGCCTCCCCGGAGCTGCGGCTGCGCGAGCTGCGCGCCCGGCTCGATATGGGCGAGACGGCAGGTGCCGGGCAGGCTCTCGCGGCCCTGGAGGCGGACCACGCCGACGACTGGCGGGTCGTGTGGTACCGGGGCGTCACCGCGCTCGTCACGGGCGACCACGAGGCCGCCGCGCTCTCCTTCGACGCGGTCTACGACGCCTTCCCCGGCGAGCCCGCGCCCAAGCTGGCCCTCGGCCTGTGCGCGGAGGTCCTCGGCCAGCTCGACAACGCCGCCGAGTACTACCGACTCGTCTGGACGACCGACCCGAGCTACGTCAGCGCGGCGTTCGGTCTGGCCCGCGTCCAGTTCGCCGCCGGTGACCGCCAGGGTGCCGTGCGTACCCTGGAGTCCGTGCCGGAGGCGTCCATCCACTACACCGCCGCCCGCGTCGCCGCCGTACGGGCGCGGCTGCGGCAGCGCACCGGCCGGGGACCGGACCCGGCCTTCCTGGACGACCTGGTGGCCGCCGCGGGACAGGTGCAGGCACTGGAGGCGTACGGTCTGGACGCCGTGCGGCGCGAGCAGTTGTCCACAGAGGTCCTGGGCTGTGCGCTGGACTGGGTACTCTCCGGTGGCCAGGGCTCCGCGCCGCCCGCGGCCGACGGGCGGGCGCTGCTCGGCAGCGACCTGGACGAGCGCGGCCTGCGCTTCGGCCTGGAGCGCTCGTACCGGACGCTGGCCAGGCTCGCACAGGGCGGCGAGGAGAGGATCGACCTGGTGGAACGTGCAAACCGTTACCGCCCCCGGACGTGGGTGTGATCGATGTCGCAGATGCCCCGGTCGACGGCGCTTTCGCGGTGCCCCAGCTGTGAGGAGCCCCTGGAGTCGGGCGACCTCTACTGCGGTGCCTGCGGGTACGACCTGTCGGTGGTGCCCGCCCCGCCGTCCGACCCCCCGACGCTGACCATGAACGGCACGGTGCCGCGGCCCTCTTCGGAGGAGCCCCCGGTGGACTGGCCGGCCGCCCCGCCGGCGGGCGGCCCCCAGGCGCCCGCCCCGGTGCACCTGCCGACCGACCTGCCGGGCACGGACCTGGGCGGCGCGGAGCCGCCCGGCACGCCCGCCGGGAGGGGCGTGCGGTTCGACCGTCCCGCGGAACCCGACGACTACCACCTCGCCTCCCCCCAGCACTCGACCCCTCCCGAGCAGGGGGGACCCCCCTCTCAGCCGGTCGACCCGCGCACCGCCGTGCCTCCCACGCCTCCCGCCGGCACGAAGGTCTGCGTGGCCTGCCGCGCGGGCACCGTGGACAGCGACGGCTACTGCGAGAACTGCGGCCACGCCCAGCCGCGCGAACGCGACCACTTGGAGCAGGAGTTGGGCGCGGTCGCGGCGGTCAGCGACCGCGGCCTGCGCCACCACCGCAACGAGGACGCGTTCGCGGTCTCCTCCACCGCGCTGCCCGACGGCTCGCCCGCGGTCGTCGCGGTCGTCTGCGACGGCGTGTCCTCGGCGACCCGCCCCGACGACGCCTCTCTGGCCGCCTCCCGGGCGGCGAGCGAGGCGCTCCTCGACGCCCTGCCGCGCGGCACGCACCCGCAGCAGGCCATGCACGACGCGATCGTCGCCGCCTCGCACGCCGTCAACTCCCTGGCCGCCGAGCCCGAGACGGCCCAGGAGCACGCCCCGCACCAGAACGCGCCCGCGTGCACCCTGGTCGGCGCCGTCGTCACCGCGAGTCTGCTCGTCGTCGGCTGGGTCGGCGACAGCCGCGCCTACTGGGTCCCGGTGGACCGCGCCGCGCCGCCGGCCCGGCTCACCGAGGACGACTCCTGGGCCGCGCAGATGGTCGCCGCGGGCCTGATGAGCGAGGCCGAGGCGTACGCCGACGAGCGTGCCCACGCGATCACGGGCTGGCTCGGCGCGGACGCCTACGAACTGGACCCGCACACCGCGTCGTTCAAGCCGGACCGGCCGGGTGTGGTGGTGGTGTGCACCGACGGGCTGTGGAACTACGCGGAGGCCGCCGAGGAGATGGCCGAGGTGGTGCCGCTCGACGCCGGGCTCCGCCCGCTGCACGCCGCCCGGGTACTGCTGGGCCACGCCCTGGACGGCGGCGGGCACGACAACGTAACAGTGGCGGTCCTCCCGTTCCCGGCCCTGCCGCAGGGGGCAGGATCCGCCTGAGAGGTGTGCCGGGGCACCGCGAGGGTGCCCCTGGACGCGCCCGGGGCCGGCGGGGGTCGGCCCTGGGTCCTGTCCTGTCGTGGGAGTTCGACGGCAGGACACAGGACCGGAGGGGACCGGTCCACCACCAGTCGTCACCCACCGCGGTGGGGTTCTCAAGGGGGATCCGATACGGCCATGGCCAATTTCTCGAAGTCGAACGTGCCGCAGTTCTCGGTGGACGTCTACCAGAACGAGTACCTGCCGGAGGGGGGCCGCGAGGTCAACGCCATCGTCACGGTGACGGCGACCGGCGGCGGCACGATCGGAAGCGCCGTCACGGCGCCCCACCTCTACGCGCCGGGGCAGGGCCCGGACGCGGCCGTGGCGATCATGGTCGACTGCTCCGGGTCGATGGACTATCCGCCGACCAAGATGCGCAACGCGCGCGAGGCGACCGCCGCCGCCATCGACACCCTGCGCGACGGCGTGCACTTCGCGGTGATCGGCGGCACCCATGTGGCCAAGGAGGTCTACCCGGGCGGCGGGCGGCTCGCGGTCGCCGACGCGACCACCCGGGGCCAGGCCAAGCAGGCGCTGCGCCGGCTGAGCGCGGGCGGCGGCACCGCGATCGGCACCTGGCTGCGGCTCGCGGACCGGCTGTTGTCCTCGGCGGACGTCTCCATACGCCACGGCATCCTGCTCACCGACGGCCGCAACGAACACGAGTCCCCCGACGCGCTGAAGGCCACGCTGGACGCCTGCGCCGGCCGGTTCACCTGCGACGCGCGGGGAGTGGGCACCGACTGGGAGGTCAAGGAGGTCACCGGGATCGCCTCCGCGCTGCTCGGCACCGCCGACATCGTCGCCGATCCGGCCGCCCTCGCCGCCGACTTCACACAGATGATGGAGACGGCCATGGGCAAGGAGGTAGCGGACGTCGCGCTGCGGCTGTGGACACCCGTCGGCACGGAGATCAAATTCGTCAAGCAGGTGGCGCCCACCGTCGAGGACCTGACCGCCCGACGGGTCGAGGCGGGTCCGCGCGCCGGGGACTACCCCACCGGCTCCTGGGGCGACGAGTCCCGCGACTACCACGTCTGCGTCCGGGTCCCGCCCGCGAACATCGGCCAGGAGATGCTGGCCGCGCGCGTGTCCTTGGTCATACCCCAGAGCGACGGAAGTGCCCAGAGCCTCGGCGCCCAGGGGCTCGTACGAGCCGTGTGGACCGACGACATGGCGGCGTCCACGTCCATCAGTCCCCAGGTCGCACACTACACAGGCCAGGCCGAACTCGCCCAAGTCATCCAGCAGGGGCTGGATCTGCGCAAAGAGGGCGATTTCGATGGCGCAACGGCCAAACTGGGCCGCGCCGTTCAGCTCGCGAATGCCTCAGGGAACGCGGATACTGCGAAACTGCTTGCGAAGGTGGTGGACGTGGTCGATGCCGCGACAGGTACTGTGCGACTGAAGGCGAAGGTCGCGGAGGCCGACGAGATGACACTCGAGACACGGTCCACAAAGACTGTTCGTGTAAAGAAGTGACATAACAGCCAGCCCGACCCCCAGGGGTTGGAGAACCACGCCGGTCCCGGTGGCCGGGAGAAGGAGAGGGGGACGCGCCGACATGCCGACCTGCCCGAACGGACACCAGTCGGGTTCCGACGACTGGTGCGAGGTCTGCGGTCACCGTATGGCCGGTGCCGTACCCCCGCCGCCTCCACCGCCGCCCGCCGCCGGTTACGGCTACCCGCCGCCGGGTTCGCCCCCGCCGCCTCCGGGCGCGGGCGGCCGCCTGGGGGGACGCCCGCTGTCCGCCGCACCCGATTCCGAGCCGGAGCTGTGCCCGCAGTGCCGTACGCCCCGCGAGGGCGGCGCCCCGTTCTGCGAGGAGTGCCGGTGGAACTTCCTGACCAACACGGCGACCTCGTACACCCCCGCCGCCCCGCGCACGCCGGCGCCGGGTCTGCCGCCGCACTTCCAGCAGGGCGGACCGGCCAGGCCCGGCCCGGACTCCTACGACTACGAGAGGTCCCGGCCGTCACAGGTCAACCGGCCTGCGGAACCGATTCCGCCGTCGCCGCCGTTCGGCAGCGAGCCGTCCGGGCCGACGCGGTTCGGCCCGGACCCCTCGCGCCCGTCCGGTCCGCCCGGCTTCGGTGCCGATCCCTCGCGTCCGGTTCCGCCGCCGCCCGGGCCCACGTCCGGTGGCCCTGGCGGTCCCGGTGGCCCTGGCGGACCCGGTGGCCCGGGGGGACCCGGCGCGTCCGGTGGTCCGCAGACCACGGCTCCGGGTGCCCCGTCGGGCTACCCGCAGGGCGCACCGCCCTCCGCCTTCCAGCGACCCGGTCCGCCGCCTCCCCCGCCGCCGACCCAGGGCTTCCCGCCGCCCGCCCCGCCGCAGTCGGGCGGTCCGTCCTTCGGCGGCGGTGACGACGACTGGGTGATCTCCCCGCCGTCGTCCGGCCCGGCGCCCGGTGGCCCAGGCGGTCCCGGTGGCCCAGGCGGCCCCGGCGGCACCGGTGGCCCGGGTGGCCCCGGCGGCACCGGTGGCGGTCGGGGCGGTGCCTACGGCTACCCGCAGCCCGGTGCCACCCAGGCCCCGCCGCGCCCGTACGAGCAGCAGCAGCCGGCGACCTGGACCGCGACCATCGGTCCGGACCGCGAGTACTTCATGGCGATGATGCAGCGCTCCGGCCCCGAGGCCGCGGGCCTCAACCTGCCCGCGTACTCCCCGGAGCAGCAGCGCACGCTCACCGGCAACCAGGTCACCATCGGCCGCCGCCGCCACTCCACCGGCGACACCCCCGACATCGACCTGTCGGTGCCGCCGGAGGACCCGGGCGTCTCGCACCAGCACGCGGTGCTCGTGCAGCAGCCGGACGGGTCCTGGGCGATCGTCGACCAGAACTCCACCAACGGCACCACGGTCAACGGCTCCGAGGAGCCCATCCAGCCCTTCGTGCCGGTGCCCCTGCAGGACGGGGACCGGGTGCACGTGGGCGCCTGGACGACGATCACCATCCGCCGGGGCTGAAGGGCTGAAGGGCTGAACGACCGACGCTCAGGGGAGGGGCCAGGCGTACGGCCCCTCCGGGTCGTCCAGCCACGCCCAGGAGCGGTCGCCGCCGACCGTGATGCCGTACCGCTCCCGCCCGGGCTGTTCCTCGCGCTCCCACAGCGTGTAGGCCTCGTACGGGTCGAGGCTGCCCCGCGTCAGGGCCAGCAGGAACCGGAACCGGTCGTCACCCCGCGCCCGCTGCGGCAGCCCGCCCAGATCCCGCGGCTCCGCTTCGGGACGGGTGCCCCCGCGCAACGGCACGAAGAAGGCGGGCGTACGCAGGAAACGCCCCTCGGCGTGCCCCGCGTCCCGTACCCGCAGGGCGATCAGCCCCGTGGCGAACGGCGTGAGGATGCGCGCGCCCGGAGTGCACTGCGCGAGCCAGGCGCCCGGGATCGCACTCAGCGAGCAGGTCGCGATGACCCGGTCGAAGGGGGCGCGTTCCGGTACGCCGCGCGCGCCGTCGCCCGTGACCACGGCCGGGTGGTGTCCCGCGGCCGCCAGGTGCTGCCGGGCGGACTCGGTGATCTCCGGGTCGAGGTCGATGGTGGTGACCCGGTCGTCGCCGAGGCGGTGGGCGAGCAGGGCCGCGTTGTAGCCGGTGCCGGCACCGATCTCCAGTACGGCGTTCCCGTCCTCGACGCGCAGCTCGGTCAGCATCTCCGCCATCAGGGAGGGCTGACTGCTGGAGGAGACCAGCTCGCCGTCGCGCACACGGGTGGCCAGCGGGGTGTCGGTGTACGCGCCGCGCAGCCACTGTTCCCTGCGCTCCGGGTCGGGGTCGCCGCACCATCGGCGCTCGTAGCCGCCCCTGACGCCGATGTAGTAGTACGGCACGAAGAGATGGCGCGGCACCGCCTCGAACGCCTCCCGCCACACGGGATCCGCGCTCCAGGCGCCGCTCGCGTCGATCTCCCGCACGAGTTCCGCCCGTGCGGACGCGGCGAGGTTCTCCAGATCCTGGTCGAGAGCGTGCGTGGCCATACCTCCACTGTGCTGCGGCACACAGTCCGAAGCGAGCACGCCGCGCTCCTGATCCGGAATCCGTCCTCCAGGCCGTCCCCCTGGTCCTAAGCCTTGCGTCCTCGGTCGGCGTGTCTGAGACCATGGAGCATGTGAAAGAGATTCGGCGCGGCACGCTTCAGGAGCAGACCTTCTACGAGCAGGTCGGCGGTGAGGAGACCTTCCGCCGCCTGGTCCACCGTTTCTACGAGGGAGTCGCCGAGGATCCGATCCTGCGGCCCATGTACCCCGAAGAGGACCTGGGCCCGGCAGAAGAGCGCCTCGTCCTGTTCCTGATCCAGTACTGGGGCGGCCCGACGACGTACAGCGAGCAGCGCGGCCATCCCCGTCTGCGCATGCGCCACGCTCCGTTCGCCGTGAACCAGGCCGCGCACGACGCCTGGCTGAAGCACATGCGGGTCGCGGTGGAGGAACTCGGCCTCTCCGAGGAGCACGAGACCACGCTGTGGAACTACCTGACGTACGCCGCCGCGACGATGGTGAACACTCCGGGGTGAGCCTCGGGGTAAGGCTCCGCTGAACGTCAGCGGACGCTGACGTTCAGCGCGCCGAGTCCGGCCCTGCGCACGGCGATCGACCCGTACGGTGTACGCAGCCGGAGCCATGCGCCCGAAGAGAGCAGCGCAACCGGTTCCTCGGTGGACGCCTGCGGGGCCGGGCGCAGGAAGCCCAGTGACTGCGCGGCGTGCACGGCCCGCACCGGCAGCCCGGTGTCCCCCACCGTGCGGGACCAGATCTCCCGGCCGATCCGGTCGAGTTCGGCACGGGTGCGCCGCTCGGCCGGCAGCTCCTCCGTACGGCACCTGAACTCGGCCACCGCCGCCGCCACGGTCGCCCGCAGCGCGTCGGGCGCCCCGAGCCCCGGCTCGGGCCGCCAGCCGGCGCGCGGCGGCAGGACTCCCGCCCAGGGCGGCCCGGTGACGGCGGCGGGCACCGCCGCCGTGGCCGCCGACTCGTCGACGGACTCCAGGAGTTCACCCGCCGACACGGTCACATCGAGCTGGACCTCCAGCCCGTCCTCGTACGGCTTGGCGAGCCGCACCGCGCGGACCGCGAGCACCTCGAACGACGGCGGCCGCCCGAAGACCGCCAGCGCCGTCCCGGTCGCCTGCAGACGTACCGCGGCGCCGCGGTCGTAGTGGAGCAGCCGGGCCAGGAAGGCGGCGAGGTCCGCCGCCTCCCCGTCGTCGGCGAGGTGGAGCACCGTCATGCGGCGACGGCCTCCTCCTCGTCGTCCCGGTAGTCGTCGAGGAACTCGCGCTCCTCCGCCGTGATCCGGCGGGGCCGCTGTGCCTCGAAGTCGAACGGCACGACCACCGTCGAGGCCCGGACGCAGACCTGGTCGCCGTCCTTGACCTCGTAGGCGACCGTGAAGGACGCCGCCTTGATCTCCGTCACCCACAGCTCGATGTCCACCGGCTCGGGCCGGTGGACGAGCTGCCGCTTGTAGTCGATCTCGTGGCGTGCCACCACGGATCCCTGCCTGAACTGCTTGTCCGGGCGGCTCAGGAAGTCGATCCGGGCTTCCTCCAGGTAGCTGAGGAACACCGCGTTGTTGACGTGGCCG
Organism: Streptomyces sp. NPDC093984; assembly: GCF_044764595.1. NCBI lineage: Bacteria > Bacillati > Actinomycetota > Actinomycetes > Kitasatosporales > Streptomycetaceae > Streptomyces > Streptomyces sp. NPDC093984. The sequence continues at coordinate 429,546 of NZ_JBIWIM010000006.1, read as the reverse complement.
TACGCGTCCATGTCCGCCCAGCGCAGCGGGCAGCGGTAGATGTGGCGCAAGATCAGCCCCGGGTCAGCTTCCGGTAGGTGGCACGGTGCGGACGGGCCGCGTCCGGGCCGAGCCGCTCGATCTTGTTCTTCTCGTACGACTCGAAGTTGCCCTCGAACCAGAACCACTTGGACTCGCCCTCGTAGGCGAGGATGTGGGTGGCCACACGGTCGAGGAACCAGCGGTCGTGGGAGACGACGACGGCGCAGCCGGGGAACTCGAGCAGCGCGTTCTCGAGCGACGACAGCGTCTCCACGTCGAGGTCGTTGGTCGGCTCGTCGAGGAGCAGCAGGTTGCCGCCCTGCTTCAGGGTGAGCGCGAGGTTGAGGCGGTTGCGCTCACCGCCGGAGAGGACACCGGCGGGCTTCTGCTGGTCCGGGCCCTTGAAGCCGAAGGCGGAGACATACGCCCGGGACGGCATCTCGACCTGGCCGACGTTGATGTAGTCGAGCCCGTCGGAGACGACCTCCCAGAGCGTCTTCTTCGGGTCGATGTTGGCGCGGGTCTGGTCGACGTACGAGATCTTGACGGTCTCGCCGACCTTGATGTCACCGGAGTCCGGCGTCTCCAGCCCCTGGATCATCTTGAAGAGCGTGGTCTTGCCGGCGCCGTTCGGGCCGATGACACCCACGATGCCGTTACGCGGCAGCGTGAACGAAAGGCCGTCCACGAGGATCTTCTCCCCGAAGGCCTTGTGCAGGTCGTTGACCTCGACCACGACGCTGCCCAGGCGCGGGCCCGGCGGGATCTGGATCTCCTCGAAGTCCAGCTTCCGCATCTTCTCGGCCTCGGCGGCCATCTCCTCGTAGCGGGCCAGACGCGCCTTGGACTTGGCCTGGCGCCCCTTGGCGTTGGACCGCACCCACTCGAGCTCTTCCTTCAGGCGCTTCTGCCGCTTGGCGTCCTTCTGGCCCTCGACCTTGAGGCGGGTGGCCTTGGTCTCCAGGTAGGTGGAGTAGTTGCCCTGGTAGGGGTAGGCGCGGCCGCGGTCCAGCTCGAGGATCCACTCGGCGACGTTGTCCAGGAAGTACCGGTCGTGGGTGATCGCCACGACGGTGCCCTCGTACTTGGCCAGGTGCTGCTCCAGCCAGTTCACGGACTCGGCGTCGAGGTGGTTGGTGGGCTCGTCGAGGAGCAGCAGGTCGGGCTGCTCGAGGAGGAGCTTGCAGAGCGCCACGCGGCGCTTCTCACCACCGGAGAGGTTGGTGACGGGCCAGTCGCCGGGCGGGCAGCCCAGTGCGTCCATGGCCTGCTCCAGCTGGGAGTCCAGGTCCCACGCGTTGGCGTGGTCGAGGTCCTCCTGGAGCTTGCCCATCTCCTCCATCAGCGCGTCCGTGTACTCGACCGCCATCTGCTCGGCGATCTCGTTGAACCGGTCGAGCTTGCCCTTGATCTCGGCGACACCCTCCTGGACGTTCTCCAGGACGGTCTTCTCCTCGTTCAGCGGGGGCTCCTGAAGCAGGATGCCGACGCTGTAGCCGGGCGTGAGGAACGCGTCACCGTTCGACGGCTGCTCCAGCCCCGCCATGATCTTCAGCACGGTCGACTTACCGGCACCGTTCGGACCGACGACGCCGATCTTGGCACCCGGCAAGAAGTTCAGGGTGACGTCGTCGAGAATCACCTTGTCGCCGTGCGCCTTGCGCGCCTTGCGCATGGTGTAAATGAACTCAGCCAAGAGAAACCGTCCGGCAGCTTGAAATCTGGCAGTGGGCAGATACACCCCATCTTGCCGTACGGCCACCCCTGGGCGGAAACGCGTATGGTCCGAGCGCTCTGACCTGGGGTTTCGCTGTTGCGGCTGGGGCTCGTCTGTCACTGTCGGTCGCTGTTGAGTGCTCCCGGGCGCCCTCGCACGGCCCAGGGACGGCCCAGGGGGCGAGAGGGCCACTCCCCCGCCGCGCCGGGGCTATGGTGCCGCTGTGACAAGCGCAGCGGAGCGCCCCATCCTCTTCCTCGACGTCGACGGCCCACTCATCCCGTTCGGAACGTCGCCCGGTCACCCCCAGGCTGCTGTTTCCGGCTCCCCGGCGTCCGTCGATCAGGGAAACCCGCTGCTTGAGCGGCTTGACCTCGGGATCGGGCCGCGCCTCATGACCCTGGGCTGCGATCTCGTCTGGGCCTCGACATGGATGGATGACGCGAACGAGGCCGTCGCCCCACACATCGGACTGCCACCGCTGCCCGTCGTGAAGTGGCCGGACGCCTGCGCCGACGACAGCCCGCGCGGCCTGCACTGGAAGACCCGCCACCTCGTCGAGTGGGCCGACCGCCGGCCGTTCATCTGGATCGACGACGAGATCAGCTCCATGGACCGCCTCTGGGTCGCTGCCCAACATCCTGGGCCATCGCTTCTTCATCGCGTCGACCCGACAAAAGGCCTCGTAGATGCCGACTTCTCCGCGCTCGCTGGTTGGCTCCGTGCTGTTGTGCTGAGCCGAGTCACCAGCACAGGCGATTAAGAAGACGCGGGCACGCCCTGGTGGCCCGGTGCCACCAGGGCATGTCGCTACCGTGACGGGCTGCCGGGCGCCGCTGCCGTGGCGATGCGCGGCTCGCCGACGACGCGGTGCTTCACCTCACTGCCGCGCTTGCTGCTCTCACCGTGATCGAAGCACCCGCCGAAGTCGCGGGAATGCTCCTGGAGAACCAGGGGCAATGGGAACTCGCCCACTGGAGGTCGGCAGACAGCGTCTGGATCAACGACGGCGGGCACTCCTACCGGAACCCCTGTAACGCCTTCGCTCTGTCGGAAGGGCGCCTACGGGAGATCAGCAACGCTTTTGACGACGAGGAGTGACAGCCGCACCGGGCATCTCACTGAAGTTCTGAGCTTGGGAAGCCGAGGTATTCTATCAGTTGTGGCGGAGCTGACCTGTACGACAGCGGTGCAGGCGCGTTGCGTGCGCGGAGTTTAGTCTCCGCTGTACCTCCTGGCTCCCCGCACGATATGGGACACGTCTGGCACGGTCAGGGAGGTTACAGACCAGGTTAATCTCCGATCATGGCTTTGCGACCTGATGAGTTCTACGACCACGCACGTGCGGCCGCGGATGGTGAGCTTCGGCTTCCGCTGGCTCGGATGACCAGCTGGGACATAAGCCCGTTCGAACCTGATGGACTTCGCGTCGCACCGCTGCGGCCACCTGTTCTGCCCGAGCCAGAACGACACGGCGAGGACCCGTCGAACTGCGACGTGTGCAGCGCCCGAGACGAAGGCATCTGGTTCAACGAACGCTGGCGACTGGACCGGGTCACGGGCGTCGGTGTGCCCCTGGTGCTGATGCTGTACTCCCGCGACCACTACGACATGGCGGATCTGTCCGACGAAATGGCCGCCGAACTCGGGGTGCTCACCACTCACATCGTCCGCCACGTGCAGGCACTACCGCACATCTCGCGAGCCCACGTCTACCGGATCGGGGACGGAGCTGCACACCTGCACATCTGGTTCTTCGCCCGGCCCGAGGGGCAGGCCCAGCTGTATGGGTCGTGGATGCCGGTCTGGGACGACCTACTGCCGGAGTACCCGGCGGACGTGGCCGACGCAGACGCGGCCGCGGTCGCTGACGCATTGGTCACCTCGTACGGAGGCCGCCGCTCGGCCACCGACGAACAGTAGGAGTACCGCTGGGCACCGAAGGCCCAGAGGGGAGGACCGGCGATCTCGGAGGGAGGGAGCGAGGAGAGGTGCGACTTCCCCAGGCGGATGACATGCTCGGTGCCGATTCGGATGGCTGGCCGGAAGATCCTCCGCCACGTCGTCCCGTGCCCGCCGCCGGTCCTTCGTCCCGGACGACTGGCAGCGACTGCAGAGTCTCAAGGCGACGTACGACCCGGACGGCGTCTTCTGGTCTTGTCTGTCACCGGAGGACGCCTCTCCATGACGTTCCATGACATTCGTGACATTCAGTGACATCCGTTACCCTGACGGCTTCGTATCGCTCAGTCATGCGTCGGCGTCTGCTTCCTGCGGACCAGGAGCAGCGCCGCGCCGCCGATCACGACCAGGGCTATCGCCGTGCCCGCGATGAGCGGGGTGGCGTTCGACGTGCCCGTTTCGGCGAGGTTGGTGTCCGTTGCCGTGCCGCCCGCCATGGCCGCCGGGCTGGGCTCGCTGAGCGTCTGGATCTTCAGGCCGCCCGCAGCGGTCTCCGTCTTGCAGTCGAGGACGCCCTTGACCCACTTCCTGTAACCTGCCGGGCCCTTGATCGTGAAGTCGTAGGGCTGGTCCTCCAACAGCGGGATGGTCACCTTCTGTGACGCGCCTGCGGGGATCGTGTGCTCCGCGCTCATCAGATCGAACGTGAACGCCTTGTCGCCCTTGTTCACCGCGGTGATGTCCACAGCGCCCTCGGCGCAGTTCTTCTCGGCCGACAGGGCCGGTATGGCGCCCTTCTTGGCCCAGGCCGCCGTGGTCACGGCCGAGACGGTGGACTCGCTGGAGCCGGCGAGTATCTGCGTCTGGCTGCGGGTCTCCGAGGTGAGAGCCCGGCCGACCGGCACAGTGGTCGACGCCTGGACAGTCAGCTCTGCCCAACCGTCCTGCGCCGTCTTCGGCACCTGGAAGTAGATCCGGCTGCCGTCGGCCGCGGTCGTGACCGGTTTGCCGTCCTTGTCGACGATCTTCACTTTGGTGGTGGCGGCATCCGCCGGTGGGGTCACCGTCACGCTGTCCGCGTTCGTGTGCACCGTGACCGGGCCGAGCCGCTCGTCCGGGTGGCCCGCCACGGCCGGCGGGTCGAGGGTCAGGGACGCCGCGGGCTCCGGGAGGTTCCGCGCGTGCTTCTGCAGGTAGTCCGCGAGTCTCTCGGCCTGCGGGTCGACCGCGTCCACGTCGGCGCCGTCCGAGAAGCGCCAGATCGCCACCTGGGTGCCGGCAGCCGCGTCCTGCTCGGTGAGGCTCTTGGCCCCGGCCTCGGCCGCCAGCCGCGCCAGGTCGTTCACCTGCGGGTAGGAGTTCTGCAGGATCCAGCGGATCTTTCCGGCGTTCTTGTTGCCGTTCAGGGACGTGCCCCTCCAGGACGTCTCGTGGTACCTGGCCTCCTTCTGCGTGGGGTTGTGGATGTCGATGCCGTACGTCTGCAGGGTGCCGCCGTTGTCGACGGACATCTCGAACAAGCCCGCCGACACCTGTTCGTCCGTGCCGCCGCCGTGGACGACGGCGGCCCCGTAGGTCTTGAGGCCCCCGATGGTCGCGGTCGCCCCGCCCTCGCTCTGCGGCGTCCCGTCGGCGGCCGCCGCCCCCGCGGCGGCCAGCGAGCCCGCCGCGACGAGTCCGGACACCAGCGTCGCGGCAGCGAGACGGGCGGCCCCTCGACTGCGCGCGGACGACGCAGAGAACGCAGCAAACACAGAATTCCCCTTCGAGCAGGACCCGTTGACGTGGGGGGGGTGTGGTCCCACCAGCAGAATCAGAAGCCCCGAGAGCTATGCCCGGCATCCTAGGGACGCCGCGCACCCTGCTCCCCGATCATGTGACCCAGCGGCCGATCCGACTCGTAATCGTTATCGCTCACACAGCCTGTGAGCTGCGCCTATCGCCCTTTGGGCAGGAAGCGTCGGGATATTGGCCGACACTTGCGGTGATAAGCGGCAGTTGGGCCAGGACGGATGCACCGCTGTGTCTGACGTCACGTCACCCCTGCTGGCTCCAGGGGCTGTTGCTCCGCCTCTTCTCGCGGCTGCGTCTCCTCCGGCACCCGACTCGCCGGTTCCGTCTCCCAGTTGGGCTCCGGCTGCGCCGTCACTCCGGTCTGCGCCTCGGGCCGGGACGACCGCCGGAAGGCCGACGTGCCGCGGGACAGGTCGTGGCCGATCGCCGCCGCGTCGAGGTCCGCAGACAGCCAGCCCTGCCCGTCGCGCTGCTCGGTCCGCACCTTCAACCGGCCCTGAACGACGAGCGGATCCCCCACCGCCACCGATGCGGCGACGTTCGTGGCCAGCGAACGCCGGGCCCACACCGTGAAAAAGTTGGTGTGCCCGTCCGTCCACACGTTCTTCTCGCGGTCCAGATACCGCGCCGTCACCGCCAGCCGGAAGCGGGCCGTGGGGCCCGTCGGCGACTCCCGGTACACCGGCTGTGTGGCGACGTTGCCGACCACGCACACCATCGTCTCGTTCATGGCGAATCCCCTCCCTCGCTCCGGCCACGCGCCGGAGCGGAACGCGTACGGGCCTGTCCCGCACGGATGCGTCTGCCGCGGCGCCACGCCCTGTCGCCTGCCGCCGCCGTACGGCGACCGCGTCGTCGGCGATCGCCGCGAAGCCAGACTGCCTTCCGTCGACCCGAGCCCGCTGGGCCCTGTGGGCTACCGCCCGGTTGTGGAAAACTCCGCCACCCGAACGAGTGCCTCCGCCACCGCCTGCCCCTGCCCCTGCCCGTGCCTGCCCGACGCCTCCGTCGGCTCTCCGGCGCGACGGCCGCACGGCGCTCACCCCACCCGCGCCCCCATCCCGGCCCCCGCCACCTTCGCGTACTGCTCCCGCACTTCCCGGTACCGCAGCAGTTCCGCCGCCACCGGATCCAGGACCCGGGCCCGCCCGCACGCGGCTGCCGCGTCCCTCAGCCGTCGTTCCGCCTCGAGCCCGTACCGCCGGGCCGGTCCGCGTGCCGCCATCCCGCAGCCCCATTCGACGGCCGGACCACCGGCCAGGCCGACCAGCAACATCAGCAGCGGCATCCCGAGGCTCGACGGCATGAACCCGGCGACCTGTCCCACCAACCACACAGAACCCAGGAGTTGCAGAAGCGTCATCGACGCCTGGGCGAGCACGGCGCCCCGCCACCAACCGGGCCGGGGCGGCCGACCCGACGGCAGGGTGGTGCGCACCGCCAGCTCGTCCAGCGCCTCCGGCAGCCCTTGCGCGCCCCGTACCGCGGCCTCGCGCACCGCCTGGGCCCAGGGCGCCGGCAGCCCGGCCGTCGCCCGGTCCGCCACCGTCCGCACGGCCTGCTCCACGCACTGTCGCGCGGTCGCCTCCTCGTCCGGGGGCGCGGGCACCGGCAGGCGTCCCGTGGAGGGTTCGCGCCTGTCCCGGTACCACCGCCACAGCCGCAGCCACGGCGTGCCGCACGCGCGGTTGGCGTGCCGCAGCCAGGCTCGTTCGGCGGCCTCCCCCGCGGCGGTCGCGCCGACCGCGTCCGCGAGCCGCCCGGCGAACTCCTCGCGTGTCTCCTCGGTGAGCCCGGCGCGGCCCGCGGTGGCGTAGACGGGCCGCAGCCGGGCGGCGGCCACGTCCACGTCCGCGGAGACACGGCGCACGGCAGCCCCACGCTCGGCCACGAACTGTCCGAGAGCCTCGCGCAGGTCGCCCACGCCCTCGCCGGTGAGCGCGGACAGCGCGAGCACGGTCGCGCCCGGCTCGCCGTACTCCCCCAAGGCGATCCCGTCCCCGTCGAGCAGCCGCCGCAGATCGTCGAGCACCTGCTCGGCGGCCTCCCCGGGGAGCCGGTCGACCTGGTTGAGGACGACGAACATGACCTCGGCGTGTCCGGCCAGGGGCCGCAGATAGCGCTCGTGCAGGACGGCGTCGGCGTACTTCTCGGGGTCGACGACCCAGATGACGGCGTCCACGAGGGCCAGGATGCGGTCGACCTGCTGCCGGTGTTCCACGGCCGCGGAGTCGTGGTCGGGCAGGTCTACCAGGACGAGGCCGCTCAGCCGCGCCTCGCCCTCGGGGTTCGGCAAGGGGCGTCGGCGCAGCCTCCCTGGAACGCCCAGGCGGTCGAGCAGCGGGCCCGTGCCGTCGCTCCAACTGCACGCGATCGGCGCGGCGGTGGTCGGCCGGCGCAGCCCGGTCTCGGAGAGAGGCACGCCGGCGAGCGCGTTGAAGAGCGTCGACTTGCCGCTGCCGGTGGCGCCCGCGACGGCGACCACGGTGTGCTCCCCGGAGAGCCTGCGACGCGCGGCCGCCTCGTCCAGGACCCGGCCCGCCTCCTCGAGCGTGCGGCTGTCCAGCCGGGTCCGCGACAGACCCACCAGTTCGCGCAGCGCGTCCAGCCGGGAGCGCAGGGGCCCGTCGTAGGCGAGCGGCGCGGGCAGCCGTACGGCCGCGTCACCGGGCTCGCCCGGTGTGGTGCCGTCCGGCGGGACGGCCGTACCGGGCATGCGGCGGGCGATCAGTCCGTCGTCCCAGACGGTCAGGAACTCCGTATCCGCCGCCGGATCACCGTGCTGCACGCGCGCGTGCCGGTCGTCGTCCGCCGGGTCCTCGGTCGGGGACGTCGCCTTCGGGACGCCCATCGGTGAGCCGTGCGGCACGCCGGTGTCCGCACCGGTCTGTTCCGCCGCGGAATCGTGCTCCCCGCGCGCGTACTCGCCGGCTGACCGCCCGTCGCCCACCCGCTCCTCGGTGGTGGTGGCGGCCCCTTCCGCGAGCTCGTGTTCGGGGAATTTTGCGTGACCCATGTGATCGGTGTGATCCGTGGCGGCGGTCACCGCGGTCACCTCTCCTTCTCGAGTACGGACAGCGCGGCGATGAGTTCGGCCTGGGGCTCGGCGTGGACGTCGAGGGCGTCGAGCGGGGCGAGGCGGCGTTCGCGTTCGGTGCGCAGGGCCCGGTCGAGGTACTCCGAGAGCAGCCGCGCGGCGCGGTCGCGCAGCCGTAGCGCCCGATGTGCGCCGATCCGCTCGGCGAGCCCCTCGCCGGCCGCCCGCGCCCGCCGTCCGCCGAGCAGGGCCGTGGCGACGAGGGCGGCCACCTCCTCGGCGTCCGGGGCGGTGCTCTTGTCCAGGTCGCGCACCGATTCCTCGGAATACTCCTCCAGGACGCGCCGCCAGCGTCGTACGGTCATCCCGATGCGGTGCTCGGCGCTCTCCAGCGTGGGGTCGTGCTGCGTCAGTTCCGGGACCGCGGCGGCGGGTTCGCGCCGCCAGGCCTCCTCGACGCGCTCGTCGGCGGCTGCGACCGCGCACAGCAGCAGGGCGCCGAGGCTGTCGACGAGGGCGTCCAGCAGTTCCCCGGCGGTGCAGTCCACGGGGTGGCCGCGCCAGCGTTTCAGGGCGTCGCCGGCGAGGACGGCCCCGGACTCCAGACGCTCCCGCACGCGCGCGTACTCGCTGTCGTACGCGGTGTCGACGGCCGCGGTGAGCCGGAGGGCGGCGGCGTACTGGGCGGCGGCGGCGCCGGCCAGTTCCGGCAGCCGGGCCCTGAGCGAGTCGAGGACTCCCTGGGCCGTCCGTGTCATGGCGGCCTCCCGGGCGGCGGGATCCCGGACCAGGTTCTCGAGCCACAAGCGCAGCGGCTCGACGGCGGTGGCGGGAAGCAGCCCCCCGCCCCAGGCGGACTCGGGCAGCTCGGGCACGGTGAACCGGGGAACGTCACCGAGCCCGGCCTTGGTGAGCAGGGCGCCGTACTGCCGCGACACCTCGGACACGACCTGGTGCGGTACCCGGTCGAGGACGGTGACGAGGGTCGCGCGGTACTCCTTGGCGGTGCGCAGCAGGTGCCAGGGCACGGCGTCGGCGTAGCGGGCGGCGGTGGTGACCAGGACCCACACGTCGGCGGCGCAGATCAGCTCGGCGGCGAGGATCCGGTTGCCCGCGACCAGGGAGTCGATGTCGGGTGCGTCGAGCAGGGCGAGCCCGCGCGGAAGCGTGTTGGCGGTCTCGATGCGCAGCACCCGCTCCTCGCGGCCCACGGCGGTGCGTGGATCGTCGCCGGACTCCTGCTGGGGCACCCACACGCGCGGAAGGGTGGGCAGGACGCGCATACGGCTGAACCAGTGGTGGTCCCCCGGATGGCAGACGAGGACGGGCGTTCGGGTGGTGGGCCGCAGTACACCCGCCTCGCTGACCTTGCGCCCTACGAGGGAATTGACGAGCGTCGACTTGCCGCTCCCGGTCGATCCACCGATGACGGCCAGCAGGGGCGCTTCAGGGTCTCTCAGCCGGGGCACCACATAGTCGTCGAGCTGTGCAAGAAGCTCGTCGCGGTTCGCACGCGCGCGTGGAGCCCCGGCCAGGGGCAGCGGGAAGCGTGCGGCGGCGACACGGTCGCGCAGGGCGGAAAGTGCGTCGAGCAGCTGAGGCCGTACGTCCAAGGTCACCACAAGCGAAGAATGCCCAATTTTGGACGCTTTCTGAAGCATATGGCAATGTCTGCGCGCCGAAGGACAGACGGGACGGAAGGGGCGACTGGGACGCAGGCATAACGAGTGCACAACACCCGGGGCGTCGAACGCCAAAAGCGATGCACGATTCGCACCTGCCTGCGATTATCGGACCGCTTCACCGAACCTCCACACGGAGCCACGGAGGCGAAGCAACAGGGACAAGGGCCCGGGGAGCCCTATCCTTGTCCCCGGCAAGGTCACGGATCAGCCCGTCCGGGCCCCACGACAGGCCATCACACAGGCCCCCGTAGCTCAGTGGATAGAGCAGGCGCCTTCTAAGCGCTTGGCCGCAGGTTCGAGTCCTGCCGGGGGCGCCAGTTTCCGCCCTCCCTCCGGGGAGGGCTTTTTGCTGGTCAGGGGCGGTGGCACTCGACACGAGTCAGCCCGGAAACCCCACCGCGCGTTTGAGAGTCCCCGGAAAATTTCGGTGAGCCTTTGCCTGCCCCTGGTTACCCTGCCTTGTCCTGAACAGGCCAGGGAGGTCGCCACCATGATCAGCGCCATGTCCTTTCCCGAGCGGATCGAGCTCTCGGGGGAGGGCCTCGTTCTCCGCGACTGGACGGAGGCGGACCTGGCCGCGATGCCGGAGTTGTTCGACCACCCCGACATCGCGTACTGGACACCCATCGTCTCCCCCTTCGACGAAGCGGCCGCCCGCGCACGACTGGACCGGGACCGGCAGCTGCGAGCGGAGGGCACGACCATCCTGCTTGCCATCACCGTCGACGGCGGCGCACCGCTCGGCGAGGTGATGTTGCGGCGTACCCCCGAGGGTCCGGAGCTCGGCTATGCGGTCGGCCCGGCGCACCGCGGCCAGGGGCTGGCGGCGCGGGCGGTGCGGGTGATGGCCGCGTACGCCTTCGAGCAACTGGGCGCGGAGAAGGTGATCCTGGAGCTCGAGGCCGAGAACGCCGCCAGCGTCGCCGTGGCCACCAAGGCGGGCTTCGGACTGCTCGACGTGCCGCTGATCAGGGGTGAGGAGAAGGGGCGGCCCTACGCCCTGCAAACGTGGGGTCTGAACCGCCCCTGATTGACGGCCGCATGCCCCACTGGGGTCCTGCCCCACCTGCGGATCGTCGACATCTGACATTCGCGTCTGACGTCAACGGCAGCGGCCGTAGGCAGCCTTGAGGTACCTCTCATGACCGATGGCTCCCCAACTCCTCACGGCTGGGGCCGCGGTGGATCGAACTCCAAAGCGGGTGTCGTGCGCCGCCAACTCGCCTGGGCAGCCGGGCTCGAGGGTGATCGGCTGCCGTACGAGCGCACGCGTCATGTCGTGGGGGTATGCAGCTGTTGTGCCACTTCAGCGACTGCGTGCTCGGAATGTCGCACGGCGCAGTCGCGCAGTTCCCAGCGCCGACGGCGGGGCAGTAGCCCGGGTCAGCCCTGATCCCGCTCCGGATCCGGCTCCGGTTCCGGTTCCTTGCCGTTCCACGAATAAAGGTGCTCCGGACGGCCGGCGGCGCCGTAACGCTGCTCGATGCGGATCGTGCCGTCCGCGGCCAGGTCGGCCAGGTAGCGCTGGGCCGTCGTCCGGGAGATGCCCAGGCGTTCGGCGAGGGCGCTGGCGGTGACGGACCGTCAAGGGAGGCGACGGACTCCGGCATCAACGCCGCGATCGGCCAGGCCGCCCAGCATCTGCACATCTCCCTGCTCCTGCTGGCCTGGCTGGTCGCCGCCCTCATGCGCACGGCGACCGGCTCCGGCACGGTGGCCACCGTGGCGGCGGCGGGCATCATCGGCCCGATGGCACAGGGCCTCGACTCCCCGCACGCGGCCCTGCTCGCCCTGGCGCTCGGCTCCGGAGCGGCCTTCCTCGGGCATGTCAACGACGCCCGTTCTGGATGTTCAAGGAGTACTTCGGGCTTTCCGTGGGCGGTACGCTCCGCACCTGGACCGTCTCCCACACGCTGCTGTCCCTGACCTCCCTGGGCGCCATTCTGCTGCTGAACGCCGTCGTATGACGGGCCCGCACACCGAGCGCCGGCCGGAGCGCTGCCGACATGCGGGGCGCGCCGACGGACGAGCCGGCGCCCGACGGCCGGCGTCGAACCTCAGGCCTTGAGGGAGCGGGCGAGGCGTTGCGCGTGGGCGGTCTGGGCGTACGGCGTGTGGCCGGGCTGGGCCCGCAGTCGCAGGCGCGCGTCCCCGACGCGGAAGTGCGCACGGGCCCGGGCCACGCCGTCCCCCCTCGGGCAGAGCCGACACGGCCGTCTCGACTTCGGAAAGGATGATCGAGCTCGGCCGCGCACGGCGCCGACTCATGGTCCAGGACGTCCTGGCCGACCGGCTCACCCCGGCCGACCTTCGCGGTCTGTCGGACGCATGTCGCGCTCGACATGGGATGCCCAAAGACGCGTGTCAGCCCGTCGTCCAGGCGCGGAGTTTATCGGGGTTGAGTACGGCCCAGATGTGGGTGATCTGATCGCCCGCGACGTCGAACGCGTACACCGCCACGGTGCGGTCGTCTTGCTGAGCGACCAGGCCGGGCCGGCCGTTGACCGTGCGTTCCACGACGGTCACGCTGCCGGGTGCCCTCGCGAAGAGGTCGGTCAGGTAGTGCGCGATCCGCTCGCCGCCTTCGATGGGGTGGAGTGAGGCCCTGGTGAGGCCGCCGCCGTCGGCGATCACTGTGGCGTCGGGGTCGAGGAGGCCGATGAGGGCACTGATGTCCTTGGCCTGCCATGCCTGTTTGAAGTCCCTGACGATGTCGGCCTGGTGGGCCGCCGGGGTCGTGGGCGTCCGGGAGGCGCGGATGCGGCGGCGGGCGGACGAGGCCAGCTGACGGCAGGCGGCGGGTGTGCGGCCGACGACCTCGGCGACTTCGGCGAAGGAGTAGCGGAAGACGTCGTGCAGGATGAACGCGACCCGTTCGGCCGGGGTCATCGATTCGAGGACGACGAGAAAGGCCATGTTGACCGACTCGTCGAGCGTCACCCGGTCGGCCGGGTCGGCCGTGGCGCCGCCTGCCGGCCCGGTGGTCCATCGGCTGGATTCGGGCAGCGGCTCGGGGATCCATTCACCTACGTAGCGCTCGCGCCGGGCCCGTGCCGAGCCGAGCAGGTCCAGGCAGATGCGGCCCGCGACCTTCGTCAGCCAGGCGCCGGGGGACTCGATGGCGTCCTGCTGCCCGCGGGACATGGCGTACCAGCGGGCGTAGGTCTCCTGGACGGCGTCCTCGGCCTCGGCCAGGGAGCCCAGCAGCCGGTAGGCGAGATTGATCAGCCGACGCCGCTCGCTCATGATCGCGCCCAGGCTCTGATCGTCTCCGGTGGTCACGGTCCTCCCCTTGCCCTGTGTCGGTCGGATGCGCACTCACCGGATCGACGAGACAGCGCACCGGAATGTGAGGTCGACGCCCCGCCTGACATTCGGGGGAGCTGCGCCGTCGTACTGCTGACACCGGCACAGCACCCCCGTGGGTGTGACAGGGAGGAAACGATGAGCGACTTTCAGGCGATCGCGGACCGGGTCGAGATCGAGGCGCTGCGCGGTGAGTTCACCGACGCGGTGATGATGCGCGACTACGAACGTGTCGCATCGCTGTTCACACCGGACGGCGTGTGGCGGATGCCCGACATCCCCGCCGAGATGACCGGCCAGGAGCAGATCCGCGCCTGGGGCCGACGGGTACCGGATTTCGTGGACTTCCTGGTGCAGAACACTCATCCGGGCCTGATCCAGCTCGACGGTGACACCGCGTCCGGCCGTGCGTACATGTCCGAGGTCGGGCGCGGCCGCGACGGCAGGTCCGGGGTGAACTACGCCATCTACCACGACCGCTACCAGCGCACCGAGGGCGGCTGGAAGTTCACCGAACGCGTCTACGAGATCCGCTACCTCGACGAGAGTCCCCTGACTGGCTCCGTGCCCCCGCGCGGCGCGGACGCCCGCTGACGGATTCGTCGCACCACCAACCGGTGCACCACCAACAGGTGCACCACCCACAGGTGCACCACCGACAGAACAGGAGAATCGGACATGATCAGGATCGGCATCATCCTCGGCAGTACCCGCCCGGGCCGCAACGGTGAACAGGTCGCCACGTGGGTCCAGGAGACCGCATCGCGCCGCACCGACGCCGAGTTCGAGTTGATCGACCTGCGTGACCACCCGCTGCCCCACCTGGACGAGCCGCTGGGGGCCATGCACGGTCACTATCAGCACGCGCACACGCGGGCCTGGGCGGCCAGGATCGCTTCATTCGACGGGTTCGTCATGGTCACCCCGGAGTACAACCGCTCCACCTCCGGAGTGCTCAAGAACGCCCTCGACCACCTCTATGCGGAATGGAACAACAAGGCGGTCGGGTTCGTCTCCTACGGCGTCGTCGGTGGCGCCCGGGCGGCCGAACAACTACGGCTGGTCTGCGGCGCGCTGGACATGGCCTGCGTGGGCCGGCAGGTCACGCTGTCGCTGATGAGCGAGTTCGAGAACTACACCGCCCTCAAGCCGGCCGACCACAGCGCCACCGCGCTGGACACACTGCTGGACCAGGTCGTCGCCTGGAGCACCGCGCTCGCGCCGCTGCGCGCCGCTTCCCAGGCCGCGGCCGCCTGAGCAACGCCCAGGATTCGCGTTATGACCCGCGGGGGTCCGCGCCCGGTTCCTCGCCCGGAGCGGACCGCCACCGTATCGGCGCGCACCGTCCCGGCGGAGTGTGTTTGGCGTTCACGCGAGCGGCAACGCGAAGTCCATGAGTCAATCGAACAGCGGCACGAATCAAGATTCCGCATCCAAGCGGAGTGCAACTGCCAAGGCCCGGCGGGCCACGAAGAAGGCGACTGCTCCCGCGTCGCGCGCGGCGGACAAGGCAGCCGAAAAGACCGATGACGTCGCGTCAGCGGCCGAGAACGCGGCCGAGCATGCGGCCGGGACGGGCACCGCGGTCGTGCACAGTGCGGCCGAGCGTGTCCAAGCCGGCCGCCAGGCCGTCATCGCCGCCTCGGGGCAGGCCGTGGCCTTCGCCAAGACGGCATGGACGGTGATCGCCCATCGAAAGCTCCTCGCCGCCGGTGTGGGTGCGGGCTTGTCGGCGTTGGGTGCCACGTCATACCTGGCGGGTCGCCGTGCCGGGCGCCGCACGCACGGTCCGATCACCCGTCTGACCGGCGGGCGGATCTGAAGCGAGAGGCGAGCCCCGTCACTTCGTGGCGGGACCGGGAGGGATGCCCGGGCCGCTCGAGCGGCGCGTCTTGGGCGCGGTCAGCGTCAGCCGGCCGTTGACCCGCTGAAGGTCCGTACGGATTTGCAGCGATCCGCCCCGTCCAGGTCAACGGGGGCCGTACTCCCCCGGTGGGAACTGGCCCCGGCCCGGGGGATGGTAAGCCGGGGCCAGGGCTGTCAGGCCGTTGGCGGCTGCGGGATGTTGTGGGTGTGGCGGAAGAGGTTCTGGGGGTCCAGGGTCGACTTGAGGGACTGGAGACGGGCGTAGGTCTCCGGCTCGAACAGGTCGCGGACCTGGGGCTCGGGGACAGGCGTGCCGTCGTTGTAGACGAAGTTGAGGCTGCGGCCCACCGTCCACTGCTTGAGGGCGTCGTAGACGCGCTGGTGGACCGGGCGCGCGGCCTCCGGCGGGGCCGCCATGCCACCGGTCATCAGCCGGAGCACGTACTGGGCCGAGCGGCCGCCGACCGCGCTGGGGCGGGCAGAGGGGCGGGAGAGGGCGCCGCCCAGGTGACGGATGTCGATGATGCACGGGACCGGGGTGCCCGGGCCCGCCAGGTCGATCAGGGTCTGGAGGGCGATGGGGTCCAACTCCCGCAGCAGCACGTTGCCGCCGAAGTAGGCGTGCGAGAACGTCGGGTCGTTGTAGACCGATCCCGCCTCCTCGTACGGCATCTCGCGTACCGAGTCGATCAGTCGGGGGCCGAGCGCACGCAGCGGCTCCACCAGGCGCTCGCCGTCCTCCGCGCTGCCGTTGAAGACGAGCCGCACATGGGCGACGTACTTGCCGCGCAGCGGCTCGGGGAACGCCGGGGCCGGCGGGTAGCCCATCAGCCCGATCGACGAGGTGAGTTGCTCCGGTACCGTCAGCGTCCACTCGTGGTACGCCCGCAGCAATTCCACCGGGTCGTCCGCCTCGAAGTACAGGCCGCCGCCGTAGAAGCGTGCCACCGGGACCAGTTCGGTCTCCACAGCGGTCACCACTCCGAAGGCGCCACCGCCGCCCCGCAGCGCGAAGAACAGGTCCGGGTCCGACTCCGCCGTGACGTGGCGCAGGGTGCCGTCCGGCGTGACCACGTCGAGGGAGCGGACGAGGTCGGAGGCGTAGCCGAACTCACGTCCCATCAGTCCCGTGCCGCCGCCGAGCAGATAGCCCACCACGCCCACATGGGGCGCCGAGCCGTTGAGCGGGGCCAGGCCGTGCGGGGCCGCGGCCTTGATCACCTGTTCCCAGCGCACGCCCGCCTCGACCCGTACGGTGCGGGCCTCAGCGTCCAGTTCGAGACCGGCCATCCGGTGCGTGCTGATCAGCACCCCCTCCCCGCGCAGCGCGGTGACGATGCCGTGACCGGTGGAGTGCACGGCCACCGGCAGGCCGAGGCCGGCGGCGAACCGCACCGCCGCGCGCACGTCGTCAGCGCACGTCGCTCCGACGATCACGGAGGGCTCGTGCCGGAAACCGGCCTGGAAGCCGGACCGCTCCTCGTCGTAGCCCTCGTCGCCCGGCCGCAGCACAGGGCCTTTCACCTGCCCGGTCAGGCCTTCCAGGTCGATGTCGACACTCATCTGCTCGTTCCTTTCCAGGGGGGTCGGCTGCCACCCTGCCGTTGTCTGTGTCGGCAGTCGATGGATGGGCTTGTTTGCACACCGGGCCGGTTGCTCGGCTCGGGTCGGTCGGTGATGCGGCCGGCGGTCAGTCGGTGAGCCGGCCGACTGGCGGTCGGTCCGTGGTCCGGCCGTCGGCCAGTCCGTGGTCCGGCGGTCGGTCAGTCCGTGGTCCGGCCGTCGGCCAGTCCCTGGTCCGGCCGTCGGCCAGTCCCTGGTCCGGCCGCCGGTCAGTCCGTGACGCGGTGCCATCGGAGTACGCGCAGTTGGGGGCGGCCCACCAGGGCCCGGCCGCGCAGCTCCAGTTCGTCCCGGGCGACGAAGACCAGGTCCCGGATCTGGTCCGTGCCCAGCCACGACCGCTCCGGCGCCAGGTCGATCGTGTGGACGACGCGGTCGCCGTCCCGGCGCCAGGTGCCCGCGTAGCTCATGTAGTCGGGCCGCCCGGGCTGCGCGGGACCGGTGCGCATCATCGTCACGGAGAGCCGGCCTCCCGGGGCGTAGACCAGCAGGCCCGTAGGCGCGGGGCCGAGCGGGCCCTCGTGCACGGTGCCGTCGTCGTCCAGGTCGTGGAAGGACCGCAGGGACCAGACCCCGGTCAGGTCCTCGTCGGTGTCCCACGGGCCGGCCGCGCGACCGGTGGTGTCCGGTGCCGTGCGGCGGGCTGCGCGTCCCGTACTGTCCGGTGCCGTGCGGCGGGCTTCGCGTCCCGTGCTGTCCGGTGCGGTGCGCTGTGCTGTCGGCGTGGGGTGCATCGGCGTCTCCCTTCCGGGGCGCTCAGGCCGCGGGAGCGGCGGGTTCGGGGGTGTCGTCACCGGTCATGCCGCGCTGGGCCCGGCGGGTCGTCTCCTCGAGCGGCTCGGGCGGCAGGGCGCTCACCTCGTCGAGGCGGGCGGTCTGCTCGTCGGTGAGGCGAAGGTCGAGGGCGGCCAGATAGTCCTCCAGATGGGCGGGGGTGCGCGGGCCGATCACCGGCACGAGCGTGGTGCCGCTGCGCCGGGCGCGGTGCAGGACCCAGGCGACGGCGACCCGTGAGGCGGGCTCTCCCGTCTCCGCGGCGACGGCCAGGACGGCGTCCACGACCGCGGTGACGCGGGCGCTGGACTCCGTACGGATGACGCGTCCGCCCAGGTCGGTCAGGCGGCCCGCGCTGCTCGTGCGGTACTTGCCGGTGAGCAGTCCACCGCCGAGCGGCGACCACAGGGCCGCGCCGAGGCCCAGGGCCTCGGCCATGGGCAGCAGGTCGCGGTCGGCGGTGCGTTCGGCGAGGCTGTACTCGGTCTGGATGCCGATCAGCGGCGACCAGCCGCGCAGTTCGGCGATGGTGGCGGCCCGGGAGACCCGCCATGCGGGGAAGTTGGACAGACCCGCGTACAGGATCTTCCCGGCGCGCACCAGGTCGTCGAAGGCGGCCAGGATCTCCTCGACCGGGGTCACCGGGTCGGGGAAGTGCGCCCAGTAGATGTCGATGTGGTCGGTGCGCAGCCGTCGCAGGCTCGCCTCCAGCGAGCGGATCATGCTCTTGCGGCTGTTGCCGGGGCGGGGGCCGGCGCCGCGGGCCGCGTCCCCGGAGGCCCCGGAGGCCCCGGTGCCCAAGGTGTACTTGCCGGACAGCACGAACGCGTCGCGGTCCGCCCCGACGAACTCGCCCACCAGTTCCTCGGCCTGGCCGCTCTGGTAGTAGTCGGCGGTGTCGATCAGGGTGCCGCCGGCCTCGGCGAAGCGCTCGAACATCCGGCGGGCCACGGCCGGCTCGGCCCCGGCTCCCCAGCGGGTGCCGAAGTTGACGGTGCCGAGCCCGTACTGGGAGACCCTCAGGCCGGTCTTCCGTCCGAAGGCAGGACTGCGCATGGCGGGCCTCCTCAGGCGGCCAGGGGGTGGGGGATGGTGGGCCGGTCGCCGGGCACGGCGCCGAGGGCGGCCCAGTCGACCGGGGCGCCGGCCGTCCACAGCGTGCCGAGCGTGGTCAGCAGTCCGGCGGTTTCGGGAGTGCGGGCGCCGGGGTGCGGCAGCGACGAGAGGGCGGTGGTGCCCGGGGGCAGGTCGGAGCGTCGTTTGACGAGTCCGGTGAGGGCGGGGCCCGGGCCGGTCTCCAGAACGACTCCGGGGACGTCGGCGAGCAGGGTGGCGACGGCGTCGGAGAACCGCACGGTCTGCCGCAGGTGCCGGGCCCAGTAGTCGGGGTCCGTGGCCTGCTCTGCGGTGATCCAGGCACCGGTGACGCCGGAGACGAACCTCTCCGTGGGCGGGCGCAGACCGATCCTCGCGGCGGCCTCGCGCAGCCGGTCCACGCAGCCGTCCATCATCCTGCTGTGGAAGGCGTGCGAGACGCGCAGGCGGCGGCCGGGTGTGCCGGCGGCGAGCCTCTCCTCGACGCGCGCGACGGCCTCCTCGGTTCCGGCCAGCACACACGAGTCGGGGGCGTTGACCGTGGCCAGGTCGGTGCCCTCGGTGAGGTAGGGGGCGAGTGCGTGCTCGGGGAGCGGGACCGCGAGCATCGCTCCGGGCGGCGCCTGCTGCATGAGCCGGGCGCGCAGGGCCACGAAGCGCAGGGCGTCCGGGAGTTCCATGACCCCGGCCAGGGTGGCGGCGACGTACTCGCCGAGGCTGTGCCCGATCATCGCGGCGGGCCGCACGCCGAGCGCGATCAGGGTGCGGGCCAGGGCGTACTCCAGGGCGAACAGGGCGGGCTGCGCGACCTCGGTCTGCCGGAGTCCGGCTCCCGTCGCGTCCTGGAGGACGGGGCGCAGGTCCATCCCGGCGGCGCTGTGCAGCAGGTCGAGGCAGCGGTCCAGTTCCGCGCGGAAGAGCGGGAGGTCGCGGGCGAGGGCGAGGCCCATGCGGCCGTACTGGGAGCCCTGGCCGGGGAAGAGGAAGGCGATGGCGGGCGGTCGGCCGTCCGGTTGCGCCCCTCCCTGTGCCGTCGGCGCCCCTCCCGGTCCCGCCGGCGCCCCTCCCGGCCCCGCCGGCGCTCCTCCCGTTACCGCCTCCGAAGCGGCCGGCCGGAGCTCATGCCGTGCCTTCTCCCGTGCCCGCTGCAGTGCCTCCGCCAGGTCCTCGTCGGTCTCCCCCACCGCGAAGGCGCGATACGGGGGTGCCGGCGCGGTCACCGCCACCACCCGGTGGGCCCCGGCCCTGACGTGCACCGTCTCGCCGGACGGCTCCTCCACCAGGAGGCCGCGGATCCGGGCGAGCAGCCGGTGCCGCTGGTCCGGGGCGCGGAAGTAGAAGTGGCCCCCGGGCAGGTGGACGGTCTCGAACGGCCCCTCGGTGTGCTCCTGCCAGTTCTCCACGCGCAGGGTCTCGCGCTCCTGCTCGCCCGCGAAGACGGTGAGCGGGATGTCCAGGGACGGGCCCGGCTCGAAGTGGTACGTCTCGAAGATCCGCAGGTCGGCGCGGAAGCTGCCGAGCACCATGGCGCGCAGGGCGGCGTCCTCGTGCACCTGGGCGGGCAGGGCGCCCCAGCGTCGCTCGACCTCGGCGAGCAGTTCGTCGTCCGGGAGGGTGTGGACGGTGGTGGCGGCGCGCGGGTGGGGCGGGGGTGGGCTGGAGGACAGCAGCAGCCGGGTCGGCAGCGGCCGGCCCAGGCGGCGCAGGGCGCGGGTCACCTCGAAGGCGACCAGGCCGCCCAGGCTGTGACCGAAGAAGGCGAACGGGCGCTGCGGGTCCAGGACGGCGACCACCGCGTCGACCAGCTCGGGCATGCCGGTGACGGGGGGCTCGGCGTGCCGCGCGGCACGGCCGGGGAGCTGGACGCCGTGGACCTCAAGCTCGGGCAGTTCGTCGCCGAAGCGGACGTACTCGCCGGGCGAACCCCCTGCGTGGGCGAAGCAGTACAGGTCCGCGACGGCGTCGGGGCGGCGGGTGCGGGTGACCAGCCACCGGCCGCGTGGCGTACCGGCGTTCATGGGTGGTGCTCCTTTCGGGAGGCGGGGGCGGGGGCTCACGGCGGGGGCCGTCAGGCGACCGGGGCCGGTTCGGGTGTGCGCCCGCCGAGCCGGCCGGCGACCAGGGCCGCGAACTCGGCCGGGGTCTGCGCGTCGTACAGCACCGACGACTCCAGCTCCACCCCGAACGACTCACGCGCCAACGCCACCAACT
>NZ_JBIWIM010000006.1:366337-408416 GCF_044764595.1 Streptomyces sp. NPDC093984 | reverse complement strand
ATCGAAGAACCCCGCATCCGGAGCCACCGACTCCAGCCCCAACGTCCGGGCGAACAACCCCGACACCGCGGTCAACGTGTCCGAAGCACCAGAGGTCTGCGGCGCGGCGGCGGGGGACGTGGCGACGGCTGCTTCGACCAGGGCCGCGAACTCGGCCGGGGTCTGCGCGTCGTACAGCACCGACGACTCCAGCTCCACCCCGAACGACTCACGCGCCAACGCCACCAACTGCGTCGCGACCAGCGAATCCCCACCCAGATCGAAGAACCCCGCATCCGGAGCCACCGACTCCAGCCCCAACGTCCGGGCGAACAACCCCGACACCGCGGTCAACGTGTCCGAAGCACCAGAGGCCAGCGGCACGGCGGCGGTCGGGGCTTCGGGGGCCGGGGATGCCTTGGGCGCGGCGTCCGGGGAGGCGGGGCCCGCGGGCTCCACGATGTAGCGCCGGCGCTCGAAGGGGTACGTCGGCAGTGCGACCTTGCGGCGCCGCCCGGCCCCGTGCACGGCGCTCCAGTCGACGGACAGACCGCCGAGCCAGAGCCGGCCGAGGGCGGTCAGCAGGGCGGCGCGGGCGCCGAGTGCACCGGCCTCCTCGGGCAGGACCGGCAGGACCGGCGGGACCGTGGTGCCGCGGTCCTCGGCCGGCGCGTCGGCGCCTGCCGCGCGGACGCGGATGTCTTCCGCGCGGGCGGGGGCACCCGCCGTGCGGACCGGGATGCTCGGGTCGCGGCGGGTGACGCCGCTGTGGCCGTCGGCCTGGGCCGCGGGATCGGCTCCGGCTCCGGCTCCGGCTCCGGCTCCGGTCAGGATGAGGCGCACCGCGTCCTCGACTGTGTACACCCCCGCCACGGTCTCGGCGACGAGCGTGCCGGTGCCGTCTCCCGCGACCGCCGCGGCACGGACGCCCCAGGACTGCCACAGCCGGCCCAGGGCCAGCTCGGTGGCGAAGACGTCGAGGGCCTCCGGGACCTCCGCCTCCGGGTCGGCCAGGGCCAGGCACTCCTCGACGGTGCGCCGGTACAGGGGGTCCGCGCGCAGGTCGCGGGTGGCGGCGAGGGTCGCGGTGCCGGGGAAGAACAGGGTGACGGGGCCGGCGGGGGCGGCGGCCGCGGAGTCGGCGAGGCGGCCGCGGTCCAGGCCGTCGAGGACGCGTACGGCGTCCGCTGGGCCGTCGACGACCGCGCAGCGGCGCACGGGCAGTTCGCGGCGACCGGTCTGCAGGGTCCAGGCCACGTCGGGCAGCGCGAGTCCGGGGCGGTCGCGCAGGTGGGCTGCGAGTCGGCCGGTCAGCGTGTCGAGAGCCGTTTCGGTGCGGGCCGACAGGACGAGCAGCTGGGGTCCCGGCTCCGCCGCGTCCGGTTCGGCGCCGGTGCGCGCCGGTTCCGGTGCCTGCTCCAGGACCACGTGCGCGTTGGTGCCGCCGATGCCGAAGGAGCTCACCCCGGCGCGGCGCGGGACGCCGCCGTCCGGGCGCCACTCGCGGACCTCGGTGACCACCTCGAA
Source organism: Streptomyces sp. NPDC093984 (assembly GCF_044764595.1). Classification (NCBI taxonomy): domain Bacteria; kingdom Bacillati; phylum Actinomycetota; class Actinomycetes; order Kitasatosporales; family Streptomycetaceae; genus Streptomyces; species Streptomyces sp. NPDC093984. Next base: position 406,910 of record NZ_JBIWIM010000006.1, on the reverse strand, counting down.
GGGGCTCGAGGCGAAGTCGATCCCGGGGTTGGGCGCGGTGTAGTTGAGGCTCGGCGGCAGGACGCCGTGCTCCAGGGCGAGCACGGTCTTGATGAGTCCGGCGGCCCCGGCGGCCGCGTCGGTGTGCCCGATGTTGGTCTTCACCGCGCCGATGCCGCAGAACCCGGTGCGGTCGGTGTCCTCGCGGAACGCCCGGGTCAGGGCGGTGATCTCGATGGGGTCGCCGAGCGGGGTGGCCGTGCCGTGCGCCTCGACGTAGGTGACGGTGTCCGCGTCGACGCCCGCGACGAGCTGGGCCTCGCGGATCACGGCGGCCTGTCCTGACACGCTGGGCGCGGTGAAGCCGACCCGGTCGGAACCGTCGTTGTTGACCGCGGAGCCGCGTAGCACGGCACGGATCCGGTCGCCGTCGGCCCGCGCGTCGGCGAGCCGCTTGAGGACGACGATGCCGACGCCGTCCCCGCCCACCGTGCCGCCCGCGGCGGCGTCGAAGGTGCGGCAGACGCCGTCCGCGGAGATGATCCCGCCCTCGATGTACGGGCTCTCCTTGGCCGGCACGCGCACCGCGACGCCTCCGGCGAGTGCCAGGTCGCAGTCGCCGGACAGCAGCGCCTGCACGGCGGTGTGCACGGCGACCAGGGAGGTCGCGCAGGCGGCCTGCACCACGACGGCGGGGCCGCGCAGGCCCAGCTTGTAGGCGACGCGGGAGGCCAGGTAGTCGGGGGCGTTGGCGACCAGGATCTCCATGTCGGTCACGGAGGGCAGTTCGTCCCGGCGCTCCTTGAGCAGCTGCGCGTACCCGGTGTCGGTGCTGCCCGCGTACACGCCGACGCGCCCGGACTGCCGGTCCGGGTCCTGGCCCGCGTCCTCCAGCGCCTCGACCGCGCACTCCAGGAACACCCGGTGCTGCGGGTTGAGCAGGCGCGCCTCGCGCGGCGAGAAGCCGAAGTAGTCCGCGTCGAACCACTCGGGGTCCTTCAGCAGGCCGCGCGCGGGCGTGTACTCGGTACCACCGCGGGGCGCGGGACGGCGCGGGAATCGGGTGACGGTCTCCCGCCCCCGCACGAGGTTGTGCCAGAACTCGTCGGCGTTCTCGGCTCCCGGGTACCGGCAGGCCAGGCCGACGACGGCGACCAGGCCGTCGTCCTGCCCGGCGTCCGCCCCGGCGCCGTCGATGCGGTCACTCGCCACGGCCGGGCCCTCCGAGTCCGGTGCGGGCGCGGCGCGCCGCGAGCCGGGAGCGGCCGCCCCCGGGGCGTCGTGCCGTGCGGCCGAGCGGCTCCCCGGCGCCGCCGTCCCCGTCCAGGTGTGCGGCGAGCCCGCGCACCGTGGGGTACTGGAACAGGTCCACGAGCGGCGGGGCCGCGCCGAGGCGGGCGGTGATGCGGTCCTGCACCATGTGCAGCAGGACGGAGTGCCCGCCGAGGTCGAAGAAGTTGTCCTCGGCCCCCACCTCGGGCAGTTCGAGGACCTCGCACCAGATGCCGGCGAGGACACGTTCGGTGTCCGTGGCCGGGGGATGGGAAATCACCGGTCTTCTCCCCTGTGTCGCGCGGATGTCTTGCGCCGGATGACGGGGGACGGCCGTGGCTCCGAGGGCCGCGCCGCCGTGCGACTGACGCACATCCTCGGTTGAACGCGATCCGTCACCGAAAGCATCGTCCGGCGGCCCTCTCCAGGAATTCCATTCCCGGTCTCATGAGCGGTCTATAGAACGCCCAAGGGGCGCCGCCCTCATGCACGACCGCGGGATTGACTCCTTCTCAGGAGGAGCGATCCGGTGGGCAACTGCGGATCGTTGCCGATGGTTGAAATAGGCCCGTACTGTTCCGGGCGCTGTCTTCCAGGGGAGGAAACTCATGACCGCGCAGACCATGACCGGCAGGCAGTTGCCGGAGTTCCCGCTCCGCAGCGTCGAACGGCGCACGGACGCGGCCGAGGAGTACGCGAGGCTGGCGGCCGGGGCCCCGGTCACCGAGGTACGGCTGCCCAGCGGCCGCCCCGCATGGCTGATCGTGGGCTATCGGGAGGTGCGTACGGCGCTCACCGATCCGCGGTTCTCCCGGAACGAGGCGGTCCGCGACCCGGGCGGGCACCTGCTGGCCGTGGAGGCGGTCGGCACGTCGATACTCAACCTGGACCCGCCCGCCCACACCCGGCTGCGGCGCGTGGCCGCACGCGGCTTCACCGAGGCGCGGATCGCCGCTCTGCGGCCCCGCATCACCGAGTTGGTGGGTGAGCTCCTCGACGACCTGGCGCAGCAGCACCCCGACCCCGTGGACCTGTGCGAGGGCTTCTGCAAGGTGCTGCCGGTGCGGGTCATCGGCGAGATCCTCGGGGTGCCGCCGGCCGACCGGTACCGGATCGAGAAATGGCGCGACGGCCTCGACGCGCCGATCACCGGGACCGGCGCGCCGGACACCTCGGCGCACACCGAACTCCTCGAGTACATCGACGAGTTGGTGGCCGAGCGGCGCGAGCGGCCGCAGGACGACCTGCTGAGCGTGCTGGCCCGGGCGGGCGAGGACGGCGAGGAGGAGGACGTCCTGACCGACCGGGAGATCGCCGCGCTGGGCGGCACCCTGCTGGTCGCCGGCTTCGAGAACACCGTGGCGCAACTCGGCCTGGTGCTGCGGGAGGTGCTGACCGGACCGAACGGGCCGCGCGGCCTGCCGCAGGACGACGAGGCGCTGGCGGCCGAGGTCGAGGAGCTGATCCGGCGGCTGCCGATCGGCGACTACGGCGGCACGCTGGCCCGCAAGGCGACCGAGGACGTCGAGCTGGGCGGAGTGTCCATCAAGGCCGGCGACATCGTGATCGCCGCCGTGCAGGCCGCCAACTTCGACCCGGAGGCCTTCGCCGACCCGCGTCGCCACGACCCGGTGCGCGACACCGTCGCCCACCACCTGGCGTTCGGCTACGGGGTGCACCGCTGCCTCGGCGCGCCGGTGGCCCGGATCGAACTCCAGGAGTCCCTCAAGGCGTTGCGTGACCGGTTCCCCGGAATGCGGCTCGCCGTGCCGGCCGAGGAACTGCGTTTCCACGAGGCCGCGATCAACCGGCGTCTGGTGTCCCTTCCCGTCGTCTGGTGATCACGCTCGTCACCGATTCCGGTCCACGGACAATTCGATGCCCGTCCGTGGCCGGTGAAATACGGCGATGCCCGTCCCCATGCCGGGACGGGCATCGCCGCTTGGGCATCGGCGGGATCATCCGCGAATGACGCCTTTGGTCCGCATCAGGAAATGCGCGAGATAGCCGTCGTGCGGAATTCCGGTGTCGGTCCAGTACGTGGGATGGTCGCCGATGTACACGTTCGCGATGCTCGGCTCGTCGAGGAACGCGTCGATCAGTTCGGTGTCCTGCGTGTACGCGCCGAGGATCAGGGTGTCGCGCAGCGGGGCCACGCCCTGCGCGCGCGACCAGGGGGCCACCCACACGCAGGGGAAGGGCAGTTCGGTGCCGGCGCGGTCGTCGTCGGCGCTGTCGAGCTGGTGGACGACGGGGCGGAGCACCGCGCTGCCGTCGCCGAGTTCCTCGACGAAGCCGTCGCCGCCGAGGTGGCAGCGGGCGTCCCCGGCGCGGTCCCGTACGTACTTCTCCAGGGCGCGCGCGGCGACCGCGGACTGCACCGGCAGGACCGCCCTCTCGTCCTCGGGCGGCAGGGCGGGCAGCGCCGCGAGCCGCTCGGCGATCGCCTCGGCGACCGGGGTCGGGTCGCCCTCGACCAGGACGGCCGTCGCGTTGACGCAGCCGGTGCCGCCGTGGTGGGCGATGGAGTCGACCACGGTGTCCAGGTGGGCGCGCCAGTCGGTGTCCGCGGTCAGCAGGATTTTGGACCGGCCGGGGGTCAGCGGCAGTACGGCCGGGTCGTCGGCGTACTGGCGGATGACCTCGTCGCTGCCGTACGCGAGGTCGGCGCCGCTCAGCAGCGCCTCGGCGGCGGCGTGGTCGGTGGGCAGCAGCACCACCTGGTCCTCGCCGAACCCGGCCATGCGCAGCGCGCTCACCAGGCGGTGCGGGGTGAACGGCTCACGGCGTGAGGGGCGTACGGCGACGCGGTAGCCGAGGGCGAGGGCCTCGGGCCACAGGGTGTGTGTGCCGGGGTGGTTGCCGGCGGCGTGCACGGCGAACACCTCGCCCCTGCGGGTCCACACGGCGCGCCCGGAGCGGGTCAGCGGGTCGCGCCAGTCCCCGACCGCGCCGTGCGGGCGGGCGTGCTGGAGGCCGCGGTGGAGCTGGGCGGTGCGGTGCAGTGCGGTGCGGGTGGCGGCGCGTACCACGGTCAGGGGGACGCCGGAGACCCGGCTGACCGCGTGCTCGTAGCCGTCGACGGTGAGGCCGCCGATGGTCTCGGTGGCGAAGATGCGTCCGGCGCGCACGATCGCGGCGATCCGCTCGTCCGCGGGCAGCGGGCGTGCGCGGCGCAGCGCGGCCATGGCCCGGTCGACGTAGACGGCCGGGGCGAGGGAGAGCTCGGCCACCGGCTGTCCGGAGACGTCGGCGACCGGGGCGCGGGTGCGGGAGCGGTACGGTCCCGAAGGCCCGAGGACGTCCAGCTGGATCGGTCCGCCGTCCGGCGCCGGCGCGCCGGGCGCCGCTGCCGGGGCCGTCGCGGGCGCCGCTGCCGGGGCGGTCGCGGGCGCGGGTGCCGTCGTCCGGGCGGGTGCGGTCGTCATCAGTAGACCCCCTCGATGACGGTCTCGTTCTCGAAGGTGGCGACCGGGGCGATGTCGGCGGCCGCGTCGCCGACCCGGCCGGGCAGCGCCTCGACGCGGGTGGCGAGGTCGCGCTCCAGGTTGTTGGGCAGGAACAGCGCCTTGGAGACGTGGTTCATGACCACCTGGCCGCGCTCCCCGTACGCCACGGGGCGGCGGGTGGCCGGGTCGACGACGGAGAAGGTGACGTAGGGCGAGAAGGTGTCGAAGACGCAGGCGTCGCCGGTGTCCCCGGCCCGCTGGCCCGCGATGCCGAGGATCATCGTGCTGCCGTAGTGCCCGTACAGGACGGTGTCCGGGAAGATCTCGGTGCGGTACAGGTGCAGGGTGTCGGGGTCGAGCTGGGTGCCTCCCCAGCGGATCGCCCGCACCTTGTCGTTGACGAGCTTCACCAGGTCGTCGCGGCGCACCAGGCGCTCCAGCAGGGCGGGGGTGATGGTGAGCACCCCGATGTCCTGGGTGCGCAGCACGAACGCCGCCTGGTCGATGACGTGTTCGGCGTATGCGTCGGCCTGGTCCTTGCGGCCCTCGGCAATGAGCTTCTTCACCCATCGCGGGTCGAGGTCGACCTGGAAGCCGTACCGGCCGTGGGTGGCCGCGGACCGGCGGAAGATCTCACCGACGATGTGCGGCCCGGAGGGAGTCAGGCCCAGCCAGTCCACTCCGCGCGGGAAGCCGTGCTCGTCCAGGTTGGCGTTGCTCCACTCGACCAGCCGGTCCAGCCAGTCGCGGGGGCACACCACGCGCTTGGGCGCGCCGGTGGTGCCGCCGCTCTCGTAGATGCCGACGATGTCCGGGCGGGGGCCGTAGCCCTTGGGGATCAGCTCGTGCACGGGGACCTTGCGCATCTCGTTCACGACGTTCGGGAACAGGTGCAGGTCGGCGTGGCTCTTGATGTCCCTGCGCGGGTCGAAGTCCAGGGCCTTGGCCCGCTGAAGCCAGTAGGGGGAGCCGGTCTCGGGGCTGAAGTGCCATTCCATCGCCGCCTGGACGAACTCGTCCGGGTCGGGGCGGCTGTCGAAGGGGAGCTCCAGCAGGGGGTTGACTGCGGTGGGCACGACGTCTCCTTGATCGTCTCACGGTGGGTGGGCGGGCGCGGCGGGACCGGTCAGCCGGGGGTGTGGAAGGCGCGGTCGTACCAGACGAGGGCCTTGCCCGGGGCGCTGGCCCGGGTGCCGCAGATCGCGCCCAGGACGAGGACGTGGTCGCCGGCCTCCACCACCTGGGTGAGCCGGCAGTGCAGCGTCATCAGGGCGTCCGGCAGGTACGGCAGTCCGGTGCCCGGCCACTCGGCGAAGGTCCCGTGGGCGAACCGGTCCTGGCCCTGCCGGGCGAAGCCGCGGGCGACGTCCTGCTGGTGCCCGGCGAGCACGTTGACCACGAACTCGGGTGCGGCCAGCAGGTCGTCGTGGCAGCTGGAGGTGCGGGCCAGGCCCACCGACAGCAGCGGCGGGTCCATGGACACCGAGGAGACGGCGCTGGCCGTGAACCCGCGCCGCCGTCCCACCGCGTCCACGGTGGTGACGATCGTGACGGGGGCGGCGAGCAGCGCCATCGCGTCGCGGAACTCCTGGTTGCCGATGAGGGAGGGCCGCGCGAGTGCCTCAACAGTCATGATTCACCTTCCGTCGCAAGCGGTCCGGGGCCGTCAGAAACGGTCCGGAGAGAGGAAGCCGGCGTCGATCGCCGCGAGCTTGTGCTGCACCAGGTCGGCGAGGAGCTCGCCGATGCCCGTGGCGTGCTTGAACCCGTGGGCGTTGCACCCGCCGGCGACCACGAGCCTGCTGTCCCCGCCGGGGCGTCCGATGACGAACTGGCCGTCGGGGGTCTTCGCGTACATGCAGACCGCGACCTTCGACGGCACGTCCGCGAGGCCGGGCAGCTTCTGGGGGAGCAGGGAGCCGAGTTCCGTCCAGTCCTCGGGGAGGACGGCGCGGTCGTCGGTCAGCGGGTCCAGCGGGGTGGGCACCCGGCCGTGCTCCTCCAGGCCGAGTTTCACGTCGTGCCCGTTCTCGGCGCCGTTGCCCCACAGCACCCGGCCGCCCTCGATCTCCCGCATGAAGACGGGCAGGTCGGCGAGGCCGAAGCCGTCCTCGTGGCCCGGCCGGGGGCGGAACCAGGTGATCGGCATCCGGTACGTCTCCACGGGCAGGCCGGGCACCAGGGAGCCGAGCCACGCGCCGGCCGCGACGACGACCTGGCGGACCCGCAGTTCGGTCTGGGCCGTGCGCACCAGCGCGCCGCCGGGCACCAGTTCGATCGCGTCGACACGGGTGCCGGTGTGGACCCGGGCCCCGGCGGCCCGGGCCAGGCCGACGGCGGCCCGCACCGACTCCTCCGGGCGCAGGATGCCGGCGGACGGCTCCCACACGCCGATGTGGTCGGCGGGCAGCGCGGCCTGCCGGGGGTAGCGCTCGCGCAGCCGGGCCGGGGTCAGGGTCTCCACCTCGATGCCGTGGACGCGGGCCGCGCGCAGGGTGCCGCCGGCGATGAGACCGTCCTCGGGGCCGATCAGCAGACCGCCCGCGGGAACGAACAGCTGCTGCCCGTGGGCCTGCTCCAGCTGGTGCCACAGCTCCAGGGAGCGGCGGGCCAGGGGGACCAGGTGGGGGTGTTCCAGGCAGGTGACGCGGAACATCCGGGAGCCGCCGTGCGAGGAGCCGAACGGGTGGCCCGGCTCGTGACGGTCGAGTCCCACGGCTTCGACGCCGCGCGCCGTCAGTTGCCACAGGGCCGAGGCGCCCCAGGCTCCCAGGCCCACGACGGCCACTTCCGCGTCCCACCCGGCCATGTCCCCTCCTCCTTCGGGCCGGCCACGGTCCGGCCGGCCGACGGCGTCCACCACACCACCCGGCGCGGGCGCCGGGCCTGAGTAGCCACCACTCATCCGGGTCTCCGGCCGGGAGGGCCGGGGGTGAGTACCGCCTGACGACCGCTCAGTTGAGTACCGCTCACTCACGCTGCCCGGGCGGGGCGCATGGTCCGATCGGCCCGGCGGGAGACACCCGCGCGTCGAACACGGGGAACGGCCCGCGACGGCGGAGCGGTCGCGGACCGGACGGATCGAAAGAGGGACCGCATGGAATTCCGGATCTTGGGCGCCCCGGAGGTGGCCGCCGGACCACGCGCACCGGGCGTGGCGCTCACCAGCCCGAAGCAGCGCACCCTGCTCGGTGCGCTGCTGACCCGGCCGGGCGTTGTCGTCCCAGCGGAGCGGCTGATCCGCGAGCTGTGGGGCGACTGCCCGCCCGGCAAGGCGGGCAACGCGCTGCAGGCGCACGTGTCGCGGCTGCGGCAGGCGCTGATCTCGGTCGAGCCGGAGCGGGCCAACACCCCGCGCCTGGTGGCCCGGGGCGCCGGATATCTGCTCCAGGTCCGCCCCGAGGAACTGGACCGCACCCGCTTCCGCAACGCCGTGGAGCGCGGCCGAGCCCTGGTGGCACGCGATCCGCGGGCCGCCTGGCGGCAGTTGCGCGACGCGCTGGCACTGTGGCGGGGGCCCGCCCTGTACGGCAGTGCGCGCGGACCGCTGTGCTCAGGGGTCGCCCGGCGGCTGGAGGCGGAGCGGCTGGACGTGCTGGAGCTGTACTTCGACTGCGGGCTGCGCGCCGGGCGCCACGCGGAGCTGGTTGAGGAGATCGACGCGGTCGCCCTGGCGCACCCGGGCCGCTCCCGCTTCCAGGAGCAACTGGCCCTGGCGATGCGCCGCGTCGGCGGCTACGACCTCCCCGCCGACGAGCCCGCTCCCGGCGAGGCCGTGACGCTCCCGGGCGGCCTCGCTTCCGGGCCGGAGGAGCCCGTAGCGGGCCTGCGGCAGCCCGACACCGCTGCCGGTGGCTTCGGGTACGGCGTGCGGGAGCCCGGGCCAGGGGCACCGAAGCCCGAGCCGCTCCTGGGCGCCGACCTCGGTTACAGCCGGGAGGAACGTGCACCGGACGTACGGGAATCCGAAACCGCCACTGGCGACTTCGGATTCGGTTCGCAGGAGCCCGGGCTGGGGCGGCGGGTTCCCGGGACCGTCCCGGGCGGCTCCGCGTTGGCACCGGGGAGGCCCGGGCCGGCCCGCTATGGCACCGGCCTCGGATCCGGTTCGCAAGTCCAGGCACCGGGCCGACGGGATGATGACCCCGCTCCGGGGAGCTCTTCGCCGGGTCGGCACGGTCGTCAGGCGGAAGCGGAATCCCCTTGGCCGGGCCCCGGCGGTCATCGGCCCGATCCCACCGCGGCGCGGCCGGACCTGCCCGGTCGGCAGCCCGACCCCACGGCCCTCCACCCGGACCCCAACGGACGTCGGCCACGTCCCACGGCCCCCCGACCGGGCCCCAGCGGTCGTCGCCCCGATCCCACGGGGTCCCGACCGAGCCCGAACGGCCACCGGCCCGATGCCACCACCTCCCGACCGAGCCCGAACGGCCACCGGCCCGATGCCACCACCTCCCGACCCAGCGCGAACGGACGTCGGCCCGACCCCTCGGCGCACCAGCCTCACTCGAACGGCCGCCCGTCCCAGCCCACGGGCGCTGGGTCGGACCGGCGGCAGCCGGCGCCCGATGCCGAGGGGCGCCGGCCGGTCGAGGCCGTCGGCAGCCCGGAAGCGCCCGCACGCGGCCCGGTCCCGGCCGGTCGGCGACCAGGCGTCCCGGGCGCACATGGACCGGCCGGAGCCGCTCACGGTGGCATCGGCGCCCGCTCCGTCGCCGTCGGCGGCGACGGCGACGGCGACGGCGACGGCGACGGCGAGAACGGGCGCTCCTCCACCACCGGAACCACCGCTCGTGTCCCGAGGGACCCCGGCGGCACGGACAGCCGTGCTCGGCGCACCGGCCACGGCATCGACCGTGCTCTCGGTGCCGTCCCGGGGTCCGGCACCACCGGGTCGGGCACCGCGGGCCGCTCCCCCGGTCACGTCGGCCCCCTGGCCGCCACGAGCAGCGGCACCGGGCGCGGGCTCGGAGGCGGAGGCGGACTCGCCGCTCCCGGCCCCGGTCGACCGCGAGCCGTGCCACGGCCCCCGCGGGAGCTGGCGACGGCGGGGCCCGGAAGTCGGGGTGTGTGGCTCAGCAACGGGCCGGAACCGGAGCGGGCCGCGGAGCGGCGGGAGCTGATCCGGCTGCGCGAGCGGGTCGCGCTGCTCGCCTCGCAGCAGAAGGAGTTGCAGGCCCAGGTGGAGCACCTCACCGCGCTTCTCGGCAGCCGGCTCCCGGCGCCCGTCCAGACCGACGCCCCGGGCGCGGCGCGGCAGCCGACCTGACCACCCGCACCACCGCACCACCGGCACCACCCGGAGCAAGCCCTCACCGCGGCACCGGCACCGGCGCCGCCCGGGGGCCTCCCCGAAGGGGCCCCAGCGCCCGCCCGTGCCGCCCTGGGGCCCCAATGGAGGGAGCCGCTCACCGCGTTCCTCGCCAGCCGGCTTCCGGCTTCCGGCGGCCGGCTTCCGGCGTCCGGCGACCGGTCAGGCCGGCACCGCGAGTGCGGTGCGGCAGCGGATCTCGGCGCCCGTGCCGTCCTTCGGCGCATCGTCCTGGAACGCCGGCATCACCTCGGCCGCGAACAATTCCATCGCGGCGGCCGCCCGGCCGTATTCCATGGCGCCCGGGTTGAACTGAAGGCTGAAGGAGAGATCCGTGCCGAACTGCTCGCGCACCGTCTCGATCTGGGCGAGCACGTCGGACGGATTTCCCGCCAGCACCTTGTTCGCCCCGAGCGCGGCGCGGAAGTCGTAATTCCGCGCCTTCTCCAGGAACTTCTCGTACCCGGGATAGTCCGCCGATCCCTTCTCGGCGAGCGGGGCGACGGCCTTCGCCATGTGGTTCACGTAGTTGCGCTCGTAGAATTCGCCCTGCTGGTACGCCGTTTCCCGGTCGGCGTCCACATAGCAGGTGAATTTGATCTGGATGCGGCGGGCCTTCGGGTCGTGCCCCGCCGCGTCCCAGGCCCGGCGGTAGTGGACCAGCATCGCGGCCAGCTGCTCGGCGGAGGTGACCGACGGCACGACCTGCAGGTGGTGCCCGGCGGTGCCGGCCGCCGCGCAGGACTCGGCGCTGGACGCCGAGGCGATGTAGATCGGCGGGTGCGGGTCCTGGTACGGCCGGGGCAGCATGGTGACCGGGCCGAACCGGTGGAAGCTGCCCTCCCAGACCAGGTTCTCCTCCGTCCACAGCCTGCGGATCGCCTCGACACCCTCGGCGAACCGGGCCCGGCTCTCGTCCATGGACACGCCGAACGCCTCGAACTCCGTGGGCAGGAAGGCGCGTCCGAAGCCGACGTCGAGCCGGCCGTGCGAGAGGTGGTCGAGCATGGCCAGCTTGCCGGCCAGCTTCACCGGGTGGGTGAAGGCCGGCACGCACGCCCCGGTGGCCAGCCGGATCCGCGTGGTGCGGGCGGCGGCCGCCGTGAGCAGCGTGATCGGGTCGGGGCAGTAACCGCCGTAGCCAGAGAAGTAGTGTTCGACGGTCTGCGCCTGGGTGAAACCGAGGGACTCGGCCAGTTCGATGAGCCGCAGCGTCTCCTCGTAGTAGGCCGTCGCCGTTTTCTCGGCCGGGTCGATGACCGGAAAGAAGTTCACACCGAATTCCATGACGACTCCCTGTGGTCGTGTATGCGTCCTCGTTCTTGGACTCGCCTTGCCACGCACCCCACATTGCCCCCGACACGTCATCAACTGTCAAGGAAGGAACGGTCGCTGATGTCAGGACGTCAGCCTGGAGTCAGCAAAGGCCCGGATTCCTTCCCCCACTCCCCCGCATCCCTAAGCTTCGAATGCAGTACGCGATCGGCGAGCAAGTCGAGCTGGCAAGAAGGGGATGACCATGCGGGGAAGTTATTCCGTGCCGTACGCGAAACGCGGAACCATACTCGGCGCGGCCGAGGTCGCGGCTCTCGAGGACGTCGTCGCCTCTGACGACGCGCTGACGATGGGCGCCTGGCGGGAACGCTTCGAGGAGCGCTTCGCCCGCCATGTGGGGGCCCGTCACGCCCTGTCGGTCACCAGCGGCACGGTTGCCCTGGAACTGGCCATCCATCTGCTGGACCTTCAGCCGGGCGACGAGGTCGTCGTCACCCCGCAGACGTTCCAGGCGACCGCCCAGCCGCTGCTCGGTTCGCCGGCCCGGGTGCGCTTCTGCGACGTACAGCCCGAGTCCCTGAACATGGACCCGGTCGTTCTGAAGTCCCTGGTCAACGAGCGGACGCGGGCGATCCTGCTGGTGCACTACGGCGGCTGGCCGGCCGAGATGGACGAGATCATGGCGATCGCCCGCGAGCGCGGCATCACCGTGATCGAGGACTGCGCGCACGCCCTCGGCGCCCGGTACGACGGACGGCGCCCCGGTTCGCTCGGCGACATCGGCTGCTTCAGCTTCCACTCCGCCAAGAACATCAGCACCCTGGGCGAGGGCGGCATGCTGACCTTCGACCGGGACGACTGGGCGGAGCGGATCGACCGGCTGCGGTCCAACGAGATCGACGGGGTCCTGACGGCGGTGCCGGAGCCGACCGGCCCGGCCCCGGAGCTGCTGCCCTGGATGAAGTTCACCTCCGGCGCCTACGAGCGGGTGGTCTCCGAGTTCCGCAGGCCGGGCACGAACGCGACCCTGTCGGAGGCCGCGGCCGCCGTGGGTCTCGTGCAGATGGACCGGCTCGACACCCTGGTGGCCCGGCGCCGCGCGATCGCCGCGCGCCTCGACGAGGTCGTCGCCGCCCACCCGTACACCCGCGTGCAGCGGCCGAGGCCGGGCATCCAGCACGCCCAGCACCTGTACACCTGCTTCCTGGACGGCCCGGAGGGCGCCCGGGAGCGCCTGGTGCACGGCCTCAACGCCCGTGGCGTGGAGGTGCAGTTGCGCTACTTCCCGCTGCACCTGCTGCCGGAGTGGCAGCAGCGCGGCCACGGTGCCGGCGAGTGCCCGGTCGCCGAGCACCTGTGGTTCCACGAGCACGTCAACCTGCCCTGCCACCCGGGGTTGTCCGACGCACAGGTCGACCACCTGGTGAACGCACTGGACGAGGCCCTGACAGAGGCGCCGGCCCCGGCGGCCGCCGCCCAGCCGGTCGGCGCGGCGCGCGGCTGACCCCTTCCCACCTCCCCTTCTTCCCGAGGAGCCCACCATGCCCTTCATCGACGTGAAGCTCTACGAGGACCGCCTCGACGAGCAGACCGAGGCCGCGCTCATCGCCCGCCTCACCGAGGCCGTCGCCGACGTCTTCGGACCCGGCGCCGCCGAACAGACCTGGATCGCCGTGCAGGGAGTGCCCCGCAGGCGCTGGGGCATCGGCGGCAAGCCCGGCTCCGCCGACCAGTAGCCGCCTGCCGAGCGTGCGCGGAAGGAGGACCGTGAGGTGAAGGTCGACGACATGTACCTGGCCGGCGTGGGCACCTATCTGCCCCCGGCCGTCCCCACCGAGCAGGCCGTGAAGGCCGGCTGGTGGGACGCCGACGCCCGGGAGGCGTCCGGCATCGAGTCGGTGACGGTGGAGAGCGAACTGCCCGCCCCCGAGATGGCGGTGCGCGCCGCGCGCACCGCGCTGCGCCGCTCCGGCCACCGCCCCGAGGACTTCGCGTCCCTGCTGCACACCGGCACCTTCAGCCAGGGCCAGGAGGGCTGGTCCGCGCAGCACTACGTGCTGCTGCACACCCTCGCCACGCCGATCAGCGCGGTCGAGGTGCGCCAGGGCTGTCTGGGCATGCTGTCCGCGCTCGGCATGGCCGCCGCGCAGCTGGCCGCCGCCCCGGGCAAGGACGCGGTGCTGCTGACCGGCGCGGACACCTTCTCCACTCCGCTGGTGGACCGCTGGCGCGCGATGGACCTGTTCGTCCTCGGCGACGCGGGCTCCGCCCTGGTGGTCTCCCGCCGCTCCGGCTTCGCGCGGCTGCTGGCGGTCGGCTCGCTGTCGGATCCGCACATGGAGTGGCGCCACCGCGACGGCCGTGTCCAACTGCCGCCGCAGCAGCCGCAGGAACGGCTGATGGACTTCCAGTCCCGTTCCGACTACTGGCGGCGCAAGTGGGCCGAGGGGCACACCCCGCCGGGCGGCAGCTGGCAGGAGCTGTGCGAGGAGGCCGTGCAGCGCACGCTCGCGGAGGCCGGGACCGGCATCGAGGACATCGCCCGCGTGGTCACCGTGTCCTTCACCCGGGACGCCCTGGAGGCGATGTTCCTCGAACCGCTCGGCATCGACATCTCCCGCAGCACCTGGGAGATGGGCCGCCGTACCGGCCACGCCAGCGTCAACGACCTGGCGATCGGCCTCGAGTACCTGTGGACCACCGGCCAGGTGGGGCCCGGGGACCGGGTCCTGCTGGTCGGGGCGACTCCGGGCATGGAGTGCGGCTGCGCCGTGGTCGAGATCACCGCGCCGTTCACCGGTGGAACGGACGCCGCGTCCGGGTGATCGCCGCCGACCGACCCACATCGAGTACGAGTTGAAGGAGACGACCATGCTCGACGGATGCACGCCCTGGCCGCAGGACGTCGCCGAGCGCTACCGCACCGAGGGCTACTGGCGCGGTGAGACGCTGCTGGATCTGCTGGACGAGTCCGTCCGCCGGGGCGGTGGCAGGACCGCCCTCGTCGGGCCGGGCACCCGGCTGACGTACGACGAACTCGACCGCCGCTCCCGGCGCATGGCCGCGGGCTTCCGGGCCCGCGGCATCAGGGCCGGGGACCGCGTGGTGGTGCAGCTGCCCAACACGCCGGAGTTCGTCGTGGTCTGCTTCGCACTGTTCCGCCTCGACGCAAAACCGGTGTTCTGCCTGCCCGCGCACCGCGCGGCCGAGGTCCGCCACCTGTGCGAGCTCTCGCAGGCGGTCGGCTATGTCTTCCCGGCCGAGCTGAACGGTTTCGACCACCTGGGGCTCGCCCGCCGGGTCCGCGACGAACTGCCCGCGTTGCGGCACCTGTTCGTGTACGGCGAGGACACCGCCGGCGTCGGCGCGGTGCCGCTCGCCGAGGTGGACGCCGAGCCGGAGGAGCTGCCCGGGCCGGACCCGTCGGACGTGGCGTTCTTCCTGCTGTCCGGCGGCACCACGGGCCTGCCGAAGCTGATCCCGCGCATCCACGAGGAGTACGCGTACCAGGCGCGGGCCGCCTCCCAGGCGTCCGGCCTGGGCGAGCGGGACGTGTACCTCGCGGTGCTGCCGGTCGAGTTCAACTTCACCTGGGGCTGCCCGGGCGTGATCGGAGCCCTTCAGCAGGGCGGCACGGTGGTGTTCGCCGAGGAGCCCACGCCCGACGTGTGCTTCGCGCTCATCGAGCAGGAGGGGGTGACGATCACCTCCGTCGTGCCCAGCGTCGTGCAGATGTGGCTCGACGAGGCCGAGTGGCTGGACAACGACATCTCCTCGCTGCGCACCCTGCAGATCGGCAGCGCCAAGCTGCACCCGGAGGTCGCCGCGCGGGTCGAGCCGGCGTTCGGCTGCCGCCTGCAGCAGGTGTTCGGCATGGCGGAGGGCCTGCTCACCTTCACCCGCGAGGGCGATCCGCAGGAGACGGTCCTGACCACGCAGGGCCGCGCGATCTCACCCGCCGACGAGATCCGCATCGTGGGCGAGGACGACCGCGAGGTGCCGGTCGGCGAGACCGGTGAGCTGCTGGCCCGCGGGCCGTACACGCTGCGCGGCTACTACCGGGCGCCGGAGCACAACGCGCGCGCCTTCACCGAGGACGGCTTCTACCGCAGCGGTGACCTGGCCCGGCTCACCGAGGACGGCAACCTGGTGATCGAGGGCCGCATCAAGGACGTCATCATCCGCGGCGGCGACAAGGTCCCGGCCGACGAGGTCGAGCGGCATCTGCTGACCCTGCCGGCGGTGGCGCGGGCCGCGCTGGTGTCCGTACCCGACACCTACCTGGGCGAGAAGACCTGCGCCTTCGTCGTGCCCCAGGGCACTCCGCCGTCCCTGGTCGAGCTCAAGGAGGCGCTGCGGGCCAGGGGCCTTGCCGAGTACAAGCTCCCGGACCGGGTCGAGTACCTCGGCAGCCTGCCGCTGACCGGGCTCGGCAAGGTCGACAAGAAGCGGCTGTCCGCGATCGCCCGGGGCGAGGACGCGCCCGAGGCCGCGAGCCTGCTGCCCGCCGGCTGACCACCGGCCCGCCGTCCCACCACCGAGAGGGAGGAACTCCCATGAACAGCACCACCGCAGCCGAGGACGAGGTGCGGGCGGCGGTCGCCGAGCTGCTCGGCACCGCCCCGCAGGAGGTCCCCGGCGACGCCCGTCTGGTCGACCTCGGGCTGACCTCGCTCCAGGTCATGCGGCTCGGCTCGCGCTGGCGCCGCGCCGGGATCCGGGTGAAGTACCAGGACCTGGCCGCCGAGCCCACCGTGAAGGCCTGGGCCCGGCTCGTCTCCGAGAACTGGAACTCCGGGAACTCCGGGAACTCCGGGAACTCCGGGAACTCCAGGAACAGGGAGAGGTGAGGACATCATGGCCACCCGAGTACGGAAATTCCGTGTCGACGGAACGGCTGCCCGGCTCGCCCGGCACCTGCTGGACGCCGACGTGGAACAGCTCGTCCGTTTCTCCTGCATCGGGGACGAGGTGACGCTCGACATCCCCGACACACATTTCCACGTACATCTGCGGGAATCCGAGGACTCCTTCCAGCTGCACTTCCGGATGACCCATGACGGTCCGGCGAAGGCGCGTTCCTGGTCCCGCCGGCTGCCCGTGTCGGCCGGGCTGCCCGGGATAGCCCGGTGCATCGCGGGCGACGTGCGCACCATGGCACGCGAGCTCGCCCCGCTCACGGCCGCGGCGGGGGTGTGAGCGCCATGACGACGGCTCTCTTCCCCCGCGCGCGGCGCGGCGAACTGCTGGTCGTGGGGCTCTGCTTCGCGGCGATCGTGTGCGAGGGCTACGACCTGATCGTGTACGGCGCGGTGGTGCCGGAGCTGCTCCACTACGAGCCGTGGCACCTGACGCCCACCGAGGCGGGCGCGATCGGCAGCTACGGGTTGTTCGGGATGCTGGTCGGCGCCCTGTGCGCGGGCGCGGTCGCGGACGTCCTGGGGCGCCGCCGCACCGTCCTGATCAGCGTGGCGTGGTTCTCCCTCGCCATGGCGGCCTGTGCGCTCGCCCCCTCACCCGGCTGGTTCGGGCTGTTCCGGGCGCTCGGCGGCCTGGGCCTGGGCGGGGTCATGCCCACGGCGATCGCCCTGACCGTGGAGTGCTCGGCGCCGCACCGGCGCAGCCTCAACAACGCGCTGATGTTCTCCGGTTATTCGGTCGGCGGGATCCTCGCCGCGGTGCTGGCGATGCCGCTGCTGCCGCGCTACGGCTTCCGCGTCATGTTCTGGATCGGGGTGCTGCCGCTGGTACTGGTGGTGCCGCTGCTGTGGCGGTACCTGCCGGAGTCGGCGGCGTTCCTGCGGGCCGAGGGCCGTCCGGCCGAAGCGGAGGAGGGGGCACGGCGCTTCACCGCCGGCCGGGCCGCGCCCACCGCGCCGGCCGCGGGCCGGGCCTCCGCGCGGGCGGTGACACTCGCCCTGTTCTCGCCCCGCCACCTGCGGGCGACCCTGCTGTTCGCGCTGACGAGCTTCTTCGGACTGCTCCTCGTGTACGGACTGAACACCTGGCTGCCCGAGATCATGAAGGGGGCGGGATACCCGCTGTCGGGGTCGCTGCTGTTCCTGGTCGCGATGAACGCGGGCGCGGTGGCCGGCTCAACTCTGCTCGCTCCGCTCGGCGACCGCATCGGCATGAAGCCGGTCACCGCGCTCTCCTTCGGCGCCGCCGCGGTGTCCATCGCCCTGCTCAGCCGGGCGACGTACGCGCCCGCGCTGTATCTGCTCGTCGCGGTCGCCGGGTGCGGCACGATCGGCACCCAGATCCTGGTCAACGCCTATGTGGCGCTGCACTACCCGCCGCAGATCCGGGCGACCGCGCTGGGCTGGGCGCTCGGGATCGGGCGGTTCGGGGCGGTGGCCGGGCCGGCCGTCGGCGGGCTGCTGGTCGCCGCGGACGTCGGTGCGGCGGTGAACTTCTACGCCTTCGCCGTGCCCGCCGTGCTCGGTGCCGGCTCGGTCCTGCTGCTGCCGGGCCGCCGCCGCACCCCGGCCGCGGCGCCCGCCGCGCCGTCCTCCGAGCCGGTGAAGGCGGCGGCTTGACGGCCCCGCCTCCCGGCCCCACGCGCCGGAACTCCTCGCCCGCCCGCCGTACCTGGCGGGCGGGCGGAGCGGGAGAGCTGACGGTCGGTGGGTGGAGGCCTCCGCCCGGGGTGCCGGGGACGGCGGTCCGGGCGGAGGCCCTCGTTCAGTCCGTCGGCGGCAGGGCCGGTACGGCCGCCGGTGCCGTGGCCTCCCTCTGGTCCGCCGCTGCGGCGGGGGCGGGCTGCCGGGCCGCCGCCGCGAGCAGCACCCCGAGCGCCATGGCCCCGCAGACCACGAGCAGGGCGGGCACGAGGGCCGCCACGAGGGAGTGGGACAGCACGGTGGACGCCAGGTCGGTGATCCTCCGGGCCAGTTCGGGTGAGGCGTCGCGGGCCAGCGCGGGAGCGGACCGGCCACCTCCGGCCGCGGCACCGGCCGCTGCCCCGGTCATCTCGTCCACGAACCGCCCGCGCAGCGGAGCGGGCAACGCGCGGGCCGCGTCGGCGGCTCGCGGGGTCACGTCCGCCAGCAGCCGGTTCTGCAGCACGGCGACCGCGACCAGACCGCCGAGCACGGAGCCGAACTGGCGGTTGCTGTTGAGGACTCCGGACGCGGCCCCGGCGAGCCGGTGCGGGACGTCGTACGTGGCCAGGGTCTGCATCGGCCCGAAGGTGCAGCCGACGCCCGCGCCCGCGACGGCGAACCCGGGCAGGAAGGCGTACCAGGGCGTGTCCACCTCGGCGATGAACGCCACCGAGCCGATGCCGGCGATGAACAGCACGAGCCCGGCGACCAGGATGTACTTGCCGCCGACCCGGTCCACGAGACGCCCGGCGACCGGGGCCACGGCGACGGAGACGACGGCGATGGGCGCCATCGTCAGACCGGTCTTGAGCGCGTTGTAGCCCAGCACCGACTGCAGATAGATGTTCAGCGGCAGGAAGACACCGACCGTGCACAGCGACACCAGGACGTTCACGCCGTTCATCAGCGTGTAGTTGCGGTCCTTGAACAGCTCGAACGGGACCAGCGGGGAGCGGCCCTGCTTGCGTCGCTGGTCGAGCAGGAACAGCAGCAGCACCACGGCACCGGCGGCGAGCACCCCCGGGATGGTGATCCAGCCGTCGACCGTGCCCCAGTCGTAGCGCTGGCCCTCGGCGAGGCCGTAGGTGAGCAGCACCAGGCCGACGGTGAGCAGCAGCACGCCGACTGGGTCCAGCGAAGCCCGGCGGCCGGGGCGCACGTCGGTCAGCAGCAGCGGGCCGAGCACCAGGACGGCCACGCCGATGGGCAGGTTGATGTAGAACACCCAGCGCCAGTCGGCGACGGTGATCAGCAGCCCGCCGAGCGTGGGGCCCGCGACGGTCGCCACGCCCGCGATCGCCCCCCACACGCCGAGCGCCGAGCCGCGCCGCTCCGCCGGGAAGACCGCGATGATGAACGTCATGGTCTGCGGCAGCAGCAGCGCCGCGCCCAGGCCCTGCACGAACCGGCCGGCGATCAACTGCTCGGTGTTCTGGGCCAGGCCGCACGCCATGGACGACACGGTGAAGAGCACCACGCCGCCGAGGAAGAGGTTGCGCGGCCCCCAGAGGTCGCCGAGGCGTCCCGCGGTGATGAGGAACGCCGCCACGGCGATGACGTAGCCGTTGATCATCCAGGCGATGTCGGCGAGGGACGCGTGCAGATCGCCGGAGATGCTCGGCACGGCGACGTTGATGATCGTCATGTCGAGCATGGTCATGAAGTAGCCGAGGGACAGCACCGCCAGCATGGCCCAGGGGTTGCCGCGCAGCTTCGTGTTCATGTGACTCCTTGGGAAGCGGTCCGGTGCGGGCGGCAGCGGCCGGACGCGTCGCCGCCGCCCCCGGCGGACCGAGTCAGCCGAAGAACGGCCGGTCGATGATCCACAGCCAGGTGCCGTCGGGCTGGCGGTGGGCCACCTCGGCACGGGCGCCACCGTCGTCGGTGCGCGCCGTCGTCAGGGCGTAGTCGCCGCTGCGCAGCACGGGCAGCACCGTGCCCGCGTCGAACTTGGGCTTCTTCGCCAGCAGTTGGGTGTAGACCGCGCGCAGCGCCTCGTGGCCGGTGGTCTCACGGCCCGGCGGGACGGCCACCACGGCGTCCGGCTCGTACAGCGCCAGCAGGCCCTCGACGTCCCCGGCGTTGCCGCGTTCGATGAAGAGCCGCAGCAGGTCCTCCGGGCTCTTGGCGGTTTCGCGTTCAGTCATCCGCGTACTCACTTTCCACATCGGTGTGCGAACGGCAGGCGGCAGCGGTGCGCGTGCGTGCCGGTGCGCACGGACCTGCCGTCCGGGAATTGTGACAGTGCATTCCGTTTCGGGGGCAGTGCGAAGTACTCACTTGCACAGCGGACTTGCACACGGAATAAGTCCGGCCGGGCGTTCGACTGCGTACATTGTCCGGGGACCCGGACGGGTCGTACGGTGCCGCGGATCCGAATGGCCTCCACCGAAGGAATTTCACCGCGATGACCGAAACCGTCACCTCGGAAGACACGGCTGAATTGCTTCCCGAATTCCCACTGCGTTTCGGCGAGGAGGAGTCCCGCACGGACGGAGCCCTGGCCTACGCACGCCTCGCGACCGGCGACCCGGTGACCCGGGTGCGGCTGCCCAGCGGCCGTCCCGCCTGGCTGGTCACCGGCTACCAGGAGGTCCGCGCCGTCCTCACCGACGCGCGGGCCTCGCGGCAGGCAGCCGCCCGCTCGGAGGGCGCGCAGGTCCTCGCCGTGGAGCGGGTAGGCACCTCGATCCTCACCCTCGACCCGCCGGACCACACCCGGCTGCGCCGGATCGTGGGCCGGGGCTTCACCGCGCGCCGCAGCGAGGCGCTGCGGCCCCGCATCGCCGAGATGGCCGGCGAACTGCTCGACGACCTCGCCGCCGGGCCGCGCCCCGCGGACATCAACGAGCGGTTCTGCATGCTGCTTCCGGTCCGCGTCATCTGCGAACTGCTCGGCGTGCCGCTCGGGGACCGGCACCGCTTCGAGGCGTGGCGGGACGCGCTGATCGCCCCGACCGGACCCGACCGGCCTTTCGACGCCGGTGCGCACCAGGCCCTGCTCGCGTACATCGGCGAGCTCGTGGCGGCCAAGCGCAAGGAACCGGGCGACGACCTGCTGAGCATCCTCGCCGCCGCCGGGCAGGGCCCCTCGGACAAGGACGACGCCCTGACCGATCAGGAGATCGTCGCGCTGGGCGGCACTCTGCTGGTCGCCGGGTTCGAGACCACCGTCGCTCAACTCGGCCTGTGCCTGCGGGAGATCCTGGCCCGCCCGGAGGGGCTGCTGAGCGTGCCCACGGAGCGCACGGAGCTGGCCGCCGAGGTCGAGGAGCTGGTCCGCCGGCTGCCCATAGGCAACTTCGGCGGCACGCTGGCCCGGCAGGCGACGGAGGACATGGAGGTGGGCGGCGTCCTCATCCGCGCGGGCGAGGTGATCGTCGCCGCCACCCAGGCGGCCAACTTCGACCCGGCCGCCTTCCCGGCCCCACTGGACCACGACACGGCCCGGGACAACGGCAGCCACCAGATGGCCTTCGGCTTCGGAGTGCACCACTGCCTGGGCTCCCCCGTCGCCCGCATCGAGATCCAGGAGGCGCTGCTGGCGCTGCGCACCCGCTTCCCGGAGATGCGGCTTGCCGTGCCCGACGAGGAGCTGCGCTTCGTGCCCGGCGCGGCCAGCAGGAGGCTGGAGCGGTTCCCGGTCACCTGGTGACCGGCAGTCCCCACCGGCGCCGGGCCCGGGAGGCTTCCTCCCGGGCCCGGTGGCCTGCCGGAGCACAGGGGTGGGCCCTGCCGCCCCCACGGACCCGCCAAAGCACGCCCTGCCGCGCCGAGCCCACGTGAGCCGTCCACCCCCACGGGCCCGCCGACGCGCACGCGTTGCCGGGCCGAGCCCGCGCGAGCCGTCCGACCGCCCGCACGGGCCGCCGACGCGCACGCCCTGCCGCGCCGAGCCCGCGCGAGCCGTCCGGCAGGGGGCCGGGCCGGCCGACGCGCACGCGCTGCCCGGCCGGCCCTGCGTGCGCCGTCCGACCGCCCGCGCGGGCGCCCACGCGCACACCCTGCCGCGCCGAGCCCACGTCAGCCACCCGACCGCCCCCACGGGCCCGCCGACGCACACGCGTTGCCCGGCCGGGCCCGTGGTTTGTGAGTGACGTCCACTCAAGAGACGGGCACTGCCCACGTGTTGTGCTGCTCTCCGCCGGTCACCGCACCGAAAGGAGGGCACGGGGTGAGAGCCGGACACATTCATCTCGCGGGCATCGGCACCTGGCGCCCGGCCACCGCGCACATTCGCCCACCGGGCGCCCTCGCCCGCCCCGGCGTCGCGCCCGCGGCCGGACCCGGGGCGACCTCCGGGTCCTGGAGGGCCACCCGGTACGACTCGGCGGCCCGGTCGTCCCAGACCGACCGCGACGACCCCATGGCCTGGCCGAAGACCGACCACGACAACACCGCAGCCTGCCCCGAGGCCGAACTCGGCGACACGGCAGCCCAGCCCGAAGCCGCCCACGCCGGCACGGCAGCCTGCCCCGGGGCCGACCCTGTCGACACGGCGGTCTGGTCCGGGGCCGGCCCCGTCGACACCACGGCCTGGTCCGGCCCCGAGGCCGCCGTGCGCGCCGCCCGGACCGCACTGAGGCGCGCGGGGCTGCCGTACGAGCGGTTCGGTGCGCTTCTGCACGGCGGCACCCTTCCGGCCGGCCCCGCGCATCTGTCGGTGCCGCACTACGTCCTGCACCGCACCCTCGGCCGCGCCGTCACCGCGGCCGAGCTGCGCCAGGGGCACCTCTCCCTGCTGTCCGCCCTGGGACTGTGCGCTCATCTGCTGCGCGCACCGGGCGGCAAGGACGCCGTCCTGATCACCGGTTCCAACCCGGCCGCCCCCGTGCCCGACACCCCGGACGACCTCGATGCCCGGGACGACCCGCACGCGCCGGCCACCGCCCCGGCCGCACCCACCGGCCACGCGCTCGTCGTCTCGCGGCTCGGCGGCTTCGCCCGCGTGCTGTCGGTCGCCGAGAACTGCGACCCCGGCCACTACGACCTGCGCATCCCGCCCGGCACCGGCTGGGCCGCGCTGCGCACCCGCACCGAGGACCAGGTCCTCGCCGAGGCCGGGGTCGCCCGGGGCGACCTCGCCGCGACCCTCACCGGCGCGTCCGGCGCGGGCGACCTGGTGCCGGCCCTGGAGGAGCTGTGCGCCACGGGCCGCGCGGCGCCCGGCGACCGGCTGCTGCTCACCGCCGCCACGCCGGGGCTGGAAGCGGGCGCCGCCGTCCTGGAGATCACCGCGGCCCTGCCCTGAGACCACTCCCGTGCCCGCACGGGCTGCGACCCACCTGAAGTTCCGTTCCCTACCCAGGAGGCCCGGACCATGGCGAACACCATTCCGCCGGTACCGCCCTATTCCCTGCCCACCCGCGCCGACCTGCCCGAGAACACCGTCTCCTGGACGGTGGACCCGCGCCGGGCGCTGCTGCTCGTCCACGACATGCAGCACTACTTCCTCAGGTGCTTCGGCGACCGCTCCCCGGGACCCGAACTCCTCGCCCACGCCACCGCCGTACGGCGCGCGGCGGCGGTCGCCGGGGTGCCGGTGGCGTACACCGCACAGCCCGGCAGCATGACACCCGCCGAGCGCGGCCTGCTCAAGGACTTCTGGGGCGAGGGCATGCGCGCGACCGCGGCTGACCGGGACATCCCCGCGTCCCTGGCGCCGGACCCCGGCGACACCGTCTTCACCAAGTGGCGCCCCAGCGCCTTCTTCCGCACCGGGCTGCTGGACCTGCTCCGCGACAGCGGACGCGACCAGCTGATCCTGTGCGGCGTGTACGCACACGTGGGCCTGCTGCAGACCGCCTGCGAGGCCATGGCGCACGACATCCAGCCGTTCTTCGTGGCGGACGCCGTCGCCGACTTCAGCGAGCGGGACCACCGCATGGCCGTGGAGTACGCGGCCAAGCGCTGCGCCATGGTCGTGACCACGGCCGACGTGTGCGACGCCCTGGCCCTTCAGACCACCGGAGCCCTGCGATGACGTACCCGGACCTGCTGGACGCGCTGACCGGTCCGACCCCGCCCGCGGCGTTCGCGCTGCTGCACCGCCCCGAGACGGCCGCCGAGCGGATCGACCTGCTCACCGGCACCCTGCACGAGGCGGACACCCTCGCCGAGGTGCCGCTGCCCGCCCCGGGCGGGCGCGCGCGCCACGAGGCGCTGGTGCTGCTGCCCTACCGGCAGATCGCCGAGCGCGGCTTCGAGGCGCCCGACGACGGGGCGCCGCTGACGGCGATGAGCATCGAGCGGCAGGCCTCGGCACCGGTCGGCGAGGTGCTCGACCGGCTCCCCGACGTGCCGCTGAGCGCCCGCGACCTGGGCTTCGACCTGGACGACGACGCCTACGCCGACGCCGTGCGCCGCGTCGTCGACGAGGAGATCGGCACCGGCGCCGGCGCCAACTTCGTCCTCAAGCGCACCTTCGTGACGCAGTTCGACCACTGGTCGCCGCAGGCCGCCCTCGCACTCTTCAAGCGGCTGCTGCGGCACTCGGCGGGCGCCTACTGGACCTTCCTGATCCACACCGGGGAACGCACCCTGCTCGGCGCGAGCCCCGAGCGGCACATCACCCTCGACGCGGGCACCGCCGTGATGAATCCGATCAGCGGCACCTACCGCTACCCGGAGTCCGGCCCGTCCGCCGACGGCCTCCTTCAGTTCCTGGCCGACCGCAAGGAGGCCAACGAGCTGTACATGGTGGTCGACGAGGAACTGAAGATGATGAGCCGGATCTGCGAGGGCGGCGGCCGCGTGGTGGGCCCCCGGCTGCGCGCCATGGACCGGCTCGCGCACACCGAGTACTTCGTCGAGGGGCGCTCCCGGCTCGACGTGCGCACCGTCCTGCACGAGACGCTGTTCGCGCCGACCGTCACCGGCAGCCCCCTGGAAAGCGCCTGCCGGGTGATCTCCAAGTACGAGCCGGGCGGCCGGGGTTACTACGCGGGCGTGGCCGCGCTGATCGGCCGGGACGCCGCTGGTGAGCGCGCCCTGGACACGGCGATCCTGATCCGCACCGCCGACGTGGACGCCGCGGGCACGCTGCGGCTGAGCGTCGGGGCGACCCTGGTGCGGGACTCCGACCCGTACGCGGAGGCCGCCGAGACGCGGGCCAAGGCGGCGGGCCTGCTGGCCGTGGTGCACGGCGACCCGGGCGCCACCGCGGCGGAGCCGGGCGAGGTGTCTCCGGCCGCGGCGGCCGCCCGCCGGCTGAGCCTGCTGCCCGCGGTCGCCCTCGCCCTCTCCGCCCGCAACGAACCGCTGGCTCCGTTCTGGCGCGCCGACCCGCGGCGGCGGCGGACGGCCGGCTCGCCGCTGGCCGGGCTGCGGGCCCTGTTCGTGGACGCCGAGGACACGTTCACGGCGATGGGCGCCGACCTGATGCGGGCCCTGGGGCTCGAGGTCGTGGTGCGCCGGTTCGACGAGGCGTACGACCTCGACGGCAACGACCTGGTCGTGGTGGGGCCGGGACCGGGCGACCCCCGGGACACCGCCCATCCGAAGATCGCCCACATGCGGGCGCTCACCGGGGAGTTGCTGCGCCGGGGCACGCCGTTTCTGTCGGTGTGCCTGGGCCATCAGATCCTCAGCTCGGTCCTCGGCCTGGAACTGGTCCGCAAGGACGTGCCGAACCAGGGCGTACAGCGCACCATCGACCTGTTCGGGCACCGCGAGGACGTCTACTTCTACAACACGTTCACCGCGGTGAGCGCGGCGGACGCGTTCCCCGGCCCGGCCGCCCGCCCCGGGCCCGTGGAGGTCGCCCGGGACCCGGCCACCGGCGAGGTCCACGGGTTGCGCGGCGCGGGCTTCGCGTCCGTGCAGTTCCACCCCGAGTCCGTCATGTCGCGGGCCGGCGTGCACACCTTCGAACGCCTGGTCAGCGGCCTGTTCCCGGCCCGTCTCCGTACGCCCCTCCCCTACTCGGAACGCGAGGAAGTCGCATGAGCGCCCTTCTGCCCCCGTCGTCCCTTGCCGTGCCCGAGGCCCTCCAGCAGCCGGTGTGGCCCGACCCCGAGGCCCTGCGGACCGTCCGGGAGCGGCTGCTGACCGCGCTGCCGCTGGTGCTGCCGACCGAGTGCGACGTCCTGCGCCGGCGGCTCGCCGCCGTCGCGGCCGGCAAGGGATTCCTGCTGCAGGGCGGCGACTGCGCGGAGACCTTCCGCGACCTGTCGCTCGGCACGGTCTCGCGCAAGATGGACACCCTGTTCGGTACGGCCGACGAGCTGAGCGAGGCGATGTTCCTCCCGGTCGTCGTCGTGGCGCGCCTCGCCGGCCAGTACGCCAAACCCCGCTCCCAGCCGGTGGAGACCCGGGACGGGGTGACCCTGCCGTCCTACCGGGGCGACGCCGTGAACGGCCCGGAGTTCACCGCCGAGGCCCGCACCCCGGACCCGCACCGGATGCTGCAGGTGTACGCGGCGGCCGGGGCGACGCTGAACGCCGTGCGCTCGCTGCTCACCGAACGGCGCACGGCCGTCGGGCAGCGGGAGATGTTCGTCTCGCACGAGGCGCTCCTGCTCGACTACGAGCGCCCGCTGACCCGGCCGGACGCCCGCACCGGCGACTCCTACGCGGGCTCCGGGCACCTGCTGTGGGTCGGCGAGCGGACCCGGCAGACGGACGGGGCGCACATCGACTACCTGTCCCGGATCCGCAACCCGGTCGCGGTGAAGGTCGGCCCGACGGCCACGCCCGCCGAGGTGCTGGCCCTGGTCGAGCGGCTCGACCCGGACCGGGAGCCGGGCCGGCTCACGCTCGTCGCTCGAATGGGCGCCGACCGGGTGCGGGACGCGCTGCCGCCTCTGGTGGAGAACGTCGCCGCGGCGGGCGGACGGGTGGTGTGGATATGCGACCCGATGCACGGCAACACCTACAACGCGCCGTCGGGGCACAAGACCCGGCACTTCGACGCGGTCCTCGACGAGGTCACCGGCTTCTTCGAGGTGCACCGGTCGCTGGGCACGCACCCGGGCGGCCTGCACCTGGAGATGACCGGCGAGGAGGTCACGGAGTGCGTCGGCGCCGGCGTCTCCCCGGCCGACCTGCCGCTCCGCTACGAGACGGCCTGCGACCCGCGGCTCAACCGCAGCCAGACGCTGGAACTGGCCCGGCTGGTCGGCGAGTTGGCGACCCCGGTGGCCGGGTGAGGCAACAGGCCCCAAGGGCCCCGGCCGGACGGCCGGGGCCCTTCATGGAGAGGACGGACGAGAGGGAGGGCTCACAGATGGTGGGCGAGCTCCGTGCGGGCGGTGACGCCGAGCTTCCCGTACACCCGGTGCAGGTGGTTCTCCACCGTGCGCACGGAGACGACGAGCCGGTCGGCTATCTCCTGGTTGGACAGCCGGGAGGCGGCCAGCGAGGCGACCTCGCGCTCCCGGGCGGTCAGCCGGGCCGTGCCCTGGGCGGGTTCCGTCCAGGACGCCGATGCGGGCGCCCAGGGCGGGAGTTCACCGTCGTAGGCGGCGAGGAGCTCCGCGCACCGCACGCGTGCGGCGCGGCCCCGGCGACGGCGGCCGGCCGCCTGGTGCGCGCGGGCGGCCTGTGCGGACGCCTCGGCGGCGAGCGGCGGCGCTCCGAACGAGGCGAACCGGTCGGCGACCGTGTCCAGCGCGTCGCCGTCGCGCCGGGCCAGGGCCCGGACGTGGGTGGCGAGCAGCGCCGGGTACCCGCCGTCGTCCTCGCGGACCAGCCGGGCGAGGTCCGTGGCGGATGCCGCCGCGTCACCGACCCGTCCCGCCAGGTGCAGGGCCGTGACCGCCTGCTGCAGGCGCCCGGCCGCGGCCGCTCGGGAGGCGACCTCGCGGGCGCGGCGCGCGGCGCCCGCGAGGTCGCCGGTGTACGCGAGGACGAGGGCGTGCTCCAGGGCGGCGCCGTCCACGGCGAGCGGGTAGGACACGGACCGCCGCTCGACCGCGCGGGCCTCGACGACGGTCCGTACGGCCTCGGTGTGCTCACCGGCCTCGGCGAGCGCACCGGCCAGCTGGGAGAGCGTCCAGGCGGGGGTGGTGAACCAGTCGGCGCGGTCGTCGCGGGCGCAGGCTCGCCGCAGCAGCGCGACGGCCTCGTCGTAGCGCCCGGCGCTGCGGTAGGTGCGGGCCCGCACCACCGCGCCGCGGATCTCGCCGCGGCTGCCCGCGCTGTCGTGGCGGATCCCGTCGAGTGCGGCGGCCAGCTCGGCGGTCCGGCCGGCGTGGAACGCGGCGCGGCTGGTCAGCAGCCGGGCCGCCAGCCGGTGTTCGGCGTCCCACCCGTCCATCCGGTCGCGCACCTGCCGCAGCAGCGCGAGCGCGCCGGCGGCGTCGCCGCGTTCGATCCGTGCCAGCGCCACGGGCGGCACGACCAGGGCGGCGGCGTCCGGGTCCGGGAGCCCGGTGCCGGCCGCGCCGCCGGTGTCGTCCCGCAGCAACTGCAGGACCGCGCGGGCGCCGAGCAGCGCGGGGTCGTCGGGGCGCCTCGCGGCGGCCGTCTCCACGAGCGCGGCGGCCTCGGGGACCCGGTGCAGGCCCCAGGCCAGGTTGAGCGCCCGCGCCGCCTCGTCCCCGGTTCCCCGGGCGAACTCCTCCTCCGCCTCCTGGTGCCGCCCCTGCCCGGCGAGCGCCCGCGCCAGCAGGGCACCGGGACCACCCCCGCCGTGGTCCCGGTCGCCCTGCGCCGCGAGTCCCAGGCGGCCGAGGCGCTCCGCGAGGGCGAAGTCCCGGCGGCGCAGGGCCGCGTCGGCCGCCGCGAGCAGCCGGTGCGGCGGGAGCTCGTCGCCCGCGGCGAGCCGCAGCGCGACCGTGCGCGGACCGTCGTCGGTGCGGCGGGCGCCGGTCGCCTCGATGGCCTCGGCCAGCCGCAGCCGCAGCCGCCGGGCGGTCAGATCGGGCAGCCCGGCGGTGAGCACGGGCGCGTACAGCGGATGGGCGAGGCGCAGCCGTAGCCGTTTGCCGTCGCGTTCGGTGACCACGATGCCGCGCCGGTTGAGGGACTCGGCGGCGTGGATGAGCTCCTCGACCGGTGCCAGACCGGCCTCCAGCGGTCCGGCGAGGGCGATCATCGCGGCGAGTTCCGCCTCCTCGTCGGCGAGCGGACCGAGCCGCAGCCGCACCATCTCGGCGAGCCGGTCGGAGGGCTCGCCGGCGAAGCCGTGCCACTGCCAGGTGTCGCCGTCGAGCCGCAGGCCGCCCTCGGCGAGCGCGGATTCGACGATCTCGCACAGGAACTGGGCGTTGCCCAGGGTCAGCGACCACAGCCCGTCCAGGCCCGGCCGGGCGATCCGGCCGCCGAGCCGGGCCCGCAGCAGGGCGTCGGCCGCGGCCGGGTCGAACGGCTCGACGGGGATCCGCTCGACCCGGCCCTCGACCCACAGCCGGGAGACGCCGTCCGGCAGCGGCATGCCGGACGGGGCCGCCCCGAGCAGGGCGGCCCGGCCGGCGCGGACCAGCGTGTACAGCCGCTCCGCCGCGCGCGGTACCAGCAGGTGCACGTCGTCGGCCCCGACGACGGTCCGACCCCCGCCGTCCGCCTCGCCGAAGTGCCGGTCCAGGTCGGTGGCGCGCGGGTCGTGCAGCCACACGGTGGTGTGCCCGGCGTGCCGTGCCGCCTGCATGGCGGCGGCGAGCAGCCGGCTCTTTCCGGTGCCGGGCTCTCCGACGAGGAGGGCGCCGCCGCGCTCCACCGCGGCGGCGACGTCCGCCAGTTCGGTCTCCCTGGCCGTGAGGGGCCATGCGGCGCCGGCGTACGGCGTGATCGGCATGGTGCGGTCACTCCTTGTCCGCTGGGTGCTCCGGTGCGGGCGCCGGCCGGGTGCCGGGCGCCCGTGGCGTCGTTCACGCCGGGTGTCAGGCCATGAGTCCGGCGCGGGCGACGATGACCGCGGAGCCGCCCACCTCGATCGACTCCACGTGGTCGGCCCGGCCGGACGCCGTGGCGAGCATGGTGGACAGGCGCCCCATCTCGACGCCCTGCTGGATCTCGATCTGCCGGCCGAACTCGACCAGGCCGTGCCGGGCCAGGTGCAGGGCCAGCGGGCCGGCCGCGGAGCCGGTCGCCGCGTCCTCGACGACGCCGTAGGCGGGCGAGAACATGCGGTTGCGCCACTGCGTGCCGGATCCGGCGAAACAGTTGGCGGCCATGTCCGGGAACTTGGCGAGCGCCTTGTGGTCGGGTTCGAGGGCGGAGAGCGCCTCGATGCTCTCGAGGCCCACGTAGACGTGCCGGGGGCCGTTGCGGTACGCGGTCACCGGCAGGGTGGAGGAGTCGAGGCCGAGGGCGGCGAGCAGTTCGTCGGCGTGCTCGTACACCTCCCAGGTCGGGATGGGCTGCCGCATCCGTGCCGAGACGATCCTCCCGTCGTCGCCGCGGTCGAAGACGAAGGGGATCACGCCCATCGCCGTCTCGAGCCGGAGGCGGTTGGCCCGGACCGACTCACCGAGCACGATGGCCGTGCCCAGCAGCGGATGACCCGCGAAGGGCAGCTCGTTGACCGGGGTGAAGATACGGATGCGCGCGTCGCCGCCCTCCTGGGGCGGCAGCACGAAGGTGGTCTCCGACAGGTTCATCTCCCGGGCGATGCGCTGCATCCGCGGGCCGGGTATGTCGGCCGCGTCCAGAAAAACGGCCACCGGGTTGCCCTCGAGACGCGTACTCGTAAAGGCGTCAGCCACCATGTAGGCGTGCATCATCCGTCCAATCGCGCGGGCGCCGGAGCCATGTCCGTCACCTTTCTGTCGTAGGGAGGGGGACGGCCCCGCACCCCGAGGTGCGGGGCCGGGGCGCGTCACGGCTGCAGGCGGCTCGTCGTCCAGCCCCGGTCGGTCCGCTGGTAGACCAGCCGGTGGTGCAGCCGGTCGGTGCGGGCCTGCCAGAACTCCACCGCGTCGGGGGTCAGCAGGTACCCGGCGAAGGACTCCGGCCGGGGCAGGGCGCCGAGCCCGGTGAGCCGGGCGGCCTCGGCGCGCAGCCGCTCCTCGTCGTCGAGGGGTTCGCTCTGCCGGGAGACCGTGGACATGGCGTGCGTGCCCACCGGGCGCACCGCCCACAGGTGGTCCGCCTCGGCGTCCGGCAGCCGCTCGACGGGGCCTTCGAGGACGATCTGGCGGCCGTTCTCGCGCCAGTACAGCACCGCGGACGCCCATGGCCGCCGGGCGAGTTCGCGGCCCTTGCGGCTGCCCGCGTGGGTGGTGAACACCAGGCCGCGGTCGGTGATCGTGTTGATCTGGACGGTACGGCTGGAGGGGCGGCCGCCCTCGTCCGCGGTGGCCAGCGCCATGGCTCCCGGCTCCCGCACCCCTTCTTCGGCGGCCGTGCCGAACCAGGTTCTGAGCAGCCCGATGGGGTCGTCGGGGAAGGGCGGGTCCACGGGCGTCTCGGTCACGTGCGCCTCCGTCGTGCTCATACCTGCAGCGCGCGGCCGAGGCCCGCGAGGCTGGAGATGCCGGCCAGCTCGTGGATGCCTTCCGCGACGGCCTCGATGTCGAACACCGCGCGCTGCGTGGGCGGGTAGCCGATGAGTTCCGCGGCGCTGCGCGGGTGCGGGGGCGCGGACGCGTCGGCCGATTCCCAGATGAAGACGGCGCCCCAGCGGTTGTGCTCCTGGTCGGCGATCCAGAATTTGTAGATCAGCCCGGGCTGGCGGTTCCATGCGTCGACGGCCTCGTCGCGCAGGAAGTTCCGCAGGGTTTCGATGGTCTGGTCGGATTCGCTCAGATCCCACCAGGCGACCATGGCCCTCATGACATGTGAACCTTTCTCGGGTGAGGCGGCGTGGGCCGCCGCCGTCAGTCGATGCCGCGCAGGATGTGCGTCTCGTGCGGCACGTCCTCGCAGCCGGCGAGCCTGATCGGCGCGCAGCGCGCCCAGACGTCCAGGCTCCGCGGCAGGC
The DNA here is from genome assembly GCF_044764595.1 of Streptomyces sp. NPDC093984. Lineage (NCBI taxonomy): Bacteria > Bacillati > Actinomycetota > Actinomycetes > Kitasatosporales > Streptomycetaceae > Streptomyces > Streptomyces sp. NPDC093984. The sequence continues at coordinate 375,155 of NZ_JBIWIM010000006.1, read as the reverse complement.
CGTACCGAGTGGTGCGCCGCGTGCGGCCAAGGGCCCGGCGGCGTGCAGCCTTTTCCTTCGGGGACACCACGACTCCTCGTCGCCGGGAACTCTTCGACGCGAACTCTTCGACGTTGGACTCTTCGACGCGGGCTGTCCGGCACGGACCTTCCGGCACGGGCCGTCCAGGGGGACTAGGTGGGAATTCCCTCCCGCCTGATCTGCGGGACGTCGATGCCGAGTGCGCGGAGCTGGTTGAACGGGTTCATGAATTCCCGGGCCTGCTTGATCTTTCCGTTCTCCAGCAGGAACGAGTGAATGAAGTGGTTCTCGTAGTAGCCCTCGGGATAGCCGGGGAACAGAATCTTCCCCTTGCCGTCGCACTCGACCCAGAAGCGGTTCGGGTCCTGCGTCTCGTAGATCTCGATGTTGTACCAGACCCAGTCGGGGAAGCACCGCAGTGACCAGACGGCGTGCTCGCCCAGGCGGTCGCGGCCGTGGATGGCGATGGGGCCCGGGGTGTCGGCCGTCCACAGACCGCCCACCCCGTCCTCCGTGAACAGGTGATGCCGCGTCAGGCGGTCCTGGCCCAGCGTGTGCATGTACGTCTCCACGGCGGCGCGGTTGGCGCGCCGCAGTTCGGCCTCGTCGGCGAAGACCGCGGTGTCGGCGGTGCCGTTCAGCTGTGCGGTGTCGGACACGGTGTCCTCCGGCGTCGTACGGACGGATGGGTGCTGCCGCCCGCCACCGTGGGACGGGTGTCTATAGCCGGGGAGCGCGCCGCCATATTTCGTCTATACGCGCGTGGCAACGTCCTGCCCACGCAGCTTCCTGACGCCCGGCCCTGCTGAATCCGGGCCGACCGTTCGCGCAGAATGCCGGAACGGAGACGACTCCGCCACGGGGCAAGGAGAGGGCAATGGAATTCCGGCTGCTGGGAAATGTCGAGGTGCTGGGCGAACGCGGCGCGGTCCCACTGCCGGGCGCGAAGGTGCGCACGGCGCTCGCGGCCCTGGTCCTCGCCCGCGGCTGGCCCGTGCCGGACTCCGCGCTGACCTCGGCGCTGTGGGGCTGGCACCCGCCGGACACCCGGACCGCGCAGCTGTACACCTACATGTCGCGGCTGCGGCGGCTGCTGGGTCCGTCGGTGCGGCTGGAGCGGCAGCAGTCCGGCTATCTGCTGCACGCCCAGGACGCCGCCGTCGACGTACTGGAATTCGAGCAGTTGGCGGCCGAGGGGGCGCGGGCGCTGCGCCAGCGGCAGTTCGAGCGGGCGAGCCGGCGGCTGGGGCAGGCGCTGCGGCTGTGGCGGGGGACGGCGCTCGCCGATGTGACGGAGCATCTGGCGGACGCGGAGCGCCCCCGGCTCGAGGAGGCCCGGGCGCTGGCCCTGGAGGACCGTCTGGAGGCGGATCTGTCGCTGGGCAGGCACCGGGAGCTGATCGCGGAGCTGACGGGCCTGGTGCACGCGTTCCCGCTGCGCGAACGGCTGCGCGCCCAGCTGATGACCGCGCTGTACCGCTGCGACCGGCAGAGCGACGCGCTCGCGGTGTACCACCACGGACGGCAGCTGCTCGCCGACGAGCTCGGTGTGGATCCGGGGCCGACGCTCAGCGCCGCGTACCAGACCGTCCTGAACAACGCCCCGGTCCTGGCGGTGCCGCCGGCCGGGCGCACCGCCCCGGTGCCGGCCGCGACGGCGAACGCGCCGGCGGACGCGCCGGCGATGCTGCCGCCCCCTGCGGACGACTTCACCGGTCGGCAGCGGGAACTGGCCGAGCTGGCCCGCCTGTTGCCGCCGTGGGACGAGGGCGAGGGGACGCCGCAGCGTCCACGGCGCTTCCTGCTGACCGGCATGGCGGGCGTCGGCAAGTCGACGCTGGCCGTGCAGGCGGCGCACACGGTCGCGGCCTCCTTCCCCGAGGGACAGCTGTACGCCGACCTGCGCGCGCCGGACGGCGCGCCGCGGGACCCGCGCACGGTGCTGTCCGAGCTGCTGCGGGCGCTCGGCGACGGCGCCGAGGACCTGGCGGGCGCCGCCCTGCCCGCGTATGTGCAGCGGTACCGCGCCCGTACGGCGGGCAAGGCGCTGCTGGTGGTCCTCGACAACCTGGTGGCGGAGCGGCAGTTGGAGCCGCTGCTGCCGGGCGGGACCGGATCCGCGGTGGTGGTCACCGCCCGGACGCATCCGGCGGCGGTCTCCGGCATACGCACGGTGGTCCTCGAACCGCTGCGCCCCGGCGAGTCGTTGACGCTCCTGGGGGCGATGGCCGGGGCGTCGCGACTGGCCCGCGAGCCGGAGGCGGCACGGGACCTGGTGGCGTTCTGCGAAGGGCTGCCGCTGGCGCTGCGTGCGGTGGGCGCCCGCCTGGCCGCCCGGCCGCGGCTCCCCCTGTCCTGGCTGGCCGACCGTCTGGCGGAACCCGACGTGAGACTCGGGGAGTTGCGGTACGGCGAGCTGTCCGTGGCCGCGAGCCTGGCCCACTCGCTGCACGGTCTCGACGACACCGCCGTCGCGGTGCTGCGGAGCCTCCCCGCTCTGGGCGGGCGTCCGTTCACCGCGGCGGAGGCCGCCGGGCGGGCCGGGAGCGCGGACCCCGTGTCGTTCGAGCAGGCCCTGGATCGGCTCGCCGACGCCCGCCTGCTGGACCTGTCGGCGATCGACGACCGGGGACAGCCGCTGTACCGCTGCCCCGGTCTGGTGCGGCTGTTCGCCCGCTCCCTCGAGGCACCGGCGACCGGCCAGACCCAGACCGGGACCGGGACCGGGGCACTGGGTCAGGCCCAGGCCCCGGCCCTGGCAGGGGCACCCCGTCAGGCACAGGCCCCGGCAGGGGCAGGCGCACCCGGTCAGGCCCTGGCAGGGGCAGGGGCACCCCGTCAGACCCAGGCTCTGGCCGAGGCACCCCGTCAGGCACAGGCCCCGGCCCTGGCCGAGGCACCCCGTCAGGCACAGATCCCGGCCCTGGCAGGGGGACCCGGTCATACCCAGACCCCGAACCTGACAGGCGCACCCCGTCAGATGCAGACCCCGAACCTGACAGGCGCACCCCGTCAGATGCAGACCCCGAACCTGACAGGCGCACCCCGTCAGGTGCAGACCCCGGCAGGGGCAGGCGCACCCGGCGCGGCCTGAGGGCGGGCCTGCGGGCGGTCCGTCCTCTCCTCACGTCCCGCCACGGTCGCTCCTCCCCCGCCGTCCGGGGGCCGCCCGCCCGGGCGACGGCGGCTGCGGGACGGGGGTGAGCCAGCCGCGGGCGGCGGCGAGGACACCCGCCTGGAAGCGGCTGCGGGCTTGCAGGCGTTCGAGGAGGTGCGCGGTGACACGGCGGCCGGTGCGCACCGATATCCCCAGCTTGCGGGCGACGACCTCGTCGGTGTGCCCGGCCGCGAGCAGTTCGAGGACCGCGCGCTCCTGGCCGGTGGGGCGTTCGTCGTCGGCCGGCTCCGGCTCGGGGTCGAGCGGCTCGGAGCGCTGCCACTGCAGCTCGAAGAGGGCGTTCAGGGCGGTGACGGCGGGGCCGCCGTCCAGGACCAGGATGCCCTCGTCCAGCTGGTCCGGATCGCGCAACAGCACGGCGGTGCGGCCGTCGAACAACGCCATGCGCAGCGGGAGTTCGGGCACCACGCGCACCTCGGCCCCGCTGCCCCGCAACCAGCGGGCGTGGGCGAGGGCGTCCCGGTCGCCGGCGAGGCCCGTCACGCAGAGGTAGCGGGCGCGCAGGCGGCGGCCGACCACTCCCTGCTCCAGCACGCGGGAGGCCTCCGGCGAGCTCTCCAGCCGCGGGCCGCGCGGCGCGAACAGCGCGAACTCGCGCTCGCAGCCGTACGCGTACCGCTCCAGCCGGGAGCGGACCGCGTCCTCGCCGGTGAACTGCCTCACCCCGCTGGGCCCGGTGCCCGGGGCCTCGTCCATGAGCTCGATCAGCATGCGGCTGATTTCGAACCGGGCCTCCGCGACGGCCTTCTGCCGCTCCAGCAGCCGCTGTTCCTGGCGGGCCAGCAGGCGCTGCAGGCTCAGCTCGGGGTCGACCAGCCGCATGCGTCCGGGCCGCTCCTCGGAGGGCCGCAGCAGCGCCAGGCGGATCAGCTCGTCCCACGCGTCCTCGATGCGGTCGGGCGCCCAGCCCAGGATCCCGGCCAGTTCCTGCCGTCCCAGCTGCGGAGTCCTGAGCATGACGCCGTACACGGCTGCGGCGTCCGGGCCCAGTCCGAGTTCGTCAAGCATCGTCGGTTCCTCGTCGGGGGGTGCGTCGGGTCGGAGGATTCGCGGAGGGGACGGAACGCGCGAGGGGCGCGGTCCGGGGGTGTGCGACCGCGGGGGTGCGGCAGTTGCACGTGCGGTGCGCCGACGGGCGCTCCGGCGGGTGGGCGGACCGCGCCTCCCGGTGTCCGTCGGGGACGCTTCGGCCGGGCGTCATCCGGCCCGGCCGTCCAGGCTGCGGGCCAGGTCGAGCCAGGCCTCGGCGCACTGCCGGGCCAGGCCGGCGGCGATGCCGGTGCAGTGCGGCGGGACGCTGTCGGCGAGCTGGCGGCGGCGCTCGGCGGGGACGGCGTGGGTGGCCATCAGCCGCAGCAGGTAGCGGCCGTTCTCGGTGAGCCGTACCGACGGGTCCCGGCTGAGGACCCGCAGCAGCTCGTCCCGCTCCTCGGCGGCCGGGCGTCCGGCCGCGCCGCGTCCGCCGCGGGTCCGCGCCGGGCGGCCCGCGCGGTCCGTGTCCCCGTCGACTCCCTCGGCCCCGTTGACCGTCCGGTCCTGCCCGGCCGTCTTGGCGGCCCGCCGCTCCCGCTGCCCGGGGGGCACGGGGTCCTCGCCCCGCAGCACCCGTTGGCGTACGTCCCTGACCGTGCCCGGCGAGATGCCGACCGCGGCGGCGACCGCACGCAGGGACGCCTCGGGGTGCGCCGCGATGAACGCGCCGGCCTGGCGGCGGGCCTCGGCGGTGCTCAGCGGGCGGACCCGCCCGTCGCGGCCCACGCGGACCGCGGCCTGCGGCTCGGGGCCCTCCATGCGCTGGCGGATCGCGCACACGGTGCGGGCGGACAGGCCGACCACCGAGGCGATGGCCCGGTCGGACCACTGGGGATGGGTGCGCAGGATGCGGTGGGCTGCCGCGGTCCGGTCGGCCGTGGACAGCGGCAGGCCGTGTTTGACGTTCAACTCGACGGCGAGCACGAAGGCGTCGTGCTCGGACCCGTCGAAGAAGCGCACCGGCAGCCGTTCCTCGCCGCGCAGGCGCGCCGCGCGCAGCCGGTGCATGCCGTCGACGACCCGCATCGTCGCACGGTGCACGATGACGGGCGGCAGGGTCGCCCCGGACCCGGCGAGCGTCCGCGCGTGCGCCGCGTCCTCCCCGCCCAGCCGCGGGGACGCGGCGGGGAGCAGCGACTCGATCGGGACGAGCTCCACGGGGGAGAGTCGGTTGTGGTGCGCGGCCTCGGGATCGGCCGTGTCCAGGAACAGGGCCGCGGAGTCCGCGAGGGTGAGCGGTAGCCCGCCGCCCGAGGATCCGATGGTCATGGCGCTGACCTGGACGGTGGTCCCGGTCTCCCGGATCGGTGCGCCTGTGTCGGTGGAGTCGGTGCTGCTCACGTGGCTGTCCCCCCGGTTCGGTCGGTCGTGCGGGGTCGCATCCAAGGAGGCGTACGGCGCCGGACGGGAGGTGCGGTCCCGGCCGGTGACAGACGTGTGGCGTTCCGCATGGTGCGTGTCCCCCTTCGGGGCGGCGGGGCCGCTCGGGGTTCGGGCCGTCCGCCAAGTCCCCGCATCCAGCATAATACCTTCGCGAAGGAATTTTATTGGAGCCGAGTGGCGCCCGGTAGGCGCGCGGCGAGTTCCGGGTCGTTCCCGACGATGACCGGGTGGCCGACCTCGGTGAGCATCGCCAGGTCGGAGACGTGGTCGCCGTAGGCGAAGCAGTCCCGCGGGTCGGCCCCGGGGTACCGGTCCAGCAGCAGCCGGACCAGTCGCCGCTTGCCCTCCCCGATCACCGGCCCGTCCTGAAGTTCGCCGGTCAGCACCCCGCCGCGCTCCTCCGGGCGGGCGCACAGCAGGTGCCGGGCGCCGACCGCTTCGGCCACGGGGTCGAGGAGCGCCGGGAACGACCCGGAGACGAGCGCGAGGACGGCGCCCCCGGCGCGGTGCGCGTCCAGGGCCGCGCGGGTGCCGGGGAGGAAGAACCCGGCCCGGCGCGACCGTTCGCGATACCAGCGGCGCCCCGCCTCCGCGACGGCGGCGGCGCTCTCACCGGCCCAGGCGCGGTAGTACCGGCGGTTCGCCTCCTCGCGGGACACCCCGGCGCCCGCCGCCGCGGCCAGTTCGGCGGCGAGGCGCCGGGCGTGCCGGACGCCCTGTGCGCCGTACCGCTCGCCCCAGTAGAACCCCAGGAAGTCGATCAGGCTCTTGCAGGCGACGAGCGTCTCGTCCACGTCACTGAACACCACCACCCGCACGGCGACGGCCCCGTCCGGCCGCTCCCGCCCGGGGTGCCCGAGCGGACCGGACGGCACCGGGTAGGTCGCGGGCCCACACGGGGGCGGAGACACCGGTGCGCTGCGGGGCGGCGCAGCGACCGCCGACTCCCTCGTCCCGTACGCGCCGCGGGCGCGGGCCTGCCCGACGGCGGTCCGCGGGGCCGGGCGCCCGCCACGCTCCGGGGCTCGCGTCCCCGTTGCCCGGTCGACCGTCTTCGCGGCAGCTCCACCCGTACGGCTCCCGACCGCCGCCACCGCCGGCGTCCGATCCCCCGTGATCATGCCTTCGTCACCTGCCCTCGGCCGCCAGAGCCGCCGTGCCGACGCGGGCATAGGCCTCCGCCGCGGGGCCGAGCCGCAGGGCGGCGTGCCCGGTGGCGGTGTGCACATCGCGCCAGGCGCGCTGGAAGTCGCCCGCCGCGTCGCTGCCGTGCGAGCCGCCGGTCCGGAACAGGCGGTCCACGGCGGCCACCACGAGTTCGGCTCCTACCGCGGCGTCCCGCTGGCCGTGCGCGACCGCGCCCTCGGCCCGCGGGTCCACGTCCGCCCGGCGCGCCACCTCGCGCAACAGCAGCCCGGCGGCGTCGAGTTCGGCGGAGGAGCGGGCGAACGCCTCCCAGACGGGAACGGCGGCGGAGGCCGCGCCCGTCGCCGCCTTGCCCAGCACCAGCTCGCTCCACAGGCGCAGGGCCCGCCGGGCGGCGCCCAGCGCCACCGCGACCAGCAGGACTCCGCCGACGAGCTGGGCGGGGGCGGCGTAGGGGGCGGGGCGTCCGGGTGTGGCGTCGCCGCTCATCATCGCGGCCATCTCGAAGGAGCGCCGGCGCGGTACGAACACCCCGTCCAGCGCGATCTCGTGACTGCCCGTCCCGCGCAGACCGACGCTGTTCCAGGAGTCGATGACCTCGACCTCGGCCCGGGGCACGGCGAAGACGAGCGCACGCGCGCGCCTGCCCGCGTCGGCATCCGCCGGCCGCTCCGGCGCGGCCACCAGCACCCAGTCGGCATGGTCCACTCCGCTGGCGAATCGCCATCTGCCGCGCACCCGCCAGCCGTCGGCCTCGGGCTCGGGCTCGGCGCTGCCCGTCGGCGGGATGACCGCCGCAGATATGCGCACGTCGGGCGTTCGGCCCCAGAGGTCCCGTTGCCCCTCCTCGGGCAGGAACGCGGCGAAGCGCCCGTGGCCCGCCCACAGCACCCCGCACCATCCGGCGGAGGCGCAGCTCCCGGCGACCTCGACGGTCGCGTCGAACAGCTCGGCGAAGCCGCCCTCGCCGCCGCCCCAGGTCCGGGGCACGAAGTGGCGGGCGAATCCCGCTTCGGTCAGCGCCCGCGCGGTCCGCGCGGAGATGTGCCGTTCCCGCTCGGCGTCGGCCGCGCCGAGCGAGGCGACCGCGGCGGCCGGGGCCGGAGCGAGCAACCCGCACCGCGGAGCGTCCGCCGCGATCAGGTCAGTGAGCTCGGTCATCCCTTGAACTCCTCGGATCAATGCGATTGTTTGAGACGGCCCGGACCATGACGAGGGCGTTCGGGCTACTAAAAATTCCTTCGCGAAGGTATCTTTAGCATGAACCAGCAGCCCTCGGAAGGGAAGAGGGATGACCGGAAAGCAAGCACGGTCACGGCTGACGTACGAACGCGTCCTGGACGCCGCGGCCGAGGAGTTCGCCCGGCAGGGGTACCCGAACACCAATCTGCAGCGGGTCGCGGAGCGCACCGGGCTCACCAAGGGCGCCCTGTACGGCCACTTCCCCTCCAAGGAGAAACTGGCCAGGGCCCTGGTCGAGCAGTTCGACGCGGCCCTGAGCACACCGGTCCATGACGAGGCGGAAGGCGACGACCGCACGGACACCTCCGGCGGCCCGGACGGCACCGCGCTCGGCAAGCTGCGCTCGCTCACCTTCTCGCTCGCCGACCGCCTCGAGAACGACATCCGCACCGCCGCCGCCCTCCGCCTCGTCATGGACCGCGCCCGGCGGACCGGGGAGCCCCCGACGATGCTGTCCCGGCTGCGGGCGCACGCCGTGGAGCTGGCACGGGAGGCCCAGCGGGAGCGGGACGTCGACCCGGAGCTGCCCGCCGAGCGCGTCGCCGACCTGCTGCTCGCCGTGCTGTTCGGCGCACACTGCACGGCCCCCGTCGTGAACTGGACGAAGCTGCCGGACCGGATCCGCGAGATGTGGGACCTCCTGGACCCGGCCCTGCGCGGACACCGGGCGGAACCCGGCTCCTGACCGGGAAGGGACGCCATCGTCCCGGGCCGGCCCGGGGCAGGCGGGCACGGCGGTGGCCGGCGTACGAGCGGAGGGAGAGCCAGAGGTCACCCTCCGCCCGCACCACCGCCCGGAACGTCACCCCACCTCCG
>NZ_JBIWIM010000006.1:0-366241 GCF_044764595.1 Streptomyces sp. NPDC093984 | reverse complement strand
TCCGCCCGCCCCGCCACGCGACGGAACGTCAGTCGGCCTCCACCCGTCCCGCCACGCGACGGGGAACGTCACCCCGCCTCCGCCCGCCCCGCCACGCGACGGAACGTCAGTCGGCCTCCACCCGTCCCGCCACGCGACGGGGAACGTCACCCCGCCTCCGCCCGCCCCGCCACGCGAGGGGAAACGTCAGCCGGTCTCCGCCCACACCAGGTCCGCCGTGGTGACCACCTTGCCGCACTGCACCGCGTCGACGGTCAGCCGACGGGTGCCGGCGTCATGGCGGTCGTCCCGGACGACGAGTGATACCGGGGCGTCCAGCTCGACGAAGAGGCGGCAGTCGGTGGTGCACGAGACCAGGGAGTACGCGGCGGCGTCGGACGAGCCGCCGTTGACGAGCAGATGCCCGAGCTGCCGGAACCCCTCCAGGGATGCCATCATCGGCAGATGGTCGGTGGGATGGTCGAACAGGATCGCGTGGTCCGTGTCGATCCGCATGCGCCACTCCCCCGCTGCGGACCGCTCCAGCACACAGTCCTTGGCCCGCAACCGGCCCGTCCCCGTGGGCGGCACCGTCTCCCACTCCGCCTCGCCGGGCCCCGTCCGCACCGCGTCGCTCGTCAGTGAGACCGGGCTCGCGTAGGGGGTGCTGCGGGACCGCAGCACCTGATAGGTCCGTTCGTCCAGCGCGATGAAACGGATCCCGGTCCGCCCGCAGACCTTCCCGTCCACGGTCAGCTCCGCCTCCAGGCGCAGTCCGTGACGGCGCGGCGGCCGATGCCCCACCCGTACGCAGCGGACGTCCAGCACCACGGAGTGCGGCACCCCGCGCACGCGCAGGGGCGCCGGATCCGTGATCTCGAAGTCCATGTCGTAGGCCACGAACCGGTACCCGAGAGGCACGTCGTAGTACTCGTGGGAGAGGTAGACCAACGACTGCCGAAGCGTTTCTGCAATGAGCAGGGGATCCGTGCGGCCGAGCGGATCCGGGTAGTACAGCGCATGGTCCCTGGGCCACTGCGCGGCGACCAGGAAGTGGTCCTCCCCGATCGGTGCCGTGTCGGTGAGAAAGACCTCGGCCATGGCCGCGCGGTGCACCAGGGTGCGCGGCACCGGCCTGAGATGGTCGAGGCGCTGCGCGAAGTCGGCACGCCACGCGCCGCCCGCCACGACGGGCGCTTCGCACGTCGAGGTGCGGACGTCCGGCGTACCGCGCCGGTCAGTCACTTCAGTCACTGTCTCGGCTCTCGGAGCGGTCGCCTCCGCGGCTAAGACGTCAAACATGATGCGTCCTCCACTCAGTCACGATGGAACGATGTACGGATCGCTGCGATGACGGAGCGGGGGCAAAAATCCATCCCCCAGGGCCGAGAAAATATACCTTCGAGAAGGAATATTGCAATGCCTGCCGCTCTCCCCGACGATGGTCGGCATCACCAAGGAGCAATGAACGTGAAGAGGAGCACTGTGGGAGCAGCAGACAAGCCCACGCGCCGGCCCTCGTCCACGGCCGCCAGGCCGCGCGAGCTCAAGCAGGAGCGCGCCGTCCGCACCCGTCAGCAGGTGCTGGACGCGGCCGCCGCCGCCTTCGCGGAACGAGGCTTTCCGGCCGTGACCATGCTCGACATCGCCGAGATAGCGGGCATGACGAAGGGCGCCGTCTACTTCCACTACGCGAACAAGGAAGCCCTGGCCACCGCGGTGAGCGAGGAGTTCTACCGCCGTCTTCCCCTGATCGCCGAGGAGGTGGGCAAGGCAGGCCTGCCTCCCCTTCAGGCGGTGGCCGAGCTCCTCAACCGCACGGCGCTGGCCTTCCGCGACGACACGATGATCCAGGCCGGGGCACGGCTGCAGATCGAGTCGGCGTCCATCAACGCCTCGCTGCCCGAGCCGTTCGTCGGATACACCGAGTCGGTCACGCAGCTGCTCGACCGGGCGCGGAGCGCGGGCGACCTGCCGTCGCACAGCGCCCCGGACGCTCTGGGCCGGGTGCTCGTCGCGGCGTTCTTCGGGGCGCAGCACATCTCGTGGCGGCTCGACCAGCGGGCCGATCTCGTGACGCGCGTGCGGGAGATCATCGACGCCGTGCTGCCAATGGCGACCTCCGCGGCCGGCAAGGTCTGACACCGCGGAACCGGCACCTGGTCCCTTCCCGCACCGGACCACCTCCTCGGACCCGACCACCTCCTCGGACCGGACCACCTCCTCGGACCGGACCACCTCCTCGGACCAGACCACCCCCGGACGGCCCGACGACCGCCGCCACGCCGCTGCGGCGGCCGTCGGGAGGCCCGGCGGCGGTCACGTCAGCGGATGTGCAGGCTGTCGAGGTACGACCGCACGTTGCGGCGCGTCTCGGTCACGCTGTCGCCGCCGAACTTCTCCGCCACGGCGTCCGCGAGGACCAGGGCGACCATGGCCTCGGCGACGATGCCGGCCGCCGGCACCGCGCACACGTCCGAACGCTGGTGATGGGCCTTGGCCGCCTCACCCGTGGCCACGTCGACGGTGGCCAGCGCCCGCGGCACCGTCGCGATCGGCTTCATCGCCGCCCGCACGCGCAGCGGTTCCCCTGTGGACAGACCGCCCTCGGTGCCCCCGGAACGGCCGGTGGCACGCCTGATCCCGTCACCGGTCCGCACGATCTCGTCGTGCGCCTCGGACCCCGGCACCCGCGCCAGCCCGAACCCGTCGCCGACCTCGACCCCCTTGATCGCCTGAATGCCCATCAGCGCGGCGGCCAGCCGCGCGTCCAGCCGCCGGTCCCAGTGCACGTGCGAGCCCAGCCCGACCGGGACGCCGTACGCGAGGACCTCGACCACACCGCCGAGCGTGTCGCCGTCCTTGTGGGCCTGGTCGATCTCCGCGACCATCGCCTTCGACGTGTCCGCGTCCAGGCACCGCACGGGATCCGCGTCCAGCCTCGCCACGTCGGCCGGGGCCGGGTGGACGCCGTACGGGGCCTCGACGCTCGCCAACTCGACGACGTGCGAGACGATCTCGATCCCGGCGGTCTCCTTCAGATACGAGCGGGCCACCGCGCCCAGCGCCACGCGGGCCGCCGTCTCGCGGGCCGAGGCGCGCTCCAGGACCGGCCGGGCCTCGTCGAAGCCGTACTTCTGCATGCCCGCCAGGTCCGCGTGCCCCGGACGCGGCCGGGTCAGCGGCGCATTGCGGGCCAGCCCCGCCAGCACCTCCGGGTCCACCGGGTCGGCCGCCATGACCTGTTCCCACTTGGGCCACTCGGTGTTGCCGACCATGATCGCCACCGGTGAGCCCAGGGTGAGCCCGTGCCGGACACCGCCGAGGAACGTGACCTCGTCGCGCTCGAACTTCATCCGCGCACCGCGTCCATAGCCCAGCCGCCGCCTCGCCAGGTGGTCCGCCACCATCCCGGTGGTGATCGGCACGCCGGCGGGAAGGCCCTCCAGTGTCGCGACCAGTGCGGGGCCGTGGGACTCCCCCGCGGTCAGCCAGCGCAGCCTGCCCGCCGTCGCGGCGCTCATGCCGCCTCCCGCCGGCCGGTCAGGGGCGCCGCCGCCCACGACGTGGCGGCGGCCGACCAGGGCTCGCCGCGGCGCAGGGCCACGGGAGCCGTGGCCGTCCGTTCCGTGGCGCGCGGGGCCGGCTGCCGCCGCCGGGACAGCGCCGCCCCGAGCACGAGCGCCAGCGCGGCGACCTCCTCCGCCGTGGGCTCTCCCCTGACGACCCGCCAGGACCCGGCGGCCAGCAGGTCCTGCGCGCGAAAACCCTCGCTGCGGGCGCTCATTGGGGCTGGTTCCCATGCTTCCGGCCGGGCAGGGGGACGTGTTTCTCGCGCAGCATGGCCAGCACTCCAATCAGTGCGGAACGGGTGTCCGCTGGGTCGATGACGTCGTCAACGAGGCCGCGTTCGGCCGCGTGGTAGGGATGCATCAGTTCGCGCCGGTACTCCTCGACGCGCTGCCGGCGGGTGGCCTCCGGGTCCTCGGAGGCGGCGATCTCCCGCCGGAAGACGACACTGGCGGCGCCCTCGGCACCCATCACCGCGATCTCGTTGGTCGGCCAGGCCAGGCAGACGTCGGCGCCGATCGACTGCGAGTCCATCACGATGTAGGCGCCGCCGTAGGCCTTGCGCAGCACCACGGAGACCCGGGGCACGGTCGCGTCGCAGTACGCGTACAGCAGCTTGGCGCCGTGCCGGATCACGCCGTTGTGCTCCTGGTCGACACCGGGCAGGAAACCGGGGACGTCGACGAGGGTGACGAGGGGGATGTTGAAGGCGTCGCAGAACCGCACGAAACGCGCCGCCTTCTCGGACGCGTGGATGTCGAGCACCCCGGCGAGCACGGACGGCTGGTTGGCCACGACGCCGACGACCTGTCCGGCCAGCCGCGTCAGCGCGCACAGCACGTTGGGCGCCCACGCCTCGTGCACCTCGAAGAAGTCGCCGTCGTCGGCGATCTCGGCGAGCACCGCCCGCATGTCGTAGGCGCGCCGGGGGTCGGCGGGCACCAGGTCGAGGAGCGTGTCGGTGCGCCGGTCCGCGGGGTCCTCGACCGGAAGGGCGGGCGGGCGTTCGCGGTTGTTGGAGGGCAGCAGGTGCAGCAGGCGCCGTACGTCCTCCAGGCAGCTCTCCTCGTCGTCGTGGACGAAGCCGGCGAGCCCGGAGCGCGCGGCGTGCACGTCGGCGCCGCCGAGGCCGTCCTGCCCGATCCGCTCGCCGGTGACCGCCTGGACGACGTCGGGGCCGGTGAGGAACATCTGCGAGGTGCCGCGCACCATGAAGACGAAGTCGGTCAGGGCCGGGCTGTAGGCGGCGCCGCCCGCGCACGGCCCCATGATGACGCTGATCTGCGGAATCACCCCGGAGTTGCGGACATGACGGCGGAAGATGCCGCCGTAGCCGGCCAGCGCGGTCACGCCCTCCTGGATGCGCGCGCCCGCCCCGTCGCACAGGCCGACCAACGGCGCGCCGGCCTTCTCCGCCAGGTCCATGAGTCTGTGGATCTTCTGGGCGTGGGCCTCACCCAGGGCGCCGCCGAACATGCGGAAGTCATGGGCGTACGCGAAGACCGTACGGCCGTGCACGGTGCCCCAGCCGGTGACGACGCCGTCCGTGTACGGCCTCTTGTGTTCCAGGCCGAAGCCGCTCGCGCGGTGCCGGCGGAAGGGTTCGGTCTCGGTGAACGTGCCCTTGTCGAAGAGGAGCGCGAGCCGCTCACGCGCGGTCAGCTTGCCCTTCGCGTGCTGTGCGGCCGTGGCCCCGGCGCCCGGTCCGGCGTGCACCTGCTCGCGCAGGGCGGCCAGCGCGGCGGCCTTGGCGCGGGCTTCCCCCGGCTCGGTCATCTGCACGCCCCCCTCCGGAATCGGGACCGGCCGCTCCCGGCCGCACCCCTGGCCTCAGCTGGACACCTGCCATGGTGGACGCCCGCCCTAGCCGGAGCCTTGCAGGGATCTGTACCGGCGGCCTCGGTCCTCGATCGGAAGCGGCGTGATCACAACGTCAGCCGACGCGCATCTTCGGTAGGCTCGCCAGCATGGTCATGACCAGCACATCTCCGCAGGTCACAGGGGGTGTGTCGAGGTCACCACGACATGCGACGAGTCACCACGACATGCGACGAACGGAGCGACCATGACAGACGCCCCTGGAATCCTCGACCCCGCCGGTCCGTCGGTGTTCGCGGACATCCCCACGACCACCCTCGCCGACATCCTGGGCCGCGAGCAGGTCATGGACATCGGCATACGACCGCTGTGGTCACCGGTGCCGCGCACGGCCGGACCCGCGTTCACCGTGCGGTGCGCACCCGGCGACAACCTCATGCTGCACGCGGCCATCCACCGCGCCGGGCCAGGGTCGGTCATCGTCGTCGAGTCGGGCGACCTGGACTACGCACTGGCCGGCGGAAACGTCTGCGCCGTGGCCCGGCGGCGCGGCGTCAGGGGCTTCGTCGCCGACGGACTGATCCGCGATCTCGCCGAGGTCCGCGCCATGGGCTTCCCCGTCTTCGCCCGGGGCGTCATCCCCGTCCCCGGCGGCAAGTCGGTCGTGGAACCCCTCAACGTGGAGGTCCGCTGCGGCGGGGTGTCGGTGCGCTCCGGCGACCTGGTGGTGGCCGACGAGGAGGGCGTCGTGGTGGTCCCCGCCGCCCGCGCGGACGAGGTGCTCGCCGCGGCCCGGGCCAAGCTGGCCAAGGAGGCCACCGAAACCCTCGACGCCTGGGAGGAGGCTCACCGCGCCCGCGTCGACGAGATCCTGCGCGCCCAGAACTTCGAGGGCTGACGGCACGCCTGACGGGCCGTCGAGGACTGAGCGGACGAGGAGAACTGAAGGGCACCGTCCCGGGAGCGCCGCCGGGGGCATTGGGGTGATGCCCGCGGCGCCTCCGTTTGGCAGGAACGGGAAATGTCAACTGGTTCCCCGTTGACGCACGCCCGGAATTCCATGGGCCCGGTACCGAGAGGGAACCTGATGGCAAGGAGGAAACGAATCCCCTTCCGTTGGATTCGCATCTGGGCCACAGCGGGCATGGCATTTCCCATGACGCTCGCCGTCATCTCGGCTCCTTCGGCCGCGAGCACTCCGCATCTCCGCCCCGCCGACGACGAACCCCCGGAATGCCGGCTCGCCACAGGGCCTTTCCAACGGCAGGTGGAACAGTATCTGGGTCTGCGCCAGGACGGAGAGCAGTCCGCGGAGGACTGCGCGGCCATCCAACAGATGCAGCAGAAGTACGAGATCGACCCGGCGGACGGGTATGCCGATCTCATCAGCTACCGGGCCGCGAGCGTGACCTGGGCCGCGGCCCACAAGAAGTCCCTCACCGGATGCCCCAAAGGGGAGAAGGTCGTGGTCTGCGTGGACCAGGACCGTCAGTTGCTGTGGGTGCGGAAGAACAAGAAGATCGTCTTCGGTCCCGTCCCCGCCCGTACCGGCAGGCCCGGATACGCGACCCGCAATGGCCGGCACAAGATCTACCGGCGTGTGCAGGACTTCTATTCGACGCAGTTTCCCGGCCCCATGCCGTACAGCCAGTTCTTCGACCGCGGTGAGGCCCTCCACGCGAGCTACCGGCCGATTTTCGAGGACCCGGGATCGCACGGGTGCGTGAATCTCCGGTACGACGACGCCAAGGCGCTCTGGTCCCTGCTCCGCATCGGTGACAGCGTCTACCTCTGGGGCACCAGGAAGGGAGAGTAGTCGCACGGCGCATTCCCGGTCAGCCGTCCACAGGGCCACCGGGCCTGCGCACTCCGTCCGATAAGGTGCCCCCCGTTGATCAAAGGGGGCTGACATGCGGCTTCGCTGTGCCGTGCTCGACGACTTCCAGCAGATCGCGACGACCGTCGCGGACTGGTCACCGATCGGGGACCGGGTGGAGGTGGTGTCCTTCGCCGAGCACTTCGCCGACGAGGACGCCCTGGCCACGGCGCTGGCGGAGTTCGACATCGTGGTCACACTGCGCGAGCGCGTGCCGTTCCCGGGCTCGCTGTTCGCCCGGCTGCCCCGGCTGCGACTGCTCGTCGCCTCCGGCATGCGCAACAGCGTCATCGACCACGCCGCCGCGGAGGCGCACGGCGTGACCGTCTGCGGCACGGAGAGTTCCGGCACACCGCCCGTCGAGCTGACCTGGGCCCTGCTGCTCGGGCTCGCGCGCGGCATCGTCGAGGAGAACAACGCCCTGCGGCACGGCGGCCCTTGGCAGAGCACCGTGGGCGCGGACCTGCACGGACGGCGGCTGGGACTCCTCGGTCTCGGCAGGATCGGCAGCCGGGTGGCGCGGGTCGGGCTCGCGTTCGGAATGGAGGTCGCCGCCTGGAGCCAGAACCTCACGAAGGAGCGGGCGGAGGAGGTCGGGGTGGAACTCGCCGGGTCCAAGGAGGAGTTGCTCGCGGCAAGCGACTTCGTCTCGGTGCACCTCGCGCTCGGTGACCGCACCCGCGGCCTGGTCGGCGCCCGTGAGCTGGCGCTCATGAAGCCGACCGCCTACCTGATCAACACCTCACGTGCCGCCATCGTCGACCAGGACGCCCTGCTCGCGGCCCTGCACGAGGGCCGTATCGCGGGCGCGGGCGTCGACGTGTTCGACGTGGAGCCGCTTCCGGCCGACCACCCGATGCGCACCGCCCCGCGTCTGCTCGCCACCCCGCACCTGGGCTACGTCTCGCGCGACAACTACGCGACGTACTACGGCCAGGCCGTGGAGGACATCCAGGCATACCTGGCCGGCAAGCCGGTGCGCCGCCTCGGCTGACCGGCGGCCGCGGAGGCTCAGCCGCGCAGGCTGAGGGCCGGCGCCAGGACGTGCGCGGCCGTGGTCAGCGTCTCCTCGGCGCCCGCGAACGCCGCCAGCCGCTCCGGCTCGACGGGCCTGCCGGGCGCGGCCTCGGGCCAGGGGCGGGTGGCGAACAGGAAGTAGGCGTGGCCGCGTGCGCGCAGGGCGGCGAGCCACTGAGGCGGCACGGTGCACTGGGCGTTCAGATGCGGCATGGTGACGACGGCCCGGCCCGCCTCGGCCAGCAGCGTCACGGGCAGGCCGGGGCGCTGGGTGCCGTCGATGAGCTGGCCGCCCGGGTGCAGCCCGTTGGCGCGCAACAGCGCCTCGACGGCGGCCGCCGAGCCCTCGGGACCGCTCTCCCCGTCGCCGAGGGAGTAGGCGAGCAGGTAGGGCATGTCCCCGCCGGGGGCCTCCCCGCTCCAGGCCAGGACGACGAGCGTGCCGAGGTCGGCGGCGCGGAAGGGGCGCGTTGCGCTGGAAGTTGTGGTCACCGCGGAACCGTATCGACGGCCCGGCGGGCCACCGGACGGTTTCTCGCCCGACCGGGGGACGCGGACGGCGGCGACCACACGAACGAGGGACCCGGACGGCTAGGGCCTGTCTTTCCGATCAGGTCGGCTGCGAGGAAGGCCCTTCGGAAGGCAGGCCCTAGCGGCCCCGGAGCGGGAGACCGCCGAGCAGCCGGGCGGGGCCGGCCTGCCGGTTGAGGGCGGCCGCCGCGCCGTTCACGGTGCTCAGCACGGAGTGCTTGTTCTCGGTGTCCAGGGTGTCGGACTGGTGGGCGATGGGGCGGACGTCGAGGGTCTTCTGGGTGGTGACGGTCCGCAGTGCACCGTTGAGGCTGGTGGGCGTCAGGTCGGAGGCGTCGTCGGCGAAGGCGGGTGCGGCGACGCCGGCGGCGACCAGGGACCCGGCGACGACGGCGACGGCCTTGAGGGACTTCATCCGTGTTCCTTTCTTCGGCGACTGGAGTCACCGGAGCTTCGGTGACTCAAGTCACCGGAGGGGACGGTTGCGTCCTGGCTAACGAGCCCCCGACCCGGCGGAAACCCTTGGGGCCTCTCGTGTGCGGATCAGGCCGGTTCAGCGCTTGGGCGGGTACGGCAGGGCCGAGACCGTGTGCTGCGGCGGGTCCGTGGGCGTGCCGGCCGGCGCGAGCTTCGAGCCGGACATCGCAGAAGCCGTCGGCGTGGTCGTCGGGGTGGGCTTGGCAGTGGCGCTCCCGCTCGGCTTCGGCATCAGCGACGGCGGAAGGCTGGGCATGCTCGGAAGGCTGGGCAGGGGCGGCATGGTCACCCCGCCGGCCACGGAGGCGACGAGGACGCTGATGAGCTTGTTGAGCACGGCCGTGGCCGCAGGCAGTACCTGACCGCCGTTGCCGTTCGTGGTCGCCGCGGCCAGGTCGTCGACCGCCTTGCGCAGAGCGGCGAGCGCGTCGCCCTGCACGTCGTTGCGCGACGGTATGGGCACGGTCGGCGCCGGGGTGGGCGGGGCGATCCTGGTGATGGCGTCCTGCGCGGCCCTGCTGAGCTCGGCCGCCTGCTTGGCGGGCAGCCGGTGGTTGTCCGCCGTGAGCGCGGCCTTGAGGAGCTCGGAGACGGGGGCCACGGCGCGGTCGGCTTCGGCGAGCCGCTGGACCCGGGGCAGGAGCACCTCCGGGCCGGGCAGCGGGGCGGAGGCGTGGGTACGGCCGCGGGGCGCGTCGTGGTCGGCCGCCACCGCGGCGGGGCCGGTGATGCCGAGCAGCAAGGTGGCGCAGACGGCGGAGGAAGCAAGGCGGCGGGTGGACAGAGCAGGCATGAGTGGTCCCCTTCGTGGTCGGTGAGGGTGCTTGTGCTCACCGTGGAAGGAGCCGCCATGGCGTGCAACAGATCGGCCGCCCGCAGTAGCGTCCGCGGCCCGTCGGGCACCACGTTTTCGCTGATGAGAGGCCATATGAGCGGGTTGGCGACGGCGCCACCCGTTCGGTGCAACGCCGAATGGGCGCAAGGACGCCAACCGGCCGTCCCCCCGAGGGGGGAACGGCCGGCAGAAGGGTCCGCTGTCGGGCGTCAGCCGTTGGCGCAGGTGTTGCCGAACGCCGGGTTCAGCAGGCCGACGACGTCGATCGTGTTCCCGCACACGTTGACCGGAACGTGAATCGGGACCTGCACGACGTTGCCCGACAGAACGCCCGGAGAGTTGTCGGCGGCGGCGCTTGCGCCGCTGTCGGCGGCGGCGATGCCGGCGGTGCCCGCCACGGCCGCGGCGGCAACGGAGGTCAGGGCAAGGCCCTTCACGATACGCGACATGGAGAGGTGCTCCTTGGGGATCGTCACAACAGCCGGGCGGAATGCCCGACGTTGAGTCAACTGCGATGCACCCGCCCGGGTTGCGCCTCCGATGGGGTGATCTCCGGAATTGCCGCGCTTCACCCTTCCGGCACACTTGACTGGTTTCGCGCACCGCAGGAACTCGTGCACCGCAGGAACTCGTGCACCGCAGGAACTCGTGCACCGCAGCAGCTCATGCACCGCAGGAGCCGGCACCCCAGGCCGTGGCCGGGCGGTCGCCGCCGCGCCGTGCGCACCGGTGACGCGTACGGATCCCGGCCGGTCGGGCCGTCCCGGCCCCGCCCTGCCCCCGTGCAGGGCGGGCCGGACCCGCTGCGCCGGGCCGGCCCGCCGGTCCGTGCTTCCCCCGCAGCGACCGCCACGGGCCCAGCGTGCCGTCAGGCGATCCTTCCGGTCTTGGAAAAATGCGCACTGCCGTTCGGCGAGAGCACCAGGCTCGTCGCCTCCCCCGTCATCCGGTCCGCCCCGGGCAGCCCGGACGGCGTCGCCGCCACCGCCCCGCGCGCCGCGGCGAACTCCCGGGGCGTGCACCCGGTCATCGCCCGGAACTCCCCGCTCAGATGCGCCTGGTCGTAGAAGCCGCAGAGCGCCGCGGTCTCGGCGGCCGACCGCCCGGAGGCGAGCAGCCGCCGGGCGCGTTGCAGCCGCAGCACACGGGCCGCGGCCTTCGGGCCGAGCCCGATCTGTTCGCGGAACCGGTTCTCCAACTGGCGTACGCTCCACCCGACCTCGTCCGCGAGCCGCACCACCGGCACGGCACCTCCACTGCGCCGCAGCAGCGACCAGGCGCGCACCACCCGGGCCGAACTCGGCGGCCCCGTCCGCGTCCAGCGCGCGAGCACGTCGTCGAGCAGCCGGAAACGGTCCGCCCAGCAGGGCAGCGCGGCCAGTACGGCGGCGAGTTCGGCCACGCCCGCCCGGCCGCCACGACCCGCCGGAGGCGGCAACTCGTCCGGGTCGACAGGCCGGTTGGTCAACTCGTACTGACAGGCGCCGAAGAGCGTGAACGCGGCCCACGGGGTGAGCAGGACCTCGATGCCGAAGATGCGGCCGCCGTGCTCGCCGACGGCCGCCGTGGTGTTCAGCCCGGAATACACCGACTCAAGGGTCGTCGGGGGCCGGCCGGGCCGAGCGATACGAACGGAGCCCTCGAAGCCCAGCAGGAGCGTGGCCGCTCCGATGGGGGTCTCCAGGCGGCTGCGCGGGCCGTCGAGCGCCAGCCGGATCCCCCGGTAGCTGATCACACCGGGCCTTAGCCCAGGGTGCGGCCGCGCGACCACGGTTTCCCAACTCCCGCGCGGTCCGCGCCCACTGCGCGCCACCATCCCGCTCGCCATACGCCCTCCCGGCACACCCGGAAACCACCCATGGTGCCCACCCGCCCCAGCCTCCGGAAGCCCACTGGCCCTCGTTTTCCCGATACCACGTCAAGGTGTCATCCGAATGTCTGGACAAAACATTGACAGGGCTCCCCGGCGCGGCTAGACCTGGGGGGCAGCCGAAGCGAAGGGAACCCGATGGAGGCCTACGACCTGATCACCATGGGCCGGATCGGTGTGGACCTCTATCCACTGCAGACCGGGGTGCCCCTGCCGCAGGTGACGTCCTTCGGGAAGTTCCTGGGCGGTTCGGCGACGAACGTCGCGGTCGCCGCGGCCCGGCTCGGCCGGCGTACGGCGGTGATCACGCGCACGGGCGACGACCCCTTCGGCGTCTACCTCCACGAGGCGCTGCACGGCTTCGGCGTCGACGACCGCTGGGTCACGCCGGTGGCCGGGCTGCCGACACCGGTCACGTTCTGCGAGATCTTCCCGCCGGACGACTTCCCGCTGTACTTCTACCGGCAGCCGAAGGCACCGGACCTGGAGATCGACGCGCACGAGCTGGACCTGGACGCGATCCGGGCCGCGCGCGTCTTCTGGATCACGGGCACGGGCCTGTGCGAGGAGCCCAGCCGCACCGCCACGCTCGCGGCGCTCGCCCACCGCGCCAAGGCCGGCACGACGGTCTTCGACCTCGACTGGCGGCCCATGTTCTGGCGCGACCCGGACACCGCGCGCCCGTTCTACGCCGAGGCCCTGCGCCACACCACCGTCGCGGTCGGCAACGTGGACGAGGTGGAGATCGCCACCGGTGAGCGCGATCCGCACGCCGCCGCACGCGCCCTGCTGGACGCCGGTGTCGAGCTGGCCGTGGTCAAACAGGGGCCCAAGGGCGTCCTCGCGGTCAGCAGCACGGGCGAGTCGGCCGAGGTGCCGCCGCTCCCGGTGAAGGTCCTCAACGGCCTCGGCGCGGGCGACGCCTTCGGCGGGTCGCTGTGCCACGGGCTGCTGGCCGGCTGGGACCTGGAGCGGATCATGCGGTACGGCAACGCGGCGGGCGCCATCGTCGCCTCCCGCCTGGAGTGCTCCTCCGCGATGCCCACGGCCGGCGAGGTGGAGGCGGCGATCACGGCGGGAGCGGTGCTGTGACCGCCGCGACCGGAACATAGCGGGCAGAACTTAACAAATCCCGGGCAGGGACACCGTGTTGGCGGGCATGACCGGCCTCGCGCACGGTTCCGGGACGCCCGGGCACCGATCGCCTCCGGCGCGGGAGACCGCTTCGCCCTGGCAGGAGCGAAGTGCGAGCGCAGACTCCCCGCCCGCTACGGCCCCGCGCCGGAGGTCCGAGCGACGTACGGTCGAGACGTGCAGGGCGGCAGGGCCGTACCCCCGAGTGCGGATCTGCTTCCACCCGGACCACACGGAGGGATACCGATGACCTCAACGACGAGGCTCACGGTCGCTCAGGCGCTCGTGCGCTTCCTGGCCGCCCAGTACACCGAGCGCGACGGCGTGCACCGCCGGCTGATCGCCGCCACCTGGGGCATCTTCGGGCACGGCAACGTCGCGGGCATCGGGCAGGCGCTGGTCGAGTACCCGGACGCCATGCCGTACCGCCAGGGCCGCAACGAGCAGTCGATGGTTCACGCGGCGGTCGGCTACGCCCGCCAGTCGAACCGCCTGTCCACGCACGCGGTGACGACGTCCATCGGACCGGGCGCGACCAACCTGGTCACGGGTGCCGCCCTCGCCACGATCAACCACCTCCCGGTCCTCCTGCTGCCCGGCGACACCTTCGCCACCCGCCCTGCCGACCCGGTCCTCCAGCAGCTGCAGACCCCGTACGCCGGCGATGTGTCCGTCAACGACTGTCTGCGCCCGGTGTCGAAGTACTTCGACCGGATCACCCGTCCGGAGGCCCTGATACCGGCCGCCCTGCAGGCGATGCGCGTGCTCACCGACCCGGTGGAGACGGGCGCGGTCACGCTGGCGCTGCCGCAGGACGTGCAGGCGGAAGGCTTCGACTGGCCGGAGGAGTTCTTCGCCGAGCGGACCTGGCACGTGCGCCGCCCGGGCCCCGACCCGATCGA
This sequence comes from Streptomyces sp. NPDC093984, assembly GCF_044764595.1. Taxonomy (NCBI): domain Bacteria; kingdom Bacillati; phylum Actinomycetota; class Actinomycetes; order Kitasatosporales; family Streptomycetaceae; genus Streptomyces; species Streptomyces sp. NPDC093984. The sequence goes on along the minus strand of NZ_JBIWIM010000006.1, from coordinate 352,232 downwards.
ACTCGGCGAGGCCGTCCAAGCGATCCGCGCCGCCCGGCGCCCGCTCGTGATCGCGGGCGGCGGTGTCCACCACAGCCGCGCCGAGGAGGCCCTCGCCGAGTTCGCCGAGGCCACCGGCATCCCGGTCGCCTCCACCCAGGCCGGCAAGGGCTCGCTGCGCTGGGACCACCCCCAGGACGTCGGCGGCATCGGCCACACCGGCACCGCGGCCGCCGACGAGCTGGCTCGCACCACCGACCTGGTCATCGGCGTCGGCACCCGCTACACGGACTTCACCACCGCGTCAGGCACCCTCTTCACCGGCGAGGGCGTGCGCTTCCTCAACCTCAACATCGCGTCGTTCGACGGGCACAAGATGTCCGGGATGCCGCTGGTCGCGGACGCGCGCAGCACCCTGGAGGAGCTGACCGAGGCGCTGGAGCTGCACGACCACCGGGTCGATCCGGCGTACGTCGTCGAGTACACGGAGGACAAGGAGCGCTGGGAGCAGCGCGTGGAGGCCTGCTTCGAGGCCGAGGAACCGGATCTGCGGCCGACGCAGCCGCAGGTCGTCGGCGCGCTGGACGCGGTGGTGGACGAGTCGGACGTGATCGTCAACGCCGCCGGCTCGCTCCCCGGCGACCTGCACAAGCTGTGGCGGTCCCGCTCCCGCGACCAGTACCACGTCGAGTACGGCTACTCGTGCATGGGCTATGAGATCCCGGCCGCGATCGGCGTGAAGCTGGCCGCGCCGGACCGGCCCGTGTGGGCGCTGGTCGGCGACGGCACCTACCTGATGATGCCGACGGAGATCGTGACGGCCGTGCAGGAGGGCATCGCGATCAAGGTGCTGATCGTGCAGAACCACGGCTACGCGTCCATCGGCGGCCTGTCGGAGTCCGTGGGCGGCGAGCGGTTCGGCACCGCCTACCGCTTCCGCTCCGACGACGGCACGTACACGGGGGCGAAGCTGCCCGTGGACCTCGCCGCCAACGCGGCCAGTCTCGGGATGCGGGTGCTGCGCGCCAGGACCGTACGCGACCTGGGTGACGTGCTCGCCGAGGCGCGCGCCGCGGACACTCCCACATGTGTCTATGTGGAGACCGAAACCGCAGACACTGTGTCGGGCGCGCCTCCGGCGCAGGCCTGGTGGGATGTACCCGTGGCCGAGACCGCGACCCGGCCGTCCGCGGTCAAGGCGCGCGAGGTCTACGAACGGCACGCTGCCACCCGACGCCGCCATCTGTGAAGGAGTTCTCGGGCATGACGAAGATCGTCGACCACTGGATCGGCGGCAAGACCGCCGAAGGCGCGTCGGGCACGTACGGGCCGGTGACGGATCCGGCGACCGGCGCGGTCACCACGAAGGTCGCGTTCGCGACCGTGGAGGAGGTGGACGCGGCCGTCGCCGCGGCCAAGGAGGCCTTCGCGACCTGGGGCCAGTCCTCGCTCGCGCAGCGCACCTCGATTCTGTTCAGGTTCCGGGCGCTGCTGGACGAGCACCGCGACGAGATCGCGGAGCTGATCACCGCCGAGCACGGCAAGGTGCACAGCGACGCGCTCGGGGAGGTGGCGCGCGGCCTGGAGATCGTCGACCTGGCCTGCGGCATCAGCGTGCAGCTGAAGGGCGAGCTGTCCACGCAGGTGGCGAGCCGGGTGGACGTGGCCTCGATCCGGCAGCCGCTGGGTGTGGTCGCGGGCATCACGCCGTTCAACTTCCCGGCGATGGTGCCGATGTGGATGTTCCCGATCGCCATCGCGTGCGGCAACACCTTCGTGCTGAAGCCGTCCGAGAAGGACCCGTCGGCGTCGATGCGCCTCGCCGAGCTGCTGGCGGAGGCCGGGCTGCCGGACGGCGTCTTCAACGTCGTGCACGGTGACAAGGTGGCCGTGGACCGGCTGCTCGAACACCCGGACGTCAAGGCGGTGTCGTTCGTCGGCTCCACCCCGATCGCCCGCTACATCCACGCCACGGCCTCCGCGCACGGCAAGCGCGTGCAGGCCCTGGGCGGCGCCAAGAACCACATGCTGGTCCTGCCGGACGCCGACCTGGACGCGGCGGCCGACGCGGCGGTCTCGGCGGCGTACGGCTCCGCGGGTGAGCGCTGCATGGCCATCTCCGCGGTCGTCGCGGTCGGCTCGATCGGCGACGAGCTGGTGGAGAAGATCCGCGAGCGCGCCGAGAAGATCAAGATCGGCCCCGGCGACGACCCGGCGTCCGAGATGGGCCCGCTGATCACGAAGGCGCACCGCGACAAGGTGGCGTCGTACGTCGCGGGCGCGGCGGCGGAGGGCGCCGAGGTCGTCCTCGACGGCACCGGGTACACCGTCGACGGCTACGAGGACGGTCACTGGATCGGCATCTCGCTGCTGGACAAGGTGCCGACCACGGCGAAGGCGTACCAGGACGAGATCTTCGGCCCGGTGCTGTGCGTCCTGCGCGTGGACACGTACGACGACGGCGTGGCGCTGATCAACTCCTCGCCCTTCGGCAACGGCACCGCGATCTTCACCCGGGACGGCGGCGCGGCCCGCCGCTTCCAGCTGGAGATCGAGGCCGGCATGGTCGGCGTGAACGTGCCGATCCCGGTCCCGGTCGGCTACCACTCCTTCGGCGGCTGGAAGGACTCGCTCTTCGGCGACCACCACATCTACGGGAACGACGGCACGCACTTCTACACCCGCGGCAAGGTGGTCACCTCCCGCTGGCCCGACCCGGCCGACGCGCCGGCGGGCGTGGACCTGGGGTTCCCGCGCAACCACTGATCATCGCCCGGCAGGGCTGACGAGGCCGTCCGTTATGCGGACGGCCTCATTTTTTTCCGCGGCCCCGCTGCGGTTCCCGTATCCGCGCAAGTGCCGAACAGACGGACCGATTGACGCGCGATTCAGTCGTAGATCGCGTTTCTGGTACGGATTCCGTAGGTGAACACCCATTGACGCGGCGGTTTTCGTCGGGGTTCGATGCGTGCGCCGGGAGCGGACCAGAGCACGTACGACCGAAGCCGCGGAGGCGATAACGCTCCCGACCCCACCATGTCGCACAAGTCGATCGGAATCGCCGCATGACCGACACGCTCCGCCCTGTCGAGAACGCCCCCGTCCCGGCATCGGGCAGTCCCCAGAAGCTCAAACGGTCCATCGGCGTCATCGGCGGCACCCTGCTCACCCTGTCGTGCGTGACGCCCGCCTCCACGCTCTTCGTGGTCGTCCCCGACCTGTTCGGCTCGCTGGGCACCGCCACCGCCCTCACCATCGCCATCGGCTCCGTCCTCTGTATCGCGGTGGCGTTCTGCTACTCGGAGCTGGGCACCCTGATCCCCAGCGCGGGCGGCGAGTACGCGATGGTGTCGACGCTGGCCGGACGGCTCGCGGGCTGGCTGGTGTTCGTGCTGTCCCTGCTGGTCGTCATGATCGTGCCGCCGGTGATCGCGATGGGCACGGCGGACTACCTGGCTCCGGTGGTGCACCTCGACCCGGCCATGACGGGCGCCGGAGTCATGCTCCTCGCCACCCTCGCCGGCCTGCTGGACCTGCGCGCCAACGCCTGGATCACCGGCGTCTTCCTGGTCCTGGAGGTCGTGGCCGCAGGCGTCGTCGCGGTCCTCGGCTTCGCGCACGGCGAGCGCGGGGCCGGCACTCTGGTCTCGATGCAGGTGACCGGCGCCGGCGGGCACACGGACCACGTCACGGCCATGATGGTGGTCTCCGGCCTCGCCATCGCCCTCTTCGTCACCCAGGGCTTCTCGACCGCCGTCTACCTCTCCGAGGAACTGGAGAACCCGCGCCACACCGTCGCCCGCACGGTCCTCGCCACCCTCGCCATCTCCTCGGTCGTCATCCTGGTCCCGGTCGTCGCGATCACCATGGGCGCCCCCGACCTCAAGGCGCTGACCGGCGGCGACCTCAGCAGCATGGTCACCGCCTGGTCGAACACCGCCGTCGGCACCTTCGTGAGCCTGTGCGTGGCGCTCGCGATCATCAACGCGGGCATCGTCATGGTCATCCAGAACTCCCGCGTGCTGTTCGCCTCGGCCCGCGACAAGGCCTGGCCCGAGCCGGTCAACAACGCGCTCGCCAGGCTCGGCCGGTTCGGCTCCCCGTGGGTCGCCACCCTCGTCGTCGGCGTCCCCGGCGCGCTGCTCTGCTTCGTCAACCTGGACACGCTCTACGGCGTCACGGGCGTCTCGGTGACCGGCATGTACCTGCTCGTCGCGGTGGCCGCCCTGCTCGCCCGGCGCGGCGCGCACGCGCACACGCCGGCCTGGCGGATGCCGCTGTGGCCCGCGATGCCGGTCCTGCTGATCGCGGTCCTGGGCTACATCCTCACCCAGCAGGAGGCGGCCTACCTGCTGTGGACGGGCGGCATCACGGCCGCCGCCACCCTGTACTGGGTCCTCTACCTCCGCCCGCGCCGCGCGACCCGCTGGCTGGTGTCGCTCCCGGAGGACGCGCGGGCCTGAGCCGCCGTCCCCGTCGCCCCCTCGCCCCTGCCGCCCGCATCACCGGTGGCAGGGGCGGCCGCGTCGTCGTACCACGGCTGCGGTACGCGGCGGCACGCCCGTACGCCCCCAGGAGGGGCCCCGGTTCAGCCCCGCGGCTGCCCCGGTTGTCGATGGTGGCCTCTACCGTTGACGCATGGATCTTCGACTGCCCGCATTCCGTGGGTTGCGCCGAGGGACCGTGGCCGCCGTGGTCGCGGTCCTCCTCGTGCTGGCCGGTGTCGGGACGTGGACGGCCGCCGCGTCGGACGACGCGCCGGCCGTGCACCGCACCGACAGAGTCATGGACATGGGCGGCGGAGTACGGATAGACACCTCTTTCTTCACGTCCGGATCCGCCGGCCGTCGCCCGGCCGTCCTGCTCGCGCACGGCTTCGGCGGCAGCAAGGACGACATGACGGACCAGGCGCTCACTCTCGCCCGGGACGGGTACGCGGTGCTGACCTGGTCGGCGCGCGGCTTCGGCAGGTCCACGGGGAGGATCGGGCTGAACGACCCCAAGGGCGAGGTCGCCGATGTCTCCCGGCTCATCGACCGACTGGCTGTCGAAGCGGCCGGAGGTCCAGCTGGACAAGCCGGGCGATCCGCGCGTGGGCATGGCCGGCGCGTCCTACGGCGGGGCGATAGCGCTGCTGGCCGCGGGGTACGACCACCGGGTGGACGCCATCGCCCCGGCGATCACGTACTGGAACCTGGCGGACGCCCTCTTCCCGAACGGCGTGTTCAAGAAGCTGTGGACCGGCGTCTTCGTGAACTCCGGCGGCGGTTGCGCCAAGTTCACCGCCGAGCTGTGCCGGATGTACGAGCGGGTCGCCGAGTCCGGCAAGCCGGACGCCAAGGCGCGTGACCTCCTCCAGGCGCGTTCGCCGTCCGCCGTGGCCAAGGACATCGAGGTGCCCACCCTGCTGGTGCAGGGCCAGTCCGACTCGCTGTTCCCGCTCGGGCAGGCGGACGCGGCGGCCCGGGCGATCCGTGCCAACGGCGCCCCGGTGGACGTCGACTGGATCGCGGGCGGTCACGACGGCGGGGACATGGAGACCAGCCGCGTGCAGGCCCGTGACACCGCCTGGTTCGACCGCTATCTGAAGGGCGACAAGGGCGTCGACACGGGGCCCGCCTTCCGGATCACCCGCACCGGGGGCATCGACTCCACGGACGGCGCGGCCCAGTTGAGAGGCGCGAGCGGCGCCTCGTACCCGGGGCTGGAGAGCGGGCAGCGGACGGTCGAGCTCAGCGACCGCCGTCAGCGCTTCGCCAACCCGGCCGGGGCCACCCCGCCCGCGGTCTCCGCGCTCCCCGGCCTCGGCGGCTCGGGCGGCCTCGCCCAGCTGTCGTCGCTGGGCGTCGGGGTGTCGCTCGACTTCCCCGGGCAGTACGCGCAGTTCGACTCGCGTCCCGTGCGCCAGGACGTGTGGATCACCGGCTCGCCGACCGTGACGGTGCGTGTCACGTCGACGAGCGACGACGCTGTGCTGTTCGGGAAGGTGTACGACGTCGGCCCCGGCAAGGGACAGCCGGTACTGCCGTCGCAACTGGTCGCCCCGGTCCGGGTGGAGGGAGCCAAGGCCGGCAAGGACGTCACGCTGACCCTGCCCGCCGTCGACCACCAGGTGCAGAAGGGACACCGGCTGCGGCTGGTCCTCGCCTCCACGGACCTCGGCTACGCCTCCCCGACCGCACCCGCCACGTACACGGTCTCCCTGAAGAGCGGACTGAGGGTGCCGACGGCACCCGGGGTCGCCACCGCGGCGGCCCCGCTGCCCTCCTGGGTGTGGTGGCTGCCGGTGACCGGGGCGGTCGTCGCGGCGGCCCTGCTGCTCACGGCCCGCCGCCGTACGACGGCACCGGCGCCCGACCCGGCGCTTGCGGACGTGCCGCTGCAGATCACCGGCCTGAGCAAGCGGTACGCGAAGTCGGCGGACCGGTACGCGGTCAGGGACCTGTCCTTCCGCGTGGAGAAGGGACAGGTGCTGGGCCTGCTGGGGCCGAACGGCGCGGGCAAGACCACCACGCTGCGCATGCTGATGGGCCTGATCCGGCCGGACGGCGGCGAGATCCGCGTCTTCGGCCATGCGGTGCGCCCGGGTGCGCCGGTGCTGTCACGGGTCGGGGCCTTCGTGGAAGGCGCCGGATTCCTGCCGCACCTGTCCGGCCGGGAGAACCTGGAGCTGTACTGGCGGGCGACGGGCCGCCCGGCCGAGGACGCGCACCTGGACGAGGCGCTGGAGATCGCGGGGCTCGGCGACGCGCTGGAGCGCGCGGTGCGCACGTACTCCCAGGGCATGCGGCAGCGCCTCGCCATCGCCCAGGCGTTGCTGGGCCTGCCGGACCTGCTGATCCTGGACGAGCCGACCAACGGCCTGGACCCGCCGCAGATCCGCGAGATGCGCGAGGTCATGATCCGGTACGCGGCGGCCGGCCGCACGGTCATCGTCTCCAGCCACCTGCTGGCGGAGGTCGAGCAGTCCTGCACCCACCTGGTGGTCATGGACCGCGGCCGACTGCTCCAGGCGGGCCCGGTCAAGGAGATCGTCGGCTCGGGCGACACCCTGCTCGTCGGCACCGCCACACCCGTGGAGGAGCCGCTCGTGGAGAAGGTGGGCGCGCTGTCGGGCGTCGCCTCGGCGGTGCGCACGGAGGACGGGCTGCTGGTCCGGCTCGACGCGGGCGGCAGCGCGCGGCGACTGGTCGCGGAGCTGGTGCGGCTGGACGTCCCCGTGGAGTCCGTGGGCCCCCACCGGCGTCTGGAGGACGCCTTCCTGACCCTGATCGGAGGTTCCGCATGAGTGCGCTCGCCGAGCGGGCGGAGACGGCCGACGGGTACCGGGCGCGGCGGACGCTGCCGCTGCGCGTGGAGCTCGTCCGGCAGTTGAAGCGGCGCCGCACCCTCGTGATGGGTGCCATCCTGGCCCTGCTGCCGTTCGTGCTGGTCGTCGCGTTCGCCATCGGCGGCGACCCGGGCTCGCGCAACGGCCAGGTGACGCTGATGGACACGGCGACCGCGTCGGGTGCCAACTTCGCCGCGGTGAACCTGTTCGTCTCCGCCGGGTTCCTGCTGGTCATCCCGGTGGCCCTGTTCTGCGGTGACACGGTCGCCTCGGAGGCGAGCTGGTCCTCGCTGCGCTATCTGCTCGCGGCACCCGTGCCCCGCGCCCGCCTGCTGTGGTCCAAGCTCGCGGTGGGACTCGGCATGAGTCTCGCGGCCATGGTGCTGCTGCCGGTCGTCGCGCTCGCGGTGGGTACGGCCGCCTACGGCTGGGGGCCGCTGGAGATGCCGACCGGCGGCTCCCTCTCCCCGGGCACGGCGGCTCAGCGGCTCGTCGTCGTGGTGGCGTACATCTTCGTGTCCCAACTGGTCACCGCCGGGCTCGCGTTCTGGCTGTCGACGAAGACGGACGCACCGCTGGGAGCGGTGGGCGGCGCGGTCGGGCTCACCATCGTGGGCAACGTGCTGGACGCGGTCACCGCTCTCGGCCACTGGCGCGACTTCCTGCCGGCGCACTGGCAGTTCGCCTGGGCCGACGCGGTGCAGACCCGACCGGAGTGGGCCGGCATGGTCCAGGGCACGGCGATCTCGGTGACGTACGCGCTCGTGCTGTTCGCCCTGGCGTTCCGCGGTTTCGCCCGCAAGGACGTCGTCTCCTAGGCCAGCCGGAGATCCCCGGAGCCGAGTGGCCGGGGCGCATACGAAGGAGCGGCCCGCCGAATCGCTCGGCGGGCCGCTCCTTCGTGCGCCGGATGCGCCGGACTCAGCCGTTGTTGGTGCCGTTCGCGGACAGGACCGGAACGTCGTCCAGGATGTGCGACAGCGGCTCGTCGCCCTTGGCCTGGGTGGAGTTCTCGGTGCACTGCTGGTTCTGCGACGCCGACAGGACCGGGACGTCCTGGACGCCGACCGGCACCAGACCGACCAGCGAACCGGCGTTGACCTTCGCCGGCAGACCGACACAGGGCTTGTTCAGCGAGCCCTGGATGAGCGCCATCTGGGGGCTCATCGTGCCGTAGGTGGCCGAGTTGCCGTACTGCTGCGTCGAGGTGTTGCCGTTGGTGGACGTCGTCCCGGTGTCGTTGCCGACCGCCAGCGCCTGGGGAGCGGCCGCCGCCGAGACGCCCACCACGGAAGCAGCGACCGCCGCGGCGGCCATGAACCTCTTCATCACTTGCTAGTCCCTTCTGGAGAAACCCCGTCCACCGGAGCGCTCTGGACAACTGCCGCACGGTGTCATGGTTGCTCCCCTTCACTCCGATGGCCGATATCGCTCCGGCGCAAGCGGATACGTATGCCGGGCGCGTATTTCCAGAATTACTGCCCGCGGAACGGGTCCGACCGGGTGAACGGCCGCAACCAATTCGAGGGTTCCGGGTTGGTCGCAGAGCAGGAACACGTGTCTTCTGTCAGGAAAGGAACCTACATGTTCAAGAAGGCGATGGCCGCGGCTGCGGTCGCGGCTTCCGTGGTGGGTGTCTCGGCGGCGGCCGCTCCGCAGGCCCTGGCGCTCGGTGACGACACCGGGACCACGTCCACCAACTCGAACACCGTCTCGGAGTCGTTCGGCAACGCGGCGACCTCGGGCGCCATGAGCCCGCAGCTGTCCCTGGTGCAGGGCTCCCTGAACAAGCTCTGCCTCGGTGTGCCGGCCAAGGCCAACGCCGGTTCGCTCGTCGGTCTGGTACCGGTCGCCGTGCAGGACGTCCCGGTCCTGTCGGCCCCGCAGAACCAGCAGTGCACCGAGAACTCCACCCAGGCCAAGGGCGACGAGCCGCTGTCGCACATCGTGGACGACGTTCCGGTCCTGTCCGCGAACGGAACCGGCAACAGCTGACCGCCTTCGCGCACCGGCCGGCCGCCCGCTTCGGCATCTTCGGGCGGCCCGGACGCGGGCGGTTGTCGGCATATTCTTCTTTTTCCGGCCTCCTCTCAAATGGCTTTCGATCGCCCGAAGTCACGCGGCCGACCCGCCCCGCCTTTCGTGTGTATTCACGATCGGCGTTCGGGTGAATTGCGCGGCGGTCCGTGCCAGGGAGTTGCTTTAGCCGTCTATTCCTCGTTTCACAGATGCAGGTCGTGCGGCGAGCCGTTTCAAGCCGCGCTCGCTCGGTTTCGGCCGTCACAGGGGCACGACCGCACAGAAGGGAAACTCCGTGAAGCACAAGAAGAGCGCCGCCGTCGTGGCCGGCGCCATCATGGCTCTGGGAATGGCCGCGCCGGCCATGGCGGACTCCGGAGCCGAGGCGTCCGCGACCAACTCCCCGGGTGTCCTGTCCGGGAACGTCATCCAGGTTCCCGTGCACGTGCCCGTCAACGCCTGCGGCAACGGCCTCAACATCATCGCGCTGCTGAACCCCACGTCCGGCAACGCGTGCTCCAACACCTGACGCCATGGCCGCGCGCGGCTGAGGTCGTCGCACACCAGCCGTCCGGCTGCGTCACGGCCGGCCTTGGACTGCTCTTCTCGGTTCCAGGGCCGGCTTTACCACTTCTCCCACCTCTACCAGCAGGAAGACAACGAGATTGCGACAGACCCTGAGCAGGGGAATGGTCGCGGCAGCCGCCGCGACGGGCATCCTGTCCCTGTGCGGCAGCCCGGTGTTCGCCGACTCGACCGCCGACGGCTCGACGTCCGGATCACCGGGCCTCGCGTCCGGCAACACCGTCCAGGCCCCCGTGAACGTCCCCGTCAATGTCTGCGGCAACACGGTCAACGTGATCGCCGTGCTCAACCCGGCGTTCGGCAACGCCTGTGCCAACGGCCGGGGCGCCACGGCATCCCCTGCACCCGTGACCCCCGCCCCCACTCCCACCGTCCCGGTGCAGACGCCACCGCGCGGCAACGGTTCCGGCACCCCGACCACCCCGCCCGGGTCCGGCACCACCACCCCGCCGGGGTCCGGCACCACCACCCCGCCCGGGTCCGGCACCACGAACCCTCCGGGCTCCGGCGCGACGCCCCAGACGCCGGGCACCGGGACGACCCCGCCGGAAGGAACGCTGCCGCCGCAGGGAACGCTGCCGCCCCAGGCAGGTGTCCCGCAGGCGAACATCCCGCGGGCCGGCGTGCAGCCCGTCGCGGACTCGCACACCCTGCCCGCCCTGGCCGAGACCGGCAGTGAGGGCCTCCTCGCGGCCTCGGCCGTCAGCGTCGCGATGCTGACCGGCGGGCTCATCCTGTACCGACGGGGGCGGGTCACCTCCCGCCGGTAACGCGCCGGGTGCCGGGCGTCCCGCGTCCGGCACCCGTGCCGTCGTTCACGCACCACTCGTCAGTTCACCGCCCAGGGGCGGCGTCCACTCCGGGCGCCGCCCCTGGGCCGTTCATCCGAAGCACTCCCGCTCCGATGCACCACCCGTGTCACAAAGGACTCCCTCCGGTCACTCATGTCCCGGCTGTGCGGGCTTTCTGTCACAGCCGGTTCACAGGGCCTTTCCCACGTGCGCCGCGGGTCGTTGACCCGGCACAGGCTTTGTGATCGCCAGCGCGGGCCCGGCTCCCCCGACGACCTCCCCTCGGTCGCCGCCGTGGCGTGCGCGAGGAGGTGCTTGAAGATGACCGACCGTCGCCTCTGGTCCTACAAGGAGATCGCCGCCCACATCCGCGTGCAGCCGGACACCGTCAGGTCCTATCGCAAGCACGGGCTGCTTCCACCACCGGACCATGTGGAGGGCGGAAAGCCCTACTGGTACGCCGACACGGTCCGGGCCTGGGTGGCCTCCCGCCCGGGCAACCGAGGCCGCGGAGAGCCCTGACCGCTCCCCCGGTGCCTCCGAGCGGCCCGTCCCGGCCGGGGCGGGCCACTCGGCTGTCGCCGCCGGTGGCCGGCCGGCTCAGCGGTCGCCGCCGGTGGGCGGCCGGCTCAGCGCCACGGCTCGACGACCGTCACTCCCTGCCCCGGTGCCGTACCCATGGCCGCCAGCGCCTCGGGCGACGCGGCGAGCGGGATGGCCGACGTGACCAGGAGGTCGGGGCGCACGGCGCCGGACCGGACCAGTTCCAGCATCGGCGGATACGTGTGCGCCGCCATGCCGTGGCTGCCGAGGATCTCCAGTTCCAGGGCGATCGCCCGCGACATGGGGACGGGGGTGGTGCCGTCGGGGGAGGGCAGCAGGCCGACCTGGACGTGGCGTCCGCGGCGGCGCAGTCCGTTCACCGACGCGGCGCACGTCGCCGGGGAGCCGAGCGCGTCGAGGGAGACGTGGGCGCCGCCGCCGGTCAGGGTGCGGACCGCTTCGGCCGTGTCGTCGGTGCCCGTCGCGTCCACACACTCCGCCGCGCCGAACTTCCGTGCCAGCTCAAGAGCCTGGGGCGACACGTCGACGGCCACGACCCGCGCCCCCACGGCCGCCGCGATCATCACCGCCGACAGTCCGACGCCCCCGCAGCCGTGCACGGCGACCCACTCCCCCGCGGCCGGCCGTCCCTGCTGGACGACCGCCCGGAACGCCGTGGCGAACCGGCACCCGAGCGCCGCCGCCGTCCGGAACGACATCTCCTCCGGCACCGCGACCAGGTTCACGTCCGCGTGCTCCAGCGCCACGTACTGTGCGAAGGACCCCCAGTGCGTGAACCCCGGCTGGGTCTGCCGCTCGCACACCTGCTGGTCGCCCGCCGCACAGGACGGACAGCTGCCGCAGGCGCAGACGAACGGCACCGTGACCCGGTCGCCGGGCCGCCAGCGCGTCACCCGGGCGCCGACCGCCTCGACCACGCCGGCGAGTTCATGGCCGGGCACGTGCGGGAGTGTGACGTCCGGGTCGTGCCCCATCCAGCCGTGCCAGTCGCTGCGGCACAGCCCCGTCGCCTCGACCCGCACCACGGCCCCGTGCTCGGACGGCTCCGGGTCCGCCACCTCGCGCACCTCGGCCCGCTCCCCGTACCGCTCGAACACCACCGCACGCATACGACCGCACCCTCCGCCATGTCCGCGATCCCTGCCCCGGAGATCGTCTCCTGCCGAACGGTAGTGCCCCGCCCGTGTGCCGTCCCTGGGCCACCTCCCCGCCCTCCGCACCAAGGTGCGGTCCCCGCTGACGGCGGCCGAACGGTACGCGCCCCGCCGATGCGCCCGCCTCTCATCGTCAGGTACCCCCAGGGGGTATAGTGGGATTCTCGTAAGCCCCACACGCCTCCCTGAGGAGTAATGCCATGACCGCGCAGACCGACACCCCGGGTTCCGTGACGACCGTCTACAAGGTGAGCGGGATGAGCTGCGGGCACTGTGAAGGGTCCGTCTCCGGCGAGATCTCCGGCATCGACGGCGTCACCTCCGTCACCGCCGTCGCGTCCACCGGCGAGGTCACGGTCGTCTCCGCCGCCCCCCTCGACGACGAGGCCGTGCGCGCCGCGGTCGACGAGGCGGGCTTCGAGCTCGTCGGCAAGGCCTGAACCACCGGCATCGCCCACCGCACCAGGCCGTACCGACCAGCTGATACTGGCTCCGTACGGCCCGGTCCGTTGTCTGGAGTCCGGACATGACCAGCACCACAGCACCAGCCCCGATAAACGACACGACCGCGCGTTCCGAGGTCGAGCTCACGATCGGCGGCATGACCTGCGCCTCCTGCGCGGCCCGTGTCGAGAAGAAGCTCAACCGGATGGACGGCGTCTCCGCCACGGTCAACTTCGCGACGGAGAAGGCGAAGATCTCCTACCCCGAGGGGATCGAGGTCGCCGATCTGATCGCCACGGTGGTGAAGACCGGCTACACCGCCGAGGAACCCCCGCCGCCGCAGCCGGAACGGCCCGCCGGGACCGAGGAGCCCTCGGGGCTCGACGAATACCCGGAGCTCGCCTCTCTCCGTCAGCGCCTGACCGTCTCCGCGCTGCTCGCCCTGCCCGTCGTGCTGCTCGCGATGGTTCCGGCCCTGCAGTTCGACAACTGGCAGTGGCTCTCGCTCACCCTCGCCTCCCCCGTCGTCGTATGGGGCGGACTGCCGTTCCACAAGGCGGCGTTCACCAATGCCCGGCACGGCGCGGCCACCATGGACACACTCGTCTCGGTCGGTACGCTCGCCGCCTTCGGCTGGTCGCTGTGGGCGCTGTTCTGGGGGCACGCGGGCATGCCCGGCATGCGCCACGGCTTCGAGCTCACCGTCTCCCGTACGGACGGGGCGTCCACGATCTACCTCGAGGTGGCCGCCGGCGTCGTCGCGTTCATCCTGCTCGGCCGCTACCTGGAGGTCCGCTCCAAGCGGCGCGCGGGCGCGGCCCTGAAGGCGCTGCTCGAACTGGGCGCGAAGGACGTCGCGGTGCTGCGGGAGGGACGTGAGGTACGCGTTCCGGTGGCGCGGCTGGCCGTCGGCGACCGGTTCGTGGTGCGACCCGGGGAAAAGATCGCCACCGACGGGACCGTCGTGGAGGGCGTCTCCGCGGTCGACGCGTCCATGCTCACCGGCGAGTCGGTGCCGGTCGATGTGGCGGTGGGCGATTCCGTGACCGGCGCGACCGTGAACGCCGGGGGCCGGCTGGTGGTCGAGGCGACCCGGGTCGGCGCGGACACCCAGCTCGCGCGGATGGCACGGCTCGTGGAGGACGCGCAGAACGGCAAGGCGGAGGTGCAGCGCCTCGCGGACCGCATCTCCGGGATCTTCGTGCCCGTGGTGCTGCTGATCGCGCTCGGCACCTTCGGGGTGTGGCTCGGCGTCACCGGGGACACCGTCGCCGCCTTCACCGCGGCGGTCGCGGTGCTGATCATCGCCTGCCCGTGCGCGCTGGGCCTCGCCACCCCGACCGCGCTGATGGTCGGCACGGGCCGCGGCGCCCAGCTCGGCATCCTGATCAAGGGCCCCGAGGTGCTGGAGTCCACACGGCGGGTCGACACCGTGGTCCTGGACAAGACCGGAACGGTGACCACCGGCCGGATGACGCTCCAGGAGGTGTACGCCGCCGAGGACAGCGACGAGAAGGAGGTTCTATGGCTCGCAGGGGCCCTGGAACACGCCTCCGAGCACCCGATCGCCCGGGCGGTCGCGGAAGGCGCTCAGCAGCGCCTCGGCGCCCTTCCCGCGCCGGAGCGCTTCGAGAACGTGCCCGGGCTCGGCGTGCGCGGCCGCGTCGAGGGACACGAGGTCACGGTGGGCCGCTTCCCCGGCGTCCTCCCGGAGCCGCTGGCCCGCGCGAAGGCCGGGGCCGAGACGGAGGGACGTACGGCCGTCGTGGTCGTCCGGGACGGTGTGGCACTGGGTGTCGTCACCGTGGCCGACGCGATCAAGGAGACCAGCGCCGAAGCCGTACGGGACCTGCGCGCGCTGGGGCTGCGGCCGGTGCTGCTGACCGGGGACAACCGGGCGGTGGCCGAGGCGGTGGCGCGGGCAGTCGGCATCGACGCCGCGGACGTGATCGCCGAGGTGCTGCCCGAGGACAAGGTCGGCGTCGTCCGGCGGCTCCAGGGCGAGGGGCGGACCGTCGCCATGGTCGGCGACGGCGTCAACGACGCGGCCGCCCTCGCCACCGCCGATCTGGGCCTGGCCATGGGCACCGGGACGGACGCGGCGATCGAGGCGAGCGATCTGACGCTGGTGCGCGGGGACCTGCGGGTGGCCGCGGACGCGATCCGGCTGTCCCGGCGCACGCTCGCCACGATCAAGGGCAACCTGGCGTGGGCCTTCGGGTACAACGTGGCCGCCCTGCCGCTGGCCGCGGCCGGCTTCCTCAACCCCATGATCGCGGGTGCGGCCATGGCCTTCTCGTCGGTGTTCGTGGTCACGAACAGCCTGCGGCTGCGGGCGTTCTCGTGAGGGGCCGCGGGGACACCGGCCTGTGGCGCGGTTCCCGGGACGGGGCGGTAAGAGTCCCTCTAGAGTCGGAAGCGAGCCTCACATAAGCTCTTCACAAGGCCCGCGCATCATCCTTACGCTGGGGCTTCGATCAACGTGTCGTGGCTCTTGCGCATTTTCAGGACGTGCGCAAGAGACACAGATCACAGTGACGTGAACGTAACCAGCGGAAGGGTTCGTGGGTCTAAGTTGGCGATGTCGGAAGCGTCTTGGGGGGCGCGACTGGCATCTGGGGATGTCTTGGGGGACGTCCCCGGGAAACTGCGTTGCCGGGGCACGTACATCGGGGAGCTTTGAGCGGCCCTCCCGTCCGTACGCGTCCCGGCAGACCGCACCGCAGTGGTACGCCGAGTTCTGCTCGTTTTGCTCACAGCGATTCAGGCGCTGTCCCGCAGACGCCCGGCCGGATCCCGTGGGGGGAATCCGCACCGGGACATGGGAAGGCGCCCTGGTCGTCGGCCCGTGGGGGGACCGGCGCCAGGGCGCCTTCTGCTTGTCCAGCTCCGTCACCGACGCTCACGCCACACGGGCGAGTGAGCCGAAGGGGCACGCCGGCGTCGAGGGTGCGAACGCGCGGAGGCCCGAAGGGCTGAGCACGATCGCGGTCTCGACACCGGCACCGAGCGCCCCGGAGGCGAACCGAGCCCTGAAAAAGGGGTCAGCGCTCCTCGACCGGCACGAAGTCGCGCTCGACCACGCCCGTGGCCGTGCTGACCCGGGGGACACCCCCCGGCCCCCCGGCCGGCCCAGAAGCCACGCGCCCCATGCCAGCAGGCCGACCGGAGCCGGAAGAAAGCGACCGGCAACGGGGCGCCAGCGACCTGGCGCCCCTCACCGGCAGCTGTCAGCGCTCCTCGACCGGCACGAAGTCGCGCTCGACCACGCCCGTGTAGATCTGGCGCGGGCGGCCGATGCGGGAGCCCGGCTCCTTGATCATCTCGTGCCACTGGGCGATCCAGCCCGGCAGGCGGCCGAGGGCGAACAGGACCGTGAACATCTCGGTCGGGAAGCCCATGGCGCGGTAGATCAGACCGGTGTAGAAGTCCACGTTCGGGTAGAGCTTGCGCTCGACGAAGTAGTCGTCGGACAGCGCGTGCTCCTCCAGCTTGAGCGCGATGTCGAGGAGCTCGTCCTCCTTGCCCAGGGCGGAGAGGACGTCGTGCGCGGCGGCCTTGATGATCTTGGCGCGCGGGTCGAAGTTCTTGTAGACCCGGTGGCCGAAGCCCATCAGGCGGACGCCGTCCTCCTTGTTCTTCACCTTGCGGATGAAGGTGTCGACGTCGTTGCCGGAGTCGCGGATGCCCTCGAGCATCTCCAAGACGGACTGGTTGGCGCCGCCGTGCAGCGGGCCCCACAGCGCGTTGATGCCGGCCGAGATCGAGGCGAACATGTTGGCCTGCGAGGAGCCCACCAGGCGGACCGTGGAGGTCGAACAGTTCTGCTCGTGGTCGGCGTGCAGGATCAGCAGCTTGTCGAGCGCGGAGACGACGACCGGGTCCAGCTCGAACTCCTGCGCGGGGACCGAGAAGGTCATGCGCAGGAAGTTCTCGACGTAGCCGAGGTCGTTGCGCGGGTAGACGAACGGGTGGCCGATCGACTTCTTGTAGGCGTACGCGGCGATCGTCGGGAGCTTGGCGAGCAGACGGATGGTGGAGAGGTTGCGCTGCCGCTCGTCGAACGGGTTGTGGCTGTCCTGGTAGAAGGTGGACAGCGCGGAGACCACCGAGGACAGCATCGCCATCGGGTGGGCGTCGCGCGGGAAGCCCTTGTAGAAGTTCTTGACGTCCTCGTGCAGCAGGGTGTGCTGCGTGATGTCGTTCTTGAAGGCGGAGAGCTCGTCGACCGTGGGAAGCTCGCCGTTGATCAGCAGGTAGGCGACCTCCAGGAACGTGGAGCGCTCGGCCAGCTGCTCGATCGGGTAACCGCGGTACCGGAGGATGCCCTCCTCGCCGTCGAGGTAGGTGATGGCGGATTTGTAGGCGGCGGTGTTGCCGTAGCCGCTGTCCAGGGTCACCAGACCGGTCTGGGCGCGGAGCTTCCCGATGTCGAAGCCCTTGTCACCGACGGTGCTGTCGACCACCGGGTAGGTGTACTCGTTGCCGTCGTACCGCAGTACTACAGAGTTGTCGCTCACGTCTTCCCTCACCGACGTAGTGCCTCATCTTCGAGGTGCCCTGACTGTCTCTACCATCCCCCATTTGGCGCAGGAGAGTGCACTCGGGGTCGGCCGTTGGGCTCATCGGCGGCACTGAGTGCCGTCAACCTGCTCATCCTGCCCCCGTCCGACCCGTTCCGGAAGTGCTCTGTGACCTTCGCGACTCATTTGATCGATCATTTTTTTCGATGACCGGGGCGGGCGGTGGCGGGGGCCCTAGGACGGGAGGGGCTCAGCTCTACAGGGGCCGCGGCGACAGCCTGAAGTCCAGTGCCGTGCAGCGGCGGCCGGCCGACACCGTGCGCACCGCCTGCCCGATCGCCTTGCGTGAACCGACGAGCACGACCAGCTTCTTGGCCCGGGTTACCGCGGTGTAGAGCAGGTTCCGCTGGAGCATCATCCAGGCTCCGGTGGTGACCGGGATGACCACCGCCGGATACTCGCTGCCCTGGGAGCGGTGGATCGTCACCGCGTAGGCGTGGGCCAGCTCGTCGAGCTCGTCGAACTCGTACGCCACCTCCTCGTCCTCGTCCGTCAGCACCGTCAGGCGCTGATCGACCGGGTCGAGCGCGGTGACCACGCCGACGGTGCCGTTGAAGACACCGTTCTTCCCCTTCTCGTAATTGTTGCGAATCTGGGTCACCTTGTCGCCGACACGGAAGACGCGGCCGCCGAACCGCTTCTCGGGCAGGTCGGGGCGGGCGGGCGTGATCGCCTGCTGGAGCAGACCGTTGAGGGTGCCCGCGCCGGCGGGTCCGCGGTGCATGGGGGCGAGCACCTGCACGTCACGGCGCGGGTCGAGGCCGAAACGGGCCGGGATCCGCCGTGCCGCCACGTCCACGGTGAGCCGTCCGGCGGCCTCGGTGTCGTCCTCGACGAAGAGGAAGAAGTCCTTCAGGCCGTCGGTGAGGGGGTGCTGTCCAACGTTGATGCGGTGCGCGTTGGTGACGACGCCGGACTGCTGGGCCTGGCGGAACACGCGGGTCAGCCGGACGGCCGGGATCGGGCTGCCGTCGGCGAGCAGGTCCCTCAGGACCTCGCCGGCGCCCACGCTCGGCAGCTGGTCGACGTCGCCGACGAAGAGGAGGTGGGCGCCGGGCGGCACGGCCTTGACCAGCTTGTTGGCGAGCAGCAGGTCGAGCATGGAGGCCTCGTCCACGACGACCAGGTCGGCCTCGAGCGGGCGGTCCCTGTCGTACGCCGCGTCGCCGCCGGGCTTGAGCTCCAGCAGCCGGTGGACGGTGGATGCCTCGGCGCCGGTCAGCTCGGACAGGCGCTTGGCGGCGCGTCCGGTGGGCGCGGCGAGCACGACCTTGGCCCTCTTGGCCCGGGCCAGCTCGACGATCGACCGTACGGTGAACGACTTGCCGCAGCCGGGCCCGCCGGTGAGGACGGCGACCTTCTTCGTGAGCGCCAGCCGTACGGCCTCCTCCTGCTCGGGCGCGAGGTCGGCGCCCGTACGCCCCTTGAGCCAGCCCAGGGCCCTGTCCCAGGCCACGTCCCGGAAGCCGGGCATCCGGTCCTCTTCGGTGCGCAGGAGGCGCAGCAGCTGGGCGGAGAGGGAGAGTTCGGCGCGGTGGAAGGGGACGAGGTAGACGGCGGTGACGGGGTCGCCTCCGTCCGGGCCGGGCACCTTCTCCCTTACGACACCGGGGTCGTCCCCGTCCTCGGGAGGTGCCGCCAGCTCCGCGAGGCACTCGATGACGAGGCCGGTGTCGACCTGGAGGAGCTTGACGGCGTCCGCGATGAGCTGCTCCTCCGGGAGGTAGCAGTGCCCCTGGTCGGCGGACTGCGACAGGGCGTACTGCAGGCCGGCCTTGACGCGCTCCGGACTGTCGTGCGGGATGCCGACGGACTGGGCGATGCGGTCGGCCGTGAGGAAGCCGATGCCCCAGACGTCGGCGGCGAGGCGGTAGGGCTGGTTCTTGACGACGGAGATGGAGGCGTCGCCGTACTTCTTGTAGATGCGGACGGCGATGGAGGTGGACACCTCGACGGTCTGCAGGAAGAGCATGACCTCCTTGATCGCCTTCTGCTCCTCCCAGGCGTCGGCGATCTTCTTGGTGCGCTTGGGGCCGAGGCCGGGGACCTCGATGAGCCGCTCGGGCTCCTCCTCGATGATCTTCAGGGTGTCCAG
The DNA here is from genome assembly GCF_044764595.1 of Streptomyces sp. NPDC093984. Lineage (NCBI taxonomy): Bacteria > Bacillati > Actinomycetota > Actinomycetes > Kitasatosporales > Streptomycetaceae > Streptomyces > Streptomyces sp. NPDC093984. Next base: position 332,688 of record NZ_JBIWIM010000006.1, on the reverse strand, counting down.
CCCGAAGTGCTGGGTGATCCGGTCGGCGAAGACGGGGCCGATGCCCTTGACGAGTCCGGACCCGAGGTAGCGGCGGATGCCCTGGACGGTGGCCGGGAGAACGGTCGTGTAGTTCTCCACCGTGAACTGCCGCCCGTACTGGGGGTGCGACCCCCAGCGCCCCTCCATCCGCAGCGACTCGCCCACCTGCGCACCGAGGAGCGCACCGACGACGGTGAGCAGATCACCACCGCCGCGACCGGTGTCGACGCGGGCGACGGTGTATCCGTTCTCCTCGTTGGCGTACGTGATCCGCTCCAGGACGCCTTCGAGTACGGCCATCCGCCGCTCGTCGGCTCCGTCACCGGCCTGCCTTGCGCTGGTCGCCTCCTTGGTCATGGGGCGACGGTATCGCTGGGGTGTGACAGGCAGCGGCAAGGGCGCCGCGGTCACGATCATTGGCCCATGGCGCGTTCACGCAAGGCAGTGAGGGCGGTAACACGCGGTTCCGCGGACGGGTCCACGTGGCCCGCATCGTTCTCGTCTGGCAGGGCAGAGAGTTCAGCGAGGGCTGAGGAGGGGGACAGACCATGGTCGTGGGCGGCGCGCAGGCGGTCCAGCCACACCAAGCCTGCCCGATACGTCACGTCGTCGCCTACGTCTAGTGGCTCGAAGCTCGCCGCATGCTCGTCATCCGAGGCCCAAAACACACCCTGAATGCCCTGCGGCTTCAGATCCCAGCCCGGCACCACGCACCCCCGTACCTACCGCCACACCACCACCGGCCTCAGTCGATGTTGTCGACCGCCGCCTTCGCCCGCGCCATCGTCGACTGCGCCGTCGCGTCGTTCTCCTCCAGCGTCGACCTCACCAGCGCGATGACGTTCTTCACCTCCTGCGACGCACGGTTCCACCGCATCTCCTTGCCGTGGTACTCGTCCGCCACCCCGTCAGCCGTGAAGTCCGCCATCGCCGCCTTCACCTGACGGTCCCGATCCCCGATGACCTGCTCCATCCGGCCGATCACCGACTGAAGATTGGCCTGCGCGTCCGCCGACGCACCCGTGTCGTACGACCGACGGTCCGCTCCCGAACCCGCCATCAACCATCACTCCCCGTAAAGGAAACACACGAAAGGCACAAGAAGTTGACCCACCGTCGGCCACACGGCCAGACCACCGCGCCACCGCGCCACCGCGCCACCGCGCTCAGCGGAACCTGGCCGCGTCGAAGTTCGCCGCTCCCATCTGACGCCGAGCATTGTCGCCCTGCTCCTGGACCCCGTGCCGAACGCCGAGTCCATGCCGCTCTGGCCGCCCAGAATCGCCGACAATGAGCTGTTCAGCTCCTGCGTGATCTCGTCCGCCCGCGCCTTGAACTGGTCGAACGCCACCCGGCCCGCACCGTTGAACTTCCCCTCCAACGGCTGTGCCGCCTGCACCAGTTGACGAATCAGCGTCCCCAGATCGTCACTCGACCCACGCGACTCCTTGATCAGAGTCGACAGGGTCTGCGCCCCCATGGGGTCAGGCGTGCACTCAAGTGGCCCACCTCACACCAGCGGCAACCCGCGCCCCCTCAAGTGACCTGCCTCACACGGTCACAATCCGGTCTCGCCCTCGCCCCACCCCTTGAAGAACGGAATGTAATCGTTTCCAATCCTGTTCGTCAGTCGTGAAAACGATTCCACAGATCCACAAGGAGGTGGTCCGGCGATGGCGAGCATCAAGGACGTCGCCGCCGAGGCGGGGGTCTCCGTCGCCACGGTGTCGCGCGTCCTGAACGACCACCCGTCGGTCAGCGCCGAGGCACGCACCCGTGTGCTGGCCGCCGTCGAGGCGCTGGGCTACCGCCCGAACGCCGTCGCCCGGTCCCTGCGCACCGACCAGACCCACACCCTCGGCCTGGTCATCAGCGACGTACTCAACCCCTACTTCACCCATCTGGCCCGCTCCGTCGAGGAGGAGGCCCGCGCCCTCGGCTACAGCGTGATCATCGGCAACGCCGACGAGCGGCCCGACCTCCAGGACCACCATGTGCGGACCCTCCTGGACCGGCGGATCGACGGACTGCTCGTCTCCCCGACGGACGGCGGGTCGCCGCTCATGCTGGACGCCGCGCGGGCCGGCACCCCGATGGTCTTCGTCGACCGGTGGATCGCGGGGGTCGACGTACCCGTCGTACGCTCCGACGGCCGCGCCGCAGTCCACGATCTCGTCCGTCATCTGCACGGGCTCGGCCACCGGCGGCTCGCGATCATCGCCGGTCCGGCGGCGACCACGACCGGCCGTGAGCGCGTCGAGGCCTTCCGCGAGGCGCTGGCCGAGTACGGGCTCCCCCTCCCGGACGCCTACATCGGCCAGGGCGATTTCCAGGTCGAGAGCGGGCGCCGGGCCACCGAGCGGTTCCTCGACCTGGCCGAGCCGCCCGAGGTCGTGTTCGCCGCCGACAACCTGATGGCGCTCGGCGCGCTGGACGCCGTCCGGGCGCGCGGGTTGCGGGTGCCGGACGACATCGCGCTCGCCGCGTTCGACGACATCCCTTGGTTCGTGCACACCGATCCGCCGATCACCGCGATCGCCCAGCCCACGGGCCGGCTGGGACGCGCCGCCGTGCGCGCGCTGGTCGACCGCATAGAGGGACGGCACCCCGAGTCCGTCACCCTCCCCGCCCGTCTCGTCGTACGCCGCTCGTGCGGCGAGCCGCCTGCACAGGCCCCCGCTGTGCAGTTCCCCGTACAAAGGAGCCAGTCGTGAGCAACCCGGACGAGTTGCTGCGCATCGAAGGCATACGCAAGACGTTCCCCGGCGTGATCGCGCTCGACGGCGTCGACTTCGATCTGCGCCGCGGCGAGGTGCACGTGCTGCTCGGTGAGAACGGCGCGGGCAAGAGCACCCTCATCAAGATGCTCTCCGGCGCCTACCGCCCCGACACCGGACGGATCCTGGTCGGCGGCGAGGAGGTGCGCATCCACGGTGCGCAGGACTCCGAGCGCCTCGGGATCGCCACCATCTACCAGGAGTTCAACCTCGTTCCCGACCTGACCGTCGCCGAGAACATCTTCCTGGGCCGCCAGCCGCGCCGCTTCGGCATGATCGACCGCAAGAAGATGGAGGCGGACGCCGCCGAACTCCTCGAACGTGTCGGCGTGCACGTGTCGCCCCGCGCCCGGGTGCGTGAACTGGGAATCGCCCGGCTCCAGATGGTCGAGATCGCGAAGGCGCTCAGCCTGAACGCGCGCGTGCTCATCATGGACGAGCCGACGGCCGTCCTCACCTCCGAAGAGGTCGAGAAGCTGTTCGCCATCGTGCGCGCGCTGCGCGAGGACGGCGTCGGCGTCGTCTTCATCACCCACCATCTGGAGGAGATCGCCGCTCTCGGGGACCGGGTGACCGTGATCCGCGACGGCAGGAGCGTCGGGCAGGTGCCCGCCTCCACGCCCGAGGACGAGCTCGTGCGCCTCATGGTGGGACGGTCGATCGAGCAGCAGTACCCACGTGAACGACCGGACACCGGCGTGGCGTTGCTCACCGTCGAGGGTCTCACCCGGGACGGGGTCTTCCACGACGTGTCGTTCGAGGTGCGGGCCGGTGAGGTCGTCGGCATCGTGGGGCTGGTGGGGGCCGGCCGTACGGAGGTCGTACGGGCCGTGTTCGGCGCCGATCCCTATGACAGGGGAGCCGTGCGCGTCGCCGGCACTCAGGTGCGCCGGTACGACGTGAACGCCGCGATGGAGGCCGGGATCGGGCTCGTGCCCGAGGACCGCAAGGGCCAGGGTCTCGTGCTGGACGCGTCCGTCGAGGAGAACCTCGGGCTCGTGACCCTGCGGGCCGCGACCCACGGCGGGATCGTCGACCGCAAGGCGCAGCGGGACGCCGCGGCGAAGGTCGCCGAGCAGCTGGGCGTGCGGATGGCCGGACTCGGCCAGCACGTGCGCACGCTCTCCGGTGGCAACCAGCAGAAGGTCGTCATCGGCAAGTGGCTGCTGGCGGACACCAAGGTGCTCATCCTCGACGAGCCGACGCGCGGTATCGACGTCGGCGCCAAGGTCGAGATCTACCAGCTGATCAACGAACTCACGGCCGCGGGCGCCGCCGTCCTGATGATCTCCAGCGATCTGCCCGAGGTGCTCGGCATGAGCGACCGGGTGCTGGTGATGGCCCAGGGCCGGATCGCGGGCGAACTGACCGCCGACGAGGCGACGCAGGACTCCGTCATGGCGCTCGCCGTCAGCACACCCACCACTTCTGTGAACGAAATGGAGGCCACCCGTGGCCACTGACACGCTCAAGAGCACAGCGGGCGCCGGTGGCGCCGCGGGGGTCCGCAGACTCCTGCTCGACAACGGCGCGCTCACCGCGCTGATCGTCCTCGTCATCGCGATGTCGGCGCTGTCCGGCGACTTCCTGACGACCGACAACCTCCTCAACATCGGCGTCCAGGCGGCCGTCACGGCCATCCTCGCCTTCGGCGTCACCTTCGTGATCGTCTCGGCCGGCATCGACCTGTCGGTGGGTTCGGTCGCCGCGCTGTCCGCCACGGTCCTGGCCTGGAGCGCCACGTCGGCGGGCCTCCCCGTCGCGACAGCGGTGATCCTCGCGATCGCGACCGGCCTCGCCGCCGGACTCGTCAACGGCATCCTGATCTCTTACGGGAAGCTGCCGCCGTTCATCGCGACGCTCGCCATGCTGTCGGTGGGCCGCGGTCTGTCGCTGGTCATCTCGCAGGGCTCCCCGATCGCGTTCCCGAACTCGGTCTCGCACCTCGGTGACACGCTGGGCGGCTGGCTGCCCGTGCCGGTCCTCGTCATGGTCGTCATGGGCCTGATCACCGCGTTCGTCCTCGGCCGTACGTACATCGGCCGCTCCATGTACGCGATCGGCGGCAACGAGGAAGCGGCCCGTCTGTCGGGTCTGCGGGTGAAGAAGCAGAAGATCGCGATCTACGCGCTGTCGGGTCTGTTCGCCGCGGCCGCCGGCATCGTGCTCGCCGCGCGCCTGTCCTCCGCGCAGCCGCAGGCCGCCAACGGCTACGAACTGGACGCGATCGCCGCGGTCGTCATCGGCGGCGCCTCCCTCGCGGGCGGCACCGGCAAGGCGTCGGGCACGCTGATCGGCGCGCTGATCCTGGCGGTGCTGCGCAACGGCCTCAACCTCCTGTCGGTGTCCGCCTTCTGGCAGCAGGTCGTCATCGGTGTCGTGATCGCCCTGGCGGTCCTCCTCGACACCGTGCGCCGCAAGGCCGGCACCACCCCCGTGGCCGCCGGCACCTCTCCGGGCGGCCGGGGCTGGCAGACGCTGACGTACGCGCTTGCGGCCGTGGTCGCGGTGGCCGTGGTGGGCGGGATGTCCTTCCTGCACGGCGGCTCGTCCTCCACCACGCCGAAGGTCGGCCTGTCGCTGTCCACCCTCAACAACCCCTTCTTCGTGCAGATCAAGCAGGGCGCGCAGGCGGAGGCGAAGAAGCTGGGCGTCGACCTGACCGTCACGGACGCGCAGAACGACGCCTCGCAGCAGGCCAACCAGCTGCAGAACTTCACCAGCTCGGGCCTCGGCGCGATCGTCGTCAACCCGGTGGACTCGGACGCCGCGGGCCCGGCGGTGCGGGCCGCGAACAAGGCGGGTGTCCCCGTCGTGGGCGTCGACCGCGGCGTCAACAAGGCGAAGACGGCCGCGCTGGTCGCCTCCGACAACGTCGAGGGCGGCAAGCTGGGCGCCAAGGCGCTGGCCGAGAAGCTCGGCGGCAAGGGCAAGATCGTGATCCTGCAGGGTCTGGCCGGCACGTCCGCGAGCCGTGAGCGCGGCGCGGGCTTCGCGGAGGGCCTGAAGGCCTACCCGGGCATCCAGGTCGTCGCCAAGCAGCCCGCCGACTTCGACCGCACCAAGGGCCTCGACGTGATGACGAACCTGCTCCAGGCCCACCCCGACATCCAGGGCGTCTTCGCCGAGAACGACGAGATGGCCCTCGGCGCGATCAAGGCGCTGGGATCGAAGGCCGGGAAGTCGGTCCAGGTCGTCGGCTTCGACGGTGAGCCGGACGGACTCGCCGCGGTCAAGGCGGGCACGCTGTACGCGTCGGTGGCGCAGCAGCCCTCGCAGCTGGGCCGGATCGCGATCGACAACGCGCTGCGGGCCGCTCAGGGCAAGAAGGTCGAGGAAACGGTCATGGTGCCGGTGAAGGTGGTCACCAAGGAGAACGTGGCCGGGTTCACCGGCTGACCCGCCCCGTCCGGTCGCCACGGCGGCGGCCCGCGCAGCACGCGCGGTCCGCGGCCGTGGCGCCGGATTCACCGCTTTGTCGGATGCACGGGGATCCGCTGGGATCCGTTGGGAGACAGTTCATGTACGACTACGACCTCCTGGTCGTGGGATCGGCCAACGCCGACCTGGTGATCGGGGTCGAGCGGCGGCCCGCGGCCGGGGAGACCGTGCTCGGCTCCGATCTGGCCGTCCACCCGGGCGGCAAGGGCGCGAACCAGGCGGTGGCCGCCGCCCGCCTCGGTGCCCGTACGGCGCTGCTGGCCCGGGTCGGCGACGACGCGCACGGCCGGCTGCTGCTGGACGCGCAGCGCGCGGCGGGCGTCGACACGGTGGGGGTCCTGGTCGGCGGGGCGCCCACGGGGGTCGCGCTGATCACGGTGGACCCGTCGGGGGACAACAGCATCGTGGTCTCCCCGGGGGCCAACGGGCGGCTCGCCCCCGAGGACGTACGGGCCGCGCAGAGCCTGCTGCACGCCTCCCGGGTGGTGTCGGCGCAGCTGGAGATCCCGCTGGAGACGGTCGAGGAGGTCGTACGGAACCTGCCGTCCGGCACCCGGTTCGTGCTGAACCCGTCGCCGCCGAGGCCACTGCCCGCCGAGGTGCTGGCGGCCTGTGACCCGCTGATCGTGAACGAGCACGAGGCACGGGTCATCGCGGGCGACGAGCTGGGCGGAGCGCCCGAGGACTGGGCGCGGGCGCTGCTGGCCCTCGGCCCCCGCTCGGTGGTGGTGACGCTGGGCGCGGAGGGCGCCCTGGTGGCGGCCGACGGTTCGATGACCCGCGTCCCGTCGGTGAAGGTGGACGCCGTCGACACGACGGGGGCGGGCGACGCGTTCACGGCGGCGCTGGCCTGGCGGCTGGGCACGGGCGCGGCGCTGTCCGAGGCGGCGGCGTACGCGGCACGGGTGGGGGCGGCGGCGGTGACGCGCCCCGGCGCTCAGGAGTCCTACCCCACCGCCGAGGAGGTCGACGCACTGTGCGGTGCCGGCCTGGGGGACACCCCCCGGGCCCCCGGCCGAGACGGCGAGCCGGGAGCGTCCCCGCGAGGTGAGTCCCTGTGAAGAAGGCCGGAATCCTGAACCGTCACCTCGCGGGCGCCCTGGCCGAGTTGGGGCACGGGCACGGGGTCCTGATATGCGACGCGGGCATGCCGGTCCCGGCGGGCCCCCGGGTCGTGGACCTGGCGTTCCGCGCCGGGGTGCCGTCGTTCGCGGAGGTCCTGGACGGTCTGCTCGAGGAGCTGGTGGTGGAGGGCGCCACGGCCGCGCACGAGGTGCGGGAGGCCAACCCGCAGGCCGCGGCGCTGCTGGAGGCCCGCTTCCCGGACCTCGAGTTGGTCCCGCACGAGCAGCTGAAGCGGCTTGCGGCCGACGCCCACCTGGTGGTCCGCACCGGCGAGGCCCGCCCGTACGCGAACGTGCTCCTGCGCTGCGGCGTCTTCTTCTGAACCGGCCTCTGCCGAACCCGCCGCTCTGCCCGAGATACTTCGAGGGGCCCGGTCACTGCCCGGGCCCCTCGGCTTTCCCCCACCCCGCCAGAACTCCCGTGATCCCCCCAGATCCCCCCGGGGAGTCCTGACTCCCCTTACGACACGCACAGGGCGGCAAGGGTTGCACTCTTCGCCGAGGAATTTTCCGCGGGTCCCGCAGCGGGCGGCGCAAGAACTGGCACGGGCTGTGGACAGGGTCGATGATGGAAGAAGAGCAAGAAGGTGATGGATCACGAACGACCATGAGCCGGACAAGGCAGACACCTCGTCGCGGAAGGCGTCCGCTCCGGAGCGGGTGTCCGCTCCCCAGGCCATGCGGAGCGCGGCCGAACAGCTGACCGAGCTGCTCGGGCGGGCTCCTCAGTCCGTTTCGGCACTGAGACCGACTGAACAGGGCTGGGAGGCCCTCGTCGAGGTCGTGGAGCTGGAGCGCGTTCCGGACACGAGCAGTGTGATGGCCAGCTACCGGGTCGTTCTGGACCCCGCGGGCAATCTGATGGGCTACGAACAAGTACGCCGCTACACCCGCGCGCAGGTCGACAAAGAGGGCCGCTGACAGCGGCTGACGCCCTTCGCCTGAAGGGACAGAGGATTGTGACTGTAATGCCGCAGGGCGGTGGTCTGCCGGCCGGCGGGGGCGGCGGAGGCTCCGGCAACCTCTACGACGTACTGGAACTGGTTCTGGACCGGGGCCTCGTCATCGACGCATTCGTACGGTTGTCCCTCATCGGAATCGAGATTCTGAAGGTGGACGCCCGCGTGGTCGTCGCCAGCGTCGACACGTATCTGCGCTTCGCCGAGGCCTGCAACCGGCTGGACCTGGAGTCCGGCCGCAAGGCTCCCGCGACGCTGACGGACATCACCCAGAGCATCACCGAGGGCGGTGCCCGGGGCAAGAGCAAGGGCGCGCTGACCGGCGCGGTGGAGGCGTTCACCGAATCGCTCCAGAAGGGGAGCAAGGAGCGCGAGAGGGAGCCCGAGCACATCGAACGCGGCTCGAGCCACCGCTCCTCGAAGGACCGGGAGGAGTGAGCGAGCCGATGTCGCTGTACGTGTACGCGATCACCAAGGACTCGCATCCGCTGGATCTGGACGGGGTCAAGGGCGTGGGCGAGGCCCCCGCCGAGTTGCGCACCGTCCGCAGCGGCTCCCTGTGCGCCGTCGTCAGCGACGCCCCCCAGGACCTGTCGGTCGCGCGCCGGGACCTCGAGGCGCACAACGAGGTCCAGGGACGTCTGTGGGCCGGCGGCAGCATCCTGCCGCTGGGCTTCGGATACGTCGCGGAGAACGAGGACGCCGTACGCGCCGTGCTGGAGTCGCGGGCCGAGGAGTTCTCCCGGCGTCTGGACGAGCTCACCGGGCGGGCCGAGTTCAACGTCAAGGGCGTGCAGGAAGAGGACGCCCTGCTGCGGACCATCCTCGAGGAGTCCGAGCAGGCCCGGGCGCTGAGCGCGCGGACCCGCGAGGGCGGCAGCTACGAGGACCGGCTGGCACTCGGTCAGCTCATCGCGCAGGAGGTGCAGAGCCGCCAGGACGCGCAGGCCGAGGAGGTCCTCGCCGCGCTGCGGCCGCTCGCACTGTCCGAGAAGGTGTCCTCGCCGTCCAAGCAGTACTTCGTGAACGCGTCCTTCCTGGTGGACGGCGAGCGGGCGGAGGAGTTCACACGGGCCGGGCAGGAGCTGGCGGAGCGCCTCGGAGAGGGCATCGAGGTGCGGGTACGGGGGCCGCTGCCGCCGTACAGCTTCGCCTGACCGCCCTGACCGACCGGCCCGGACGGCATGAGGAGGAGGCGCTGTGGGAGGACTGGTCACCGGGATCCTGGGGCTGCCGTTCGCCCCGGTAAAGGGCATCGGCTGGGTGCTCGACAAGGTCGTCAAGACCGCGGAGCAGGAGTACTACGACCCGGCTCCCATCCAGGAGGAGCTGGTGAACCTGGAGCAGGCGCGGACCGAGGGCCGTATCGGCGAGGAGGAGTTCGCGCAGCGCGAGGAGGCGCTGCTGCACCGCCTGGAGGAGATCAGGGCCTACCACCTGCGGAAGGCGCAGGGCGGGCCGTGACGGTCGGCGAAAGAAGGAAGAAGGAACCATGAACAACGCCAAGATCGGCGCGGCTGTTCTCGGCGGGTATCTGCTGGGCCGGACGAAGAAGGGCAAGCTCGCCCTGAGCCTGGGGGCGGCGCTGGCCGGATCGCGGATGAGGCCCGGGCAGGTCGGCAAGCTGCTCCAGGACTCCCCCGTCCTCGGCAACGTCAGCAAGCAGGTGCGCAGCGAGCTGGCGGGCGCGGGCAAGGCCGCGGCCACCACCGTGCTGTCGGCGAAGGCCGAGAGCCTGGCCGACGCCCTGCACCAACGCACCGTGGGGTTGAAGGACAAGGCGCACGGCGAGGGCGGGCGCGGCCGGGACGAGGAAGCCCGCGACGAGGAGGAGCGGGAGGAGAACCGGGAGGAGGGCGACCGGGACGACGAAAGCCGGAGAGAGCGTCGGAGCGGAGCAGGGGAGGAGCCGGGTCGCCGGAGCGAGGGGCGTGAGAAGAAGGCGAAGAGCGGGTCCGCACGATCGAGGAGGCCGGACGATGGTTGAGGGCACCCTCAACAAGGTTCGTGATCAGGTGCAGGGTAACCCTGGCGCGGACCGGCTGAAGGAAGAACTGGAGGAGTACCTGCAGGCCCGGCTCCAGGTGATGCTCGAGGGCATGGGCGAGCGGCTGGGTGAGGGGGCGCGCCGGCTGGCGGAGACGCACGTCGGTCCCGGCACGCTGACCAAGTTCGCCCTCAAGGGCGGCAAGAAGCTCCTCGGCGGCGGAGGCGCGGGGGCGGGGGCGGGCGGCATTCTGTCCCAGGCGAAGGACACGCTGCTCGGCAAGGCCAAGGAGGCAGTGGGCGGAGGCGGCAAGAAGAAGTCCGGCGGACCGCAGCGGGGACTGACCATCATCGAGGACGTCAACGTGGGCGTGCCCGTGCGCGAGGCCTACAACCAGTGGACGCAGTTCAAGGACTTCGAACAGTTCGCCAAGGGTGTCGAGGAGGTCCGGCAGGACGACGAGACCACGACCCACTGGCAGGCGAAGATCGCCAAGTCGCGTCGCCAATGGCGGGGCGTCGTGACCGAGCAGGTGCCCGACGAGCGCATCGCCTGGACCAGTGAGGGCCCCAAGGGCACGAACAAGGGCGTCGTCACCTTCCACCCCCTCAGCGACAACCTCACCAAGGTGTTGCTCGTCCTGCAGTACTACCCCAAGGGCCTGTTCGAGAAGACGGGCAGCCTGTGGCGCGCCCAGGGCCGCCGGGTGCGGCTCGACCTGAAGCTCTACCGCACGTTCGTCATGACCCGGGGAGATGCCACCGGCGCCTGGCGCGGCGAGATCCGCGACGGGGAGGTGGTCCGCAGCCCGGAGGAGGTCGAACGCGAGGAGGAAGAGAAGGAGAAGGCGGAGGGCCGCGAGGAGCGCGAAGAGGAGCCCGAGGAGCGCCGCGAGGGTGAGGAGGAAGAGGAAGAGGAAGAGAGCCGCGGGCGACGCCGGGACGAAGACGAAGAAGACGAATTCGAAGAAGAGGAATCCGAGGAGGGCGAGGACGAGGAAGACCGGGAGGACGAAGAGGACGAGGAGCCCGAGGACACCTCCACCTCCAAGGAGGGCGACGACTGGGAGGAGGACGAGGACGAGCAACCCGACGACCGCTACGACGAGAGGGAGGCACCCGAAGGGCGTCGGCGCCGCGCATAGTCGCGGGCGCTGAGGTGCGTTGAGCTCGCCGGTCTTCGCGTCGCCGGCGTCGGGTGCTCAGGGAGGAAACGAGGTCGAGTGTGCCGTGTCCGATCCCGCCGTCCCCGCGTCGCGGCCCCTGACCCCCTACAGTCAGGGGTCCGGTGGCGCGAACCTGGCCGACATCCTTGAACGAGTGCTCGACAAGGGCATCGTGATCGTCGGCGACATCAAGATCAACCTGCTCGACATCGAGTTGCTCACCATCAAGCTCCGGCTCCTGGTGGCCTCCGTGGACAAGGCCCGGGAGATCGGCATCGACTGGTGGGAGCACGATCCGGCGCTGTCCTCCCGCGCCGACGGCCGGCGCAGCCTCCGGGAACAGAACGAGCGGCTGCGGACCGAAGTGGAGGAGCTGCGCAGACAGCTCGCGTCGTCCCCACCGCCCGAGCTGTCCGAGGGCAGGTCCGGCCGCCGCAGCCGGCCACGGGAGGACCGTGAAGCCGAGCGGGAGCCACGTCGGGACCGGGACGCCGAGCGAGAGCGGCGCGCGGAGCCACGGCAGGACCGTGACACCGAACGAGAGCGCCGCGCGGAGCCGCGACAGGAGCGTGACACCGAACGAGAGCGCCGCGCGGAGCCGCGACAGGAGCGTGACACCGAACGAGAGCGCCGCACGGAGCCACGACAGGACCGTGACACCGAACGAGAACGCCGCGCGGAGCCACGGCGCACCCGGCGCAGGGACGATGAGGACGAGGACCGGAGCTGAGGACGGTGGACGAGCAGCTGTGCTACGCGTATGCCGTGCTGGGCGCGACGGCCCTGGACGAGAAGTCGCTCGCGCCTGTCCGGGGCGTGGCGGACGCCCCCGTCTCCCTGGTCCGCCACGGCCAGGTGGCGGCCGCGGTCAGCGCGGTGCCCGCGGCCGAGTTCTCGGAGGCGGCCCTGAGGGCCGGTCTTGAGGACCTGCGGTGGCTGGAGGCGACGGCCCGGGCGCACCACTTCGTGATCGAGACCCTGGCCGGGCACACCACGGTCCTTCCGCTGCGGCTGGCCACCGTCTACCTGGACGAGAGCCGGGTACGGGAGATGCTGGCCGGGCGGGAGACGGAGTTCGCCGCACTCCTCGACCGGCTCGCCTCGCACGTGGAGTGGGGCGTGAAGGTCTACGTCGAGGCACCGCCGGAGCCCCCGCCGGCTCAGGCGCCCACCGGCGCCCCGGCGGGCGGGGAGAACCCGGGGCGGGCGTATCTGCGCAGCCGCCGGCACCAGCGGCAGGCGCGCGAGGACGCCTGGCGGCTCGCCGAGGAGGCCGTGCGGCGGACCGAGGAGGAGGCCAGGGGCCTGGCGGTGGAGCGCACCCGGCACCGGCCGCAGCAGGGGGGCCTCGCGCAGGTGCCGGGGGAGAACATCGCCAACGACGCCTATCTGGTCCCGCGCCGGCTGTCGGAGGAGTTCCGCGACCGGATGCTGCACGCCGCCGACGGTCTGCCCGGGGTCCGCGTGGACGTCACCGGGCCGTGGGCGCCGTACTCCTTCACCGCGCCGCTCGCGCCCGACGCGCGGGAAGGGGCCGGGCAGCGGTGAGCGACTACGGCCCGTACGACGACCGTCCGGTCGCTCAGCCGCAGGTGGCGTTGATCGACCTGCTGGACCGGCTGCTGAGCGGCGGTGTGGTGCTCACCGGCGATCTCGTGCTGTCCATCGCCGACGTGGACCTGGTGCGGATCTCGCTGCGCGCGGTGATCGTCGCGATCCGCGAGGAGCTGGACGAGGAGTGGGCGACGTTCCTGCCCCCGGGCCACTCCGCGCTTCCGGTCTACGGGAGCCACGGTGACGGGCCCGGCTGACGGCCCGGGCGCGGACCGGCTGCGGGAGGTGGCCGAGGCCGCGACCCGGGCGTTCTCCCTGCTGCCCGCCCGCCCCGACGAGGTCCCCCCGCCCTCCGCCGACCGGGGCGGGGGCGTCGCGCGCCGTCTGCACGCCGACCCGGAGACGGTGGAGCGGGACCTCGTCAAACTGGTCCTCACCATCGTCGAGTTGCTGCGCCAGCTGATGGAGCGGCAGGCCCTGCACCGCGTCGACGAGGGCGACCTCACCGAGGAGCAGGAGGAACGGCTCGGACTGACCCTCATGCTCCTGCACGACCGGATGGCCGACCTGTGCGACCAGTACGGCCTCACCATGGCCGACCTCAACATCGACCTGGGCCCGCTGGGCACGCTGCTTCCGCCTTGAGGGCCTGTGAGCGGACCGGGCCGCGCGGGACCCGGTCCACCCGGGGGCCGGGACCCGGTCCACCCGGGGGCGTCACCCGGTCACGTACTCCACGAACCGCTCGACCGTCTCCGCGAGGACCTCCCGGCCGTCCCGCGCCCACAGCCCGTCGTTGAACAGCTCGACCTCGATGGGGCCGGTGTAGCCGGCGGCCTCCACGTAGCCCTTCCACTCGCGCATGTCGACCGCGCCGTCGCCGATCTGCCCGCGGCCGGTGAGGACGCCCTCCGGCAGCGGGGTGGTCCAGTCGGCGAGCTGGAAGGTGTGGATCCGGCCACCGGCGCCCGCGCGGGCGATCTGCTCGGGGGCCGTGTCGTCCCACCAGATGTGGTACGTGTCCACCGTGACGCCCACCTGCTCCGCCGGGAAGCGCTCGGCCAGGTCCAGGGCCTGGGCCAGGGTCGAGACCACACAGCGGTCCGAGGCGTACATCGGGTGGAGCGGCTCGATGGCCAGCCGCACACCGCGCTCGGCCGCGTACGGGCCCAGTTCCGCGAGCGCGTCCGCGATCCGCTCGCGCGCCCCGCGCAGGTCCTTGGAGCCGGCCGGCAGCCCGCCCGAGACCAGGACCAGCGTGTCCGTGCCCAGCGTGGCCGCCTCGTCGACCGCCCGGCGGTTGTCGTCGAGGGCGCGCGCCCGCTCGTCGGCGTCGATCGCGGTGAAGAAGCCGCCCCGGCACAGGGTCGTCACCGTCAGCCCGGCGTCGCGGACCAGCTTCGCCGTCGCCTCCAGACCGTGGGACTGCACAGGCTCCCGCCACAGGCCCACGCCCCGCACACCCAGCTCCTGGCAGGCGTCGACCAGGTCGGGCATGGACAGCTGCTTCACCGTCATCTGGTTGATGGAGAACCGCTCCGGTGCCGTGCTCACTGGGCCACTCCGTACAGGGACAGCAGCGTCTTCATGCGTGCCTCGGCCAGCTCCGGGTTCGGGAACAGGCCGAGGCCGTCGGCCAGTTCGTACGCCTTCGCGAAGTGCGGCAGCGAGCGCGCCGACTGCAGGCCGCCGACCATCGTGAAGTGCTCCTGGTGGCCCGCGAGCCAGGCCAGGAAGACCACGCCCGTCTTGTAGAAGCGGGTGGGCGCCTGGAACAGGTGGCGGGACAGCTCCACGGTCGGGTCGAGGAGTTCCCGGAAACCCTTCACGTCACCGTTGTCCAGGACCCGTACCGCCTCGGCGGCCAAGGGGCCGAGCGGGTCGAAGATGCCGAGCAGGGCGTGGCTGAAGCCCTGCTCGTCGCCGGCGATCAGCTCCGGGTAGTTGAAGTCGTCGCCGGTGTAGCAGCGGACGCCCTGCGGGAGGCGGCGGCGCAGGTCGATCTCGCGCTGGGCGTCGAGCAGGGAGATCTTGACGCCGTCCACCTTGTCCGGGTGGGCGGCGATGACCTCGAGGAACACGTCCGTGGCGGCGTCCAGGTCGCTCGAGCCCCAGTAGCCCTCCAGGGCCGGGTCGAACATCGGGCCGAGCCAGTGCAGGACGACGGGTTCGGCGGCCTGGCGCAGCAGGTGGCCGTAGATCTCCAGGTATTCCTCGGGACCCTTCGCCTCGGCGGCCAAGGCGCGGGACGCCATGAGGATCGCCTGCGCGCCCGCCTCCTCCACCACGGCGAGCTGCTCCTCGTACGCCTTGCGGATCTCCTCCAGGGAGCCGGCGGCGAGCTGGTCGGTGCCGACCCCGCAGGCGATCCGCCCGCCGACCGCCTTCGCCTCCGCGGCGGACCGGCGGATCAGCTCGGCCGCGCCCGCCCAGTCCAGGCCCATCCCGCGCTGCGCGGTGTCCATGGCCTCCGCGACGCCGAGTCCGTGGGACCACAGATGGCGGCGGAAGGCGAGCGTGGCGTCCCAGTCGACCGCGGCGGGCGAGTCGGGGGACACGTCCGCGTACGGGTCCGCGACGACGTGCGCCGCCGAGAAGACCGTACGGGAGGTGAACGGCGTGCCGGAGGTGAGGGCGAGGGGCTCGCGGCGCGGCTCGTACGCCCTGAGCCGCCCGCTCGTGTCGGGGAGGTGGATGGTCACAGGGAGATCTCCGGTACGTCGATACGGCGGCCCTCGGCCGAGGACTTCAGCCCCAGTTCGGCGAGCTGGACGCCGCGGGCGCCGGCCAGCAGGTCCCAGTGGTAGGGGGCGTCGGCGTATACGTGCTTGAGGAACAGCTCCCACTGGGCCTTGAAGCCGTTGTCGAACTCGCCGTTGTCCGGGACCTCCTGCCACTGGTCGCGGAAGACCTCGGTGGCGGGGATGTCGGGGTTCCACACGGGCTTCGGGGTCGCCGAGCGGTGCTGCACGCGGCACTTGCGCAGCCCGGCGACCGCCGAGCCCTCGGTGCCGTCCACCTGGAACTCCACCAGCTCGTCGCGGTTGACGCGCACCGCCCAGGAGGAGTTGATCTGGGCGATCGCGCCGCCCTCCAGCTCGAAGACGCCGTAGGCGGCGTCGTCGGCCGTGGCGTCGTAGGGCTTGCCGTTCTCGTCCCAGCGCTGCGGGATGTGGGTGGTCGCCAGGGCCTGCACGGACTTCACGCGGCCGAACAGCTCGTGCAGCACGTACTCCCAGTGCGGGAACATGTCGACAACGATGCCGCCGCCGTCCTCGGCACGGTAGTTCCAGGAGGGGCGCTGGGCGGGCTGCCAGTCGCCCTCGAACACCCAGTAGCCGAACTCGCCGCGCACCGAAAGGATCCGGCCGAAGAAGCCGCCGTCGATGAGCCGCTTCAGCTTCAGCAGGCCGGGCAGGAAGAGCTTGTCCTGGACGACGCCGTGCCTGACGCCCTTCTCATGGGCGAGGCGGGCCAGTTCCAGGGCGCCCTCCAGGCCCGTGGCCGTCGGCTTCTCGGTGTAGATGTGCTTGCCCGCCGCGATCGCCTTCTTGATCGACTCCTCGCGGGCGGAGGTGACCTGCGCGTCGAAGTAGATCTCGACGGTCGGGTCGGCGAGGACCGCGTCCACGTCCGTCGACCAATGCTCCAGGCCGTGCCGCTCGGCGAGCGCCTTCAGGGCGTGCTCGCGGCGGCCGACGAGGACCGGCTCGGGCCACAGCACGGCGCCGTCGCCCAGGTCGAGGCCGCCCTGCTCGCGGAGGGCCAGGATGGAACGGACGAGGTGCTGGCGGTAGCCCATGCGCCCCGTCACGCCGTTCATGGCGATCCGCACCGTCTTGCGTGTCACGTCGATCCCTTCGTACGCGTCCGGCGCCTCGTACGCTCTGGGGCGAGCGTGACAGCAAGCGCTTTCTATCCACGAAGACGCTAGCCTCTGTGCGGCGGCTCGGACAAGACCGCGGGCCCGACGAGATGCGCGTGTCCGCATACAGCGTCACAGGAGGTGACACGACGGACACGGGGCCGTGAAGTCGGCCGGTCCGGGAGCGTGAAGTTGGTCGGTCCGTCGAACACGGTGAACCGCGGGCCTGTACACGGGTGTCTGTAGAGCTGTAGATGGATCTCGGCGGATGCCGGTGGATGTCGGTGGACGGACACGACGGACACCGCCGGGCACGACGGGTACGACGAGACACGCGACCGGAGGACGACGACGATGACGGTGACCCTGGCGGACGTGGCGGCGCGCGCGCAGGTGTCGCCCGCCACCGTGTCGCGCGTGCTGAACGGGAACTATCCCGTGGCGGCGTCGACCCGGGAGCGGGTGCTGCGCGCGGTGGACGAGCTGGACTACGTCCTCAACGGCCCGGCGAGCTCGCTGGCGGCGGCCACCTCCGATCTGGTCGGGATCCTGGTCAACGACATCGCCGACCCCTTCTTCGGGATCATGGCGAGCGCGATCCAGTCGGAGATCGGGGGCCCGGGCGGGCGGGCCGGCGGCGAACGGCTGGCCGTGGTGTGCAACACGGGCGGCTCGCCGGAGCGGGAGCTGACGTATCTGACGCTGCTGCAGCGGCAGCGGGCGGCGGCCGTGGTGCTCACCGGTGGCGCCGTGGAGGTCAGCGCGCATGTGGAGGCCGTGGGCGCGAAGCTGCGCAAGCTCGCGGCGGCGGGGACCCGGGTGGTGCTGTGCGGCCGGCCGCCGGCGCCCGAGGCGATCGCCCTCACCTTCGACAACCGCGGCGGCGGCCGGCAGCTCACCGAGCACCTGATCGGGCTCGGGCACCGGCGGCTCGGCTACATCGCCGGCCCGGAGGAGCGCACGACGACGCGGCACCGCCTGGAGGGTCACCGGGAGGCGCTGGCCGCCGCCGGGATCGAGGACGACCCGCGCCTGACGGTGCACGGCCGCTACGACCGCCGGGCCGGTTACGAGGCGACGCTGGAACTGCTGCGCCGGGACCCGTCGCTCACGGCGATCGTCGCCGCGAACGACACGGTGGCGCTGGGCGCGTGCGCGGCGCTGCGGGACTCCGGGCTGCGCATCCCCGACGACGTGTCGGTGGCGGGCTTCGACGACCTCCCGTTCGCGATCGACGCGGTGCCGGCCCTGACGACGGTCCGCCTCCCGCTCTCGGAGGCGGGGGCCCGCGCGGGCCGTATCGCGATGGGACGCGAGGAGCCCCCGCCGGGCGGGATCGCGACGGTGCGGGGCGAGTTGATGGTGCGGGGTTCCACGGGGGCGCCCCGGGGGTAGGCGCGTACGGGGTCCTCGGGCGCGTACGGGGTTCTCGGGCGCGCCGCGCGGCCGGGGCGCGCCCGAGTGTCGCCGACGGGCGCTCCCCACACGTGCCGAGTAGGGTCCATGAGCATGAAGCTCGCGTTCTCCACCCTCGGTGTCCCCGGCCTGCCCATACCCGATGTGGTCCACCTCGCGGCCACCCACGGCTACCACGGTGTCGAACTGCGCGCGCATCCCGACGAGCCCGTGCACCCGGGCATCGGCCCCGCCGAACGGGCCGACGCGGCCGCCGCGTTCAAGGCGGCCGGTGTCGAGATCCTGGGGCTCGCGGGGTACGCACGCGTGGCCGCGCCCGGTGACGACGCGCCGGTCCTGGCGGAGATCCGCGACCTCCTCGGCCTGGCCCGCGACGTGGGCGCCCCCTTCGTCCGCGTCTTCCCCGGCGGCGGCACCGAGCAGAGCCCGGAGGAGGCCGACGCGACGGCCGCCCGGCGCCTGGGCACCGCCGCCGAGTACGCCGCCGACGCCGGTGTACGGATCCTGCTGGAGACGCACGACTCGCACCGCACCGGCGCGGACGCCCTGCGTGTCCTCGGCACGGTCGGCCACCGGAACGCGGGCGCGCTGTGGGACGTGATGCACACCTGGCTGGGCGGCGAGCAGCCGCAGGAGACGTATGCGGCGCTGTCCCCCTACCTCGGCTACGTCCAGGTCAAGGACATCGCGTCCGCCGACGACAAGACACCGCTGCCGCTCGGCTCCGGTGTCCTCCCGCTCGCCGAGTGCGTGGAGGTCCTCTCCCGCCACGGCTGGGACGGCTGGCTGTGCTGGGAGTACGAGAAGCGCTGGTACGAGTCGGCGACACCACTGCCGGAGCTGCTGGACGCGGGGCGGGAGCACCTGGCGCGGCTGCTGAACGAGTCGGCGTAGGGAGTCGGCCCGACGAGTCGGCGCAGGCCGCGCCCCTGTCCGGTGGCCGCCGTTGTCCGGTGGCCGCCGGACAGGGCGTCCGTCGGCCTCACGCGCCGCGCCCCGCGACATGCGACCCGCCGCCGGCTCATGAGCCTGGCCGTACGCCGCGCGACCGGACTACGCGGGACGTGCCGTGAGGCGTGCCGAGCCGTCCAGGCACCACTCCAGTACGGCGGGCCAGGGGCCGTAACCGGCGTCCAGGTCGAGATGGGCGGCGCCGGGGATGAGCTCCGTCGGGATGCCGAGGGGGTCACCGAAGGCGGTGCGCGCGCCCTCCGGGCAGTACGGGTCGTCGTCGCCGGCGACGAGACGGGTGGGGCCGGGCGGCGTCAGACCGTCCAGGGGCGGCGGGGCGAAGGCCGCCACCTCCGGGAGCCGTACGAGGACGGAGGCGGACGGCGGGGCGACGAGCAGCACGCGGTCCACGTCGAGGCCCTTCACCCCGCGCGCCACGGCGTGCACCCACAGCACGGCGGACAGGCTGTGGGCGACGACGACACGCTCCGGGCCCGCGCCCGGCAACTCGTCCAGGTGGCGGGCCAACTCCGCGAGCCACACCTCCGGTTCGGGATCGTCGGGGTCGGGCAGCTGCGGATAGGTGACGTGGTGGCCGAGTTCGGTGAGCCGGTCGGCCAGCCAGTGCTGCCAGTGGTCCTTCGGGCGGTGGTTCTGCCAGCCGTGGAGGATGAGGTAGGCGCTCATGCGGCGATCGTTTCCGATCGGCACCGGCAGGTCCAGTTCTCGAACGCCTTGATCGGATCCACCCCACTCAGCGACGCTCGGCCCACCCGAGCCCTGCCTGCCGCCTCCCGGAGTGCGACAGATCCGCCGATTGTGTTGCACTGACAGCCCGCACCCACCCCACCCCCAGCCGGGCCCCCGCGCGAAGCTTTGCCCGGACCGCCCCTACCTCACCGTCTCCCCCGCCGCCCGGGCCGACTTCCTCGCCACCCGCGCCTCCAGCAGCGAGCGGCACTCCGGCCACTCCTCCGCCGTGATCGAGTAGATCGCGGAGTCCCGGAGCCGGTCCTCCTCGCCCGGTGCCCAGGAGCGGGACCAGTTGCGCAGGACGCCCTCGAAGCGGGCGCCGACACTCTGGATCGCCGCGCGGGAGCGGTTGTTGCGGGCGTCGGTCTTCAGGTCGACGCGGGCCACGTCCCACTGCTCGAACGCGTGGCGGAACAACAGGAGTTTGGCCTCCGCGTTGACGCCCGTGCCCTGGGCGGAGCGGGCGAGCCAGGTGAAGCCGACCTCGATGGCGTCGAGTCGGTCGTCCGTGTGCCAGGAGCGCGGGTCCAAATACGCCGTGGCACCGACCGCGCGCCCCGTGGAAAGGGAGATCTGCGCGTACGGGGCGACCCAGCCCGCCGCCGCGCGGCCGAGCTGGGCGTCGATGTACGCCCCGACCTCGTCCGCCCTCGGCACCCACGTGAACGCGTACGTGTCGCGATCCTCCTCCGCCGCCACCGCCAGGTCGGCCGCGTGCCGGTGCTCCAGCGGCTCCAGGCGCACAAGGGCACCCTCCAGTACCGGCCCCTCCAGCAGATACGTCAACGCTCTGCAGCTCCCTCGGTTCGGCAACCCGCCCACAGCTCCGCGAACACCTCGCGAAAGCCCATGGAAAGTCTTTCGTACGCGACCGGGGTCGTCGACCGAGATTCGGAACACCAAAAGCTCCGGTCCGCACCGGTGATGCTGAGGTCGAGCCACGAGACGGAGAGGCGGGCTGGTCCAGTAGGGCCGGCGCTCGCGGACGATCGCGTGAAGCACGCTGACTCGGCCCACGCAAGCACGACACTCGCAAAGAAACGAGAGGCCCAACTGCCCCTTCCCCCAACGGCTTTCCCATTCCCCCATACACTGGAAGCCGCTGTTGAACAGGGGGACGACATGGCGGCAGCCAGCAGCATGCGTCTGGTCTTGTGCGGTGCGGCCGACGTGGACCAGGAGGAGCTCGACGAGCTCACCCTGCAGTTGAGGCGACGGCTGCTCGAGCTCGATCTGGACGACGTCCGGGTGGAGCGGTCCGGCGCACCGGCACCCGAGGGCGCCAAGCCAGGTGATCTCATCGCGGTCGGCGCTCTGGCCGTCAGTCTCGCGCCCGCCGTCCTGCGGCCCATGCTGCGTCTGGTGGAGACCTGGATGCAGAACCGCCCGGTGCGCACGGTCAAGTTCGACATCGACGGCCGCACCCTTGAACTCGGTCACGCCTCCCCCGAGCAGCAGCGGCGTCTGGTGGACGCCTTCCTGGAGGGGGTCCGGACCCGGCCCGGGGCCGGCGAGACCCCGACCGCACCCGCCGAAGCGGCCGGAATCACGGGGGGTACCGGAGAACCGGAAGGAAGCCGAGAACCGGAAGGCACCGGAGAACTCCCCGCCGCTCGGAATTAGGCCGCGTCATGACCGACTTCCCCCTCGGCAAGGGCCGCAGGGACGCGCTCCTCATCGCGACCGGCACGTACGACGACCGAACGCTCAGCACCCTGCGCTCCCCCGGCCAGGACTGCGCCGGGCTCGCCGCCGTACTCGCCGACCCCCTCATCGGCGGGTTCCGCACCGAGCAGGTGAAGGACGCCCGGGCCCATGAAGCGATGCGCGCACTGGAGCGCTTCTTCCGCGACCGCAGCCGCGACGACCTGCTTCTCCTGCACGTGTCCTGCCACGGCATCAAGGACGACGAGGGCCACCTGTACTTCGCCGCCCGCGACACGGACCGCGACCTGCCCGCCTCGACCGCGATCCCGGCCGCCTTCCTGCGCGACCGCATGGAACGCTGCCGGGCCCGCACCATCATCGTCCTGCTCGACTGCTGCTACAGCGGAGCCTTCCTGCCCGGCGCGAAGGGCGACGACCAGATCCACGTGCGCGAGGAACTCAGCGGCCACGGCAGGGCCATCCTGACCGCGACAAGCCGGACCGAGTACGCCTGGGAGGGCGAGCGGGTCGAGTCGAAGGTGCCGCAGCCCTCGCGGTTCACCGGCGCGCTGATCGAGGGGCTGGGTACGGGAGCCGCCGACCTGAACCGGGACGGCCGGATCACGGTCACCGAGTTGTACGACTACGTGTACGAGTCCCTGCACCGCGACGGGGTGAGACAGCGGCCTCGGATGTGGGCCGACCTGGAATATCAGGTGACCATCGCGCGGGCGGTCGGCGAGCGGGGGCGTGTGCGGGGCCGCGAGGTCCCGCCCGTGCGGGAGGCGCACATCCCCCCTCGGCCCGAGACGCCGCCCCGGGTTGCGGCCGGGTCGGAAGACCAGACCCTCGCGGACGTCATGGACGGCCTCTTCGGAGATGCGAAGACCAGCACCCTCTTCGGACGGCCGAAGACCCGCACCCGCACAGGAGGTGCGGAGACCGGCGAGGGCGAAGGGCATACGAGTTCCAGGCCGGCAACGGCGCCCGAGGCCGGAGCCGACACCGGTCAGCAGCCGGAGGAGCAGTACCCCCGGTCCCGTACCCGCCACGGCCGGGACGCGCTGATCCGCGTCGAACTCGACCTGCCGGAGGCCGCGTTCGGTACGACGAAGGACATACAGGTCGACACCGCCATCGTGTGCGCGAGCTGTACGGGTTCGGGTACGGCGAAGGGAACCCGGCCCGAGGAATGCGACGCCTGCGAAGGAGGCGGCCGGACGACGAAGACCCGGCGGAGCTTTCTCGGCCAGACCGTCACGTCGGAGCCTTGCCGCTCGTGTGACGGGTACGGCACGCTCCTGCCCCACCCGTGCCCCGGATGCGCCGGCGAGGGCCGGGTCCGCGCCCGCCGCACGCTCACCCTCAAGATTCCGGCAGGCGTCGAGAACGGAACCAGGATCCAGCTCGCCGGCGAAGGAGAGGTCGGCCCCGGTGGCGGACGGCCAGGGGACCTCTACGTCGAAATCGTGGAGCGTCCGCACCCGGTCTTCCGGCGGAAGGGCGACGACCTGCACCGCAACCTGATCGTTCCGCGCACGCTGGCGTCGACGGGAGGCACTCTCGCCCTGGAGACGCTGGACGGTCGTCACACCGTCCGCGTCCCTCCGGGCATCCGTGACGGCCAGACCCTCCGCCTGGCCGGCCTTGGCGTCGTCCATCTCATAGGCGGCGGCCAGGGCGACCTCCTCGCACACGTCGAGATCCGCGACTGAGCCGGATCCCACGGCGGCCCGCGGCGCCCTACCGCCGGTGACTCGGGAGGCGCGCCGCAGCTTCGCCCACGCCTCATACCGAACGCTGGTGGCAACGCGACGTGGAACCGGGGATCTCGACTACTGGTACGCGTTCACGCCGGCTCGCTGACCGGCTCGCGTGCCGAGGCGTCCGCCGACTGGACCTCCTTCGAACGAACCCCCTTCGAACGGCCCCTCTTCGCCGGTGCCAGGGACGTCAGCGCCACCCCGCCCACCAGCAGTGCCGCCGCGGCCCAGCGCAGGGGGCTGATCGGTTCGCCCAGGAAAAGGGCCGCTGACGACATGCCGAAGACCGGGACCAGGAGGGAGAACGGGGCGACCGTGGACGCGGGGTGACGGCGCAGCAGCCAGCCCCAGGCGCCGAAGCCGAAGACCGTGGTGATCCAGGCGACGTAGAGGACGATGCCGGCGCCCTGCCAGTCGAGGGCGCGCAGCGCGGCGAGGTCCCGGGAGGGGCCCTCGGTGAGGAGGGACAGGGAGAGCAGGGGCAGGACCGGCACCGTGCTCACCCACACCATGAAGTTCAGGGGGTCCGGAGGGGACGCCTTGCGGGTGAGGACGTTGGACAGACCCCAGCAGGCCGCCGCGACTATGACCAGGGCGAACGCGCCGAGCGGACCGGCCGTTCCCTCGTCGACGGCCGCGAGGGCGACGCCGCCGAGCGCCACCGCCATGCCCAGCGCCCTCAGGCGCGTGGGGCGTTCGCCGAGGAGTGCGAAGGCCATGAGCGCCGTGAACACGGCCTGGATCTGGAGGACCAGCGAGGACAGGCCGGCGGGCATCCCGGCGGCCATGCCGAGGAACAGCAGCCCGAACTTCGCCACGCCCAGCACCAGGCCCACCGCCACGATCCACTTCCACGCCACCTTGGGGCGGCCCACGAGGAAGACGGCGGGGACGGCCGCGGCCAGGAAGCGCAGGGCCGAGAACAGCAGCGGCGGGAAGTGGCCGAGGCCGAGTTCGATGACGGTGAAGTTGACGCCCCAGACGGCGGCGACGAGGACGGCGAGAGACAGGTGTGCGGGTCGCATGCGTCGAGCATCACGTCCGGCAACCGTGAAGCACCAGCGATGATTGCTGCATGGTTGGATGAAGCATCTCTAACACCAGGGGGCCGTCTTGCTCGATCTTCAACGCCTGCGCGCCCTGCACGCCGTCTCCGTCCACGGCACGGTCGGCGCCGCGGCCACCGCGCTCGGCTACACCCCGTCCGCGGTCTCCCAGCAGATCGCCAAGCTGGAGCGGGAGACCAGGACCGTGCTGCTCGAACGGGAGGGGCGCGGCGTACGGCTCACCGACGAGGCTCTGCAGCTGGCCGCCACGGCACAGGAGTTGATGGCGATCGTGGAGCGCGCCGAGACCGAGCTGGAGGAGCGGCGGGGGTTGCCCGCCGGGCGGCTGACGGTGGCGGCGTTCGCGTCGGCGGCGCGGGGGCTGATGCCGGGGGTGCTCGCGGATCTGGCGCGCCGGCATCCCGCCCTGGACACCCGGCTGACCGAGGTGGACCCGCATCTGTCCGTCGACCTGGTGGCCAAGGGCGTGGTGGACGTCGCCGTGGCGCACGACTGGGACATCGCGCCGCTGCCCGCCCCGGAGGGGGTGGAACAGGCGGTCATCGGAGACGACCTGTGCGATCTGCTCGTGCCCGCCGGCCACCGTTTCGCCGAGCGGACGGCGGTGCGCCGCGAGGAGCTGGGCGGTGAGCGGTGGATCTGCCAGCCGCCGGGCCGGGTCTGCCACGAGTGGCTGGTGCGGACGCTGCGCGCCGCCGGGCACGAGCCCGAGGTGGTCCACCAGGCCGACGAGAACCCGACCCTGGTCGCCCTGGTCGCCGCCGGACTCGGTATCGCCCTGATCCCGCGGCTGGGCCGGGGCCCGCTGCCCGAGGGGGTCGTCGAGGTGCCCCTGGACCCCATGCCCGTACGGCATCTGTACGCGCTGTGGCGCAGGGGAGCGGCCCGGCGGCCGGCGATCGCCGAGACCGTACGCACCCTCCAGCACCACTGGCCCACGGTGTCGGCGCACACGCCCCGCTGACCACCCGCGTACCGACTTCCGGCGTCCGGCCGTTTCCGGGAACCCGACCCGGTGCGCCTTCGTCCCATGGGCAGGTTGCCGGAAGAGTCTCCGCGCTGCGGTGTCGGCCTCGCTGCTGGCTGCGATCGCTGACCACCCTCTCCGCCGCACGCGGCCGGCAGCACGCCGCCATCGGCGCGCCCCCCTCCAACAGC
This sequence comes from Streptomyces sp. NPDC093984, assembly GCF_044764595.1. NCBI lineage: Bacteria > Bacillati > Actinomycetota > Actinomycetes > Kitasatosporales > Streptomycetaceae > Streptomyces > Streptomyces sp. NPDC093984. The sequence goes on along the minus strand of NZ_JBIWIM010000006.1, from coordinate 307,040 downwards.
GCCGATGGCGGCCCCTTATGTGCGCTACCTCATGTGCGGCGCCTTGACCGGCAGAAACTTCCCGGATATTGGTGACTCCTCGGAAGTTTCCTTCAGCGTTCTCCTCCGGAAGGAGCGCACGTGCACGACTCCGGCACGGGAAGCACCGCACAGCCCTCCAGACGCACCGTCCTCGCCGCCACCGCGGGCCTGACGGCGGCCCTCGCCCTCACCCCGGGCGCCGCTCGTGCCGCCGGGTACGACGATGAACGGCTCAAGGGCCTGATCTCCCGCATGTCGCTCGAGGAGAAGGCCGGCCAGCTCTTCGTGATGCGGGTCTACGGCCACTCGGCGACCGCCCCCGACCAGGCCGACATCGACGCCAACCTCAAGGAGATCGGCGTCCGCACGGCCGCCGAGCTGATCGCCAGGTACCGCGTCGGCGGCATCATCTACTTCACCTGGGCGCACAACACCCGCGATCCCCGGCAGATCGCCGAACTGTCCAACGGCATCCAGAAGGCGTCGCTCGACCAGCCCCGCGGACTGCCCGTGCTCATCGCCACCGACCAGGAGCACGGGATCGTCGCCCGCGTGGGCAGGCCCGCGACCCTGTTCCCGGGCGCGATGGCGATCGGAGCCGGTGGCTCCCGGGCCGACGCGCAGACGCTGGGCCGGATCGCCGGTGCCGAGCTGCGCGCCCTCGGCATCCGCCAGGACTACTCCCCCGACGCCGACGTGAACGTCAACCCGGCCAACCCGGTCATCGGCGTCCGGTCCTTCGGTGCCGACCCGGAGGCGGTGGCGGGCCTGGTCGCCGCGGAGGTGAGGGGCTATCAGTCCTCCCGCGTCGCGGCGACCGCCAAGCACTTCCCGGGCCACGGCGACACCGCCGTCGACAGCCACTACGGCTTCCCGGTCATCACGCACAGCCGCGAACTGTGGGAGAGGCTGGACGCCGTGCCGTTCCGGGCGGCGGTCCGGGCCGGGATCGACGCCGTCATGACCGCGCACATCATGGTGCCCGCGCTCGACGACTCGGGCGACCCCGCGACGCTCTCCCGTCCCATCGTCACCGGCATCCTGCGCGAGGAGCTCGGCTACGACGGGGTCGTGGTGACCGACTCGCTCGGCATGGAGGGCGTACGGCAGAAGTACGGCGACGACCGTGTGCCCGTGCTCGCCCTCAAGGCGGGGGTCGACCAGCTGCTGAACCCGCCGAACCTGGACCTCGCCTGGAACGCGGTGCTGGACGCGGTGCGGGGCGGCGAGCTGACCGAGGCCCGGCTGGACGAGTCGCTGCTGCGCATCCTGCGCCTGAAGGCGAAGCTGGGGCTGCTGGACCGGCCGTACGTGACCGGGGCCGGCGTCGAGCGGACCGTCGGCGCCCCGGAGCATCTGCGCACCGCCGACCGCATCGCGGACCGCACGACCACGCTGCTGGTCAACAAGGAGCGTCTGCTGCCGCTCTCGCCCCGAACCCGCCCCCGGCTTCTGGTGGCCGGCGCGGACCCGGCGTCCCCGACCGGCACCGACGGACCGCCCACCACCGTCCTGGCGAACGCCCTGACCGAGCTGGGCTTCACGGCGACCGCGCTGTCCACCGGCACGGCCCCCTCGGCGGCGACGATCGCGAAGGCGGTGACGGCGGCGGGAGACGCGGACGCCGTGGTCGTGGCCACGTACAACGTGAGCGCGACCGGTTCCCAGCGGACGCTGGTGAACCGGCTGGCCGCCACCGGGAAGCCCCTGATCGCCCTCGCCGTCCGGAATCCGTATGACGTCGCCCAACTCCCGGACGTGGGCGCCTTCCTGGCGTCGTACTCCTGGACGGACGTCGAACTGCGTGCCGCGGCACGGGTGATCGCGGGCCGGGTGAGGCCGCGCGGGAAGCTGCCGGTGCCGGTGCAACGGGCGGACGACCCGGCGCGGATGCTGTACCCGATCGGATACGGGCTGTCGTACTAGCCGTACGCCGGGAACCCGGCACCCCGCCCCCGAATGTCGCAAAGCACCCGAGACGTCTGGCGTGGGCCGTGGCCGCGGGCCACGCTGGACGGGGGTGGACCGGGGGGGCGATGCGAGGGACGCGAGCGTTGCTGGGTGCGCTGCTGGCCGCTGCGCTGACGGTGGGCGGGCTCTCCGGATGCCAGACGTTGTCGGGGGCGGCGAGGGACCGGCCGAGCGGGCGTGCCACGTCGCCGGCGCCGTCCGGGTTCGGCGCCGAGTTCCTCGCCGTGGACGAGTGCAGTTCCTTCGGCACGACGAGCTTCACGGAAGTGCCGTGCACGAGCGAACGGGCCGCCGCCCGGGTGGTCGCCCGCTACGACGGCGACCCGGCGCAGGGCCCCGCGTGCCCCGCGACCACGGACTTCGTGCTGCACATCAGCCCCTCGGGGGCGGTGCGGCGCGGCTATGCGTGCATGCGGAACCTGGAGCCGCCGCACCCGGGCGACCCCGGTGGCGGGGGCGGCCCGCGCACGATCGTCGGGGACTGCGTGTACGGCACGGGCAAGGGCGAGGTCCGGGAGACGACCTGCGACGGCGGGGGCGGGCGCACGCCCGAGTACAGGGTGACGTCGGCGGTCGCGCGCCGCTCGCAGTGCCCGCCGTCGACGGCGCTCTACGTCCAGCTGGGCGGCAGCAGACCGGTGGGGTGCGCCCGGCGGCTGTGAGCGCGGGGACGCGTCAGCAGAGGGTCCATCCGGAGCTGACCGACCCAGAGCCCACGGAGCCGCGGATCCACACGCACCGGTGGCCGGCGTGCACCGTGACGGGCCCGGCGTGGTGCGTGTACTGCCCGATGTCGACCGCGGGACGGCTGCCGCGCGCCTGCACGCTCACCGACATGGTCTTCCTGCCGGAGACCCGCTTGGCGAAGGTCACCGCGCACACATAGCCGTCGCGCCTGTAGACCTGCACGGAGCCGGTGGAGAACGAGAGCGTACGAACGTTGCGTCCCGAGCAGTAGCCGGCCGCCTCCGCGTGCCCCGGGCTCGCCAGCGCGAGCAGCCCGGACGCCGTCAGTACGGTCATGCCGAGCGCCAGGCGCCGGCGTATCGCACTCTTGTCCACCTTTGTGGTCCCTCCCCGCGACGATGAGCGTACTGATGTACGGACGCATGGCGTACGGCAGATGGTTGCATCGCGGTGGTGCACACAGGCACATATTTCCGAACGTTTGGGGCAACCTCCGCAGAATTTCCCGAATTCGACGGAGCGTCAGGCCGAGGAGCCGACCGGCTCCTCCTGCCCCGGTTCCGGCGCCCCCACGAACGTCCGCCACAGCTCGGCGTACCGCCCGCCGCGGCGCAGCAGCTCCTCGTGGGTGCCGTCCTCCGCGACGCGGCCGTGGTCCATCACCACCACCCGGTCGGCGCGGGCAGCAGTCGTCAGGCGGTGCGCCACGACCAGGGTCGTGCGGCGGCCGGCGAGACGGTCCGTGGCCTGGTTGACCTGGGCCTCGGTGGCCAGGTCGAGTGCGGCGGTCGCCTCGTCGAGCAGCAGGACGTCGGGGTCCACCAGCTCCGCGCGGGCCAGCGCGATCAACTGCCGCTGTCCGGCGGACAGGTTGCGGCCCCGCTCTGCCACCTCGTGCAGATAGCCGCCCTCGAGGCGGGCGATCATGTCGTGCGCGCCGACCGCCCGCGCCGCGGCCTCCACCTCGGCGTCGGTCGCGTCCGGACGCCCGTACGCGATGGCGTCCCGGACGGTCCCCTGGAACAGGTACGCCTCCTGCGGGACCACGCCGAGCCGGTGCCGGTACGAGGTCAGGTCCAGCGAGCGCAGATCCGTGCCGTCGACCAGCACCCGGCCGCGCGTGGGGTCGTAGAACCGGGCGACGAGCTTGACCAGGGTCGACTTGCCCGCGCCGGTCTCGCCGACGAACGCGACGGTCTGCCCGGCCGGGATCGTCAGGTCCACGCCGGTCAGCGCCTCCTCGTCGCTGCCGTAGGCGAAGTGGACGCCCTCGAAGGTGATGTCGCCGCGCAGGGACAGCACCTCCAGCGGCTCCTCGGCGGCCTTCGTGGCGGTGGGCTCCTGGAGGAGTTCCTGGATGCGGCCCAGCGACACCGTGGCCTGCTGGTAGCCGTCGAAGACCTGGGAGAGCTGCTGAACCGGCGCGAAGAACAGGTCGATGTACAGCAGGTACGCGACCAGGGCACCCGTCGTCAGCGTCCCGGCCTCCACCCGGTGGGCGCCCGCGATCATCACGGACGCCGCGGCCACCGACGACAGCAGCTGCACGAACGGGAAGTAGACGGAGATCAGCCACTGGCCGCGGATGCGCGCCCGGCGGTAGGAGTCGCTGCCCTCGGCGAACCGCCGCCCGCCGTCCCGCTCGCGCCGGAACGCCTGCAGGATCCGCAGCCCGGACACCGACTCCTGGAGGTCGGCGTTGACCGCCGAGACCCGCTCGCGGGCGAGTTCGTACGCCTTCACGCTGGCCCGGCGGAAGAAGACGGTCGCCACGATCAGCGGCGGCAGCGTGGCGAACACGACGAGGGCGAGCTGTACGTCGATCACCAGCAGCGCGACCATGATGCCGAAGAAGGTGACGACGGAGACGAAGGCCGTCACCAGCCCCGTCTGCAGGAACGTCGACAGCGCGTCGACGTCCGTCGTCATCCGCGTCATGATCCGGCCGGTCAGCTCCCGCTCGTAGTAGTCGAGCCCGAGCCGCTGGAGCTGGGCGAAGATCTTCAGCCGCAGGGAGTACAGGACGCGTTCGCCGGTGCGTCCGGTCATCCGGGTCTCGCCGACCTGCGCCGCCCACTGGATCAGGACGGTGACCAGCGCCAGCAGGGACGCGGACCAGACCGCGCCGACGGCCATCCGGGACACGCCCTGGTCGATGCCGTGCCGGATCAGGATCGGCAGCAGCAGCCCCATGCCCGCGTCCACGGCGACGAGGGCGAGGCTGACCAGCAGGGGCAGCCCGAAGCCGCGGAGCAGCCGGGTGAGGCCGTAGGACTCCTCCGGCCGGACGGCGCGTGCCTCGTCGACGCCCGGGGTGTCGGTGGCCGGAGGCAGCTTCTCGACCTGGGTGAGCAGCTCGGGGGTCGCCGGGGTGCCGGCGAGGGCGTGGTCCTTGGGTTCGCGGTCGCCGGTCCACAGCCGCGGGGTGACGCCGCGCTCGGCGTCGAACTCGGCGTCCAGCTCGTCCCGGACGCTGGTGTCCTCCTCCGGCGCGGCCGGCTGGGCGTGGCCGGGGGAGACACCGCCCAGCTCGTCGGGGTCGGTGAGGAGGCGACGGTAGAGGGCGGAGCGCTCCTGCAGCTCCTCATGGGTGCCGATGTCGGCGAGACGGCCGCCGTCGAGGACCGCGATGCGGTCGGCGAGGTTCAGGGTGGAGCGGCGGTGGGCGATCAGCAGGGTCGTGCGGCCCTCCATGACCTGCTTCAGGGCCTCGTGGATCTCGTGCTCGACGCGGGCGTCCACCGCCGAGGTCGCGTCGTCGAGGACCAGCAGCCGGGGGTCGGCGAGGATGGCGCGGGCGAGCGCGATGCGCTGGCGCTGGCCGCCGGAGAGGGTCAGGCCGTGCTCGCCGACCTTGGTGCCGTAGCCGTCGGGCAGCTCGGCGATGAAACGGTCCGCCTGGGCGGCGCGCGCGGCCCGCTCGATCTCCTCGTCGGTGGCGTCGGGGCGGCCGTAGGCGATGTTGTTGCGGACGGTGTCCGAGAAGAGGAACGAGTCCTCGGGGACCAGCCCGATCGCGGCGCGCAGGGACGTCAGGGTCAGCTCGCGCACATCGTGGCCGCCGACGAGGACGGCACCGTGCGTGACGTCGTAGAAGCGCGGCAGCAGCAGCGAGACCGTGGACTTCCCGGAGCCGGAGGAGCCGACGACGGCGAGGGTCTCGCCGGGGCGGATCTCGAAGGAGAGGCCGTCGAGGACCGGGCGCCCGTCCTCGTACGCGAAGGAGACGTCGTCGAACTCGACGGTCGCGGGAGCGTCGGCGGGCAGTTCCTTGGTGCCGTCCTTCAGCGACGGCTCGGTGTCGATCAGCTCCAGGACCCGCTCGGCGCCCGCGCGGGCCTGCTGGCCGACGGTGAGGACCACGGCGAGCATGCGGACCGGGCCGACGAGCTGCGCGAGGTACGAGGAGAACGCGACGAACGTGCCGAGCGTGATGTGCCCCCGCACCGCGAGCCAGCCGCCGACCGCCAGCATGGCGACCTGGCCGAGGGCGGGCACGGCCTGGAGGGCGGGGGTGTACTTGGCGTTCAGCCGGATGGTCCGCAGGCGTCCCGCGAAGAGCCGGCGCCCGACCTCGCGGAGCTTGCCGGCCTCCTGCTCCTCCTGCCCGAAGCCCTTCACCACGCGGACGCCGCTGACGGCGCCGTCGACCACGGTCGCCACGGCGGCGGCCTGGGCCTGGGCGTACCAGGTCGCCGGGTGCAGCCGGGACCGGCTGCGCTTGGCGATGAACCCCAGGGCGGGCGCGACCGCCAGGGCGACCAGGGTCAGCGGCAGCGACAGCCAGGCCATGACCATCAGGGAGACCAGGAAGAGCAGGACGTTCCCGATCGTCATCGGGAGCATGAAGAGCAGGCCTTGGATCAGCTGGAGGTCGCTGGTGGCGCGGCCGACCACCTGGCCGGTGGACAGCTCGTCCTGGCGCCGCCCGTCCAGCCGGGTGATCGTCCCGTACATGTCCGTCCGCAGGTCGTGCTGGACGTCCAGGGCGAGCCGGCCGCCGTAGTAGCGGCGGACGTAGGTGAGGACGTAGACGAGGACGGCCGTGCCGATCAGGGCGCCGGCCCAGGGGGCCATGGGCCTGCTGTGGTTCCCGATGACGTCGTCGATGATCACCTTGGTGATCAGGGGCACCAGGGCCGTGAGAGCCATGCCGGCGAGGGAGGAGCCCAGGGCGAGGACGACGTCCCTGGGGTACCGCCAGGCGTACCCCGCCAGTCGCCGCGCCCAGCCGCGCTGCTCCCCCTCGTGCTCTGCCACGCCGGTGCCCTCCTTCAGACCTGGTCTACCGGAAGGCACCAACGCCGTCAGCAGCGGATTTCATCCCTCCGCAATGTTCGGACTCGTACCGGCGGGTAGGAGAGCCGCGTCGTCCGGACCGGATTCGTGATCACCGGGGGTTCGGCCGTGTCAGCTCGCGGGGGCCGCCGGGTACGCCTCCTGCGGCGTGCTCGTGGGCACGAACGTGCTGGTGGTGGACGTCGTCGGCACCAGGTCCTTGTGGATGGCCCTCGCCACGTTCTGGATGGTGGTGACGCCGTAGTTCATCGTGCTGTTGTCCCAGGTCAGCACGGTGATCATGTAGTCGTGGCCGCGGCCGTTGAACGTGCCGACGCTGTGCACCCGCCAGCCGTGCGTGGAGCGCTGCAGCCAGCCGTTCTTGACGTGCACGGCCACGCCGGAGGGCGCGCCGGCCGGAGTGCCCCAGCGCTGCGAGGAGATGACGTTCGCCATCAGCTTCAGCTCGTACGCGCGGGAGTTGTCGCTCAGCACGGAGTTCTTCGCGGTGAGGAGCTTGAGCAGCTTCTGCTCGTCCTGCACGGTGATCTGGGTCAGGCCCCAGTAGCCGTTCGCGCCCGGCTTGGTCTGGGTCATGCCGGCCGCGGTGAGGAAGCCCTTGATCTTCGTCAGGCCCAGCTGCTTCCACAGCGTGCTGGTGGCGTTGTTGTCCGACTTGGTGATCATGGCCGTGGCGAGGCTGTTCTCACGGCTCGTCAGATAGCGGTTGTGCTTCTTCGCGTCCCACAGCAGCGTGGCGAGCACGGTGACCTTCACCACGCTGGCCGAGTCGTAGGCGGACGTGCCGCGCAGCGAGCAGGTGGTGTTGGTGGAGCGGTCGTACAGGCCGACCGCGACGGTGCCCCGGCGGCCGGCGAGGGCCGAGGTGATGTCCTTCTGCAGCTTGGCGGCCAGACCCGCCTTGCCCGAGGTGCAGCTGACGGTGGGCGTGGCGGCGGCAGCGGGTGCGGCGGCCGCCACGAACGGTACGAGCATGCCGACACCGAGCCCGGCCGCGAGGACTCGAGCTCTCTGGAATGTCGGGAAATTGCCGGATATCCGGTGAGTCATAGAGGTTGACCATCCTCTTACATGGACAAGAGCGCGCCCCGGCACGCTCGTGCCCTATTGACTCACGGGAACGTCCGAAAGTTGTAGGCGAGTTCGCTCACATAGTCGTTCGCAGGCCGATTCACGGCCGCAATCACGGCGCCCCTGTGAGGAACCTCTCACTTGCCATCCGCTTACCGGGCTCTCACCCATCCACAGCTCACGCCCAGGCTGACCACAGTCCGTACCCATGGCGTCTCTGCATGGTGCACTGGTGACCTCTGCCACGCATCCTCGCTCCGAAGTCCCCGGCCGCCCCTCGGTCCCCGGTTCACCGGCCGCCGGGCCGCCCCACGGTCCGTCCCCCGACAGCGGCGCCGCGCCGCGCTGGTCGTTGCCGGCGTTGCTCGGCATCCTGGCGCTGGCCGCGGTGCTGTACTCCTGGAACCTGTCCGGATCGAGCCTGAACAGCTTCTACAGCGCGGCCGTGCTGAGCGGCACCCAGAGCTGGAAGGCGTGGTTCTTCGGCTCCTTGGACGCGGGCAACTTCCTCACCGTCGACAAACCGCCGCTCGCGCTGATGGTCATGGGACTGTCCTGCCAGGTGTTCGGCTTCGGCACCTGGCTGGCAGCGCGGGCATCGGCCGCATGTTCAACGACATCCTGGGCGGCCAGATCTCCTGGCTGATCCCCTTCGCGGCCATCGCCTGCGCCGGCGGCCTGATCCTGTGCGGCCGCGCCCCGCGCACCGACCTGACGCGGGCCGCGCTGCTGCTGTGGGGTGGCTGGACGGCGCTGCACTACCTGACCTTCGCCATGGCCGAGGGCACCATGCACCCGTACTGCACGACCGCGCTCGCCCCCGGTATCGCGGCCCTGTGCGGGGGCGGCGGCGCGATGCTGCTGCGCGCGTTCCGCGCCGACAGGCGCTGGGCGTGGGTGCTTCCGGTGGGACTGGCCGTGACGGCCGTCCGGGCGATCGTGCTGCTGCGCCGGGCCTCCGGCGGGAACACCTGGCTGTGGCCGGCCATCGGTGTGGTCATGGCGGCGGCGGTCGTCGGCCTGTTCGTCTTCCGCTCGGGCAACCGCGTCCGGCTCCTGGCTGCCTCCGTCGCCGCGGCGGTCGTCGCGGCGCTCGCGGGCCCGGCGGCCTACGCATGGTCGGTGCCGTCCCGGTCGGGCGGCGGCGGCATGGGCGGTACGAACCCGACCGCCGGCCCCTCCACGGGCGGCGGCATGGGCGGCGGGCCGCGCGGCAACCGCGGCGGCTTCGGCGGCAACGCCGGCCCCGGCAACGGCGGGATGCCGGGTGGCGGCACTCAGCAGGGCCCAGGCCAGAACGCCGAGGCCGGCGGCGCCCCGGGCGGCGGCGCGCCCAGCGGCGGCTTCCCCGGCGGCCAACAGGGCGGCGGCAACGCAGAGATGGGCGGCACACCCCCGAACCTCAGCTCCGCGGTGACGTCCTGGGTCCAGAAGCACGGCACGGCGGTCAAGGAGAGCGCCTACAGCAAGACCACTACGTCGAGTTCTTCGTCAGCGACGAACTCCTCGTCGCAGAGCAGCCAGTCGACGCTCTACCGCCTGGACCCGTCCGACGTCAGCTGAGGTGCGTCGGCGCGAACATCCGCAGGAGCGCCGGCAGGACGACCACCGAAGGCCCTGGTTCCGCCAGGGCCTTCGCCAGGTCGGCCTCCAGTGCCTCGGGGGTCGTACGCACGCCCGGGACGCCGAAGGACTCGGCCAGGGCCACGTAGTCGGGGCGGGTCAGTTCCGTCGCCGTGGCCTGGCCGAAGGCGTCCGTCATGTACTCGCGCAGGATGCCGTAGCCGCCGTCGTCGACGATCAGCCAGGTGACGTCGAGGCCGTACTGCCGCGCCGTCGCCAGTTCCGCGACGGAGTACAGTGCGCCGCCGTCGCCGGACACCGCCAGGACGGGGCGCGTGGGGTCCGCCGCCGCCGCGCCGAGGGCCGCCGGGAAGCCGTAGCCGAGACCGCCCGCTCCCTGCGCGGAGTGCATGGTGTTGGGAGCCTTCGGGTCGAAGGCCGACCACGCCCAGTAGGCCAGGATCGTCATGTCCCAGAAGGACGGGGAGCCGTCCGGGAGGGCGCGGCGAACCGACGCCAGCACCTGCTGTTCCAGGGTCAGGTCCTGCGAGGCGATCCGCTCGGCCACCCTCGCGAGCAGCGCCCGTACGCGCTCCTCAGCCCCCTCGTCCTCCCGCGCCTCCACCGTCTCCAGCAGCGCCTGCAGCGCCAGGCGGGCGTCCGCGTGGATGCCGAGGGCCGGGTGGTTGGACTCCAGCTTGCCGGGGTCCGCCTCGATCTGGATCACCTGGCCGCGCGGCTTGAACGTGTGGTAGTTCGAGGAGAGTTCGCCGAGGCCCGAGCCGACCACGAGCAGGACGTCCGCGTCCTCGAGGAAGTCCGTGGTGTGGCGGTCCTCCAGCCAGGACTGCAGGGACAGCGGGTGCTCCCAGGGGAAGGCGCCCTTGCCGCCGAAGGTGGTGACGACGGGGGCGTTCAGCTTCTCGGCGAGCGCCAGCAGCTTTCCGGACGCGTCCGACCTGACCACTCCCCCGCCCGCGATGATCGCCGGGCGGTCGGCGCGCGACAGCAGGTCCGCCGCCACCGCCGTCAGCTCCGGACGCGGCGGCAGCTCGTCCGGGGTCGCGTCCATCGCCGTCACCACCGGCAGCCGTGTCTCGGCGAGCAGCACGTCCTGCGGGATCTCCACCCACACCGGGCCGTGAGGCACCGTCAGCGCCGACTTCCAGGCCTGCGCGATCGCCGACGGGATCTGCGACTGCGTACGGACCGTGTGGACCGACTTGACCACGCCCCGGAACGAGGCCGCCTGGTCGGGGAGTTCGTGCAGATAGCCGTGGCGTCCGCCGCCCAGGCCCGCGGTCGGGATCTGGCTGCTGACGGCCAGCACGGGCGCCGACGCCGCCGCGGCCTCCTGGAGCGCCGCCAGGGACGTCAGCGCGCCGGGGCCGGTGGAGAGCAGCAGCGGTGCCGCCTCACCGGTGATCCGGCCGTACGCGTCCGCCGCGAACCCGGCGTTGTTCTCCACCCGCAGCCCGACGTACCTGAGGTCGGAGCGGCGCAGCGCGTCGAACATGCCGAGCGCGTGCTGGCCGGGCAGGCCGAAGACCGTCGTCGCGCCCAGCCCGGCCAGGGTCTCCACGACCAGGTCTCCGCCGGTGCGGCCGGGGGGAGGATTGAGTGCGGCCTCGGTCTGCGCGGGCGTGGGACTGAGTACCAGGTCGTGGTCGTGCGTCACTTGCTCTCGGTCTCCTCACCGGTGCGGGCCGCCGCGATCTGGCGGGTCATGATCGTCGTCAGTTCGTACGCCGTGTGGGACGCGGCCACCGACGTGATCTCCGCGTGGTCGTAGGCGGGCGCCACCTCGACGACGTCCGCCGAGACCAGGTTGCAGGAGGCGAGGCCCCGGAGGATCTCGAGGAGTTCGCGGGAGGTCATGCCGCCCGCCTCCGGGGTGCCGGTGCCGGGGGCGTGCGCCGGGTCGAGGCAGTCGATGTCGATGGAGATGTACAGCGGGCGGTCGCCGATGCGCTGGCGCAGCTGGTCGGCGACCTCGTCGGCGCCGCGCCGGTAGATGTCGGCGGAGGTGACGATGCCGAAGCCCATCTTCTCGTCGTCGGTCAGGTCCTGCTTGCCGTAGAGCGGGCCGCGGGTGCCGACGTGGGAGAGCGCGGAGGTGTCGAGGATGCCCTCCTCGACGGCGCGGCGGAACGGGGTGCCGTGCGTGTACTCCGCGCCGAAGTAGGTGTCCCAGGTGTCGAGGTGGGCGTCGAAGTGGAGCAGCGCGACCGGGCCGTGCTTCCTGGCCACCGAGCGGAGCAGCGGGAGCGCGATGGTGTGGTCGCCGCCGAGGGTCATCAGGCGGGCGCCGGTGCCGAGGAGTTCGTCGGCGGCGGCCTCGACGGTCTCCACCGCCTCGTGGATGTTGAACGGGTTCACGGCGATGTCGCCGCCGTCCGCGACCTGGGCGAGCGCGAAGGGGGAGGCGTCCTGCGCCGGGTTGTACGGGCGCAGCAGGCGGGACGCCTCACGGATCGCGTTGCCGCCGAAGCGGGCGCCCGGGCGGTAGGAGACGCCCGAGTCGAACGGCACGCCGACCACGGCGACGTCCGCGGTGCCGACCTCGTCGAGGCGGGGCAGCCGGGCGAAGGTCGCGGGGCCCGCGTACCGCGGGATGCGGGACGAGTCGACGGGGCCGCGGGGCCGGCTGCCGCCTGCTGCGGGGTTCTCGGTGCTGCTCATCGTCGGACTCCTCCAGGTAATGCGTGTTTCTTCCAGTGTCGCGGAGCCCTCCGGCAGGCCCCGCCCGGCCCGGCCGCCCCCTGGCGTCCGGGCCGAAGCAACAGGGTCAGGCGCCCACCGCCGCGGGCTCCTCCGCGCTCGCCGCGCCGCGCCCGGCGAGCCGCTCCCGCCACGCGGCCAGGACGGCCTCGTCGGTCGGCCTGGTCACCAGCGACACGACGACGTAGGCGGCGAGCGAGGCGAGCAGACCGTAGTAGACGGGCTCGTTGGCGAGGATGCCGTAGGCCGCCATCAGGCCGATGACGGCGAGACCGCCTACCACCACCGAGGCGAGCGCGCCCTGGACGGTGCCGCGCTTCCACAGCAGGCCGCCCAGGATCGGGACCAGCAGACCGCCGACGAGCAGGTTGTACGCGACGGTCAGCGCCTCGACCACGTTGTTCAGCGCGATGGCCGTGCCGATCACCGCCACCCCCATGATCAGGATGAAGGCGCGGTTGCCCTTCACCTCGTCGTGCGCCCCCTCGTCGCGGCGCACGACACCGCGCAGCCGCGACCAGATGTCGTTGTTGGCGACGGTCGCACACGCGATGAGGGCACCGGAAGAGGTCGACATCACCGCGGCGAGGGCGGCGGCGAGCACCAACCCCCTTACGCCGACGGGGAGTTCCTGCTTCACGATGGTCGCGAACGCGTCGTCCGGGCTGCCCAGCTTCGGGTACAGGACCTTGGCGGCGGTGCCGATGACGGCGCCGGCGAGCGCGTAGGCCAGACAGTAGGTGCCGGCGACCGTGCCGCCCCACTTGGCGGTCGTGTCGCTGCGCGCGGTGAACACGCGCTGCCAGATGTCCTGCCCGATCAGCATGCCGAACGTGTAGATCAGGACGTAGGTGAAGATCGTCTCGCCGCCGATGCCCAGCGGGTCGAAGTACGAGGTCGGCAGCTTGGCCTTCATCTCGCTGAAGCCGCCCGCCTTGACGACCGCGATGGGCAGCAGGAGCAGCAGCACGCCGATCGTCTTGACGACGAACTGCACCATGTCCGTCAGCGTGATGGACCACATGCCGCCGAGCGTGGAGTACGCGACGACGATGGAGCCGCCGAGGATGATCGCGAGCGTCCGGTTCATGTCGAAGAGGACGTCGAAGATGGTGGCGTAGGCGATGGTCGAGGTGACCGCGAGCATCAGGGTGTACGCCCACATGACCACGCCCGAGATCACGCCGGCCCGGCCGCCGTATCTGAGGTCGAGCATCTCGGAGACGGTGTAGACCTTCAGGCGGGCGATGCGGGCGGAGAAGAAGACCGAGAGGGCGAGCAGGCCGAGGCCGATGGTGAACACCATCCAGGCACCCGACAGCCCGTACTGGTAGCCGAGGCCGACACCGCCGATGGTGGACGCGCCGCCGAGGACGATCGCGGCCATCGTGCCGGAGTACATGGCGGGCCCGAGGCGGCGCCCGGCCACCAGGAACTCGCTCTTGGAGCGGGCGCGGCGCATGCCCCACCAGCCCATGGCCAGCATGCCGGCCAGATAGACGACGATCACTGTGTAGTCGACGGCCATGTGTGGGCCCTCCTTCGCGCACTTCCCGGTGGCGTGTCGTGCAGATGGAACTCGGGGACGCGGTCGGCCGCTCGGCTCGACCGGGGACGGCAGGGGCTCGCGGGGACATCCGCCCGTACCCGCGGCTGCCGGTCTGGACTGACATTAGGTGGCCGGAAAGCGACTGCGAAGTGTACGTTTCATCCATCTGAACCGCACGGGATGGAGGAACCGTCCATCATGCCGGACACGCCCTCGGCGCCGGCGGTACCGCCGACCCCACCGGTACCGCTCTCCGCCCTGCTGGCCCGGGAGGACCTGGCCCTGCGGCAGATCGCCGGGCCCAGGGACGCCGACACGGCGATCCACTGGGCGCACACCTCGGAGATGGCGGACCCCTACCCGTACCTGCTGGGAGGCGAGCTGCTGCTGACGGCGGGCGTGCACATTCCGGAGGCGGCGGGCTCAGGCACATATTTCGACGACTACGTCTCCCGGATCGTGGCGGCGGGCGGCGCGGCGCTCGGTTTCGGCCTGGCGCCGGTGCACGACACGGTGCCGCGGGCGCTGGTGGCGGCCTGCGACCACTACGGGCTGCCGCTGCTGGAGGTCCCGCCGCAGACGACGTTCTCGGGCGTGGCCCGCGCGGTCTGGCAGCTGATGGCCCAGGCACGGCTGGCGGAACTGCGCCGCGTCACTGAGGCCCAGCAGAGCCTGGCCGCGGCGGCGTCCCGCCCGGACCCGGTGCCGTCGGTGCTGCGGCAGCTGGCGCAGCGGGTGGGCGGCCGGGCGGTGCTGTACGGGCCTGACGGCGCGGAACTGGCGGGGGCGGGGCGTGCACCCGAGGAAGCGGCCCGGGCGCTGGGCGAGCTGGCGGCGGTGGTCCGCCCGGCCGGCCCCGCGGCTCCGACCCCCGCCTCCGCCAGCGACACGGTCGCCGACACCCATCTCGCCGCCTACGCCCTCGGCACCGGGCAGGGCTTCGTGCTCGGGGTGGCGGCAGCGCGACGGGACCCCGGCGACCACACCATCGCCTCCGTCGCGGCGGTGCTCCTCACGCTCCTCACCGGGGAGCACCAGAGCGGGGCGGGTGCGGCCCGCTCCTCGGCGCTCGTACGGCTGCTGCTCGGCACCCCGCCGGAGGCGGTCGCGCCCCTGCTCGGCGGGGACCGGTGGGTGGTGGTGCACGCCCGGCCCACCCGGGACGGACCGGCGCCGGACGCCGTGGCCGCGTCCGCGCTCGGGGCCGCGCTCGGGTCCACGCTGGTCGATCTCGGGGACGGGTTCGTACGGGTCCTGGTCCCGGCCGACCGCGAACCGGCCCCGCAGCCCGGCTGGACCCTGGGCCTCAGCGCCCCCGCCGTCCCGCGCGACTGGGCCGCCGCTGACACCCAGGCCTCCCGCGCCCTGGCCCGCGCCCGCGCGACCCGCACCGCGCTGGTCCGGCACGGCGAGCGCACGGGCCTGGCGGACCTGGTCCCGCCCGCGGAGGCCGAGCTGCACGCCCGCACGCTGCTGGCACCGCTGGCCCAGGGCACCGCCCTCACCGAGACACTGCGCACCTGGCTGTCCCTGCACGGCAGTTGGGACCGCACGGCGGTCGCCCTGTCGGTCCACCGCAACACGGTCCGGCAACGGATCGCGCGGTGCGCGGCATTGCTGGGGGTCGACCTGGACGACGCGGACGTACGGATGGAGCTGTGGTTCGCACTGAAGCAGGGCCTGACGGACTGACGGGGAACAAACCTCTACTGCAGCTGACGCGGCACGGCACTCGCCCCGACGGCCACCGTCCCGATAACGCCACACCCGGCGCCACGCCGCTGACGCAGCACGAGCCCCCTGCGCCGACACGGCACCCGCACGCACCCGCCACCCGACCGGCCACGCCCGCCCATAGGGCACAGCTCACCCGACCGAGCCGGGTGGGCGGGTGGGCCAACACCCCGACGGCCACCAGGGCCACGGAGTGACGCCCATCCCACGGCACATAAACACCGGCAGCCCGAGCGGAGCGCCCCGGCAGGGAGTGACGCACATCCCACGGAACGAAACACCGGCGGCCCGAGCGGAGCGCCCCGGCAGAATGGTGGACATGCCGATACCCGGGATCCCCAGCCGTGCCGAGCTCCTCGTCCACCTCGTCCGGACCCGCATCGCGGGCGAGGTCGCCACGCCCCGCGAGAACAACCTCTCCCACTACCGCAAGCTCGCGAACGGCGACCGGAACTTCTGGCTCGGCCTGGAGCTCGGCGACCGCTGGACCGACGAACAGGACGTCCTCGCGGTCATGGCGGAGCGCTGCGGCGTCAACGACGACCCCGAGTACCGCTACGGCCAGGACACCATCGACCCGGAACTGACGGTCGACGCACTGGAACGGCTCGCGGCCCGCCTGCGCAAGGCCGCCGCCGGCGGGCAGCGCGTACTGTTCGCCACGGGCCACCCCGGCGGCCTCCTCGACGTGCACCGCGCCACCGCCGCCGCCCTGCGCGCCGCCGGCTGCGAGATCGTCGTGATCCCGGACGGGCTGCGGACGGACGAGGGGTACGTCATGCAGTTCGCGGACGTGGCCGTCCTGGAGCACGGCGCCACCCTGTGGCACACGCACTCGGGCGAGCCGATGCGGGCGATCCTGAAGGGCCTGGAGGCCGAGGGACGCCCCCTGCCCGACCTGGTCGTCGCCGACCACGGCTGGGCGGGCTGCGCGGGACAGCTCGGCATCGACTCCGTCGGGTACGCCGACTGCAACGACCCGGCGCTCTTCATCGCGGAGGCCGAGGGCACCGTCCAGGTGACGGTCCCCCTCGACGACCACGTCACGAGCCCCCGCCACTACGACCCGCTGACGGCGTACCTGCTGCACGCGGCGGGCCTGACGGAGGACTGAGCGGGTCAGCGGGGGACGCGGACCACGCCCTCCTGGATCACCGTGATCGCCAGCCGCCCGTCCTGGGTGTGGATACGGGCCTGGCCCAGCCCGCGTCCCCCGGAGGCCGACGGCGACTCCTGGTCGTACAGCAGCCATTCGTCGGCCCGGAACGGCCGGTGGAACCACATGGCGTGGTCCAGGGAGGCCCCGACCACGTCACCGACGGCCCAGCCGCCGCGCCCGTGCGCGAGCAGCACGGAGTCGAGGAGCGTCATGTCGGAGACGTAGGTGGCGAGGACGACGTGCAGCAGGGGGTCGTCGTCGAGCTTGCCGTTGGTGCGGAACCACACCTGGGAGTGCGGCTCGCGCGGCTCCCCGAACCTGCCGTACGGCGGCTCGTCGACGTAGCGCAGGTCGACGGCCTCGCGGGCCTCCAGGAACCGTTCCACGACCTCGGGGGCGAGGTGGTCGTAGCCGCGCAGCCGCTCCTGGGAGGTGGGCAGCGTGGCGGGATCGGGCGCGGGCGGCATCGGCGCCTGGTGCTCCAGGCCCTCCTCGTAGGTCTGGAACGACGCGGAGAGGTGGAAGATCGGCTGCCCGTGCTGGACGGCCACGACCCGGCGCGTGGTGAACGAACGCCCGTCGCGGATGCGGTCGACGGTGTACACGATGGGCGCGCCGGGGTCCCCGGGGCGCAGGAAGTACGCGTGCAGGGAGTGCGCGTGCCGTTCCTCGGGGACGGTGCGCCCCGCGGCGACCAGTGCCTGGGCCGCGACCTGCCCGCCGAAGACGCGCGGGACCACGGCGGACCGGGACTGGCCGCGGAAGATGTCCTGCTCGATCCGCTCCAGGTCGAGCAGATCGAGCAGGGACTGAAGTGCCTGACTCATGACGTCAGTTGTATCGGGCACTCTTTTCGGGGACCTTACAGACCCATGTCCTTGGCGATGATCGTCTTCATGATCTCGCTGGTGCCGCCGTAGATGCGGTTGACGCGGTTGTCGGCGTACAGACGGGCGATCGGGTACTCGTTCATGTAGCCGTAGCCGCCGTGCAGCTGGAGGCAGCGGTCGATGACGCGGTGGGCGACCTCGGTGCAGAACAGCTTGGCGGAGGCGGCCTCGGCGGGGGTCAGCTCGCCGGCGTCCAGGGCTTCCAGCGCGCGGTCGGCGACGGCCTCCGCCGCGTCCACCTCGGCCTGGCAGGCGGCCAGCTCGAACTTGGTGTTCTGGAAGTGGGCGACCGGCTTGCCGAAGACGGTGCGCTCCTGCACGTACTGCTTGGCGAACCGGACGGCGGCCTTGGCCTGCGCGTAGGCGCCGAAGGCGATGCCCCAGCGCTCGGAGGCCAGGTTGTGCCCGAGGTAGTGGAAGCCCTTGTTCTCCTCGCCGAGCAGGTCCTCGGTCGGCACCTTGACGTCGACGAAGGCCAGCTCGGCGGTGTCGGAGGTGCGCAGGCCCAGCTTGTCCAGCTTGCGGCCGATGGAGTAGCCCTCGGACTTGGTCTCCACGGCGAACAGGGATATGCCGAAGCGGCGGTCGTCCTCGCGCGGGGCCGCCGTGCGGGCGCAGACGATGACGCGGTCGGCGTGGACGCCGCCCGTGATGAACGTCTTGGCGCCGTTGAGGACGTAGTGCGTGCCGTCCTCGGAGAGCCTGGCGGTGGTCTTCATGCCCGCGAGGTCGGAGCCGGTGCCCGGCTCGGTCATCGCGATGGCCCACATCTCCTCGCCGGTGACGAACTTCGGCAGGTAGCGCTTCTTCTGCTCGTCGGTGGCGAGCATCTTGATGTACGGCAGGGCCAGCAGGACGTGCACTCCGGAGCCGCCGAACTGCACGCCCGCGCGCGCGGTCTCCTCGTAGAGGACGGCCTCGAACTTGTGGGTGTCCAGGCCCGCGCCGCCGAACTCCTCGGGCACGCTGATGCCGAAGATGCCCAGCTCGCCGAGCTTGTAGTAGAAGTCGCGCGGCGCCTGGCCGGCGGCGAACCACTCGTCGTACACCGGTACGACCTCGGCCTCGATGAAGGCGCGCAGGGTCTCCCGGAACGCCTCGTGGTCCTCGTTGAACACAGTACGGCGCACCGCCGCCACCTCCAGCTGGATACTTCCGGCCATGTCTAAGCGCTTGCTCAGACATCACCGTACCGGCGAGTACGGACGGCAGTCCAGAGCCACCCAGCCGTAACGCTCGTCACGCTTGCGGAGCAGGACCCCGGCTCATCCCCCGCCCGCCGCCGCGAACGCCCCCCGCGCCATCCGGTGCAGCAGCTCCGCCGTCGTCCCCCGCCCCGGCAGGGAACCCGGCCGCCCCAGGTGCGGGGTCGAGTTGAGCAGGCCGAAGACCGAGTGCACCGCCGAGCGGGCGGCCGGCTCCGCCAGGCCCGGGTACACCTCCCGCAGCACCTCCACCCACAGCTCCACGTACTGCCGCTGCAGCTGGCGCACCAGCTTGCGGTCGGTGTCCCGGAGGCGGTCCAGCTCGCGGTCGTGCAGGGTGATCAGGGGACGGTCGTCGAGCGCGAAGTCGATGTGCCCCTCGATCAGCGAGTCGAGGACCGCCTCCGGGTTCCGCCCGTCGGGACCCCCGTCGGCCTCGGCGACCCGCCGCCTGGCCCCGGTCAGCAGCTGCCCGCTGATCCCCACGAGCAGCTCGGCGAGCATGGCGTCCTTGCCCGCGAAGTGCCGGTACAGACCGGGTCCGCTGATGCCGACCGCGGCCCCTATCTCGTCGACCCCGACGCCGTGGAAGCCGCGTTCGGCGAACAGCCGCGCGGCCTCCTTGAGGATCTGCTCGCGACGGGTGGGGGCGTCGGTTCTCGTGGCCATGAAAACAATTCTAGACAGGGAGGTTAGCGGTCGTTAACCTGAAGGAAATGCGTTAACGCTCATTAACAAGGTGAGGGGACCGCAGGATGCAGGAGGCACCGGAGCTGACGAGCGCGGCAGACCCCGCGTCGGAGGCCTGGCGGGCCAACGAGGCGGCGCACCGCGCGCTGGTGGAGGAGTTGCACGCCAAGCTGGCCGTGGCCCGGCTGGGCGGCGGCGAGAAGGCCCGCGCGCGTCACACCGCGCGCGGCAAGCTGCTGCCGCGCGACCGGGTGGACACTCTGCTGGACCCGGGCTCGCCCTTCCTGGAGCTGGCCCCGCTGGCCGCCGAGGGGATGTACGACGGGCAGGCGCCGGCCGCCGGGGTGATCGCCGGGATCGGGCGGGTCAGCGGCCGAGAGTGCGTGATCGTCGCCAACGACGCCACCGTCAAGGGCGGCACGTACTACCCGATGACGGTGAAGAAGCACCTGCGGGCGCAGGAGGTGGCCCTCGACAACCGCCTGCCGTGCGTCTATCTCGTCGACTCCGGCGGCGCCTTCCTCCCCATGCAGGACGAGGTCTTCCCCGACCGCGAGCACTTCGGGCGGATCTTCTACAACCAGGCGCGGATGTCCGGCGCCGGCATCCCGCAGATCGCGGCCGTCCTCGGCTCCTGCACGGCGGGCGGGGCGTACGTCCCGGCGATGAGCGACGAGGCAGTAATCGTGCGCAACCAGGGCACGATCTTCCTGGGCGGACCGCCCCTGGTGAAGGCGGCCACGGGCGAGGTCGTCACCGCCGAGGAGCTCGGCGGCGGCGAGGTCCACGCGCGTGTGTCCGGTGTGACGGACCACCTGGCGGAGGACGACGCGCACGCGCTGCGGATCGTGCGGAACATCGTCGCCACGCTTCCCGCGCGCGGGACGCTGCCCTGGGAGGTCGTCCCGCCGGTCGAGCCGAAGGTGGATCCGTACGGGCTGTACGGGGCGGTGCCGGTCGACTCCCGCACCCCCTACGACGTCCGCGAGGTCATCGCGCGCGTGGTGGACGGCTCCCGCTTCGCCGAGTTCAAGGCGGAGTTCGGGCAGACCCTGGTCACCGGCTTCGCCCGGATCCACGGCCACCCGGTGGGGATCGTCGCCAACAACGGCATCCTGTTCTCCGAGTCCGCCCAGAAGGGCGCCCACTTCATCGAGCTGTGCGACCAGCGCGGTATCCCGCTGGTGTTCCTGCAGAACATCTCCGGCTTCATGGTGGGCCGCGACTACGAGGCGGGCGGCATCGCCAAGCACGGCGCCAAGATGGTCACGGCGGTCGCCTGCACGCGCGTACCGAAGCTCACGGTGGTGATCGGCGGGTCCTTCGGCGCGGGCAACTACTCGATGTGCGGCCGGGCCTATTCACCGCGCTTCCTGTGGATGTGGCCGAACGCCAAGATCTCGGTGATGGGCGGCGAGCAGGCCGCGTCGGTCCTCGCGACCGTCAAGCGCGACCAGCTGGAGGCCCGCGGGGAGTCCTGGGCGGCGGAGGAAGAGGAGGCCTTCAAGGCCCCGATCCGCGACCAGTACGAGCGCCAGGGCAACGCCTACTACGCCACGGCCCGCCTGTGGGACGACGGCGTGATCGACCCGCTTCAGACCCGCCAGGTGCTGGGCCTGGCCCTGACCGCGTGCGCCAACGCGCCCCTGGGTGAACCCCAGTTCGGCGTCTTCCGGATGTGAGGGGGGCTTGACGACCATGTTCGAGACAGTGCTTGTGGCCAACCGGGGCGAGATCGCCGTCCGCGTCATCCGCACGCTGCGGTCGATGGGCGTGCGCTCGGTGGCCGTCTTCTCCGACGCCGACGCCGACGCCCGGCACGTCCGCGAGGCCGACACCGCGGTACGGATCGGACCGGCCCCGGCGGCCGAGAGCTATCTGTCGGTGGAGCGCCTGCTGGAGGCCGCCGCCAGGACCGGAGCCCAGGCGGTGCACCCCGGGTACGGCTTCCTCGCGGAGAACGCGACGTTCGCGCGTGCGTGCGCCGAGGCGGGGCTCGTGTTCATCGGGCCGCCTGCGGACGCGATCGCGCTCATGGGCGACAAGATCCGGGCCAAGGAGACGGTGCGGGCGGCCGGAGTGCCGGTCGTACCGGGGTCGAACGGCAGCGGGCTGACGGACGCGGAGCTGGCCGAGGCCGCCCGCGAGATCGGCATGCCGGTGCTGCTCAAGCCCAGCGCGGGCGGTGGCGGCAAGGGCATGCGGCTGGTGCGGGAGGCGTCGGCGCTGGCCGACGAGATCGCCGCCGCCCGCCGCGAGGCCCGCGCGGCCTTCGGCGACGACACGCTCCTGGTCGAACGGTGGATCGACCGCCCCCGCCATATCGAGATCCAGGTCCTGGCGGACGGCCACGGGAACGTGGTGCACCTGGGCGAGCGCGAGTGCTCCCTCCAGCGTCGCCATCAGAAGATCATCGAGGAGGCGCCGAGCGTGCTCATCGACGAGGCCACGCGCGCGGCGATGGGCGAGGCGGCGGTCCAGGCGGCCCGCTCCTGCGGCTACGAGGGCGCGGGCACGGTGGAGTTCATCGTGCCGGGCGGCGACCCGTCCTCGTACTTCTTCATGGAGATGAACACCCGCCTCCAGGTGGAGCACCCGGTGACCGAGCTGATCACCGGCCTGGACCTGGTCGAGTGCCAGCTACGGGTGGCGGCGGGCGAGCCTCTGTCCTTCAAGCAGGACGACATCACCCTCACGGGGCATGCGATCGAGGCCCGTATCTGCGCGGAGGACCCCGCCCGGGGCTTCCTCCCGTCGGGCGGCACGGTGCTGAGGCTGCACGAGCCGCAGGGCGACGGAATCCGCACCGACTCCGGCCTGTCCGAGGGCACGGAGGTCGGCAGCCTGTACGACCCGATGCTGTCGAAGGTCGTCGCCTACGGCCCGGACCGCGCGACCGCGCTGCGCAAGCTCCGCACGGCCCTCGCGCAGACGGTCACGCTGGGAGTGCAGACCAACGCCGGTTTCCTGCGCCGCCTGCTGGCCCATCCGGCGGTCGCGGCGGGTGAGCTGGACACGGGGCTGGTGGAGCGCGAGGTCGACTCCCTGATCCCGACAGAGGTGCCGGAGGAGGTCTACGAGGCCGCCGCCGCCGTACGTCTGGACGCGCTGACGCCGCGCGGGGAGGGCTGGATCGACCCGTTCTCCGTGCCGAGCGGCTGGCGGCTCGGGGGCGAACCGAAACCGGTCGCCTTCCCGCTGCGGGTGCACGAGCCGGTGCAGTACACGCCCCGGGGCACCCACACGGTCACCGAGGACCACGTGTCCGTCGTCCTGGACGGCGTACGCCACACCTTCCACCGCGCCCGCGACTGGCTGGGCCGCGACGGCGACGCCTGGCACGTGCGCGACCACGACCCGGTCGCCGCGTCCCTCACCGGCGCCGCCCGCTCCGGCACCGACTCGCTGACCGCGCCCATGCCCGGCACGGTGACGGTGGTCAAGGTGGCCGTCGGCGACGAGGTGACGGCCGGGCAGAGCCTGCTGGTGGTGGAGGCGATGAAGATGGAGCACGTCATCTCCGCCCCGCACGCCGGCACCGTCACCGAGCTGGACGTCTCCCCCGGCACCACGGTCGCCATGGACCAGGTGCTGGCCGTGATCGCGGCGCACGAGGAAGGCCCCGAGGACGACACGGAGGCGGAGCGATGACCGTTCGTGAACTGCCCATGGTCGTGCCGGTGCAGGACCTCCCCGCCCGGGTGAGGATCCACGAGGTCGGCCCGCGCGACGGCCTGCAGAACGAGAAGCGCACGGTACCGACGGAGGTGAAGGCGGACTTCATCCGCCGTCTCGCGGACGCGGGCCTGACGACGATCGAGGCGACGAGCTTCGTGCACCCGAAGTGGGTGCCCCAGCTCGCCGACGCGGAGGAACTGTTCCCGCTGGTCGGCGAACTGCCCGTCGAGCTCCCGGTCCTCGTCCCGAACGAACGCGGCCTGGAGCGCGCACTCGCGCTGGGCGCCCGCCGGATCGCCGTCTTCGCCAGCGCCACCGAGTCCTTCGCGAAGGCCAACCTCAACCGCACGGTGGACGAGGCGCTGGCGATGTTCGAACCGGTGGTCGCGCGCGCGAAAGCGCAGAAGGTGCACGTCCGCGGCTATCTGTCGATGTGCTTCGGGGACCCCTGGGAGGGTCCGGTCCCCATCCACCAGGTGGTCCGCGTCTGCAAGGCCCTCATGGACATGGGCTGCGACGAGCTCAGCCTGGGCGACACGATCGGGGTGGCGACCCCGGGCCATGTCCAGGCCCTCCTCTCCCAGCTGAACGAGGAGGGCGTGCCGACCAGCGCGATCGGCGTGCACTTCCACGACACCTACGGCCAGGCGCTCGCCAACACCCTGGCAGCGCTCCAGCACGGGGTGACGACCGTCGACGCCTCCGCGGGCGGCCTCGGCGGCTGCCCCTACGCCAAGTCCGCGACCGGCAACCTCGCCACCGAAGACCTCGTCTGGATGCTTCAGGGCCTCGGCGTCGACACCGGGGTCGACCTCGGCCGGCTCACCGCCACAAGCGTGTGGATGGCCGCACACCTGGACCGGCCGAGCCCCTCCCGCACCGTCCGAGCCCTCTCCCACAAGGAGTGACCCATGGACCACCACCTCTCCCCCGAGCTGGAGGAACTCCGGCGCACCGTCGAGGAGTTCGCGCACGACGTCGTGGCGCCCAAGATCGGCGACTTCTACGAGCGGCACGAGTTCCCGTACGAGATCGTCCGCGAGATGGGCCGGATGGGCCTGTTCGGGCTGCCGTTCCCGGAGGAGTACGGCGGCATGGGCGGCGACTACCTGGCGCTGGGCATCGCGCTGGAGGAACTGGCCCGAGTGGACTCCTCGGTCGCCATCACGCTGGAAGCCGGGGTCTCCCTCGGCGCGATGCCGATCTACCGCTTCGGCACGGAAGCCCAGAAGCAGAAGTGGCTCCCACGCCTGTGTTCGGGCGAGATCCTGGGCGCGTTCGGCCTGACGGAGCCGGACGCCGGCTCGGACGCGGGCGGGACCCGTACGACGGCCCGCCTGGACCCGGCGACGAACGAGTGGGTGATCAACGGCACCAAGTGCTTCATCACCAACTCGGGTACGGACATCACGGGCCTGGTCACCGTCACGGCGGTCACCGCCCGCACGGAGGACGGCCGCCCGAAGATCTCCTCGATCATCGTCCCGTCCGGCACGCCCGGGTTCACGGTCGCGGCCCCCTACTCGAAGGTCGGTTGGAACGCCTCCGACACCCGGGAGCTGTCCTTCGCGGACGTCCGTGTCCCCGCGGAGAACCTCCTGGGCGAGGAAGGCCGGGGCTACGCCCAGTTCCTGCGCATCCTGGACGAGGGCCGTGTCGCGATCGCGGCCCTGGCGACGGGCCTGGCGCAGGGCTGTGTGGACGAGTCGGTGAAGTACGCGAAGGAACGTCACGCCTTCGGCCGCCCGATCGGCGCCAACCAGGCGATCCAGTTCAAGATCGCCGACATGGAGATGAAGGCCCACACGGCCCGCCTGGCCTGGCGCGACGCCGCGTCCCGCCTGGTCTCCGGCGAACCCTTCAAGAAGGAGGCGGCCCTGGCGAAGCTCCACTCCTCCACGGTCGCGGTGGACAACGCCCGCGACGCCACCCAGATCCACGGCGGCTACGGCTTCATGAACGAGTACCCGGTGGCCCGTATGTGGCGCGACTCGAAGATCCTGGAGATCGGGGAGGGCACGAGCGAGGTGCAGCGGATGCTGATCGCCCGGGAGCTGGGACTGGCGGGCTGAGCTGCCCGGAGGGGGAGCATCAGTACGCTTGGAGCATGGAGTACGCGAAGATGCGCGCGATCGCCGAGGAGCTGACGGCGTACGCGGAGCACCTGGAGGGGGCCTGGAACGTCGAGATCGGCCCGTCCGGCCCCTTCCTGGCCATGATGAGCCCCTCGAAGCGGCACGAGGGGACGATCCGCCGCATCTGCAAGCAGCTGGACGAGCAGCTCCTCACCACCCACCCCGGCTACATCTGCGCGAACGGCCCCGAGATCGAGCACCCGGCGATCGGCCGTATGCGACGACCGGACGCCGTCGTCATCCCGGAGCACGTCCTCGACGAGGAAGGCCTCGCCGTGGACGCGACACAGGTACTGGCCGTCGTCGAGATCGTCTCGCCGTCCAACCCGGACAACGACTACGGCGAGAAACTCACCGAGTACCCGGCGATGGGCATCGCCCATTACATGATCGTCGATCCCCGGACGGGCACCATCGAGGTCCATTCGGAACCATGCAAGGACCGCTACACCCGCAAGGAGCCCTACATCTACGGAGACCCGGTACCGTTCGGCCCCTGGACCGTGGACACTTCAGCCTTCCGCCGATACGGCAAGGCCGGAAACGGCGAGAGCACCGCTGACGACGGGTCATCGACTGTTTGACGACCCTCCGAGGAGCACAACCCCGACGGACACCGTGATCAGCGGGCCGTCGGGGTCTTTTTGTCCCCGTACGCACGCGGCACCGTCTCCATGACGGTTGCCCGGGACCCGCCCGGCCCTCTGGACAGGACATGAGGTTAGGCTAACCTAACCATGATCCGGTCAGTCGCCCCGTACGCACGAAAGCAGACCACACCCATGTCCAAAGCCCCCGCCACCCGTCTCACCCGCCGCGGCATCCTCACCGCCGGCGGCGCCCTCGGTCTCGGAGCCGTGCTCGCGGCCTGCGGGGACGAGAAGGCGAAAAGCGGCGGCCCGGGCAGCGGCGCCGCGGCCGGCAAGTCCGGTCCCTGGTCGTTCAAGGACGACCGCGGGCAGACCGCCAAGGCCGACAAGGTGCCGTCGAGCATCGTCGCGTTCGTCGGTGTCGCCGCCGCGCTGCACGACTACGGCGTCGATGTGAAGGGCGTCTTCGGCCCGACCAGGACCAAGGACGGCAAGGCCGACGTCCAGGCCGGCGACCTCGACGTCGACAAGGTCACCGTCCTCGGCAACGAATGGGGCCAGTTCAACATCGAGAAGTACGCGGCCCTCGCCCCGGACCTCCTCGTCACCACCATGTTCGACGGCGCCGGGACGCTCTGGTACGTGCCCGAGGAGTCCAAGAAGAAGATCCTCGCCGTGGGCGCCCCGAGCGTCGGGATCTCCGTCTACGACCGCCAGATGCCCGAGCCCCTGCAGCGGATGCTGGAACTCGCCAAGTCGCTCGGCGCGGACACCGCCTCCGCGAAGACCGCCCAGGCGAAGAAGCGGTTCGAGGACGCCGCCGCCCGGCTGCGCGCCGCCGCCAAGGCCAAGCCCGGCATCAAGGTGCTGGCGGGCTCCGCGAGCCAGGACGTCTTCTACGTCTCCGGAACCAACCTCTCGATCGACCTGGAGTACTTCAAGGCCCTCGGCGTGAACTTCGTCGAGCCGCCCGCCTCCGCGCTGAAGGCGAGCGGAGGCTGGTTCGAGAACCTCAGCTGGGAGAACGTCGACAAGTACAAGGCCGACGTCATCATGATGGACAACCGCACCTCGGCCATCCAGCCCGCCGACATCACCGAGGCGACCTGGAAGAAGCTCCCCGCGGTCAAGGCGGGCCAGGTCATCGCCCGCAACCCCGAGCCCATCCTGTCGTACGACAAGTGCGCCCCGCTGCTCGAGGACCTCGCCAAGGCGATCGAGACGGCGAAGAAGGTCAGCTGAACCACCCCTCCCCCGCCCCTTCCCTGACGACGGCTCAGGAGTACTCATGACGACGGCCGTAGCCGCCCCGTTCCGTTTCTTCTCCCTTCAGGTCGTACGGACGAGGCGGCTCGGCCCGTCCCTGGTCCGGGTCACCTTCGCCGGAGACGACCTGAACGCCTTCCGCTCCGACGGACGCGACCAGAGCCTGTCCCTGTTCCTGCCGCACCCCGGTCAGCCGGAGCCCGTCATCCCCCTTCACCTCGGCGACGACTGGTGGCACGGCTGGCGCGAACTCCCGGACGACGTACGGGCGGTGATGCGCTCGTACACGCTGCGCGCCCTGCGCCGCGACCCCGACGAGATCGACATCGACTTCGTGCTGCACGGCATCGAGCCGGCCGCCACGGCACCCGCCGGCCCCGCCTCCCGCTGGGCCTCCCGGGCCGCCCCCGGTGACCGGGTCGTCCTCCTCGGTCCGGCCGTCGAGGACAACCGCGCGATCCGCTTCCGTCCGCCCGAGGACACCGACCTGGTGGTGGTCTGGGCCGACGAGACCGCCGTACCCGCCGCCTCCGCGATCCTCGAGTCGCTGCCCCCGGGCACGCGCGCCCAGGTCTGGCTGGAGGTCGGGCAGGCCGGTGACATCCAGGACCTGGTGACTCGGGCGGACGCCGAGATCACCTGGCTCGTACGCGACGGCGAGAGGTCCCCCATGACTCTCGCCGCACTGCGGGACGCCGAACTCCCGCCCGCGAGGGCCCCGTACGTGTGGATCGCGGGCGAGGCCGGCCGGGTGAGGGAGCTGCGCCGGCACTTCGTCGGTGAGCGCGGTGTCGACCGGCGGCGTGTCACCTTCGTCGGCTACTGGCGGCACGGGCTGAGCGAGGAGCAGGTGCGCGAGCAGCAGTGACGGCGGTCACGACGGGGCGGAGTTTCCCTAGATCGAACTTAGGTTAGGCTAACCTAAGTTCCGATGGCGGAGACGACTTCGCCCCTCTGCTGTCCCGCCCGGACTCCCCCACCGGAGGACCCACATGCGCTCGCACCTGCTCAATGACCTCACCGCGGAGCACTACCGCCGCTCCGTGACCGAAGGAGTGGAGCGGGTGGCCGACCGACTCGCCACCACCGACCGTCCGTTCACCGGCGTCACGGTCGACGCCCTCGCCCCCCGCATCGACGGGATCGACCTGGACCGCCCGCTGCACGACACCACCGCGGCCCTGGACGAGCTGGAGGAGCTCTACCTCCGCGACGCGGTCTACTTCCACCACCCCCGCTACCTCGCCCACCTCAACTGCCCGGTCGTCATCCCGGCCGTGCTCGGCGAGGCCGTCCTGTCCGCCGTCAACTCCTCCCTCGACACCTGGGACCAGTCGGCGGGCGGCACCCTGATCGAGCGCAGGCTCATCGACTGGACCGCCGAGCGGATCGGCCTCGGCCCGGCCGCCGACGGCGTGTTCACCTCCGGCGGCACCCAGTCCAACCTCCAGGCCCTGCTGCTGGCCCGCGAGGAGGCCAAGCCGGGGCGGGCAGGGTGGGGAGCACCGGACACGCTCGCCAGACTGCGCATCCTCACCTCCGAGGCCAGCCACTTCAGCGTCAGGAAGTCCGCGAAACTCCTCGGCCTCGGCCCCGAGTCCGTCGTCGCCGTCCCCGTCGGGCACGACCGGCGCATGCAGACCGTCGCCCTCGCCCACGAGCTGGAGCGCTGCACCCGGGACGGTCTGATCCCGATGGCCGTCGTCGCCACCGCCGGCACCACCGATTTCGGCTCCATCGACCCCCTGCCCGAGATCGCCGAGCTGTGCGGCCAGTACGGCACCTGGATGCACGTGGACGCGGCCTACGGCTGCGGACTGCTGGTCTCCCCCCGCCGCCGCGGCCTCCTCGACGGCATCGAACGCGCCGACTCGGTCACCGTCGACTACCACAAGTCCTTCTTCCAGCCGGTGAGTTCGTCGGCCGTCCTGGTCCGCGACGCCGCCACGCTGCGGCACGCCACCTACCACGCGGAGTACCTCAACCCGCACAGCGCGGTGCGGGAACGCATCCCCAACCAGGTCGACAAGTCGCTGCAGACCACCCGCCGCTTCGACGCCCTCAAGCTGTGGATGACGCTGCGCGTGATGGGCGCCGACGGCATCGGACAGCTCTTCGACGAGGTCTGCGACCTGGCGGCCGAGGGCTGGAAGCTGCTCGCCGCCGACCCGCGCTACGACGTCGTCGTCGAACCGCAGCTGTCCACGCTCGTCTTCCGCTACATCCCCTCCGCCGTCACGGACCCGGCCGACATCGACCGCGCCAACCTGCACGCCCGCAAGGCCCTGTTCGCCTCCGGTGACGCGGTCGTGGCGGGCACCAAGGTCGCCGGCCGCCACTACCTGAAGTTCACCCTGCTCAACCCCGAGACCACGGTGGACGACATCGCCACCGTCCTCGATCTGATCGCCGACCACGCCGAGCAGTACCTGGGAGAGTCCCTTGACCGCGCGTCCTGAAGCCACCGGGAAGACGTACGACTTCGTCGGAATCGGGCTCGGCCCCTTCAACCTCGGCCTCGCCTGCCTCACCGAGCCGATCGACGGCCTCGACGGCGTCTTCTTGGAGTCGAAGCCCACCTTCGAGTGGCACTCGGGGATGTTCCTTCAGGGCGCCCACCTCCAGACCCCGTTCCTGTCGGACCTGGTCACCCTGGCCGACCCCACCTCCCCGTACTCCTTCCTCAACTACCTGAAGGAGCGGGGCAGGCTGTACTCGTTCTACATCCGCGAGAACTTCTACCCCCTGCGCGTCGAGTACGACGACTACTGCCGCTGGGCCGCCGAGAAGCTCTCCGGCGTCCGCTTCAACACGACGGTGACCGAGGTGACGTACGCGGACCAGGACGAGGTGTACGTCGTACGGACACAGGACGGCGGCACCTACCGCGCCCGGCACCTGGTCCTCGGCACCGGCACCCCTCCCCACATCCCGGAGCCCTGCCGCGGTCTCGGCGGTGACGTCATCCACAACTCCCGCTACCTGGACCACAGGCACCGGCTCCAGGCCAAGGAGTCGATCACCCTGGTCGGCAGCGGCCAGTCCGCCGCGGAGATCTACCGCGACCTGCTCGGGGAGATCGACGTCCACGGCTACCGGCTCAACTGGGTGACCCGCTCCCCGCGCTTCTTCCCCCTGGAGTACACCAAGCTCACGCTGGAGATGACCTCCCCCGAGTACATCGACTACTTCCACGCGCTGCCCGAGCGGACCCGCTACCGCCTCACAGAACAGCAGAAGGGCCTGTTCAAGGGCATCGACAGCGACCTGATCAACGAGATCTTCGACCTGCTGTACCAGAAGAACCTCGACGGCCCGGTCCCGACCCGCCTGCTCACCAACTCGGCGCTGACGAGGGCCACGTACGAGGACGGCACCTACACCCTCACCTTCCGCCAGGAGGAGCAGGAGAAGGACTACGAGCTGCGCTCCCAGGCCCTGATCCTCGCCACCGGATACAAGTACATCGAACCCGAGTTCCTCAGGCCCGTCCGCGACCGTCTGCGCTACGACCGGCACGGCAACTTCGACGTGGCCCGCAACTACGCGATCGACGTCACCGGCCGGGGCGTGTTCCTGCAGAACGCCGGCGTCCACACCCACTCGATCACCTCACCCGACCTGGGCATGGGCGCCTACCGGAACGCGTACATCATCCGGGAGCTGCTCGGCACCGAGTACTACCCCGTCGAGAAGACCATCGCCTTCCAGGAGTTCGCGGTATGAGCACCGTCGACATCGGCACCTTCACCCTCCGCCCCGTCGACCCGGGCCGGGACGCCGAGCTGCTGCACGCCTGGGTCACGCACCCCAAGGCGGCCTTCTGGATGATGCAGGACGCCACGGTCGGCGACGTGGAGCGCGCCTACCGGGAGATCGCGGCCGACGAGCACCACCACGCGCTCCTCGGGCTGCACGACGGCGAACCCGCCTTCCTGATGGAGAGGTACGACCCGGCCCACCGGGAGCTGGCCGGGCTGTACGAGCCGGAGCCGGGCGACGTCGGCATGCACTTCCTGGTGGCCCCGACCGACACGCCCCTGCACGGGTTCACCCGGGCCGTCATCACCGCCGTGATGCGGCACCTGTTCGAGGACCCCGCCACACGGCGGGTCGTCGTCGAGCCCGATGTGCGCAACACGGCCGTGCACGCCCTGAACGAGGCGGTCGGGTTCGTGCCCGAACGCGAGATCGAGAAGCCCGAGAAGAAGGCCCTGTTGAGTTTCTGCACCCGTGAGCGGTTCGAGAAGGCGGTGGCGGCATGACCCTCGCCGACGCCGTGGCCCATCTGTCCCCCGAGCGCTGGGAGAAGGCGGGCCGTCTCCTGATCCGCAAGGCGCTCGCCGAGTTCGCCCATGAGCGGCTGATCACCCCCGAGCGGGAGGAGGACGGCCGGTACGCCGTCCGCAGCGACGACGGGCTCACCCACTACCGCTTCACGGCCACCCTGCGCGCCCTCGACCACTGGCAGGTGGATGCCGACTCGATCACTCGTCACCGCGACGGCACCGAGCTGCCGCTCGCCGCAGCGGACTTCTTCATCGAGCTCAGGCGGTCGCTGGGCCTGAGCGACGACATCCTGCCCGTCTATCTGGAGGAGATCTCCTCCACCGTCTCCGGCATCTGCTACAAGCTCGCCAAGCCGCAGGTCACGTCGGCGGAACTGGCCCGCTCCGGGTTCCAGGCGATCGAGACGGGGATGACGGAGGGCCACCCCTGCTTCGTCGCCAACAACGGGCGGCTCGGCTTCGGCATCCACGAGTACCTGTCGTACGCGCCCGAGACCGCGAGCCCGGTGCGGCTGGTGTGGCTGGCGGCGCACCGCTCACGGGCGGCGTTCACGGCGGGGGTCGGTCTCGAGTACGAGTCGTTCATCCGGCAGGAGCTGGGTGCCGAGACCGCCGAGCGGTTCCACGGCATCCTGCGCGACCAGGGCCTGGACCCGGCCGACTACCTCCTCATACCCGTCCACCCCTGGCAGTGGTGGAACAAGCTCACCGTCACCTTCGCCGCCGAGGTCGCCCGCCGGAACCTGGTGTGCCTCGGTGAGGGCGACGACGAGTACCTGGCGCAGCAGTCCATACGGACCTTCTTCAACACCTCGCACCCGGAGAAGCACTACGTCAAAACCGCCCTGTCCGTGCTCAACATGGGCTTCATGCGTGGGCTGTCGGCCGCGTACATGGAGGCCACCCCGGCGATCAACGACTGGCTGGCCCGGCTGATCGAGAACGACCCGGTGCTGAAGTCGACGGGCCTGACGATCACCCGGGAGCGCGCGGCCGTCGGTTACCGCCACCTGGAGTACGAGGCCGCCACCGACCGCTACTCCCCGTACCGGAAGATGCTCGCGGCCCTGTGGCGGGAGAGCCCGGTGCCCTCACTCCAGGACGGCGAGACCCTGGCCACCATGGCGTCCCTCGCCCATGTCGACCACGAGGGCGCGTCCTTCGCGGGGGCGCTGATCGAGCGCTCGGGGCTCCCGCCGAGGGAGTGGCTGCGGCACTATCTGCGGGCCTACCTCACCCCGCTGCTGCACAGCTTCTACGCCTACGACCTGGTGTTCATGCCGCACGGCGAGAACGTCATCCTCGTCCTGAAGGACGGCGTCGTACAGCGCGCGATCTTCAAGGACATAGCGGAGGAGATCGCGGTCATGGACCCGGAGGCGGTGCTGCCGCCGGAGGTGGCGCGGATCCGCGTGGAGGTCCCGGAGGACAAGAAGCTCCTGTCGGTCTTCACGGACGTCTTCGACTGCTTCTTCCGCTTCGTCGCGGCGCACCTCGCCACCGAGGGGATCCTCGAGGAGGAGGACTTCTGGCGCACGGTCGCGGAGGTCGCCCACGAGTACCAGGACGCGAACCCGCAGCTCGCCGAAAGGTTCCGCCAGTACGACCTGTTCGCCCCGGAGTTCGCCCTGTCCTGCCTCAACCGGCTGCAACTGCGGAACAACAAGCAGATGGTGGACTTGGCGGACCCGTCGGGGGCGCTGCAACTGGCCGGGACCCTGAAGAACCCGATCGCGGGCCTGTAGTCCGCGGTGGCAGACGGGCGGGCACCCCGGTGTACGGTCCACCGGGGTGCCCGTCGGCCTTTCGGCTCGGTTCGGTCAGTTTCGGCCGTTTCAGCCGGTTCGGCTCGGTTCGGCCGGTTCGCCTCGGTTCGGCCGGTTCGCCTCGGTTCAGCGCGTCGGCCAGGGGATCTGAGGCGAGCGGTAGTAGGCGATGCCGAGGGCGTCCCAGCGTGGTGCCTGGGCCGCGAGCCGCACCCGGTAGGTGTCCCAGTCGTGCTTGGCCGCCGGTGACCAGCCCAGTTCGGCGGCGCCCGGCAGCCTCGGGAAGGTCATCCAGTCGATGTCGTGGTCCGTGACGATCGTCTCGGTCCACAGCGGTGCCTCGACTCCGGCGATCGCGGAGGCGGGCGCGCCGGGGAGGTAGGCGCCCGGGTCCCAGTCGTAGGAGCGGCGCACCTCGACCAGCCCGGCCCAGTCCTGCCCGAGCGGTGTGTCGGCGGTGTACTTCATGTCGAGGTAGATCCGGTCGGCCGGGGACAGGATCAGCCGGGTGCCGTTGCGCGCGGCCTCGGCGACCTGGGCCTTCTCGGCGGCGCTGGTGCTGTCGAGCCCCCAGTACTGTGCGAGCGCGCCCTTGACCGGGTGCGCCCCGGTCAGCTGGTGCCAGCCGATCACCGTCTTGCCGTACCGCTCGGCGATCGGCTGCACGCGGTCCATGAACTTCACGTAGTCGTCGTGGCTGGTGGAGTGCGCCTCGTCACCGCCGATGTGGAGGTAGCGGCCCGGTGTGAGGGCGGCGAGTTCACGGATGACGTCGTCCACGAAGTCGTACGTCACCTGCTTGCGCACGCACAGCGAGCTGAAGCCGACGTCGGTGCCGGTGTACAGCGGGGGTGCCGTGCCGTCGCAGTTCAGGTCCGCGTAGGAGGCGAGGGCGGCGTTGGTGTGGCCGGGCATGTCGATCTCGGGGACGACCTCGACGTAGCGCGACGCGGCGTAGCGGACGATCTCCTGGTAGTCGGCCTTGGTGTAGTAGCCGCCCTGGCCGCCGCCGACCTCGGTCGAGCCTCCGTAGGTCGCCAGGCGGGGCCAGGAGTCGATGGCGATGCGCCAGCCCTGGTCGTCGCTCAGGTGCAGGTGCAGAGCGTTGCCCTTGTAGAGGGCCAGGGCGTCGACGAAGCGCTTGACCTGGGCGACGCTGAAGAAGTGCCGGGCGACGTCGAGCATCGCGCCGCGGTAGGCGTAGCGCGGGGTGTCCGTGACGGTGCCCCCCGCGACCGGCCAGGGGCCGTGCTGCACGGTCTTCTTCTCCACGGCCGCGGGCAGGAGCTGACGCAGCGTCTGCACGCCGTGGAAGAGGCCGGCGGGCTCGCGGGCGGTGAGGGTGACGCCTCGGGGGCCGCTGTCGAGGCGGTAGCCCTCGGCGCCGTACGGGCCGTCCTGGAGCCGGAGGCGGATGCCGCCGGTGCCGTGCGTGGTGACCGGCAGCCGGTAGCCGGTCGAGGGCCGCAGGACGTCGGCGAGGTAGCCGCCGATGCGGCGGACCGGGCCGGAGTCGTCCACGCGGATGCGGGTGGCGGGGGTGATCTGGTACGGAGCTCCGCCGGGGTGGACCGAGGCGGGCGCCGGGACCACCCGGTCGAGGGGGGTGGCGGTGCGGGCGGCCGGGGCGGGTGCCGCGGCGGTGACGGACAGCCCCGCCGCCGCGACGAGCAGCAGGGTGCCGAGGAGGCGGGGCGTTCTGTGGTGCTGTGTCACATGCGCTCCCTTCCACGAGGTGCCACGGGCCGGTCGGCTCCGGCCCCGATGGGTATAGACCACTCTCTCGCGAACGGGGTGGAACAATCCCCGGCATGGCGGAAATCATCCAGAAGGACGGTACGTGGAGTTTCGACGGTGACGCCTTACGGTTGACCCCGGGTCGTGACAAGAGCGTCGGGCTGTTCCGTCGCACGTTGGGTGAACTGACCGTTCCGCTCGAGGCGTTGGCGGGCATCTCGTTCGAGCAGGGGAAGAAGGCCGGACGGCTCAGGCTGCGGCTGCGCGACGGCGCCTGTCCCCTGCTGCAGGCGACCGGCCGCAGGCTGAAGGACTCCGACGACCCGTACCAGCTGACCGTCGAGTCCGACCGCTACGGCGTCGCCGAGTACGTGGCGGACGAGGTGCGGGACGCGCTGGCGCTGGCCCAGGTGCCCACCGAGCCGGTCGACCGCTATCTGCTGCCCGGCCCCTCCGTCCCGCTGTCCGTGTCGGCCGGGGACGGCACGGCGAGCTTCGACGGCGAGCAGGTACGCCTGGAGTGGAACTGGAAGACGGAGGACGCGAAGCAGGCCGCGGGCGCGCGCACACTGCCGGTCGCCGACATCACCGCCGTGGAGTGGCAGCCGGCGGTCGGTCTGGAGAACGGCTGCCTCCGCTTCACCGTGCGCGGAGCGGCGACCAAGGCTCCGCCGAAGTACGACCCCAACTCGGTGGAGCTGCGGGGCTTCAGGAAGGACCCGCTGATGGCGCTCGTCGCGGCGGCCGTCCAGGCCCGGCTGCCGCACCCGGCGGCGCCCTTGGACGCCGTACCACTGCTGAAGGAGCTGTCCGCGTCCGCGCGGGATGCCGCGGAGAACGAGCACGACGCCCTGTTGCGGCGGCTGCGGGAGCTGGGCGAGCTGCACCGCGAAGGGGTGCTCACCGACGAGGAGTTCGCGATGGCCAAACAGGCGGTCCTCAAGAGGATGTGAGGACCGCCTGCTCGTCGAGGTCTCGCTACTTAGCCCGGCGCGCCACCGTGAAGTGGTCGATGCGGTCACCGGTCTCGGCGATGCCCGAGACCTTCAGCTTGGCGTAGTGGCCGCTCGACGCGGGCTCGACGTCCACGCGCAGGAACGAGTAGTTGAGGTAGCGCACCCGGGACCAGGCGACGGTCTCGTTGACCTTGCCGTCCTTGGTGTTGATGAACGAGGCCACGGAGTCCCGCTCGTTCAGGTGCCCCTCGTAGGAGTCCGGCGCGGAGAACGCGTACAGGCTGCGGCCCGCCGCGCCCGCCGTCACGTAGACGACACCCTCGGTCTCGGGGTACGCCGTCTCGCCGATCGGCAGCTTCTTGGCGACCGTGTTGCCCTTGATGACGTCGGTGCGCTCGTACTGGTGGTTGTGGCCGTTGATGACCAGGTCCACGGTGTACTTCTCGAACAGCGGCACCCACTCCTGTCGCACGCCCCCCTCCGAGGCGTGCGCCGTGGAGGTGCAGTACGCGCAGTGGTGGAAGAACACGATGATGAAGTCGACGTCCTTCGAAGCGCGGTACTTCTTCAGCTGCGCCTCGAACCACGTGGTCTGGGTGCCGCCGGAGATGCCGAGGTTGGCCGGGATCTCGAAGGAGACGTCGTTCGGGTCCAGCGAGATGATCGCCGTGTTGCCGTAGACGAAGGAGTACACGCCCGGCAGGTTCTTCTTGTCCGGCCCATTGTCGGGGAGCGTGAAGCGGGCCTCCTCGCCGCCGTAGCCGTTGGGCGAGTACCAGGCCTCCATGTCGTGGTTGCCGTAGGAGACCATCCACGGCACGGACTTGGCGACCGACTCGGTCTGGGCGAGGAACTGGTCCCACACCCGCGAGACGAAGCCGGTGTCGGCGGTCTTGCCGGCGCCGGACGGGTCGGCGTAGGCGATGTCGCCGGCGTGCAGGTGGAAGACCGGGTCCTGGCCGAGGATCAGGCTGTCGTTGGCCAGGCCGTGGTAGCTGACGCCCTGGTCGCCGAAGGCCGTGAAGGTGAACGGCTCCTTGTGCGCGGGGGCGGTGGTGAAGGTGCCGAGGGTGCCGAGCAGGTGGCGCTCGGCCGGGTCGAAGCCCTCGTGGCCGACGCCGTAGTAGTACGTCCTGCCGGGGCGCAGGTGGGTGAGCTTGGCGTGCAGGTAGTACTGGGTGTGGTCGCCGCTCGCGCCGACGCCCGCCGGGGTGTGGAGGGTGCGGACCTCGGCGGGGATCTTGCGGGACAGGTCCCAGGGGTGGGCGCCGATCCGGATGAACGGGTTCTTCACGGCGACCGGGACCTGCCAGGAGACGGTGATCTCGGTGCGCGGGTCGTTGCCGAAGGCGAGGTGGCGCCCGAAGGGGGCGACGAGGGCGCCGTCGACGCTCTCGACGGCGGGGGCGGTGCTCTGGGTCGGGACGGCGGCCTGGGCGGTGGCACCCGGTACGAATGCGCCACCGGCGACGGCGCCCAGGGTGACGGCTCCGCCTCTGATCATCGTGCGCCGGGAGAATCTCGCGCGCAGGTACTCGTGCTGCTCCGCCATGCTCATGCGGGCCGCGAGCTTCTCCGGTACTCCCATACGAGGTATGTCCATGTGGCCAGAACTTCCTCCACACAATCAACGTGGCGCAGGACACAGGATGGACAGCCGTCGAACGGGACCCCATAAGAACTTCAACAGGCATCTGCCCGAAATCGGGCACGATTCTTGCGATTCCGGCGCTCTTACCTCAGGATCTACCGGGTGCACGACGAACTTGTTGATCACCTGACGCGAACCACGCCCCTGAACCGGGGCGAGGCGCTGCGCGTGGTCCAGGACGTGCTCGCCTACTTCGACGAGACGACCGAGGAGTTCGTCCGTCGCCGCCACCGCGAACTGCAGGGCCATGGGCTGGTGAACGCGTCGATCTTCGAACGGATCGAGGCGGACCTGAAGTATCGCGCGGTGGCACCGCCCGAGCTCACGCTCCGGCAACTGCGGCGCATCGTCTACGGCTGAGTCCACAGGGCCGAGCCACGGACGACCGCCCCATCCAGACGGGGTCAAAAGGGACTTAAGGAAACATATGTGCGGAATCGTCGGATACATCGGTAAGCGCGATGTGGCCCCGCTCCTGCTGGAGGGTCTGCAGCGGCTGGAGTACCGCGGCTACGACTCGGCGGGCATCGTCATCACCTCGCCGAAGTCGGCGGGCCTGAGGATGGTCAAGGCCAAGGGCCGGGTCCGCGACCTGGAGGCCAAGGTCCCCGCGCGCTTCAAGGGCACCACCGGCATCGCCCACACCCGCTGGGCCACCCACGGCGCCCCCTCCGACGTCAACGCGCACCCGCACCTGTCGGCCGACAACAAGGTCGCCGTCGTCCACAACGGCATCATCGACAACGCCTCCGAGCTGAGGAAGAAGCTGGAGGCGGACGGCGTCGAGTTCCTCTCCGAGACCGACACCGAGGTCCTCACCCACCTCATCGCCCGCTCCCAGGCCGAGACGCTGGAGGAGAAGGTCCGCCAGGCGCTGCGGCTGGTGGAGGGCACGTACGGCATCGCCGTGATGCACGCCGACTTCCCGGACCGGATCGTGGTGGCCCGCAACGGCTCCCCCGTCGTGCTCGGCATCGGCGAGAAGGAGATGTTCGTCGCCTCCGACGTCGCCGCCCTCGTCGCCCACACCCGCCAGATAGTGACGCTGGACGACGGCGAGATGGCGACGCTGAAGGCCGACGACTTCCGCACCTACACCACCGAGGGCACCCGTACGACGGCCGAGCCGACCACCGTGGAGTGGGAGGCCGAGTCGTACGACATGGGCGGCCACGACACCTACATGCACAAGGAGATCCACGAGCAGGCCGACGCCGTGGACCGGGTGCTGCGCGGCCGCATCGACGACCGGTTCTCCACCGTGCACCTGGGCGGCCTGAACCTGGACGCCCGCGAGGCGCGGCAGATCCGCCGTGTGAAGATCCTCGGCTGCGGCACCTCGTACCACGCGGGCATGATCGGCGCCCAGATGATCGAGGAGCTGGCCCGTATCCCGGCCGACGCCGAGCCCGCCTCGGAGTTCCGCTACCGCAACGCCGTCGTGGACCCCGACACGCTGTACGTGGCGGTGTCGCAGTCCGGTGAGACGTACGACGTGCTGGCGGCCGTGCAGGAGCTGAAGCGCAAGGGCGCGCGGGTGCTGGGCATCGTCAACGTGGTCGGCTCGGCGATCGCGCGTGAGGCGGACGGCGGCATGTACGTCCACGCGGGGCCCGAGGTGTGCGTGGTGTCCACCAAGTGCTTCACGAACACGACGGTGGCCTTCGCGCTGCTGGCACTGCACCTGGGCCGCACCCGCGACCTGTCCGTCCGCGACGGCAAGCGGATCATCGAGGGCCTGCGGAAGCTGCCGGAGCAGATCTCCGAGATCCTGAAGCAGGAGGAGGAGATCAAGAAGCTGGCGGAGCAGTTCGCGGACGCCCGTTCGATGCTGTTCATCGGGCGCGTGCGCGGCTACCCGGTGGCCCGTGAGGCCTCGCTGAAGCTGAAGGAGGTCTCCTACATCCACGCCGAGGCCTACCCGGCCTCCGAGCTGAAGCACGGTCCGCTGGCGCTGATCGAGCCGGCCCTGCCGACGGTCGCGATCGTGCCGGACGACGACCTGCTGGAGAAGAACCGCGCGGCCATGGAGGAGATCAAGGCCCGCAGCGGCAAGATCCTCGCGGTGGCGCACCAGGAGCAGGAGAAGGCGGACCACACGGTCGTGGTGCCGAAGAACGAGGACGAGCTGGACCCGATCCTGATGGGCATTCCGCTCCAACTCCTCGCCTACCACACGGCCTTGGCGCTGGGCCGGGACATCGACAAGCCGCGGAACCTGGCGAAGTCCGTGACGGTCGAGTAGTCGCGAACGACTCCCTGCCGACGTGCAGCCGGTCGACCGGCCTCCTGCCGACCGACTGCCTGCCGACCGGCTGCACGTCAGCCGACTGCCTGCGGCCCAACTGCCCGCCGACCGGCTGCCTGCGGCCCAACTGCCTCCCGGCAGGCCGGGCCTGAGCGTCAGCAACCCCCTGTGTGCCACCACCACAGGGGGTTGCTCCTTCAGGGGGCCGGGGCCGCCCATACCCCGGCCCGGTCGCTGCCTCAGCCGGCGGCCGTCACCCCCCGGCCGGCAGCGCGTCGCGGAAGGGTGGTGGGCCAGTGGGCGAGGGCCGCGGTCGCCGCGTACCAGGCCACCGCTCCCGCCGCCACGGCGAACCAGCCGCCGACCTTGCCGAGCGCGTCGTTGCCTGCGAGGCGGCCGATGGCGAGCAGCAGCAGCGAGACGAAGAACAGCCCGTAGGTGCCCTGGTCGAGCAGGCCGCCGGACGCTCCGAGCGCCAGGCTCAGGGTGACCAGGGCGAACAGCAGGAGGAAGAGTCCGGCGGCGTGGTCGGACATCTGGTTGCCGGCCGTGACGGCCCAGGTGAACCACAGGGCGCCGAGCGCCGAGAAGGCGGTGCCCGTGGCGGTGTCACGGTCGCGGAAGGCGAGCAGGCCGGCGACGAACAGGGCCACGCCGCCGACATAGTGGGCCAGTGACACGGCGTCGGCCGTCGTCACGCCGTCGATGACCTTGGTGGATCCGAGCCCGAAGGCCAGCAGCGTGACGCCGAGCGCCAGCCGGCCGACGATGGTGGTGGTGCCTCCCGCAGAGACGTCGTTGTCCACGGCGGGCTCCCTTCTTGTCCTGCGTGTACGGTGCGCGGTGACCGATATATGCCCTTCACAAGGGCACAAACACCTCTGCGAACGAAGAAGTTGAGGGGATCCGGAAAGGAGACCGGCGCTACCCACGGCGCATCTCACCTGGGCCAACGGGGAGTTGCGGAATCACAACGGCGGGAGTGCGCGCCGGGGGCGTGCGGTGGCTGTAAATCGCGCCCCGCAAGGGGCGCAGGGAACGGCGCGCGCAACCACGCACGCCCCGCAGTCGGCGTACGACCGCACGGGCACCCCGATGGTCGAACCAGGGGCCCGCGCGGAGCGACAGCTCAGGGAATGACGATCACCGGGCGCTGGGCGCGCTTGGCGAGGCGGCCGGCGACCGAGCCGAAGATGCGGCCGACGATGCCGTGCGTGGAGCCGACGACGATCGCGTCCGCCTCGTACTCCCGGCCCACCTCTTCGAGTTCGTGGCAGATGTCACCGCCGCGCTCGACCAGGATCCAGGGCACGTCGGCGAGATGATCCGCGCAGGCCAGCTCCAGACCCAGAACCTCCGTGCGGTGGTCCGGCACGTCCACGAAGACCGGCGGCTCGCAGCCCGCCCACACCGTGGTGGGCAGCCGGTTGGCGACATGGACGATGATCAGGCCCGACCCGGAGCGGTACGCCATGCCGATCGCATACGCGAGGGCGCGTTCGCTGGAGGTGGAGCCGTCGAAGCCGACGACAACGCCGTGCTTGAACGCGGGATCGCACGAAGGGCGTGGCTCTTCGGCCGCCAGGGGATCGGTCGCCGTCGGGTCGGCGACCGGCCGCTTGCGGTCCGCGGGTTCGGAGAATTCGTGACCGGCCATGGCTGTCTCGGCGATGTGATCCTTTGTCGGGGACGACGGTGTGCGGCGGAGCTGTGTCCGGGAATCGTCTTCCCGTCCCCATACCCCCAAGGGTACGGCGGCACGCCTCCTTAGCCCAGATCCCGCACAGGCTGCACGGGGTTCCAGGGAGCATGCACGAGGGAACGCCCGTAACGCAATGGTTGCTGCCCCGTACAGGCGGTTTGCACGGCGTTTCCTCTGGGGCGGTACGCGCTACGTGGCCGCCGCCCCGGGGCGCCGCAGTGACCGACGGGTCGGACCCGCGTTGAACAGGGCGACCCCCCGCCCCAGGGAGCGCCCCGTGCCCGCACCCCGCACCGCCGCCCAGAACCGCCCCGCGCCGGACACCGCGAGCGACGTGATCCGCTGGGCCGCCTTCTGCTGCGTCCTCGTCCCCACCGTCCTCGTCTGCTACGGCGTCTCCCTCGCCGCCGCCATCAGCACCGCCCTCGGCCTCACCGCCGTCACCGCGGCCTGCCGCGCGCTGCTCC
This sequence comes from Streptomyces sp. NPDC093984, assembly GCF_044764595.1. Classification (NCBI taxonomy): domain Bacteria; kingdom Bacillati; phylum Actinomycetota; class Actinomycetes; order Kitasatosporales; family Streptomycetaceae; genus Streptomyces; species Streptomyces sp. NPDC093984. Next base: position 264,995 of record NZ_JBIWIM010000006.1, on the reverse strand, counting down.
GGCAGTCGGAGCGGGGTGCCGCGCGCCTGCGCGCCGAGGAGATCGCACCGCGCCGAGGACGCCACAGCCGGACCGGAGCGGGGGCGCGCAGAGGCGGACGTCACGGTGGTGGAAACACTCCGGTCGACTGACCGGTTTCCGCGCACGCGCCCGTATCTTTTCAGCCAACTTCTCAATCTCGTGCATCACACCGTGGAACGGCCCCCCACCCCCCGTTCGACCTGCGCCGAAAGGGTCCCGGACGGCGCGCGCACCCTACGGGGATTGGCCACCGGGACGAGGCGCACTTCCCTGCACGCTCCACGAGTGCAACCCTTCGTGATCGAATGCTTCACGCCAAGTTGCCATGTCGACAATGTGCCGGATGGTGAACTGGTCACGCCGGCACCGCGCGACACAGTAGATTCGATCATGACTGTCTACGGCGGGGGACTCGTGCAGGACCGAGGGGAAACGTGCAGGAGCGACACAACCGAGGAGCCGCGACCACCGAGGGGGGCTTAGCAGGATGAGCCATGACTCAACTGCCGCGCCGGACGCCGCGGCCCGGAAGCTGTCCGGGCGACGCCGCAAGGAGATCGTCGCGGTGCTGCTGTTCAGCGGCGGCCCCATCTTCGAGAGTTCCATTCCGCTTTCGGTGTTCGGGATTGACCGCCAGGACGCCGGAGTGCCGCGCTACCGCCTGCTGGTGGCGGCCGGCGAGGAAGGCCCGCTGCGGACCACAGGGGGCCTGGAACTGAGCGCGCCGTACGGGCTGGAGGCGATCTCGCGGGCGGGCACCGTCGTGGTGCCGGCCTGGCGGTCGATCACCTCTCCGCCACCGGAGGAGGCGCTCGAAGCGCTGCGCCGGGCGCACGAGGAGGGCGCCCGCATCGTGGGGCTGTGCACCGGCGCCTTCGTACTGGCCGCCGCCGGGCTGCTGGACGGACGGCCGGCCACCACACATTGGATGTACGCACCGACCCTGGCCAAGCGCTATCCGTCGGTGCACGTCGACCCGCGCGAGCTGTTCGTGGACGACGGGGACGTCCTGACGTCGGCCGGTACGGCGGCCGGCATCGACCTGTGCCTCCACATCGTGCGCACGGACCACGGCAACGAGGCGGCGGGCGCGCTCGCCCGGCGCCTGGTGGTCCCGCCGCGCCGCAGCGGAGGCCAGGAGCGCTATCTCGACCGGTCTTTACCCGAGGAGATCGGCGCCGACCCGCTCGCGGAGGTCGTCGCCTGGGCGCTGGAGCACCTCCACGAGCAGTTCGACGTGGAGACGCTGGCGGCGCGCGCGTACATGAGCCGGCGGACGTTCGACCGGCGCTTCCGCTCGCTCACCGGCAGCGCGCCGCTGCAGTGGCTGATCACCCAGCGGGTGCTGCAGGCACAGCGGCTGCTCGAGACCTCCGACTACTCGGTCGACGAGGTCGCCGGGCGCTGCGGCTTCCGTTCGCCGGTCGCGCTGCGCGGCCACTTCCGGCGCCAGCTCGGCTCGTCGCCCGCTGCCTATCGGGCCGCGTACCGGGCGCGCCGCCCGCAGAGCGACCGGCAGGCGGACGCCGAGAGCTCCGGCGGCCCGCCCCCGCCGCAGGCCGCGCCCGAGTCCGCCCAGGTCCCGATGCAGACCCGCCGGACGGCTGCGACGAACGGGATCGGTCCCTCGGCGCCCCTGTCCCCGGACCACCCGGGCAGGCACGTGCCCGAGCTGTACGCGGCGGGCCGCTCGAGCGTGCCCGGGCAGCGCAGCGCGCCGTAGCACCACCGCCGTGCCGGCGCACCGGCGTGCGCCGGCACGGCGGCGAGTACGGGCGGGACCGGGAGTCGTACGACCCCCGGTCCCGCCCGTCGCCGTGTCCGCCCGTGCACAGGTCACATGCACGGGCGGTCCGCATGCCACGCCCGGGCCATAAGGTGGGACACATGAACGATCGCATGGTGTGGATCGACTGCGAGATGACCGGACTCTCGCTGTCCGACGACGCGCTCATCGAGGTGGCAGCGCTGGTCACCGACTCCGAGCTGAACGTACTCGGCGAGGGGGTGGACATCGTGATCCGGCCGCCGGACGCGGCACTGGAGACGATGCCGGAGGTGGTGCGTCAGATGCACACCGCCTCGGGACTGCTCGACGAACTGGCGGCCGGCACGACGCTCGCCGACGCCGAGGAGCAGGTCCTGACCTACGTACGGGAGTGGGTCAAGGAACCGGGCAAGGCCCCCCTGTGCGGCAACTCCGTCGGCACGGACCGCGGCTTCCTGTCCCGCGACATGCCGACGCTGGAGGACTACCTGCACTACCGGATCGTGGACGTCAGCTCGATCAAGGAGCTGGCCCGGCGCTGGTACCCGCGGGCGTACTTCAACAGTCCGGAGAAGAACGGCAACCACCGGGCGCTGGCCGACATCCGCGAGTCGATCGCCGAGCTGCGCTACTACCGGGAGGCGATCTTCGTACCGCAGCCGGGCCCCGACTCCGACACGGCGCGCGCGATCGCCGCCAAGCACGTGCTGCCCGCTCGGTAGCGGCCTCGGCGGGGCCCGACGGGGCGCCACGCGCGACGCCGGGGAAACGCTGGCGCGAGCACCCCTTCGGACCCTGTACACTTTTTCTCGGCCGGTAGGGGAAACCACTGCGAAAACACCGGTCATGGTGGGTGTAGCTCAGCTGGTAGAGCACCTGGTTGTGGTCCAGGATGTCGCGGGTTCGAGTCCCGTCACTCACCCTTCGTAGTCAGCCGGTGGCCTGTGGGAGCAGGTCACCGGCTGAACTGCTTTCACGGCTCTTCTCCGAGGGCGTCCGTCGCCGCCCGAAGGACACGGTGCCGGCCGAGCAGGTCGGTGCTGTCCGCCCACTGGTCCACGCCTCCGACCAGGGGCAGACCACGAAGATCCGGGTCCGTGACCGTGCGGGCCAGGGCCTGTGCGAAGCGCTCGGCGCGCAGGACGAGGAACGGGCGCGCGTGGTAGGGGCGGGGCCTCGGGTCCACCGGGGTGGTCAGTCCGGAGGCGTTCTGCAGGGAAGCGACCGCTTCGTACGCGTCGCACAGGTGCCCTTCCCGGGCAGGGTGGTCCGTCGCCGCAAGCGCACCGCGCAGTGACGGAGTAAGCGACGCGGCCACCGGCAGCCGGCCGAACGCGCTGCCGAGCCATTTGCCGTAGGGGGCGTACCGGCGTTCCAGCAGCAGGCACAGCCGCATCAGGTCCCGTACGAGGCGGGCGGCCGTGACGGCGGAGCCGATGTCGTCGCCGACCTCCGCGCAGCGTCCCACGAACGCCTCTTCCCGCGAGATGCGCTGCCACTGGCACGCCAGCAGATACCGCCACACCTGCTCCGGGTACCAGGCCAGCCGGCGCCGCGCGGCGGTGAGGGTGCCGAGCCCGTCGTGGAACACCGCGCCGCCGGTGGTCTCGGCGAGCCGTTGCTGGGACATCGCCAGCCATGCGCGCACGCCCGGTTCCGGGCCGGCCGAGCGCAGCCCGAGCCGCTCTGCCAGCCAGCCCTCGACGTCGTGCACGTCGACACGGTGGTTGACCGGCCCGTCGGTCAGCCGCATGCGTCCGACCGGGTCCAGCGGGTCGTCGCTCTCCTGGAAGTGGGTGGGCCAGCCGCGCAGCTGCTTCGGCAGCCGTTCGGCCAGCAGGCGGCGGATGCCGTCGCCGTGCCGGGCGCGGTCCTCGGCCGTGAGGAAGAGCTCCAGCCGGGGTCCCCACTCGTGATCCGCCGAGCGGGGCGTGTCGAAGCCCAGCACCTCGGAACCGCTGCCGATCCGCGCCGCCGCGTACCGCAGTCCCGGGAAGGCCTCGCGGAGTACCGGCCCTACGGCCTCCTCGTACAGGATCGCGGACAGCTTCAGGCCGGGCATGAACCCGGCTTCGGAGGTCGCCATGGCCTCACTGTGCCGGGCCTGTTCCCGCCGGGGCCATCGGTTATCCGAGCGGGAGCCCCGCCGGAGGCTCCGCCGCAGGCCCGGTCAGACGCTCCGTCAGGCGTCCAGCTCCGTCTTGTCGCCCATCACCACGACCGGGTGCTGCTTCGGGTCGAGGGTGCGCAGCAGGTACCGCATCGCCGACTCGGACAGGCTCACGCACGCCGATGTGCCGCTGCCGTGGTCCATGTGCAGCCAGATGTCGCCGCCCTTCGACTGTCCCAGCGGCCGGGTCGGGTCATCGGGTGCAGTGCCCTTGACCCGGTTGTAGTCGATGGCGATGACGTAGTCGAAGTCGTGCCAGTAGGACTTGCTCCAGGTGTGGGGTGCCTGGAACGACGCGGACCTGGTGTACGGCAGCTTGGCTCCCGGGTCGTCGAGCACTCCGCCCGCGTCGCTCAGCGTGAACACGCCTACCGGGCTGCGCTGGTCGCCCTCGTGATGGTCGGTCGTCCAGCCCTTCCTCCCGTTGTGCGCCGCCCAGGAACGTTCCTGCTTCCAGGTGGAGCCCTGCTTGGTGAAGAGCGCGACAGTCGAGTCGGGCGAGTTCCGGCCCGCGCCGTAGACGGCGACCACCTGGCGGGAGTCGGTCGGCACGCGTTGCCACAGCCGGTCGCCGATGCCGGGTACGCGTGTCGTGTCCGTCTTCTGCCGCGAGGCGCGGTCCGCCTGGCCGCCGGCCGCGGAGGCGCGCCGGTGATCAGAACTCCCGCACGCCGCAAGGGACATCGTCAGCACGCCGCACGCCGCCACCACGACTGCCCGTATCGCACCGCCTTTTCGCATACGTCCCATGGTCGCAGTCCGCGCGGCACGTCTGTGCGCGGCCCCTGCGCACGGCTTCTCCGCACGGCCCAGCATGCGGCCTCTCCGCACAGCCCAGCATGCGGCCTCTCCGCACAGCCCAGCGTGCGGCTTCTCCGCGCAGCCCAGCGTGCGGCTTCTGCGCACGACCCCTGCGCGCGGGCACGGGCGCCGACTTCGGGCGCGTCAGGACGAGTCCCGCGCCACCAGCTCCGTCGGCAGCACCACCTGCCGCCGGTCCAGTGTCCGGGAGGCGACCGGACGGCGGTCCGCTATCTCGTCCAGGAGCAGGTCGATCATCGCCCGGCCCATCTCCTCGATCGGCTGGCGCACGCTCGTCAGCGGCGGGTCCATGTGGCGGGCGATCGCCGAGTCGTCGTACCCCACGAGTGCCACGTCGTCCGGGATGCGACGGCCCGCCTCCCGCAGCACCTGGCGCGCGCCCGCCGCCATCACGTCCGACTCCGCGAACACCGCGTCCAGGTCCGGGCGGCGGGCCAGCAGTTCCGTCATGGCACGCCGGCCGCCCTCCTCGGTGAAGTCACCGGGCAGGATCAGGGCCTCGTCCACCGCACGACCCGCGTCCCGCAGCGCGTCCCGGTAGCCGTCGATGCGCCGCTGGGCGCCGTACACGTCGAGCCGGCCGGTGATCGTCGCGATGTGGGCGCGGCCCCGGGCGATCAGGTGCTCGACCGCCGAGCGGCCGCCGCCGTAGTTGTCCGAGTCCACCGACGGCAGGGTCTCCGAGGCGGAGCGGGGGCCGCTGATCACCGCCGGGATCTCCAGCTGGGCGAGCAGGTCGGGCAGCGGGTCGTCCGCGTGGACGGAGACCAGCAGGACGCCGTCCACCCGGTGCGCCGCCAGGTACTGCGCCAGCCTGCGCCGCTCCCGGTCGCTGCCCGCGAAGATCAGCAGCAGCTGCATCTCGGTGTCCGACAGCGCGGCCCCGACACCCGTCACCATGTCCGAGAAGTACGGCTCCGCGAAGAACCGCGTCTCCGGCTCGGGGACGACGAGCGCGATCGCGTCCGTACGGTTCGCGGCCAGCGCCCGGGCCGCCGTGTTCGGCACGTACCCCAGCTCCGCGACCGCCGCCTCGACGGCCGCGCGCGTCGCGTCGCTCACCCGGGGTGAGCCGTTGATCACCCGGGAGACCGTGCCGCGGCCCACGCCGGCCCGTGCGGCGACCTCCTCAAGAGTCGGCCGCCGGCCACTCCGGCCCCGCGTTCCGTGGCCTGTCATGGTCGCCTCCCGTCGCACCGCGCGTCGCGCGCCTGGCCTGGAATGTAACAGTCCCGTCCGGCTCAGCGACCGCCGCTGGGGCCGACCGCCGGGCCACGCACCCCGGGGCGCCCCCCGCACGGCGGCCAGTTAACGTCCCGATAACTGAACGCGTCTGACGCCGTCCGCTCCCTTGACACCCCCGCCCGGACCTACGACTCTTCAACACATCACTTGTGGGAGCGCTCCCACAGTACCTGCCCCATACACATCCCGCACGTTCCCCGCCCGAGCCGCAGCGAGAAGACACGGGCCCAGCACAGAAGTTGGCCGGGGGGTCGGCACGTCAGAGCAACTGGAGGACGACATGCGAGCACGTACCCGATCCGGCCACAAGGCGATAGCCCTCACGGCCGTCGCCGTGCTGGGCGCCGGGCTGCTGGCCGGCTGTGCCGACGACGGCGGAGACAAGTCCGGTTCGCCGTCGGACGGGGGTGGCAGCGGCAAGACGACGATCAGCCTCGGTCTTTTCGGCACCTTCGGCTTCAAGGAGGCCGGCCTCTACACCGAGTACGAGAAGCTCCACCCCAACATCAAGATCACCGAGAACGTCACCGAGCGGAACGAGAACTACTACCCGGCGCTCGTCAACCACCTCACCACCGGCAGCGGTCTGCAGGACATCCAGGGCGTCGAGGTCGGCAACATCGCCGAGGTCGTCAGCACCCAGGCGGCCAAGCTCACGGACCTCTCCAAGGTTTCCGGCGTGAACAAGAGCGACTTCCTCGACTGGAAGTGGGCGCAGGCCACCACCAAGGACGGTCAGACGATCGGCCTCGGCACCGACGTCGGCCCGATGGCGGTCTGCTACCGCAAGGACCTCTTCCAGGCGGCCGGCCTGCCCACCGACCGCGCGGAGGTCGGCAAGCTGTGGTCCGGCGACTGGAGCAAGCTCGTCAGCGTCGGCGAGCGGTACCAGAAGAAGGCGCCGAAGGGCACCACCTTCTGGGACTCCCCCGGTGGTCTGCTGAACGCTGTTCTCAGCAGTGAGAAGGAGAAGTTCTACGACTCCTCCGGCAAGGTCATCTACAAGACGAACCCCGCCGTCAAGGCCGCCTTCGACCTGACCGCGGACGCGGCCAAGAAGGGGCTGATCGGCGCCCAGACGCAGTTCCAGCCGACCTGGGACCAGACGATCGCCAACGTGAAGTTCGCCGCGATGGCCTGCCCGCCGTGGATGCTCGGCTACATCAAGGGCAAGTCGAAGCCGGACGCCAAGGGCAAGTGGGACGTGGCCGTCGCGCCCAAGTCCGGCAACTGGGGCGGTTCCTTCCTGACCGTGCCGAAGAACGGCAAGCACGTGAAGGAGGCGCAGGAGCTGGCCGCCTGGCTGACCGCGCCCGCGCAGCAGGCCAAGCTGTTCAGCGTCCAGGGCAGCTTCCCGAGCGCGCAGGCCGCGTACAGCTCCCCCGAGGTCACCGGCGCCAAGAACGAGATGACCGGTGACGCCCCGATCGGCACGATCTTCGCCGAGGCCGCCAAGTCCAGCCCGGTCCAGGTCATCGGCCCGAAGGACCAGATCATCCAGCAGGGTCTGACCGACAACGGCGTCATCCTCGTGACGAAGGGCAAGTCGGCCGAGGAGGCCTGGAACACAGCCACGAAGACCATCGACAACAACCTGGAGAAGTGACCGGCATGGCCACCCGGCACGACACCGCCGCGCCCCCCACGAAGGAGGGGGGCGCGGCCCCGGGCCGCCCGCCCGCCGTACCCACGGAGGCGGAGCAGCGGCGCCGCGCCCGCCTCTCCCGGCGCTGGCAGCGGGACCTCCGCTGGAGCCCGTACGCGTTCGTCTCCCCGTTCTTCCTGCTCTTCGTCGCCTTCGGCCTGTTCCCGCTGGTCTACACGGCCTGGGCCTCGCTGCACACGGTGGAGCTGACGGCGCCCACCGACATGGAGTGGGCGGGGCTGCGCAACTACACCCGGATCTTCGACGACGACTTCTTCTGGAACGCGGCGAAGAACACCCTGACCATCGGGATCATCTCGACCGTCCCGCAGCTTCTGATGGCGATGGGCCTGGCCCACATCCTCAACTACAGGCTGCGCGCCTCGACCTTCTACCGGGTCGTGATGCTCGCGCCGTACGCGACCTCGATCGCGGCCGCCTCGCTGGTGTTCGTGCTGCTCTTCGGGCGCGACTACGGCATGATCAACTGGGCGCTGCACTTCGTCGGGATCGACGCCATCGACTGGCAGAACGAGAAGTGGCCCTCGCAGGTAGCCGTCTCGTCGATCGTCATCTGGCGCTGGACGGGCTACAACGCGCTGATCTACCTGGCGGCGATGCAGGCCATCCCCCAGGACCTGTACGAGTCTGCGGCCCTGGACGGGGCCAACCGCTGGCAGCAGTTCTTCCATGTCACGCTGCCCCAGTTGCGGCCGACGATCCTGTTCACGGTCGTCGTCTCGACGATCGGCGCCAGCCAGGTCTTCGGCGAGCCGCTGCTGTTCGACGCGAACAAGGGGGCGTCGGGCGGCGCCGAGCACCAGTTCCAGACGCTGGGTCTGTACCTGTACGAGCAGGGCTGGGTGAACCAGCACCTGGGCCGGGCCTCCGCCATCGCCTGGACGATGTTCCTGATCCTCATCGTGATCGGGATCGTCAACTACGTCATCTCGCGCCGGTTGCGCGCCAGCAGTTAGGAGAACCGGCCGTGACGACGACCCTGACGAAGCCCGAGGAGAAGACCCGGGAGCCCAAACGCGTACGCCGGCCCAAGGCCGCGCGCGCCGGCGGGCAGCTCCACGCCGGTCCCGTGGCATACGCCGTCCTGATCCTCTTCAGCATCGGCTCGCTGCTCCCGCTGGTGTGGACGGCGATCGCCGCCTCCCGCAACAACAACCGGCTCGCGCAGACGCCCCCGCCCTTCTGGTTCGGGTCGAACCTGTTCAACAACCTGGAGATCGCCTGGAACGACGCCAATCTGGGCAAGGCGTTCTTCAACACCACGTTCGTGGCGGGCGTTTCGGCGGCGACGATCGTCTTCCTGTCGACGATCGCCGGGTTCGCCTTCGCCAAACTGCGCTTCAAGGGCAAGGGCGCCCTGATGCTGATCGTCATCGGCACGATGATGGTCCCGCCGCAGCTGAGCGTGATCCCGCTGTACATGATGGTCGCCAAGCTGGACTGGACCGACCAGTTGCAGGCAGTGATCCTGCCGTCGCTGGTGAGCGCGTTCGGGGTGTTCTTCATGCGGCAGTACCTGATCCAGGCGCTGCCGGACGAGATCATCGAGGCCGCCCGCATGGACGGCGCGAGCAGCTGGCGCGTCGTGTGGCACGTCGTGTTCCCGGCGGCCCGCCCCGCGATGGCCGTCCTGGGCATGCTGATGTTCGTGCAGACGTGGAACGACTTCCTGTGGCCGTTCCTGGTCCTGACCCAGAACGGCAACCCGACCGTGCAGGTCGCGGTCGCGGGCCTGGGCCGCGGCTACACCCCCGACCAGTCACTGATCATGGCGGGTGCGCTGCTCGGCACCTTGCCGCTGCTGCTGGTCTTCGCGATCTTCGGCAAGCAGATCGTGGGCGGCATCATGCAGGGCGCGGTCAAGGGCTGACGCCCATCCGCCGTGGTCGCCCGTCCGCCGTGGACGCCCACCCGCCGACGGGGGCCGGATCACCGCCGCTCCGGCCCCTTCCCTCCCCCTCTCCCTCCTCCTCTTCCGCCAACTCATCGGTCTTCACGACCTCGTATGGGAGCGCTTCCATGTCTGAGTCCGCACAGTCGGCACCCCCGGTGACCTTTCCTCCCGCCTTCCTCTGGGGCGCCGCGACCTCCGCGTACCAGATCGAGGGGGCGGTGCGGGAGGACGGCCGCACCCCCTCCATCTGGGACACCTTCAGCCATACGCCGGGCAGGACGGCCGGCGGCGAGACCGGTGACATCGCTGTCGACCACTACCACCGCTACCGCGAGGACGTGGCGCTGATGGCCGAGCTCGGCCTGAACGCGTACCGCTTCTCGATCTCCTGGTCGCGCGTGCAGCCCACCGGCCGGGGCCCTGCGGTCCAGCGGGGCCTGGACTTCTACCGCCGCCTGGTGGACGAACTCCTCGCGCACGGCATCCGGCCGGCGATCACCCTCTACCACTGGGACCTCCCGCAGGAGCTGGAGGACGCGGGCGGCTGGCCGGAGCGGGACACGGCGTACCGGTTCGCCGAGTACGCGCGGATCGTGGGCGAGGCCCTCGGCGACCGCGTGGAGCAGTGGATCACCCTGAACGAGCCCTGGTGCAGCGCTTTCCTGGGCTACGGCTCCGGGGTGCACGCCCCGGGCCGTACGGACGCGGCGGCGTCGCTGCGCGCGGCCCACCACCTGAACCTGGCCCACGGCCTCGGCGCCTCCGCCCTGCGGTCCGTGATGCCGGCCCGCAACGCGGTGGCGGTCAGCCTCAACTCCTCCGTCGTGCGCACGGTCTCCCAGGACCCCGCGGACCTGGCGGCCGGTCAGAAGATCGACGATCTGGCCAACGGCGTCTTCCACGGCCCGATGCTGCACGGCGCGTACCCGGAGACCCTGCTGGCGGCCACGTCGTCGGTCACGGACTGGTCGTACGTCCACGACGGCGACCTGGAGACGATCCACCAGCCGCTGGACGCGCTGGGCCTGAACTACTACACGCCGACGCTGGTCTCGGCGGCCGAGGAGCAGGCGAGCGGCCCGCGTCCGGACGGTCACGGCGCCAGCGCCCACTCGCCCTGGCCGGGCGCGGACGACGTGGCCTTCCACCAGACCCCGGGCGAGCGCACCGAGATGGGCTGGACGATCGACCCGACCGGGCTGCACGAGCTGATCATGCGCTACACGCGGGAAGCGCCGGGCCTGCCGCTGTACGTGACGGAGAACGGCGCGGCCTACGACGACAAGCCGGACCCGGACGGCCGCGTCCACGACCCGGAGCGGATCGCCTACCTGCACGGGCACCTGTCGGCGGTGCGCCGGGCCATCACGGACGGCGCGGACGTGCGGGGCTACTTCCTGTGGTCCCTGATGGACAACTTCGAGTGGGCGTACGGCTACGGGAAGCGTTTCGGGGCGGTGTACGTGGACTACTCGACCCTGGAGCGGACCCCGAAGTCCAGCGCGCACTGGTACGGACGGGCGGCGCGGACCGGGGAGCTGCCGCCGCTGGAGGACTGACCGGCCGGGGGCCACGGGGCCGGGGCGCGGCACGGGAGGGGAGTGTCGCGCCCCGGTGGTCGTGTGCCGGCCGGTGGCTGTCGCAACGGGGCTGTGGTGCGGGACCGGTTGTCCCAGGGTGTGGTCGCGTGACCACCGAAGCCGCCGGCAGAGCGGCAACCGTCTACCCGTCCTGGCGCGCGCCCCGCGCACGGCCCGGGACGCCGGCAAGGCCAACCTGCGGTTCGGCTACAGCCCGGCGAGCATCTCGGCGACCACGCTCCCGGTGGACCTGGAGGAGGTGATGGCGGCCATGCGCCGCCACCACCCCGAGTTGAGATTCAGGCGGTAGCACGGTGGGGCATGCCCTGCGGGGCCCGCTCCGCGAGGCCCACGGGCACTACTTGTAGGTGCCGAACGCCTTCGAGAACGCGAACCTGTCCTGGCTGATCGAGCTGCACGTCGGGTCCGCCGTCGGCTTGGGGCCGCCGTCGCACTGCTTGTCGCGTGCGGCCGACCACATCGACAGCCAGCCGAGGCCCTTCGACTTGGCGAAGGTCACCAGTTGGGTGGCGTCGTCGACCTTGAAGATCTCGGAGGAGACGTCGTTGACGCCGATCATCGGGGTGACCGCGACCGTCTTCCAGGCCGCGCTGTCGGTCAGGCCCAGCACGCTCTTGATCTGCGCCTGCGTCGCGGTCGCCGCCTGCTCCGCGTAGGTGCCCATGTCTCCGCTGTACGCGGGGCCGTAGTCCATCGCCATGATGTTGACGGTGGAGATCTTCACGCCGTTGGACCTCGCGTCGGCGAGGAGGTTCACTCCGTCCTGGGTCAGACCCTCCGGCATGACCGGGAGCGTGAACGACACGTCCAGTCCCGGGTGTTGCTGCTGCAGCTTGGCGATGGCCCGGGCGCGGCGGGTGTTCGCGGCCGTGTTCGGCAGCGCGCCGCCCTCGACGTCGAAGTCGACCTTGGTGAGTTTGTACGCGTCCACGACCTTCCCGTACGCCGCAGCCAGCGTGTCCGCCGAGGAACAGGTCGTGGCCAGTTCCGAGCCGGAGGCGCCGCCGAAGGAGACCCGGACGTCGCCGCCCTTGGCGCGCAGGGCGCCGATCTGCGCGGCCACCGCGTCGTTGCCGAGGTCGGAGACGCCGCCCCACTTGGGAGTGCAGCCGCCGCCGTCGGTCACGAACGCCAGGTTGTAGTTCTTCACACCGGTCGCCTCGGCCGCGGCGACCAGGTCGAAGGCCGGGTAGAGGGACGTGTCGACGTACGGGGAGAAGCCGGCGTTCGTGGTGGATCCGGTGCCTGTGCCGGTGCCGCCTCCGGTGGTCTGCGTGGCGGTGGGCGACGGAGTGGCGGTCGAAGGCGGGGTCGGCGCCGGGGACGGGGACTGGGTCGGGGACTGGGTCGGGCGGCCGCTCGGCTGCGGGGGCGTGCCGTCGTCGGCGGAACACTTCGCGCCGTCGATGACACAGCCCGTCGGGTCCCCGGAGCCGCTCACGACGAAGCCGACGGTCACCGACTCGCCCGCCGCGAGGCCGTCCTTGTCCCAGGACGGCGGCTTCACGGTGACGTGCTGTCCGCTCACCGCCGACGTGCCGTCCCACAGCGAGCTGAGCTTCGCACCTGAGGGAAGGTCGAACTGGAGCGTCCAGTCGGACTTGGCCTGGCCGCTGTCGTTCGTGATCACGTACTGCGCGGTGTAGCCCGTCGACCAGGTGCTGGTCTTCGTGTACGCCGCGCCGACGCCGGCGGCGTGCGCGGTGCCGGTGACCACCAGGGCGCCACCGCCGACCACGACGGCGGCGACCGCGCCGCCGATCGCCTTGTTCCTGCCGCTGATCCCGCGCCGGTGCGCCTTGCTCATCGCGTGCCTGCCTTCGCTGGTACCGAGGGGTGGATGCGGCAGCACGCTAGCGAGCCGGTAGGGGGCAAACCGCCTGATCCGGGCGGGCGTTGAGGATCTTAGGGTGCGCTTAAGGAAGGGATCGGCGACGGTTAAAGGTAGAGACCAATATGCGGCGGCGTCTGCGGCGCACGCGGTGGCCCCGCCGTATCGGGGCGCGTCCGTCCAGCTGGAACCAGATCCGCACCTCCGTGCCGCCCAGCACCGAGGAGCCGATCCGTACGTCGCCACCGGTCGACTCGGCGAGCCGGCGCACGATGTCCAGGCCGAGGCCCGTCGAGCCGTCGCTGCCCGAGCCGCGGCCGCGGGCCATCGCCGCCTGCGGGTCGGGTATGCCGGGCCCGGCGTCGGACACCAGCACGATCACCGCGTCGTCGGCGTTGTGCACGTCGACCGCGAACGCCGTGCCCTCCGGGGTGTGCCGGAAGACGTTCCCGAGCAGGGCGTCCAGCGCTGCGGCGAGGTCGGACCGGGCGACGGGTATGCGGACCGGACGGTCGGCCCCGGCCACCCGCCACTTGCGGCCCTCGTCCTCGGCGAGCGCCGACCAGAACCCCATCCGCTCGCGCACCACCTCCGCCGCGTCGCACCCGGCGCCCGGTCCGGCCGCCGCGGTCTGCGGCTTGGCCTCGCGGGCCGTACGGATGATCGTGTCCACCTCGCGCTCCAGCTGCGCCACCGCCTGACGGGTCTGCTCGGCGGCAGGCCCGTCGCCGAGCGAGGCCGCGTTCAGCCGCAGGACGGTCAGCGGCGTCCGCAGGCGGTGGGACAGGTCCGCCGCCAGCTCCCGCTCGTTCGCGAGGAGTTGTACGACCTGGTCGGCCATCGAGTTGAACGCGACCGCCGCCGCGCGCAGTTCGGCCGGCCCGTCCTCGGGGACACGCGCCCCGAGCTGCCCCTCCCCCAGGTCGTGCGCGCCCTCGGCCAGGCGCCGCGCGGGCCGCACCATCCGTACGCCGAGCCGGTCGGCGACCGCCACCGAGCCGATGACCAGTGCGACGCCGACCGCGGCGAGCACCGCCCAGGCCGTGCCGACGCCGTGCGTCACCTCCGACTCGGGCACGTAGACCTCGATCACGGCGATCGCCCCGGAGCTGAGCGCGGTGGGCTGGAGCAGCGTGGAGCCGCCCGGGACCTCGGTGGTGGAGGCACGTCCGAGCCGGCGGGTGGCCGCGATGTCCTGGGCGGCGGCGCGCCGGCGGCCGATGTCGACCGCTTTCGTGCCGTCCCCCGCGGGGATGTGCACCGCTATCCCGTCGTCGGAGCCCGCCGAGGCGACGACCCGCTCCAACTGGTCCCGGTCGGTGGTGATGGACAGCGCGGGCGCGATCGCGGCGGCCTGCCGCTCGGCGCTGGAGAAGGCCCGGTCGCGTGCCATCTCCTTGACGACCAGCCCGAGCGGGACCGCGAAGGCGACCACCACCATCGCGGTCACCGCCAGACACACCTTGACCAGTGCCCACCTCATGGCAGTGACTCCGTCCGAGGCGGCTCCAGCTTCACGCCGACACCCCGCAGGGTGTGCAGATAGCGCGGCCTGGCGGCCGTCTCGCCCAACTTCCGCCTGAGCCAGGAGAGATGGACGTCGATGGTCTGGTCGTCGCCGTACGACTGTCGCCAGACCTCGGCGAGCAGTTCCCTGCGCGGTACGACGACGCCGGGCCGGCCGGCGAGGAAGGCGAGCAGGTCGAACTCACGGCGTGTCAGGTCCAGGGGCATGCCGTCCAGTTCCGCGTGGCGGCGCAACGGGTCGATGGCGAGGCCGCCGACCCGGATGACGGTCGGGGACCCGGCGTCGGCGGCGGCCGTGCGGACGCGGCGCAGCACCGCCGCGATCCGGGCCGAGAGGTGCTCGACCGAGAACGGCTTGGTCAGATAGTCGTCCGCGCCCGCGTTGAGCAGGCGGACGATCTCCGTCTCGTCGTCGCGTGCCGTGGCGATGATGACCGGGACGTCCGTGATGCCGCGCAGCATCTTCAGCGCCTCGGAGCCGTCCAGGTCGGGCAGCCCGAGGTCGAGGATGACGACGTCGAAGGGGACGTGCGCGACCTCGCGCAGCGCCTCCAGCGCGGTGCCGACGCTGCGCACGGTGTGTCCGGCCTCCGTCAGATGCCTGATGAGGGCCGAGCGTACGAACTGGTCGTCCTCGACCACGAGCACACTTGCCATGGGCGGCACCGTACGCCATGCGGGCCGGGCCGTTCGGGGGCTGTGGACAACTCCCCACGCCGCAACGGGAGAAACGGAACTGTGTGCGACCCGTGGGGCTGGTGAGGCAGTATGGCCGGGATGTTGAGAGGTCTCCTGCACGTACTGGCGTGGACGCTGGCCACCGGAGCGGCGGCCACGCTGTCGTGGTGGGGTGTCCACACGGTGCTGGCGGGCACCGCGTACGACCCGCCGCGCGCCCTGCCCGTCACCGCGGGCGGCGCGACGACGCAGGAGTCGAGGCCGCTCGCTCCCTCGACGCAGCGGCCGGCCCCGTCGAAGAACCCGTCGCCGACGCCGAGCACGACGAGCCCGCGGCCGACGCCCTCCAAGTCCCGGGCCACGAAGCCCAGCCCGTCCACCACCACCTCCGGCCAGGTCAAGAGCTACAACACCGCCGGCGGTCGCGTGGTCTTCGACCTCGGCACCACCTCGGCGACGCTCGTGTCGGCCACCCCCGGCACCGGCTGGTCGATGCAGGTCTGGAAGACGGAGACCTGGATCCGCGTGGAGTTCGCGTCCGGTGCCGACCGGGTGTCGGTGTTCTGCACCTGGCACGACGGTCCACCCCATGTGGAGATCGGGAACTACTAGGGCCTGGCTTTCGGAGGCGGCGGGCCCGGTCCGGTTCAGCGGAAGACCGACGGCGGGGGCGCCGGGGACGCCACCGCCGCCGCGTCCGTGACCGCCGCCGCGCCGCCCGTGAAGTCGGTCAGCGCCTTGCCGTGCTCCACTCGCGCGGGGTGCGGGTCCGAGGCGGCCCGGCGGGTCAGTTCGGCGACCGGGAGCGGGTGGCCGCAGGCGGCCAGGACCGCGTTGCCGAAGCGTTTGCCGCGCAGGACGGCCGGATCCGCGATCAGCGCGAGCTCGGGGAAGACGGCCGCCGCCGTCGAGATCTGGCCGCGCAGATGGGCGAGCGGAGGGCCGTCGGCGAGGTTGGCCGCGTACACACCGCCGTCCTTCAGCGCCCGGCGGACCTCGGTGAGGAACTCGACCGACGTCAGGTGCGCCGGGGTGCGCGCCCCGCTGAACACGTCAACTATGACCAGGTCCGCCCAGCCGTCCGGCACCTTGGCGAGCCCTTCCCGGGCGTCCGTGGAGCGCACCCGGATCCGGGCGTTCGGGTCCAATGGCAGGGCCCGGCGCACGAGTTGGACGAGCGCCGCGTCACGCTCCACGATCTGCTGGGTGGAGCGGGGGCGGGTCGCGGCGGTGTAGCGGGCGAGGGTGAACGCGCCGCCGCCGAGGTGCACGGCGTGCACGGGGCGGCCGGGCGGGGCGGCCAGGTCGATGACGTGGCCGAGCCGGCGCTGGTACTCGAAGGACAGGTACCGCGGGTCGTCGAGGTCGACATGCGACTGCGGGGCGCCGTCGATGAGGAGGGTCCAGGCGCGCGCCCGGTCCCGGTCGGGTATCAGCTGGGCGAGTCCGCCGTCGACCGCCTCGACGACGGCCTCGGTTCCCTGCCCGCGCCGCGCGTTCCGTGACCTGCCCATCCCGCCATTATCGGGGGCGGCGCGGAGGGCGGCTCACCGAGGACGGGGCCATGCTCGGCAACCCGGTCGGCCCACCGGCCCTAGCCCGGCCGGACGGGGTTCGCTTCGAGGTGGGGACGGAGGCTCACCGGCGGTCGCCGGGGCGGTCCGGCCCGGCGGGGTGCTCATCGACAGTTGTCGGCGGCCTCGATCATGCGGGCCGCCTCCCCGAGGGCCGCGCGCAGGACCGCCGGGTCCGTGGCCGGCTCCGCCTCGCCGGGCGGCAGGAGCCAGCCCGTGCCCTCGACCGGGGGCAGCGGGGCGACCAGGCTCATGCCGCGCCCGTCGGTCTTCGTGCACGTGCTGCCGGGCACGTCCCACGCGTCCGCGGTGCCGGGCGGTACCAGGAAGCCCAGGGTGTCGCAGTCGTCGTCGTGCAGGACGGGCCCGACGCAGTCGCCCGCGCCGCGGCGGAGGATGTCGACCGCCTCGAGCCCCTGCCGGGCGGGCACGGTCACGAGGTCGGGGGCCTTGTTCGGCGGTGCGGCGCACTCGGGGGCCGGCATGGTCTGGGCGGCCTGCGGCCGTGTACGGAACTCGGTGTTGTGCGGGGTCTGCGTCCCGGCATCCACAACGGAACCCTCCTCGACGGTGAGTTGGGTCGGGAGTTCGGGCGGCTCCCGGTCCGCAGGGTTCAACGCTCGGGGGCGTCAACGGCAACGGCGCAACACTGCCGCAAAGGATGGCAGTTCATGGCAGATCTCGCATGAGATATCCGGTTTGTAGCCAAACCTCGCATGACCACACCTGCGAGGAAGGTACGTTCTTGCACCGCCGGACGCAGGGAACCAACTGGCACCACGCGGACAAGCCACCCCAATCCGGCATGGTTCGACGGTTCGCACGAGAGGGCCCGGCCATGACCTCGTCCCAGACCCCCCGGCCACCACGGCCGAATGTCGCCTTCCGGCAGCTGCGCGGATCACGCTCGCCGGGCGAGTTCGCCGCGGCGGTACGGCGTGCCGCACGCGAGATCGGCGAGCGGGTCAGCTGTGACGCGCGGTACATCGGACGCGTCGAGGCGGGTGAGATCCGTTGCCCCAACTACGCCTACGAACGGGTGTTCCTGCACATGTTCCCCGGGCGCACGCTCGCGGACCTGGGGTTCGCGCCCCGCTCCGCGGTGCGCGGTCGAGGGGCGCGCAGTGCCGACGAGGCGCCCCCCGCACACACCAACCGCCGTCCGTATGCCTCCGATGAGCACCGGAAGGCATACGAGACGTATCACCCATCAGACACCTACGAGTCGCACGAGTCGTACGGCACGCACGCGTACGACGCACAGAACCACGAGGAGAGCGACGTGCAGCGTCGCGCATTCATGACCGGCGGCACCGTGACGGTGGCCGCCGCCTCCCTGGGCCCCTTCGGGCTCACCCTCGGCGGGCCCGCAGCGGCCGCCGAACGCCCCGTCCACCGTGCGGGCTCGTCCGAGGCGAGCGCGCTCGAGGAGGCCGTACGCAAGATCCGCCTGCTCGACGACCGGCACGGCGCGGACGGCCTGTACCGGCGCGCGGCGGCCCCGCTGCGCGCCGCGTACGCGCTGCTCGACGCGGGCACGACCCGGCAGACGGTCGCCGACCGGCTGTACTCGGGCGCGGGTGAACTGGCCATCTCGGTGGGATGGCTGGCGCACGACTCCGGGCGTTACGACGACGCCCGCTCGCACTACGCGGAGGCGCTGGCGACGGCCCGGATGTCCGGGGATCCGGGCCTGGAGGCACACGCGTTCTGCAACACGGCGTTCCTCGCGCGCGACGCGGGCCGGCCGCGGGAGGCCGTACGGGCGGCGCAGGCGGCCCAGCGTGTCGCGCGCCCGCTCGGCTCGCACCGGCTGATGTCGCTGCTCGCCCTCAGGGAGGCGGGCGGCTGGGCGGGACTCGCGGACCGGGCGGGCTGCGAACAGGCGCTCGCACGGGCGCAGGCACTCTTCGAACGGGGGCCGTCGGACTCGGACCCCGAGTGGATGACCTTCTACGGCGAGGCCGAACTGGAGGGCCTGGAGGCGCAGTGCTGGTCGACGCTGGGCGACTGGGCGCGGGCGGCCCGGCACGCACGGCGCGCGGCGCAGCTCCAGGATCCGCACTTCACCCGGAACACCGCCCTGTACACGGCCGAACTGGCCGACGACCTGGCCCGCGGGGGTCGTCCCGACGAGGCGGCGCAGGCCGGTCACCGCGTGCTGGACCTCCTGGACCAGGTCCAGTCCTCCCGTGTCCTGACGATGCTGGCGGGCACGGCGAGGGTACTGCTGCCGCACCGGCGGGCGTCGGGGGTGTCGGCGTTCCTGGACCGGCATGCGTCACTGCCGCGCACGGCATAGCAGGGCCGTCCGCCGCTGCGGGCAGTCGTGCCTGCCCCGGTGCCTCGACGGCCTGGGAGGCACCCCCGGGGGGGGCGGCACGGGTGGGCGCTGGGGCCCCCTGCTCGAAGAGCTTGGGGGAGGCACCTCGCACCGCCGAGCTGCGAACCCGGCCCCCGGCCGGCGACGGCACCGGGCGCTACCCGGCCAAGTGCCCCAAGTCGTTCCACGACTCGATCGCCGGCTCCCCGTAAGCCCACCCGAGCACCGAAAGCGACGTCGGATTCAGCCGTATCCGCGCCGCGAACTCCAGCGGCAGCCCCAGCCATCGCGCCCCGATGGACCGCAGGATGTGCCCGTGTGCGAACACCAGCACGTCCCGGTCCTCCGACCGCGCCCAGGCCACGACCTCGTCCGCGCGCGCGGAGACCTCCGCAAGGGTCTCCCCGCCGGGCACGCCGTCGCGCCAGATGAACCAGCCCGGCCGGATCTCCTGGATCTCGGCCGGCGTCATCCCCTCGTACGCCCCGTAGTCCCACTCCATGAGCGTGTCCCAGACGCTCGCCCGCTCACCGAACCCGGCGAGTTCGCAGGTCTCACGCGCGCGTGCCAGCGGACTGGTGCGCACCTCGACCCCGGGCAGCCCGTCGAACGGCGCCCGGTGCAGCCGGTCCCCGAGCAGCTTGGCGCCCCGCCGTCCCTCCTCCAGCAGCGGCACATCGGTCCTGCCGGTGTGCTTGCCGGACAGCGACCATTCCGTCTGTCCGTGCCGGGCCAGCAGGATGCGCGGTGCCATGGGAGACCTTTCCGGGAGAAGTGAGCAAGGACGTCACTCCATCATCGCCCACCCCTTCCCGGGGCAACCCGGGGGGCGATCTCTGCGTCTTTGAGGGCCGGGGCGCCCCACGAAGGCGGGCGCCCGCACCGTAAGGTGGCACGACCGGAACGCCGGGAGCCGCGACCAGGAGCAGAAGGGGGAGGGCGAATCGGATGCCGCAGGCCGAGACACCAGGCATCGGGGTGGGCCCGCTGACCCGGCTGCGCTGGTGGACCGAACTGCCCCTGATCCTGGTCGTGTACGCCTCCTACTCCGCGGGCCGGCTGCTCGCGCGGGGCGACGTCGCCGGCGCCGTCGACCACGGCCTGGCGATACTTCGTCTGGAGAAGCTGCTCCACATCAACGCCGAGCATCCGCTGAACCGTCTCTTCACCCGCGAGGCGTGGCTCGGCGTGCCCGCCGACTTCTGGTACGCGTCGCTGCACTACCTGGTCACCCCCGCGATCCTGGTGTGGATCTTCAGGCGCCGCGCGGAGCACTACCGGGCGGCCCGCACCTGGCTGATGACGTCCACGTTCATCGGTCTGATCGGCTTCTCCCTGCTGCCGACCTGTCCGCCGCGCCTGCTCTCCGCGGGCCACGGGTTCGTCGACACGATGGCGCAGTACAGCTCCTACGGCTGGTGGGGCGGCGAGGCGAGCGCGCCGCGGGGCCTGGGCGGCATGACGAACCAGTACGCGGCGATGCCGAGCCTGCACGTCGGCTGGGCCCTGTGGTGCGGGGTGCTGCTGTGGCGGCACGGCCGCTCGCGCTGGGCCAGGGTCGTGGCGGTCGTGTACCCGCTCGGGACCACGTTCGTCGTGATGGGCACCGCGAACCACTACCTCCTCGACGCGGTCGCGGGGGTCGCCGTCATGGGCGTCGGCTTCCTGCTGAGCCGGCCGGTGATGCGGGCGGCGGACGCGGTCAGGGCCTGGCTGCGGGCGCGGCTCGCGCCGGTCGCGGAGCCCTCGTCCGCCGCAGGTTCCCCAATTGTCAGTGCCGGATGCCAGACTTCGGCGGGTGAGCGAATTCCCCGACAGCCCCTCTCCCGCCCCGGGCCGGGAGCCGAGCCGGGTGCCGCTCCCGCGGACGCGGGGGACGGCGCTGCGGCAGCGGCTCGCTGAGCTGCGCGGGCCGTCCGTACCGCCCAGGGCGCTGGACGCGCGCGCCCTCGCCGCGCTCGCCGCGAACCCCGGGTGCCGGCGGCGCGCGCTGCTGGACGGCGCCGGGGTGGACAAGGCGGCGCTGGCGGGCGCGCTGGGCGCTCCCTCGGGGTTCGGCCAGTCGCAGTTCGCCTTCATACGGGGCAACGCGTTCGAGGCCCGGGTCAAGGCGGACGGCGGTGCGGAGCTGCTGCGTCTGGTGCGCGAGAAGCTGGACCCGACCGCCGACGCCCCTGAGGGGGCCCTCGTTCCGGACCTCGCCGCGGTCGGCCCGGAGGGGCGCGCGGCGCGTACGGCGCTGGCGTTGCGCGAGGCCACCGAGGCGCGCGGCTGGGCGCTGCTCGACCACCCCATGCTCGCCCTCGACGTGGCGGGATCGCCCGCGTTCCTGGAGCCGGACGCGGTGGTGGTGCACCCGGACGGCAGCTGGACGGTCGTGGAGATCAAGTCCTTCCCGCTGCTCGACGGTTCGGCGGACCCGGCGAAGGTGGGGGCGGCCGCGCGGCAGTCCGCGGTGTACGTGCTGGCGCTGGAAGAGGTCGCGGAGCGCCTCACCCCCGCACCCGTCGTGCGCCACCGGATCCTGCTGGTGTGCCCGAAGGACTTCTCGAACCTGCCCACCGCGTCGCCTGTCGACGTCCGCAAGCAGCGCGCGGTCACCCGCCGCCAGCTGGCCCGTCTCACCCGCATCGAGGAGATCGCCGACGCCCTGCCCGAGGGCACGTGCTTCGCGCCGGACCTTCCGCAGGAGGAGCTTCAGGCCGCGGTGGAGTCGGTCCCGGCGACGTACGCGCCGGAGTGCCTGGCCGCCTGCGAGCTGGCCTTCCACTGCCGTGACCGCGCCCGGGAGCAGGGCGCGGTGGCGGCCTTGGGCCGGTCGCTGCGGGCCGAGCTGGGCGGGCTGACCACGGTGGACGACATCCTGGCCGCCGCCCACGGCAGGGCCGGGGACCCGGACGACCCGGCGGTGGCGGCCCTGCGCCGGGCGGCGCGGCTGCGGGCGGAGGCCCTCGCCGGACGGGAGGGCGCCGTATGTCCCTGATCACCACCCTCGCCCGCCTGGAGGCCGTGCGGACCGGCCGCGCCCAGCCCGCCGCCACCGTCCGGCACCGTCACCTGTCCGAGCGGCCCCTCGTCTTCGTCCCGCTCATCACCGCGGGCGAGGCCGGGGCACCGCTCGGCGCGCTCGTCGGCACCGACCGGGACGACCCCCGGCTGCTCGTGGTGCCGCAGCCCCGCGACCGCGACCTGAGGTTCGCGTTCCTCGCCGAACTCGCCGACGTCGTCCTGCCCTACATCGATGCCCACGCCGACACCGTGGAGCCCGCCGAGCGCACCGAGACCGACCCGGAGACCGGCAAGCGCGTCAAGGTGGAGGTCGAGCTGTGCGCCGACGCCCCGCAGCTGATCGTGCCGAGCCGGGCGGGCATCGACTTCGTACGGCTGCTGGGCCGCTCCATGCGGTTCCGCCGCACCGCCGAGCAGGACCCGGAGACCCCGCACCCGGCGCCCCCGCGCGTGCCGCTCCTCGGCCGCTGGCTCACGCACTTCGGCGAGCGTGCCCGCGTCCCGGGCTCCTCCCTGCTGCTCGCGCTCACCGATCTGCTCGGGCGGCACTGGGCGACCGGGCAGTCGAACCTGGAGGACCAGCACCTGGGCGCGCTGCTCGCCTGGATCGACCCGCCCGAGGGCACCTCGGGCGCGGACGCCGCGCTCCGCGCCGAGCTGGCCCGGGACGCGGACGGCCAACTGCTGTGCCCGCCGGCCGGACCGGCCACCGACCCGGCGTTCGACAACAAACTGCTCGCCCCCGCGATCGAGCGCTACGACCGCGCACGTACCCGGCTCGCCGCCGCCGAGGACGGCGTGGAGGCGGACGACCGCTTCGGTGAACTCACCGCCGCCGAACGGGAGATCCGCGCTCTGGTGGAGAGCCGTACGCGGCCGACCTGGGACGCGGTGTGGCAGGGGCTGGACCTGCTGCGCGCGTTGCCGGAGGGCGCGCATGTCGAGGACCGCTGGACGCGCGACCGCTGGTCGTTCACCGGGCACCGGGACCGGGTGGCCGCCGGGGAGCCGCCGCAGCCGCGCCACGACGACGCGGTCACCGCGGCGAACAAACTCGCCACGCGCGAGCGCGAACAGGCCCGCCTGGACGCCCAGGAGGCACTCGACGACCCGCTCGTCATGGCCGGGCGGCGGCTCGCCGGGGAGGCGTTCGCGGGCGAGGTCACGGAGGTCGTGATGGCGTACAGCGAGGGCAAGCGCCCCAGCCCGCGCCCTCTGGTGACCGTACGGACCGAGGACCGGCCGCACCTCGGGGAGCGGACGAAGGTGTACCGGTCGCTGGGCGGGAAGCCGCAGGCGGCGGAGTTCGTGGGCCACGAGGGGGACGGCCTGCTGGTCCTGCGCATCGTCGACAAGATGGGCCGCGGCAAGGAACCGGAGGCCGGGTCGGTCCCCGAGAAGGGGGACCACGTGTGCTTCACGCTCTTCGAACACGAGCAGCGCGGCGGGGCCAAGCTGCCCGACCCGGAGGACACCCCGTGGACGCACGGCGGGCCGCCGGGTGAGGGCGAGGCCGTACCGCAGCCGGATCCGGTGACCGAGGAGGACGTGCTGTGACCGTGTTCGCCCCGCCGGGCAGGGACTTCGACCCGGGAGCCGCGGCCGCCCGGGCCACCGAGGCGATCCTGCGCGACACGCTGCACGGCGCGCACAAGGGGGTCGTCGTCGACTCGCCGCCGGGCGCCGGGAAGTCGACGCTGGTCGTCCGCGCCGCACTCGAACTCGCCTCGGCCGGGCGGCCGTTGATGGTGATCGCGCAGACCAATGCGCAGGTCGACGACCTGGTGCTGCGGCTGGCCGAGAAGGAACCGGGCCTCCCCGTCGGACGGTTGCACAGCAGCGACCCGGACCCGTACGACAAGGCGCTCGACGACCTGCCGAACGTTCGCAAGTCGGCCAAGGCGGGCGACCTGGCGGGCCTGGACGTGGTGATCTCGACCGCCGCCAAGTGGGCGCACGTCAAGGACGTCGAGCCGTGGCGGCACGCGATCGTGGACGAGGCGTACCAGATGCGCTCGGACGCGCTGCTGGCGGTGGCGGGCCTGTTCGAGCGCGCGCTGTTCGTCGGCGACCCGGGGCAGCTGGATCCGTTCGCGATCGTCGGCGCGGAGCAGTGGGCGGGGCTGTCGTACGACCCGTCGGCGTCCGCGGTGACGACGCTGCTGGCCCACAATCCGGAGCTGCCGCAGCACCGGCTGCCGGTGTCGTGGCGGCTGCCGGCGTCGGCGGCGCCCCTGGTGTCGCACGCGTTCTACCCGTACACGCCGTTCCGCAGCGGTACGGACCACGGGGACCGGCGGCTGACCTTCGCGGTCGCGTCGGACGGCTCGGGTCCTGACCGGGTGATCGACGAGGCGGCCGAGACCGGCTGGGGGCTGCTGGAGCTGCCCGCCCGGCACACGCCGCGGACGGACCCGGAGGCGGTGCGGGCGGTCGCCATGGTCGTACGGCGTCTCCTCGACCGGGGCGGTGCGGCGCTGTCGGAGCGGGCGGAGGAGCCGGTGCCGCTGACCGCGGACCGGATCGCCGTCGGCACCGCGCACCGGGACCAGGCGGCGGCGGTGCGCTCCGCGCTGGCGGACCTCGGGGCGCCGGACGTCACGGTGGACACGGCCAACCGGTTGCAGGGCCGGGAGTTCGATGTGACGGTGGTGCTGCATCCGCTGTCGGGCCGCCCGGACGCGACGGCGTTCCACCTGGAGACCGGCCGCCTGTGCGTGCTGGCGTCCCGGCACCGGCACGCGTGCATCGTGGTGTGCCGCGCGGGGGTGACGGAACTGCTGGACGACCATCCGTCGACGGAGCCGGTGCAGCTGGGGGTGACGGTGAAGTTTCCCGACGGGTGGGAGGCGAATCACGCGGTGCTGGCGCATCTGGCCGAGCACCGGGTGGCGTGGCGCCCGTGACCGGGCCCCGGCCGGGGTTGACCCCCGCTTCGGCCTGCGGCCTCGTCCTCCATCGCCGGTCGGGCTGAAATTCAGCCTCTCCGGTGTTTGAGGAGCAGGGGTTCCCGGGGGCGGCGCACCGCTCACATCCCGGCGCCCTTGCGTCGGCGCGCGACAATGGACGGTGGCCCACCCGAACCGGGCGCCATCCGAACCGTACGAGGAGGACAAGACATGGCGGAGCCCACGCCGCGTCGGAACGAGCCGCGGCTACGCCCCGCGCCCTTGCTCTTCGAGCCCGCGGAGGCGGCCTCCGACCCTGAACACTTCTTCGACCTGGAGTCGATCGACGACCCGCGGGCGCTGCTGGCGCGGGCCACGGAGCTGACGCAGGCGTTTCGCGCGGCCACGGACCGGGCGGTGGAGTACCAGGCGATCGCCGCGGCCCAGCTCGCCGACCCGCGCCGCTTCGACCGGCTGACCCCGGCGGCGATCGCCGAGCAGGCGGAGTGGACCGAGGACTACGCGAAGAAGATGGTGGAGTTCGGGCGGGACCTGCTCCGCGGGGTGGACTCGAACGGACCGGAAAGCCTGGGGTGACCAGCCCGGCGCCCCGCGGCGCCGACGACATCGAATGATCATGCGGCATATGCCCGGCCGCACCTTACCCCCTCTCACACCCTTCTGTCCCCGTTTTCCGCAACCCACGGAGACCGACCGCTCACGCCCGGTAGATCTGACTCCCATGAGCAGTCGAACGCCGTCCATCGAAGCCTGTCGCGACGTCTGCGGTGTCACCTCCGAGGGCGCCGCCTGGCTCGCCTCGGAGGGAACGAATCCGCGCAGCACCCTCGCCCTCTGGGCGGATCGCCCCACCGCCCCGGTGGTCCTGCCGTGCGGCACCGCGTTCGACGTCGTCAACACACCCGCGATCTTCGGGCGGCGGATGCTCGACCGGCTCTGGGACGAGGGTCCCGGCTCCGGACCCGTCGCCGTCCACAGGGGCCGCACCCTGCTGTTCACGGCGCCCGGCACGGCCCGGCGGCTGCCGGCGCTGCTCGACTGGGAGGAGTGGGGAGGCCGTACGCCCGAGATCCCGCCACTGTTGTGCCACGGGGTCGGCGACGCGGTGACGGTGCCCGCCGTTCACCCGGCCGACCCCGCCGCCACCAGGCTCGACTCGCGCTGGCTGGTCGCGCCCGACACCCGTCGGCCCTGGCTGCCCGGACCGGAGGTCGTCCTCTGGGCAGCCGTCCGAGCCGCCCGCGCGGCGGCCTCCGACCCCGTACGCATATCGATTTTTCCTCCCGCCGACCAGGGTGCTAAGGTCTACGACGTCAGCAGGCGCCGCTAGCTCAGTTGGTTAGAGCAGCTGACTCTTAATCAGCGGGTCCGGGGTTCGAGTCCCTGGCGGCGCACGATGGCGATGGCGAGGCGTGTTCGCGAAAAGCGCGAACCTCCTCGCCATCGTTGTTTCTGCGCGGCTTCGCCGCGCATTGTGGGGGCTTCGCCACCCACACCCCCCTTCAGGTCGGCTGACGTCGCCGCCTGGCGTGCACGGCACCCGACCGGCATACGTCCCGCCCCGGGGCTCGCCCCGTTGTGCGGCGAAGTGCAGCACATCTGGGTTTTCTGTCGCACTCCGGGAGACACAGGTCCCGCCGACCGCGACGACCTCCACGCCGCCCCCACCGGCCACACGCCGCTGCCCACCCTCCGACCGCACGCCGCTGAACCCACCCGGCGTGCAGGCGGGACGCGACCACGCCCCGAACCCCGGGCACAACGCAGCCCACCTGCAACCCCTCACCCCTTGATGACCCGCACAGTCCACCCCCCAGAAGCCGTCCTCCCCTCCACCTCCACCCGCACCCCCTCCCCCGGCACCGTGAAGGTCTCGCCCTCCCGGATCGGGGCGTCCGCCAGAGGCGGGTACACCGACGTGCCGGCGCAGGCCGAGCTGTGCGGGTGGGCGTCCAGGACCTCCACCGGCCCACCCCCGGACTCCGTC
Organism: Streptomyces sp. NPDC093984; assembly: GCF_044764595.1. NCBI lineage: Bacteria > Bacillati > Actinomycetota > Actinomycetes > Kitasatosporales > Streptomycetaceae > Streptomyces > Streptomyces sp. NPDC093984. Next base: position 237,970 of record NZ_JBIWIM010000006.1, on the reverse strand, counting down.
TCACCGCGCACCCGATAGACGAGGACCCCCTGGGTGCAGGCCGCGCTGTCGTTGCCCACCGCCCCGCGGGCCTCGATGGCCAGCACACTGTCCGGCCCCGTCCGCACCACCGCCAGCTTGGTGCCGTGCCCCGACCCGAACGCCTCCACCCCTCGCGCCAGCGCACCCGCCGCACCCGCGCTCACCGGTACCTGCGGCACCCCGGTCGGCCCCGCGGCCACCGGCTCCAGCGTCAGCCGTGTGCTGCCCGGAGCCCGTACGCACACCACCTGGCTCTCGTCCAGCCACCCCAGCTTCCACTTGTGCCAGGCGAAGAGATCCGGGGCCAGTCCGAACTGGCTGCCCATGAGGTCCCAGTCGCCGACGTAGGTGTCCCAGTCCCCCTTGCCGTCGGTCGGACGGTGGTACAGGTCGGGCAGGTCGAACACATGGCCTGTCTCATGGGCGAGGACGAGCTGGTCCGGCGGGTGCTTCTCGAAGACCGTGACCACCCGGCGGATGTCCCTGCCGTCGGCCCGCAGCGGGGTGTCCAGGTTCACCACCTTCGTGGCGTCCGAGTCGACGCCGGGCGCGTCCGGGTCGGCCACGAGGTACACGACGTCGTACCGGGAGAAGTCGACGTCCTTGTCCGCCGCGGCGAGCGCGTCGCGCAGATAGGTGGCCCGGCTCTCGATGCTCCAGTCGCGCCGTATGGCGTAGGAGGTGGACGGGTGCGGCATCCGGATCCAGTGGTCCACCGGATGGGGGCGCAGCGCGAACCGGCCATAGGACGCACGTTCGAAGAACCGGCTGGTGGCCGGGAAGTAGTCACCGGTCAGCTCGGTCGGCGTGGTCGCCGGTGTCGCGTCCGGGAAGGACAGGAAGACCAGGACCGCGTCCAGCGCGCGGGTGGGGCGCGTGTAGGCGGCGTTCCAGGTGTCGACACCCTCGGAGTGGTGCGCCCGGCTGCGGGCGATCTGGCAGGCCGCGGCCAGGGGTTCGGCCAGCGCGGGGCCCGTCACGAGCGAGGTCGCGACCAGCGCGGTCATCGACGTGGCGAGGGCCGCGCTGCTGCGCAGGACGGGCGACGCGCCCCAGGCGAGCCCCTTCAGGGTCTCGCGGGTGAGCCCCGTGAGGGGGAGCGGACGCGGCACGTCGACCTCCGGGTGCGGTTCTCGGAATCCACTCCCAGCCTGGTCTTACTTGTATGACTACGTCCTGTTTGTCTGCCCCGGAAGGGTGAGAGGCCATCAGCCAGGGGATGAGCCAGGAGGGGACCGCGACGGCCGCGGGAGGGGCAGTGCGGAGCGGGAGCGCACGACGGCGCACGAGCGCCAAGGGGGCGGCCGACGTGCGCCGACGCCCCCAATACTCACGGAACGTCACAGCCATGGGCGGCCTGATGGACCGGGCTCCGGCACGGGCAGAAACGATCTGTCAGAACACGTGCTCGTCGCGGGACACTGGACATCGGCTGGAAGGCCTTTGGGTCAGCCTCTATGATCGGCACACTTTCCTGCACGAACACGGCTTGTACGGCCGCCCACCTTGCGGCCGTCGACCCCGACGAGACCCAAGAGATCCGTACGAAGAACGAGTGCACTGCGGGAGCGAGCGGTGAGCGGAACGTCCGATGGGCCGGCGCCCGCGGCAGACCTCGTCGGCCCGGCCATCACAGAGAGTTACGACACCACGTCATCCGGTACGTCCCAGCCATCACCTTTTTCCGACGACCCACCCCTCACCTCCGAAGACCGACTCCTGACCCCGCCCGTCGACGCCCCCTCCCCCACCACGTCCGTCGACGCGCCATCCCTCACGCCGTCCGTCGACGCACCGCCCCTCACCCCTGCCGTCGACGCACCGCCCCTCACCCCTGCCGTCGACGCACCACTCTTCACGCCGTCCGCCGGGCCCCAACCGGTCTCGTTCGGCGCCGCGTTCACCGCCGCGCCGCTCGCCATGGCGGTCGTCGACCGGGAGGGCCTGGTCGTCACCGCCAACGAGACGATGGGTTCACTGCTCGGGACCGGCGCGGAAGCACTGGTCGGCAAGGTCGCCGCCGACCTGCTGGACCTGTCCTCGGACGCCCGCACCTGGCACGCCTACCGCGAGGTACTGCGCGGACGCCAGGCCAAGCTCCGCTGCACACGCCGCGTCAAACACCCCGACGGGCACTCGCTGTGGGTCCAGGTGACCGTGACGCCGCTGCCCGAGGCCGAGCAGGCGGTCCTCCTCTCCGTCGCCGACATCAGCGCCCGCCGTGAACTCCAGGCCCGGCTGCGGCACTTGCAGATGCATGACCCGGTGACCCGGCTGCCCAACCGGACGCTGTTCTTCGAACGCCTGTCGGCCGCGCTGGAGGCGGACTCGTACGAGGAGAGCGGCACCGGCCGGATCGGGCTGTGCTACCTGGACCTCGACGGCTTCAAGGCGGTCAACGACACCCTCGGCCACCGCGTCGGCGACCGGCTGCTCGCGGCCGTCGCGGAGCGCCTGACCCACTGCGCGGACGAGGCGGGACACGGGCGGCCCACCACCCCCCTGGTGGCGCGACTGGGCGGTGACGAGTTCGCGCTCCTGGTGGAGGACTCCACGGGCACCGAGCAACTGGCCGAACTGGCCGAGTCGGTGCTCAAGGCGATCCAGGAGCCGTTCGACCTCTCCGGACAGCGACTGTCGGTGTCGGCGTCCATCGGCGTCGTGGAGCGGCACGCGGCCGGCACGAGTGCGACCGGTCTGATGCAGGCGGCCGATACGACGCTGTACTGGGCGAAGGCCGACGGCAAGGCCCGCTGGACGCTGTTCGATCCGGAGCGCAACGCCCACCGGATGACCCGCCAGGCGCTGTCCTCGGGGCTGCGGCCGGCCATCGAACGGGGTGAATTCGCCCTGGAGTACCAGCCGTTGGTCGGCATGGAGGACGGACGGGTGCGCGGGGTGGAGGCGCTGGTGCGCTGGCATCACCCCCAGTTCGGCACCTTGACGCCGAATCGGTTCATCGGACTGGCGGAGGAGGACGGCTCGATCGTCCAGCTCGGGCGCTGGGCGCTGAAGACGGCCTGCCGCCAGGCGCGCCGCTGGCAGCTGGAACGCCCCGACGAGCCGCCGCTCTTCGTCAGCGTGAACGTGGCGGTGCGTCAGGTCTGGGACTCGGACCTGGTGGCGGACGTGGCGGAGACCCTGACGGAGACCGGACTCGCCCCGCATCTGCTCCAGTTGGAGCTGACCGAGTCCGCGGTCATGGGATCGGCCGGCCGTCCGCTCCAGGCGCTCCAGGCGCTCAGCGAGATGGGGGTGCGCATCGCGATCGACGACTTCGGCACCGGGTACTCCAACCTCGCCTACCTCAGCCGGCTGCCGGTGTCCGTGCTGAAGCTGGACGGGTCGTTCGTCCGGGGTTTCCAGTACGAGGGCACGGACGCGCATCCGAACCCGGCCGACGAGGTCATCGTGGAGGCCATGATCCAGCTCGCCCACCGGCTGGGCCTGACGGTCACCGCGGAGTGCGTGGAGACCTCGGCCCAGGCCACCCGCCTGCGCCGCATCGGCTGCGACACCGGGCAGGGGTGGCTGTACTCACGCCCGGTGCCGCCGGACCGGATCTCGGAACTGGTCGAAGGAGAAGGGTGCCGCAAGTGAGCCCGTCCGGCATTTGAGGACGAGGCCGTTCAGGCCGAAGGGAGGTCTGGGGGCGCAGCCCCCAGGGACGGCGCCCCCGGCACCGGGAACCTCAAGCCGCCGCGGGCAACCCGTACGCGTTCGCGATCAGTTCGTACGACCGCAGGCGTACGTCGCCGCTGTGGGCGTTGGACGTGAGCATCAACTCGTCGGCGCCGGTGCGCTTCTGGAGGTCGTCCAGGCCGGAGCGGACCTCGTCCGGAGTGCCGTGGACGACGTTGGAGTTCCAGGACCCGATGAACTCCTCCTCCATGGGGCTGAACTCGTGCGCCTCCGCCTCCTCCGGTGTGGGGACGAGGCCGGGGCGGCCCATGCGCAGCCGCAGCATGTTCAGGGCGGCGGCCCGGACCTGGCGGCGGGCCTCCTTCTCGTCGTCGGTGGCGAGCGCGGAGACGCCGATGAGGGCGTACGGCGCGTCGAGGACCTCGGACGGGCGGAAGGAGTCGCGGTACAGGTCGAGCGCCGGGATGGTGTTCTGCGCCGAGAAGTGGTGGGCGAAGGCGAACGGCAGGCCGAGCATGCCGGCCAGGCGGGCGCTGAACCCGGAAGAGCCGAGCAGCCAGACCGGCGGCCGGTGCGGGGACTGGACGCCGCCCGGCGAGGTGGCCTGGACGGGGCCCGGGACCGCGTGGATACGGGCGTAGGGGTGGCCGTCCGGGAAGTCGTCGTCGAGGAACCGGGTCAGCTCGGCGAGCTGCTCGGGGAAGTCGTCGGCGCCCTCGTTCAGCCGGTCGGTGCGGCGCAGCGCGGCGGCCGTGGCGCCGTCCGTGCCGGGGGCGCGGCCGAGGCCCAGGTCGATGCGGCCGGGAGCCATGGCCTCCAGCGTGCCGAACTGCTCGGCGATGACCAGCGGGGCGTGGTTGGGCAGCATGACGCCGCCCGAGCCGAGCCGGATGCGGTCGGTGTGGGCGGCGAGGTGGGCGAGGATCACCGCGGGCGAGGAGGATGCCACGCCCGGCATGGAGTGGTGCTCGGCGACCCAGTACCGGTGGAAGCCGCGGGCCTCCGCGAGCCGGGAGAGGGCGACGCTGGTGCGCAGGGCGTCGGTGGCGGTGGTGCCCGCGCCGACGGTGACCAGGTCCAGTACGGACAGGGGGACGGGGGCGGTGCCCTGTGCCGTGCCTCGGATCTCGTCCACTGCTGTGCCTCCTGCTTGAGCGTCGCGTCTCTCGCACGGCTAACAGGAGACGGTCTCCGGTTATTCCCGCCACGCCCCGGGGATCTCGGTGCCGGAGATCCCCACCCTGAAGCCCCCACCCGGGAGCTCCAGGCCCCCAAGACCCCGGTCCCGGAGGCCCTCACCCCCGAGCTACAGGCCCCCAAGAGCCCGGTCCCGGAGGCCCCACCCCAGAGAATCAGACTCCGAGACCCCGGGCCGGAGGCCCCCACTCCCGAGCCCCCGCGCCCGAGACCCGGGCTCGGAGCCCCCGCGCCCGAGACCCCGGCCCACGCAGACCCCGGCCCCGCGGATCCCCCGCTCCCGACAACCCCCTACACCTGCACCACCGGCTCCCTGGTGAACAGCGTCCCCAGGCTCGGCGCGTTCACCCGGCGGTCTACGAGGCGCAGTGCCTCCCACACCGTGACCTGGTTCGCCGTGAGGACCGGTTTGGCCAGGTCCTTCTCCAGGGCCGTCAGGTGCGCGGCCGTGTGGAGGGCGGTGTCCGGGATCAGGACCGCGTCCGCGTCGGCGTGGTCGCCCGCGCGGGCCAGCGCCAGGACCTCATCGGCGCCCCATGTGGCCACCTGTGCCGCCGCTCCGGCGTCCGCGCCGTGGACCGCGACCACCTCCGCGCCTGCCGCGCGCAGGAAGGAGGCGAACTCCTGCGCCACGTCGTCCGGGTACGTCGCCGCGACGGCCAGCCGCCGCGCCCCGATCTCCCGCACGGCGTGCACGAAGCCGAACGCGGTGGACGACGCCGGCATCCCGGCGGTGCGCGCGAGGGCGCGCACCTGCTCGTGGGCGCCCTCCCAGCCGTGCAGGAAGCTGGCGCTGGTGCACGCCCACACCACCGCCTCGGCGCCCGCGAGCCGCAGCTCCTGAGCGCTCGAGGCGAGCCGCTGCGGCGAGCCCATCTCCCGGAGCAGATCGGCGCGGTGCGCGTCCTCGCCGACATCGGTGTGCACGAGATCCACCCGGATGTCGCCGGCCAGCAACTGCTCGATGCGCGGATAGTCGTCCTCGGCGAAGTGGCCCGGGTAGAGGAATCCGAGTGCGGTCATGCCCAACCTTCCTGTTCGTCCGGCGGTACGGGTCCCGGTGTGCCGCCGCGTCGAGCAGAGCCTGCCGGTGACCCATGGCGCGGGTACCCAGGTGAGGCGGAGCCGTCCCCCTCATCACCTGGTCGGTCGTGTTGACGGCACCGTGCCGGGGTGCGACCGTGGTCGATCCGCGCACGTCGGACGCCCCGTCGGCCGCTGTCGGCCGCCGCCGAACTCGAGGAACGGTTCCGCATGACGGCTTCCACGCCCGGCCCGACCGTGCTGGTCCTGGACGGGGACCCGCTCCTTCGGCTCGGCCGGCTCACCGGCAGGGCGCAGATCGAGCACGTGGACGCCTCGAAGCTCGCCGCGCGGCTGCCGTCCGCGGACGTGCTGCTGGTGTGGGACGTCGCCTCACGGGCGGTGCGCGACGCCTGGCCGGGCGAGGGGCCGCGCCCGCGCTGGGTGCACGTCGCGAGTGCGGGAGTCGATCATGTGCTGTGTCCCGAACTCGCCGCGTCCGGTGCGGTGGTGACGAACGCGCGCGGCGTCTTCGAGCGGCCGGTCGCCGAGTACGTGGCCGCGCTCGTCCTCGCCCTGGCCAAGGACCTGCCGCGCACCTGGGCCCTGCAACGGGAGCGGGAGTGGCGGCACCGGGAGGCGCTGCGGGTGGCGGGCACGCGCGCGTGCGTGGTCGGTTCCGGACCGATCGGGCGAACGATCGCCCGTACGCTCAAGGCGCTCGAGGTGACCACGTCGATCGTGGGCCGGGTGCCGCGCACCGGCATCCACGGCGCGGCCGACCTGGACCGGCTGATGGCCCGCGCCGACTGGGTGATCGCGGCGGCGCCGCTGACCGAGCAGACGTACGGCATGTTCGACGCCCGCCGCTTCGGCGTCATGCAGCCGTCCGCCCGGTTCATCAACGTGGGGCGCGGGCAGCTCGTCGTGGAGGAGGCGCTGGCCGAGGCGCTGACGAAGCGGTGGATCGCGGGCGCGGCCCTCGATGTCTTCCGGCAGGAACCGCTCGGCCCGGACAGCCCCTTGTGGCAGGTGCCGGACCTGCTGGTGTCCCCGCACATGAGCGGTGACACGGTCGGCCGTCAGGAGGAGCTCGGCGCCCAGTTCCTGGCGCTGTACGAACGCTGGGCCGCGGGTAAACCGCTGCTGAACGTGGTGGACAAGAAACGGGGATACGTTCCCGGACACTGAGCCGCCGCCCCGTCGCCGTCGCCGTTGGTCAGCGCCCCGGCCAAGCGAAACGGCGGCCTCCGGTTAGGGCCGCCGAGCACGATCGGGGCCGGAACTGGCCTGAATACATCGCATGGTCCCGGGTAGCTGCGCGCCCATGGCTCCCCCACGGACGAATGCACGGACGTACGACCCGGGGCAACCCGGAACCACCCGCCGGTCGCTGCTCGCCGGTGTCGCCGCGTTCGGCGCACTGGGCGCGGCCGGCTGCAGCCGGGTCGCGGCGGCGTCGAGCACGCCCGGCGGCGACCTGCTCAGCCGGCTCAGGGCCCAGGGCGTCGTCCGCCTCGGCATCGCCGGCGAGATCCCCTTCGGCTACATCGACAAGAACGGCCGTCTCACCGGCGAGGCCCCCGAGCTGGCGAGGGTCGTCTTCAAACGGCTCGGCGTCGACCGGGTGCAGCCCGTGCCGACCGAGTTCGGCTCGCTGATCCCCGGTCTGAACTCCCAGCAGTTCGACGTGGTCTCCGCCGGGATGTACGTCACGCCGGAACGCTGCCGGCAGGTCATCTTCGCCGCCCCCGACTACCGGATGCTCGACGCGTTCATCGTGCGCAAGGGCAATCCGAAGGGCCTGCACGACTACAAGGACGTCGTCGCGAAGAAGGCGAAACTGGCCACCGGCACCGGGTACGCGGAGATCCAGTACGCCGTCGAGGCCGGCTACAAGCAGAGCGACATGCTGATCGTGACGGACCAGGTGGCCGGCCTGAACGCGGTGGAGGCCGGCCGCGTCGACGTGTTCGCCGGCACCGCGCTGACGGTCCGTGAGGTCGTCAGGAAGTCGAGCAAGGTGGAGGCGACCAGGCCCTTCGCACCCCTGGTGAAGGGCAAACCGCACGTCGACGGCGGCGCCTTCGCGTTCCGGCCCACCGAGACCCGGCTGCGGGACGCCTTCAACGCCGAGCTGAGGAAGATGAAGGCGAGCGGCGAACTCTTCCGGATCCTGCGCCCGTTCGGCTTCACCGAGGCCGAGATGACCGACATGACCGCGAAGGAGCTCTGCCGCGGATGACCTCGGGACTGTGGGAACTCGTACTGAAAGGCGTCTGGACCACGATCCAGCTCCTGGTGCTCGGCGCCCTGCTCGCGACGGCCGTCTCCTTCGCCGTCGGCGTGGCGCGCACCCATCACAGATGGATCGTCCGCTTCCTCGCCGGCTTCTACACCGAGGTGTTCCGCGGCACCTCCGCCCTGATCATGATCTTCTGGGTGTTCTTCGTGCTGCCGCTCGCCTTCGGCTGGCAGCTGGTGCCGATGTGGGCGGGCACCCTCGCGCTGGGTCTGACGTACGGGGCGTACGGTGCGGAGATCGTGCGCGGTGCCCTGAACTCCGTGGATCCCGCGCAGCGTGAGGGCGGGATCGCGCTGAGCTTCACCCCGTGGCAGCGGATGCGGAAGATCCTGCTGCCGCAGGCGGTGCCCGAGATGATCCCGCCGTTCTCGAACCTGCTGGTCGAACTGCTCAAGGGCACCGCACTGGTGTCGATCATGGGCATGGGCGACCTGGCGTTCAGCGGCAACCTGGTGCGGCTCGCACTGCAGGAGAGCGCGCAGATCTACACCTACGTCCTGCTCATCTACTTCCTGATCGCCTTCCTCCTCACCCGGCTGATGCGGGGCCTGGAGCGCCGCCTGAAGGCCGGCGTCGGCAAGGCACCGCGGCCCCGGCCCCGGGTCGCCGTGCGGCAGCCGGTCGGAGGTGGTGTCCGATGACCTGGGACTGGGGCGCCGTCCGCGCCTTCATGCCGCACTTCTTCGACGGCCTGCTCGTCACCCTGGAAGCGCTGGCCCTCGGCTCGCTGATCTCCTTCGCGGTCGGTCTGGTGTGGGCGCTGCTGATGCGCACACCGACCCGGTGGGTGCGCTGGCCGGTGGGCATCGTGACGGAGTTCATCCGCGACACCCCGCTACTGGTGCAGCTGTTCTTCCTCTTCTACGTGCTGCCCGAGTGGGGTCTGGCCTTCTCGGCGCTGACCACCGGTGTCGTGGCGATCGGCCTGCACTACTCCACGTACACCATGCAGGTCTACCGGGCCGGTATCGACGCCGTGCCCCCGGGCCAGTGGGAGGCGGCCACGGCACTGAGCCTGCCGACGCGGCGCACCTGGGCGGCGGTGATCCTGCCGCAGGCGATCCGCCGGGTCGTGCCGGCGCTCGGCAACTACGTGATCGCGATGCTGAAGGACACGCCGATGCTGATGGCGATCACCGTCCTCGACATGCTCGGCCAGGCGCGGCTCTTCTCCCAGCAGCACTTCCAGTTCACCGAGCCGCTCACCGTGATCGGTGTGGCCTTCGTCCTGATCTCCTACCCCGCCTCCCTCCTCCTGCGAGCACTGGAGCGACGCCTTGTCCGCTGACACGCCCCTGATGAAGCAACCCGACGCCCATGCCGACCCGCAGGCGGCCTCCGGCGAGCTGATCCGCCTGGAGAAGGTCACCAAGCGGTTCGGTGACCACACGGTCCTCGACCGGCTCGACTTCTCCGTCGACGCGGGCCGGCACGTGACGCTGATCGGCCCTTCCGGCTCCGGCAAGACCACGATCCTGCGGCTGCTGATGACCCTGACCAAGCCCGACGAGGGCACGATCACGGTCGGCGGACAGCGCCTGTACCCGGCGCCCGAGAAACAGGTCCGGGAGATCCGCAAGAACATAGGGATGGTCTTCCAGCAGTTCAATCTGTTCCCGAACATGAAGGTGCTGCGGAACATCACCGAGGCCCCGGTGACCGTGCTCGGCCTGTCGAAGGACGAGGCGGAGGAGCGGGCACGCGAGCTGCTCGACCTGGTCGGGCTGAGCGACCACCTCGACAAGTACCCGAGCCAGCTCTCCGGCGGCCAGCAGCAGCGCGTGGCGATCGCCCGCGCCCTCGCGATGCGCCCGCAGGTGCTGCTGCTGGACGAGGTGACGTCCGCGCTCGACCCGGAGCTGGTCGCCGGGGTCCTCGACGTGCTCCGCGACATCGCGCACAGCACGGACATCACGATGCTCTGTGTGACCCACGAGATGAGCTTCGCGCGGGACATCTCCGACCGGGTCCTGATGTTTGATTCCGGCCACGTCATCGAGGCCGCTCCCCCGGACAAGATCTTCAGCGAGCCCGAGCACACACGCACGCGGGAATTCCTCAGCGCAGTGCTGTGACTACAGGAAGTGAAAACGGCGGCCCTCTCCAGGTCGTGGCGCATGGGACATGACCTCGGCATATGCCAGAGTGGCGCGTTCCTGCTGAGCGGGCCGAAGCCGCCGCAAAGTTCCGCAACACCCGCTCCCCGATGCGCGTTTGAGCCGTATCGTGGAGGCAGCCCAGCTGTCCCGAGGATGGCCCAAAAAGCGCAGGGGGAGACCGTGGCGCTGACCCATGAGCCGACCGCCCCGTACCACTCGGCCCAGGACGCCCTGCGTGTCCTCGAGACCGTGGCGCGGCACTCCACCGGTGTCACTGACGCCGAGCTGGCCCGTCACACGGGTCTCGTCACCCAGCGGCTGACCTCGCTCCTGCGGATGCTGCGCCGGGAGGGGTACGTCGAGCAGACGATCGACGGCGCGTACGTCACCGGGGCCGCCCTCAGCCGGCTCGGCTCCGCCCAGGGACATGAGCAGGCGCTGCGCGAGCAGCTCCAGCGCACCCTGGACCGGCTGCGCGACTCGGTGGGTGCCGCCGTCTACATCAGCCGCTACATCGACGGCGAGGTACGGGTTACCCAGTGCGCCGCGAGCGCGCTGGCGCCCGCGGTGCACGAGTGGGTGGACTTCCGCTCCTCGGCGCACGCCAGCGCGGTCGGCAAGAGCCTTCTCGGCCAGCTCGACGTGAACGGCCGCCGGGACCACCTCGCCCGGTACAAGATGGCCCGGCTGACCTCGCGGACGATCACCAGCGAGAAGGTCCTGCTCTCCCGCCTGGACTCCCACCCGCCGACGGTGCCGGTGCTCGACCTGCAGGAATACGCGGTGGGCACGGTCTGCGCGGCCGTCCCGATCACCGCGGGCTCCTCGGTCGGCTGCCTGGCCCTGTCCCTGCCGGTCCAGCACGCCCACCGGCTGCGGCAGGCGGCGGAGCGGCTGAACAGGGGCGCGGCCCCCGTGGTCCTGTCCCTCACGATCTGAGCGATCCGGGATGGTCCACCGGGGTGGTCACGAGCACCCCCGTGGACCAGGTAGTATTTCTTTTGTCGCCGGGAGCGAAAGCCGAGAGCGACAGAGTCTGCGCCGCTAGCTCAGTTGGTTAGAGCAGCTGACTCTTAATCAGCGGGTCCGGGGTTCGAGTCCCTGGCGGCGCACAATGAGGGGCCTCTCGCGAAAGCGAGGGGCCCCTTTTGCGCTGGTCCGGCGCGGTGGAGGCCACCAGGGCCCGGAGGGTCCCGGGCGGCGGCGCCCACCGCCCGGGACCGACCGTCAGCTGTGGAGGTCCACGGCGACCGTGGCCATGAAGCCGACGCAGAACACGAAGATCCCGCAGAGGAATCCCAGGATGCCGGCGGCGGCCAGCGCCTGCCTGCCCCGCCTCGGGGGGCGCGCGGTCGCCACGACCCCCGTGCGGCCCTCGGCGTAGTGGACGGTGACGATGTCGCCCTCGACCGTCGTCCCCGGGCCGCCCTCCTCCTCGAACCGGATGCCGACGCCGTCCCGCGTCGTGAACTCGTAGACGTGGTGCAGCGTGGTGCGCACGGAGGTGTCGTTCCGGCCGCCGTGGACGGTCGTGTACGCCTTGAGGCAGCGCCCCTCGGCCGTCAGCCCGCTGTTCCACGCGCCTCTGATCTGCAGCCAGCGGTACACCACCCGGTACCCCAGGAAGCCGGCCGCGGCCATGATCAGTACGGGTACGACGTAGAGCATCGCGTCCATGGGTTCCCCCCGAGGTCACAGGTCTGGTTCCGCACACCGGCGCAACACCGCCGGTGTGCGGAACCTACCCGTGGGGGGTGGCGGATTGGCTCAAGAAAGCCTCAGAGCTCGGGAGGTGGGGATCCGGGCTCAGAACGTGACGTCCGCGCAGGAGTAGAACGCGTTGCCCGTGTCCGCGATCGTCCACACGCCGAGGATCACGTGGTGGCCGCTCAGCCCGGTCGGCAGGGTGCCGGTGTGGGTGAGCGTGGTCGGCGGGCGCTGACCGTTGTACGGGACGGTCAGGAAGGGGGTGAGGTTGAGGTCCGCGCGGGTCAGGGCGTGGTTCTGGTTCCAGCCCGGCTTGGTGACGTAGTAGCGGAAGTCGGTCGTGGCGTGCGAGGCGGTGAACTGCCAGCGGAAGGTGTAGCTCTGCCCGCCGGTCACCTTCGTCGTGGGCCAGGGCGCGCCCGAGGGCGTCCTCGGCTGGTCGAGCGCGCCGAAGTTGGTGTGGTTCGCCGAGCAGATCCGGCCGTCGCCGGGGCCGGCGGCCGGGAAGCCCTTGGGGCCCTCGACGCTCTGCGGTTCCCACTGGATGTCGCCGCAGCCGGCGACGATGCCGCCGTTCGCGGCGCACATCTTCTGCCTGCTGAGGGGCTGGTCGGTGTAGCCGTGGGCGCTGGCGCCGCCGGTGGAGAGCACGAAGGCTCCCGCGGTCGCGAGGCCCAGCACGGCGGCGTACAACCTGGTCCTGGTGCGCATGCTGCCGCTCCTTGTGAACGTGGGGGAGTTCAGTGAGCCGTGCAGGTCTAGACCAAGCCTCAGATTATTGCCGCATGTTGAACATGTCCATACCAATCGTCACACCGATCGCGGGGTCCTGTTCGCGCCGCCCGCGGCCGGCGCCCGCCATGGCCGGCAGGCGCCGCCTCCCCGGGGCGGCGCACACCTCAGCCCGCCACCCTCCTCAGCCCGTCACTCCCCAGCCCGCCACCCTCCTCAGCCCGTCACCGTCCTCAGCCCGCCACCCACCTCACCCCCCGTCGCCCGCCCGTCCCGTGCAGAACGCCACCGTCAGGTCCCGCACCAGCGCCTTGCGTTCGTAGTCGTCGAGGTCCGCCAGGCCACGCGCGGTCAGCCGGGTCACCGTCTCCTCCACCGAGTCCAGGACCGAGCCGATCACCGCGTCCCGGTGGTCCGCGTCGAACGCGTCGATACGGCGCCGCTGCATGCGGGCGGCGACCTCGGGGGCGTACTCGATACGGGTCGGCCGCGCCGAGAACACCTCCAGGCCGACCGACGCCACATCCGCCGCGACCAGCCGGGTCAGCGTGTCGCCGACCGCCTCGACATTGCGCAGGCTCACCACGTCCGCCACCGCCGGCAGGTCGGCCGGCACCTGCGGCAGCACCCGCGCGAGCGCCGACTCGACGCACTCCCGCAGATAGGTCTCGTGGTCGTCGATGCCGAACACGGCGCGCGCGGTGTCCCGGACCTGCCAGGTCACCAGCACCACCACGCGCAGCGCGACCCCGTTGGCGTCCACCGCGGGGATCGGCTCGCTGCGCCAGTGGCGCAGCCGTACGTCGACCCGGCGGCACAGCACCAGCGGATTGACCCACATCAGGCCGGTGCGGCGCACCGTGCCCCGGTAGCGCCCGAACAGCGACAGGGCCCAGGCGCGCCCGGTGTCCCCGCGGCTGAGCCCGCCGAAGCCGAAGAGGAGGAGCGCGCCCGCGACGGCGTACGCGGCCCACTGTGCGAGCCCGAGCCTCGTGCCCGAGACCGGCGGAAGGTCCAGCGCGCGCACCATGGCCGGCGGCAGGACGCCCGCCCACCACGAGGCGGCCACGCAACCGGCCGCACCAGCGATCCCGGCCAGCAGGCCCGCCGCCCAGGGCAGCACCCGCGCGGGGCGTTCGATCAGTTCGGGGTCCACCATCGGCACCTGCCGCCTGGCGGTGGCGGGCACCTGGACCCGCGGTTGCTCACCGGTGCCGAGCCGCCGTCGTACGACGGTCGGGGCGAGCGGCGCCGGCTCGGTGTCGGGTCCTTTCCGGAACAGCAGGTGCACCGGGATCTCGGTGGTCGACTCGCTGTGGATGATCCGGCCGGGCCGCGCGTCGGCGCCCTCCGGCTCCTCCTCCTGCTCCGGGGTCGGTGATGTCGTCGTAGTCATTCGTGCCTCCACACACGTCAGGAGAAGAGCCGTCGCCAGGTCTCCGGCCCCGGGAAGCCGTCGGCCTCGCGGCCGTTCCAGCCCTGGGCGCGCTGGAAGGCCTCCACGTTGCGCCGGTCGGCCTCGCCCCAGCGCGTGTCGGGACCGCCGGTGTAGTGCGTGCCGAACCCCTTTTCGACCAGCTTCCGGCCCAGCAGGGCGACGTGCGGGTTGGCCGCGCCCGGACGGAACATCTTCCGGCCCGGGTAGTCGGGCGCCTCCGGCGCGGAGGCGCTCCGCAGTGCGGGGGCGCCGGCGCCGACCCCGTCGAGGGACCGGCCGTGAGTCGTCACCACCGGGCGTTTCCCGTCTGCCCCCGGCACCGGGTGCGTGGAGCCGTCGGGCCCCGGCAGTCCGGGGACGCCGGGAACGCCGGGAACGCCGGGGTCACCGGGAACGCCGGGGACACCGGGGACACCGGGGACACCGGGGACACCGGGAACGCCTGAGACGCCGGGCACCCCGGGAACGCTGGGCGCGGGGACCGGCGCGTCCTTGCCCTGGGTGCTCTCCTTGGTCTCGGTGATGTTCTTGTAGCGGTAGGGCACATAGCGGCTGGAATTCGACCAGTACGCGTACGGGGTGACCTTCCGGCGAGCGCCCGGCGGGGTCTCCTCGTAGGCGATGTAGGCCGTGTGCTTGTAGTCCGACCAGCCGCCGAAGATGACGACGTGCGAGCCCTTCTCCGGATTGTCGGGATTGTGGAAGAGGAGGATGTCACCCGGCTGCAGCTGCTCCTTGGTGATGCGCACGCCGAACTTGTCGAGGCTGCCCGTCCATTCGTTCGAGCCGAGGTTCCAGGCCATCGAGACGAAGCCGGAGCAGTCCTGCCGGTAACCGTCGGACCAGTAGTCGTCCATGCTGTAGGGGACCCGGGCGTTGATCCACTTCTTGGCCCGGTTGATGATGTCGGCGCGGGTCGTCGCGGCCGCAGCGGTCAGGTTCAGACCGCCGGCCGGGCCGTGCAGCGGCGCGGCCTTCCCCTGCGGGGTGTCCGGAGGCTGGTCACTCGCGGGCACGGACGGCGCGGGCGGCACGGACGGCGCGGGCGGTGCCGGCGGTGCCGGCGAGGCGAGCGGCGCGTGGGTGGCCGCTACGACGGGCGTCGCCTGGACCATGCCCAGCGCCGTACCCGCGGCGGCGGCCAGCGCGAGGGCCGTCCGGGCCGTCGGGCGGCGGATCCCCGCTGCGGCGGAGGGAGGGGGGATGACGCGGCGCCGGCGTACACAGCCGGGGCAGTCGCAGTCAGTCGTGGGTTCGAATTCCTCGAATACCGGTGTCTCCATGCGACGTCCCTCACACTCCCTGTCCGCATTCGGGGGAATTTGCGCCGTTAGTCGTCTTAGTCCGCTTTTCTGCACATCCGTCAGTTACCCATGCGCGCCGGGAAAGCGCAGGGTGACGGGCCGAATGATGTAAGCGAAGTCATTCGCACGGGTACCGGTCCCTCCGGACGGAGGCCCCCTCGAGCCCGGGGCGGTCAGGAGCACCCCCCGGCGTCGGGTAGAGTTCTCCAGGTCAGCAGGCGCCGCTAGCTCAGTTGGTTAGAGCAGCTGACTCTTAATCAGCGGGTCCGGGGTTCGAGTCCCTGGCGGCGCACGATGGCGATGGCGAGGCGTGTTCGCGGAAAGCGCGAACCGTCTCGCCATCGCTGTTTCTGCGCGGCTTCACCGCGCGTCGCGGGCCTCGCCACCCACACCCCCTTCAGGTCCGCCGCAGGCGCCGCCTGGCATGTACAGCACCCTCTGCAGGTCGGTCCACCGCCGTCTGCGCCCTGTGTACGGCAGCCCCCTCCACACCCGCCGCAGTCGCACCCCCCCGGCGCACAGGACACCCCCGCCGAGGTTCCACCGTGCCGCACCGTCCGGCCAGGGCGGAGCCGGTGGGGCCGTAAGGGATCACTTCCTCAACATCCGTGCACGAGTGGTCGCAATCGCACCACAAGGCACCAAGAAACGACCCATCGAGTCGGTATGACCGGTAAACACCGCGTTTCGCATCTTGCGATCAAGCCGGACGCCGTAGAACCCTGGGCTCCAAGGGACTGCCGTTGCATGGCAGTTGGGGGTAGGGACCGGTTGCCAGGCGCGGGGGTGGGGGCCCCACAGAAACGGACGTCGAGGGGGACGTCATGCAACCGGAAGGTCGCTCTTCGTGTCGATATCGTGGAGATGACGCGGTGACGCCGACCTGTCACTGATTCGTCCGCCAAGGTCGAGGGGGACCAAAAGCGGGCGAAAGCCAGCAAAAACACACACGCACCTGTGCGTGCGGGGGGATGACTCATGACGTCGACGCCGACGGGCGCCCGGCAGGACTTCGACCCGTCAGAAACGACCCGGCTCAGGGTGGTGTCGCACCGAACGGGCCACACCGGCACCATCCACCGGATCAAACGGACACTGCCCAGATACGACTACGAGCACTACAGCCGGCTGGCGGGTCCACTCACCGAACCGGACCCGACCGAGCCGTACAAGGTCCAGTACCGCTCACTGCTCTCCCAGGAACCGCACCGCATCCGCGCCGCCCTCATGCTGGGCGCGGCGCCGCTGCTGTCGCTGATCCTGCTCGCCTGGCTGCTGCAGCCCGAACACTGGACCGAACGCGACTATCCCGCCCACGACTTCCTGCCGGCCCTCGACATCGTGATGCTCGTCTCGATCGGCCTGATCGAGTTCTTCCGGTGCATGAACGTGCTGTCGAACGCGCACGCCACCCTGGTCGCCCGCGACCCGGTCCCGGTGGTGCCCGAGACCGGCAGCAGAGTCGCGTTCATCACCACCTACGTGCCCGGCAAGGAACCGCTGCCGATGGTGACGAAGACCCTGGAGGCCGCCGTCCGGCTGCGCCACCGGGGCCTTCTGCATGTCTGGCTCCTCGACGAGGGCGACGACCCCGAGGTGAAGCGGGTCTGTGAGCGCCTGGGCGTGCACCACTTCACCCGCAAGGGTGTCGAGAAGTGGAACCGGCCCACGGGGCCGCACCGCGCGAAGACCAAGCACGGCAACTACAACGCCTGGCTGGAGGCGCACGGCGACGACTACGACTACTTCGCCTCCGTCGACACCGACCATGTGCCGCTGCCCAACTACCTCGAGCGGATGCTCGGTTACTTCCGCGACCCGGACGTCGGCTTCGTCATCGGCCCGCAGGTCTACGGCAACTACGACACCTTCGTCACCAAGGCCGCGGAGTCGCAGCAGTTCCTCTTCCACGCGCTGATCCAGCGCGCCGGCAACCGCTACGGCGCACCCATGTTCGTCGGCACGTCCAACGCCGTACGGATCAGCGCCCTGAAGCAGATCGGCGGTCTGTACGACTCGATCACCGAGGACATGGCGACCGGGTTCGAGATGCACCGCCACAGGAATCCGGGCACCGGCAGGAAGTGGAAGTCGGTCTACACCCCGGACGTGCTCGCGGTCGGCGAGGGCCCGGCCGCCTGGACGGACTTCTTCACCCAGCAGCTGCGCTGGTCGCGGGGCACGTACGAGACGATCCTCAAGCAGTACTGGAAGGGCTTCTTCTCACTGCCGCCCGGCAAGCTCTTCAACTACACCATGATGATCATCTTCTACCCGATGTCGGCCCTCAACTGGATCCTGGCGGCGCTGAGTTGCGCCCTGTTCCTGGGCCTGGGCGCATCGGGTGTGAACATCGACCCGACGGTCTGGCTGATGCTGTACGGCAACGCGTCGGCCCTCCAGATCGGCCTGTACATCTGGAACCGCCGGCACAACGTCTCCCCGCACGAGCCGGAGGGCTCCGGCGGTGTGGCGGGCATGGTGATGTCGGCGCTGTCCGCGCCGGTCTACGCCCGCTCGCTCATGGACGCGGTGCTGCGCCGCAAGAGCAGGTTCGTGGTGACCCCCAAGGGCGATTCGGCGAGCCCCGACACGTTGTTCGGGACGTTCCGGATCCACCTGTTCTTCATCCTGGTCTTCGGCGGCTCGATCGTCGCCGGTCTCCTCCTCGGCCACTCCCACCCCGCGATGATCACGTGGGCCTCGCTGGCCCTGCTGATCACGGCCTCACCGATCGTCGCCTGGCGCTGGACCCTGCGGCAGGCGAAGAAGGAGCCGGCCGCAGCGGACGAGCCGCAGGACACCGCGGTGATACCGCACCAGCCCACCGGGACGCACGCACCGGGGCAGCGGCCCGCCTTGGCCGGACATGACGAGCAGACCATGCAGATCGCTCTTGGGGGACGCAAGAAATGAATGACCAGGCCGGCCGCCGTCGCGCTCGTCGTCTAGCGCTCGGCACGGCGGTGGTCCTCGCGCTGGGAGCAATGAACGGCCCGTGGCTGTACCGCTTCGGGACGGCGCAGTACCACGACTACGTCATCAACAAGCCCGAGTACAAGGCGGAGAACGGGCACTGGCAGATCGTCGAGTTCCCCGAGGAGTACCGCCAGGACACCATTCACGCGGTGCTGCTGCACACCGGCAAGGTGCTGATGATCGCCGGGTCGGGCAACAACCAGGACAACTTCGACAGGAAGCAGTTCGACACCCGGATGTGGGACCCGGTCAAGGGGACCATCAAGAAGGTGCCCACGCCGAACGACCTGTTCTGCACGGGCCACACCCAGCTCGCGGACGGCAAGATCCTGATCGCGGGCGGCACCAAGCGGTACGAGAAGCTGAAGGGCGACGTCACCAAGGCCGGCGGCCTGATGATCGTCCACAACGAGAACCCGGACAAGCCGATCACCCTGCCCGCGGGCACCAGGTTCAAGGGCAGGGAGAACGGCAAGACCTTCGTGTCCAAGGACCCGGTGCTCGTACCGCGCGCGACGAAGGTGTTCGACAAGAAGACCGGGAAGTTCCTGCGCAACGACCCCGGTCTCGGCCGTATCTACGTCGAGGCGGTCAGGAGTGGGGCGAAGTACGAGACCGGCACCCAGGACAACTACCGCATCCAGGGCCTGACCGGCGCCGACGCGCGCAACACCTACGGCATCGCGCAGAAGCTGGCCCTGGACAAGAAGGACTTCCAGGGGATCCGGGACGCCTATGAGTTCGACCCGGTCGCGGAGAAGTACATCAAGGTCGACCCGATGAACGAGGCCCGCTGGTACCCGACGCTCACCACGCTGAGCGACGGGAAGATCCTCAGCGTCTCCGGGCTCGACGACATCGGGCAGCTCGTCCCCGGCAAGAACGAGGTCTTCGACCCGAAGACGAAGAAGTGGGCGTACACCCCGAAGATCCGCCAGTTCCCGACCTACCCCGCGCTGTTCCTGATGCAGAACGGCAAGATCTTCTACTCGGGTTCGAACGCGGGCTACGGACCGGACAACGTGGGCCGCGACCCCGGCATCTGGGACGTCGACACCAACACGTTCACCAAGCTGCCCGGGCTCAGCGACCCGACCATGATGGAGACGTCCGGCACGGTGCTGCTGCCGCCCGCGCAGAACGAGAAGTACCTGGTGATCGGCGGTGGCGGGGTCGGCGAGTCAAAGCTGTCCAGCAAGAGGACACGGCTGATCGACCTGAAGGACGACAACCCGGGATTCGTCGACGGCCCGTCCCTGGAGAAGGGCACGCGCTACCCGCAGTCCTCGGTCCTGCCCGACGACACGGTGCTCGTCTCGGGCGGCTCGGAGGACTACCGGGGCCGCAGCGACTCCAACATCCTCCAGGCGCGGATCTACCACCCGGACAGCAACACCTTCCAGCGGGTCGCCGACCCGCTGGTGGGCCGCAACTACCATTCGGGCTCGATCCTGCTGCCCGACGGACGGGTGATGTTCTTCGGTTCGGACTCGCTGTACGGCGACAAGGCGAACACCAAGCCGGGCAAGTTCGAGCAGCGGGTCGAGATCTACACGCCGCCGTACCTGTACCGGGACGGCAGGCCGTCGTTGTCGGGCGGGCCGCAGACCATCGCGCCGGGCGCCTCGGGGACGTTCACCTCGCAGCACGCGTCGGCGATCCGGAAGGTGCGGCTGATCCGGCCGAGTGCTTCGACGCACGTCACGGACGTGGACCAGCGGTCGATCGCCCTCGACTTCAAGACGTCCGGGGACAGGATCACGGTGACCGTTCCGAAGAACCGGAACCTTGTTCTTCCGGGCTGGTACATGCTGTTCGCCGACGACGACCAGGGGACGCCGTCGGTGGCGCAGTGGGTGAAGGTGCCCTAGCTCGTACGCACATGGGGGCGCCCTCCGCCATGGAGGGCGCCCCCACTGTCGTGGCGGGCACTTCTGGCCGGCGCTCCTGGCCGGCACTACGTGCCGGCGCCACCAGCCGGCGCTACTTGCTGGCCGCGGCGAGTTTCAGTGCGTAGTCGGCCCACCACTGCCCGGCCTTCGGGCCGCCCTTGCAGGTGCCGTCCGACTCTCCCGGGCGCTTGACCCACAGGTAGGCGTCCACCAGCGGATCCGCCGTCCTCGTCGTCGGGCGCTCGCCCAGGGCCCGGCCCGGCGGGTTGCACCAGCGCTGCTGCGGGTCGCCGTCCGTGTAGGGGCCGTTGCCGTTGCGGCTGGTGTCGACCACGAAGTGCTTGCCGCCGACCTTCGCCGACAACTGCTTGCCGTAGGCGATCGAGTCCTCGGTCGAGTAGAAGTTGGCGACGTTCACCGCGAAGCCGTCCGCCTGGTCGACGCCCGCCTGCTTCAGCGGCTGGAAGATCCCGTCCGGATGCTGCCAGCCCGCGTTGCCGGCGTCCAGGTACACCTTCGTGTTCCTCAGCGACTTCAGCTTGGTGATCGCGCCCTTGAGCAGGTCGTAGCGCTCCTCGTGGAACTGGTCCGGTGTGCACCCGTCCACCATGTGCAGGACGGCGTCCGGCTCGAGGACCACCGTCGTGTGCCGGTCCCCGATGCCCCGGGCCACGTCCTCGATCCACGCCCGGTAGGCGTTGCCGTCGGCCGCGCCGCCCTGCGAGAACTGGCCGCAGTCGCGGTGCGGGATGTCGTAGAGGACCAGGATCGCCGTACGGTCCGCCTTCTCGGCGGCCTCGGTGAAGCCCCGCGCCTCCGCCTCCGGCTTCTCCGGGCCGATCCACTCCCCCGTCGGCTGCTCGGCGATCTTCCTGATCTGCTCCGCCTCGGCCGACCTCCCGGCCTTCTCGTACGCGGTGACCTGCCGTGCCGCGTTCCCGTCCGGGTTGACCCAGAACGGGTCCGACGCCTTCGGCTGCTGGGTGATCCCGCCACCCGAGCCGCCCTTCTCGTCCTCGCTCCCGCCCCCCGAAGAGGAACACCCGGCCAGCAGTAACGCGGCTCCCACCGCGGCCGCCGTGGCGACGCGTGCCCCCGCACCCCTCGTCCCGTACATCCAACTCCCCCTTGGCTGTACCGCGTTCCGCACCAATCGTGACATACCCGCCGCGTCACGGTGAGCCACTCGTGAGGTACGCCGACACGATCACGTTGGCCGAGTACGTGTCGCTCGCCTTGTCGTAGGTGCCGCCGCAGGTGATCAGCCGCAGCTCGGCCCGCCCCGGTTCGCGCTGCCCGTACGCCTGCCGGGCGTCGAAGTGGTCACGGGAGAGCACCTCGACGCTCTCGACGGTGAACTCGGCGACTTTGCCGTCGTCGCGGACCACCCGCACCGTGGCGCCCGGCCGGAGGGTGCCGATCCGGTAGAAGACGGCGGGCTTGCTCCGGGTGTCGACGTGCCCGACGAACAGCGCCGTTCCGGCGGCCCCCGGGGTCACCCCGCCCTGGTACCACGCGACCACCCCGGGCTGGTCGAACGGCGGCGGTTCGACGCCACCGTGCGCGTCCAGGCCGCGCGCCACCACCGGTGCCTGCACGCCCAGGTCGGGGATGTCGACGCGCAGTGGCAGGGCCTGCTTCAACGGCGTCGCGGCCGACGGAAGTTGTGCCGTCGGGGGGCGCCCGACGGCGGCCATGTCGCCGGTCGTCGGCGCGGAGATCCCCGGTCGTACGTCGGTGACCTCACGGCCCCACATCCACAGCCCGAGCAGCAGGATCACCCAGGCGACGCCCATCAGCAGGCGCCCGGTACCACAGGAACGTTCATGCCCGGACATGGCTCACTCCGTGCCACGGCCCCGGCGGGCACCGCGC
Organism: Streptomyces sp. NPDC093984; assembly: GCF_044764595.1. Classification (NCBI taxonomy): domain Bacteria; kingdom Bacillati; phylum Actinomycetota; class Actinomycetes; order Kitasatosporales; family Streptomycetaceae; genus Streptomyces; species Streptomyces sp. NPDC093984. Next base: position 215,756 of record NZ_JBIWIM010000006.1, on the reverse strand, counting down.
GCGACGACCACGACGCCGGCGACGCCCGCGAGGACCAGCCCGATCACCGCGTGCCGCAGACCGGGCACGGCGACCCGAGGGTCGTCGGAGGAGGCGCCCGCCGTACCGCCGCCACCCGCGTGCACCGGCGCGACCGGGGATGAGGGGAAGGACGGGGAGGAGGGGGACGAGGGGGAGGAGGGGGAGGAGGGGGACGACGGGCGGGAGAGCTCGGCGGGGGCGGACGGCGAGGTCGTGGGGGCGGGGGACGTCGTACCGGTGGCGGCGTACGGCGTGGGGGTGAAGGGGGCAGTGGGGGTGACGGGCGGAGTGGGAGACGTGGACGCCGTGAGGCCGTCCGGCGCGACGGCGGTGGAGGGCGTGGGGCTCTCCGGCGCGACGGCGGCGGAAGGCAGAGGGCTGTAGAGCTCGACGGCGGTGGACGGCGTCGCCTCGTCCGGCGCAGGCGCCGTCGGGGCGGCCACGGTGAGCGCGTCCCTGATCTCCCGGGCGTCGCAGCCGACCGTCACCTGGTACCGGCCCGGCGACAGCGCCGAGCGGATCCGGGTGTCGCCGGACAGTGTGCCGTCGCCCCCGACCAGTCGTGCCTGAGCCACGAACGCGTCCGACTCCGCGGTGCCGGTCGTGCCGGGGCAGCCCCGTACGGCCAGCCGGACATCGCTGCCGGGCGCGGGGAACGCGGGGGTCAGGACGACACCCTGCGCGTCCGCCGCGTACGCCGCGGGCGTGAGGGCGCCCGCGACGACGGCGCCCGCACAGAGGGTGAGCCGTAGTGAACCCATCGTGAACCTCCCGATACCAGGAGACTCCCCCGACGGGTACTCCGGCGCATCCGGACGGGACCCTCGACTACTCCGTACGAGGGGCCGGCCCTGCGCCGTACGGGCTGATGGGCGGCCCGGCGCCTCAGACCCGGTCGACGAGGTCCGCGATCGAGTTCACGACGTGGGACGGGCGGAACGGGTAGCGGTCGATGTCCTCGACCGTGGTCAGCCCGGTGAGCACCAGGAACGTCTGCATGCCGGCCTCGATGCCGGCCAGTACGTCGGTGTCCATCCGGTCGCCGATCATCGCGCTGGTCTCGGAGTGCGCCCCGATCGTGTTCAGACCCGTCCGCATCATCAGCGGGTTCGGCTTGCCCGCGAAGTACGGCTTCTTGCCGCTCGCCTTGGTGATCAGTGCGGCGACCGCCCCGGTGGCGGGCAGCGGGCCCTCGGCGGACGGGCCGGTCTCGTCGGGGTTGGTGCAGATGAACCGGGCGCCGTCCTTGATCAGCCGGACCGCCCTGGTCATCGCCTCGAAGGAGTAGGTGCGGGTCTCGCCGAGGACCACGTAGTCGGGCTCGTGGTCGGTCAGGATGTAGCCGATGTCGTGCAGCGCCGTGGTCAGGCCTGCCTCGCCGATGACGTACGCGGTCCCGCCGGGCCGCTGGTCGTCCAGGAACTTGGCGGTGGCCAGGGCGGAGGTCCAGATGTTGTCCACCGGCACGTCCAGCCCCATGCGGCGCAGCCGGGCGTGCAGGTCGCGCGGGGTGTAGATCGAGTTGTTGGTGAGCACGAGGAAGGGCTTGCCGGACTCGCGCAGCTTCTTCAGAAAGGCGTCGGCGCCGGGGATCGGAACACCTTCGTGGATGAGCACGCCGTCCATGTCGGTGAGCCATGACTCGATGGGCTTGCGCTCTGCCATGTGCGATCTCCTGCCGTACGCAAGGGGAACCGGGGACTCCGGGGACGCCGGAAGACGGTGCGCCCGGGGCCCCAGCGTAATCAGGGCCGGTCGGCCTCCTTCCCGCCGGGCACGGCGTACCGCGCGCGGGCCCGGCGGTGCCACCGGTACAGCAGCAGGGGCAGGCCCGCGGCGAGGAGGCCGCCCGCCGTCAAGAGCAGCCCGCCGGTGATGGTCCCGAGGCCGCGCGGCGCCTGGGGGCCGGTGTCGGCGAGCGCGTCGGCGGCCGGACTGCGGCGGGGGGCGGACGAGGAGGACGTGGGTTCCGGTTTCGTCCGGGCGCCGGCCTCGATCGTGAACCGGTAGTCGTCCGACTGGCCGACCCAGTCGCCGTTGTCGCCGTGCCGCCGCACGATCGCGGCGGTCGCGACGACCTCGTCCTGCGGGGTTCCGGAGGCGAACGCGAGCCGCACCTTCACGCTGAGGGTCCGGCCCGGGGCCACGGTGAAGCCGGGGAAGCCGTCGTCGAAGGGGCCGACCAGTTCCTGCTCGTCGGTGCGTTCGAAGGTGACGGGGTGGGGGTGGTCGCCCTCGAAGAACTCCAGTTCGGCCTGGGCGGCCGTCAGCGCGCGGCGGGTGTCGACGAGGACGAGCACCGGGTGGATGTTGCCGCAGGTCTGCGCGGAGGTGTTCTTCAGGTCGATGTACCAGGTGTGGGCGGCGCCACCGGCCGCGTAGGTCCGGGGCCCGCCGCGGATGCGGGCGGTGAGGGGGAAGGTGTGCTGGTCCCGCCCGGAGCAGGAGGGCCCCGGGTCGGCGGGGAGCGCGGCGGCGGGTGCCTGAAGGAGCAGCATGGCGGCGGCGAGGGCGCAGGGCAGGAGCACGGCCAGGGGGACCCGGAGGGCCAGTCGGGCCAGTCCGGCCCGCCAGGGCGAGCGGGGGCTGTGGGCCGAACGAGGCCTGTGGGCCAAGCGGGGCCCGTGGGCCCAGCGGGGCCGGTGGAGCTTGCGGGGCTTGTGGGGCGAGCAGCCCAAGTGCCGGTGGGGCCTATGGGTCAAGCGGGGCAGGTGGGGCAAGCGGGAGAGCGGGCGGGAGTGCTCTCCGGAGCGCCGGAGCGGTCGAGAGTGTCGCATGAAGATATGACCGGACAGGCGAGGTGACCCCAGGGCGCGCCACGCCCTCCGAGCCGGAGCAGGCGGCCCAAGTCCCCCCGATCAGCGCAGTCGCCGGGCCTGCGGGCGGGAGCCCGGGGTCGACCTCGACCTTCCACCCGCCCCAACACCCGGGGTCAGCCTTCCGGCTGCCCGAACGCCGGGGATCGCCCCTCCGCCCGTCCGCACACCCGGACTCACCGCTCCCGGCCACACCGGGACTCACCCCTCCGCCCGCCCGAACAGCCCGGACTCACCCCTCCGCCCACCCGAACACCCGGACTCACCCCTCCGCCCGCCCGAACACCCGGACTCACCCCTCCGCCCGCCCGAACAACGGCGCGAGCAGCAACTGGGCCGCGCCCTCCGCCACGCCGCGCGCCCCTCCGGGGGCGATGGTCACCGGTACGCCCGCGGTCGCGCCCTCGCGCAGGGCGCGTGCGTCGAGGACGGCGCCCACTCCCCGGACGAAGGACTCCGGGTGCGCGGCGACGGTACGGCCGCCGAGCAGGACCAGGTCGATGTCGAGCAGTCCGGCCAGGTTCGCGGCGCCCACACCGAGGACGCGTGCCGCCTCGGGCACGTCGCCGCGGGCGACGGCGGCGAGGCAGAGCGCCTCCAGGCAGCCCCGGTTCCCGCACCCGCACGGCGGCCCGTCGAGCTGGATGACCTGGTGCCCGAACTCCCCCGCACCGGTCCGCGCGCCCCGGTGCACGGCGCCGCCGATCACCAGCCCGGCGCCGAGCCCGGTCCCGAGGTGCAGATAGGCGAACGACGCGTCCGTCGTCTCGGCCGCCCCGCCGAGGGCGAGCCCGAGCGCGGCGGCGTTGGTGTCCTTGTCCACGACCACGGGCATCGCCAGCCGCCGGGCCAGCGCCTCCCGCAAGGGGAACCCGTCCCACTCGGGGAACCCGGTGACCCGGTGCAGCACACCGTGCCGGTGGTCGAGCGGGCCGGGCAGGGCGACCCCGAGGCCGAGCACGGCCACGTCCCCCACCAGCTCCTCGACCTCGTGGGCCGACTCCTCGACCACGGCCTCCGCCCCCGCGCCCAGGTCCAGCGGTACCTGCCGCTCCGCGACCACCGCTCCGGTGAGGTCGCACAGCACGGCCCGCAGCTCGTCCCGGTCCAGATGCAGCCCCACGGCGTGCCCGGCGCCCGGCACCAGCCGCAGCACCGTACGCGGCTTGCCGCCCGTCGAGGCACGCCGGCCCGCCTCCGCCACGAGCCCGTCCGCCCGCAGCCGGGCGATGATCTTGCTGACGGCCTGCGGGGTCAGCCCGGTCCGCTCCGCGAGCTCGAGCCGGCTGATCCCGGGCTCCCCGGCCGTCCGCAGCAGATCCAGCACCAAGGCCGTGTTGTGGCTGCGCAGGGCGAGCAGGTTCACCCCGCTCGCCACAGTCCCTCCGCCATGCCTGCCGTCTCCGCCCGGTCCCGCGTACGTCCTGTTCACACCCCCATTCTCCCCGCCGCTTGCACTTTGGCAACAGTGTTGCGAAAGTGGGGCGCATGACTGGCACAGCCCCTGGTACTGACACCCCCCTCCGCGTGGGCCTGGTCGGCTACGGCCTCGCGGGCTCCGTCTTCCACTCCCCGCTGATCGCCGCCACCGAGGGCCTGGTCCTCGACACGGTCGTCACCTCGAACCCGGAGCGGCAGCAGCAGGCCCGCGCCGAGTTCCCGGACGTGCGCGTCGCCGCCACCGCGGACGAGCTGTGGCCGCGCGCCGGCGAACTGGACCTGATCGTCGTCGCCTCGCCGAACAGGACGCACGTCCCGATCGCCACCGCCGCCCTCGAGGCGGGCCTGCCGATCGTGGTCGACAAGCCGGTCGCGGGCACGGCGGCCGAGGCGCGCGGGCTGGCGGCGCTGGCCGAGGAGCGGGGCCTGCTGCTCTCGGTCTTCCAGAACCGCCGCTGGGACAACGACTTCCTGACCCTGCGCAAGCTGCTGGCCGAGGGCGAGCTGGGCGACGTCTGGCGCTTCGAGTCCCGTTTCGAGCGCTGGCGCCCGAAGCCCAAGGGCGGCTGGCGGGAGTCCGGCGACCCCGCAGAGATCGGAGGTCTGCTGTACGACCTGGGCAGCCATGTCGTCGACCAGGCGCTGGTCCTCTTCGGCCCCGTAGCCGCGGTGTACGCCGAGTCGGACGTCCGCCGCCCGGGCGCGCAGGCGGACGACGACACGTTCATCGCGCTCACCCACACCAGCGGCGTCCGCTCCCACCTGTACGTCTCCGCGACGGCGGCCCAGCTCGGCCCCCGCTTCCGGGTCCTCGGCTCGCGGGCGGGATACGTCAAGTACGGCCTGGACCCGCAGGAGGCGGCCCTGCGCGAGGGCCTGCGCCCCGGCCCGGAGTGGGGCCGGGAGCCCGAGTCCCTGTGGGGCCGCGTCGGTTCCGGCGAGTCCCCGCTGACCGGGGGCGGCCGTCCCGAGCCGACCCTGCCCGGCGACTACCCGGCGTACTACGCGGCGATCGCGAAGGCCCTGCGCGAGGGCGGCCCGAACCCGGTGACGGCCCTGGAGGCGGCCGAGGCCCTGGACGTCCTGGAAGCCGCGCGCCGCTCGGCCCGCGAGGGCGTGGAGGTGAAGCTGTGACCGCCGTGACCCCCGAGATCCCGGAACTCGAGGAGCAGGAGCGCCGCCTGACACTCTCTCACTTCACGTACGACGACGCCTGGCGGCTGGGCACGCTGCTGGTGGAGCTGGCGCGGGCCCGCCGGGCCCCGGTGGCCGTCGACATCCGCCGCGGCGGCCAGCAGCTCTTCCACGCGGCACTGCCCGGCTCGACCCCGGACAACGACGCCTGGATCGACCGCAAGCGCCGCGTGGTCGAACGCTACGGCTGCTCGTCGCTGCTGGTCGGCTCACGCTTCCGCGCCAAGGGCACGACGTTCGAGGACTCCTCCCGCCTCGACCCGGACGTGTACGCGGCCCACGGCGGCTCCTTCCCGATCCGGGTGGAGGGAGCCGGCGTGATCGGCACGGTGACGGTGTCGGGATTGCCGCAGGTGGAGGACCACCGCATGGTGGTCGAAGCGTTGGAGAGGTTCACAAACCAGGGGTCGGGGGGCGCCCCCTGAAGGGGCGCGGGGCCCTGTCGATGCGCGGCTCCGCCGCGTGGGCGCGAGCAACCACATACGGCCTGCGAGCCGCCACACTCGCGCGGGTCCCCACCCATCAGGCGCCCATCAGGCCGCCTTCAGCTCCTGCCGCTGCCGCCCGAGCCCCTCGATCTCCAGCTCGACCACGTCCCCGGCCCGAAGGAACGGCTTCGGATCGGGCCGCCCCAGCGCCACCCCCGCCGGCGTACCGGTGTTGATGACATCACCGGGATACAGGGTCATGAACTGGCTGACGTACCGCACGACTTCGGCGACCGGGAAGATCTGCTCGGCCGTGGTCCCGTCCTGCTTCAGCTCCCCGTTGACCCAGAGCTTCAGGGAAAGGGTCTGCGGATCCGGCACCTCGTCCGCCGTCACGAGCCAGGGGCCGAGCGGATTGAACGTCTCGCAGTTCTTCCCCTTGTCCCACGTCCCCCCGCGCTCGATCTGGAACTCGCGCTCGGAGACGTCGTGCGCGACGGCGTACCCGGCGACATGCGCCAGCGCCTCCTCATGGGACTCCAGATAGCGGGCCGTACGCCCGATGACGACCGCGAGCTCGACCTCCCAGTCGGTCTTGGTGGACCCGCGCGGCACGAGCACCGTGTCGTTGGGTCCGACCACCGTGTCCGCCGCCTTGAAGAAGATCACCGGCTCGGCGGGCGGCTCGGCACCGGTCTCGCGGGCGTGGTCGTGGTAGTTCAGCCCGATGCAGACGATCTTGCCGATCCGGGCGAGCGGCGGCCCGACGCGCAGCCCGGTGGGGTCCAGCGCGGGCAGCTCACCCCTCCCGGCCGCGGCGCGGATCCGGCCGAGCGCCGCGTCGTCGGCGAGCAGCGGCCCGTCGATGTCCGGGACGAGACCGGACAGGTCCCGCAGGGTTCCCTCGGCGTCGAGCAGCGCGGGCCGCTCCGCCCCCGCCGTACCGACTCGCAGCAGCTTCATGGTCACAGTCTCCCTAGATCGCGGGCAGCCGCCGAAGGGTGCGGCCAGGTGCGGCCGGGGCGCAGCCATCGGAGGACTGGTCGATCCTCCAAGGTCGACGGTCAGTCCGCAATACCCCGTTCACGGACTGGACCGCCGACGACCGTCCGGCGCGCTCAGCGGTAGAGCGCCGCCCGCTCCACCGCGCTCCAGGTCGTACTGGTGACCACGTAGAGCGCGGCGGCCAGCGGCACCACCGCCACGGTGACGAGGGTGAAGAAGGACAGGAACGGCATGGCCTTGGTGACCGCGCCGAGCCCGGGCACCTGCTCCTCGCCGCTCGCCTGGACCGGGCTCTCGGCCATCGTCCGCTTCGTACGCCGGTAGTTGAAGGTGGCGACGGCCGCGACGAGTGCGAACAGCCCGAGGTAGACGAGCCCGGCCGGCCCGAGCAGCCCATCGTGGGCGAGGGCGTCGGCCCACCGGCCGCCGAGCGGGGCGGACAGCAGCGCGTGGGCGAGCAGGCCGCCCGCCTCGCCGCCGATCGTCGTGGTCGAGAACAGGTGGTAGAGCAGGAAGAAGGCGGGCAGTTGGAGCAGGCTCGGCAGCAGGCCGGACAGCGGGGAGACCTTCTCCTCCGCGTGCAGCGCGAGCACCGCCTTCTGCAACTTCTCGGGGTCCTTCGCGTGCTTCTTCTTCAGCTCGGCGATCCTCGGCTGCAACCGGGCGCGCGCCTGCTGTCCGCGCGCTGCGGCGCGGGAGAGGGGGTGGACGAGGAGTCGTACGAGCGCGGTGAACAGGACGATCGCGGCGGCCGCGGCGGAGCCGTGGAAGAGCGGCTGGAGCAGGTCGGCGAGATGCTCGACCAGGCGGGCGAAAACGGACATGAACGCGGACAAGGCTGAGCCCTCCGGGGGTCTCGTCGTGCCGGGGTGGGGATGGTGTCGGCATGACGACCCGCGCGGGGTCACGGACGTACGGCAGAGGCGTACGGGAAGGCCGTACGGGAGAGCCGTACGGAAGGGCCGTACGGGAGACGTACGGTTCGGCCGTACGGAAGACGTACGAGGAAGACGTGCCCTACGCGGCGGTCGCCGGGAGGGCGCGCCCCGGTGCCCGCGGTCGCGTACGGCCCGGGGCGTCGGGGTCCCGCTGCGGCAGGAACGCCGTACGGTTCTCCCGGTCCCGTATCGCCGTACGCACCCGGGTCGGCGGCACGGCGGGCACGCTGCGGGCGGCGATCAGCGCGCAGACGGCGAGGGCGGAACCGGCGGCGGCGGTCGCGGCGAAGGCGACGGCGGCGTAGAGGCTGCCGGTGTCGAGGAGCGCGACCTCGAGCAGCAGGAGCAGCAGCGCGGCGGCGGGGCGCAGCTGCGCCCTGGTCCGGATCATCCGCTCCCCTCCCCCAACTCGCTTGCGCCTCACTGCTTTTATACAGGCTCGCTGCCCTTATACAGGCTCGGTCTCGAGCGGCTGCAGCATCCTCTTCGGCTTCAGCAGCGCCCGGCTGACCGGATCGGCCGGGTCGGGATCGAGCCCCGGCCCCGGCAGCATCTCAACGTCCTCGGCGGGCACGATGGTTCCGCAGGCCGGGCATTCACCGTACGCCCCGAGCTCCTTGTCCGTGCCGCAGGTCGCGTGCCGGAAGATGCGCAGTTGCGTGCCGGAGTAGTGGTCGCGCCCCCACCGGCCGAGCGCGCGCAGGGTGGGCCACAGGGCGATGCCGCGGTCGGCGGGGACGTACTCGTCGCGCGGCGGGGAGTCCTGGTAGCGGCGCTTCTCGAGGATGCCCTCGGCGGTCAGGGTCTGGAGACGGGCCGCGAGGACGGCGCGCGGGATGCCGAGGTGGACGAGGAAGTCGTTGTAGCGCCGTACGCCGTAGAGCGCGTCGCGCACGACGAGCAGCGTCCAGCGCTCGCCGATGATCTCCAGCGCGCGGGCGATGGAGCACTCCTGCGTCGCGTAGTCCTTGCCGAGAGCCATGGGCTCACTGTAACGAGTTTCCGACGCATAAGTTCAGTCACCGAACCGACTTTCCGAAAAGTTGGTTCAATGAACGAACTGACCCTGCTAGCGTCGCCTTCCAAGCCAAGGTTCAGTGACCGAACCTTATGATCCGACCCCGCCCCGGAAGGGCAGGCCATGCCACAGCTGCAACGCACCGAACCGACCACGGCACCCCGCACCTCCCCCGCCGCCCACGAGACCCCGCGAGCGACCGCCACCCTCGCCCTGACCAGCGCGGCCACCGCCGTGGCGCTGATGACGTACACCGCGCCCGCGGTCACGCTCCCCGCCACCGTCGCCGCCCTGCACACCCCGCTGTCCGCGCAGGCCTGGCTGCTCAACGGCACCCCGCTCGGCCTCGCCGCGCTGCTCCTGGTGGCCGGCAGCCTCGCCGACGACTACGGCCGCCGGCGGATCTTCGTGGCCGGCACGGTCGCCCTCGGCATCACCACCGTGCTCGGCGCCTTCGCGACCTCGACGTGGCTGTTCACGCTGGCCCGGATCACGCAGGGAGCGGCGAGCGCGGCGCTCCTCGCCAGCAGCCTCGGCCTGATCGTGCACGCCTTCCCGTCCCCGCGCGGCCGGCTGCACGCGACCGGCGTGTGGGGCGCCTTCGTCAGCGGCGGCATCGCGGTGGGACCGCTGGTCGCGGGCGCGTTGCCCGGCTGGCGGCTCGCATACGGGGTGCTGGGCGCCGCGGCACTGATCGTCGCGGCCCTGTCCGCCCGGGTGCTGACGGAGTCCCGCGCGCCCCGGGGCGGCCGACCGGATCTGGCGGGCGCCCTGGTCTTCAGCCTGGCCCTCGTCTCCCTGGTGGCGGCGCTGACGCTGGGCCGGGACGGCTGGCTGCGCACACCGGTGGTGCTGCTGCTGGCGGCGGCCGTGATCCTGATCGCGGCCTTCGCCCTGATAGAACACCGCACCCGCACCCCGATGATCGACCTGTCCCTGCTGCGCCGCCCGCGCTTCCTCGGTTCCGCGGCGGGCGGTCTGTTCACCGGCCTGGCGGTGATCGGCCTGTTCACCTTCCTGCCGACGCTGCTCCAGCGGACGCTGGGCCTGAGCCCGATCGCCACGGCGTGGCTGTTCCTGCTGTGGTCCGGGCTGTCCTTCGTGGTCGCGCTCCAGGTGAAGCGGCTGCCGGGCCACTTCGCGCCCCGCCACCAGCTGGCCCTCGGTTTCGCGCTGCACGCCGTCGCCGTCCTGACGCTGCTCGGCGCGGTGGGCTCCGGCTCCTGGACCCGCGTGCTGCCGGGCCTGGTGATCGGAGGCGTCGGCAGCGGCCTGCTGAACGCCGCCCTCCCCCTGGTCGCCGTGGAGTCGGTCCCCGCCGAGCGCGCGGCGATGGGCTCGGGCGCCCAGCAGACTTTCCGCTACATCGGCTCCTGCGCCGGCGTGGCCCTCACCATCGCCCTGGCCACATCGGGCGGCCCCGGCTCACTGGCGCACGGTGCGAACGTCGCCGCGGTCGTCTCGGCGGGCCTGGCACTCGTGGGCGCGGTCGCCGTCCTGGTGCTGCGGGAGCGGGCGTGAGGACTTCCTGAATCACCGGGGCCGGAGCGGGCGTGAGGCCTTCCTGAATCACCCGGGCCGACGAGAGGACGTCCTGAACCACCAGGCCGACGTGAGGACTTCCCGGATCACCGGGGCCGCATGGACAGGAGCTTGCCCCACACCACCAGCCGGTAGCGGGAGGTGTACTCGGGGGTGCAGGTGGTGAGGGTCATGTAGTACCCGGGGTCGCCGTACCCGTAGGCCGGCTTGACGACCGAACGCGGCACGGGCCGTACGACGCCCGAGTCGCGGGCCGAGGTCTCCGGCAGGACCTGGTCGACGGCGTACGTGTACACGGCCGACCCGGTCTCCACCTGGACGACGTCCTCGACCCGCAGCCGGTTCAGGTACCGGAACGGCTCCCCGTGCGTGTTCCGGTGCCCCGCGACGGCGAAGTTCCCGGCCTGTCCCGGCTGCTGGGTGCCGGGATAGTGGCCGACGTACCCCTTGTTCAGCACCTCCGCCTTCCCCACGCCCTCGGCGACGGGGACGCGGAGGTGCAGACGCGGGACGACGAGGACGGCGTAGGCCTGGGAGCGGGCGGGACTCGGCTGCCGGAAGCCCTCGCCCTGCGGGCCGCCGCCCCGGCGTCCCGCACCGGAGGCGGCCGGCGCCCCGGAACCGCCCCCGGCCCCGCCGGGGTCCACGTCCGCGGTCGCCCCCGTCCCCGCGGTCGCTCCCGTCCCCGTAGTCGGCGCCGTACCGGTGGTCGGCGCCGTTCCCCACTCCCGCTCCAGGGCCTCCACTTTCCGCTCGGCCCCCTGCCGGGCCTCCCGGTTGGTCCACCACACCTCGTGCACGACGAGCAGCAGAAGCACGAGGCCGACGGTGACGAGGAGTTCCCCACCGGTCCACAGCGCACGCCGACGGAGGGCACGGCGCCGCCGGGTGCGGTGCACGACGACGGAAGCCCGCAGAACCCGCAGAGCCCGCATGCGTACGCCTCCTTCGCCGGGAGCCCCGCAGCGCGGCCGGGGCACGCGCCGACGGGGGCCGCCCGCACGATAGAAGAGACGCCTCCAAGTCACCAGGCCCGTACGCCCGGTACTCCCGTCCCCGTCCTCGCCCCCGCCCCCTTCCTCTCCCCTGTTGCGTCTCACGGACGCATGTCCTGGGGCACCTCGCCGACGTGGTGATTGACAGCTGATCTCACCCCGTGGCGGGCATGATCAGTCTCGCCAGGCCAGCGGATCCCTCAGCGCGGTCGTCAAGCGCGGGCGAGTCGACTCGTGCCGGTGGCAGGGCTCATCACTCGTCTTCGTCGTCGAAGTCGTCGGGCGCCATCGCATCGCCGTCCGACCGGCCTCCCGTTCGCCGCGGCGTCTCCTCGGGTGATCGCCTCGGTCCCAGTCGCTGCCGAGTTCCTGGCAGCCGCAACCTCGATCGCGCCGACGTGAAGCGGATGCCGCCGTCCGGACCGCTTGATGCGGTAGTCCCTGTTCGACGAGGTCAGGGGCCTGAGCCAGGAGGGCGGGTACGCGGCCTTCACTCGCGCGCTTCGCTGCTGTCCAAGGGTGGGCGCGGACAGGCTCAGGAAGGGCGGGGTGACCAGAAGGACTTCTATGTCATGAATCCGTCACCGTTCTGTCCCGACAGGGGCCCCTGGGAGCCGGTTTGTTTGACAGGTCTCGGATCAGCCGCGCATCATCATTTCACTAATCGAATAGCTAAAGGGTGTTGAGGTTCGTGGAGTTCCGCATCGACAGGCGGAGCGGGATGCCCGCCTACCAGCAGATCGTCCAGCAGACCAAACAGGCCCTGCGACTGGGCGTACTGATGCCGGGCGACCGGCTGCCCACCGCCAAGGAGGTCGCCGAGACCTGCGCGGTCAACCCCAACACCACGCTCAAGGCCTATCGGGAGCTGGAACGCGAAGGTCTGGCCGAACCACGGCCCGGCTTGGGCACCTTCATCCGCAGGTCACTGGCCCGCCCCCAGGCGGGTGCCGACTCCCCGTTGCGCGGGGAGCTGGAGGCGTGGATGTCGCGGGCACGCGAGGCGGGCCTGGAACGGGAGGACGTGGCCGCGCTGGTCACGTCGGTCCTGGAGGAGCGGTACGGCCCCACCGCGGCGGCCGCGGACATGACGGAAAGCCCGGAAAAGAGGAATATCAGTGAGTAACGCCACAGACGCCGCGGGTGTCCGGGGCCCAGCGCAGGAGACGGCGATAGAGGCCGTCCGGTTGGGTATGAAGTACCGCCGGGGCTGGGCCCTGCAGGACTGCTCGTTCCGGCTGCCGGCCGGCCGGATCTGCGGTCTGGTGGGCCCCAACGGCGCGGGTAAGACCACGCTGATGGCGATCGCCGCCAATCTGCTGCAGCCCACGGACGGCTCCCTCACGGTGTTCGGCGCGGCGCCGGAATCCGCGGAGGCCGGACGGCGTACCGCGTTCCTCGCTCAGGAGAAACCGCTGTTCCGCCGCTTCACCGTGGCCGAGACGCTGCGCATGGGCCGCGAACTCAACCCCGGCTGGGATCAGCGGGCCGCCGAGAACATCGTTCGCGCGGGCAATGTGCCCATGGAGGCGAGGATCGGCACCCTCTCCGGCGGGCAACGTACCCGGGTCGCCTTCGCCCTCGCCTTCGGCAAGCGCCCCGACCTGCTGCTGCTCGACGAGCCGATGTCCGACCTCGACCCGCTGGTACGCCACGAGCTCATGGGCACGTTGCTGGCGGAGGCCGCCGAACACGGCACCACCGTGCTGATGTCCTCGCACATGCTCAGTGAACTGGAGAGCGTCTGCGACTTCCTCCTCGTCATCTCTACGGGCGGACTGCGCATGGTCGGCGACGTGGACGAACTCCGCAGCGCCCACCTGTTGTTGCGCGGTGTCCGCAGCGATGAGAGCGCCGGCCAGCGGCAGGAGCACGCCCAGGGCGTCCCGGCAGCGCTCGCCGGCCACACCCTCGTCGAGTACCGCACCAGCGGACGCCAGGTCACGGCCCTCATCCGCCCCGACGGCCCGGTGGCCGGCCAGTGGCAGACAGACACCCCGAACCTGGAGGAACTCCTGCTCGCCTACCTGCGCTGCCCCGACGCGCCACCGCTGATCACTCCGCAAGCCCATGTCCCGGGCCAGGCCTACGGCTCTCACGATTCGCGGACGGTGACGGCATGAGCAACCTGGCCGGAACCCCCGCCGCCATGGCCACCGGGTCCAACACGCAGAACGGGGCCGCCGCGTCCCCCACAGCCAACCGCCGCCCCCGGCTCAGCGGCCTGAACTGGCTCGTCTGGCGCCAGCACCGAGCCGGCTTCTGGACCGTGCTCGCCCTCACCGCCGTCTGCGTGGCGTGGCTCGTTTATCAGCGCAGCGTCCTGATGGATCAGCTCCTCGCCCAAGGGTGGCCCCACTCGTCACCCGACACGTGGCTCAAGGGCGAACACCCCCAACGGTTCCAGCTCGTGGGCTTCGGCCTCGGCTTCATCCCCGTCGTGCTGGGCGTCTTCCTCGGCGCCCCACTGCTCGCCGGCGACCTGGAGAACGGCACCGCCAAACTCGTCGCCTCCCAGTCCGTCAGCCCCAGCCGGTGGCTGGCCACCAAGCTCGGAATCAGCGGCCTGGTGGTCGTGGTGTGCACGGGGGCGCTCTCCGTCGCGTTCGGCCGCTGGTGGGGGCCGGTCAAGTACACGTCCACCGCCCTGGACTGGAGCGACGGCGCCGCGTTCGACAACACCGGCCCCGTTCCCGTCGCGCTCGCGCTCTTCACGGTCGTCGGCGGCGTGGCGATCGGCATGCTCCTGCGCCGCACCCTGATGTCCATGGTCGTCACCTTCGCCTTCGCCGTCGCCGTCCAGGTGGTCTGGCACTTCCAGCGGCTGAACCTCGGCCACGTCCTCACGGTCACCACACGCCAGGGAATCAGTTCCGACGCGTTCCCCCGGACACCTCAGGCCGCCCTGGAGATCGACCACTGGTACATCTCGGGATCCGGCCGGACCTACGGCTGGGGCACCTGCGCACACGAAGTATCGGAGAAGGCCTGTGTTCAGAAGTTCGACCTCGTGGGCTGGAAGGTGGACTACCTGCCGATCTCGCAGATGAGCAGCATGCAGTGGTTCGGCGCCTCGATCCTCTTCGCCCTGACCGCGGCGGTCACGGTGTTCATCTTCGTCCGGGGCCGCAAGCGCATCGTCTGACGCCCATGAACCGGTCCCCGGGCGCTCGGGTCAGCTTCTCCGACGCGCACGGTAGACCGTGGCCGCCACGACGCCCCAGGCGGCTGCCTGGGGCGTCGTGGCGCCAGCGGCGGGCCAGGCATATTCCTCGACCTCGTCGCCATCACGGCGGCGCACTCTGACCACGACTTCCGCAGCAATGCCCACGGCATACCCCAACCCAGAGCATGGTCCGTACGCGAAATCCGAGACCCTGCCCCCTGCCCTCCCCTTCGTCTACTGGTTTTAGAAAGGGCCGTCACAACCCTCGACAACCCCATGGGCCACACCTGATCCTTCGTGTTGCATCCAGCGGAACCGGTCGACGCCGAGGGGACGACCCGGCGTTCGAGCGGCACGAAGAGGCGGAGAAGCCCATGATCCGACGCAGAACTCTGCTGGCCGCCGCGGGCGGCACGTTCCTCGGAAGCGCCCTGGCGACCGGCACCGCGCACGCGGACGCGACCATCGCGGTCAACCCGGGCACCACATACGGAAGCTGGGAGGGCTGGGGCACCTCCCTCGCCTGGTGGGCGAACGTCTTCGGCGCCCGGGACGACTTCGCCGACATCTTCTTCACCACCAAGTCGGTGTCGTACAACGGCAGGACGCTCCCCGGCCTCGGCCTGAACATCGCCCGCTACAACCTCGGCGCGTGCAGCTGGAACAGCGTGGGCAGCGCGTCGATGGTCGCCTCTCCCAACATCCCGTCCTTCAAGCAGATCGAGGGCTACTGGCAGGACTGGAACAACGAGGACCCGACCTCCTCGGCCTGGAAGTGGACGGCGGACGGCACCCAGCGCGCGATGCTGGTCAAGGCGACCCAACGCGGCGCGATCAGCGAGCTGTTCGCCAACTCCCCGATGTGGTGGATGTGTCTGAACCACAACCCGTCGGGCGCCTCCGACGGCGGCAACAACCTCCAGTCCTGGAACTACCGCCAGCACGCCTCCCACCTGGCCTCCGTGGCCCTCTACGCCAAGAACAACTGGGGCGTGAACTTCACGACGGTCGAGGCCTTCAACGAGCCGTCGTCGGGCTGGTGGAAGGCGGACGGCACCCAGGAGGGCTGCCACATGGACGCGACCGTGCAGTCGGCCGTCCTGCCGTACCTGCGCAGTGAGCTGGACAAGCGGGGCCTGACGGGCACGAAGATCTCGGCGTCGGACGAGACGAGCTACGACCTGGCGCGTACGACGTGGGGCTCCTTCAGTTCGACGACGAAGGGCTACGTCAACCGCGTCAACGTCCACGGCTACCAGGGCTCCGGCGGCCGCAGGGACCTCCTCTACACGGACGTGGTCAAGACGTCGGGCAAGGCCCTGTGGAACTCGGAGACGGGCGACGGCGACGCCACCGGCCTCACCCTGGCGAGCAATCTGCTCCTGGACTTCCGCTGGCTGCACCCGACGGCGTGGGTGTACTGGCAGGTGATGGACCCCACGGCGAGCTGGGCGATGATCGCCTACGACGCGAGCACGCTCCAGCCGGGCGCGGTGCAGACGAAGTACTACGTGATGGCGCAGTTCAGCCGCCACATCCGCCCCGGCATGACCATCCTCGACACGGGGGTCGACTACGCGGTCGCGGCCCTGGACAAAGCAGCGAAGCGCCTGGTGATCGTGGCGGCGAACAAGTCCACCTCCGCCCAGACCCTGACCTTCGACCTCTCCCGTTTCACGACGGTGACGGGCGGCACGGGCGGCGTGGTCCCACGCTGGAACACGGTCACGGGCGGTGGCGGCGACCTGTACACGTCCCACTCGGACACGTACCTGAGCGGAAAGACGCTGAGCGTGCCGTTCGCGGCGGGCGCGGTGCAGACGCTGCAGGTGGACGGGGTTGTGGCGTGACCCCCGTGAGGTGACCGCAGGAGGTCCCCCCAAGGGAGACCTGCGCCACCCCTGGCCTGCGAATCTCTCCTGTTTGTCAGCCGTCGGCAGTACGGTGTCCCCCATGCGCCCCGACACGCCTGCCGAGAACGTCGACCACAACGCCGAAGCAGCACGCCTGGAGCGGACTGTCGGCCTGTATCCGGAGGACGCGGAGCACCTGCTGTTGCAGGCCGCGGCCCACCGGGAACTGGCCGGCGACCGCCCCGGCGCGACCGCGCTGTACGACCGCCTGCTGTCCTCCGGTGAGCCGCTGGAGAACCCCCACCTGGTACGCGCCCTGAAGGCGTCCAACCTGTGGGAGTACGACCACGAGGCGGAAGCGCGGGCGATCATCGAGGGAATCCGCACGGCCGCCCCGCGGCACCCGGCCCCCTGGGTGATCATCGCGGAGTCCCTGGAGTCGCACGACGAGCTGGAGGCGGCCGAGAAGACCTTCACGGAGGGCCTACGGCTCCTGGTGGGCGACGGCACGGAGCCCCCGCAGTCCACGTACCCCCTCCTCTACGGCCGCCACCGGGTCCGCCGCATGCTGGGCGCGGCCCACGACGAGTGGGACGCCCTGGCGGACTCCGTCCACTCCTCCTCCATCACCCTGGACGAGCTGCACGACCCCAAGCGCATCTGGACCCTGGGCTCGAACAACCCGGCGGAGCTGAAGGCGGAGATCACCCGCCTGCGAGCGGAACTGGGCGCCTACCGGGAGGCCCTGTCCCGCCCGTTCCCGGTGGCGGTCCTGCACTGGCCGGCGGGCGAGCTGGCGGAGCTGGTGGCGATGTACCCGTCGCTGGCCGCCGAGTACCCGTCGCACGAGGAGCACCTGGCGACGATAGAGGGCTCACTGAGGGAACTGTCGGCCTCGGGGACGGGCAACCTGGGCATCGTGTCGGGCACGGTGCCGTCGTACGAGGCGTTCGCGGCCTCGGAGGGCGCGGCACCGGGGGACGCGGCACTGCTACCGCAGTACGCGACGATCCTGGCCGCACGGGGACGGGCTGTGGCTTGGCCGCCGGAGCGGGGGGATGGGTGCTGGTGTGGGTCGGGGCGGGTTTATGAGGGGTGCCACGGGGGCTGAGGGCGAACCCACGGCCTCACTGGCGGGGCACACCCGGAAGTCACGGGCTTCCACCGCGTCCGGGCGGGGCGTTCCTGCATCACCGCAGTTGGTGGGTTTGAGCCACTCGCGGCCTCGGCGGGGCCTGGTCGAAGCAGCGCGAGGTGGCCCAAACCCACCAACTGCTGCCCTCGGCGCTCCGAAAACGATCACCTTTCGGCACAGGACCTTCGATTGTCGGTGGTTCCTGTTAGAACAGAGCCACATTGACGTGCGCTCGAGGGGGTCATGGTGACGGGGACGGGGGGTCCGGCGCAGCCGGTGGCCGGGGTGTACGAGAAGCTGATCACCCAGAGCGTGCACGACGAGCTGGGGCAGCTCGAGGCCACGGGGTGGAAGGCCATCGACGCGGAGGTCAGCGCCGAGTCCTCACCTCATGTGCTGGCTCGTCACATCGGCGAGGTAGTCGCCCGCAGGCTCAACCAGCTCCCGCCCGACCAGCAGGTCCCCTTCGTCAACCGGATACTCGAGTCCCTGGGTACAGCTGGCCAGAGTGACGCCGAGCCCATCAGCACGGTCGTCGAGGGCCCGCGGCAGCTTCTCGCTCTCGCCAGGCAAGAGGCACCGGGCGCCTACGCGATCCGCCCGCTTACTCCGCTCTCCGAGACGTCGTTGCTTACGAACTCGCCGGAGGACGTCAGCCTGGGCTCGGAGCTGCGGGCCGAGCTGGCGACCGCGGACCGAATCGACCTCCTTTGCGCGTTCGTGAAGTGGTACGGCATACGGGTCCTGGAGGACGCTCTCCGCTCCGCCAAGGAGCGAGGCGTAGAAATCCGGGTCATCACGACCACCTACATGGGCGCCACCGACCGCCATGCGCTCGACCGTCTCGTCCGCGACTTCGGTGCCACGGTCAAGGTCAACTACGAGACCCGCTCCACGCGCCTGCACGCCAAGGCCTGGCTGTTCCGTCGCGAGACGGGCTTCGACACCGCCTACGTCGGCAGCTCCAACCTGTCCAAGGCCGCACTGCTCGACGGCCTGGAGTGGAACGTACGTCTGTCGTCCGTCGCAACGCCCGCAGTGCTGGACAAGTTCGAGGCGACGTTCGACGCGTACTGGAATGACATCGCCTTCGAGACGTACGACCCCGACCTCCATGGCGAGCGCCTCGATGGAGCACTGGCTCAGGCGAGCGGCAGCACCCCGTCCACCGACCTGAAGATCAACCTCTCCGGTCTCGAGGTGCGTCCCTTCCCGCACCAGCGAGACATGCTCGAGCGGCTCAGAGTCGAGCGGGAGATCCGCGGGCGGCACCGGAACCTGCTCGTCGCTGCCACTGGCACGGGGAAGACCGTGATGGCCGCGCTTGACTACCGCAGCCTGTGCGGGAAGTCGACCAACGGACGGCCCAGGCTGTTGTTCGTGGCCCACCGCAAGGAGATCCTCAACCAGTCCCTGCGCAAGTACCAGGAGGTGCTGGACGACGCCTCCTTCGGGGAGCTGCTGCACGCGGGGCAGGATCCACGCGAGTGGAACCACGTCTTCGCCAGCGTTCAGTCCCTCAACGTCCGGCGGCTGGAGCAGCTGTCGCCCGATCACTTCGACGTCATCGTCATCGACGAGTTCCACCACGCCACCGCCGCTACGTACCGCCGGGTCATCGCCCACTTCACGCCGAAGGAGTTGTTGGGCCTGACGGCGACTCCCGAGCGGATGGACGGGCTCAACGTCCAGGACGAGTTCTTCGAGGGGCGCATCGCTGCCGAGATGCGACTGTGGGAGGCGTTGGAGAACGACCTGCTGTGCCCCTTCCACTATTTCGGTGTCCCGGACGGAACAGATTTGAGGAACCTGGGCTGGCAGAAGGGCACGTACGCTGACCAGGAACTCGACAACCTCTACACGGGCAACGACGCCCGCGCCCGGATCGTGCTGAAGCAGATCCGGGACAAGGTCTCCAACCCCGGGGCGATGCGGGCGCTGGGCTTCTGCGTGAGCAAAGCGCACGCCCACTTCATGGCGGACTTCTTCCGCAAGGCCGGCTTCCAGGCCATGGCACTCGACAGCGACTCGCCCGCTGGCCAGCGCGCCCAGGCACTGAAGGACCTGGGCGATGGAAAACTCCAGGTGATCTTCTCCGTCGACCTGTTCAACGAGGGACTCGACATCCCCGACGTCGACACCCTGCTCCTCCTCCGCCCCACCAACAGCGCGACGATCTTTCTCCAGCAGTTGGGCCGGGGACTGAGGCGCACCGAGACGAAGCCAGTGCTCACGGTCCTCGACTTCATCGGACAGCACCGAGCGGAGTTCCGCTTCGAGGAGCAGTTCCGGGCTATGACGAACCTGTCGCGGAACCGGCTCGTCGACCACATCGAGCATGACTTCCCGCAGCTGCCGTCTGGCTGTCAGATCATCCTGGAGGGCAAGTCCAAGGACCTCGTTCTCGACAACATCCGGACGCAACTGGGTGCCACGGTCAAGACGTTGGTGAACGAGGTCAAGGCGTACAGCACCCCACGCCTCGCCGACTACCTCCGCGAGAGCCGCCGGGAGATCAAGGAGCTGTACAAGAGCGACAACTCCTGGACGACCGTCCTGCGCCGGGCCGGCCTGATCGCGGAAGCCGCACCTTCGGGAGAAGCAGCGCTGCTCAAGCGGGTCCACGCGTTTCTCCATGTAGACGACCCCGAGCGTGCGCAGGCCTACCTCCGCCTCCTCGAAGACGACGCCCCGCCATACGAGGAACTGGGGCCGACCGATCAGTCGTACGCCCGCATGCTGTTCTTCAACCTCTGGGATAACGCGGGCGGCTTCACCAGCTTTCAGGAGGGACTGGAGTCACTGCGCCCCCAGCGGGCGTTCCGGGACGAGTTGAGGCAGTTGCTTTTGCACGTCGTCGAGCGGGCCGACCACTTCCCCATCCCGCTGTCGGGCCGCCTCAGCCATGTCCCGCTGAAGGTGCACAGTGCGTACAACCGCTCGGAGATCCTCGCCGCTCTCGGAGTGGCGCGCTTCGGCGGCCAGATGCCCAGGTCCTTCGCGCAGGGCGTGCAGTGGGTCGAGGATCTCCAGACGGATGCTTTGCTCATCACACTGGAGAAGAACGAGAAGGACTTCTCACCAACCGTCCGGTACAAGGACTACGCGCTGAGTCCGACGCTCTTCCACTGGGAGTCCCAGAACTCGACGGCGGCCGACTCCCGCACCGGTAGGCGCTACCGGGAGCACGCACAGCGCGGGAGTCAGATCCTCTTGTTCATGCGCCGCTACAAGAACACGGACATAGGCAAGTCCCAGCCATGGATGCTCCTCGGCCCGGCGACGTACAAGACCCACACCGGCAGCAAGCCGATGGCGATCACGTGGCGCCTGAAGCACGAGCTTCCGGCCGACGTGTGGACGTACTCGGCCATCACAGCGAGCTGACCTGCGCCGGGGAGGGCCACCCCGCCGACACAGTGATTGCGCGCAATCGCCGCGCCCCGCTCTGGGCGCGCAATCTGCCGCAATGCTCGCGCGGGTCTCGCTCTCCGCGCGCACCCTGGTCATCCAACCAGCACTCGGAGGACGAGATGACGCTCAGGTTCCTCGGCACGACCAGCGACGACGGCGACTGCCCCACCCTGTACGAGATCGAAGGGACGGACGAAATCCTTGTGCAGGGCGAGCGGGAGACCGACCCGGAGCACCTCGTCGAACTGCGGGACGTCAAGCCGTCAGAGACGTTCGTCCGCGTCCCACGCAGCCTCCTGACCCGGTACGCCCCGAAGAGCGACGTGCCGCAGCTTCAGCCGTTCGCATCGATTGCCCACCTCTTCGAAGAGTTCCGGCATACCGCCTGGCGACTGGAGACCCGCCGCGGCTACGCCTCCGATCGCACCAGCCCGAAGTGGGCACGTTGGCTGGCGGGCGAGGACATCGCCAGCGGCCCGGCCAACGCCTGGCGCGAGAACGTCCGCGCTCAGACGGCGCAGGGCAAGCGGTTTGAGAGGGTCCGGATCGTCGACGAGCCACCTACCCAGGGGCAGCAATTCCTCATGGCCAGCGCGCCGACCAACACCGCCGCAGGAGAGGACATCCGCAATCTCACCCGCGCGGAAGCCGATCGGCTGCGCCTGCCGGACTTCGACTTCTGGCTGTTCGACTCGAAGATCCTTGCCCGGTTCGCGTTCGACGAGAAGGACACCACCCTCGGTGTGTACGTCACTGAGGACCCCGCGGAGGTCCTCGCCGCCTGCCAGGCCCGGGACGCGGGCTGGCACCACGCCGTCGGTACCGAAGAGTTCGCCAGGCGGGTACGTTCCACAGTGTGACC
Organism: Streptomyces sp. NPDC093984; assembly: GCF_044764595.1. NCBI lineage: Bacteria > Bacillati > Actinomycetota > Actinomycetes > Kitasatosporales > Streptomycetaceae > Streptomyces > Streptomyces sp. NPDC093984. Next base: position 193,929 of record NZ_JBIWIM010000006.1, on the reverse strand, counting down.
ACAGACTTCCAGACGGCCCGGGAAGCCCTCGGCGCGCGGCTGCGCGAGCTGCGCGCCGAGGCCGGTCTGGAAGGCAAGGACATCGCCGCCAAGCTCGGCTGGCAGCCGTCCAAGGTCTCGCGGCTGCAGAACGGCAAGCAGACCCCGACCCGCGAGGACCTCACCGCGTGGGCACAGGCGACTGGCCGCGCCGATGCCGAGGCGGAGCTACACGGGCTGCTCGCCGGGCTGGACATGAAGCAGCGCCACCGGTCCTGGCGACGCCAGTTGGCCGGCGGGCACCGCGGACGGCAGGAGATCGCGGTACGGCAGACCCAGGCTACGAAGGTGATCCGCGGGCTCGAGGTGTCGCGCATCCCCGGGCTGTTCCAGACGCCGGAGTACGCTCGGGTCATCTTCGACAGCAACGCCGAGTTCCGCGGCATCCCGCCGACCACCGAGGCCGCAGCCGAGGCCCGCATGCGTCGCCAAGAATCCCTGTACGACCCGGAGAAGTCGTTCCGGTTCCTCGTGTGCGAGGCAGCGCTCTACCACCGCTCGTGCCCAGCGGATGTCATGGTCGAACAACTCGACCGCTTGTACAACCTCGTCGGCCAGCGCCGTATCGAGCTGGGCATCCTGCCCTTCGGCACACAGCTGCGCCGTACGGCCCCGCATGCATTCTGGATCTATGACCGAAGGCTGGTCATCGTGGAGACGATCAGCGAAGAGCTATGGCTCGCCGGGGACGAAGACATCCGGTTGTACGAACGCGCATGGGACTGGCTCGCGGAGTCTGCCGAATACGGAGCCCCGGCACGGCGTCTGATCGGCCGGGCGAGGGCTTCGCTGGAACTCGCGTAAGCAATCCACGCAAGCCGCCCGAGCCCTCGAGCAATCCCGCGCAACCGGCGCACGGACGCGCAATCACGCTGCCTAACGTGCTGGTCATGGCCCTACCGATGACACTCGCCGAGCTGTATGAGGCCGGGGACGCGTGGCTCGCCGACTGCTCCGCGCACCCGGACCGTGTACGCCAGGCATGGAACGCCGAGGCTCTCGCCCCCATCACCACCGGCGAGCACTGGCTCGTCGCCGAGTCTCGAGTGTCCACCGGCCTGCCGGCCGTCGCGCGGATCGATGAGGAGCAGCGGGGGCCCGTACTCGTCGACGCGTACGGAGAGACGGCCTGGTGGCTCGTATCGTCTCAAGCGGCCGAAGAGCTGGCCGACGTGCGGCAGCTGAGAGTGCAGACAGCGGGCTGGGTTCTGCACTGTCCGCCCCTCGGGGTGATGGTGGCAGGACACTTCTGGCTGTGGCGTCCGGATGGATCGGGCCACCTCAACGACCCTGCCGTACTCGCGGCCGCCTTCGCCCCCGGCGGACGCCGACTCCGCACGGAGGCACTCTGATGCCACCCATGATGAGCCGGCCCGTCGAGCTTGAGCTACCGGTCGAGTGGCCACAGCCGCATCCGGGTTGCCAGGTCTGCGCCGCGCTCGCCCGGCAGCGCACCGAGGCCCAGGCAGACGCGGACTACTCGAAGGTCTCAGACTGCAACGTCGAAATGCGCGAACACAAGGACGCCCACCCGAGGAGGAGGCGGCGGTGACTCCCCGAGTCGAACAGCGCCCGGTCGCCGCTTGTAGCGGTTGAGGACGCTGGCAGCGCATCGCCAGCAACCGGCTGTACATCCGGATGCAGACGGCGTACCGCGCGTACATGGGCCACGGGCGCGGCTGCGCAACCTGCGACGCCGACAGCACCCACTGTGCGACCGCGAAGCATCTGTGGGACGCCTACAAGGCCGCGGCCTCCTCGCCAGGTCGGTAACCCCTGCTCTCCACCCACAGCCCCGCCCGGCCCAGCATCCCCGAACAACAGGGACGGGCGGTCCAAGCCCTCGAACCCGAGGGCTCTCGTCCACGCCAGGAGGAAAGCGTGACCGCCACGTTAGAGCACCCCGTAGGCACCGCCGATCCGCTTAGCCTCGTCGAACCCGAGGTGACCGATCGTCTCGCCCGCCGCATCACCGCCGACCACCCGGACATCGACGAGGCGACGGCGCGGCGCATCGTCGGGCAGACCGCCGCGTTCCTCGCCGCTTCCGGGCGTAAGCCCGGAGCGTTTCTGGCACCGAGCAAGCTGGTGGACATCGGCTGGCACACGTTCATCCTGCATACCACCGACTACGCCGACTTTTGCCAACGCGTCGTCGGCCACTTCGTCCATCACGTCCCGACCGACGAGGGCGACGAGCCGCCCGGCGGTCACACCGACACCCGGAAGCGCACCTTGTCCGCCATCAGGACCGCCGGATTCACCATCGACCTGGAGCTGTGGCGCACCTCGGCCGACTGCTCGCAGTGTCACGCCGGATGCCACGACAGCCCCAAGAGCAGCTGACATTCGACACCATCCGTACGACACTCCAGCCGTCTGGTCATTCGGCCGGGCGGCTGGCTCTATGAGCGGAGGACCTGTGACAGACACCCGCGCCGCCTGGGACACCTACGCAGCGCAGCGCCCCGAGCGCAGGCCCGTCAACGCCCGCGGCGAGTCGACGTGGTTCAACTGGACGCAGTACGAGGACCACGGGCCTGGCGCCGAACTCCTCGAGCTGGCCCCCGGCAGCCGTGCGCTGGACCTCGGCTGCGGGAAGGGCGGCAACGCTGCCCACCTGGCTACGCTTGGGATGACCGCTGTCGGTATCGATGTCTCGCAAGCACAGCTGCGCGCGGCCGAGAAGCGTTGGGGCAGTCTGCCCGGGCTGGTACTGCACCAGGCAGACGCCGTCGCGTTCCTGCGCGAGACGGACGACGTGTACGAGGCGGTGTACTCGGTATACGGCGCCCTGTGGTTCACCGACCCGGCGTTGCTTCTGCCCGCCGTCCGGGAGCGGCTGCGGCCTGGCGGGGTGCTCGCCTTCTCGCAGCGACCGGCGGTGGAAGGCTGCTACGGCTGCCAGGCCTCTTACATCCCACGCGGCGCAGACGAGGACCCGCTTGTCGTGAAGCGTTGGGACTACGAGCCCCAGACATGGGAGCGTCTGCTGAAATGGCACGGCTTCACCGACGTGCGGGCCCATGTGCTGCCCGCACCTGCCGGACGCAGGACGGTCGGAACGTTGATCGTGCAGGCTCACCGCTCATCCCACACACGAATTCAAGGGCGCCCGCCAGTCGGGGCATGAACGCGAAGGCCGTGCGTTTCGCTCTCGACCTCGCGCCTTCACCGCGGAGGGCCTATGGCCAGGAGACCCGAAACATCGCCCCACGCCCCTAAACACTCCATGCGGCGCGTCGACGGTGACCACGGGGTATCGGCCGTCGGCCTCAGGGCGCCCAAGGCCGCCCGGCGGCAGCCCCTGACCGCTGACTCACCGTCTTCGGGCGCGTTCCTCCCAGTGGGCCAGCTCCTCGCGCGTGGTCACCGTTCGGGGATGGTCGGCGCCGAGTATGTGGATCTGTTGGTTCAGCAGGTGGGTGAAGGACGTGGCGGCTCCGGCGGCGTCTCTCGGTCGCGCCGGTGCGGCAGGTGGGTCACCACACGGGGACCGACCCGTCCGACGGCCACGCCTCCCCCGGACCCCTGCACTTACACGCCGTCGCGCGCCCGGGCCGGTGTCACTTCCCCTTCCTGCCGGAAGAACCGGCAGAGGCGGACGGTGTCTTCCCGGTGGCCCCGCTGCCCGCCGCGCTGTCGCCCCCGCCGTCGCGGCCACCGCCCGACGCCGGCAGATGGGCGCAGTAGTCCGCGACGGCCGCTTCGCTTCCCGCCGCCTCGACGAGGCGCCGGGGTGCGGCCGGCGGATGGCCGTGCGTCTGCCGGGCCGACCGGTAGGCGGTGCACAGGCTGCGCAGCGACTGGGCTGCCGCCGACGGGCCCGCCGCGTCGGAGGACGAGCGCGCGCCGGGCTTCCCGCTTCCCGGGGCCGCGCCGGTGGCGTCGGCGTCAGGGAGTTCGCCGGGTGCGGGCGTCGTGGAGGGCCGCGGCTGGGAGGAGGCGGAGACCTGCGCTTCGCCCGGAGTCCGTCCCGAGCCTCCCGGGAGGGGCAGGTGGAGGGCGTTGGTCTGGACGGCCACCGCCACCCCGCCGAACGTCAGCGCGGCCGCCACCGCGCCGATCCCGGCCTTGGCCCATCCCGGCGTCCTGCGGCGGCGGTATCGGGGCACGCCCGCCGACACGTCCGGGAGGGCTCCGGCCGACGCGGCCCGGAAGGCGGCCATCGCGGCCTCCTCGCCGTCCGCGGGCGCGACGTCCTCGGGGGTGGCGGCCGCCGCCCGCAGCACCGCCGACAGACTGCCGAACTCCTCACCGCCCGCAGCCGGTACGCGCTGCAGCAACCGCTCGGCCGTGCGGTCGTCCAGTCGGCTCCGCTGTCCTTTCCTCACGCGGTGTCCTCCAGTATCGCCGGTCGGCCCACGGCCGGTCGTGGCGGCTGACCGGTGTGCAGCATCTCGGCCAGTTTCCTCAAGCCCCGGTAGGCGCAGACGCGTACGGTGCCGGGACGCTTGCCCAGCACCCGTCCGGCCTGCTTGGCGTCCAGCCCCAGCACGACGCGCAGCAGGACCGCCTCCGCCTGGTCGCGGGGGAGACTCGCGATGAGTGCCAGGGCGCGGTCCGTGGACACCGATTCGAGCGCCTCGTCCGCGGTGTCGGACGCCGACGGCAGGTCCAGCAGGTCGTTCTCGTCGCCGCCGATCAACGGGCGTCGGCCGGAGCGCCGCAGATGGTCGAGCGCCCGGTTGCGGGCGACCTTGGCGGCCCAGCCGCGGAACCCGTCGCCGTCCCCGTGGAACGTGCCGAGGTCACGGGCGATGTGCAGCCACGCCTCGGACATCACGTCCTCCGCGTCGGCCGCGCCGACCAGCGTCCGCACATAGCGCAGCAGCATCGGGTGCACCATCCGGTAGACGCGGCGGAACCCGTCCTCGTCACCGTTCTGGGCGGCGTGCACGGCATCGGTGAGGGTGGCGTCATGCCTCTGCCGGTCCCGGGCCGCCGGGTCTCTCCTTGCCTCGCGCACGGTGGTCATCCTGCCGCACGCCGGGCCTCGACAGGCCACCGGCCCGGGTCGTCGCCGTTTGTCCGACTCGTCCCGCACCGCAGGGACGAGGTGTAACACTTCCGGCCGAGTCGGCTCTCTCATTGCGGTCGGCCGCGTCGGCAGGCCGGTCAGGACAGGGGGCACGACTCGTGCAGTGGACGGACGAAAGCGGCAGAGCGTACGGCGAGGACCCGTACGGCGGTGTCGGGTACCCGTATGCCCCCGGGTACGACTACGGCGGCAGCACCGTCACGGACACCTATGGCGGCAGCACCGTCACGGACACCGCCACCATGCCCTGGGACCCCACACAACTCGGACCGTGGACGCACCCGGGCGGCGACCACAATGCGACGGGACCGGACCCCTACGCCACCGGAACGCCGTCCTACGCGGCCGGCACGCAGCGTTACGCGACCGGACCGGCCCCCGCGCCCGCGCCCGCGGCGTGGGACTCCCCCCATGGTGACGTCCTCACCGTGCCGCCCCCGGAACCCGACACACCCGGCCACGTACCAGCCCCGGACGCAGCCGACAGCGAGTCGGTGCAGCCCGTCTTCGTCGACGCCTCGGGGCGACGCCAGCGCCGCGTGCTGCGCGCCGCCCGGCTGCTGCTGATCCCCGCCGGCGGCTACGTCGCCCTGCTGATCAGCGCCGCGCTGGGCGGCCCCACCCTCAACACCCCGTTCGTCCCCCAGCCGGACCCCGCGCACCACCCGGCCAAGCCCCGCGCGGCCGCGCCCGACTCCTCCCCCGAAGCCGGCCGGTCCGCAGGGAGTGCGAGCCCCACCACGGCGCAGCGGACCTCCCGACCCACCGCCCGGACGACAGCGTCCGCCACCCCCGCGGCCAAGTCCGCGCCCACCGCCGGCGCGTCCCAGGCTCCGGCCCCGGCCGCCACCCATGCCGCCGCCCCCAGCCCCACCCCCAAGGGCCGCGCGATCGGCTCGTCCCACAAGCCCGTGAAGTGACCAAGGCCCCCTGACGTGACCAACCGCCGTCGCCGCGACGCCGCTCCCCCGCGCCGCCACAGCCACCGCCAGATCACGCCCCGCACCCACTGGCTGCTGCTGAGCGTGCTCGCGGTGACCCTGTCGGCGGCCCTGCTGCTGCAGGGTTACACCCACCACATGTTCGGCATCGCGTCGGACGACGTGACCGGCGACCGTGGCAGCAACCGCACGGTGCCCGGTCAGGTGGTGCACGGCGGCCCGGTGATCGCGAACGCCGCCACCTCCCCGCACACCGCACACGCGAAGGCCCGCACCATCGCCCTGACCTTCGACGACGGCCCGGATCCCGTCTGGACGCCACGGATCCTGGACGTGCTGCGCCGCAACCACGTGCACGCGACCTTCTTCGTCGTGGGAACCCAGGTCGTCGCCCACCCGGAGCTGGTCCGCCGGATCATCGCCGACGGCAACCAGGTCGGCATCCACACCTTCACCCACCCCGACCTGGCCCGCCTCGCCCCGTGGCAGCGTTCCCTGGAGCTGCGGGAGACGCAACTGGCGGTGGCCGGCGCCGCGGGGGTCACCACCGCGCTGCTGAGGCCGCCGTACTCCTCGGAGAACGACGCGCTGAGCGACGCGGACTGGTCCGTCGTCAAGCAGGCCGGCGCGGCGGGCTATGTCACGGTGCTCGCCACCCAGGACGCCGAGGACTGGCAGCGGCCCGGTGTGGCCCGCATCCTCGCGCAGGCGACACCCCACGGGCGCGCCGGGCAGATCGTGCTGATGCACGACGCCGGCGGTGACCGGGCGCAGACCGTCGCCGCACTGGATGTCCTGGTGCCACGGCTGAAGGCCCAGGGTTTCCGGTTCGCGACGGTCGGCGACGCCGTCGGCATGACCGAACCCGTGCGGCCCGCCGGGCTCCGCGACCACCTGCAGGGGCTGGCCCTCATCTGGATGCTGCGGGTCGGCGACTGGATCGTGTGGCTGCTGGGCGTGCTGATGTACGCGGCGGGGGCGATCAGCGTGCTGCGCGCGGTGGTCGTGCTGATCGCCGCCCGACGGCACCGGCGGCTGCGGGCCGGGCGCCGGAGCCTGTCCTGGGGGCCGCCGGTGACCGAGCCCGTCAGCGTCATCGTCCCCGCCTACAACGAGAGCGCGGGGATCGAGGCGGCCGTGCGCTCGCTGCTCGCCTCCGACCATCCGGTGGAGATCATCGTGGTGGACGACGGTTCGACCGACGGCACCGCCGACCTGGTGGAGTCGCTGCGCCTGCCGGGGGTGCGGGTGATCCGGCAGCGGAACGCGGGCAAGCCCGCCGCCCTCAACACCGGACTCGCCGCCGCCACCTGCGACCTGGTGGTCATGGTCGACGGCGACACGGTCTTCGAGGCCGACACCGTCCGCACGCTCGTGCAGCCCTTCGCCGATCCCCGCGTGGGTGCCGTCTCGGGCAACGCCAAGGTCGTCAACCGGGGCGGCCTGCTGGGCCGTTGGCAGCACATCGAGTACGTGGTCGGGTTCAACCTGGACCGGCGCCTGTTCGACCTCGCCGAGTGCATGCCGACCGTTCCGGGCGCGGTGGGCGCGTTCCGCCGCCGGGCGCTGCTGGACCTCGGCGGCGTCAGCGACGTCACCCTCGCCGAGGACACCGACCTCACCATGGCGCTGTGCCGCGCCGGCTGGCGCGTGGTGTACGAGGAGGGCGCGAAGGCGTGGACCGAGGCGCCCGCGTCACTGAACGCCCTGTGGCGGCAGCGGTACCGCTGGTGCTACGGCACCCTGCAGGCCATGTGGAAGCACCGCGGCGCGCTGGTGCAGCGCGGTGCCGCCGGGAAGCTGGGCCGCCGGGGCCTGGTCTATCTGCTGCTCTTCCAGGTGCTGCTGCCCCTGCTCGCCCCCGTCGTGGACGTCTTCGCGGTGTACGGGCTGGTCTTCCTCGACCCGGTGCGGGTCATCGGGCTGTGGCTCGCCTTCCTGCTGCTGCAACTCGTCATGGGCCTGTACGCGTTCCGCCTGGACGGGGAGCGGCCGGGCCCGCTGTGGAGCCTGCCGCTGCAGCAGTTCGTCTACCGGCAGTTGATGTACCTGGTGGTGATCCAGTCCGTGTTCACCGCCGTGTCGGGCTCGCGGCTGCGCTGGCAGCGCATGGAGCGGTACGGCAGCCTGCAGGCCCCGGCCCCGGCCCCGATGGGCGCGGAGGCTCCCCCGAGCGACGTCACCCCGCAGGAGCCGCCCGGCTTTCCGCCACCCGCGCCGTACGACGGCTTTCCGCCACCGGCACCGTACGACCCCCTCGCGTACCCGGCCCCGTACGGCGCCCCTCCGCCACCGGCGCCGTACGCCCCCTTCGCGCACCCGGCGCCGTACGACGGCCCCCCACGGCCCGCACCTCACGACGGCTTCCGGCAGCCCACGCCGCACGAGACGACCCAGTGGTACTGAGAGGACAGTGACCCGAGCGCATGAGTGGACACCGGCGCCGACCGCCGCAACGCACCATCGCCGGCAGCCGTGCCGTGGGTGACCGCGCCCCGGGCCGCCGAGCCGCACCGCACCAGACACCCGGGCCCAAGCACCAGGCCCCCGGGCCGGGCATGTCACGGCGCGCCCGGAGAGCGGCGCCGCAGCGGAAACGGTGGATCGACTACCCGCGCGGGGGCAGGACGGGTCCGCGCCGCTGGCTGCCGTCGGTGCGTCAGCTGCTGGGGCTGTTCCTGTTCTGCTTCGGCGCCACGGTGGCGGCCGTCGGTTACGCCTACGCCACGGTCACCATCCCCGACCCCAACCCGTCGACGCTGCTGCAGAACAACGTCTACTACTGGTCCGACGGCACCGTCCTGGCGACCGACGGCAGCGTCAACCGGCAGAACGTCACCCTCACGCAGGTCCCCGCGGACGTGCAGTGGGACTTCATCGCCGCGGAGAACGCGTCCTTCTACACCGACCCGGGCATCGACCCGCAGGGCATCCTCCGCGCCGTCGTCCACATGGCCGAGGGCGGGTCCGTGCAGTCCGGATCGACGATCACGCAGCAGTTCGTCAAGAACACCTATCTCGATCAGTCGCAGACGCTCTCACGCAAGTTCAAGGAACTGCTGATCTCCGCCAAGATCGGCGCGACCATGAGCAAGCAGCAGATCCTCCAGGGGTATCTGAACACCTGCTTCTTCGGCCGTCAGGCCAACGGCGTCGAGGCCGCCGCCCGCATGTACTACGGCCTCCCGGTCGAGAAGCTCAACGTGAGCCAGGGAGCGTTCCTCGCGGCAGCGGTCAACGAGCCGAGCCTCTTCCAGTACGCCGACTCCGACCCCGCGGCCAGAGCGCAGGCGGAGGCCCGCTGGTCCTGGGTGCTCGACCGGATGGTGACGATCGGCAAGCTGACGCCGCAGCAGCGCGTCCGGTACTCGGCCGCCGGTTTCCCGGCGCCCAGGAAGTGGGCTCCCGGTTCGGGGTTCACGGGCCAGGTCGGCTACCTGGTCCAGCTGGCCAGGTCGTACGTCCAGGCGCACGACCCGAACATCACCGAGAGCAGCCTGAGCCGGGGCGGTTACCAGATCCGCACCACCTTCGACAGGAAGAAGACGGCGGAACTGTCCCGGGCCGTGGCGAAGGTACGCAAGGACCGCCTCGACCCCGCGCACCGGTCGGTCGACCGGGACGTGCAGGTCGGAGCCGCCTCGGTGGATCCCAGGACCGGAAGGATCCTGGCCGTCTACGGCGGTCCCGGCTTCGACCGGGCCCACTACGCGGACAACGCCGACACCTCCGGCGTCCCGGTGGGCTCGACCTTCAAACCGGTCGTCCTCGCCGCCGCGCTCCAGTACGGAGCCGTCCTGCAACCCGGCAAGTCCCCGCAGCCGATCACCCCGGCCAGCAAGTTCGACGGCGACGACGGCATCCAGATCAAGGACCAGCAGGGCAACTACGTCACCGACGACAAGGACCCCACCGGGCTCCTCCACCAGCACAACGACACCGACCAGCGCTGGGGTTACATCCCGCTGCGCGAGGCGATGGAGCAGTCGGTCAACACGCCGTACGTGCAGCTGGGAGAGTACGTCGGCTACGGGAACGTGGCGAGGACGGCGGAAGCCCTCGGGCTGCGCTCGAGCAGCCTCGCCGCCCCAAGTGCCGGCTTCTACATCGGCACCTCGACACCGAGCGCCATCCGGATGGCGGGTGTCTACGCGACCTTCGCCGCCGAGGGAATGCAGACCACCCCGTACTCGGTGACCAAGGTGATCCACAACGGCTCGCCGCTGACCGGCTTCACCGCACCCACCCCCGTACGGGCCCTGCCGGCGGCGGTCGCCGACAACGTGACCGACGTGCTCCGGGGGGTCATCGCCCGGGGCACCGGCACCAAGGCCCAGGCGCTCGGCAGGACCGCTGCCGGCAAGACCGGAACCACCGACGACTACCGGTCGGCCTGGTTCATCGGCTACACCCCGCAACTCGCCACGTCCGTCGTCCTCTTCCGGGAGGACCCGAAGCACCCGCAGTTGCAGTCACTGGCCGGCGTCGGCGGCCTGCAGAAGGTGTTCGGAGGCGACATCCCCACCGAGATCTGGACCCAGTACATGCGCGACGCCCTCGCCGGCCTGCCCGACGCCTCCTTCCCCGTGCCGGCCCCGCTCGGCCACGGCGCCGACGAGCTCGGCGCTCCGTCCCCCTCACCCTCCCGCGCCACGCCCCCTGTCAAGCGGGGCGGCAGCACCGGCAAGAAGACGACCACTCCCCGGACCGCCCCGACGGCCAGCCCCGTCTGCCGCCATCGCAGGTGCCGTTGACCCGTCCTCCCGCTCACCGGTGGGAGGCCGGGCGTCGGTTCGGCGCGCGCGGGGCGGTCCGTAGGTGTCGTACGACGTGGCCCCCAACCGCTACGGCGTGAGCCGGTTGGGGCCGCGGAACAGGAAGGTGGCCTCGCGGATCGAGTCCAGCCCGAGCATGACCATCAGCATCCGTCCGAGACCCATGCCCAGGCCGCCGTGCGGAGGGCACCCGTACCGGAACGCGTTCAGGTAGTCCTGCAGCGGCTCGGGGCTCATGCCCTTCTCGGCGGCCTGCTTCAGCAGTACGTCGTAGCGGTGCTCTCGCTGGGCTCCGGTGGTGATCTCCAGGCCTTTCCACAGCAGGTCGAAGCTCAGGGTCACGTTCGGGTCGTCGGCCGGCCGCATGTGGTAGAAGGGCCGGACGCCTACCGGGTAGTGCGTGACGAACACGAACTCATGGCCGGTGGCCTGCCGGATGTGGGCGCTGATGCTCCGCTCGCCCTCCGGGTCCAGGTCCTCCCTGGTCCCTGCCGGGTCCCAGCCGCCCCCGCGCAGGATCTCCTGTGCCTCGGCCATGGTGATGCGGGGGAAGGGCGTCGTCGGGACGGTGACCTGCACGCCGAACCGTTCCCGGACGGCCTCACCGTGGGCGCCCGCGACCTTGGCGATCGCGTGGGCGAGCATCCGCTCCTCGAACGCCATCACGTCCTCGACACCGTCGATCCAGGCCAGCTCGACGTCGACGCCGGTGAACTCGGTGGCGTGCCGGGAGGTGAACGACGGCTCCGCGCGGAAGACGGGGCCGATCTCGAAGACCTTCTCGATCCCGGCCGAGATCGCCATCTGCTTGTAGAACTGCGGCGACTGGGCCAGATAGGCGCTGCGACCGAAGTAGCCGAGCTCGAAGACCTCCGCGCCGGACTCGGAGGCGGTGCCCATGAGCTTGGGGGTGTGCATCTCGGTGGCGCCCTGCGCGTACGCGTACTCGCGCATCCCCTGTTCCAGGGTGGTCTGCACGGCGAACAACAGCTGGGCGGCGGGGCGGCGGCGCACATCCAGGAACCGCCAGTCCAGCCGGTGCTCGATCCCGGTGTTCTCGTCGATCGGCAGCGGTGTGGCGGCCGGGTTCAGGACCTCGACCGCCTCCGGGACAAGCTCCAGGCCGCCGAGCTTGACCTGGGCGGCGTCGGCGACGCGGCCGGTGATCTTGACGGCGGACTCCGGGGTGAGGGCTTCGAGCTGTGCCTCCAGCGGCCCGTCGTCACGCCGGTGGGTCACCTGCACCAGGCCGGTGTTGTCCCGGACGATGACGAACTGGACCTTGCTCATCAGGCGCAGACTGTTCACCCATCCGCAGACGGTGACGGTGCGGCCGATGTGTTCTCGCAGGTCGGAGACGTGTACGCGGCTGTGGATCATTTCGGTCCTCCAAAGGACGTCGTCATGATCCCTTGGGAGTGCGGGCGAGAAGGGCGACTCGCGGTACCACCGCACTTTCGCCGTCACAGAGTGGCGGCCTCGTTCGGGCCCGGTGACGGGGGCCGGCCGGCGGGGCATCGGGCCGAGAGGGGGGCCGTTCCTCCCCGCGCTCGGGAGGGTCTTCGCCCCGGGGCGCGAGACCGCCTTCCCAGCTCCCGGCGGCTCTCTTGGCTCGCGTGATCCCTGGCTACTCGTCTCCGTCAACGCGTTGCCTGAGAGGATACGGAGAGCGCGAGTGCGTCGGCAATCAAGAAAGGCCGCCACGTCGTCGGCGGACGCCACGCCCTGACGCCGAGCGGCGGCGCGCCTCCGGCCGGCAGTACCGGGCGCCCGGCCGTCCCGACGCTCTACGTGATCTGGCCGGCTGCCCACTCGGCCCAGTCGCGGCGCATGGCGTTGAACCGCAGGCCGTATTCCAGAACGATCCGGCCGTAGGCCGAGAGGTTGTCGTCGTCCCAGTCGATGGATTCGGCCAGGCTGCGCAGGCTCTCCTCCCCCTGGGCGGACATCTCCACCAGTTCCGTGAGGTAGGCCCGCGCCTGGCCGGGAGTCAGCACGCCGAGGAAGAACACCCGCAGCAGGATGTCGCTGCGGGTGTTCCGTTGCGGTGCGGTCTCGGTCAGCCAGTGCCGCAGCTCGGCCATCCCCTGCTCGGTGACGGCGTACTCCTTGCGGCCTCGCGGTCCCTCGGCGGCGACGGTGATCAGTCCGGCGTCCGCCAGCCTGGTCAGCTCGGTGTAGATCTGGCTCTGCGTCGCCGGCCAGACGGTGGCCAGCGAGGTGTCGAACAGCTTCAGCAGGTCATAGCCGCTGGCGGGCCGCTCGGACAGAAGCCCCAGCAAGGCGTGTCGAAGGCTCATGCCCCCACCTTACCTTCCAGCATTGACATGTCACTACAGGAACATCTAGCTTCGACATGTCAGAAACGGAATGTCAGTGGAATATCGAGACCATCGAAACGGGGACCCACCATGTCGTATCTGCGCACCTTCCTCCCGTGGATCATCTTCGCCGTGCTCCCGTCCGGCCAGTGGCAGTGGGCCGCGCTGGCCGCCCTGCTGGTCGCGGTCGCGGTGATCGTCCAGCAGCGCCGGGCCGGTGCCGGATTCGACGCCCTGATCATCGAGACGGGCTCGGCGGCCTTCTTCGCGGTCCTGGCCGTGATCGCCTTCGCCGACCCGCACTCGGCTGTGCACGACTACTCGGCGGCCGCGTCGTCCGGCACGCTGGCGGTCATCGCCGGGATCTCGCTGGCCATCGGCAAACCCTTCACTCTGGGCATCGCCAAGCGCACCACTCCCCGCGAGCTGTGGGGGCTGAGGCCCTTCATCCGGACCAACGTCGTCATCACCGCCGTGTGGACCGCCGCCTTCGCCCTGACCGCCATCGTGCTCGCCGTCGTCGCGCACGCCGGGAACGCCCACTCCACCACGGCCACCCTCATCCAGGTCGCCGGGTTCGTGATCCCGATGGTGTTCACGGTCCGCTACGTCGCCGCCGTCCAGGCCAAGGCCGGCGCCGCGTGAAACGGATCGGCCGGCCCTGCCCGGCCGGCCGGTCGCCCAGCCCTGCCCGGCTGGGCGACCCCGGAGGCTAGCTCGGCACCCAGAGGCAGAAGGGATGCCCCGCCGGGTCGTACAGGACGCGTACGTCGTCCTGGGGCTGGAAGTCCGCCACCGTGGCGCCCAGCGCGCGGGCGTGCTCGACGGCCGTCGGCAGGTCGGTCACCTCGATGTCCAGGTGCATCATCATCTGCTGTTCGGACGGGGTGGACGGCCACCGCGGGCGCCTGTAGGACGGCTCTGTCTGGAACGACAGGCCGGCGGTGCCGTCGGGTGGCGCGATCTCGACCCAGCCCGGCTCTTCCTTCCGCACCGGCCAGCCGAGCAGGTCCTGGTAGAACCGCGCGAGGTCGTGGGCGTCCGGTGCGTCGAGGGTGGTCGCGGACAGTGTGAAACGCGGTTGCGGCTTCATAGGGTCCTGGTTCCCCGGTTTCCCGGGGGGAGGCCGTCAACCACGGCGGGAGGGTTCGCTCGACGAGCGTGTCGACCAGGGCACGCACCGCGTCACGGCTAGGCGGCCAGCGCGTCCATGAGGGTGTCGATCCTCAGACGCAGGTCGGCGGAGTCGGCACCGGTGACGACGACGGACACGGCGTTCAGGTCGTCCTCGTCGTCCTCCTCGAAGGGGCGCGCCAGCGCGAGGTGGACGTGGGCGGTCTGCACCCGGCCGACGAGCGGATACGCGTACCAGGCGGCCACCTCCTCGGTGTCGTCGGTCGGTTCGAGGCCGAGGGCGATCGTGTCCCAGTCGGTGTCGTCGAAGTCGTAGGCGAGGTAGGAGGAGAGCAGCTCCAGGAAGAGCCGGACGTTCCCGCGCCCGATCCGGCCGTCGAGTTCGGGGCGGGTGGCGTGCGAGGCGGCGTCGGTGTCTTCGTGCGGCGGGGTGCGGCCGGGCAGGCCCTCGCTCACCGCATGCCGGTCGTTGATGGTGACGTGCAGACCCGCCCACAGGTCGAGCCTGCGGACGGCGCTCATGGGGTCGTACGCCGCCGTGGGGAGCTGCGGGATGAGCTTGCGGCCGGTCTCGTCCAGGCGGTAGGGGGCCTCGAACGCCTGGAGCCAGCGGGCGAGTTCGGGTGCGAAGCGCTCCTTGGTCTCCCCGGCCCCGGCCCCGAGGTACTCGGCGATCTGCGCCCAAGTGGCGCCCCGCTCGCGCTCGTACACCACCGCCCGCACCAAGGTCTCGTCCGCGACCTTGGTGAGCCGCAGGGCCTCGCTGACGCGGCCGCCGAGGCCGGTGTCCACGTCGTTGCGGGTCGCCACCAGCGCGCTCGCGCAGTTCGCCGCTCCCACCGCCTGCGAGCTGAGGGCGAGTCGGGCGAGGGCCTCTCGGGAGAAGGCAGCGCGGTCGGCGTCGTAGGGAGTGGTGGTGCGGAGCGTCACGCGGGCCAGGGTTCCACGGCTTCACCGCGCGCGTCGCCTTCTTTTCGCGTCCACCGGCTGGCGGTCAGGGGGCTGTTCACCGCCGCATGCCGCGGGACGTTCGGGCTGCTACGCCTGCGGCGGCACTGGAGGTGAGTGACGCCCCGGTCGTCGCCCGGCCGTACGGCGGAACAGGGCCGTCCAGAGGAAGGGTTCGCCGAAGTGCGGGGAGTCCGGTGCCTCGTCGTGCATGCGGCGCAGCTCGCGCCCACGCAGGTCGGGCGTTGGGGGGCCGGATGCCTTGGCCGGACTTGTGCGAGGTGCCGGTGAGGAGGGGAAGGGCAGATGCCGGCGGTCGGGGTGGAGCGCCGCGCGTGACCGGTTCAACGGCCGCCACGGGGGCGTTTTCAGCCCCGCCGAGCCGGGGCTTACACGGAGTTGGGAGGGCTGCCGAACACCGCTGCGAAGGGCTTGTGGAGTTACGCGTCCTCTTCGCCGTTGAGGCGCCGGAGCAGGCCGAGCAGCGCCTCCCGGTCCGCGTCCGACAGCGTGGCGAAGCACCCGGCCAGCACCTCGTCGGCGACCTTGCCTCCCCTCGTCAGGACCTGTTCGCCGACGGGTGTCAGGTGGTGTTCGATGCGGCGGCCGCGGCCCGGGCGGCGCTCGATCAGACCCTGGGTGGTCAGGCGGGTCGCGAGTGTGCCGAAGGCCTGTTCGGTCTGGAAGGTCGCCGCGGCCAGTTCGCGGGCCGACGCACCGGGAGAGCGGCCGATCGCCCGCAGGGCGTCCCACTGGGCGAGCGTCGTCCCGACGGCCGCGAGCGCGCTGTCGAGCGCCCGGTGCTGCCGGTACTGGGCCTGTTTGACCGCCCTGCCGAGGGCTTGCAGGTCACCGTGCGTGGAGTGCATGGAGGAAGTCTACGCGCTGACTAAGGTAGCTTAAATAAGGATGCTTAGTTACTGTGGTGGGTATGCAGACTGACACCACAGCGGTCGTCCACGACGACCTGCCCCTCACCTTGTCGGAAGCCGGCCGCGGCAGGCCGGTCCTGGTCCTGCACGGCGGCGGAGGCCCGGCCACGGTCGCGGGCCTCGCCGAGCGCCTCTCCCGGGTCGCGCACACCCTCACGCCCGTGCACCCCGGCTGGGAAGGCACCCACCGACCCGGGTGGCTCATCGGCGTCGACGACCTGGCCCACGCCTATCTGCACCTGCTGAGCGACCGGAAGCTGGACGACGTCCTCGTCGTCGGATCGTCGCTCGGCGGCTGGATCGCCGCGGAGATGGCCGTGCGCGACACCGCCGGGATCATCAGCGGCCTCGTCCTGATCGACGCCGTCGGCGTACACATCGAGAACGAGCCGATGACCGACTTCTTCACCCTCGACGCCCGCGGCGTCGCCGAGCACTCCTGGCACGACCCGGACCGCCACTACGTCGACCCGGCCGGCATCCCGTCCGACGAACTCGCCGTCCGGCAGGCCAACATGGCCACCCTGCGCACCCTGGCCGGCGACCCCTACATGCACGACCCGGAACTGCTACGCCACCTCGGCCGCGTCCGGGTTCCCGCCCTCCTGCTCTGGGGCGAGAGCGACCGCATCGTCACCCCCGCCTACGGCGCCGCGTACGCCGAGGCCTTCGGCGACGGCCGGCTCGAAATCATCCCGGAGGCGGGCCACCTGCCGCAGATCGAACAGCCGGACGCCACCTTCGCGCACATCGCCGCCCACATGGAGGGGCGGGCACCGCTCGTCGAGCACGAGTGCCGCAACAGGCACCAGTGACGCCCACCCCTCCGGGCCGTACATCCAGGCGTCAGCCGAACATGCCCGGCCGGTAGTCCCCCGCCGGCTGCCGGACGATGACGTTCAGGCGGTTGTAGGCGTTGATCAGGGCGATCAGGGACACGAGGGCCGCGAGCTGGTCCTCGTCGTAGTACTTGGCGGCGTTCGCCCACGCCTCGTCGCTGACGCCGCCGGCCGCGTCGGCGATGCGGGTGCCCTGCTCCGTCAGTTCCAGGGCGGCGCGCTCGGCGTCGGTGAAGACGGTGGCCTCGCGCCAGGCGGCGATCAGGTTGAGGCGGACGGAGGTCTCCCCGGTGTGGGCGGCGTCCTTGGTGTGCATGTCGGTGCAGAAGCCGCAGCCGTTGATCTGGCTGGCGCGGATCTTGACCAGTTCCTGGGTCGCGGCCGGGAGGGCCGAGTCCGACACGACCTTGCCCGCGGAGTTGATGTGCTTCAGGAACTTGCCCGCGATCGGGTTGCCGAAGAGATTGAGACGGGCGTCCATGGTGATCTCCCCATACCTTGCTGTGTCGATGGTTACGCAGCAAGGACAGGACGACCCGGTGCGGATGTGACATGCGGGCGGGCGGGATCGGCGTGATGTGCGTCACTCACCCGTCTTCAGGAAGGTGCTGATGGCCGCGTGCGGGCCCGCGTGCAGGCGTTGTCGTGACCTGCTTCCGGGCGGACCTCGTGGCCGGCGTCCGGGATCACCTGGAGGCTCGTCGCCTCGGGGCGGAGGGCGCACGTCGCGAGGGAGTGGTTCCCGCAGCGGGGCGAGGAGCCGGGCCGCTCGGGGGGCGCCGGTCCTCGCTCCGCGGTCAGCGAGTCGATCGCATGCGTGGCGGTGCCGGTGTCACACCGCAGGAGCCAGTTCCGCCTTTCCGAACAACAGCGCGTATCCGGAGGGGAGTTGGCGGAGCAGCCGAGTCGTCAGGTCGTCGCCCACCAGGGCGGGCAGCGTGCTGAGGACCGCGCTGACGTCCCAGCGTGCCGTCGCCGGTGTGGCGCCCTCGATGCGGGTCGCCACCGCGTCCACGAACTCGGGCGCCGTCAGCGGCCGTGTCACCGGGATCTGCGACGCGATCAGGCGCGCCGCTTCCTCGGGGAGGCGGCGGGCCAGTTCCACGCGCTCGTCGCCGATCACATGTCCGCCGAGGGCGGAGAGCACGATACGGGTGATGCGCTCGGCCTCCTTGGTGGTCGCGTACTGGCCGGATTCCTGCACCGCCTCGACCAGCCGGGACCACTCGGGCCGGGTCGTCGACTCCACCGCGCTCGGCGCGTCCACCATGATTGCCGTATCGATCGCGCCCATCGTCGCCGCTCCGGTCGCCGCCGCCGCTCTCGTCGTGGTCGTACTCATCGTGCGGGTACTCCTCCGTTTCGCTTCCCCACCCGGTCCCCTCCCGGGTACCCGGTTGTCGTCGCCCGTCCCGTGGACGTTTTCGGACACGGGACGGGCGCTTTTTGGCCGGCGGACGTCAGCTGCTGAGCTGCTTGCGCTTGTCGCCGCCCGTGATCTGGATGCGGCGCGGCTTGGCCTCCTCGGCGACGGGGATGCGGAGGGTGAGGACGCCGGCGTCGTACGAGGCGTCGATGCGCTCCGTGTCCAGGGTGTCGCCCAGGAACAGCTGGCGGGTGAAGGTCCCGGTGGGACGCTCGGTCACGACCATGTCGGCGCCTTCGGGGGCCGGGGAGCGGCGCTCGGCGCGGACGTTGAGGACGTGGCGTTCGACGTCCAGGTCGATCGACTCGGGGTCGACGCCGGGGAGGTCGAAGTGGACGACGAGCTCGTCACCGGAACGGTAGGCGTCCATCTGCATCGCCGCGGGGCGGGCGGTGCTGCCGAAGACCTGCTGCGTGAGCCGGTCGAGCTCGCGGAACGGGTCGGTACGCATGAGCATCACAGGTCACTCCCTTCATGAGGCGCTGCTGTGCGATGCCCTTTACGCCTTCTTATATAGCGCGGAGGCAGAAAGTTGACAAGCTCCGACTCAACTTGCCGGGAGGGTGGTGTTTGCGCAGGTGGAAGCGGGGGCGTGGGGTCGGGGCGTTATGGGGCGTGCGGGAAGACGGTGACGGCGCGCCGGGCGCGCACCCCGCGCCGGGGTGCGCCCGCGCGCGGGTTAGCCTCGATTCGATCACACACACGCACCATCAGGAGGCAGGCAGCGATGGCGAAGGTTCCCACAGCTCTGGTCGCCGCGAGCGGGCTCGTCGGCGGGTACGGGGTCGCCCGCTGGACCAGGAAGCGGCAGCTGGGCGGGGCCGTACTGGCCGTCGCGGGCGCCGCGGCGGCGCAGCAGTGGCGGCGGCAGGCCGGGGGTGTGGCGGCCGGGGCGCTGACCGCCGCGTACGTCGCCGCGTTCGCCGGGTCGCACCCGCTGGCCAAGAAGGTGGGGGCGTGGCCGTCGGTGTTCGGCGTCGCCGGGGCCGTCGCGCTGGCGTCCTGGGCCGTGGCCGACCGGCGCGGCTAGGAGAGGCCGGCAGGCCCGCTCGGGCCGCCCGAAAGGCACTGTTCCTCACAGCCTGTTCCTTACAGCCTGTTCCTCACAGCCGGCCTGATCCGAAAGACAGGCCCCGGCCAAGCCCCACCCCCTCACAGCGGATTCGTGAGCGTCAGCTCCTCCCCCTCCTTCGCCCACTCCCCCCGGAACGCCCGCGCCACCCCCGCCGCGACCAGTACCCCGGCCGCGATCAGCAGCGTGAAGAACCCCCAGGCAAGGGGCCACAGGGAGGCGTCCGGGCCCGGGTGGGCGCGCAGGGAGACGTGCATCAGCGTGGCCGGGGGTGCCGCCACCAGCAGCAGGGGCCAGCCGAGGTCGTCCCAGTGGCCGAAGTAGGCCGCGAGGAGCAGCAGGGTCAGCGCGAGGAAGAGGACGCCCACGACCGTCACGGGGGTCGTCTCCTCGGTGACCCCGGGGGCCGTGGGGCGGTTACGCAGGTCCCACGGCAGGCACAGGATGTACGCCCCGGCCGCGAGCGCGGCGCCGAGCAGGCGGATCAGCCAGCGCTCGGGCCAGGGGCGCGTTCGCATGGGGCGGAACAGCTTCTCGGTCATACGTACGAGGGTGGCCGCGGAGCGGCGGGGTGGGGAGAGTACGGATACTCAGATCCTCACCGCTGCGCGGCCACCGGGGCCGCCCCTACGGCGTCGCCTGTGCCCCTCGCGTCGTCGCCGCCGTCAGCGGCCGGGCGATGTCCTCCAGCGAGCGCCGTTCCGCCCGTACCGCGAGCAGGGCCGCGACCAGGCCCGCCGCGCACATCACGGCCGCGCCGATCTGGAAGGCGAGGACCGTGTCGGCGACCTTGCCGGTGCCGGTGAGGTCCGCGAACAGGATCGGGCCGCTGATACCGCCGGCCGCGGTGCCGATCGCGTAGAAGAAGGCGATGGACATGGCCCTGGTCTCCATCGGGAACACCTCGGAGACCGTCAGGTAGGCGCTGGAGGCGCCCGCCGAGGCGAAGAACAGCACCGCGCACCAGCAGGCCGTCAGCGTGCCCGCGCTCAGCGAGCCCTGGTCGAACAGCCAGGCCGTGCCGAACAGCAGCACGCCGGAGATCAGGTACGTCGAGGAGATCATCACCCGGCGGCCGACCGTGTCGAACAGCTTGCCGAGCAGCAGCGGGCCCATGAAGTTGCCGATCGCGATGACGGCGAAGTAGTAGCCGGTGTGGTCGGCCGGCACATCGAAGAACTTGGTCAGGATCGCGCCGAAGCCGAACGTGATCGCGTTGTAGAGGAACGCCTGGCCGACGAAGAGGGAGAAGCCCAGCACGGAACGCCTGCGGTAGTCGTGGAAGACCGTGCGGGCGATGGTGGCGAAGCCGATGCTCTCGCGCTGGTGGATGGTGATCGTGCCCTCGGGCTCCGGAAGCCGCTCCCCCCGCTCCTCCTCGATCCGCTGTTCGATGCCGGAGACCACCTGTTCCGCTTCCTGCTCCCGGCCGTGGATCAGCAGCCAGCGCGGGCTCTCGGGGACGTGCCGCCGTACCAGCAGGATGACCAGGCCGAGGACGACGCCGAGGGCGAAGGTCAGCCGCCAGCCCACGTCCTTGGGCAGGATGGCGGTGTTCAGGGCGACGATCGACAGCAGCGCGCCTCCGACCGCTCCCACCCAGAAGCTGCCGTTGATGATCAGGTCGACCCGGCCGCGGTACTGCGCCGGGATCAGTTCGTCGATCGCGGAGTTGATCGCCGCGTACTCACCGCCGATGCCGAAGCCGGTCAGGAAGCGGAAGAGGAAGAACCACCAGGAGTTGAAGGACACCGCGGTCAGGGCGGTGGCGCCGAGATAGACCGCGAGAGTGATCATGAAGAGCTTCTTGCGGCCGAACCGGTCGGTCAGACGGCCCCAGAACAGGGCTCCTGAGCAGGCACCCGCCACATACAGGGCGGCCGCGAGACCGGTGACCTGGCTCGAGCTGATCGCCAGGCCGCTGCCGGGCTCGGACAGGCGGCTGGCGATGTTGCCGACGACCGTGACCTCCAGGCCGTCGAGGATCCACACCGTGCCGAGGCCGATCACGATCGTCCAGTGCCAGCGTGACCAGGGCAGACGGTCGAGACGGGCGGGTATGGCGGTGGTGACCGTGCCAGGGCGTGGCGCGGTGATCGACATGGCTCCCTCCTCACGGGCGCCGGGGATGACGCCGCATGCGCCCCGGGTTCCCGCGCCGGCGTCGCTTACGCCCCCAGCGCCCGCGACACCGTGTAGATCAGCAACCCGGCCAGCGAGCCCACCACCGTGCCGTTGATCCGGATGAACTGCAGGTCGCGGCCGATGTTCGCCTCGATCTTGCGGGTGGTGTGGCCGGCGTCCCAGCTCGCGACCGTGTCGGTGATCAGGGAGGTGATCTCCCTGCGGTAGGTGGTCACGACGTGCACCGCGGCGCCCTCCACCCAGGAGTTCACCTTGCCCTGCGTCTTGGGCTCGGTGGCCATGCGGGCGCCCAGCGACAGCAGCGAGGCCCGCACCCGGAGCCGCAGTTCGCTGCGCTCGTCCTCCGCCGCCGAGACGATCATGGAGCGTACGGCCGTCCAGGCGGAGGCGATCAGGTCCTGCACCTCGCCGCGGCCCAGCACCTCGCCCTTGAGCCGCTCCACGCGCGCCCGGGTGTCGGTGTCGGACTGCAGGTCGGAGGCGAAGTCGGCGAGGAACCGGTCGAGGGCGCCGCGCGCCGGGTGGGTGGGCGCGTCCCGCATCTCGGTGACGAAGCGGAGCAGCTCCTTGTAGACCCGCTCGCCGACCTTCTTGTCCACGAAGCGGGGCGTCCAGCCGGGGGCGCCGCCCTGGACCGCGGCCATCACCTGGTCGTCGTGCAGGACGAGCCAGTCGTGGGCGCGGACGCAGATCAGGTCCACGATCCGCCTGTGGCCGCCGTCGGCGACGACGCGCTCCAGCAGCTTGCCGAGCCCGGGCGCGATCTCCTGGGCGTCGGCGCGGCGGGTGATGGCCTCACCGACCACCGCCTGGACGTCGGAGTCGCGCAGCACGGTCAGGGCCCCGCGCAGGGCCGTGGCCAGCTCCGCCGTCACTCGGTCGGCGTGCTCGGGATCGGCGAGCCAGGCACCCAGACGGCTCGCTATGCCGACGGCGCGCAGCCGCTGCCGTACGACCTCCTCGGACAGGAAGTTCTCACCGACGAACTCACCGAGGGAGACGCCGAGCTGGTCCTTCTTGTTCGGGATGATCGCCGTGTGCGGGATCGGCAGGCCGAGCGGGTGACGGAAGAGGGCCGTGACCGCGAACCAGTCGGCGAGCGCGCCGACCATGCCCGCCTCGGCGGCCGCCGCCACATAGCCCGCCCAGGGCCCCGCGCCCGTGTTCTGCGCCCATCTGGCCAGCGCGTACACGACCGCGACCAGCAGCAGCAGCCCGGTCGCCGTGCCCTTCATCCGGCGTACGCCCCGGCGCTTCTCCTCGTCGGCAGGGCTGAAGGACGTCATCGCCCGGCCGGCGGCGACGCCCGGGCCGGACGGCTGCCGCACCGTCACCTCGTCGTCCGTCTTCGTCCGTTCCATCCACTCCACCCGTCCACGTCCCCCGTACACATTGTCCCTTCCCGACCGACTCATGGAACGGAACAGGAGTTCCCGACGTCTTGTCCGGAGAGGGAAGATTCGGGGGCTTTCCATGGTTACGTCGGGGGTTTCCCCAGGGGGCCGGCCCAGGGCCGCGCCGGTTCCCTTCCGCCCCATGACGCATCATGGGAATGATCAATACGGAGCCCAGGGCTCCGCTCGCCCTAGGAGACAACGCACCGCATGACCAGGAAACACGGTTATGCCCTGCTGGCGGCTGTCCTGACGATCGTTCTGACCGTCTCGGCCGCCATATACGTAGGGGTCGCAGCCGGTGACGGCAGCCGCCGCAGCATTCCGGCCACCGGCCGGCCGACCCCGCCGAACGCCGCCGAACCCGCCTCCACCGGTATCTGGGTGGGCGCCTGGGCGGCCTCGCCGTCCGGCGCCGAGCCCGGCACCCGGGAGACCGGGATGGCGGGCAGGTCCGTCCGCAACGTCGTACACGTCGGCGTCGGCGGGACGAGTGCCCGCATCACGCTGTCCAATCTCTACGGCGCACAGCCGCTGAGCATCACGCACGCCTCGATCGCCCTCGCCGCCGCGGACGACACCGCCCGGGTGGCCGACGGCAGCATGCGCCGGCTCACCTTCGGCGGCCTCCCCTCGGCCGTCATCGCCCCCGGCGGGCAGGTGGTCAGCGACGCCGTACGGATCGTCGTCCCGCGGGACACGGACGTGCTGGTGACCACCTACTCCCCCACCCCGTCCGGCCCGGTCACCTACCACCGGCACGCCCAGCAGGTCTCCTACGCGGCCCTGGGCGACCGCACCGAGGACACCAGCGGCGCCCCCTTCACCGCCCCGACCCTCTCCTGGCGCTATCTGACCGCGCTCGACCTGCTCAGCAACGAGGCGACGGGCACCGTCGTCGCGCTCGGCGACTCGATCACCGACGGCATCACCTCCACCGTGGGCGCCGACCGCCGCTGGACGGACGTGCTGTCGAAGCGGCTGCGCCAGGCGGCCGGATCGGGTGACGTGCCCCGCTACAGCGTGGTCAACGAGGGCATCAGCGGCAACGAGGTCCTGGTGAGCGGTGGAGGCCGGCCGGCCGACAACCCGAGCGGTCTGAGCCGCTTCGGCCGCGACGTGCTGGAGCGTACGAACGTCAAGGCCGTCGTCATCGACCTCGGCGTCAACGACATCCTGCACAACCCCGGCCAGGCCGACCCGGACCGGATCACCGCGGGGCTGCGCACCCTCGTCCACGAGGCCCACGCACGCGGCCTGAAGGTCGTCGGCGCGACGCTGATGCCGTTCAAGGGCCACCGCGCCTACCGGACCGACCGCGAGCAGGTGCGCCAGGCAGTCAACGCGCGAATCCGCTCCGGGAGCGTGTTCGACGCGGTCGTCGACTTCGACCGGGCGCTGCGCGACCCCTACGACCCGCGCCGGCTGCGCGCCGACTACGACTCGGGCGACCACCTGCACCCCAGCGACGAGGGGTTCCGGAGGATGGCGGAGGTCTTCGACCTGACCTCCCTCAAGGGCGCGGCACCCGCCGAGCTGTGACCCGGCTCACCGAGCCGTGGTCCCGCTCACCAACCGCCGTGGCGGCGCCGGTCGCGTTCCTCGCGCCGCGCCTCACGGCGCTCGCGGTGCTCCTCCCGCCGCTCCTCGCGGCGTTCGCGCATCCAGTCGCGGTGCCCCTCGATCGCCTTGTGGACATCGAGCAGGCCCTCCAGGTCCTCACGGGGGGAGTTCTCCAGTTCCCCGCGACCGGCCCTGCGCTCCAGCTTGTCCTGGCGCCGCTGTTCCTTCATCCGCTGCCGCTCGGCCTTGGTCAGCTTGCGCTCGACACCGACCCCGCCCCAGAACGCGAACCCGGT
The DNA here is from genome assembly GCF_044764595.1 of Streptomyces sp. NPDC093984. NCBI lineage: Bacteria > Bacillati > Actinomycetota > Actinomycetes > Kitasatosporales > Streptomycetaceae > Streptomyces > Streptomyces sp. NPDC093984. The sequence goes on along the minus strand of NZ_JBIWIM010000006.1, from coordinate 169,063 downwards.
GACGACCACGCGCGGCGCGCCCGGCTCCCCAGGGACGCCCTCCTCACGTTGGTCGAAGCCGCCCATGATGCCGATGCCGCGGACGACCACCTCGACGCCGGGCGGCACGACGACGTTCATCCCGCCCATGATCGCGACGCAGTTGATCTCGACCTCGCGGTCCGCGAAGTCCGCCTCCCTGAGATCGATCTCACCGCCGCCCCAGAAGGCGAAGCAGTTGAACCGCCTGGGCACCCGCCAGCGGCCCTTGCGCTGGAACCCGGACATCACGGCGACCGCCCACGTGGACGACCCCTCGCCACCGGTGATGCGCTCGGCCCAACGGCCGCTCTGCGCCGGTTCCTTGGTCAGGGACACGACCGGCGGCGTGGCACCCGCGACCGGCAGGTCCCGGGTGATCGGCGCCAGTTCGCGGTACGTCCGCGCCTTGTACGTCGCCTCCAGCCGCTCCTCGAACTCCTCCATGTCGAGACGGCCCTCCGCGAGGGCGTCCCTGAGGACCTCGGCGACTCGTTCGCGATCGGCGTCGGAGGCGCGCAGATCCGGTTCCGGGACCGGGGTGTGCGGCGCCGGCCGCTGCTCGTCGCTTCCCCCGTGAGACACAGCGTCGGTCATGGGCGTCAGCCTACGAGTTCGCGGCGTCCCGGACCACGCCGCGGCCCTCACCGGCCTCCTCCGCGTGCTTCTCCGCGAGCACCTCCGTGTGCTTCTCCGCGTACATCTTCGCGATCACCGCCTCGATGTCCGGCTCCCGCACCGACAGGTCCACCAGCGGATACTCCGCCGCGACCCGCGCCACCAGCGGCGCCGCCGACTGCGACGCCGGGAACGCGAGCCACTGCCGCGGCCCCTCCACCCGCACCACCCGCGCGGGCGGCGCCTGGATCGGCGGCAGCTCCCGCTCCAGGTCGACCACCAGGGTGCGTTCACTGTCGCCGACCTCGTGCAGCCCGGCGAGCGGGCCGTCGTACATCAGGCGGCCGTGGTCGATGACCATCACACGGGAGCACAGCTGCTCGATGTCCTGCAGGTCGTGCGTGGTCAGCAGCACCGTCGTACCGCGCTCGGCGTTCACCTCCCGCAGGAACTCCCGCACCTTCGCCTTGGAGATGACGTCCAGCCCGATCGTCGGCTCGTCCAGGTACAGCACCTCGGGGTCGTGCAGCAGCGCCGCCACGATGTCGCCGCGCATCCGCTGGCCCAGCGACAGCTGCCGCACCGGCACGTCCAACAGGGCGCCCAGCTCGAGCAGTTCGACCAGACGGTCGAGGTTCTCGCGGTAACGGGCGTCCGGGATGCGGTACATGCGGTGCATCAGGCGGTAGGAGTCGATCAGCGGCAGGTCCCACCACAGGGTCGTACGCTGCCCGAACACCACGCCGATGCGCTGCGCGAGCCGGGTCCGCTCCCGGGAGGGGTCGATGCCGGCGACCCGCAGCCGGCCGCCGCTCGGGGTCAGGATCCCGGTCAGCATCTTGATCGTGGTGGACTTCCCGGCGCCGTTCGGCCCGATGTAGCCGACCATCTCGCCGCGCGCCACGGTGAAGGAGATCGAGTCCACGGCCCGCACCTGCCGCCGCTCGCTCTTCAGGAAACCGGTCCTCTTGCGCACGTCGAAGACCTTCTCGACGCGGTCGAGTTCGATGAAGCCGCCGCTCATGATCCCCTCTCAGCTCCCCGTGCTCCGGTACGAACGCAGTCCCGCCCGCCACGCCAGCCCCGAGAGCGCACAGCAGCCCACCGCGACCAGCGGTGGCGTGAAGGCGACCCAGGACGGCAGGTCGAGCGGATAGGGCCGCCCCAGCACGTACAGCGCGGGCAGCCAGTTGACGAAGGCGAGCGGCAGCACGAACGTCACCCCGCGCACCAGTTCCTTCGCGAACACGGTGGGCGGGTACTGCAGCAGCGTGGTGCCGCCGTACGTGAACGCGTTCTGTGCCTCGGAGGCGTCCTGCGCGACGAACTGGAAGGCCCCGCCCGCCACGAACACCGCACAGAAGATCACGCCACCGCTCAGCAGCGTCAGCGGCACCATCAGCACCCTCAGCGGCGTCCACGAGACGTCCAGCACGGTGACGGCGTACCCGAGGACCAGCGCCCCCTGAGTGACCCGGCCGAGGCGACGCAGGGCGAAGCGGTCCGCCGCGACCTGTGCGAGCACCGGCGCCGGCCGCACCAGAAGCGTGTCCAGCGTGCCGTCGCGCACCCGCCGCCCCAGCCGGTCCATGGATCCGATCGCGAGGTCGGCGAGGCCGAAGGCGGTCGTGGACAGGCCGTACAGGAAGGCCACCTCGGACAGGCCGTAGCCGCCGAGGCGGTCGACCCGCGAGAACATCAGCATGATCGCGACGAAGTCGAGCGCCGTGCCGGCGAAGTTGCCGAACGTCGTCATCAGGAAGGAGGCGCGGTAGGCCACGGTGGAGCGGATCCACATGGCGGTGATCAGGAAGTAGGCACGCCCCCCCTCGCGCACCCGGCCGTAGGCCTCCGCGCGCGCCGGGCCGTACGGCTCCGTGCCCCCGGTGTCAGCCACCCTGGACCACCACCCGCCGGGTCGCCGCCGACTGCACCAGCCGCCCCGCGGCCAGCAGCACCACCGCCCACGCGCCCTGGAAGGCGTACGTGGACAGGGGATCCGCCGTGCCGAGCAGCACGTCCAGGGGGGCCTGGAGCAGCGCCGACCAGGGCAGTACGCGCACGACCTCGCCGAGCGCGCCGGGGAAGACGTTCAGCGGCAGCAGCATGCCCGAGCAGAAGACCGCCAGCAGCCAGGACAACTGGGCCACCCCCGCCCCGTCCAGCAGCCAGAACGCGCAGAGCGCCACGACGAACCGGATCGCGAAGCTCACCACCACCCCGAACCCGACCGCGACCAGGAAGGCCAGCCAGGTCAGCGGGCTCGTGGGCAGCGCGAGTGGGAACAGCAGCGCGCCCACCACCAGCGGCACCACGCCCCGGCCGAGCAGGTGGAACAGCGCCCGCCCCGCGTCCGCGGCCAGCCACCACAGCTGCAGGTCGGCGGGCCGGTACAGGTCGATCGCGATGTCACCGGTGCGGATGCGTTCGATCAGCTCGTCCTCGAAGCCGCCGCCCATCACCGAGACGGTCATCAGCAGCGCCTGCCCCGTCCACACGTACGTCAGCGCCTGGCCCTCGTCGTAACCCCCCAGGTGCGGCCGTTCGTGCCACAGGGCCAGATAGGTGTATGCCAAGATCAATCCGAAGACTGTGTTGGTGAACACCCCCGCCGCGGTCGCGGTCCGGTAGGTCGCGTACCTCCGGAAACCACCGGCGGCGACAGCGGCGTACAACCGCCCTGCCCCCACGGGAGTCCTCCCTTCGACGCGTTCCGGGCGAAGCGCAGGAGCCTAGCGCGCGGACGAAGTGGCGTACCACACGTTTTCCCGCACGGAACGTCCCTCGTGCCGGGAACTGGAACGCAAGGTGCGACAGTCTTCATCAGGGGACGCAGATGGCGTACGAGGACGTACGGGAACGTACGACGCGAAACGGGAGTCCGGCACCACGATGAGCGACGAGCCACAGCCGCATCAGAGCAGCCAGGTCGTGGTGTCCGGAGAACCGCGGACGGCACCTGTCGCCGCGATCCCCGGCGGCGCGAAGCGGCCGAAGCGCACGGGATGGCGCCGGCTGGTCCCCACCTGGAAGACGGTGCTCGGCACCCTCCTGGTGGGCCTGCTGCTCCTGGTCGGGCTGTTCGCCCTCGGCTACTACACGGTCAAGATCCCGGCGGCGAACGCGGCGGCCACCAAGCAGAGCAACGTCTACCTGTACGCCGACGGCAGCGAGTTGGCCCGCGACGGCACCGTCAACCGCGAGAACGTCAAGCTCGCCCAGATCTCCAAGGCCGCCCAGCACGCCGCGCTCGCCGCCGAGGACCGCGACTTCTACACCGAGTCCGCCGTCGACCCCAAGGCGATGGTCCGCGCGGCCTGGAACACGGCCACCGGCAAGGGCAAGCAGTCCGGCTCGACGATCACCCAGCAGTACGTGAAGAACTATTACCTGGAGCAGCAGCAGACCGTCACCCGCAAGGTGAAGGAGTTCTTCATCGCGATCAAGCTGGACCGCGAGAAGAGCAAGGACGACATCCTGGAGGGCTACCTCAACACCAGCTACTTCGGCCGCAACGCCTACGGCATCCAGGCCGCCGCCCAGGCCTACTACGGCGTGGACGCCAAGGACCTCACGGTCGGCCAGGCCGCCTACCTCGCCGCTCTGCTGAACGCGCCCAGCGAGTACGACGTGATCGCGCACCCCGAGAACAAGGGCGCGGCGCTGGCCCGCTGGAACTACGTCCTCGACGGCATGGTCAAGAAGAACTGGCTGAGCGCCGCCGAGCGCGGGAAGGTGACCTTCCCCACGCCCCGCGAGCAGGTCTACGCGTCCGGCATGTCCGGGCAGCGCGGCTACCTGGTCCAGGCGATCAAGGACTACCTGACCAGCAACAAGATCATCGACGAGGACACCCTGGCCCGCGGCGGCTACCGCATCACCACCACGCTGGAGAAGTCCAAGCAGAACGCGTTCGTCAAGGCCGTCAGCGACCAGGTGATGAGCAAGCTCGACAAGAAGAACAACAAGGTCGACCGGTACGTCCGCGCCGGCGGCGCCGCCATCGCCCCGGCCACCGGCAAGGTCCTCGCGATGTACGGCGGCATCGACTACACCAAGCAGTACGTCAACAACGCGACGCGCCGCGACTACCAGGTCGGCTCCACGTTCAAGCCGTTCGTGTTCACCTCGGCGGTGGAGAACGGCTCCCGCACCCAGGACGGCGTCACCATCACCCCGAACACGGTGTACGACGGCACCGACAAGCGACCCGTGCAGGGCTGGTCCGGCGGGGCGTACGCGCCGGAGAACGAGGACAACGTCTCCTACGGCCCGATCACCGTCCGCAAGGCGACGGACAAGTCCGTGAACGCCGTGTACGCGCAGATGGCGGTGGACGTCGGCCCGCCCAAGGTCAAACAGACCGCGATCGACCTGGGCGTGCCCGCGAACACGCCCGACCTTCAGCCGTACCCGTCGATCGCGCTCGGCACGGCCACCGCGAGCGTCCTCGACATGACGCAGGCGTACGCGACGCTCGCCAACCACGGCAAGCACGGCGCGTACACGCTGGTCGAGAAGGTCACCAACGGCACGCAGAACATCGCGCTGCCGCAGCAGTCCACGAAGCAGGTGGTCAGCCGGGAGGCGGCGGACACCACCACGTCGGTCCTGCAGAGCGTGGTCGACAACGGCACCGCGACCGCCGCGCAGGGCGCCGGGCGGCCCGCCGCCGGCAAGACCGGCACCGCGGAGGAGGACCAGGCGGCCTGGTTCGCGGGCTACACCCCGCAGCTGGCCACCGTGATCGCGGTGATGGGCCAGGACCCGGACACCGGCAAGCACGAGTCGCTCTACGGCGCGATGGGCCTGCCCCGTATCAACGGCGGCGGCGCGCCCGCGCAGATCTGGGCGCAGTTCACCAAGGACGCGCTGCAGGGGCAGCCGGTGAAGGACTTCGACCTGCAGCTCCAGGCGGGCGCGGACCAGACGCTGGAGCCCCCGAGCACCGGGCCGACGGACCAGCAGCCCGGCACCACGGGCGACCAGTCGAACGGCGGCACGACGGGCGGCCAGTCCACCACCCCGGGCCAGGACCAGGGTCAGACCCAGGGGCAGACGACGGGCGGCACCCCGGGCACGGGCGGTACGACGACGGGCGGCACACCCGGCACGGGCGGTACGACGACCGGCGGCGGCACGACGGGTACGGGCGGCACCACGAGCGACGGCGGCACGACCGGCACCGGAGGCACCACGGGCGACGGCGGCACGACCGGCACCGGAGGCACCACGGACACGGGCGGCACGACCGGCTCCGGGGGGACCACCGGGGACGGCGGCACCACGGGGAACGGCGGGACGACGACCGGGGCGGGGGCGCTGAGCGCGCGGGGCCGGTGGCCGTAGCGGCAGGGTCCTCGCCCTACGCCACGGCCCGCACCGATCGCACCGGTGCGGGCCGTTCGCCTGCGTGGGAGGCGGGACGGTCAGATGCCCAGATCCTTGATGATCTTCGCCACGTGGCCCGTCGCCTTCACGTTGTACAGGGCGCGCTCGACCTTGCCGTCCTCGTCCACGATCACCGTGGAGCGGATGACGCCGACGACCGTCTTGCCGTACAGCTTCTTCTCGCCGAAGGCGCCGTACGCCTCCAGCACCTCCTTGTCGGGGTCGGCGAGGAGGGTGACCTTCAGGGACTCCTTCTCGCGGAACTTCGCGAGCTTCTCCGGCTTGTCCGGGGAGATGCCGATGACGTCGTAGCCGGCGCCCGCCAGCAGCTGGAGGTTGTCCGTGAAGTCGCACGCCTGCTTGGTGCAGCCGGGGGTGAGCGCCGCCGGGTAGAAGTACACGATGACCTTGCGGCCCTTGTGGTCGGCCAGGGAGACCTCGTTGCCGTCGGCGTCCGGCAGGGTGAAGGCGGGGGCGGTGTCGCCGGGCTGGAGTCGCTCGCTCATCGGTACCTCACGGGGCAAGGGTCGGGTCACGCGGATCACGCGGGTCAGCGGTTTACCGGATGAGCCTAATCTCCTTCGGACCCTCCACGGGGGTGCCGATGGGTGCCTTCGGCACGAAGCTGACAGACTGTCCAGCACAGAATCAGGAAATTGCGCGGAACACGCCGCACACGACCACGGAGGAAGCGCGGTGACGGACACGTCGAGCACACCGGACACCAGGACTCCGGCCGAGATCGAGGCGGACATCAAGCGCCGCCGCGAGACGCTGGCCGAGACGCTCGACGAGATCGGCGTCCGGGTGCACCCGAAGACGATCGTCGGGGACGCCAAGGCCAAGGTCGTCTCCAACATCGACCACACGCTCGGGCGGGCCTACGTGGGCGTCAACCGGGTCGTCAGCGAGGTCAAGGGCCAGTTGGTCACCGAGGAGGGCGCGCCGCGGCTGGAGCGCATCGTGCCCGTGGCGCTGGTCGTGGTCGGCGTCGTGGGACTGTTCGCGCTGGGCTCCCGGCGGCACAGGGCCTGACCCGGCCGCGCGCGAAGCCGTCGAAGGCAGGTAGGTTCAGGGCGTGAGCGAGAAGACCCACCACGACAAGTTGCCCATCCGGATGCTGCACGACCGTGTGCTGGTGCGGCAGGAGACCGGCGAGGGCGAGCGCCGCTCCGGCGGCGGCATCCTCATCCCCGCGACCGCGGCCGTGGGCCGGCGCCTCGCCTGGGCCGAGGTCGTCGCGGTCGGGCAGAACGTACGGACCGTGGAACCGGGCGACCGGGTCCTGTTCGACCCGGAGGACCGGGCCGAGGTGGAGGTGCGCGGCATCGGGTACGTCCTGATGCGCGAACGCGACCTGCACGCCGTGGCGGCGGACCGCTTCGAGGGGGCGGAGGACTCGACGGGGCTGTACCTGTAGAGGGCGGCTGAGGGGGCCGGCGACACGCCCGTCGCCGGCCCCCTCGACGTCACCGCGCCCTGTCGACGCATCCCGTCCACCCGAACTGCCGTGCCCCGGCGGCGACATGACGGAGTGCGAAGGGTGGGGGGCCAGCGAGGCGTGCGGAGTCCCCCGTACACTGAACGGCACCGAGCGGCACGAGAAGGCGAAGTGTCCCGTTTTGGGGCGGTCGTGGCGAAATAGGCATACGCGCGGGTTTTAGGTGCCCGTGGGAGAAATCCCGTGTGGGTTCGAGTCCCACCGACCGCACATCGACATGGCATGACGAAGGCCCGGTCCGAGCTCAGGGACCGGGCCTTTCGCACAGCCCGCCTCAGCCCAGCAGTTCCCGGACCACCGGTACCAGCGCGCGGAACGCCTTGCCGCGGTGGCTGATCGCGTTCTTCTCCTCGGGGGTCAGTTCGGCGCAGGTTCGGGTTTCGCCCTCGGGCTGGAGGATCGGGTCGTAGCCGAAGCCGTTCGTGCCGGTGGGCTCGTGGCGGAGGGTGCCGCGGAGCTGGCCCTCGACCACCCGTTCCGTGCCGTCGGGGAGGGCCAGGGCCGCCGCGCAGGCGAAGTGGGCGCCGCGGTGGGTGTCGTCGATGTCCGCGAGCTGGGCCAGCAGCAGGTCCAGGTTCGCCTTGTCGTCGCCGTGCCGGCCCGCCCAGCGCGCGGAGAAGATGCCGGGCGCGCCGCCCAGGACGTCGACGCACAGGCCGGAGTCGTCCGCCACCGCGGGCATGCCCGTGGCCTTGGCCAGGGCGTGGGCCTTGAGGAGGGCGTTCTCGGCGAAGGTGACGCCCGTTTCCCTGACGTCGGGGATGTCGGGGTAGGCGTCCGCGCCGACCAGGTCGTGCGGGAGGCCCGCTTCGGCGAGGATCGCCCGGAGTTCGGTGATCTTTCCGGCGTTGCGTGTGGCGAGGATCAGGCGGGTCATGGGACCAGTATCCGGGCACGGGTGGCGCCCGCGGCGTCCGCCTGCCGCGCTAGGAGGACGTGCAGACCTTCGTCAGTTCGCCCGCCGCGTTCGTCACCGGGCTCACGTCGGGGGTCCTGTCGCCGTTCCTGATCGCGTCCCGGACGTTGGTGACCGCCGTACGCAGGCCGTCCACCGCCTTGTTGACGTCGACGTCGTCCGTCTTGTCGCCGATCTTGTCGAGGTCCTTCTCGATGGAGTCGAGGGCCTCGTCCGTCTGCGTCGGGTCGTTCGCCGCGTTCTCGACGGCCTGCTGGAGGCCGGTGACGCTGTCGGCTATGGCGTCGGCGGTCTGGACGCAGTCGATGGCCTTGTTCACGGCGTCGCAGCCCGCGCTCGCGCCGATGGCGGCGAGGACGGCGACGGCCGCGAGAGCGGCGGTGGCGGTGCGTCGGCGGTGGCGCGCGGCCATGGAGCGGTTCCCTCTCCGTGGGGGTGACGGTGGGGCGCGCGGTGTCGTCCGTGCGCCCCACCGGGGTCACTTCTGAAAACGCCGTACCGCGCTACGCGGTTGCCTCCAGCGCCGCCCGCTGGATCGCCGTGAGCTGTTCGCAGCCAGCCATCGCGAGGTCGAGGAGGGCGTTCAGTTCCCCGCGGTCGAAGGGTGCCGCCTCCGCCGTGCCCTGGACCTCGACGAAGCGGCCGTCGCCGGTGCAGACGACGTTCATGTCGGTCTCCGCGCGGACGTCCTCCTCGTAGCAGAGGTCGAGGAGCGGCACGCCGGCCACGATGCCCACGGAGACGGCCGAGACGGTGCCGGTCAGCGGCTGCCGGGTGGCCTTGATGAGCTTCCTGCGCTGCGCCCAGGCGACGGCGTCGGCGAGCGCCACGTACGCGCCGGTGATCGCGGCGGTGCGGGTGCCGCCGTCGGCCTGGAGGACGTCGCAGTCGAGGACGACGGTGTTCTCGCCGAGGGACTTGGTGTCGACGACGGCGCGCAGGGAGCGGCCGATGAGGCGGCTGATCTCGTGGGTACGGCCGCCGATCCTGCCCTTGACCGACTCGCGGTCGCCGCGGGTGTTGGTGGAGCGGGGCAGCATGGCGTACTCCGCGGTGACCCAGCCCTCTCCGCTGCCCTTGCGCCAGCGCGGCACGCCTTCGGTGAGGGAGGCGGTGCAGAGGACCTTCGTGTCGCCGAAGGAGACGAGGACGGAGCCCTCGGCGTGCTTGCTCCAGCCGCGCTCGATGGTGACCGGGCGGAGCTGTTCGGGGGTGCGGCCGTCGATTCGAGACATGGCGCCGAGCCTATCCGCAACTGCGTCAGGGGCTTCTCCCACGGTGGGAGAGGCCCCTGGCCGCCTGCGTCCGCGTACTGGTGTGTGAGCGGGCGGGCTCACATCATGTCTTCGATCTCCGCGGCGATCGGGTCGGCGTCGGTGCCGATGACGACCTGGATGGCGGTGCCCATCTTGACGACGCCGTGGGCGCCGGCGGCCTTCAGGGCGGCCTCGTCGACCAGCGAGGCGTCGTGGACCTCGGTGCGGAGCCGGGTGATGCAGCCCTCGATCTCGTCGATGTTGTCGATGCCGCCGAGCCCGGCAACGATCTTCTCAGCCTTGCTGGCCATGTCCTTACTCCCTGAGCCGAACCGCTGTGTCGAAAACTGGTCTACACCACCCCGGGAACGCCCGCAAAGTGCCGGGCCAGAACATCGCGCCCGTCTACGTGGCCTTTATCACGAGTGCGGCATTTGCTCCCTGTCTGTCCGAGGCCACAGAATTCATGGGTTCCTTATCCCGCCTTCACCGTGCTACAACAGGTCTACACCACCGGTGGTGTAGACCACACGGGGCTGTTCCACCCCGTTCCACTCCCCCCTTCCCGTCCCCCGGCAGCCCCGGCACATGGAGGAAGTATGAGCACCGCCACCGCGACAACGGCGGCCCCCGCGAAGAAGCGGGGTTCCGGTCTGTTCCAGGGCCTGCAGAAGGTCGGCCGCAGCCTGCAGCTCCCCATCGCCGTGCTGCCGGCGGCGGGCATCCTGCTCCGGCTGGGGCAGCCCGACGTGTTCGGTGACGACGGACTCGGCTGGCACAAGGTCGCGTCCGTCTTCGCGACCGCGGGCGGCGCCGTGTTCGACAACCTGCCCCTGCTCTTCTGCGTCGGCGTCGCGATCGGCTTCGCCAAGAAGTCGGACGGCTCCACCGCGCTCGCGGCCCTGGTCGGCTTCCTCGTCTACAGCAACGTCCTCAAGGCGTTCCCGCTGAGCGAGCAGCACATCGAGAACGGCAAGATAGTCGAGGCGACGTACAACAACCCGGGCGTCCTCGGCGGCATCCTCCTGGGTCTGCTGTCGGCCGTGCTGTGGCAGCGGTTCCACCGCACCAAGCTGGTGGACTGGCTCGGCTTCTTCAACGGCCGCCGGCTCGTCCCGATCATCATGGCGTTCGTCGGCACGCTCTTCGGCGTCTTCTTCGGGCTGGTCTGGAAGCCGATCGGTGAAGGCATCTCCGACGTCGGCACGTGGATCACCGGTCTCGGCGCCCTGGGCGCGGGTCTGTTCGGTCTGATCAACCGCGCGCTGATCCCGGTCGGCATGCACCAGTTCGTGAACGCCGTCTCCTGGTTCCAGATCGGCGACTACAAGAACTCCGCGGGCGTCATCGTGCACGGCGACCTGAACCGCTTCTTCGCCGGTGACCCGACCGCCGGACAGTTCATGTCGGGCTTCTTCCCGATCATGATGTTCGGTCTGCCGGCCGCCGCGCTCGCCATCGCGCACACCGCCCGCCCCGAGCGCCGCAAGGCCGTCATGGGTCTGATGCTCTCGGTCGCGCTGACCTCCTTCGTCACCGGTGTCACCGAGCCGATCGAGTTCTCGTTCATGTTCATCGCGCCGGTGCTGTACGGGATCCACGCGGTCCTCACCGCGCTCTCCATGGCGATCACCTGGGCGCTCGGCGTCCACGCGGGCTTCACGTTCTCGGCCGGTGCGATCGACTACCTCCTGAACTGGAACCTCGCCACCAAGCCCTGGCTGATCATCCCGATCGGCCTGGTGTTCGCGGCGATCTACTACTTCGTCTTCCGGTTCGCCATCATCAAGTTCAACCTCCCCACCCCGGGCCGCGAGCCCGAGGAGGAGATCGAGGACCTGACGAAGGCGTAGCAGCCCCGGACGTGAGAAGGCCCCGGAACCGTCCAGGTTCCGGGGCCTTCGTGCGTCTGCGTACGGGTGTACGGGCGGGCGGGCGTACGGGCGTACAGGTGCGGCTTCGCTGAGAGGGAGCCGAGAGAGCGCGGGAGGACACCGCCAGGAGACCGCGGGATGATGCCGAGAGGACGCCGAGCGGGCACGAAAAGACCGCCGCCTCCTGGGAAGCGGCGGTCACCGTCGGGTCGTTCGGAGCCTGTGGTGTGCCGTTCGGGCTGTTCGGACGGACGGGTCAGATCTCGTACGTCGCCCGTGGCGCCGCCAGTTCGACCGGCCCCGGGTAGACCGCGCGGGCGTCCGTCAGGTTGACCTGGGGGTCGGTCCACGGCGGAATGTGGGTGAGGACGAGGCGGCGGGCCCGGGCGCGGGTGGCGGTCTCGCCCGCCTCACGGCCGTTCAGGTGGAGGTTCGGAATATCCTCCTTGCCATGGGTGAACGCGGCCTCGCACAGGAACAGGTCGGCGTCGCGCGCCAGTTCGTCCAGCGCTTCGCTCACACCGGTGTCGCCCGAGTAGGTGAGCGACCTGCCGCCGTGCTCGATCCGGATGCCGTACGCCTCCACCGGGTGGCGTACGCGTTCCGTGTGCACGGTGAACGGGCCGATCTCGAACGTGCCCGGTTTGACCGTGTGGAAGTCGAAGACCTCGCTCATCGAGGAGGCCGAGGGCGTGTCGCCGTAGGCGGTGGTCAGGCGCTGTTCGGTGCCCTCCGGGCCGTAGACCGGGATGGGGGCGCAGCGGCCGCCGTCGTGGCGGTAGTAGCGCGCGACGAAGTACGCGAGCATGTCGATGCAGTGGTCGGCATGCAGGTGGCTCAGGAAGATGGCGTCGAGGTCGTAGAGACCGCAGTGGCGCTGCAACTCGCCCAGGGCGCCGTTGCCCATGTCGAGAAGCAGCCGGAAGCCGTCGGCCTCTACGAGGTAGCTCGAGCAGGCCGATTCCGCGGACGGAAACGACCCCGAGCAGCCGACGACGGTGAGCTTCATAGAGCTGGAACCTCCGTGGCGGGACGTGCGCAAGGCAGGGACGGGGAGCGGTGACGGGGGTCGTGCGGTCCGTCGAGCGTAAGGCGCAAAAGGGCCGGTCGCTCCTCCGCCAGGGGCCGTTGTGGGGGAACTCACCTGTGGTGTCACCGGTTCGGCTGGAACAAGGGCGCGCGTGGTGCGCGATACGGCGCACTTGAGTTGCGGAGGGCGCGCAGTGAGGCGAACACGCCGGTACCGTCATCCATATGGACACGTCGTGGTGGCTCGCGCTGGCGGCGGTGGTGCTGCTCGCGCTGGTCGCGACGCTGGTGGACGGATGGGGGCGCGGACGGCGTCACCGTGCCGCGAGCGCGCGTCCGCCGGGACGTGCCCGGGTGCATCCGCGGCCGGCCGAGATCTGGTGGGCGAGCGTGCCCCACGGGGACCGGCCGGGCGGCAAGGAGCGGCCGTGCCTGGTGCTGACGGTGCGCGGGGACAGCGCGACGGTCGCGCGTATCACCAGCCGGTACCACGACGAGCGGACGGGCGTGATCCCGCTCCCGCCGGGGTCGGTCGGCGACGCCCAGGGGCGGCCCAGCTTCCTGGAGACGGACGAGCTGCGGGACGTGCCGCTGTGGGACTTCCGGCGCCGGGTGGGGGTGGTGGACCCCGCGCTGTGGGACCAGGTGCGGTACCTGGCGGGATGAGCGTGTCCATGGCGGGCCTCATGGCTTGGTCACCGTGACCGTGACGGTCCACCGCTGGATGCCGAGGCACGACGTCTGGCCGGGGCGCTTGGCGCACAGCGGGCGGGTGGCGCTCAGCTGTGCGGTGCCGGGCGCGACGGCGTCGAAGGCGGCCACGGCGTCGCCCGGCTGGACGACGAAACCGGCGTTGGCGGCCTTCAGCGCCGCGCCGGTGGCGGTGACGGGGGTCCAGGGGCGGTCCTTGGTGCCGTCCAGGGTGAGGCGGATCTGTCCGCCGGTGCTCAGGCACACGGTGCGGCCGGTGTCGGCGGCGGTGAGCTGGACGTGAGGGGTGCAGCCGGTGGGAGTGGCCGTGGGGGCCGGTGCCCCGGAGGAGGGCGCCGAGGGGGAGGCCGAGCCGGATTCGGGCGCCGACGGGGACGCCGGCCCCGAGGCCGACCCGGACACCGACGGGGACGGCGACACCGCGCCGCTGCCGGCCGCTCCTGGCCCACTGTGCGTGCCGCAGCCCGCGAGGAGGAGCGCCGCTGCCGCGACGGCGATGACAGTGGTCCGCTGAGCGGTGGTACGGCGCATGAGGGCCGCCTCTCGTTACTCGTGCCCATGTGTGCCGGTGTGACGTTTCTCCAGCGCATCAGGATCCCCACGCGCGCGCAAACGGGCCCCGGCCCACACGCCCGGCCGGGGCCCCTTCGCGCACAGGTGCGTCAGCTCGTCGTCAGGGCGGTGTCGTCGATGACGAAGCTGGTCTGCAGCGAGGAGTCCTCCACGCCGCTGAACTTCAGGGTGACCGTGGACCCCGCGAACGAGGACAGGTCGAAGGACTTCTGGGTGTAACCGGAGGCCGCGTTGACGTTCGAGTACGTCGCCAGCGTGGTCGACCCGGCCGTCACCGTCAGCTTGTCGTACGCGGTGCTGCCGGTCTCCGCGGTGTCGATGTGCAGGTAGAAGGTCAGCGTGGCCTTGCAGCCGGACGGGATGGTCACCGACTGGGACAGCGTGTCGGTGTGCGAGGAGCCGTACCCGTCGAGCCAGGCGTAGTAGGAGCCGCTGTGCGCCGCCTCACCGCTGCCGTTGGTGATCACGCCGCTGGAGGCGCTCCAGGTGGTGTTGCCCGACTCGAAGCCCGGGTTGCCGAGCAACTGCGCCGAGGAGCAGGTGCCGCCGCCGGAGGAGCCCACCGTCCAGGTGAAGGAGGTGGAGCCGGAGGCGCCGGTTGCGTCCTTGGCGGTGACGGTCACGCTGTAGGTGCCCGCGGTAGAGGCGGTACCGGAGATCAGGCCGGTCGAGCTGTTGATCGACAGGCCGGTGGGCAGTCCGGTGGCGCTGTAGGTGAGGGCGGCGCCCGCGCTGTCCGTCGCCTTGATCTGCACGCTGACCGAGCTGCCGGTCGTGGTGGACTGGTTGCCCGGGTTGGTGACGGTCACCGTGTTGCCGGTGCTGCTGCCGGAGGAGAAGGCGGTCGTGCCGTTGGGGGTGCCCCAGCCGGTCGGGCCGTCGTAGCCGGTGCGCGCGGTGCAGAAGTACGAGGTCGAGCAGGAGCCGTTGCTGCCGCTGGTGACGTCGTACAGGTTGGTCGTGTGGGAGTAGGGGTACTTCGCCGGGTAGTCGCTGGAGCCCGGGGTGCCCGCGAGGGCGTAGACGCCGGCGATGATCGGGGCGGAGGCGCTGGTGCCGCCGTAGACGGCCCAGCCGGAGCCGCCGTAGGTGTCGTAGACCGCGACGCCGGTGGCCGGGTCGGCGACCGCGGAGACGTCGGCCTCCATGCGCTTGGAGCAGCCGGTGTCGGTCTGCCAGCTCGGCTTCGGGTCGTAGGCGGAGCAGCCCGAGCCGGTGCCCTCGGTGGAGCTGGTGTGCCAGACGCTCTCGCTCCAGCCGCGGGAGTTGGAGGCGGTGGTCAGCGCGGTGCCGCCGACGGCGGTGACGTACTGGGAGGTCGCCGGGTACTCGGCGCCGTAGGCGGAGTCGCCCGCGGAGACCGTGATCGCGACACCCGGGTGCTTGAAGTAGGAGGTGTCCTCGCTGGTCTGGGTGGAGGACTCGGAGCCGCCCCAGCTGTTGGAGACGAACTTGGCGCCCAGCGAGACGGCCTCGTTCTCGGCGATGCCGAGGTCGGTGTCGTTGGCGGAGTTGGCCTCGACGAGGATGATGTTGCAGTTGGGGCAGACGGCGCTGACCATGTCGATGTCGAGCGCCTCCTCACCGGCCCACCCGGTGTCGTTCGTGGGCAGCGAGGTGGTCGAACCGGTCTGGCTGACCTGCTTGAAGCAGCCGTTGGCCTTGGTGCACGCCGACAGGCCGTACGTCGAGCGGTAGGTGGCCAGGTCCGACTCGGCGTTGGGGTCGTTGTAGGCGTCGACCACGGCGACGGTCAGGCCGGAGCCGCCGGTCGAGGGCAGGTTGTAGGCGCTGTGCAGGTTGGCCGGGCTCAGGCCGGAGGGCGCGGCGGCCGCGAGCGCGGAGGCCAGGCGCTGCCTGATGTCGGTGCGGCGCTGGGCGAAGCAGGACGCCTGGCCGGGCTTCGCGGTGGCGCACAGGTGCTGGGTCGGGACCTTCTGCCCGGCCTTGCCGGTCGAGTGGACGGTCTGCCGCTGGGGGTCGGTGAGCGCCTTGGCGTTCTGGGACGTGCGGGTGGTGTGCGCGGTGGCGGCGGGCGCGGTCTGCGCGCCCGCGGACGGGGCCGCCAGGAACCCGGCGACGGTGAGGGTGAGGGCCGGGACGGCGGCGGTCAGGAGTCTTCGAAGACCCCGGCGCCGCTTGTTCGGGCGTGACGCACGCATGGGGGTGTTGCCTCCATCTGTCGAGGCCGGCACCGCGTGGGCCTGGGTGGGGCCGGACGCGGAACCACAGCCGGAAGTGGGGATTCACGAGCTGGGTGGCAGGCCGTGACGCGCGTAGCGGCGGTGGGACGCGCGCCATGGGCATGACACCTAGGACACCCTGCGATGCCGATGAGCGCGACATGACAGGACGGGCAGAACGTAACCCCCTCCGCCCCCGGAAGGCTCCCCCGAGGGAAGATCTTTGCCGCGCCGTAGGCAACGCTTAGCCCCCTCATAGGAGGGGGTTGGCGCTTCGATGGGAGGCGGGCCCGGCGAAGGGCTCAGGCCCAGAGCTGGCCCTGGAGCGTCTCGATGGCCTCTTCCGTGGTGGCGGCCGTGTAGACGCCGGTCGAGAGGTACTTCCAGCCGCCGTCGGCCACGACGAAGACGATGTCGGCGCTCTCGCCCGCCTTGACGGCCTTCTTGCCGACGCCGATCGCGGCGTGCAGCGCGGCCCCGGTGGAGATGCCCGCGAAGATGCCCTCCTGCTGGAGCAGTTCACGGGTCCGGGTCACCGCGTCCGCCGAGCCGACGGAGAAACGGCTGGTGAGGACGGAGGCGTCGTACAGCTCCGGCACGAAGCCCTCGTCGAGGTTCCGCAGGCCGTACACCAGGTCGTCGTAGCGCGGTTCGGCGGCGACGATCTGCACGTCCGGCTTGTTCTCGCGCAGGTAGCGGCCCACGCCCATGAGGGTGCCGGTGGTGCCGAGCCCGGCCACGAAGTGCGTGATGGACGGCAGGTCGGCGAGGATCTCGGGGGCGGTCGTCGCGTAGTGCGCGCCCGCGTTGTCCGGGTTGCCGTACTGGTAGAGCATCACCCAGTCCGGGTGCTCGGCCGCCAGTTCCTTGGCGACGCGCACGGCCGTGTTGGAGCCGCCCGCCGCCGGGCTGGAGATGATCTCGGCACCCCACATGGCGAGCAGTTCCCGGCGCTCCTGCGAGGTGTTCTCGGGCATGACGCACACCATGCGGTAGCCCTTGAGCTTGGCCGCCATGGCCAGGGAGATGCCGGTGTTGCCCGAGGTGGGCTCGAGGATCGTGCAGCCGGGGGTGAGGCGGCCGTCCTTCTCCGCCTGTTCGATCATGTGCAGCGCGGGGCGGTCCTTGACCGAGCCGGTCGGGTTGCGGTCCTCCAGTTTGGCCCAGATACGGACGTCGGGGGACGGCGACAGCCGCGGCAGGCGCACCAGGGGTGTGTTGCCCACCGCGGCCAGCGGGGAGTCGTAGCGCATCGGTGATCAGCGACCGTCGGAACTCAGGCCATGCCGCCGGCGACGGCCGGCAGGATCGTCACGTTGTCGCCGTCGGCGACCTTGGTGTTGATGCCGTCGAGGAAGCGGACGTCCTCGTCGTTCAGGTAGACGTTCACGAAGCGGCGCAGCTCGCCGCCGTCCACGATGCGGGCCTGGATGCCCGGGTGGCGGGTCTCGAGGTCGGCGAACAGGTCGGCGAGGGTCTCCCCGGTGCCTTCCACCGCCTTCTGGCCGTCGGTGTACTGGCGGAGGATGGTCGGGATGCGGACCTCGATGGCCATGGTTGCGGGCTCCTGTCGGAAGGAAGTCAGGGTGGGGGTCCACCCTGCTCGAGCGAAGTCGAGAGCTTGGGGAGGGCGCGCGGCTGCGCGAGGACGCGGTGGTACCGCGGGTCGGGCGCCGCGGCTCACGGCCGTACGGCGGCAGGGACAGCGTCAACAGATGGCGCTGGCGAGCCTGCACAGGTCGACGTGCAGCCGCGCCACGAGCAGTGCGCCCGGCGTCTTGTCGCTCACGTCGTTCAGAACCATGCGCTCATCGTAACGATTCCCGGGCCGCCCCCTGGAGTGTGATCTCGCTGTTCGGACAGATTTCATCCGAGGCGCGAGACGGAGGGTCGGCCACCGGGATCAGGGGCGGATGACCACCTGATCAGTACGACTCCACGATCTTGACCTCTTCCTCCGTGACCTCGCCCTCCACGATCCGGAAGGAGCGGAACTGGAAGGGGCCCGCGCCGTCGGTGTCGGCGGTGGAGACCAGGACGTAGTGGGCGCCGGGCTCGTTGGCGTAGGAGATGTCCGTGCGGGACGGGTAGGCCTCGGTCGCGGTGTGGGAGTGGTAGATGACCACCGGGTCCTCGTCGCGGTCGTCCAGCTCCCGGTAGAGCTTGAGCAGGTCGCCGGAGTCGAACTCGTAGAACGTGGGCGACATGGCCGCGTTCAGCATCGGGATGAAGCGCTCGGGGCGGTCGGAGCCGGCCGGGCCGGCGACGACGCCGCACGCCTCGTCGGGGTGGTCCTTGCGCGCGTGCGCGACGATCTGGTCGACGAGGGCCTGGGTGATGGTCAGCATGACGGTCAGCATAAGCAGAAGGGCCGCCCCGTACCGAGGGGTGGTACGGGGCGGCCCACATGGTGAGCTACGCGTGAGCCGGGAGACTCACCAGAGACTCAGCGGACCTTCTCCAGCTCCTGCTCGCGGCGCTGGGCGACCTGCGGGTTGCGGGCCTTCAGGACCGCCCAGCCGACGGCCAGGGCGGCCGCCCAGACCGCCATGACGTACAGGCAGACGCGGGAGTCGGCGTCGTAGGCGATCAGGCAGGTGACGAAGAGCAGGAACGTGATGGCGATCCAGCTGCACACCGCGCCGCCCGGCGCCGGGAAGGAGGAGGCGGGCAGCCGGCCCGCGTCCACCGCGCGGCGGTACAGGACGTGGCTGACCAGGATCATCAGCCAGGTCCAGATGCCGGCCGCGGTGGCCACCGAGGTGACGTAGCCGAAGGCCTTCTCCGGGACGACGTAGTTGAGGACCACGCCGATGCCCATGAAGGCGACCGAGACCGTGATGCCGAGGGCCGGGGTCTTCGAGGCGGACAGCTTGCTGAAGACGCGGGGGGCCTCGCCGTTGTCCGCGAGGGTGCGCAGCATGCGGCCCGTGGAGTACATGCCCGAGTTGCAGGACGACAGGGCCGCGGTGAGCACCACGAAGTTGACGATGCCCGCGCCGGCCGGGATGCCGATGACCGCGAACGCCTTCACGAAGGGGCTGACGCCCGCCGCGAACTCGGTCCACTTCACCACGCACAGGATCACGGTGAGGGCGCCGACGTAGAACAGGGCGATGCGCCAGGGCAGGGTGTTGATCGCCTTGGGG
Organism: Streptomyces sp. NPDC093984; assembly: GCF_044764595.1. Classification (NCBI taxonomy): domain Bacteria; kingdom Bacillati; phylum Actinomycetota; class Actinomycetes; order Kitasatosporales; family Streptomycetaceae; genus Streptomyces; species Streptomyces sp. NPDC093984. The sequence continues at coordinate 149,844 of NZ_JBIWIM010000006.1, read as the reverse complement.
AGGGTCTTCTCCGGGTCCTCGGACTCGCCCGCGGTGACACCGACCAGCTCGACGGCGAGGTAGGCGAACATGACGCCCTGCAGGGTCATCAGGGACGAGCCGATGCCCTTGGGGAAGAAGCCGTCGAACTGCCAGAGGTTGGAGACCGTGGCGGTGTCACCGGCCGCGCTGAAGCCGAAGGTCAGCACGCCGAGACCGATGACGATCATGCCGATCAGCGCGGTGACCTTGACCATCGAGAACCAGAACTCGATCTCGCCGAACAGCTTCACCGAGATCAGGTTGGCCACGAAGAGGACCACCAGGAAGACCAGCGCCGTCACCCACTGCGGGATCGACGGGAACCAGTAGTGGACGTAGATCGCGGCGGCCGTCAGCTCGGCCATGCCGGTCACCACCCACATCAGCCAGTACGTCCAGCCGGTGAAGTAGCCGAAGAACGGGCCGAGGAACTCGCGGGAGTACTCCGCGAAGGATCCCGACACCGGGCGGTACAGGAGCAGCTCGCCGAGCGCCCGCATGATGAAGAAGATGATCACGCCGGCGAGGGCGTACATGAGGATCAGGCTGGGCCCGGCCTTGGCGATGTTCGCCCCCGCGCCCAGGAACAGGCCGACGCCGATGGCGCCGCCGATCGCGATCATCTGGACCTGACGGCTGCCGAGCCCGCGCTCGTACCCCTCCTCAGGGGTGTTCTCCTTCTCGACCTGCGCTGAGGTCATGTGTGGTGCGCCTTTCTCCATGCCGACCCGGGCCTCTCGTCGGCCGCGGATCGTCTCGATCCCCCCGGATTGATGGAGCGAGCGGGCACGGGCTCTCCCGGGTCCGCTCATGCCTGGCCGACGGTCGTCGGCTCGGTGGCGCACCCGGCGCGACATGGGTGGTGTTCGCCGGGCGGTCGTGAAGATTTATCACGACCGCAACACTGATCACCTGGAAGCGATGTGGCGCAGCACACAGCAAGAAGCGGACAAAGTACGCACGAACGGCCCATACATGGCCGCAATGGTGACGCGATCGTTATCCGGATTTGAGCGTCCGCTGAGCGAACACGAAATCCACACAGGTCAGGGCATAAGGGTGGTGACCAGCGTCTCCTGGAGACCGCCGAGCCACAGATACGCCATCACCATCGGCTTGCGCGGGTCCTCGTCCGGCAGCCGGTACAGCTCGTCGGTGTCGTCCTCGTCGGCGACCTCGAGCCGGGAGCCGATCGCGAGGCGCAGGTCGTTCAGGGCGCCGAGCCACCGCTCGCACTCCTCGCGCGACAGCTTGAGCACCCCGCCCTCCCGGCTCGCCGAGGTCAGCGCGTCCAGGGTGCGGATCACCGCGAGGGCGTTTTCGCGTTTGCGGGCGCGCAGGTCGTTCTCGGTGAAGCGGCGGAACTCGGCGGAGTGGGCGCGCAGCTCGTCGGCCTCACCGGACGAGACGGGCTCGCTGCCGGGGTCGCCGTACGCGTCCGGGAACAGCCGGCGCAGCACCGGGTCGGCGGGCGGTTCGCTCGGGCCCTCGGCGAACAGCTCGGCGAGCGGATCCTCGGGGGCGTTCTCGGCGGGGCCCGGCCCGATGAGTTCCAGCAACTGCACGGCCAGCGAGCGGATGATGGAGATCTCGACGTCGTCGAGGGCGACGGCCGCGCCGCCGCCGGGGAGCGGTTCGAAGTGTCCTGACATGAAGGGAGGTCGCTACTTCCGGTCCTGCTGGAGGGTGGCCCACAAGCCGTAGCCGTGCATCGCCTGCACGTCGCGTTCCATCTCCTCGCGCGTACCGCTGGAGACGACCGCCCGGCCCTTGTGGTGGACGTCGAGCATGAGCTTGGTGGCCTTGTCCTTGGAATAGCCGAAGTACGTCTGGAAGACGTACGTCACATAGCTCATGAGATTGACCGGGTCGTTGTGGACGATCGTGACCCAGGGGACGTCGGGCTCGGGTACGGCGAACTCTTCCTCCGCCGACTGTGTTCGTTCGATCTCTACTGGAGCGGGTGACGTCACAAGCCCCATGCTGCCACCCGAGGGGGGTGGTCGCACAAACGGGCACCTCCACCCGGCCCCCAAATCGTCAGACTGACGAGATGAGGAGTACGATCGGCCGTCGCAGGCACTTGTAGCACCGAAGGGTGCACCCGAAGAGTCGTGTGTGAGGAGAGCTTTGGTGGGCGTAGCGGACCTTGGGCTGCCGGTGGACGTTCCCTCGACGGCGCTCTTCACCGACCACTACGAGCTGACGATGCTGCAGGCCGCCCTCAGGGCGGGCACCGCCGAGCGGCGCTCGGTCTTCGAGGTCTTCACCCGGCGGCTGCCCGACGGCCGCCGCTACGGCGTGGTGGCCGGTACCGGGCGTGTCCTGGACGCGGTGGAGAACTTCCGCTTCGACGCGGGCGTCCTCGGCTTCCTGCGCGAGCGCCGGGTCGTGGACGACGAGACGCTGGACTGGCTCGCCGGCTATCGCTTCAGCGGCGACATCTGGGGCTACCCGGAGGGCGAGGTGTACTTCCCCGGCTCGCCGATCATGCGGGTCGAGGGCTCCTTCGCCGAGTGCGTGCTGCTGGAGACCGTCATCCTGTCGATCCTCAACCACGACTCGGCCGTCGCGGCCGCCGCCTCGCGCATGGCCTCCGCCGCCGGGGACCGGCCGCTGATCGAGATGGGCGCCCGGCGCACCCACGAACTGGCCGCCGTGGCCGCCTCCCGCGCCGCGTACGTCGGCGGCTTCACCACCACCTCGGACCTGGCGGCCGGCTTCCGGTACGGCATTCCCACGGTCGGGACGTCCGCGCACGCCTTCACGCTGCTGCACGACAGCGAGCGGGACGCCTTCCGGGCCCAGGTCGAGTCGCTCGGCCGGGGCACCACGCTGCTCGTGGACACCTACGACGTCACGGAGGCCGTCCGGCTGGCCGTCGAGGTGGCCGGGCCCGAGCTGGGCGCCGTGCGCATCGACTCGGGTGACCTGCTGCTGGTCGCGCACCGGGTGCGGCAGCAGCTGGACGCGCTGGGCGCCTCCCACACGAAGATCATCGTGACCTCGGACCTGGACGAGTACGCCATCGCCTCGCTGGCGGCGGCGCCCGTGGACGCGTACGGCGTGGGCACCCGGCTGGTGACGGGCTCCGGGCACCCGACCTGCTCGATGGTCTACAAGCTGGTCGCCCGCGCCGAGTCGGCGGACCCGAAGGCGCCGCTGGTGCCGGTGGCGAAGAAGTCGACCGGCGGAAAGACGTCCGTCGGCGGGCGCAAGTGGGCGGCACGGCGGCTGGACGGGCACGGGGTGGCCGAGGCCGAGGTGGTCGGCGTCGGGCCGGTGCCGGACGAGCTGGCGGACCGGCAGCTGCTGGTGCAGCTGGTCAAGGGGGGCGAGGTGATCTCCCGGGAGCCGCTGGACGTCGTCCGCGACCGGCACGCGGCCGCCCGCGCCAACCTGCCGCTGTCGGCGACGCAGCTGTCGCGCGGGGAGCCGGTGATCCCGACCGAGTACGTCTGACGCGTCGCTGTTGACGCGCCGGGAGGACCATGGAGGAGGGGGCGGACTGCGGCTTCGGCCGCTGCTCGCCCGAGGGCGCATGGACGGACGGCGGCCCGGAATGCAACGGCAACGCACCCCGCGCACCCGGCCGACCGCCCGACGCCCTCTCCCGCCCGGTCCCCGAAGTCTCTAGGCTCGGTAGGTCATGTAGTTCACGGACGGCCGGGCCCGCACCCTCCACACCCGAACCGCTGCCAAGCCGAAGGACACCGACCATGCGCCGCGCCTTGATCGTCGTAGACGTGCAGAACGACTTCTGTGAGGGTGGCAGCCTCGCGGTGGCCGGGGGTGCCGATGTGGCCGCCGCGATCACCGAGCTGATCGGGCAGGCCCCCGCCGGGTACCGCCACGTGGTGGCCACCCGGGACCACCACATCGCCCCGGGGGGTCACTTCGCCGACAATCCCGACTACGTCCACTCGTGGCCCGCGCACTGCGTGGCGGGCACGGAGGGCGTGGGCTTCCACCCGAACTTCGCCCCGGCGGTCGCCTCCGGCGCGGTCGACGCCGTGTTCGACAAGGGGGCGTACTCGGCGGCGTACAGCGGGTTCGAGGGCGTCGACGAGAACGGGGTCGGGCTCGGGGACTGGCTGCGGGAGCGGGAGATCGACGAGGTGGACGTGGTGGGGATCGCCACGGACCACTGCGTGCGCGCCACCGCGCTGGACGCGGTGCGCCAGGGCTTCCGTACGCAGGTCCTGCTGGACCTGACCGCCGGGGTGGCCGAGGAGACCACGGAGCGCGCGCTGGAGGAGCTCCGGGAGGCGGGCGTGGAGCTGTCCGGCAAGCCGGTGGTGTCCTGACCCTCGCCGCGCCCCCGCACCCGCCTCCCCGTGTCCCCCGTGCGTCTCAGCGGGTCACGGCTGGGCCGTCCGTCTCAGCAGGGACCTGATCGGGTGCCACAGCTCGACCGACAGGTCCTGTGCCGCGATGTCCGGGGCCGTGCGCCATATCAGGCCGTCGGGGTGGTGCAGGACCGCCGTGACCTCGTCCGGGGACGGCGGGGCCGCGTTGCCGCGCAGGTAGACCGCGCGCAGGCCCAGGTTGCGCAGCCGCGTCAGGGCGCGGGCGCGGTTCTGGGCGTGGACCAGGACGCGGACCGAACCGGCGCCCGAACCCGGGCTGGGCAGGTTCAGAGCCACCACCACACTGCCGTTCGGCAGCTTGCAGAAACCTCCTGCGGCCATACGCGTCACACCCCCGTGAGACCTGGTGTCAATAAGAGAGCCACAGCAGGCACCTAAGCACGATCGGCGGCCGCCCGCCAAGGGGCTGCCGCCGATACGCCTCTGACCTGCGGAAATGCCGACTACTTCACCGCGGGTCCGACTTCCAGCTCGATCGTCGAGCCGTTCACGCCCTGCTTGATGATCTTGATCTTGGTGTTGGTGTCAGTGATCTTGACCCCGGCCGCCGGGTTCGAGGCGTCGTAGTAGGTGCTGGTGTGGTCGTTGAAGACCGACACACCCTTCGACGACTTGATCTCCGTCGCGACGCCCTCCTTGTGCAGGGTGATGCCGTCGGTGCGCTCCAGGCTGAACGGTGAGTCGTAGGCCTGGATGCGGTTGCGCATCAGCGTGCCGTCGGACCACTTCAGCGGGGTGGGGTGCGAATCGATCGGCAGGATCAGGCCGGTGCCGGCGTGGTCCTTGGTGTTGTCGTCCGCCTGGGAGGTGTCCCACTTCCAGATCAGCAGGCCGTTCTGGTACGGGTAGTGCTCCACCCAGTCCGGACGGGCCGGCGCGAAGCCGAAGTTGTACGGGCCGGCCTTGAGGGTCTTGTCGTACGACACGTACTGGCGGTTCTCGGCGATGTAGTACTGCTTGTAGTCCTTGGTGAAGGACGCGCCGATACGGGAGAAGCCGTTCGCGGTCCAAGCGGCGTCCGCGCTCTCGGCGTTGTCGGAGAAGAGCGCCAAGCCGTCGGCGGTCAGCGTGATCTCGTCGGCCGCGAAGCCCTTCAGGGCCACACCGCCGTCCGTCTGGTAGCGGAAGCGGAGCTGGATCTTCTTGCCCGCGTAGGCGTCGAGGGGGTACGACAGCTTCTTGTAGCCGTCGACCGTGCCGGTCAGGGCCGGGGTGCCGCTGGCGTCACGCGGGACGGCCTGGCCGTCCACCGTGCCGTCCAGCGCGGTCCAGTTGGCGCCGCCGTCGGTCGACACCTCGGTGTAGAGGTGGTCGTAGCCCGCCTCGATGTCGTAGTAGCCCTCGAGGGACAGCGTCGCCGAGGACTTGCCGGTGAGGTCCACGGAACGGGTCAGCGTGTTCTTCAGGTCGTTGCCGCTGCCGCTCCACCACTGGGCCGAGCCCTGCGCGGGGGTCACGACCTGGGTGGTGACCGCCTTGTCGGGCAGGTTGACCACCAGCGCCTGCCGGTACTTGGTGTTGTACTCGGCGACGCCCAGCTTGTGCCAGGACTTGATGCCGGCCTTGGCGGTGTCGTAGTTGAGCCAGCCCAGCTGGAGCTTGTCCCAGGCGTTCATGTCGCCGGGGAGGTCGCCGATGGCCTCCTTGCCGGTGCCCAGCCAGGAGCCGGAGGACATCAGGGTCCAGAAGCCGGTGGAGTTCTCGCCGCCGTTGGTGTCGTACTCGTCCGGCAGGCCGAGGTCGTGGCCGTACTCGTGGGCGTAGACGCCCAGGCCGCCGTTCTCCGGCTGAATGGTGTAGTCGCCGACCCAGATGCCGCTGTCGCCGATCTGCGTGCCGCCCAGCTTGTTGCCCGCCGGGCCGGTGGCGCCGGCGTCGGTGCCGAAGGCGTACCAGCGGTGGGCCCAGATCGCGTCGGTGCCCTGGGCGCCGCCGCCCGCGGACTCGTCCTCGCCGGCGTGCACGATCTGGAAGTGGTCGATGTAGCCGTCGGGCTCGTTGAAGTTGCCGTCACCGTCGTAGTCGTAGCGGTCCCACTGGTCGAACCGCGCCAGGTCCGCCTTGATGTCCGCGTCGGACTTGCCGGCCGCCTTCTGCTGGGCGACCCAGGCGGTCACACCGTCGCTGACGACGTTCCACACGCTCGGGCAGTTGGTGGAACCACAGGCGTTGTTGCCGTAACGGGCCTCGTTGTAGGGGACCTTGACCCAGTCGGCGACCTCGCCGTCCACCGAGTAGCGGCCCGAGGACTGCTTCTCGTAGTACTTCTTCACCGACTCGACGTTGTCGCCGGTGCCGAAGTACAGGTCCTGGAAGTGCTTCTGGTCGTAGTCCTTCTGCCAGGCCGTCGAGTTGTCCTTCGTACGGTCCGGCGCGGCTATCCGGTTGTGCAGGGGGCCCGCCGTGCCGCCGAACTTGGGGTCGGTCTTGTCGCCGAACTCGACCAGGATGGTGAAGATCCTGTCGGTCTTCTCCCGGCTCAGCTCGACGTACTTGGGGTCGCCCTTCTTGCTCCTGAGCTCGACGACCTTCGAGCCGTTGCGCTCCTTGGCCTTGGCCTTGCCGGATATGACCTGGCTCAGGGCCTCCTGGCGCTGGGCCTCCTGCGTCTTGCTCAGCGGGCCGTCGAGGTCGTGCTCCTGCTGCTTCACCGGCGCCGGGTCGTGCCGGTTGACGGCAGCGGACTTGGCGGTGGTGTCCGCCTCCGCGACGGCGAAGGTGGAGAACGTGGCGGAGGCCGCCGCGAGCGCGACGCCTATCGCGGCCGCTCTGAACGTCCAGGGTCTGCTGGTCACTTGAGTTCCTCCCCCGCGCCCGGGCGCACGGAAGGGGGTCCTGGTCATGGAGGGCCCGTGCGCACCGATCAACGCGTGTAGTCAAGTGACGACATTTGACCGGAGGTTTACAAGAAAAGACAGATCTTGACTTGCACAGGTCAAGTGCATTAACGGGACGAGGTGTTCGCTATACGAACGAGCGCGGGCGGCATAATCGCCCGTCAACGGGCGCGCGCACGTGTCCAGTTGCTGGAACGCATGACTCCGTGCGCCCCTTGTGCTTCGGAACCGTGGGTTAGGTCACGCTTACCAGCCGTTCCGCTCGGGCATGGTGGCGAATAGAGTCGGCGGGTGGAGCGCCGGAATGGCGGCGGTTTGCCCTGTCGACACCGTTGTCATTTCCGTGATTCCGCGGTTGTACGTCCAAGTGCCCTGGTTCTGACCCCAGTTGTCCGCATCCTCCCCCATCACGAGAGGCACGGGGGGAGTCCCCACCCCGAGGAATGGCCATGCCTCGTCCGAACGCCGCACAGCTCGCCTACGGTTCCTGCACCGTGATCTTCTCCACCCTCGCCATGCTGCTGCTGTCACAGACGAGTTCGGGCCTGGGGATCGCCGTGATCGCCCTGTCGGCGCTCGCACTCGGGCTGCTCGTCGCCGTGACGGTACCGCTGCCGAAGTCCGCGCCGGCCGCCGCGGAGCGGCCCGCCGCGCGGCAGCACGCACCGGCGGGGCGCCCGACGGCGTCGGTCGGAGCCACCGCGGCCACCGAGCCCGTCCGGGAGACGGCGCAGCCCTGAACCGGGCGTACGCAGAACTTCACACCGAGTACTCGAACCGGCGGGCCCGTGATGCACGGGCCCGCCGGTTCGAGTACGCCACCGCCCTCTGTCAGACCGCCGTGCTGACCTCCACCGTCCTGGCCGCCTTGTCGTGCAGTCCCTGTTTGTAGGGCCGGTCGAAGAAGCTCCAGCCGCCGCAGATCGCGGTCCACACGCAGGCGCAGCAGAACGCGAACGGCAGCCACAGCACCAGGGCGCGGATCAGGGACGCCTGGAGGGAGGGGTTCGAGCCGTCGTCGAGGTTGGCCACGCGCATGTTCAGCAGCCTCTTGCCGAGCGTCTGCCCGGTTCTGCTGATCAGGATCGTGTCGTAGGCCGTGTAGAGCACGGCCGCGATCACGGACTGGCCGAGGGACTTGCCGGTGTCGACCTTGGTGGCCTCGACGTTGTACTCGACGGTGTGGAACGCCCAGGACAGCAGCCAGACGACCACGCCGACGAGGATCATGTCGATGATCCGCGCGAGGACGCGCTTGCCGCTGTCGGCGAGCGGGGGCATGCCGGCGAGGGGGTCGGTGCCGTCGTAGGGGCCCTGCGGGCCCCCGCCGCCGTACGGGCCCCCGCCCTCGGGGCCACCACCGCCGTACGGGCCGCCGCCCTCGGGGCCACCACCGCCGTACGGTCCGCCGGGGTGGGGTGGGGGTGTGCCGTACGGGGGGCTGCCGCCGGGTGGTTCACCGCCGGAAGGGGGCTGTCCGTGGGGCGGGGGGCCACCGGGCGGGGGCTCGCCGGCGGGCGGCGGACCGCTGGACGCGGCCCCGCGGCCGGGCGGTGGCCGGTCGGGGTCCGGGGCGTCGCCTCGGCCGGGGGGTGGCGGTTCGGTGCTCATGGCCCGAGTCGACCGCGAACCCTCCGGCTCCGCATCCCTACAGGTCCGTCCGGGTCAGCCCGCCACGAACGTGTGGGCGGCCTTGTCGTGCCAGCACTGGCGCCACGGACGGTCGAACACGCACCACAGGACGCCGACCACGCCCACGACGAGCACACCGGGGACGCTGTAGACCAGCCAGCGGCGCAGGGCCTGGCCGAAGGTCGGGGGCTCGTGGGCCTCGATGTCCCGTACCTCCAGACCGCAGACCTTCTTGCCCAGCGTGCGCCCCCACTTGGCGGTCGGAAGCGCCTCGTAGAGGACCCCGAAGCCCAGCAGCACGGCGAGCACGATCGCGAGGTAGACCGACGTCGTGCCGTCGAGCAGCCAGACCGTGACGGTCTGCCCGGACAGCTTCGCCGCGTCGATCTTCCCGTTGATGTGGTCGATCGCCTTCGTGCCCAGCGGTACCGCGGCCACGCCCGTGACCGCCGCCAGGACCAGGGTGTCGAGCAGCCGCGCCGCGAGCCGCTTGCCGAGTCCCGCGGGCCGGGCCGCCGCCTGTGCCCGGGCGGCCGCCTGGAACGGGTCCTCCACCGGCGGCTTCCAGGGCGCGACGGGCCGGTCGCCCTCAGGCCCCGGGCTCGCCAGCTGGTGCACCTGCTGCGCCCACGAGGGCTGGCCGCCGCCGGGACCGCTGGTCAGGGGCGTGGCGACCGGCGCGGCCGGCTGCTGCGGGGGCGGCCCCGCCACGGGCGCCGCGGGCGCCGGGACTGACGGCTGCTGCGGTGCCGGGACGGGGCTCGGGGCCTCCGGGTCCAGGCCCAGCGCCTGACGGGCCGCGGCCTGGGCGCTCTCCGGGCGCGCGGCGCCGGGCTGCGCCGCACCGGAGCCGGTGCCGGGGCCTGCCGGCGCCGTGCCTCCGACCTGCTCCCCCGTGCGCGGGGAGACCGCGCGGAACTTCATGGTGCCCTCGGAGGGGGCGGGTTCGTCGGTACCGGCGGTGCCCTCCGGGCGCGCCGGCCGGCGGAGCGACGTCGTGCCGGGCGAGCCCGGGGACGCCTCGGGCCCGGAGTCGGCAGCCGGCAGCCGCGGGTCCGCGGCCTGGGCGCCGCCCCAGGACACCCGGCGGTCCTGGTCGCCGCCGAAGCCGGACTGCTGGGAGCGGTCGGCGCCCCAGGCCGGGGCGGGCTCCGGGTGGCCGTCGGCCTGGCCGCCGCGATCGGGTTCGCCGACCGGGTCCTCGTCGAAGAAGTGCGGCCCGGTCTCCTCCACCGAGGGCTGCGCGGGGCGCGCGCCCGCCGGAGGGGAGAGCGGCTCGCCGTCGGTGGGAGCCGGCCGGCTGGTGCCCGGGACCCAGGAGACACCGTTCCAGTACCGGACATATCCGGGAATGGAGGGGTCCGGGTAATAGCCTTCGCGGGGCCTGTCGTCGCCGGGTGCCGGGGTTGGGGCGCTCATGTCCGTCGTCCCGTATCTGCTCGGGGGGTCTTGTGAGGCTCCACATCTATCAGAAGTGTGCAGGCGGCATTGGCGGTCCGCCGGTACCCACCCCTTTCCGGGCGACACCGTGCACGCCCTTCACACGCCCGGAACACACCCGGAAGAAGTTCTCCTAAACGCGCGTGAGGGTTCCGCGCCGCCTGCCCTGCGGCTGGTTCCACCGGGCCGGCGAGCCCGGGCGGCTCGGCCTCGACGGCCGCCCGGCCGCCCCGCTCGCCCCGGCCCCTGCCGGCGACGGGTGAGGCGGCGTGGGCCGAACGGGTCAGAACAGCTTGCCGGGGTTGAGGATGCCCAGCGGGTCGAAGACCTGTTTGACGGCCCGTTGCATCTCCACGCCCACCGGGCCGATCTCGCGCGCCAGCCACTCCTTCTTCAGGACGCCGACGCCGTGTTCGCCGGTGATCGTGCCGCCGAGTCGCAGGCCGAGGGCCATGATCTCGTCGAAGGACTCGCGGGCGCGCCGGGACTCGTCGGGGTCCTGCGCGTCGAAGCAGACGGTCGGGTGGGTGTTGCCGTCCCCGGCGTGGGCGCAGACGCCGATGGTGAGCTGGTACTTCTCGGCGATCCGCTCGACCCCGTCGAGCATCTCGCCGAGCTTGGAGCGGGGCACGCACACGTCGTCGATCATCGTGGTGCCCCTGACCGCTTCGAGCGCGGTGAGCGACAGCCGCCGCGCCTGCAGCAGCAGTTCGGACTCGGCCGCGTCGTCGGCCGGTACGACCTGGGTGGCGCCCGCGGCGTCGCACAGCGCGCCGACGGCGGCGAGGTCGGCGGCAGGGTCCGGGGTGTCGAAGGCGGCGAGGAGCAGCGCTTCGGTGCTCTCCGGGAGGCCCATGTGGGCGAGGGCGTTGACGGCCTTGACGGTCGTACGGTCCATGAGTTCGAGGAGCGACGGCACGTGCCCTCCCGCCATGATCCGGCACACGGCGTCGCAGGCGGCCGCCGCGGAGGCGAACTCGGCCGCCAGGACGAGCTGCTGGGGCGGCTGCGGCTTCAGCGCGAGGATCGCCCGTACGACGATGCCGAGGGAGCCCTCGGAGCCGACGAAGAGCCGGGTGAGGTCGTATCCGGCGACCCCCTTGGCCGTACGGCGGCCGGTGGACATCAGGCGTCCGTCGGCGAGGACGACGTCGAGGCCGAGGACGTACTCGGCCGTCACCCCGTACTTCACGCAGCACAGGCCGCCGGAGGCGGTGCCGATGTTGCCGCCGATGGTGCACATCTCCCAACTGGAGGGGTCCGGCGGGTAGTACAGGCCGTGTTCGCTCACCGCGCGGGAGAGCGTGGCGTTGACGACGCCGGGTTCGACGACGGCGATGCGGTCCACCGGGTCGATCTCCAGGATGCGGTTCATCCTGGTCAGCGAGAGCACGATGCAGCCGTCACAGGCGTTGGCCGCGCCCGACAGGCCGGTGCGGGCGCCCTGCGGGACGACGGGCACGCGCAGTTCGCTTGCGGTCCGCATGACGTGCTGGACCTGTTCGACGGTGCGGGGCAGCACGACCACGGCCGGGGTGCCGGCCGTGCAGAAGCTCGCCATGTCGTTCGCGTACGAGGCCGTGACGTCGGGGTCGGTCAGCACGGCCTCGGCCGGCAGGCCGGCCCTGAGGCGGTCGAGGAGGTTGCCGGTGACTTCGTCGCGCGGGGCTTCGATACGGCTCATGATCACAGCGTCGCACCGGGGGGCGGCGGTGGGAAGCCCGGAGCGCCCCTGGAGGGGCTGGAGGAGCGCCTGGGGCGGGCGCTCCTTCCAGGGGCGGCGGACAGGGCGGCCTACAGGTTGCCGCGCTTGGCCTGCTCGCGCTCGATCGCCTCGAACAGGGCCTTGAAGTTGCCCTTGCCGAAGCCCATGGAGCCGTGGCGCTCGATGATCTCGAAGAAGACCGTCGGGCGGTCCTGGACCGGCTTGGTGAAGATCTGCAGCAGATAGCCGTCCTCGTCGCGGTCGGCGAGGATCTTCAGCTCGCGCAGGGTCTCGACGGGGACCCGGGTGTCGCCGACCCACTCGCCGAGGGTGTCGTAGTACGAGTCCGGGGTGTCGAGGAACTCCACACCGGCCGCCCGCATGGTGCGGACCGTCCGCACGATGTCGTTGGTGTTGAGCGCGATGTGCTGGACGCCGGGGCCGCCGTAGAACTCCAGGTACTCGTCGATCTGGGACTTCTTCTTGGCGACGGCGGGCTCGTTGATCGGGAACTTGACCTTGAGCGTGCCGTCGGCGACCACCTTGGACATCAGGGCGCTGTACTCGGTGGCGATGTCGTCGCCCACGAACTCCTTCATGTTCGTGAAGCCCATGACCTTGTTGTAGAACTCCACCCATTCGTTCATGCGGCCGAGTTCCACGTTGCCGACACAGTGGTCGATGGCCTGGAAGGTGCGGTGGGCGGGCGGCTCGACGATCGGGTCGGCGGCGACGTAGCCGGGCAGGTAGGGGCCGTCGTAGCCGGAGCGCTCGACCAGGGTGTGGCGGGTCTCGCCGTAGGTGGCGATCGCGGCGAGGACGACGGTGCCGTGCTCGTCCTTCAGCTCGTACGGCTCGGCGACGGAGCGGGCGCCGTGCTCGAGGGCGTACGCGTACGCGGCGCGGGCGTCGGGGACCTCGATGGCGAGGTCGACCACGCCGTCGCCGTGCTCGGCCACGTGCTGGGCGAGGAAGTGGCCCCAGGTGGTGGCGGGCTTGACGACGGAGGTGAGGACGAAACGGGCGGAGCCGTTCTCCAGGACGTAGCTCGCGGTCTCGCGGCTGCCGTTCTCCGGTCCGGAGTACGCCACGAGCCGCATGCCGAAGGCGGTGGAGTAGTAGTGCGCGGCCTGCTTGGCGTTGCCGACGGCGAAGACGACCGCGTCCATTCCCTTGACCGGGAAGGGGTCGGCCTCGCGCGCGGTGTCAGGGGCGTGGTGTGTGGTCTGCGTCATAGCGGCAGCCTCGCCCGGCATCGCAAGGTGCGCAATAGTTTGCTTTCCGGCTGGGCAATCTGCCCAGTGAACAGCCCGTGTCGCCGGGCGTTCTGTACAGGATGACCATCGAGGAGCGCGGCATGGCGATCGATCATCTGGACGCCCGGCTCATCGTGCTGCTGGCCCGGGAGCCGCGCATCGGGGTGCTGGAGATGTCCCGGCGGCTCGGGGTGGCGCGCGGCACGGTCCAGGCGCGCCTGGACCGGTTGCAGGCGAACGGGGTGATCCGCGGCTTCGGCCCGGAGGTGGACCCGGCGGCGCTCGGCTACCCGGTCACGGCGTTCGCGACCCTGCAGATCCGCCAGGGCCAGGGCGCGGACGTACGGGCCCATCTGGCGACGGTCCCGGAGGTCCTGGAGCTGCACACGACGACGGGCAGCGGCGACATGCTGTGCCGTCTGGTGGCCCGCTCGAACGCGGACCTGCAACGGGTGATCGACCGGGTGGTCGGCTTCGAGGGCATCGTCCGCGCCTCCACGGCGATCGTGATGGAGAACCCGGTACCGCTGCGGGTGATCCCGTTGGTGGAGCAGGCGGCGCTGGACCGGGAGGGGACCTGAGCGTGGGGTCGAGCCCCGCGGTGCAGTGGAGGGATCAGGCCCCGTGCCCGGCCGGGTCCGCCGTGGCGCGGAGGACGGGGTCGTTGCGCAGTCGTACGAAGGTGACGAGCAGGGTCACCGCCTGCAGTACGGCGCACGCCCCGATGACGTCGGTCAGATACGGCGGTGGGGTGACGGCGAGCAGGACGCCCGCCACGGGGAAGGGCAGCAGCAGGAGCAGGATCGTCAGGGACAGCGTCGTGCCGAAGGCCGCGGGCGGGATGATCAGCGAGCGCAGCGTGCGCAGCACCACGGTGAGCCCTCCGTCGGCGGCCATGAAGAGGGCCACGAGGGCCGTGTAGCTGAGGTAGGAGGGGGCCTGCGGCACGGCGAGGCAGGCGGCGGACGCGACGGTGGCACTGATCACTCCGACCCCCCACAGGCCCAGCCGGTCGAGGGCGAACCGGCAGCAGGTGACCGCGACCAGCGTGGCGGCGGCGGCGACCGACCAGAGCGTGCCGACGGCGGCCGGGGACCGGCCGAAGTGGCCCTCCACGAGGACGGGGCCGGCCGACTGCAGCAGGCCGAGCGCCAGGTTCGAGCAGGCCAGGCCGACCACGAGCCGCCGCAGGGAGGGCAGGGAACGCAGCGTCCGCCACCCTTCCCGCATGCCTCCGCCGCGTCGCTGTCCGCCCTGGCGCGACGCACGCAGGGGTGTGGGCGGGGTCTGCAGGGCGAGGCCGGCGGACAGGAAGGACAGCACGCTCAGGCACGCGAGCATGCGGGTCGGCCCGGTCAGGAGCAGGACGCCGCCCAGGGCCGGGCCGACGAGGGTGGCCGTCTGGTCGATGCCGATCAGCACCGGCTGCACCTTGTGGGACCGTCCCTCGATGCGGCGGCCCACGATGGCGCCCACCGCCTCGTTGGCGATGAAGCTGAACTGGGTGAGGGCACCGGTCACGGCGGCCAGTGCCATGACCGTGGCGGTCTCGGCCGTCCCTCTCGGCAGTATCACCAGCACGACAGCGGCACCCGCCACCAGCAGGGCGCGGGTGAGCGAGGCGAGGAAGCACACGATCGCCGCGCCGCTGCGGTCCACCAGGTCACCGGCGAAGCTGAAGGCGGCCACCCGGGGGATCCACTCCAGCGCGAAGGCCAGGCCGGTCAGGGAGGCGGAGCCGGTGGTCGCCAGCACGACGAGCGGCATGGCGTAGGTCGCCATCGAGTAGGCGAGCGCGTCGCAGGCGCGCGGCGCGTAGACCCGTCGGAACAGGCTGCCCGTGGGCACCGCGGCGTGCCGGCCGGCCGGCTGGATCTCGTACAGGGAGACGGTCACGAAGTGAGGGGGCTTTCGGTGAGCGGGTGCACGGACGGACGGCCGGAGCGTTCTCCGCCGCTCACGCGGACGAGGGCGCTTCAGACATCTCGGCCATGGGCATGACACAACGCTGGGCCACGGGGAACTCCGCTCGGAAACGGGAGCCGAAGACAGGCAAAGACCGCGCCGGCAGGCCTTGTTGAGGCGTTAACTACGACGCGGTAACAAGATAGCGGAAGAGATCGCTCCCGCAGAGCCCCCCGGTTGCGCCGATTGGCTCCGGGGTTCCGTGTCCCGGTCACACCGGAGCCGTCGACCGGTTCCCCGGGGGGCGTAGAGCAGTCCCCCGGGGCCGTCGACCGGTCCCCGCGGTCCGTGGCCTAGCAGCTCGGGACCGAGCCGTTCGCCTTTTCGAGGGACTCCAGGGCGTCGATCGCGCTGTTGAGGGTGGTCACCGGGACCAGGCGCAGGCCCTTGGGCAGTTCCGCCTTCGCGTCGGCGCACTCCGCCCTCGGGACCAGGAAGACCGTCGCGCCATCGCGCTTGGCGGCCTGCGTCTTGAGGGCCACGCCACCCACCGGGCCGACCTGGCCCGAGGAGTCGATCGTGCCCGTACCGGCGATCGTGCGGCCGCCCGTGAGGTCGCCGCCCGTGCCGTTGCCGTTCAGCTTGTCGATGATGCCGAGGGTGAACAGCAGCCCCGCGCTGGGGCCGCCGACGTCCGCGAGCTTCAGCGTGACCTTCACGTTCTTGTCGCTGAGGTGCAGATACGACAGGGCCGCGCGGGTCGCCGCGTCCTGGGACTGCTTCATCTGCTCGGTGTTGTGCTGCTCGATCTCCTTGACGGTGTCGCCGCTCGGGTAGACGGCGTCGCGCGGCAGCACCGCGCGGTCCGTACGGAACCAGCCGTCGATCACGTCACCGAGTGAGACCTGCGCGTCGGGGCCCGTCGCCTCGATCGTCGTCATCCGCAGCTGGCCGGTCGTCGTGCGGGTGGGCGCCCCGTTGATCGTGATCACCGCGGTGCCCTTGTTCTCGCCCAGCACGTTCGCCGTCATGCCGGGCTGCGCCACGGCGAACGGCAGCGGCGCGAACACCGCCGTGGCGAGCAGAGCCACGACGGGCAGGGCGCAGACGGTGGCAGCCTTGGGGCGGGAGAGACGAGAGAGCACAGGATCAATCTAACGCGACGGCCACTTCTGGCCAGGTGCCGGTCAGGCCCCACGGTTCTCGCTCAGGCCGCCAGGATCTCGCTCAGGCCGCCAGGATCTCGTTCAGGCCGCGTAGAGGTCCGTCCTTCCCGTCGTGAAGCGCCGTAGTGCGTCCGGCAGCGGTTCCACACCGATCCCGGGTGCGGACGGGACCGGCAGATGGCCGTCCTCCAGGACGAACGGCTCGGTGATGTCCTCCGCGAAGTAGCGGGCCGACGCCGAGGTGTCGCCCGGGAGCGTGAAGCCGGGCAGGGCGGCCAGGGCGAGGTTCGGCGCGTGGCCGATGCCCGTCTCCAGCATGCCGCCGCACCACACCGGCACCCCGTGCGCGTGCGCCACGTCGTGCACGCGCCGGGCCTCCAGGTAGCCCCCGACCCTCGCGGGCTTGACGTTCACCACACGGCAGGCGTCCATGGCGATCGCGGAGGCGGTGTCGTGGGCGTTGTGCAGGGACTCGTCCAGACAGACGGGCGTGGTCAGGCGCTGCTGGAGCCGGGCGTGGGCGTACAGGTTGTTCTCGGCGAGAGGCTCCTCGATCAGCAGCAGCCCGAACTCGTCCAGCCGCCGCAGGTGCTCGGCGTCCGCGAGCGTGTACGCCGTGTTCGCGTCGACCTGGAGCGGCAGCGCGTCCCCGAACCGCTCGCGCACGGCCCGTACGGGCTCGAGGTCCCAGCCCGGCTCGATCTTCAGCTTGATGCGGACGTACCCCTCGGCCAGATAGCGCTCGACGTCGCCCAGCAGCTCGGGCACGGAGTCCTTGATGCCGACCGACACCCCGGCCGGCACCCGGTCCCGTACCGCCCCCAGGTAGGTCGCGAGCGGCATGCCGTGCGCGCGCAGCTCGGCGTCCAGGACCGCCGTCTCCAGCGCCGCCTTCGCCAGCTCGTGCCCTTTGACCCGCGCCAGGGCCGGGGCGAGCGCGGCCGTCGTCAGCCGCGGCAGGGCGGCGGCGCGCGGCAGCAGGAAGTCCCGCAGGACGATCTCGGCCCCGGCGACGAACTCGGAGCAGTAGCGCGGCTCCGGGTCGGCCGCGAACTCCGACCAGCCCTCGGCGGTGTCCGTGACGACGTGCAGCAGGAAGGTGTCCTTGGTGGTCATCGTCCCGAAGGAGGTGCGGAACGGGGTCACGAGCGGGATCGCCACATGGACGATCTCGACGCGTTCGAGCTTCATGCGGGGGATTCCTCCTCGCGGGTGAACGTGCGGCTGAGCGTGTACCAGCCGTCCCGGGACATGCCCGTCGCCGTGAACCCCTCGGCGAAGGCCCCGGTGAAGACGTCGCGGACGGCGTGGCGCCAGCGAAGGGCGAGAGCGGGGTCGGCGGCGCGCAGGGCGACGATGTCGTCCGGTACGCGGCACCACACCTGCCGGTCGTCGTGGGAGCGGCGGGCGAGCGGGGCGCCGTCGGGGGCGAGGTGGGTGACGGGTGCGGCGGCGCGGTCGCCGGTCTCGCGACCCTCGCCGGTCTCGCTTCCCTCGCCGGTCTCCCGGCCCTCGCCGGTCTCGCCGCCCTCGCGGTGCGCCGTCAGGTCCCAGGTCACCGTGAGCCGGTCGCTCTCGTCGCCCTCGTTCACGCCGTCGGCCATCCGGCCGTAGAAGTCGACGAGGTACTCGGTGCCCCTCGCGCCCAGCTTGACCAGGTTGAAGCGGGCGTTGCGGCCCACCAGCGGGTCGAACGTCCAGCGCAGGGTGCGCGCGCCGTGCTCCAGGAGCCAGCTGCGCTGCGCCTGCTTCACGGCGTATCCGACGCCCCGGTCGGCCGCCGCCAGCAGGGAGTACGCGTCCGCGGCCGCCGGCGGCCCGAAGACGGCGACGCAGGCCCCGGCGAGCCGGTCCCCGTCCAGGGTGTGGGCGGCGTGCACGGCGCCGCCCGCGTGCACCAGGCTGTGCATCACCTCGGCGGGCAGCGGCGGGGCCTGCCGGGGGGTACGCCAGACGTCGCTGAAGAAGTCGGCCACGGCGGCGATACCGGTCACGTCCTGCACGGTGCGCACGGTGACCCCGGCAGCGCGGGCGGCGTGGTCGGCGTCGACCGCGTGGGTGCGTACGGGTGGTCGGTCCGTCTCTGCAGTCATGACACGAGTGTCGAAGGAGTGGCGGGCGTCGGCGTTGTGGAGACGGACAACGTGCGCGTACGTTGCTGAGAGGATCGGCCAAACACCCGGGGACACTGCCATGGACGTCCGCACGCTCGGCGACTTGCTGGACGTCGTCGGCGAACCCTCTCTGCGCCTGCGCACGGCGCCCACCGGGCTGACCGCGCCCGTCACCGAGGCGCTGCTCCACGACGCCCACGCCCCGCTCCCCCGCACCCCGGGCGCCCTGCTGCTCGCGGTGGGGGTTCCGCCCCGGGCCGCCGGACCGCTGGTGCGGGCAGCGGCGGAGGCCGGGATGACCGGCGTCGTCGTACGGGGCGAGGACGGTCCGGTCACCGAGGCGGAGGCGGCCGGGGTCGCCCTGCTCTGCGTGGAGAAGGACGCGGCCTGGCACCAGGTGCACCTGCTGCTGGCGTCGGCGCTCGCCGCGCGCCCGGCGGCCGGGGGCGGCGGGGACACGCGCGGGGAGTTGTTCGCGCTGGCCGACGCGGTGGCGGCGGCCGTCGGCGGGGCCACCTCGATCGAGGACCCGGGGCAGCGGATCCTCGCCTACTCGACGGTTCCCGGGCAGGCCACGGACGAGGACCGCCGCCAGGGCATCCTCGGCCTGAAGGTGCCGGAGATCCCGGACAACGCCGAGCAGTACCGGACCGTCCTCTCGGCCCCCGGCCCGGTACGGCTGCCGGCTCTCCCGGGGGCGCTGCCACGGCTCGCCGTCGCCGTCCGCGCCGGCGGCGAGACCCTCGGATCCCTGTGGGTGGTGGACGACGGCCGGCTCGCACCCGACGCCGAGAAGGCGCTGGCGCGGGGAGCGTCCACGGCGGCCCTGCTCCTGCTGCGGGCGCGCGCCGCACGGGAACTGGCCCGGCACCAGGACGGCGCCCTGCTGCGCCGCGTCCTCGACGGCACCGCCGACCCGGCCGCCGCCGCCCACCGGCTGGGGCTCCAGGCCGTACGGGTCGCCGCGTTCGTCCTGGACTCCGACTCCACAATGTCCGCTCCGTCCGCCCCGTCCGCACCGGACGACGAACAGACCACGCTCCGGCTGCTGGACCTCGTACGGCTGCAGTGCGAGGCGCGGTACGGGCGCCACGCGTGCGTGCTGGTCGACGGGGTGGTGTACGCGCTGCTGCCCGCCTCCGGGGAGCGCGGTGGTGAGCGGCACCTGCGGTTGGCGGAGGACATCGTTCGGCGGGCGGGGCGGGCGCTGCGGGTGCCGGTGCGGGCGGGACTCGGGGAGGTGGTGCCCTCCCTCGCCGAGGCGGCCGCCTCGCGGCAGGACGCGGACCTGGTGCTGCGGGTGCTCGGGCCGGAGCAGCCGGCGGCGTCCGTGCGGCAGGTGCGGGCCCGGATCACGCTGCTGCGGCTCGCCGAAGTGATGCGGAGCAGGCGGGAGTTGGCCGCGGGCGCATGGGAGGAGGTCGTGGCGTACGACGTCGGGCACGGCACGGAGTACGCGGCGACACTGCTCGCGTGGCTGGAGGCGGGATGCGATGTGGGGGGTGCGGCGCAACGGCTCGCCGTGCACCCGAACACGTGCCGGTACCGGCTGCGTCAGGTGCGGCGGCAGCTCGGGGTGGACCTGGACGACGCGGATGAACGGCTGGCGCTGTGGGTGCAGTTGAGGGTTCTGAACAGTTGAGGGTTTCGAACAGCCGACGGTCCTGGACAGCCGACGGTCCTGAACAGCCGAGAGGCCTGGACAGCCGACGGTCCTGAACAGCCGAGGCCCCTGAACAGCCCGCGGTCAGCGCAGTGCCTCCGCCACCTCCCGCGCCGCGTCCACCACCCGGGGGCCCACCCGCTCCGGTACCGAGTCCGCCAGCATCACGACGCCCACGCTGCCCTCGACCCCGGTCACCCCTATCAGCGGTGCGGCGGCCCCGCACGCCCCTGCCTCCAGCTCGCCGTGCGTGAGCGTGTACCCGGGCTCGGCGACGGGCTGCCGGCGGGCCGCGAGGATCGCCCGGCCCGCGGCTCCCCGGTCGAGGGGGTGCCGGA
Source organism: Streptomyces sp. NPDC093984 (assembly GCF_044764595.1). Classification (NCBI taxonomy): domain Bacteria; kingdom Bacillati; phylum Actinomycetota; class Actinomycetes; order Kitasatosporales; family Streptomycetaceae; genus Streptomyces; species Streptomyces sp. NPDC093984. The sequence goes on along the minus strand of NZ_JBIWIM010000006.1, from coordinate 129,397 downwards.
ACCCGGCGCGGTACGCCACGTGATAGTCGGTCCACGACGGCTCGACCACCGCGACGGCCAGCGCCTCCGCGCCGTCGACGAGCGTGAGGTGCGCGGTCGCCCCTATGTCCTCGGCCAGCGACCGCAGCGCGGGCAGCGCGGCCTCCCGCACCAGCGGATGCACCTGGCGGCCCAGGCGCAGTACGCCCAGCCCGACCCGGGCGCGGCCACCCAGGTCGCGGCGCACGAGGGAGTGCTGCTCCAGCGTGGCCAACAACCGGTACACCACGGTGCGGTTCACGCCCAGCTTGTGGGAGAGCTCGGTGACGGTCAGCCCGTGGTCGGTGTCGGCGAGCAGCTTGAGGACCCTGAGGCCCCGGTCGAGCGTCTGGGAAGTCTCCGCGGTCACGACGCCCACTCCTTAGTGGTGAGGTCGACGGCCCCCTTCGCGGTGGATGCGACACCGAGTCCCGTCGGCGACGCGCTCCCAGAGGCCGCCGATCGGCTGGCGGCCCGGGCGGCCCCCGGACTCTGTCGCTTCACGGCTGCGCTCCGCGGCGGCGCTGCCACGGGGCGTGTGCGTAGCGGGACAGTAGCGAGCCGGTTCGCTCAGCGGAAGGCTCCGTCCAGAATCCGGTCAGTGGCCGGTAGGGAGTGGTTCGGTTTGCGGAGATAAGTCCCCCCGTCAGCCGGTCCCCAGGTCCCTCTGCCGACGTTCGGCAGGCGTCGAGGTCACTTCATCCGCGTGGCCCACTCCTGGACCTTTGCGATCCGCTGCCGCAACTGCCCGGCCGTGCACTCCGCGCTCGGCGGGCCCCCGCACACCCGCCTCAGCTCGTTGTGGATCACGCCGTGCGGCTTCCCGCTCTGGTGGACGTACGCCCCGACCATCGTGTTCAGCTGCCGGCGCAGCTCCATCAGTTCCTTGTGCGTGACCACGGGCCGCCGTTCCGCGGGCAGCTCCAGCAGGTCGGCCTCCGTGTCCGGCTTCTTGCGGCTGTGCGCGATCTGCCGGGCCTGCCGCTTCTGCAGCAGCAACTGCACCTGTTCCGGCTCGAGAAGCCCCGGGATGCCGAGGTAGTCCTGCTCCTCCTCGCTGCCCGGGTGGGCCTGCATGCCGAACTCGGCCCCGTTGTACATGACCCGGTCGAAGACGGCGTCGGACTCCAGCGCCTCGAACGGCAGCATGTCCTGCTCACCGGTGTCCTCGTCCTGCTCCCGGTTGGCCTCCTCCATCTCCTTCTCGGACTCGGCGTACGGGTCTTCGGCCTCGCCGTCCTTCTTCGGCTTGTCGAGGACGTGGTCGCGTTCCCGCTCCATCTCATTGGCGAAGGAGAGCAGGTCCGGCACGGTCGGCAGGAACACGGACGCGGTCTCGCCGCGCCGCCGGGACCGTACGAAACGGCCGACGGCCTGGGCGAAGAACAGAGGTGTCGAGATCGTGGTCGCGTACACCCCGACCGCGAGCCGGGGCACGTCGACGCCCTCGGACACCATCCTGACCGCGACCATCCACCGGTCGTCGTTGTTGCTGAACTCGTCGATCCGGTCGGAGGCACCGGCGTCGTCGGACAGCACGAGGGTCGCCTTGTGCCCGGTGATCTCGCGGATCAGCTTGGCGTAGGCGCGGGCCGAGTCCTGGTCGGAGGCGATGACGAGGGCGCCCGCGTCCGGGATGGACTTGCGGACCTCGGTCAGCCGCTGGTCGGCGGCGCGCAGCACGCTCGGCATCCACTCGCCGCGCGGGTCGAGCGCGGTGCGCCAGGCCTGGCTTACGGCGTCCTTGGTCATGGGCTCGCCAAGCCGGGCGGCGATCTCGTCGCCCGCCTTGGTGCGCCAGCGCATGTTGCCGCTGTAGGAGAGGAAGATGACCGGCCGCACGACGCCGTCGGCGAGCGCGGACCCGTAGCCGTAGGTGTAGTCGGCGGCCGAGCGCCGGATCCCGTCCGCCCCCTCCTCGTACGTCACGAACGGGATGGGGTTGGTGTCGGACCGGAACGGCGTACCTGTCAGGGCGAGTCGGCGGGTCGCCGGCTCGAACGCCTCCAGGCACGCCTCGCCCCAGGACTTGGAGTCGCCCGCGTGGTGGATCTCGTCGAGGATGACGAGGGTCTTGCGCTGCTCGACGCGGTTGCGGTGCAGCATGGGCCGCACGCCGACGCCGGCGTAGGTGACGGCGACGCCGTGGTACTCCCGGCCGAGGGGGCCGGCGCTGTACTCGGGGTCGAGTCTGATCCCTATCCGCGCGGCGGCCTCCGCCCACTGCTTCTTCAGGTGCTCGGTCGGCGCGACCACGGTCACCTGCTGCACCACGTGATGGTGCAGCAACCAGGACGCGAGCGTCAGAGCGAACGTCGTCTTACCGGCGCCGGGGGTGGCGACGGCGAGGAAGTCACGCGGCTGCTCCTGGACGTACTTCTCCATCGCCCCGTGCTGCCAGGCACGCAGCTTGCTGGCGGTACCCCAGGGGGCACGGCCGGGGAAGGCGGGCGAGAGGTGGTGGGAAGGGGAGGAGCTGGAGCTGGCGGCGGTAGTACTCACGGTCTCCGTGGGGGTCGGGCGGCTCGGCTGCGTATGACAACCGGGCCACCCTACCGGCGCCCCGGCGGGGTCGACGCTCGGACAGCACCGGGTCGGCCGGGGATGGGATTCAGCTCACATCGCGCCCCGCGCACACCTCGGGTCAGCGCGCGAAGCGCGGCAACTGGGCGGCGATCTTCGGTACGTCCAAGGCGCCCTGGCACACGTCCAGCACGAATCGCTCGGCCTCGTCCACGTCGAAGTCCGCGTCCAGGGGGTGCCCGTTCACATGCAGGAACACCCAGGTCGCGTACCAGGCGATGCGCTTGTTGCCGTCGACGAGGGCGTGGTTGCGGGCAAGGGACTCCATCAGCGCGGCAGCTTTCTGCCACACGTCGGGATAGGCGTCCTGACCGAACACACTCGACTGAGGACGCGCGAGGGCCGAGTCCAGGAGCCCGTAATCGCGCACGTCGTCGACCCCGAGCCGCTTCGTCAGGTTCAGCAGCTCGGGAAGCGTGAGGTAGTGCATCAGGCGAGCCGCCGGTTCAGCTCCGCACTGACCTTCAGGACGTGTTCCGCCGCCTCGTTGAACAGACGCGAGTGCTCGTTTACGGCCGACATCACGGCGTCGTGCGCGAACGCCTGCATGCTGCGCCCTTCCGCCGCCGCACGCTCGCGCAGCGCCTCGAGCTCTTCGTCCGTAAACCGCAGGTTCAGTCCAGCCATGTTTAGACGGTACTACGTGGTACCACTCGGTGTCAGCGGGATTCCGACCGCGTCCGGGTCGCCACCCACGCCCCCACCAGCGCCACCGCCGCCATCGGCAGGAACACCGCGGCGAAGGCGGCCGGATGGGAGCCCTGGGCGGTCGCTCCGGTGGCGGCGTGGGCGACGGTCCCGCCGCCGAGCGCGGCGAACGCGGCACCGCCCGCGGACAGGAGCACCACGTTCGACAGGCCGTCGGAGATCTGCAGGGCGGCCGAGTTGGCGCCCGCCTCCTCGGGGGCGGACAGCTTCAGGAGCAGGACGCTGGTCGAGGAGATGACCAGGCCCATGCCGAAGCAGCCGAAACCCCAGGCGACCGCGACGATCCACGGGGGCACGGCGTGGATCAGCACGCTGGGCGCGGTGGCGATGGAGGCCGCGACGACCACCATGCCGAGCGTCATCAGCCGCTCCCGGTACGGCTCGAGGCGCGGCCTTGACTGGATGTACGAGCCCAGCGCCCAGGTCGCTCCGGCCGGGGCCAGCGAGAACCCGGCGAGGGTCGGCGACAGCCCGCGCTCGGTGACGAGCATGAGCGGGATGAAACTCTCCGCCGCGACGAAGGCGCCCGCCGACACACCGCGCAACAGCACCACGGACGGCAGGCCGCGCGCCGCCCGGTAGGTGCCGCGGGGCAGCAGCCCGAGCACGGCCGGGACGAGCAGGGCGGCACCCGCGACACCGGGGACGAGGGAGACCCAGTGCAGGTCCTGGGCGGCGTACTGGAGGAGTCCGGCGCCCAGGGAGATGCCGAACGCCAGGCGGATGCGGCGCGCGTCGAAGGGGGCGGCCGTCTCCGTGGCGGGACCGCCCGCCCGCCGCCGTATCTGCGGCAGGGCGAGCGCCAGCGGGAACACCACGAGCACGGGGATACCGATGAACACCCAGCGCCAGCCGAGCTGTTCGGTGACCGCGCCCGCCGCCAGCGGGCCGACCACCGAGGGGATCACCCAGCTCGCCGCGAACGCCGCCATGATCGCCGGGCGCAGCCGCTCCGGGTAGGCCCGGCCGACGAGGACGTACAGCGCGACGATCACCAGTCCGCCGCCGAGCCCCTGCACGGCCCGGCCCAGGATGAACAGCCACATCGCGCTCGCCGTCCCGGACACCAGCAGCCCGGCCGCGAAGGCGGCGATGCCGCAGGTCAGCGAGGAGAGAGGGCCGCTGCGATCGGACCACTGGCCTGCGAGCACCATGCCGAGCAGGCTGGTCGTGAAGTACCCCGAGAACGCGAAGGCGTACAGGGACAGCCCGTCCAGCTCCCGCGCGGCGACCGGCATCGCCGTACCGACGGCCGTGGCCTCGAAGGCGATGAGCAGCACGACGGAGACGATCCCGATGCTGAGGGCCCGATAGGGCCGGCTCAGCACGCCGCCGGTGGCGTGGGAAGGGGAGGGAGGGGCGGCGGCGACGTCAGTGTCGCGGGGATCCAGGGCGGTCATACAGGTCAGGGTAAGGGGCTCGATGGGGATTGGCTCCTGTCAGGAGCCGGGGATGGGCCGGGACCTTGGTCTTAGGACCGGGCCCGGTTTCATGAACGGCGTATGGCAGTCCCATTGCAGGGCCGCCGATCCTCTTGAGCCGGTGACCTGCCCACTCCTACGGTCAGTGCATCAGGACGGCACGAGCTAGCCGTACCGCACCTGATCCCGGCCGTGTGCCCGAGTGGTTCAGGGACTCGCCTGCGCTGCCTCCATGAGCGGGCTCCGCCCGCGGGGAGTTACGCGGGTTCGACTCCCACCACGGCCCGGGGCGAATGGCCGTGTGCCCGAGTGGTTCAGGGACTCGCCTGCAAAGCGAGTTACGCGGGTTCGATTCCCGCCACGGCCTCCAGTGCCTTGACCGGGCAAAACGAAAGGGCGGCACTCCTTCGGGGGAGCCGCCCTTTCGGGTCGTCCGTCTCAGTTCCCGTCTCAGTTCCCGTCTCAGTTGGCCTGTACGAGCGCGCCCCGCTCATGGGCCAGGTCGCCGACCTCGGACATACCCGTCCCTTCCTCACCGGGAAAACGAGGGGGCTCATGACGCACTGGCGCATGTGGGGTGTACGGTCCCGATGCCGCGTCCGAGATGAGGGGCGCTCGGCCTGTACAGGGGGGATCATGAGTCAGCAGCCCGTTCCGGCGCCGAAGAAGCCGCTGAGCAGGGGAAAGAAGATCGCTATCGGCATCGGGGTGCTGATCGCAGCTCCCCCTCTCATCGCGGGCATGGTCTCTGGAGTCAAGGACGCCGCCACACACGACACCTCGGCAGCAGCCGCGACGCCTGTAGCGAGCCACAGCAGTCCGGCAGCGAAGTCGTCAGCGAAGACGAACGGGACCCTGGCCACGCATGCGTCGACGCCTGGGCCGGCGCAGAAGCTGGCCGACCTCGATGGCAACGGTCGGCCCGCCAGCGAGTACCAGCAGGTTCTCGACGCATTGGCACCGCGCTGCACGGAGGACCGCCCGCGCCTGACGGCCGTCGTCAACGCCACACGGCAAGACCTGAAGAAGAACGGCGTCGAAGACGAGGACGACTTCAGCGTCCTGCAGCACCTGGAGCAGTCGGTGCCCGCCGGGAACCCGCGGGTCAACTGCGCGTCGGTGGCGGCGGCTTACGCCACCCTGCGCGAAGAAAACTAGAGCAACCGGATTTCCATCATGGCCGCAACAGCAGGGCGGCACCCTTCCGGGGGTGCCGCGAGTGGCCGGATGCCGGGCAACTGCGTCACCCGAGGTAGGTCACCTGCAAGCCGGTGATCGTCTTCGCCTGGTGGCCCACCAGCAGTACGGCGAACGCCTGCTCCGTAATGATCATCCGCATGATGCCGTCGTCCTCGCCGTAGGGCTGCGTCACGCCAAGCGGGTCGTGGCAGGCGTCGGCCGACGCGAGGGTGAGTGCCGTGTCTCACTAAACTCTCGCCACTCTCTTGTCGCGGTGGGCCAGCCACACCGTGAAGGCCAGGGTGGAGATGTCCGCGTCGAGCGGGCGCAGGGTCGCGTCCGGCTCGCTCCAGCACAGGACCGCTCCGGTGGCGCCGTCGAGGAGCAGGCTCGTGTCCTCCAGCAGGCAGCCGAGGCGTATCAGGCGGTCCGCCCAGTCAGGGAGGTCGTCCTCCGGGACGCCCTCGTCGTCCGCGTAGTGCTCGGCCAGCGTCGGCAGCGGCAGGTCCGTGTCGAGTTCGAACCAGTAGCCGGTCTCCGGCAGGCCCACCTCGCGCAGGAAACGGCGGGTCGGTTCGTGCGTGAGTGTGCGGGGGAAGTCGACGTCCTCGAAGCGCACGATCGCGGCGGAGCCGAACTCCTCGTCCAGCAGCCGCGGCGGCAGGTCCAGGGCGAGGCCCGTGCCGGGGCGGGCGATCCGGGCCAGCGGACGGATCAGGGCGTGCGAGGCGAACCCGCCCGGGGAGGCGGCCGGTTCGTCCGTCACCGCCGCGAGCCGCAGCAGTGCCTCCAGGGAGGGCGCGAGCGGCGAGAGGTCCATCGGGCCCGGGGGACGCGAGGAGACGTACGTCGCGGGTACCCGCCCCGTGGCGCCGCCCTGCAGGAGCGACTCCAGATCGCGGTCGACGGTGCGCAGCGCCCCGATGACCATCTGGTCGCGCAGTTCCTCGGCGAGTCTCTCCGCGTCGTCGACCAGTTCGGCCGCCCGCCGCAGCACCGACCGCCCGCACGGTGTCCCGAACCCCCGCGCGTACGGATCCGACCCGGTCGGCGTGATCACGCCACAGGCGTCAGTCGTGCCCATCGTCTTGCCCCCGTGTGTTCCGTGCCTGGCCCAGAGCGTCCACAGGGCAGGACAGACGGTCCTGCCGGGCAGCTCTCCCCCAACGCCTAGAACCTTACGCGGCACCACTGACAACGCCGCAGCAATAAGCGGTCCTTGCGCGCCTCACCCGATCCGTGCCCGCTCCCGCCCGGCCAGGATCGCCTCCACCGTCTCCTCCACGGTCAGGTCCGAGGTGTCCAGCCACAGACCGATCCGCGGCGTCTCGGTCCGCAGTGACCTGTCCAGGTCCTCCACCGTCCATGCCCCGTACCCGGTCTTCGGCCGCCCGGCCTCGCGTGCCGCGACCACCTCCGGTCGGGGTGCGAGGACCACGACGTGCAGTGGGCGCGTCCGGAACAGATCGACATACCGCGCCAGGTCCCCGCCCAGCACCACGTCCTGCACGACCGCCGTGGACCCCGCGCGCGTACGCGCCCGCAGTCGCCGTCGACAGCCCGTACCGCAGCCGGAGTTGGGCCAGGCCCTCGCCGTCCGAGCCGGGCTCGTAGTCCTCTCGGCCGGAGACGATCATCCGCCGGAAGACATCGCCTCGCACATGTGCCGCGCGGGGCAGTCTCTCCGCCAGTGCCTGGGCCAACGTCGACTTGCCCGCGGCCATCACGCCGGTGACGAGGACGACGCCCTCCACCGGCGACGAGCTCACTGCGTCGTCACCACCGCCGCCTGCGGCCGGATCGGCAGACGGTTGACCGGGCGGCCCGTCGCCGCGCGGACCGCCGATGCGATCGCCGCCGGGGACGTCACCACAGGTACCGCGCTGACCGCCTTCGCGCCGAAGGGGGCGACCACGTCCCGTTCCTCGACGAGTTTGACGATCTTGATGTCGGGGGCGTCCAGGGCCGTCGGCAGGGAGTAGCCCGTCAGGTCGGGGTGACGGATCACGCCGCGGGCCGTGCGCAGGTTCTCCGTGAGCGCGATGCCGACGCCCTGCGTGACCCCGGCCTCGAGGCGCGCGGCCAGCTGCGCCGGGTTCAGCACCCGGCCCACGTCCTGGGCCATCGCCAGCTCCACGACCCGTACCGAGCCGATCTCGATGTCCACGTCCACCACGGCGCGGATCGCGCAGAACGCGATCCCCACGAAGGCGTCGCCCTGGCCCGTCTCGTTCAGCGGTTCGGTCGGGTGCGGGCGGCACTGCGCGGTGGCCCACAGTTCCTTGCCGTCCAGCGCCTCCGTCACGGTCGTGGACAGGACCCCGTCGTACGACGTGATCTTGCCGTCCGTGATCTGGAGCAGTTCCGTGGACATGCCGAACTTGTGCGCCAGGGGCTGCAACAGCTGGGTGCGGACCATCTTCGCCGCCCGTTCGACCGCGCCGCCCGACACCCAGGTGTGGCGGCCCCGGCAGCCCGCGCCCGCCGGCGGCTGGTCGGTGTCGACCGGGGCCACGTGCACCTCGTCGATGCCGAGGGTCTCCTGGACGATCTGTCGGGCGAGGGTCGCGAAGCCCTGGCCGGTCTCCACCGCCGCGCACAGCACCGTCGCCACGCCGTCCTGGACCTTCACGGTCGCCGTGGAGACCTCGTCGGCACCCTCCGCGCCGAGCATGTGGACCATGCCGAGGCCGTAGCCCACCCCCCGCCGGACCGCGCCCGGTTCGCCCGCGCCCTCGGGGCCGCCGGGCAGCAGCCACTCCTCCTCGGGGGTGTCCTTGGGGAGCGGGGGCAGCGGGTGGTCCCGCACGGCCTCGAGCAGTTCGGCCACCGGCGCGGGGCACGTCACCGTCTGGCCGGTCGGCAGGACGTCGCCGGTCGCCATGACGTTGCGCATCCGCAGCTCCGCCGGGTCGAGGCCGAGCTTCTTGGCGAGCTTGTCCATCTGCGCCTCGTACGCGGCGCACACCTGCATCGCGCCCTCGCCGCGCACATGGCCCGACGGCGGGTTGTTGGTGCGGACGGCCCAGCCCTCGATGAAGGCGTTCGGGACGACGTACGGGCCGCAGGCGAAGGAGACCGCGGCGGCGAGCGCGTCGGAGGAGGTGTCCGCGTAGGCGCCCGCGTCCAGCAGGATCTGCGCCTCGACCTTCACCAGCCTGCCCTCGGCGTCCGCGTGGTGGCGGTAGCGCAGCAGTGTGGGATGGCGGTGGACGTGGCCGAGGAAGGACTCCTCGCGGTTGGCGGTCAGTTTCACCGGGCAGCCGGTCTTCAGCGCCAGCAGCCCGAGCGGCAGCTGGAAGCCCTGGTCCTCGCGGTCCGCGGTGGCGCCGGGCACTCCGGTGACGACGACCTTCACCCGGTCCGGTTCCAGGCCGTAGACGGCGGCGGCCCGGTCCCGGTCGGTGTGCGGGTCGGTGGAGGCGAGGTACAGCTCGACCCCGCCGTCGGGCCGGGGCACGGCGAGGCCGGCCTCCGCGCCGATGGGGGCGGGGTCCTGGCGGCCGATGCGGTACAGGCCCTCGACGACGACCTCGCCGACCGCGTCCGGGTCGCCGTGGCGCAGCGGGATGTGGCGGATCAGGTTGCCGTCCGGGTGCAGCGGCTCCGCCTCGAACGCCTGCTCGGGGTCGGTGACCGGGTCGAGCACCTCGTACTCGACGATGACGGCCGCGGCGGCCATGCGGGCGGTGTCGGGGTGGTCGGCGGCGACGGCCGCGATGGCCTCCCCGTGGTGGCGTACGACGTCGGAGGCGAAGACGGGCCGGTCGACGGTGCCGCGTCCGTGCAGCGCGCCCGCGGGCACGTCCTCATGGGTGAGGACGGCCCGCACGCCGGGCATCTCGCGCGCGTGGCTGGTGTCGATGGACAGGATGCGCGCGTGCGGGTGCGGCGAGCGCAGGACGGCCGCCCACAGCAGGCCCTCGGCCCACAGGTCGGCCGCGTACGGGAAGGTGCCCTCGGTCTTGGCACGGGCGTCGGCGGACGGCAGGGAGGCTCCGATGCCGTGCGGCAGCGGCTCGGGGGCGGGTACGGCCGCCGCGGTGGTCGCGGTGGCGGCTTCGTTGCTCACGCCTGGCCTCCGTCCTGGCCGTACGGGTGGTCGTTCGGGGTCACGTTGCCGAACGCGTCGAGGTGGACGCCGCCCTCTCCGGGGCCCGCCTGGTGCGGGATGCGCGGTTCGTCGCCGTCCGGTGCCGGATCGGCCTCGGCGCGGTGCGCCTCCCGCTCGGCGACGACCTCCTGGACGGCCTGCAGGACGCCCCGGTAGCCGGAGCAGCGGCACAGGTTGCCGCACAGCGCCTGGCGGGCCTCGAGGTCGGTCGGCGCCGGGTTGCCCTCCAGCAGGTCGTGCACGGTCATCGCCATACCGGGCACGCAGAAGCCGCACTGCACGGCGCCGCACCGGGCGAGCGCCCGCTGCACGTCGGAGGGCTGTCCCTCGACGGCGAGTCCCTCGACCGTACGGACCTCACTGCCCGCGGCGGTGACGGCGGGCACCAGGCAGGAGGCGACGAGCCGTCCGTCGACCTGCACGTTGCAGGCGCCGCACTCGCCCTGCGAGCAGCCGTCCTTGGCGCCGGCGAGTCCGAGCCGCTCGCGCAGCACGTACAGCAGCGACTCGCCGATCCAGGCGTCGGTGACGGGCCGGTCGGCGCCGTTCACCCGCAGGACGTACGAGGCCAGGGGGTGCTCGTCGTGCGGGGCCGCGGGCGCGGCGGCCCGATCCGGGGGCGGGTCCTGGGCGCCGGCGGGCCCGGGGGCCGCGTCGGGCTCGGGGTGCCGGGCCGCTTCGGGAGCCGGTGCCTCCTCGGCGCCGGAGGTGCCGTCCGAGGTGACGCCGGAGGTGCCGTCGGCCGCGTCGGAGGCATCGGCGGCCTCGGACGGCTCCTGGGCGGCCTCTGGCGCCTCGGAAGCACCATCCGCCCTCGGCTGCTCGTATCCCTCGTACGACCCGTCGGACGGCTCCCCAGGGGCCTCCTCGGGCGTCTGCGCGGCGGTCTCCTGCCCGTGCCACGACGGCACGGCCGCCTCCGTCGCCCAGGGCGCGGGCGCGCCGCCCGGCAGCGTCGCGGGCGGGGTGCCGCCCCACTGCTCGACGAGCGACGACGTGGTGAACTCCCCCGACTCGTCCGGGAGATCACCGCCCGCGACCGGGATCGACCACTGCCCGGTGACGTCGTGCCCGGGCGCGGGCTCCCGCGCGGCCTGGGCCTCCTCGAAGCTCCACTGCCCGGTCGAGCCGGGGTTGTACGCGAACCGGTCCCCCGTACCCTCCTGCGTGGCTCCCGGCCAGTGGGCGCCCTCGGCGGGCGCGCCCCAGTTCCCGCCGTGCTCCTCGGCGCCCGTGCCCTCCTGCGGGGTGAAGCTCGGCGGCACGTAGCCGTGGCCCGGCGCGGCCAGCGGGCTGTCGGAGGCGAGGAGGGCGTCGATCCCGCCCTCCGGGAGCTGGACGAAGGCGGTGGCGCCGTCGTCGTAGTCCCCTTGCGGCAGCCGCTCCCAGGAGCCGTTGGTGCCCTGCCGGCGGGCTTCCTCCGGGTGCTGGTCGTCCGTCACGACAGTGCCCTCCCCAGTGCTCGTCGGGCCAGCGCGGCGACGGTGCGCCGCAGGTGCAGTACGGCGGGCGGAAGCTGCTGCACGGTGCCGTCCTCCGCGGGCGCCGGATCGGGGATGCAGGCCGCGGCGACGTACTCCCCGAAGGCGTTCAGGGCCTCCGGGACGATCGCGCGGTTGTTGTCCCAGTCGATGAGCTGCGCGACCCACTGCTCGGCCTCCAGCGGGCGCAGCGGCATCGGCGCTATGGCACCGACGGCGCAGCGCACCCCGCGCCGGGCCGGGTCCAGCACCAGCGCCACCGACGCCATCGCCCGCCCGGGTCCGGTGCGGCCGGTCGCCTTCAGGAAGACCTGGGGGGCGTGCAGCAGCGGCACGCGCACGTAGCCGATGAGTTCTCCGGCGCGCAGCATCTCCACGCCGGCCAGCAGGTGCGAGACCGGGATCTCCCGGCGTGCCCCGCCCGGGCCGGCGATGATCAGCGTGGCCTCCAGGGCGGCGAGCACCGGAAGCGCGTCCCCGGTGGGGGCGGCCGACGCGATGTTGCCGCCGAGGGTGCCGGCGTTGCGGATGTGCGGCGGGCCGGCCGCGCGCGCCGCCGCCGCGAGGGCGGGGATGAGGGCCGCGAAGTCGGGGCGGCCCATGCGCGCGTGGGTGAGGCCGGCGCCGAGCAGCGCGTGGCCGTCCTGGTACTGCCAGCCGCGGATCTCGCTGATGCGGCCGAGGCCGACCAGTGCGGCGGGCCGCAGCTGCCCCGAGTTCACGGCGGCCATGAGGTCGGTGCCGCCCGCCACGGGGACGGCGGCCGGATGGGCGGCGAGGGCCGCCACGGCCTCGTCCAGCGAGGCGGGCAGCGTCACGGTCTGCGCCGCCTGCGGTGCGTGCGTGGTCAAAACCGGCTGCCCCTTCCCGCTGCCCCCTGGTCCCACCTGTGTTGCCGTACGGTACGTGCTGACAGGGCGGACGTGGCAACTCTGGCACATCTTTCACGGCCTCCGACGCGGGGGTCCGCTAGGAGGCATTCGCCCCTCCGACCAGGGGGATGGACCGTTTTGCCACGACATCCCCGATGGGGGTGCATTGCGGCTCTTCGGCGTTCCTTGCACTGCTTTTCCCATGCCGGGGTACGTTTCCAGCCGACCCGGCGCCTCGCCTGCCCTCCGTCCGCCACCTCACACGTTCGGGGGCGCACCCTCGATCGGGCGTCCGAGCACCCCGGGTCGCCGCTGCCACGGAAGCGGGCCCGTGGGCGGCCGGTAGGCGACTCCCAGGGCGTCCAGACGGCGGTAGTGGGCGGCCATGCGCCGCTCGAAGTCCGCGAAGTCGCGCTCGGCCGGGACGGGAAGCGCGCTCCAGGCGACCTCGGCGAACGCCGCGAGCCGGGGAAACGCCTGGTAGTCGACGCGCCCCTGATCCTCCGTCACCTCGGTCCAGAGGTTGGCCTGGGTGCCGAGAACGTGCCGCGCCTCCCGCGGCGTCAACTGCGGTGGAACCGGCTCGAATCGGTAGACGTCCTCCAGGGTGCGCACGTACCCGATGGGCACCGGCTCGTCGGCGCCGGCGTCCTGACGGTGGTCCAGATACACCTGCTGCTCGGGGCACATGACGACGTCGTGGCCGGCGCGCGCCGCCGTGATCCCGCCGGCGTACCCGCGCCATGAGGAGACGGTCGCACCGTCCGCGAGGCCCAATTTCGTCGTCCCACCTCCGGACGCTCGTGACCCCTGTCGACTCCCCCGGCCTTCGGCCGGGGGTGCACCCACCTCGTCGAGCGGTCGCTTCGCTCCCTCCGCCTCGTCGCCTTCCACAGGGGCGCGCCCTTCGACTGGAGTCCCGCCCTCGAGGATCTCGTCCCAGCCGACGAGCCGGCGTCCGCGTGCGGTGAGCCAGGTGTCGAAGTGGCGCACGAACCACGCCTGGAGCTCGTCCTCGTCCGCGAGCCCCAGCTCCTTGATGCGCGCCTGCGCGGCCGGCGAGCGCCGCCACTGGTCCTTGGGGCACTCGTCGCCGCCGATGTGGACGAAGGGTGACGGGAACAGTTCCAGGACCTCCTCGAACACCCCCTCGTAGAACCGCAGGGTGGTGTCGGTGGGGGCGAGTACGTTGGGGTTGATGCCCCAGTCGTCCCAGACCCTGAGGGAGGTCGTGTCGATCACGTCGGAGTTGCCCAGTTCCGGGTACGCGGCGATGGCCGCCTGGCTGTGCCCGGGGACGTCGACCTCGGGGACGACGGTGATGTGCCGCTCGGCCGCGTACGCGACGATCTCGCGGATGTCGTCCTGCGTGTAGAAACCGCCGTGCGGCTTCTCCTCCCACAGCGGCGAGGCCCGGTGGCCGAATCTGGTGCGCGCCCGCCAGGCACCGACCTCGGTGAGCCTCGGGTAGCGCTTGATCTCCAGCCGCCAGCCCTGGTCGTCGGTGAGGTGGAGGTGGAGGACGTTGAGCTTGTGGACGGCCATCAGGTCCAGGTAGCGCAGGACGCCGTCCTTGGGCATGAAGTGCCGGGCCACGTCGAGCAGGAGGCCGCGCCAGCGGAAGCGGGGGGCGTCCTGGATCGTCACCGCGGGCACCTCCCACTGACGTTTCCCGGTCACCGGGGCACGGCGGAAGGCCTCCGGCCCAAGCAGCTGGCGGAAGGTCTGGGCGCCCCAGAACAGGCCGGCCTCGCTCGCGCCGTCGATGACGACGTCGTGGCGGTCGGCGGTGAAGCGGTACGCCTCAGGGCTGCCCAGTTCCTCTTCGAGTCCGGGGACGATGCGCAGCAGAACCCGGTTCCCGTGGTCGCCGGCCGACGGCAGCAAAAGCCCGGTCGCGGCGCCGACGGCCGCCCGCAGCCACCGCGCGACGCGCTCGGCGCCGGGGCCCGTCGTCTCGATCCGGGTGTCCTCGTCGACGACGTGTCCCGTGCCGCCGCCGATCGAAGGGGACATCCGGGTGGGGGCGGGGACCAGGTGCGCGTCGAGCCCCGGGGGGAGGGAGTACGGAAACTCAGGCATGCCGCCAGTCTTCACGCCCGGCCCGGCCCCGAGGGCGGATTCACCGCAGTTCGAAGACGCACTCCCGATCCACCGGCAGCAGGCACAAAGGCTCCCGGGACGCTCCCCACACGCGTCCCGGGAACCCAGCGGTCGTCAGGCAGCCGAGCGGTCGCCTACTTGTCGCCGCCCTTGCCCTCGTCGCCGCCGCTGCCCATGGAGTCGTAGATCTCCTTGCACATCGGGCAGACGGGGTACTTCTTCGGGTCGCGTCCCGGGACCCACACCTTGCCGCACAGCGCCACGACGGGAGTGCCGTCCAGGGCGCTCGCCATGATCTTGTCCTTCTGGACGTAGTGGGCGAAGCGCTCGTGGTCGCCGTCGCCGTGCGACACCTGCGGCGTCGGCTCTACGAGGGTCCCCGTACCGGTACCGCGCTCTGGCTCAAGAGTGCTCATAGGGCCAAGCGTACTGAAGCCCGCACGTATCAGTTGAGCGTAGGGTCGTCCGGGTACGTCGCCACCATCGCCAGCTCGCTGCGCTGGCGTCGCAGCACGTCACGCCAGAGTTTCTCCGGGGCCGGGGACGACACGTCGCCGGGTTCCGACTCGACGACGTACCACGCCCCGTCCACCAGCTCGTCCTCCAGCTGGCCCGGCCCCCAGCCGGCGTACCCGGCGAAGATGCGCAGGGAGCCGAGCGCCTTGGCGAGCAGTTCCGGAGGGGCCTCGAGGTCGACCAGACCGATCGCGCCGTGCACCCGTCGCCAGCCGAGCGGGGCGTGGTCCGGGGACGCGCCGCCGGGGATCACCGCGACACCGAGCGCCGAGTCCAGCGACACGGGTCCGCCCTGGAAGACGACACCGGGCTCGCCCGCGAGGTCCGCCCAGCCCTCCAGGATGTCCCCCACGTCAACGGGCGTGGGGCGGTTGAGGACCACGCCGAGCGAGCCCTCCTCGTCGTGGTCGAGGAGCAGCACCACAGCGCGGTCGAAGTTCGGGTCCGCCAGGGCGGGGGTGGCCACGAGCAGCCGCCCTGTGAGCGAGGACACCTCGGTCATGGCAGACATGATCCCGCATCTTGCCTTCGGATGGGGAGGCAACGGGGGTAGGTGGGTGAATGCAGCTCAGGGCTCATGGGTGCGCCGCGGGCGCATGTACGCCCCGGTAACCCCTCGCGTCCGCCTCCGCACCGTTCGTGTTGTGGCAAAGCTATGACCTTCCTTGAAGCCACTTGGGCTTACTGAAGGGGGGTACGCGGCCATTACGCTTACGTCTTCGGCCCCTGCCCCACTCCACGGAACGCGAGATTCATGACCGTCAACGACGATGTCCTCCTTGTCCACGGCGGCACCCCGCTCGAGGGCGAGATCCGTGTCCGCGGTGCGAAGAACCTCGTACCGAAGGCCATGGTCGCCGCCCTTCTGGGCAGTGCCCCGAGCAGACTGCGCAACGTGCCCGACATCCGCGACGTGCGCGTCGTCCGGGGGCTGCTGCAGCTGCACGGTGTGACGGTCCGTCCGGGCGAGGAGCCGGGTGAGCTGGTGCTCGACCCGACGCACGTCGAGAGCGCGAACGTCGCGGACATCGATGCCCACGCGGGCTCGTCGCGCATCCCGATCCTGTTCTGCGGTCCGCTGCTGCACCGGCTGGGCCACGCGTTCATCCCGGGTCTCGGCGGCTGCGACATCGGCGGCCGGCCGATCGACTTCCACTTCGACGTGCTGCGGCAGTTCGGCGCGGTCATCGAGAAGCGGGCGGACGGCCAGTACCTGGAGGCGCCCAAGGGGCTGCGCGGCACGAAGATCCGGCTGCCGTACCCGTCCGTCGGCGCGACCGAGCAGGTGCTGCTGACGGCGGTGCTCGCCGAGGGTGTCACCGAGCTGTCCAACGCGGCGGTGGAGCCGGAGATCGAGGACCTGATCTGCGTGCTGCAGAAGATGGGCGCGATCATCGCGATGGACACCGACCGCACGATCCGCATCACCGGTGTGGAGAAGCTCGGCGGCTACACCCACCGCGCCCTCCCGGACCGGCTGGAGGCGGCGTCCTGGGCGTCGGCGGCGCTCGCGACCAACGGCAACATCTACGTCCGTGGCGCGCAGCAGCGGTCGATGATGACGTTCCTGAACACCTACCGCAAGGTGGGCGGCGCGTTCGAGATCGACGACGAGGGCATCCGGTTCTGGCACCCCGGCGGGCAGCTGAAGTCGATCGCGCTGGAGACGGACGTGCACCCCGGCTTCCAGACGGACTGGCAGCAGCCGCTGGTCGTGGCCCTGACCCAGGCGACGGGCCTGTCGATCATCCACGAGACGGTGTACGAGTCCCGGCTCGGCTTCACCTCCGCGCTGAACCAGATGGGCGCGCACATCCAGCTCTACCGTGAGTGCCTCGGCGGCTCCGACTGCCGCTTCGGCCAGCGCAACTTCCTGCATTCCGCGGTGGTTTCGGGCCCGACGAAGCTGCAGGGCGCGGACCTGGTCATCCCCGACCTGCGCGGCGGCTTCTCCTACCTGATCGCGGCCCTGGCGGCCGAGGGCACGTCCCGCGTCCACGGCATCGACCTGATCAACCGCGGCTACGAGAACTTCATGGAGAAGCTGATGGAGCTGGGCGCGAAGGTCGAACTGCCCGGCAACGCACTCGGCTGACCTCCCGCGGAGCGTCGCCCATGCGAAGGGGCGGTCACCCTGATCCGGGTGACCGCCCCTTTTGGCCTTGCTGGGCCCGTACGCCGTCGCGAGGAGCTTGCCGGGCTCGTCACTCGCCGTCCCGTGGCGGTACGGCCTCATCGCGCCGTCCCTGCGACGGGCGCGGCCTCGTCTCGCCGTCCTACGGCAGGTAGGGCCTCGTCACGCCGCCTGTGGCGGTCAGGCTTCGTCACACCGCCCTGTGGCGGTGCGGCGGCCTTGCTGCGCCGTCCTGTGGCGTCACGGCGTCGTGCGCCGTCCCGTGGCGCACGAACGGCAGGATCACTGGCCCTTGGCGGCTTCCTTGAGCTTGGAGCCCGCGGAGACCTTCACGCTGTAGCCGGCCGGGATCTGGATGGGGTCGCCGGTCTGCGGGTTGCGCGCGGTGCGAGCGGCACGGTGGGTGCGCTCGAAGGTGAGGAAGCCAGGGATGGTGACCTTCTCGTCGCCCTTGGCGACGACCTCGCCGACGGTCTCGGCGAACGCGGCCAGCACGGCGTCGGCGTCCTTGCGGGTCACCTCGGCGCGGTCGGCCAGCGCGGCCACCAGCTCACTGCGGTTCATGTTGTTACTCCCGTGTTCTTCTTGCCGTTGAGGCGTGCCACGCGGCGGAGCCGCATGTTGGGCACGGCGAAGCCGATGCTGCCAGGGTCCTCGGTGAGTCCCCGGACCCGGGTCCGTCGTCAGACCCTCGCGCCCGAAGACGCATCCTGCCCCCACCTGCGGCGGGAAAGCCAATCCGGCACCCGTAGGAGTCGTGAGAACACCCTTGGGAGTCACACGAAGGGCGCCACCGCCGTCCGGCGGTGACGTTCCGTCCGCTTTCCGCGACAGATCGCAGGTTCCGGGGGGTCCGAGCCCGGCCGCCACCATAGAGGTCGGCCGGGCACCCGGGGTTCCACGACGCGCCGGTCGGCCGCCACCGTGGCGATGGTCACAGCAGCGGCACAGAATCCCTACTCGTCCGCCGTCGCCGAAGCGCCCGCCGCCTTCGCGGCCTCCCGCACCGCTCCGGCGACCGCGCCCGCGACCTTGTCGTTGAAGACGCTCGGAATGATGTAGTTCGGGTTCAGCTCGCCCTCGGTCACCACATCCGCGAGGGCCTGCGCGGCCGCCAGCATCATCTCCGTGTTGACCGTGCGGGACTGCGCGTCCAGCAGACCGCGGAAGACGCCCGGGAACACCAGCACGTTGTTGATCTGGTTCGGGAAGTCGGAGCGCCCGGTGGCCACAACAGCCGCCGTCTGACGGGCGATTGCGGGGTCGACCTCGGGGTCCGGGTTCG
Source organism: Streptomyces sp. NPDC093984 (assembly GCF_044764595.1). Taxonomy (NCBI): domain Bacteria; kingdom Bacillati; phylum Actinomycetota; class Actinomycetes; order Kitasatosporales; family Streptomycetaceae; genus Streptomyces; species Streptomyces sp. NPDC093984. The sequence continues at coordinate 110,983 of NZ_JBIWIM010000006.1, read as the reverse complement.
CGAGCGCGAACACGATCGCGCCGTCCGCCATGGCCGCCACGTCGTTGCCGTCGAGCACGTTCGGCGCGGAGACACCGATGAAGACGTCGGCGCCGCGCACCGCCTCCCTCAGCGTGCCGGTCAGGCCCTCCTGGTTGGTGTTGTCGGCGATCCAGCGCAGCGCCGAGTCCGGCGCGGCGTCCACGAGGTCCTCGCGGCCGGCGTGCACGACACCGTGGATGTCGGCCACCACCGCGTTCTTCACGCCCGCCGCGAGCAGCAGTTTGAGGATCGCCGTACCGGCCGCGCCGGCGCCGGACATCACGACGCGGACGTTCTCGATGTCCTTGCCCACCACGCGAAGTGCGTTGGTGAGGGCGGCCAGCACCACGATCGCCGTGCCGTGCTGGTCGTCGTGGAAGACGGGGATGTCGAGCGCCTCGCGCAGCCGTGCCTCGATCTCGAAGCAGCGCGGCGCGGAGATGTCCTCGAGGTTGATGCCGGCGAACCCGGGGGCGATCGCCTTGACGATCTCGACGATCGCGTCGGTGTCCTGGGTGTCGAGGCAGATCGGCCAGGCGTCGATGCCGGCGAACCGCTTGAAGAGGGCCGCCTTGCCCTCCATGACGGGCAGCGCGGCCTTCGGGCCGATGTTGCCGAGGCCGAGCACGGCGGAGCCGTCCGTCACGACCGCAACGGAGTTGCGCTTGATGGTCAGGCGGCGGGCGTCCTCGGGGTTCTCGGCGATCGCCATGCACACGCGCGCCACACCCGGCGTGTAGACCATGGACAGGTCGTCACGGTTGCGGATGGGGTGCTTCGACGCCATCTCGATCTTGCCGCCGAGGTGCATGAGGAACGTACGGTCCGAGACCTTGCCCAGCGTGACGCCCTCGATGCCGCGCAGCTTCTCGACGATCTCCTGCGCGTGCGCGGTGGAGGTGGCGGCGATGGTGACGTCGATGCGGAGCTTCTCGTGGCCGGACGCGGTGACGTCGAGGCCGGTCACCGAGCCTCCGGAGGACTCCACGGCGGTGGTGAGCTGCGAGACGGCGGTTCCGCTCGCGGGCACCTCCAACCGGACCGTCATCGAGTAGGAGACGCTGGGCGCCGTTGCCATGGCCGACTTCCTCTGCTTTCACCGTGTCGCGGATGTGTCGCGGATGCCGTCCGATCGTCGCACCTACCGGAGAGTACGCGGTAGTCGCCCCGGATTTGCGAACGTTTTGTTCGTCGGCACGGGTTACGTTCGGAAAGCGGCTTCCACGATACGAAAGCCCACGGGGCGGTCGCAGAGGCACGCCGCACAACGAGAGAGGCCCGCGTCACACAAGGACGCGGACCTCTCCACAAGTCAGTGACACCGACCCGCCATGCTCGCCTCGCGGCAAGTGGTCGCTCGTAGCGACTAAGGTTGGGCCCGGGGGCTTGGATCGGGCCGGTGCCACATCCAGGCTAACAAACGGATCCCGTAAGGCCATTCCCGTACCCGGAGTTCATCTCGCGTACAGGGCGGCCCCCGCCCCGGGCCTCAGTCCCGCAGCAGGTCCGGCACCCCGGCAGCGTCCGGCTCGTCCCGCTGTCCCGAGACCACCGTCAGCTGCTGCGTCGCCCGGGTGAGCGCCACGTACAGCACGCGCAGCCCCGCGGGGCTCTCGTCGGCGATCTCCGCGGGCGAGACGACGACCGTCGCGTCGTACTCCAGGCCCTTGGCCTCCAGGCTGCCGAGGGCCACCACCCGGTCGCCGAGACCGTCCAGCCAGCGGGCCGCCTCCTCGCGCCGGTTCATGGCGACGACGACGCCGACCGTGCCGTCGACGAGGTCGAGGAGCCGGGCGGCCTCCTCCCGGACGGTCCGCCCCATCGAGTCCCGTATCACCGTGAAGCGCGGCTGGACGCCGGTCGAGCGGACGGCCGTGGGGGCGGTGGAGCCCGGCATGGCGAGCGCGAGGACCTTCGACGCCAGGTCGGCGATCTCGGCGGGGTTGCGGTAGTTGACCGTGAGCGTGAAGCGGCGGCGCGGACGGGTGCCCAGGGCCTCGTCGCGGGCCTCGGCCGCCTCGTCCGGGTCGGACCAGGACGACTGGGCCGGGTCGCCGACGACGGTCCAGGTCGCGTGCCGGCCGCGGCGCCCGATCATCCGCCACTGCATCGGCGTGAGGTCCTGCGCCTCGTCGACGATCACGTGCGCGTACTCGGTGCGCTCCTGCGCCAGCCGCTCGGCGCGCTCGCGCTGCGACTCCTCGCGGACGGGCATCAGCTCCTCGAGCCCGGTCAGCTGGTCGAGCGGGTCCAGCTCGCGCCGCTTCTTCGGGCGGGCCGGCAGGCCGAGGACGGCCTGGAGCTCGTCGAGCAGGGCGATGTCGTGCACGGAGTACCCGTCCCGCTTCAGCGAGCGCGCGACCCTGCGCACCTCGCCGGGGGTGAGGACCCGCCGCGCCCAGCGGCCGAGCCGCTTCTCGTCGGCCATCGCCGCAACGACCGACCGGGGGGTCAGCTCGGGCCACCAGGCGTCCAGGAACGCGATGAAGGTGTCCTCGGAGGTGATGTCCTCGTCGAAGGAGGACCGCAGCTCGGCGGCCAGCTCGGGGTCGGCGTGCCGGTTCCCCGCGCCGGACTGCGCCCACAGGGCGTCCAGGAGCAGCTTGCGGGCGCGCGGACGCAGCAGGTTGACGGGCGCCGTACCGGTGAGGGCGGTGCGCCGGATCCGCTCCAGCTGCTCCGCCTCCAGCTCCAGGCGGCGGCCGAAGGCGACGACCCGCAGCCGCTCCGGTGCGCCGCTCAGCTCCAGGGCGCCGCGGGCCGCCTTCCGCAGCACCTTGAGCATGCGGGAGGAGCCCTTGGCACGGGCCACGGACGGGGAGTCGTAGAGCGTGGCCTCGACGCCGTCGACGAGCGAGCCGATGGCGCGGATCGCGACCTGGCCCTCCTCGCCGAGCGACGGCAGGACGCCCTCGGTGTAGGCGACGAGCAGCGGGGTGGGCGAGACGATCAGGATGCCGCCCGCGTAGCGGCGCCGGTCCTGGTACAGCAGGTACGCGGCCCGGTGCAGGGCGACGGCGGTCTTGCCGGTGCCGGGGCCGCCCTCGACGTAGGTCACGGAGGCGGCGGGGGCGCGGATGACAAGATCCTGCTCCGCCTGGATGGAGGCCACGATGTCCCGCATGGTGTGGGTGCGGGCCTGGCCGAGGGCGGCCATCAGGGCGCCGTCGCCGATGACGGGCAACTCGTGGCCGTCGAGGAAGGCCGTCAGCTCGGGGCGCATCAGGTCGTCCTCGACGCCGAGCACCCTGCGCCCCTTGGAGCGGATGACCCGGCGGCGCACGACCCGCCCGGGGTCGACCGGGGTCGAGCGGTAGAAGGGGGCGGCGGCGGGTGCCCGCCAGTCGATGACCAGCGGCGCGTAGTCCTGGTCGAGGACGCCGATGCGGCCGATGTGCAGGGTCTCGGCGATGTCGGCGGTGTTGTCGGAGCGCACCGCGCCCTCGGCGGGCTCGACGGCCGTGTACGCGCCGTCGGGTCCCTTCTTGCCGTCCTTGCCGAGCAGCAGGTCGATCCGGCCGAAGAGGAAGTCCTCGAACTCGTTGTTGAGCCGGTTGAGGTGGATGCCGGCCCGGAACACCTGGGCGTCGCGCTCGGCGAGCGCGCCTGGCGTGCCGACCTGGCCGCGCCGGGCGGCGTCGTTCATCAGGAACTCCGCCTCGTGGATCTTCTCCTCGAGGCGCTGGTACACCCGGTCCAGGTGTTCCTGTTCGACGCTGATCTCCCGGTCACGGAGCGAGTCGTGCGCGGACTTGCCGACCGGGCCGAGCGCGGTTTCCTGTTGAACCTGAGCGGCCACCGGGCCCCCTTCTGACGTGCTGAGCAGCCGTCCACCGTACGCGAAGGGGGACCGGGGAGGCTACGGCCCGCCCCGAACCGCGCACACGTCGACCCGCGGCGTGACCCGGACGCACGCCGCGGGAAGCGCTCAGCCGGTGGGCGACGCCTACGCCTTCACCTCCACCAGCTTCTTCCCGTCGAACGTCATGAGCTCGAAGTGGTCGATCTGGTTCGGTGTGAAGGCGGCGGCGCCGCTCACGTAGAGCGGGTTCTTCGACTCCTCCGTCTTGCCGTCGGGGATGCCGTAGCCCCACTTCGGGACGGACCAGGAGGCCAGCGTCTCGCGCTCGCCGTTCTTGCCGACGGCGACCCACGAGCACTTGAGCGGGCCCTTGACGCCCTTCACCTCGATTGCGCCGCTGGTGCCCCAGTCCTTGGCCTGCATCGCGATCGTGGCGCTGACCCCGGTGGTCGGGTCGGTCGCCGAGACCTTGTCGGTCATGGACTGGAAGGCGGCCTTGGCGGGCGAGACCGCCGCCACCGTGTGTCCGGTGTTGCCGTCGTCGCCGCCGTTGACCGCCATCACGGCGACCGGGCCGCCGATGATCAGCGCGGCGGCGGCCGCGACGAGGTAGAAGCCGCGCCGCCGCTTCTGGGCGCGCCGCTCGGAGACCTCGTCGACCAGCCGTTCGACGAGCCGTGGGCTGGGTTTGGCGGACAGGGATTCGCCGATGGCCGGGGTGCCCTGGCTGCCCGGCATGTCGGCGAGCGCGGCCAGCATCGGTTCCATGCCGGCCAGGTCGTCGAGCTGCTGGGCACACCAGTCGCAGGTGGCGAGGTGCGCCTCGAAGGCGGTCGCCTCCGCGTCGTCCAGGATGCCGAGGGCGTAGGCGCCGACGGTTTCGTGGATGTCGCCCTGCCCCTGGGGACCGCCTCTCACGGCCCCGGGGCCACCATTGCCGAATCCCCCGTACAGGTTGCTCATGCCGTCACCCCCCGCTCCTCCAGTGCCAGCTTCATCGACCGCAGGGCGTAGAACACCCTGGAGCGCACCGTTCCGCTGGGGATGCCGAGCGTTTCGGCCGCCTCGTTGACCGTACGCCCTTTGAAGTACGTTTCGACCAGGACCTCCCTGTGGGCAGGGGTCAGGTCTTCCAGCGCGTCCGACAGTGTCATCAGCCACAACGCCTTGTCGATCTCGTCCTCCGCGGGGATGACCTCCAGCGGCGACGGGTCGACCTCCTGCGGCCGGGCCTGCCGGCTGCGGTGGCCGTCGATGACGATGCGCCGGGCGACCGTCACCAGCCAGGGGCGTACCGAACCGGTCGCTCGGTTGAGCTGGCCGGCGTTCTTCCAGGCACGGATGAGCGTCTCCTGCACGACGTCCTCGGCGCGCTGCCGGTCGCCCGCGACCAGGCGCAGCACGTAGGCGAGCAGGGGTCCCGCATGTTCTCGATACAGGGCACGCATCAGCTCCTCGTCCGGCTCGGTCGAGGACGCCGAGGACGAGGTCATGCGATGTCGGGCCCTGGGCCGCTTTCGTTCATCAGCCACGGCGGAATCCTTGCGCACGCCTACCTCCGGTGTCCGGGGGTTCCCCCAGTCGGTCGCTCACATCCGGGTACGCGCGAAGGGGCCGTTGTGTTCAAAGCGACATCAGAAATTTCTTGGAGAAGGTGTGGAAGCCCCTGTTCCCGGGCACCCATTTCTCCCCCAACGGGACATACGGCCGCCCGAGCGGAGAGACCCAGGTCACACCGGCAGCCGCTTCACTCCGGAAACCGTCAAGATCGCCGTGTGAAAATTTGGCTGGACTTCGGTGGAGGAATTGTCGAGATCAGGGTGCGCACTGCCCGATTTCAGTCAGATTTTTCGGTAACTCCTTTTTCTGCGAGCTATGCGGAAGGTCTCCCTTCCCGTCGTTTCCCCTGGCTTCCTTTCCTTTCAGAGCGTTCATGGCGTTCAGGGTCTTCAGGGCACTGCAGCGGCCGTCCTCCGCCCCACGCCTGCGGATCCGCGCCCTGATCGAGGCGCCGCCGGACGACCTCGACGTCGCGCCGGTCCTGACGGACCAGGCCTGCCCAGCCGTCGCCGCGTGCCGCCACCGCTCCCCCTCCGGCGCCGGTCCGGGCGGCACCCGGACCGCCCCCGTACGCACACACCCTGGCAGACGGGTCTGACAACGCCCGGTCGCCGCCTCACCGCGCCGCTTCCCACTCGGTGAGAGCAACGTTCCCTTCCGGTCACCCGGTGCCACAGGGCGGAAACGCGTCCTCCCTACCTTCGGGACTCATCACCGCGTACCGACACCGGGCACCGCAGAACCGTGGAGGCGTCATGACAGCCCCGAGCACAGCCCCCGCCACCGGCAGGGGAGGCCGCTGGATCCAGCAGTGGGATCCCGAGGACGAGACGTTCTGGAACGAGACCGGGGAGAAGATCGCCCGGCGCAACCTGCTGTTCTCCGTCTTCTCCGAGCACATCGGGTTCTCGATCTGGACCATGTGGTCCGTGCTCGTGCTCTTCATGGGCCCGCAGTACGGGCTGACCCCCGCCGACAAGTTCATGCTGACGTCCATGGTCACGCTCGTCGGCGCCGTCGTCCGCGTGCCCTACACCTTCGCGGTCGCCGTCTTCGGCGGGCGCAACTGGACGATCATCTCCGCGAGCCTGCTGCTCATCCCGACGATCGCCGCCTTCGTCGTGATGAAGCCGGGGACCTCCTTCTCCACCTTCCTGATCGTCGGGCTGCTCGCCGGCATCGGCGGTGGCAACTTCGCGTCCTCGATGACCAACATCAACGCCTTCTTCCCGCTGCGGAAGAAGGGGTGGGCCCTCGGCCTCAACGCGGGCGGCGGCAACATCGGCGTGCCGGTGATCCAGCTCGTCGCCCTGGCGATCATCGGCGCGAGCGGCGGGCCGCGCGTGCTGCTCGGGATCTACATCCCGCTGATCGTCGTCGCCGCCGTGCTCGCCGCCCTCTTCATGGACAACCTCGCCTCCGTGAAGAACGACACCGGCGCCGCCCGGGACGCCGCGAAGGACGCCCACACCTGGATCATGTCCTTCCTCTACATCGGCACCTTCGGCTCGTTCATCGGCTACAGCTTCGCCTTCGGGCAGGTGTTGCAGAACCAGTTCGGGCGCACCCCGCTGCAGGCGGCGTACGTCACCTTCATCGGCCCGCTGCTCGGTTCGCTGATCCGGCCCGTGGGCGGCTGGCTCGCCGACCGCTACGGCGGCTCGAAGATCACCCTGTGGAACTTCGTCGCCATGGGCGCGGCCACGGCCGTCCTGGTCTTCGCGAGCATGCAGAAGTCGCTGCCGCTGTTCACCGCCGCGTTCGTCCTGCTCTTCGTGCTCAGCGGGCTCGGCAACGGGTCGACGTACAAGATGATCCCCGGCATCTTCCAGGCCAAGGCCGTCGCGAAGGGGCTCGAGGGTGAGGAGGCCGCCGCGTACGGCCGGCGGCTGTCCGGCGCCTCCATGGGTCTCATCGGCGCCGTGGGCGCGCTCGGCGGCGTCGGCATCAACCTCGCCTTCCGGCAGTCCTTCCTCTCCTACGGCTCCGGCACCGGCGCCTTCGTCGCCTTCCTCGCCTTCTACGCCGTGGCCTTCGTGGTCACCTGGGCCGTATACCTTCGCCGCCCGGCCGCCCAACCTCAGGCCAACGCTTCCACCTCGGAGGCGAAGCAGCAGCTCAGCTACGCCGAGGTGTGACGTAACACCAGCGACATGAAGCCGAACCGAGCCTGTCACGAGCCGTTGACAGGCTCGGTCGGCATGTAGGTAGGACGCGTACGACCGGTGTTCACGACCGCGTGAGCACCGGTATGCCGACTCGAGTGCGGGACGAGAGCCATGTACGACAACCAGCAGCGACCAGAACACGGGCCTCTCGAGGGGTTCACCGTGGGCGTGACGGCCGCGCGACGGGCCGACGAGCTGGGGGCCCTGCTCCAGCGGCGCGGCGCGTCCGTGCTGCACGCGCCGGCCCTGCGTATCGTGCCGCTCGCCGACGACGGGGAACTGCTCGCCGCCACCAAGGAGTTGATCGACCGGGCGCCGGACATCGCGGTCGCCACCACCGCGATCGGCTTCCGCGGCTGGGTGGAGGCCGCCGACGGCTGGGGGCTCGGCGAGGATCTGCTCGCCCGGCTGCGCGGGGTGCGGCTGCTCGCGCGCGGCCCGAAGGTCAAGGGCGCCATACGGGCGGCCGGGCTGACCGAGGAGTGGTCGCCGAGCTCGGAGTCCATGGCCGAGGTGCTCGACCGGCTGCTCGAGGAAGGCGTCGACGGCCTCCGTATCGCCGTCCAGCTGCACGGCGAGCCGCTGCCGGGCTTCGTGGAGGCACTGCGCGAGGGGGGCGCCGAGGTGGTGGGGGTGCCGGTGTACCGGTGGATGCCGCCGGAGGACATCGGGCCGATGGACCGGCTCCTCGACGCGACCGTCAGCCGGGGCCTGGACGCGCTCACCTTCACCAGTGCGCCCGCCGCCGCGTCCCTGCTCTCCCGGGCCGAGGAGCGCGGGCTGTTGCCGGAACTGCTCGCCGCCCTGAACCACGACGTACTGCCCGCCTGCGTCGGCCCCGTCACCGCGCTGCCGCTCCAGGCCCACGGCATCGACACGGTCCAGCCCGAACGCTTCCGGCTCGGCCCGCTCGTCCAGCTCCTGTGCCAGGAACTGCCCGCCCGCGCCCGTACGCTGCCCATCGCCGGCCACCGGGTGGAGATCCGCGGGCACGCGGTGATGGTGGACGGCGCCCTGCGGCCCGTACCGCCGGCGGGGATGTCCCTGCTGCGCGCCCTGTCCCGGCGGCCGGGCTGGGTGGTCGCCCGCTCCGACCTGCTGCGCGCGCTCCCGGGCGCCGGGCGCGACGAGCACGCCGTGGAGACGGCGATGGCCCGGCTGCGGACGGCCCTGGGGGCGCCCAAGCTGATCCAGACGGTGGTCAAGCGTGGCTACCGGCTCGCGCTCGACCCGGCGGCGGACTCCAAGTACGCGGACGTGTGAGCCGCCGCCCTCCCTTGAGCAGTGCCCGGGCGAGGCAGCGCTCCCTGGAGAGCATCCGGACGAGGCAGCCCTCCCCGGAGAGCGTCCGGGCGAGGCAGCGCTCCCCGGAGAGCATCCGGACGAGGCAGCCCTCCCCGGAGCAGCGCCCGGGCGAGGCAGCCCTCCCCGGAGCAGCGCCCGGGCGAGGCAGCCCTCCCCGGAGCAGCGCCCGGGCGAGGCAGGCCGGGGTGAGGGACGGCAGCGGGCCCGTACGACCGGCCGGGGCGCGCGAGTGACGTCGCCGGGACGCGCGGGCGCATGAGCAGGCGTCCACCGTGGAGTTCGGGGCGTACGGGGCCTTCCCGGGGGCGTGTGCGGACGGGCACTGTAGAGGGGGGCGACCGCGGCGACTCCAAGGCGGTGACAGGCACATGGCATCCGGCACGGCCACGGCCACGGTCTCGTACGCGTTGCGGTTCGACTCCGGGCGGATCTGCCTGGACCTGCTGACGACGACGCATCCCGAGGAACGCCTCGACTCGGTGGACCGGTTGCGGGCGTGGATCACCGGGTCCGGGCTGGTGCCGCCGGGTACCCCGCTGACCGGGGTGGACGCGGGCTGGTTGCGGGCGTTCCGTGAACTGCGCGAGCAGATCGGCCAGTTGGTGGGCGGCGAACTGGACGGCCGCCCGGCGGACGGGGCGCTGGCCCGGATCAACGCGGCGGCCCGGGGCGCACCGCCCGCGCCGTGCGCGGTCCGTACGGAGGACGGCGCGCTGGTACGACGACTGCGCGCACTGCCCGGCTGCGAGGACCTGCTGGCGGCGGTGGCCCGCGAGACCATCGAGCTGCTGACCGATCCCAAGGCCAGGGCGAGCCTGCGCCGCTGCGAGGGGGACAACTGCCCGATCGTCTACCTGGACACGTCCCGGGGCCGACGCCGCCGCTGGTGCTCGAGCGAGGTGTGCGGCAACCGGGAGCGGGTGGCCCGCCACCGCCGACGGGCGGCGCTGGCGCGGGCGTAGGTCCACCGAAACCTCGTGCGGCTGCCCGGTGCGGGCCAGAGGGCGCGGATCAGCCGTTGCGGATCAGCCCGTGCGGATCAGACGGAGTCCTCCCGCTCGCCCTGGGGCACGGGCGGCGCGGTGGTCGCGCGAGGGATCAGATGGGTGGGCAGGACGACGTGGCGCGTGCGGTCGGCCTCGGGGTCGTCGATCAGCTTCAGGGCGAGTTCCCCGGCCATCCGGCCCATGTCCGTGGGTGACTGGGCGACCGTGGACAGATCGAACCACTCGGCGACCTGGTGGTCGTCGAAGCCGATGACGGACATCCGCTCGGGCACCTGGATCCGCGCCGCGCGCAGGGTGTGGATGACGGCGACGGCCAGCTCGTCCTGCTCGGCGAAGACCGCGGTGGGCGGCTCCCGCATGCTCAGCAGCGCGCCTATCCCCGCGGCGAGGCCGCGCTTGTCCTCGACCGACATGGTGACCACCAGCTCGTCGTCCAGGGGGATGCCGGCCTCGGTGAGCGCCTGCCGGTAGCCGAGCAGCCGTTCGCGCGAGCTGAAGGTGAAGCCGGTGGCGCCCACCGTCGGCACGAAGGCGATCCTGCGGTGCCCGAGGTTGAGCAGGTGCCGGGTGGCCTTGCAGCCTCCGGCCACGTCGTCGACGTAGACGCTGGGGCGGCCCTTGGCGTGCTGGCTGACGTAGATGACCGGCATCCCGAGGTCGTCCAGCCGCGCCGTCTCCTCGTCGGTGAGGTCGAAGCCGAAGACGAGGAGCGCGTCGGCGTTCCGCCGGGCCGGGAGGTGCTCGAAGAACGAGGTGCGCTCGGCCATGTCCGGGATGACGTAGACGTTCAGCTCCATGCCGGCCGCGCGCAGCAGCGGGCCCAGGCTGGACAGCGCCGACCCCATGAACCACGAGTTGAGCGTGGGCACGAGCACCGCGACGACACCGGTCTTCCCCGTCACCAGGCTCGCCGCCTGCCGCGAGACCGCGAAGTTCAGCTCGCGGGCGGCCTGTTCGACGCGTGCGCGGACATCCGCCGAGACGGACGTCAGTCCGCGCAGGGTGCGGGAGACCGTGGACGCGGAGACGCCGGCCCGTTCGGCGACGTCGGCCATCGTGGGGTGCCGTTGAGCTGGTGACATGAGCCGGAAGTTAGCACAGAAGCGGGCGTTTGACAGCTGGCCTGTGAAAGCGCTGCCACAGCCTCCACGGTGGGGCTATATGCCCGTTTTGCGGGAGAAAAAGCTGCGGTACTCACCTAAAACTAGCGGAATTATCGGCGACTTACGGATTGACTTCCCCTAACTGCGCTCCTAGCGTGCAAGCGTTGTCACGGCGGCGTGCAAGATGCTTGCACGTAGTCGGCCTTGAGGGCCTCTACCTGCGCTTTTGAAGGAACACCGCGCCGTGACAGCACTGTCAGCCGCGCCTTCGGTACCGCACGACCAGGAGAGACAGTGATGACCAGGACCACCAGAGCCCTTCAGTGTTCGGCGACGCTCGTCGCCGCCGGGCTGCTCCTCACCGCCTGCGGCTCGTCCGGGGGCAGCGGTGGCAGCAGCGGGCAGGACGCCCAGAGCATGTCGTTCAAGGGCCGGGGCCCCATCACGTACGTGGCCGGCAAGGACACCACCGGCACCGTCCAGACGATCATCGACCGCTGGAACAAGCTGCACCCGAAGGAAAAGGTCACCTTCATCCAGCTGCCGACGGACGCGGACTCGCAGCGGCAGCAGATGATCCAGAACGCGGAGACGAAGTCCGACGCCTACACGGTGCTCTCCCTCGACGTCGTGTGGACGTCGGAGTTCGCCGCCCACCAGTGGATCGACCGCCTGCCCGACACCCAGTTCCCGCTGCAGAACATGCTGAAGCCGGTGGTGGAGACCGCGAAGTACCGCGGAGGTCTGTACGCGGTCCCGGGCAGCTCCGACGGCGGCCTGCTGTACTACCGCAGCGACCTGCTGAAGAAGGCCGGCATCACCAGCCCTCCGGCCACCTGGTCCGAGATGACGGCCGACTGCGCCAAGGTGAAGAAGCTGCCCGAGGCCAAGGACATGTCCTGCTACGCCGGGCAGTTCCAGAAGTACGAGGGCCTGACGGTGAACTTCTCCGAGGCCGTGAACTCCGCGGGCGGCGTGGTCACCGACGCGAACGGCAAGCCGGACGTCGACACCCCGCAGGCGAAGAAGGGCCTGGACTTCCTCGTCGACTCCTTCAAGGACGGGACCATCCCCAAGGAGGCCATCACCTACCAGGAGGAGGACGGCCGTCAGGCGTTCCAGTCCGGCAAGCTGGTGTTCCTGCGCAACTGGCCGTATGTCTACGCGCTGGCCCAGAAGAGCCCGATCGGGGGGAAGTTCGCGGTCGCGCCGCTGCCCGGCCTGAACGGGACCGGCTCCTCCAGCCTGGGCGGTCACAACCTGGCCCTGTCGTCCTTCGCCAAGAACAAGGCGACGGCAGTGGACTTCATGAAGTTCTTCAGCAGTGAGGAGAGCGCGAGCTACTTCCTGAAGAACGCCTCCCTCGCCCCGCCGTACACGAACCTGTACGACGACGCGTCGCTGGACAAGCAGTATCCGTACCTGCCCGTCCTGAAGCAGTCCATCCTGCACGCCGTGCCGCGCCCGCGGGTCGTGCAGTACGGGGACGTGACGTCGGCGATCGAGAAGGAGGCCTACGCCGCCCTGTCCGGCAGCAAGAGCAGCGCGCAGGCTCTGAAGGACCTGCAGGCGGACCTGCAGAAGCTGACGGCGCAGTGAGGACACGGGTCATGGCCGACACCAAGATCCCGTCCGGCACGGCCGGGCGGGAGCCCGGGGCGGTCGACCGCCCCGGGCGGCCCTCCGCGCTGCTGAACCTCCGGCGCACACGGGCCCGCGCGACCACGGGTACGGGCCGGCTGGCGGCGCTGCTGGTCTCGCCCACGCTCCTGGTGCTGACGATCGTCGTGATCTATCCGACGCTCATGGCGCTCAACGAGTCGCTGTACGGGGCGAAGGGACTGGACCCCAAGACCGGCTTCATCACCAACACCGAGCCGTTCGTGGGCCTGAAGAACTACACCGACATCTTCACCCAGGCCGGTGACCGGTTCTGGAACGCCTTCTGGAACACCACGCTCTTCACCGTCGTCACGGTCCTGCTGGAGACGGTGATCGGTGTGGCCATGGCGCTGATCATGCACAAGGCGTTCCGGGGCCGGGGCCTGGTGCGGGCCAGCATCCTCGTGCCCTGGGCGATTCCCACGGCCATCTCCGGCCTGCTGTGGCGGTGGATCTTCAACGCGGACGGCATCGCCAACGTCCTCGTCGGGCACCAGGTCCTGTGGACCGCCGACGGCTTCTCGGCCAAGATCGCGGTGATCATCGCCGACGTGTGGAAGACCGCCCCCTTCATCGGGCTGCTGGTCCTGGCCGGCCTGCAGGTGATCCCGAAGGAGGTCTACGAGGCGGCCCGGATCGACGGGGCTGCCGCCTGGGGCCGGTTCTGGCACATCACCCTGCCGCTGGTGAAGCCCGCGCTGCTGGTGGCGGTGCTGTTCCGGTGTCTGGACGCGCTGCGGATGTTCGACCTGCCCTACATCCTCATCGGCGCGCAGAAGAACTCGGTGGAAACCCTGTCGATGCTCGCGCAGAACGAGGCGTCCAACGTCCGCTTCGGACCGGCCTCCGCCTACGCGGTGCTCCTCTTCCTCTACGTCTTCCTCATCGCGCTCGCCTTCGTCCGGCTGCTGGGCGCCGACCTCGTCGGCGACGGCGGCGTCAGTACCAGGCGCGAGCGCCGGTCCGGGCGCCGGGGCGCCGTGGCGCTGCGCCGTGCGGAGGTGACGGCATGACCCTCACAACCACCTGGCGTCAGCGGCTGCCCTACGTGGGTGTCGCCGCGGTGGTCGCCTACTGCCTGGCCCCGTTCTACTGGATGGTGGTCTCCAGCCTGCGGCGCGACGACGACATCTTCAGCACCTCGCTGTTTCCCACACGCCTGTCGTTCGAGAACTACCGGGCGGTGTTCAACCCTTCCCAGGGGTTCTCGCGCGCGCTGCTCAACAGCCTGATCGTCGCCGGCATCACCACGGCACTGGCGCTGCTGCTGGCCACGTTCACCGCGTACGCGATGGCCCGGCTGGACTTCCGTTTCAAGCGGCTGATCCTCACGCTGATCATCGCCACCTCCATGTTCCCGGTGGTGTCGATCGTGGTTCCGCTGCTGAAGCTGTTCACGGACATCGGCTGGATCAACACCTACCAGGCCATGATCGTGCCGAGCATGTCCTTCGCGCTGCCACTGGCGGTGTGGAACCTGACCACGTTCTTCCGCCAGATGCCGGACGAGCTGGAGCACGCCGCGATGGTCGACGGCTGCACCCGCGGCCAGGCGTTCCGCAAAATCATCATCCCGCTCGCCGCGCCCGGCATCTTCACCACCGCGATCATCACCTTCATCGCCGCCTGGAACGAGTTCCTCATCGCCCTGTCGATGACCAACAAGCCCGGCATGCAGACCGCGACGGTCGCCATCTCGAAGTTCTCCGGAGCCACGACCTACCAGACGCCGTTCGGCAGCCAGATGGCGGCGGGCGTCATCGTCACGATCCCGCTGGTGATCATGGTGCTGCTCTTCCAGCGCCGAATCGTCGCCGGACTCACCGCAGGCGCGGCCAAGTAGGCACCGGCGCCGCGCCGCCCCTTCCCGACGTCCAAGGAGTAACGCACTCGCATGTCCGGTACCGCACCGTGGTGGCGCAGCGCCGTCATCTACCAGATCTACATCCGCAGCTTCGCCGACGGAAACGGTGACGGCGTCGGCGACATCGCCGGCATCCGCTCCCGTCTGCCGTATCTGAAGTCGCTCGGGGTCGACGCCATCTGGATCAACCCGTGGTACAAGTCGCCGATGGCGGACCACGGTTACGACGTGGCGGACTTCCGTGAGATCGACCCGCTCTTCGGCACGGTGGCCGAGGCGGAGGAGCTCATCGAGGAGGCGCACCGGCACGGGATCCGCGTCATCCCCGACATCGTGCCCAACCACACCTCCGACCGGCACGCCTGGTTCCAGGCGGCCCTGACGGCGGGGCCGGGCAGCCCCGAGCGGGAGCGCTACGTCTTCCGGCCCGGCCGCGGACCCGACGGCGCCGAGCCGCCCAACGACTGGGTCTCCTGCTTCGGCGGCCCCGCCTGGACACGGCTGCCCGACGGGGAGTGGTACCTGCACCTGTTCGCCCCCGAGCAGCCCGACCTCAACTGGGAACACCCGGAGGTGAGGGCCGAGTTCGAGTCGATCCTGCGGTTCTGGTTCAGCCGGGGCGTGGACGGATTCCGTATCGATGTGGCCCACGGACTGATCAAGCACCCCGAGCTGCCCGACCTGCCGCCCCGCACCGATCCTGCGGTGCTCGGACCGCTCTCCCGCCGCGACGACGCGGAGGAGCGGATTCGGCAGCACGTCGACCATCCGCACTGGGACCGCGACGAGGTCCACGAGATCTACCGCGCCTGGCGCAAGGTGGCCGACGAGTTCCCCGGCGACCGGTCGTTCGTCGCCGAGGCCTGGGCGGACACCCCCGAGCGGCTCGCCGCCTACGTCCGCCCAGACGGCCTGCACACCGCGTTCAACTTCGACTTCCTGATGGCGAGCTGGGACGCGAAGGACCTGCGCGCGGTCATCGACGACTCGCTCGCCATGCTCGGCGCGGTCGGCGCACCGGCCACCTGGGTGCTGTCCAACCACGACGTCATGCGCCACGTCAGCCGCTACGGCCGCAGGACCGTCAAGCGGTGGCTGGCCAACGAACGCTACGAGCCCGAAGGCCCCCTGGACCTCGAACTGGGCATCAGGCGCGCCCGGGCGGCCGCCCTGCTGATGCTCGCCCTGCCCGGTGGCGCCTACGTCTACCAGGGCGAGGAGCTCGGCCTGCCGGAGGTCGAGGACCTGCCCGAGTCCGTCCTGCAGGACCCGATCTGGGAGCGCTCCGGGCACACGGACCGCGGCCGTGACGGCTGCCGGGTGCCGATCCCCTGGTCCGGGCAGACAGCGCCGTTCGGCTTCAGCCCCGCGGGGGCCTCGGCCGCGCCCTGGCTGCCGCAGCCCGCCGACTGGGGCGAGCGAAGCGTGGAGGCGCAGACCGGCGACGAGACGTCGATGCTGGAGCTCTACCGCCGTGCCCTGCGCGTGCGCCGCGAACACCCGGCGCTCGGCGACGGCACTCTGGCCTGGCTGGACGCTCCCGCCGGAGTCCTCGCCCTGCGCCGCGAACCCGGCTTCGTCTGCGTGGTCAACCTCTCGTCCGAGGCGTACCGGCTGCCCGACCACACCTCGGTCCTGCTGGCGAGCGGCCCCGTCGAGGACGGCCTGCTGGCACCGGACCAGGCGGCCTGGCTGGCGGTGTAGCCGTCCATGAGAGACCAGGGCCGTCCGGTGCATCCCCGCTCACCGGACGGCCCTGGTTCTGCCCGGGTCTCACACGGCCCCGGCCCGCCTGCGTCCCGCCGCCCCGTCCCGTCCCGCCCCGTTCGGCCACAGCCTCGGGCTTCGCTTGGCGGCCCTGTCCTCGATCCAGCCGAACGCCACGATCGCCAGGCCGATCAGCGGCCAGACCAGGACGAACGTCCAGAGCGTGTACGTCGCGTCCAGCGCCGCCACCGCGACGTCGCCCTGCAGGAAGGGCAGCTTGTAGAGCTGGTCCAGGATCGGGACGGCGGCCATGATCAGCATGTTGTGCCACAGGTAGATCGTGACCGCGCGGTTGTTGGACAGGGTCACCAGCTTGTCCCAGCGGCGCAGCCGGCCCGGGAGTTCCTGCCAGGACGGGGAGTACTGGAGGAGGAGGACCACGAACCCGAAGGACCAGGTCGCCTGCGCCAGCGGGATGTCGTTCAGGTCCCAGCCGTCGGGGCCCTGGTGTCCCGACGCCCACCACAGGCCGAACGTCATCACCAGGGCCGAGCAGGAGACGGCGACATAGCGGGGGACACGGGCCAGGAGGCCCTCGTGGTGGGCGAAGCCCAGGACCCAGCAACCGCCGTAGACCGCGAAGTCCGTCACCGCGTTGCCCGTCTCGCCGGGGATCGGGACCAGGCCCGTGCCGACGACCGCCGTCAGAGCCAGCGGTGCCAGCAGCGTCGGCCAGGGCGCCCGCCGGAACGCCCACAGGAGCAGCGGCGAGGCCACCACGAACCACAGGTAGGCGCGCAGGTACCACAGCGGCTCCGCCGCCTGCACCGCCCAGGTGTCCTCCAACAGGCCGGACTCGGCGCCCAGGTGCGAGGGGAAGGGCGGGGCGCCGACCGGGATCACATAGTCGACCAGGCCGAGCAGACCCCAGATGCCGCCCTGGTCCCGGTCCTTCAGCGGGTTCCAGCCGCCCGCGAACATCAGCGTCAGGACCACCGCGCTGAACGCCCACAGGGGCGGCAGCAGCCTGCGCACCCGGCTCCTGATCACGCTCAGCGCCGGGCGGCTCAGGGAGCGGGCCATGAGGGAGCCCGCCAGGGCGAACATCACGCCCATCGACGGGAAGAGCACGGTCAGCCAGGCCCAGCCGAAGAAGTGGTAGACCACGACCCGGACCAGGGCCAGGGAGCGCAGGAGGTCCAGGTAGCGGTCGCGGCCCGGTGTGCGGGCTCCGGGGCTCTTCTTCTCCGCCTCCCGCTGCCGCGGGATCCCGTACGCCGACGTCGGCTCCGGACCCGCGCCGGTGGTGTAGCCGTGGGTCATGCCACGGGCCTCCTGTCACTGTGCGGCCGCGGGTGCGGCACGGGGCCGCCCGGCGCCTCCACGACACCGGTGCGCCGCAGCTTCTGCCAGCGCAGCCGGCCGCCGGTGAGCGCCGTGATCCAGGACTGGAGCAGCACGACGTACATGAGCTGGCGGTAGAGGATCTGCTGCAGGGGCAGCGAGAGCAGGTGGGTCATGCGTTCGCGGTCGAGGCGGAAGGAGTACGCCGCGCAGGCGGCCTGGATCGCCAGGACGCCCAGCCACGCCACGACCGTCTTCTGCGTCGGGCCGAACACCACTCCGTACAGCAGGAAGACGTCGATGAGCGGGGCCAGCAGCGGGGCCACCACCATGAACAGGGAGACCAGGGGAAGGCCCACCCGGCCGAAGCGCCCGGACGGGCCGCGCTCCAGCAGCGCCCCCCGGTGCTTCCAGATCGCCTGCATGGTGCCGTACGACCAGCGGTAGCGCTGGGACCACAGCTGCTGGACCGTCTCCGGGGCCTCCGTCCAGGCGCGGGCGTTCTCGGCGTACACCACCCGCCAGCCGTCGCGGTGCAGCGCCATGGTGATGTCGGTGTCCTCGGCGAGCGTGTCGTCGCTCATGCCGCCCACCCGTTCCAGCGCGGACCTGCGGAACGCCCCGACCGCGCCGGGGATCGTCGGCATGCAGCGCAGGATGTCGTACATGCGGCGGTCGAGGTTGAAGCCCATCACGTACTCGATGTGCTGCCAGGCGCCGATGAGGGAGTTCCTGTTGCCCACCTTCGCGTTGCCCGCCACCGCGCCGACGCGCGGGTCGGCGAAGGGCTGCACCAGTTCCCGGACGGTGGCCGGTTCGAAGACGGTGTCGCCGTCCATCATCACGACCAGGTCGTAACGGGCGTTCGCCACACCGCGGTTGAGGGCGGCCGGCTTGCCCGCGTTGAGCTGCCGTACGACACGCACGTTGGGCAGGCCCATCGCCTCCACGATCCGGGCCGTGCCGTCCGTCGAGCCGTCGTCGACGACGACCACCTCGATGGGGTGCTCGCTCGCCATCAGCGAACGGACGGTGTTCTCGATGCACTTGGCCTCGTTGTACGCCGGCACCAGCACCGACACCGGTTCGGTGACCGGCGGGCCCCAGCGGAACCCGCGGCGGCGCACCCGGCGCGCGTGGACGCCGGAGAGCAGGAGCATCAGCGCGAAGCGGCCGATGACGAGGCTGCCGACGACCGCGAGGCAGACCACCAGGACGTCGGTGACCTTCTCGGAGGCCTGGACCAGGAAGATCCACGCCTTGCCCTTCCACGCGTCGACGCCGGTGACCGGGGTGAGCGCGCTGGGGGCGCCGAGCGCCTCGGTGAGGTTCTGGAACCGGTAGCCCTCGGCCTGGAGTCCGGGCAGGAACCGGTCCAGCGCCTGCACCGTCTGGTGGCGGTCACCGCCGGAGTCGTGCATCAGGACGATCGCGCCCTTGCCGCCGTGCGGGGTGGCACGGCGGATGATCTCGGCGACCCCGGGCTTTCGCCAGTCCTCGCTGTCGGTGTCGTTGACAACGGTGATGTAGCCGCGGCTGCCGATGTACTCGGTCACCGGCCAGGACTTGTCGTCCATGGCGTCGGCGAAGGAGGAGTACGGCGGCCTGAAGAGGGAGGTGCGCACACCGGCCGCGCCGCTGATCGCGAGCTGGTTCGTGGACAGCTCCCAGTCGATGCGGCGCTCGGACTGGTAGGACAGGTCGGGGTGGTTGAAGGTGTGCAGGCCGACCTCGTGGCCCTCGGCCACCATGCGGGCGACTAGGTCCGGGTAGCGCGAGGCCATGGTGCCGGTGACGAAGAAGACCGCGTGCGCGTGGTGCCTCTTCAGCACGTCGAGGACCTTGGGCGTCCAGGTGGGGTCGGGGCCGTCGTCGAAGGTGAGGACCAGGCGGTGGTCCGGCAGACGCATCGTGCTGGTGCGGCCGCTGCGGGTGTCGATGACCGGGCCGCCGTCCAGGATCTTCTCCGGGACGTGGCCGGTGGCCGCCTCGGGCCGGATGCGGTGGTCGGCGAGGATCTCGCTGTGCACGAAGCCGCGCAGCATCAGCATCGTCACCAGGGCGACGAGCAGGAGCGTGGGCAGCAGCAGGCGCATGGGCACACGGCGGCGCCGGGCGCCGTCGCGCACGCCGGTCGCGGCGCCGGGACGGCGGGTGCGGGATGCCATCAGAGGGCGTACTCCGGGGAACGGTAGGGCGAGGAGGAGGACCCGGCGGCGTCTTCGGCGACGGGCGTGGCTGTGCGCGGACCCTCGGCCACCGGCCTCGGCGTGCTCGGGCCGTCGGCGACGCTGCCCATGCCCGGGCCCGTGCTGCCGCCGTCCGGGCTCGGCGACGGCTCGGGCGAGGGCTTGCCGCCCGCCGAGGGGCTCGCGGCCGGCGGGGTGGAGACGGGCACCGACGGGCGCAGGCTCGGTCGGGTCACGCCGGACCCCGGGTTCCCGGTGGCGCTCGTCGCGGACGGCCCGGGATCGGCGGAGGTGCCCGGACGTCCCGGGCTCGCGGAGGCACCGGGCGCGCCGGCGCTGCGGCCCGGCGACGGTGTCGTGGCATCGCTCGCCGACGCGGTCACGCCCGGGGCGGGGCTGCCCGACACGGACGGCTGCGCGGACTGTGAGGGCAGCGGCGAGCTGTCGACCTTGCTCGCCGGCACGTCCTCCCGCTCCCTCGGCACCGGCAGCCAGGGCGCGGCGGAGTTGCCCGACAGCAGGGTGGCGACGATGACGGCAGCGTAGGCGGAGCAGGCGACACCGATGGCGATGCCGATACGGCGCAGCCGGCGCCCGCGCCGTCCGGACTCGTCCACGAAGACCGGGCCCTCGGAGCCGTCCCGGCCGCCGGGCTCCCCGCGCTCGGCCTGCCCGGGCCCGGCCCCGAGCCGCCAACCGGTGCTGTCGAGCTGGACGGTCACCTCGTGCGGGTCGTGGGCGTGCTCGATGTCGGCCGAGCCGTGCCAGGGGTCCCGGCGAGCGGCACCGCCGCGCTGTGTGGGAATGCCCTGGGTCCCGGCCGGGTCCGGCAGGCCCGCGCGACCGGCGGCCCTGGGAGGGAACCCGGACTCGCCCCGGTCCGGAAGACGCGCGCCGGCACCGGCCTCGAGAACGGCCTCGGCTCCGGTGACGCCCGGGAGCCCCGCGCGCCTCGGGGCCCTGGGAAGGACCTCGGTCTCGGTGACCTCCGGCAGGCCGGTGCGCCGCGCGGCCCTCGGAAGGAGCTCCGTCCCGGTGAGGTCCGGCAGGCCCGCACCCGCACCGGCTCGCGGCAGGCCCGCACCCGCGCCCGCACCGGCTCGCGGCAGGACCTCGGTCGCGTCCATACCGGTCAGGCCCGCGCCCGCGCGCAGCGTCTCCGTTCCACCGAACTCCGCCAAGGAACGGATGTCATGCCCGCCGACAGGGACTTCTCGGGTCGCCGATGGGGCATCGGGCCATTCCGGTTGGGCGTCTTCCCGCCACTTTTCCACGCGCGCACATCCCCCCACGGGACAGTTCCGGGCGCGCCTACGGCCCCGGGCACCCGTCCACCGGACCAGGCCCCCACCTGGCCCGAGCGCCCCCCTTTACCAAGTCCTTGCCCGGGCCATGAATGTAGCGCATGTGGAGGATGTCTGGTTCCGATGCGCTAATTCCGGGGGTTCATGACCTCCGCGTCATTGGCCGGAATCCATCCATCGACGGGCCGCCGCAGCCATCCCTCCGCGGCGGCGACCTCCGTCGCGGCCCGTCGAAGCGCATCGAGTCCCGGATGCGTCAGCCCTTGTCGCCACACCAGCGAGACAGGCGAGAGCGGTACGGGATCGACGAGCGGACGCCGCACCGTCCCGGGCAGCGCGGGGAAGTCCACCACGGCGAGAATCGGATGGCCCGTCCTCGCCATGATCCGCTGGAACTCCTCGTCCCCGACGGCCAGCGGGACCGGTGGCGCGACCCGGATGTCCCGCCCGTCGAACAGACGGTGCGCGAGGTCGGTCCACTCCGGCGTGCGCGGGTTCCCGGCGCCCGCGTACACCGTCTCCCCGGCGAGCGCGGACAGCGGCACCGCCTCCAGCGACGCCAGACGGTGGTCCTCGGGCAGGACGACCGCCATCGGCTCGTACCGCACGGGCTGCTGGTCGAGCCCGGCCCGCAGCGCCGCAGGAAGGCCCGCGAACCGGCCGAACGACGCGTCCAGCCGGCCCGCGAGCACTTCGGCCGCGGCATGCGTGAGACCGCTCTCGTAGCGGGCCATCAACTCCAGATCGGGGGCCAGCGCGCGGGCCCAGTGCAGCACCCGGCGCCCGGTGACCAGCCCCGGGGAGTTCAGGTCCACCAGCAGCGGCCGGGCCTGCCCGAAGGCGGCGAGGAGTTCGTCCTGCGCGTCCAGCACCCGGCGCGCGTACGGCAGCAGGCGCTCACCCTCGGGTGTCAGCGTGACCTGCCGTGTCGTACGGACGAACAGCTCGGCGCCCAACTCCCGCTCCAGCCTGCGGATGTCCCGGCTCAGCGCCTGCTGGGCCACGTAGAGGCGGGTCGCGGCGCGGGTGAAGTGCAGTTCCTCCGCGACGGCGAGGAACGCGCGGAGCAGACGGGGATCGACGGTGGCGGCGGGCATCCGGTGAACTTACAACGCAGGTGCGTGAATCACCACGGAGCAGGTGTTGGACCCCAGGTCACGGGCCGGGCGACGCTTCCCTGCATGCCGCAGCCCTCCTCCCGCAGACCGCCCCTGCTCACCGTCACCCAGGACACCCTCGTCGCCGCCGACTTCACCCCGCGCACCACCGGCAGGGCGCCCGCCCCGCGCAACCCCTACCGCCGGCTGTTCACCCACCCCGGCACCCGCGCCTTCACGATCGGGAACCTCATCGCCCGGCTCCCCATCGGCATGTTCAGCGTCAGCGCGGTCATCATGATCGCCGGTTCCCGGGGCTCGTACGCCCTCGCCGGTGCGGTCACCGCCACCGGTCTCGTGGCCACGGCCGCGGTCGCGCCCTGGGTGGCGCGGCTCGTCGACCGTCACGGCCAGGCCCGGGTCGCCCTGCCCGCCACGCTGTTCGCGCTGCTCGGGAGCGTCGCACTGGTCCTGTGCGTGCACTACGACGCCCCCGGCTGGACCCTGTTCGCCGCCCAGGCGGCCACCGCCACCACCCCCAACATCGGCGGCCTGTCCCGCGCCCGCTGGGCCCATCTGTTCCTGGACGCCCCGGACGCCCTGCACACGGCGAACTCCTTCGAGCAGGCCGCCGACGAGCTGTGCTACCTGCTCGGCCCGGTGCTCGCCGCCTTCCTCTGCACCCGGCTCTTCCCCGAGGCCGGCACCCTGGCAGGCGCCTTCCTGCTGCTCACAGGCATGCTGATCTTCACCAGCCGGCGCGCCACGGAACCGCCGCCGAGCCGCCGCCCGGGTACCCGGCCCCCACTGCGCGCCCCCGGCATGCCCCCGCTCCTGCTCGGCCTGCTGGCCACCGGCGCGGTCTTCGGCGCGATGGAGGTCGTCACCGTGGCGTTCGCTGACGCACAGGGGCACAAGGCGGCCGCCGGCCCGGTCCTCGCCCTGCAGGCCGCCGGATCGTGCGCCGCCGGACTGCTCTACGGCGCGCTGCGGCCCTCCGGTCCCGCCGAGCGCCGCTACGTGTGGTGCCTCGCGGCGATGACGGCCCTCATGACCCTGCCCATGCTCGCGGCACGTACCACCGGTTCCCTCGTCGCCCTCGCGCCCGCCCTGCTGCTCGCGGGCATGGCCACCGCCCCGACGATGGTCACGGCGATGCTGCTGGTCCAGCGGCGCACCCCCGAGGGCCGTTCGAACGAGGGCATGACCCTCGCCGTGACGGCTCTGCTCGGGGGCGTGGCCTGCGGTTCCGCCATCGGCGGCTGGGCGGTGGAGCACCTGTCCCCGACCGCCGGTTTCGCCCTCCCCGCGACCGCCGCGGGCCTCGCCCTGGCGATCGCCCTCGGGCACGGGGCGGTCGAAGGAATCCGCACCGATTCGTGCGCCCCCCATTGACGCGATCACAACGTCCACATACCTTCCCCCGTCGAAGCGCTTCGACATCATGCGTCGAAACGATTCGATGAACCCTGCGTGATGGCTCCGATACCCATCCGACTCCCCCGGAGGCACTGGATGTTGACAGCACGACGGCGTGTGGTGGCGACGGCTGCGGTGGTCCTTTCCGGATCCCTGCTCCTGGCCTCCTGCGGTGGCTCGGACAGCGGCTCTTCCGACGGCAAGACGCTGAAGCTGTGGCACTACGAGGGCCCGGACAGCGCGATGGGCGCCGCCTGGAACGAGGCCATCAAGGAGTTCGAGGCGAAGCACCCGGGCGTGAAGGTGAAGTTCGAGGAGAAGGGCTTCGAACAGATCCAGAAGACCGCGCCCATGGTGCTCAACTCCTCCGACGCGCCCGACATCATGGAGTACAACAAGGGCAACGCGACGGCGGGCCTGCTGTCCAAGCAGGGACTTCTCACCGATCTGACCGATGAGGTCACCAAGCGCGGCTGGGACAAGAAGCTCAGCGCGGGTGTGAAGACCACGAGCCAGTATGACGCGGGCGGCGTCATGGGCTCCGGCAAGTGGTACGGAGTGCCCAATTACGCCGAATACACCATGGTCTTCTACAACAAGGACCTGTTCAAGAAGTACGGGATCGCCGAGCCGAAGACGTTCGACGACCTGACCGCCGCGATGGACAAGTTCGTCGCCAAGGGCATCACCCCGCTCGCCAACTCGGGCGCCGAGTACATGGCCCAGCAGTACCTGTACCAGCTCGCACTGTCGAAGGCCGACCGCTCCTGGGTCGACAAGTACGAGCTGTACAAGGGCAAGACCGACTTCCACGACGCGGCCTGGACGTACGGCGCGACCACCTTCGCCGACTGGGTGAAGAAGGGCTACATCAGCAAGACGTCCAGCGGCACCAAGGCCGAGGACGCGGGCGTGGCCTTCATCCAGGGCAAGAACCCGATCCTGTTCAGCGGAAGCTGGTGGTACGGGCGCTTCAAGACGGAGAACAAGTTCGACTGGGGCACCATGCTCTGGCCCGGCTCCAACCTCACCCTCGGGTCCGGCGGCAACCTCTGGGTCGTGCCCAAGGGCGCCAAGAACAAGGACCTCGCCTACGACTTCATCGACATCACCATGTCGCCGAAGATCCAGAACCTGCTGGGCAACAAGGGCGGCGTCCCGGTCGCGGCCGACCCGAACGCCATCACCGACCCGCAGTCCAAGACCCTCATCGCGAACTTCAACACGCTCTCCCAGCGCGACGGCCTCGCCTTCTACCCCGACTGGCCCGTCCCCGGCTTCTACGACACCCTCGTCTCCGAGACGCAGAAGCTGATCACGGGCAGCGAGCAGCCGGACGCCTATCTCAGCGCGCTGCAGAAGGCGTACGACCAGGGCGCGCCCAAGCAATGACGATCACCGTCGAACGGGGCGCGCGGGCCGTCGGCAAGCGCCCGCACACCGGCCCGCGCCGCCCCCGCTCCCAGACCTCGTACGCGCTCTTCCTGCTCCCCGGCGTGCTCGCGTTCCTCCTCGTGATCATCGTCCCGTTCCTGATGAACACGGGCGTCAGCTTCACCGAGTGGAGCGGCATCGGCTCGCCGAAGTGGACGGGGCTCGACAACTACCGCCGGCTGCTGGACGACAGCGAGTTCTGGGCGTCGTTCCGGCACAGCCTGTTCATGGTCGTCGCCATGGCGGTCGTGCCGACGATGATCGGACTCGTCCTCGCGGCCGCGCTGTTCGACTACATCGGCAAGCACTTCGGCAGCAAGGTGGCCGCCGTGCTGCGCGCCTGCTTCTACCTGCCGCAGGTGCTGCCGATCGCGGTGGCGGGCATCGTCTGGAGCTGGATCCTCGCCCCCGACAACGGCTCGCTGAACGCGCTGCTGAAGGCGGTCGGTCTCGGCTCCTGGCAGCAGGACTGGCTCGGCGACCCGGACATCGCCCTCTACAGCGTCATGGGGGTGATGGTGTGGGTGCAGCTCGGCTTCCCGCTGGTCGTCTTCATGGCGGGGCTACAGCGCGTCGACCCGCAGCTGTACGAGGCGGCGGAACTGGACGGCGCCGGCTGGTGGCGCCGCTTCTGGCACATCACGCTGCCGCAGATCAGGCCGGAGATCTATGTGGTGCTGACCTGGTGCACGGTCGCGGCGCTGAAGGTGTTCGGGGCGGTCTACGTGCTGACGAAGGGCGGCCCCGGCGGGGCGACCGACGTCCCGTCCTACTTCTCCTTCACCACCTTCTTCGAGAAGACGCAGGCCGGGTACGGCGCCGCGATCTCCACCGTCCTCACCGTGATCATCCTGCTCCTCGCGATGGTGGGCCTGAAGCTCCAGACCCGCGCCGAGGACGCCGAGGAAGGGGCTCGCGCATGACCGCCGTACGCACCGAGATCCGCACGCGGCCCCGCACGGTCCTCGGCCGCTACCCCGTTCTCGTCGCCCTGTGCATCGCGGCCCTGTTCATGGTGCTGCCGTTCCTGATCGTCGCCGTCAACGCCGTGAAGTCCCCCGCCGAGTACTCCCAGCACGGGCCGCTGAGCCTGCCCAGGGGCCTGTACCTGGACGGTCTGAAGGACTTCTGGCAGCGCGTCGACTACGGCCGGAAGCTCCTCAACTCCGTTCTCATCAGCGGGTCGGTGGCCGTCCTGGCGGCGGTGCTGTCCGTGCTGAACGCCTACGCGATCGGCATCGGCCGCATCAAGGGACGCACCTGGGTGCTGGCCTTCTTCGTGCTCGCCAACGTGCTGCCGCAGGAGGCGCTGGTCTACCCGCTGTACTACCTGAGCAAGCAGGCCGGCCTCTACGACACCCGGCTGAGCGTGATCATCGTCTTCACGGTGATCCAGGCCGCCTTCGGCACCTATCTGCTCGCCTCGGTCCTCGGGCAGTTCCCGCGGGAGATCATCGAGGCCGCCCGGATCGACGGGGCGAACAAGTGGCAGGTGCTGTGGCGGATCGTGGTCCCGGTCAGCCGGCCCACGATCGGGGTACTGCTCGTCTTCTTCTTCATCTGGACGTGGAACGAGTTCCTGCTGCCCCTGGTCATGCTGATCTCCAACGACAACCAGACGGTGTCGGTGGCGCTCGGCGTCCTGCAGGGCCAGCGCCTGATGGACGCCACGATGACCAACGCCGCCGCCCTGCTGGGCGTGTTGCCCGCCATCGTCTTCTTCCTCGTCTTCCAGCGGACTCTCACCCGCGGCATCGCCGTGGGTGCCGTCAAGTAGGGGGCACGCTTGAAGTTCACCGACGGCTACTGGCTGCTGCGCGAAGGCGTCACCGCGGCCCACCCGGTGCAGGTCCTGGACGTGACCACGCCCCCGGGAGCCCTGGAGATCCATGCGCCGACCCAGCCCATCCGCCACCGCGGCGACCTGCTGAAGGGACCGGTCGTGACGATCAGCGCGCACGCGCCGATGCCGGACGTCATCGGCCTCACCTTCACGCACTTCGAGGGCGAGCAGCCCCGGGGGCCGAGGTTCGAGATCCAGCGGGACGACGCCTTCTCCCCGCACGCCGAGTACGACGAGGAGACGGCCACTCTCACCGCGGGCGCCCTGGCCGTCCGGGTCGCCCGCACCGGCCCCTGGCACGTCGAGTTCCTCGCCCACGGCCGCACCCTCACCACCAGCGGCCCCAAGAGCATGGGCATCATGCGTGACGCCACCGGCGCCCACTACCTGCGCGAGCAGCTGGGCCTCGGGGTCGGCACGTCGGTCTACGGCCTCGGTGAACGCTTCGGGCCGCTGGTGAAGAACGGCCAGGTCGTCGACATCTGGAACGCGGACGGCGGCACCGCCACCGAACAGGCCTACAAGAACGTCCCGTTCTTCCTGACGGACGCGGGCTACGGCGTCTTCGTCGACCACCCGGGCAAGGTGTCCTTCGAGGTCGGCTCGGAGGCGGTCTCGCGGGTCCAGTTCAGCGTGGAGAGTCAGCAGTTGACGTACTACGTCATCTACGGGCCCACCCCGAAGGACATCCTGCGCAAGTACACCGCCCTCACCGGCCGCCCGGCCCTGCCGCCCGCCTGGTCGTTCGGCCTGTGGCTGTCGACCTCCTTCACCACCTCCTACGACGAGGCCACCGTCACCTCCTTCATCGACGGCATGAAGGAACGCGAACTGCCGCTGTCGGTCTTCCACTTCGACTGCTTCTGGATGCGCGAGTTCAACTGGTGCGACTTCCAGTGGGACCCGCGGGTCTTCCCCGACCCGGAGGGCATGCTGAGCCGGCTGAAGGAGCGCGGGCTGCGGGTGTGCGTGTGGATCAACCCCTACATCGCGCAGCGCTCCCCCCTCTTCGCGGAGGGCAAGGCCCTCGGCCATCTGCTGAAGAAGCCGGACGGCAGCGTGTGGCAGTGGGACCTGTGGCAGCCGGGCATGGCCCTGGTCGACTTCACCAGCCCGGACGCCCGCGACTGGTACGCCGCCAAGCTGGAGGCGCTGCTCGCCCAGGGCGTCGACTGCTTCAAGACCGACTTCGGGGAGCGCATCCCGGTCGACGTGGCCTACGCGGACGGCTCGGACCCGGAGCGGATGCACAACTACTACACGTACCTGTACAACCGCACCGTCTTCGAGGTGCTGCGCAAGCACCGCGGTGAGCAGGAGGCCGTGGTCTTCGCCCGCTCGGCGACCGCGGGCAGCCAGAAGTTCCCCGTGCACTGGGGCGGCGACTGCGAGGCCACCTACGAGTCGATGGCCGAGTCGCTGCGCGGCGGGCTCAGCCTCGGTCTGTCGGGCTTCGGGTTCTGGAGCCATGACATCGGCGGCTTCGAGGGCACGCCGACCCCGGCGCTGTTCAAGCGGTGGCTGGCCTTCGGGCTGCTGTCCTCGCACAGCCGGCTGCACGGCAGCTCCTCCTACCGGGTGCCGTGGCTGTTCGACGAGGAGTCCGTGGACGTGCTGCGGCACTTCACCCGGCTCAAGCTGCGCCTGATGCCGTATCTGTACGAGGCCGCGCGCACCGCGCAGGCCGAGGGCGTGCCGGTGATGCGGGCGATGGTGCTGGAGTTCCCGGACGACCCCGGCTGCGCGCACCTGGAGCGGCAGTACATGCTCGGCCCGGACCTGCTGGTCGCGCCGGTCTTCAGCGACGAGGGGGACGTCTCCTACTACGTGCCCGAGGGCACGTGGACCGACTACCTGACCGGGCGGACGGTGACCGGGCCGCGCTGGGTGCGGGAGCGGCACGGGTTCTCCAGCGTTCCGCTGCTGGTCAGGCCGGGTGCGGTGATACCGGTCGGCGCGGTGGACGACCGCCCCGACTATCCGTACGCCGACGGGGTCACCCTGCGCGCGTTCAGGCTGGAGCAGGGCGCGCAGGTGACGGTGCCGGTCGGGGACGTGACCTTCACCGTCGTCCGGGAGGGGAAGACGCTGCGGGCCTCCTGCGGTGATCCCCGGGCGCCCTGGGCCCTGGCGAGCGGGGAGCGGACCGCCCGCGCGGCGGCGGGCACCGGGTTCCTGTCGCTGGAGCTGGAGTCGGCGTCGGAGTCGGAGTCGGAGTGATGGTTCCTCCCCCCACAGGAGCTGGACTGACATGGTGAAGATCACGGACGTGGCCCGGCACGCGGGGGTCTCCCCCAGCACCGTCTCCTACGCCCTCAGCGGCAAGCGCCCCATCTCCGAGGAGACCCGGCTGCGCATCGAGGAGGCCATCCGCGAGCTGGGCTACCGCCCGCACGCCGGCGCCCGCGCGCTGGCCAGCAGCCGGTCCAACGTGCTGGCGCTGGTGATGCCGCTGCGCTCCGGGATCAACGTCCCGGTGGTCATGCAGTTCGCGGTGTCCGTCGTCACCGCCGCGCGCCGGCACGACCACGACGTGCTGCTGCTCACCCAGGAGGAGGGCGAGGACGGGCTGCGGCGCGTGGCGGACACGGCGTTGGTGGACGCGCTGATCGTGATGGACGTCCAGTTGCACGATCCTCGGCTCCCGCTGCTGCGGGCCCTGGACCGGCCGTCCGTGCTGATCGGTTTCCCTGCCTCCGCGCAGGGGCTCACCTGCATCGACCTCGACTTCATGGCGGCGGGCGAACTGTGCGTGGAGCACCTGGCGGGGCTCGGGCACCGGGTGGTCGCGCTGGTCGGGTCGCCGCCGGAGGTGTACGTGCGGGGCACCGGGTTCGCGCAGCGGGTGGTGCAGGGGTTCACTGCGGCGGCCGACCGGCACCGGCTGGTGTCGCCGGTGCACCCCTGCGAGGCCGCGCCTGCCGCCGCGCGCGGGGTCGCCGAGCGGCTGCTGCGCGAACAGCCCGCGCTGACCGGGGTGGTCGTGCACAACGAGGCGGTGCTCGAGCCGCTGATCGACGCCTTCGAGTCGCTCGGCCTGCGCGTACCCGGCGATCTGTCCGTGACCGCGATCTGCCCGGAGGAGCAGGCCGCCGACGCCCGGGTGCCGGTCACGTCCGTCGCCGTCCCGTCCGCCGAGGTGGGTGAGCGGGCGGTGGAGCTGCTGATGCAGAAGCTGGGCGGCTCGGCCGTTCCGGAGGCCACCCTGCTCGTCCCGCACCTCACGCTCCGCGCGAGCACCGCACCGCGCTCAGCACCCTGAAGCCCGGAAGGCGCGAAGCCGCAGAACCCAGGCATTCGACCCGTTTCGTCACTTGCAAGGCCCTGACCGAAGGAGCCGTGGCATGAATGGCACGCGAGGAAGACGCAGAACCACCCTGGCCGTGGCGCTCGCCCTGATCGCGGGGCTCGGCGCCACCGTCCCCGCCCAGGCCGACGACCCCGCCTACCCCTTCCGCAACCCGAACCTCCCCGTCGAGAAGCGCGTGGACGACCTCCTCTCCCGCCTCACCCTCGACGAGAGGATCTCCCTCCTCCACCAGTACGAACCCGCGATCCCCCGCCTCGGCATCCAGTCCTTCCGCACCGGCGCCGAAGCCCTGCACGGCGTGGCCTGGCTCGGCAGGACGACGGTCTTCCCCCAGGCGATCGGACTCGCCTCCACCTGGGACCCTTCGCTGATCCGCCAGGTCGGCTCGGCGGTCGGCGACGAGGCCCGCGGCTTCCAGCAGCAACGCCCTGCCGGCTGGGGCCTCAACCTGTGGGCGCCCGTGGCCAACCTGCTGCGGGACCCGCGCTGGGGCCGCAACGAGGAGGGCTACTCCGAGGACCCGTACCTCACCGGCTCGATCTCCACGGCCTACGGCACGGGCCTGACGGGCGGCGACCCGAACCACCTCAAGACAGCACCCACGATCAAGCACTTCCTCGCCAACAACAACGAGGAGCACCGCGACACCACGTCCTCCGAACTGCGCCCGCGCGTAATGAAGGAGTACGACGAGCAGGCGTTCAAGCCCGCGATCGAGGCGGACGCGGCGACGGGCGTCATGTCCTCGTACAACCTCGTCAACGGCCGCCCCAACACGGTGAACCCGGCCCTGAACGACACCGTGCGCACCTGGACCTCGCAGGACCTGCTGAACGTCACGGACGCCTACGCGCCCGGCAACCTGGTCGGCAGCCAGAAGTACTACGGCACCCAGACCGAGGCGGACGCGGCGGCGCTGAAGGCGGGCATCGACAGCTTCACCGACAACGACACGGACTCCGGGCCGACGACAACGGCGATCAAGTCGGCGCTGTCCTCGGGACTGTTGAAGGAGTCGGACGTCGACACCGCCGCACGGCATGTGCTGAGCATCCGGGTCCGGCTCGGCGAGTTCGACCCGGGCGGCGGCAGGTACGGCTCCATCGACGCGTCCGTCATCGACAGCCCGGCGCACCGAGCGCTGGCCCGCAAGGCGGCGACCGAGGCGGCGGTGCTGCTGAAGAACGACGGCGCGCTGCCGCTGAGGAAGTCGGGGAGCGCGGCAGTGGTCGGCCCGCTCGCCGACACCCTCTACACCGACTGGTACTCGGGCAGCCTGCCGTACGCGGTGACGCCGAAGGACGGCATCGAGGCCAAGCTCGGCACGTCCGTGGCGAGCAGCGAGGGCGTGGACCGGATCGCGCTGAAGGACACGGCGACCGGCAAATACGTGACGGCCGGGGCGGGGGACGCGGGAGCGCCGCTGAAGGAGACGACGGAGAACGGCGCCGGCGCACAGTTCGACGTGTTCGACTGGGGCTCGGGAGTCGTCACCCTCCGCTCGGCCGCGAACGGGAAGTACGTCGGCTACAACTGGTCGAACTTCGTCAACGACCAGACGCAGCCCAACGGCTGGTTCGTGCAGCAGCAGTTCAAGCTGGAGCGGCAGGACGACGGGACGTACCTGCTCCGGTACGCGGGTTACGAGACCGGCGAGTCCTGGTGGTCGAACCCGGTGTACCTGGGCCCGGTGGACGCCGACGGCACACTCGGCCTGGTGGCCAGGGACAAGGCCGCGCACTACGCGAAGGACGTGGTCCGCAGCGGCGTCGACGAGGCGGTCGACGCGGTCAAGGGCAGGGACACGGCCGTGGTGGTGGTCGGCTCGATGCCGGCGATCAACGGGCGCGAGGCCCACGACCGCACGGACATGGGCCTGGCCCCGTCGCAGGAGGCGCTGGTCAAGGCGGTCCGCAAGGCCAACCCGAAGACGGTGGTCGTGGTCGAGAACAGCTACCCCACCACGCTGGGCGCGCTGCAGAAGGAGGTCCCGGCCCTGCTGTGGACGACGCACGCGGGCCAGGAGACGGGCAACGCGCTGGCCGACCTGCTGTACGGCGACGCGAACCCGGCCGGCCGCCTGACACAGACCTGGTACCGCTCACAGTCGGACCTGCCGTCGATCCTGGACTACGACATCATCAAGTCGAACCGGACGTACCTCTACTACAAGGGGCAGCCGCTCTACCCCTTCGGCTACGGACTGTCGTACACGACGTTCCGTTACGGCGGGCTGAAGCGGGTCTCCGACGGCTACGAGGTGAAGGTCACCAACACGGGCCGCCGGGCCGGTGACGAGGTGGTCCAGCTGTACGTCCACCAGCGGGAATCCCGCGACAAGCAGCCGCTGAAGCAGCTGAAGGCGTACGAACGGGTGTCGCTGAAGCCGGGCGAGACGAAGACGGTCCGTCTGAAGCTTCGGGATGCGGACCTTGCGCACTGGGACGTCACGCGCTCGAAGTGGGTCGTGGAAACGGGCACGTACGACGTGATGGCCGGCGCGTCGTCGACGGACATCCGCGCCCGGACGTCGCTGAGGGCACGGGGCGAGACGATCCCGCCTCGGGACCTGTCGGCGGTGACGCGGGCCGAGAACTTCGACGACTACAGGGCGATCAGCCTGGTCGACGAGTCGAAGGCGAGCGGGACGGCGGTGTCGGCCACGGCCGACGGAGCGTGGCTGAAGTTCGCGGACACGCGGCTGGGGTCGCGGGCTTCGACGCTGACGGCGCGACTGGCGGGCGCGGCCGGAACGCTGGAGGTACGGCTGGGCTCACCGACGGGCCCGCTGGTGGGCACGGCGCACTTCGACGGAACGTCGTCGCCGTACACGTACGACACGGTGACGGCTCCGCTGACGGGAGCGAAGGGGCGCACGGACGTGTACCTGGTCCTGAGCAAGGGACTGCGGCTGTCGACGTTCACGCTTGGCTGACGCACCGAACCGCGTACCGGATCACCCGAGCCGGTACGCGGCGCACGCGTTTCACCTGACGTCCGGCTCCTGGAGAAAACGAAGCAGCACGGCGGCCTCCGCTCTCAACTGCGAGGCTCGGTCGGCATGCCGGGGAGTGGTCAACTGGTCCGCGGCCTCCAGCCGCTCGGTGACCTCTGCCCGCACGATGTCCGCCACGGCTCGCTCGCTCAGCTCACGACGCTGTGCCTCGGCGACGCCGACACCGACCGGCGACTCCTCAAGGGCTGTGCCGCGCAGCTCGGCTTCGCCCACCGGTGCCGCCTCGGCGTTGTCCAACGCGGCGAGCGTGGCGCGCAGGGCGCTCACCGCGACCTTGTCGCGGGCGCGCATCGCTTCCGGGAGGGCTTGTCGCATGCGGACACGTAAGGTCATGCCGCTGACTGTATGGTCTGGCCCCTGGGCCGACAACGCGCCGATTTGGCGACTGCTTCACATCCGCTGGGGTGTGCGGATCGAGTCGCGCACCTGAGCGACCCGGGCGCGCACCGCCGCGGGCTGCGTTCGGGTCGGGCCCGGAGGCGTGCCGCCGCCTCCGCCACGACAGGCTCGGCAGAGACCGCCGGGCAAGACCTCCGGACGGCCCGGGACCCCGCAGTCGATGAGTCTGCGCTGTACGAACGCCCGCGGCGAGTAGACCTGATCGGGCAGGCCGGCCAGGAGGACTTGCGTGAGGTACTCCGGAGTCGTGCCGCGAGCCAGCCAGTCCTCGGCCAGCTGCTCCAGGTCGGAGCAGTCGCTGGAGGAAAGGGCGAGGCGGTGGTCCAGCAGGCCGAGTCGGGCGAGGGCGGCGTGAGCGGCGGAGGGGTGACCCGACGTATGGAAGTGCGACACTTCCGGCTGGACTGTTGCAGTGGGGGTGACCCTGGGTTCGGAGGGGCTCGCGGACGCCGTGTCACCGTCGAGGAACCGGGCCCACCAATCGTCGTCACGTGGGGTGCGCGGCCAGTAGGTGTGGAAGACCCAGCGTGTGCCGGCGGTGGCGGTACCCGCTTCGCCGCCGAGCTCGACACGACGACGCACCCGACGCAGGTGCCCGGCCTTGCTGAGCTCGTTGAGCGCGGATCGGACGGCCTGTCGCCCGTAGAGAGGCTGGAACTTGGCGATGGTCTTGGCGTCCATGGCCGCGTTCTCGGGGAGACGGTCGAGCAGGCACCGCCGGGCCGCGAGATCCGGGCCCGCTGCGTCCTGAAGGCGAACCGCCTCCACGTCTCGGTGACGGACGCGAACGACACCCTGCCCACACCCCGCGACGCGTCACCGGACGACGAGTCCGGCCGGGGCCTGACCCTCGTGGCGGCGCTGGCGGACGACTGGGGCGCGGAACCGCGCCCGGGCGGCATCGGCAAGACGGTCTGGTTCGAACTCCCCGTTCGCCCTTTCCCATCCGCCCTTTCCATGGATCGGCAGGGTTGATCGCCAGAAGGCTGCCGCACTACGGACAAGCGCCGCAGCCCGGACGCAAGCCGGTCCGCCTCGCGGCGGCCCCCGCAGACCTGAGCCGCATCATCCGCGAGCTGGACCGGCAGGGCCTCGTCCGCGCACCGGCTCAGCCGAGCCCCCAGGCCCGTCCGAGCCGGTAGGCGGCGCACAGGTTCACGTCGAGGAAGTAGGAGCCGGCCGCCCCGCACTGCTCGCTCCCCGTCCCGGGGTCGACGGGCTGGCCGTGCCCCATGCCGGTGATGCTGTACGTCTCCACGACGGCGTTCCCGGCCGGGTCCCGGAAGACCTGGTGGGGATACCCGGCGACGGTGTCGCTCACGTCGGCGACCTGATCCGCCCCGTGGACATCGGTCCACTGCTTCATCAGATCGGTCATGTTGACGGGCTTGACGGTGTAGTCGGCCGTCCCCTGGAAGACCGTGAGCGTCGGCCAGGGCCCGCCGTACCCCGGGCGGGCGGCCCGCACCCGGTCGCCCCACTGCTTGGGGGTCTGGGCGGCGCCGACGTACATGCACACGTACGGCGACCCGGCGGCCTGCGCGCACCCGTACGCCAGCCCGGCGACGACCCCGCCCCCCGCGAACTTCTCCGGGTAGGTCGCCATCATCACGGCGGTCATGCCGCCCCCAGCCGACAGCCCGGTGACGTACACACGCGCCGGGTCACCGGAGACGTCGGCGAGCTGCCGATCGACCATCTGCGCGATCGACGCGGCCTCACCCTGGCCGCGCTCGATGTCCCCGCTCTGGAACCAGTCGAAGCAGTTCGAGGGGTTGTTGCTGCTTTGCTGCTGCGGCAGGACCACGGAGAACCCCCACCGGTCGGCGAGCTGCATCCACCCGCTGCCGGTGCCGTACCCGGCGGCGTCCTGGGTGCACCCGTGCAACGCGACGACGACGGGCCGCCCGGCGGGGAGCCCACTGGGGACATACCGGAACATGCGCAGCGCACCGGGATTGCTCCCGAATCCGGTGACTTCCTGGAGGGAGGCCGCCGTGGCTGTGCCCGGCGTCAGGAAGGCGGCGAGGAGAGCGACCAGGAGACTCGCCAGGACGAAGTAGCGACGTGCGGCTCTGGTGTGCGTCATGCCGGGGACCGTAGGAACAGACGCCCTCCACCGATATAGGACGGGACACCACAACAAGCGCACTGCCTGTGTGCGTCCGTGGTCGTCGATACGGGTGCTGCCCTGGCGGTCGCCGCTGTTACTCCCCCTCCGCTGTGCCGAAGGACATTGAGTGGCGCCTACCCCTGAGTGGCGCCTACCCCGTCACACCGGCAGCGTGAGCCGGGCCCGCTGAGTCCTGAAGGCGGACCGCCTCCGCATCTCGGTGACGGACGCGAACGGCACGCTGCCCACACCCCGCGACGCATCACCGAACGACGAGTGCGGCAGAGGCCTGGCCTGCTGGCGGACGACTGGGGAGCGGAAACCCGCCTCGGCGGCATCGGCAAGACAATGTGACGCCGAGAATGGTTCCCGTGCTGTTGTCCGCCCCCGCCAGTACCGTAGGCGGCAGAGAGCAC
This sequence comes from Streptomyces sp. NPDC093984, assembly GCF_044764595.1. NCBI lineage: Bacteria > Bacillati > Actinomycetota > Actinomycetes > Kitasatosporales > Streptomycetaceae > Streptomyces > Streptomyces sp. NPDC093984. Next base: position 74,900 of record NZ_JBIWIM010000006.1, on the reverse strand, counting down.
CCGACGAAGGAGCCTCACGTGACCACCCAGCCTGATCACGGGCAAGAGCTGATCCCTCGACCGGAACGAACCCCCGAGGCCGTCCGTGTCGCGCTGGCCCGCGTCGCTCCGCACCGGATCAGTGACATGGAGCGACACAAGGAACAGGCCCTCACCGCCGCCATCGCGGACGGAAAGATCGGCCACCTCAGGCACTGGCTCGCTTATTGGCAGGCACAGGTCGAGATCGAACGACGCCCTGACCTATCCGCCCGCTACCGCGCCGCACTCACCGCAGTGCACGGCACGAGCAGCAACGACGACCCCGCATTCCGATCCGCCATGAACGAGCTGGCCGCCGTCGAAGCTGAGGCCCAGCAGGCGGTGTCCGCGTGACCTGGCAGTGGGAGTACGACCCGAACGAGCAGCATGTTGCGGGCGGCGCCCCTCCCGCGTTCGTCGCCGAGGTCGAGAAGAAGGCAGACGAACTGGTCCGCGCCGCAGCAGCGTTCTACCTCGACGGCACCACATACCAGGGAGAAGGGCCGAAGGGAGGTTTCGCCCACGTGCCCGGGGGCTTCTTCAACTACCTGATCGTCCCTCGCCACGAACGGCTCTACATCATGCAGGTGACCTTCCTCTGATCGCCGGGGCCGACCGACGTCGTCCTACTCGGCCGCGGTGAGTCCGACGATGCCGAAGATCTCACCACTGTGCGGGCGGTCCACAGCGGCAGGGCTCCCGGCGCCATCCGAAGTTGGCCGGAACGCGCCTCTCCTGTCTTGCGCACGGCAAAGGCCCCGCCGCTCGAAAGCGACGGGGCCTCGCCCACATGGGGTTCAGGAGGCCGGGGCCTCCCGATCGTGGAGATGGCGGGAATCGAACCCGCGTCCAACGGTGAAGAATCAGGGCTTCTCCGTGTGCAGTCCGCTGTGCTTTTCTCGGCCCCGGAGATCACGCGGACAAGTCTCCGACGGGCCCAGTCACTGTGTGGTTTCCCTCTTCACCCCGTGACCGGGATCAAGGTTTAGTTCCCTAGCTGATGCCAGGATCCGGGTCGGGAACACCCCCGGGCTGACACTCCCTTTAGTAGGGCAGCTGCTGCTCGCTACCTAGATCAGGCAGCGAGGGCCAGCTGGCCCTGGGAGAGATCGCGCTTGGAATTGGCGATTATTTTTTTCGGCCTGTGGTTTACGAGATCATGGCCGCTTCCTCGACACGCTTCCCCTGCTTCGACAGCCGCTGTCGAAACCGATCATCCCCATGTTGATTTTTCAATCGGCGCCCCTCTCGAGGAGGGACTCGCACCGGCTACGCGGTGCGGACGCCATCGTACGGGATCAACGCATCCCGTCGCCAGCGTATTCCCGGCGGTCACTCCGCCGTGGTACCCGGTTCAACACCAACGGGTGCCCGGTTCTTCCCGGCTCACGCCGGTGTTCCCGCTCGACGTCGCTGTCCCCGCTCGACGCCGCTGTTCCCGCTCACGCCCGCTGCCGGCGGCGCACCGCCGACATCGCCCGCTCCGCCTCGCGGCGGTCCTGCTTCTCGCGGAGCGTCTGCCGCTTGTCGTACTCCTTCTTGCCCTTCGCCAGCGCGATCTCGACCTTGGCGCGGCCGTCCTTGAAGTACAGGGACAGGGGCACGATGGTGTGGCCCGTCTCCTGCGCCTTGGACTCCAGCTTGTCGATCTCGTCGCGGTGCAGCAGCAGCTTCCGCTTGCGGCGGGCGCTGTGGTTGGTCCAGGTGCCCTGGCTGTACTCCGGCACGTGCACGTTGTACAGCCACGCCTCGTGCCCGTCGAGCTGCACGAAGCCGTCGACCAGCGACGCCCGCCCCTGGCGCAGCGACTTCACCTCGGTGCCCATGAGGACGAGACCGGCCTCGTAGGTGTCGAGGATGTGGTAGTCGTGCCGCGCCTTCTTGTTCTGCGCGATCAGCTTGCGCCCTTTTTCCTTAGCCATAGTGCCGACCATTTTCGCACTACAGGGGGGTGTGCGGGGAAGTCGATTACGTGGCGTCGCGGCGCGTCGCTAGGAGGCGTCGCCCAGGCCGCCGAGCACCGTCTCGGCCCGCTGGAGTGCCCCGTCGTCGGCCTCCAGGTCGGGGGTGATGCCACGGCCGTCGACGCTGCGGCCCGCGGGGGTGCGGTAGTGGCCGACGGTCAGCTCGGCGACGGAGCCGTCCGGGAGGCGGCTCGGCATCTGGATGGAGCCCTTGCCGAAGGTGCGGGTGCCCACCACCACCGCCCGGCCGCGGTCCTGGAGGGCACCGGTGAGCAGTTCGGCCGCGCTCATGGTGCCGCCGTCGACGAGCGCGACCAGGGGTCTGCTGGTGTCGCCGCCGGGCTCGGCGTGCAGGACGCGCTGGTCACCGTCGACGTCGTAGGTCCCCACCAGCCCGCCGTCGAGGAAGGCGGACGCGGCGGTGACGGCCTCGGCGACGAATCCCCCGGAGTTGCCGCGCAGGTCGAGCACGATCCCGCCGCCCTTGGGCGCCCGGTCGACGGCGTCCCGTACGCGGTCCCCCGAGCCCTTGGTGAACGCGGTGACCTTGATCAGGGTGACGCCCCGGGCGAGGCGGCGCACGGTCACCGAGTCCGTGGACAGCCGGGCCCGGCGCAGCACCTCGCTCCAGGTGTGCGTGCCGCGCTGCAGTCCGAGCCGTACCCGGGAGCCGGCCCCCGCGTCGTCGGCGTCGCCGCGCAGCAGGGAGACGACCTCGGTGACGGGCCTGCCGGTGACGTCCTCGCCGTCGACGCCGCGCAGCAGGTCGCCCTTGCGGATCCCGGCGCGGGCCGCGGGCGAGCCGGGCTGCACCCGGGTCACCTCGATCCGCCCGTCGCTCTCCCGCCGGGCCGACAGCCCCACGCCGGTGTACTGGCCGTCGAGGGCCTCCTCCAACTCCTCGTACTCGCCCTGGGAGTAGACGGCGCTCCACCGGTCGCCGCTGCGGCTGACCGCGCGCTCGGCGGCCTCCATCGGGGACTTGCCGTCGGCCATCGCCCGCTCGGCGGCCTCGGTGACGTCGTCGTGGCCGGCCGGCACCACCGACTCCGTGGAGGGCTGTTTCGCGTCGCTCCCGCCGAACGAGCCGGTCGCGGCGCCGGCGACGAGGGCGCTCGCGAACACCAACGTCAGGGCCGCCCCGTGGCGGATGCGACGGGGCTGACAGAACAGGTCACGGCCTGACATGCCGGTGAGTCTAGGACAACGCAAGGGGGCGTACGGGCGGTTGCCCGTACGCCCCCATTGGCATGTGTCACACCTTCAGGTACTTGCGCAACGCGAAGAACGCGGCCAGCGCGGGCATCAGCAGGCTCGTGGCGAGTATCAGCGGCAGCTTGGTCAGGACGGCGTCCCAGCCGATGAAGTTGATCAGGTTGAGCTTGTGGGACAGGTCGAGGCCGTGGTCGATGATGAAGTACCGCGCGATCAGCAGGAATCCACAGGCGACCGTGCCACCGATGAGCCCGGCGACCGCGGCCTCCATGATGAACGGCGCCTGGATGTAGAAGCCGGAGGCGCCGACCAGACGCATGATGCCGGTCTCACGACGACGGCTGAAGGCGGAGACCCGCACCGTGTTGACGATCAGCATCAGCGCGACGACCAGCATCATCGCCATGACCGCGCGCGCGGCCCAGTTCATGCCGTTGAGCAGGCCGAAAAGGTTGTCCAGGATGCCCTTCTGGTCCTGCACCGACTGCACGCCGTCGCGGCCGTTGAAGGCGGACGCGATGACCTGGTACTGCTCCGGGTTCTTCAGCTTGATGCGGTACGACTCCTGCATCTGGTCCGGGGTGAGCGAACTGGCCAGCGGAGAGTCGCCGAACTGCTCCTTGTAGTGCTTGTAGGCCTCGTCCTGGGACTCGTAGGTGACCTTCTCGACGACCGACATCTTCTTCAGGTCAGAGAGGATCTGGTCCTTCTGCTCCTGGGTGACCGCGCCCTTGGAGCAGTTGGGGTCGGACTCCGCGTCGCTCTTGTTGCAGAGGAAGATCGAGACGTTGACCTTGTCGTACCAGTAGCCCTTCATCTGGTTGACCTGGTCGCTCATCAGCAGCGACCCGCCGAACAGGGCCAAGGAGAGTGCCACCGAGACGATCACCGCGAAGGTCATCGTCAGATTGCGGCGGAGACCGACACCGATCTCCGACAGAACGAACTGCGCGCGCATGGCGTCTGCTCAAGCCTTTCCGTGGAACTCAGTGCTGGTAGCCGTAGACGCCGCGCGCCTGGTCGCGGACGAGGCGGCCCTTCTCCAGCTCGATGACGCGCTTGCGCATCTGGTCCACGATGTTCTGGTCGTGGGTCGCCATCACCACGGTCGTGCCCGTCCGGTTGATCCGGTCGAGCAGCTTCATGATGCCGACGGAGGTCTGCGGGTCGAGGTTGCCGGTGGGCTCGTCGGCGATCAGCAGCTTGGGCCGGTTGACGAAGGCCCGCGCGATGGCCACGCGCTGCTGCTCACCGCCGGAGAGCTCGCCGGGCATTCGGTCCTCCTTGCCGCCGAGCCCGACGAGGTCGAGCACCTGGGGCACGGACTTGCGGATCTCGCCGCGCGACTTGCCGATGACCTCCTGCGCGAAGGCCACGTTCTCGGCGACCGTCTTGTTGGGCAGGAGCCGGAAGTCCTGGAAGACCGTCCCCAGCTGGCGGCGCATCTGCGGCACCTTCCAGTTGGAGAGGCGGGCGAGGTCCTTGCCCAGGACGTGCACCTGCCCGGTGCTGCACCGCTCCTCGCGGAGGATCAGCCGCAGGAAGGTGGACTTTCCGGAGCCGGAGGACCCCACGAGGAAGACGAACTCGCCCTTCTCCACCTCCAGGGAGACATCCCTGAGTGCGGGGCGGGTCTGCTTGGGGTAGACCTTGGAGACGTTGTCGAATCGGATCACGGATGCACCACGGGCCGTTGGGGGTATGTGAGCGTGACCATACGCGAACCGGGTGCAGGAGCGCAGTCGCCGGTCGTGGTTACGGGAGAGTTGCACGTTTTGTCATAGCCCCACGGGGTACGAAGGCGCGCTGTGACGCCCTCCACGGCCACAGGACCGGCGGAGCCCGCGCAGCGGCTCGCGGAACCTGGCACAGTGGAGTGGGAACTGTTGCGTTCCCGGAAACGTTGTGTACGTGTAAGCGGCACGAGGAGGGCGAGGCGCATGACGTACGACCGATTGGTGTGCGCGAACTGCGCGGCGCCCGTGAGCGAGGGCCGCTGTCCCGTGTGCCGCGCCAGCCGGGAGCGCCTTCAGCAGGAGAACCCCTGGTCGGGGCTGACGCCCGCGGCGCTGATCGCCCTGGTGGCGGTGCTGATCGCGGCGGTGGCGCTGCTGGCGCACCAGACGGCGTAGCGGAGCGGGGAAAAGACGGGTGTACGGGAAGGGCCCGGGGCGATGCCGCCCCGGGCCCTTCTCATGCAGTTCTCACACCTGCGGGTGAGGCTGTGCGCCCCTCGCTCAGGCGGCGGCTCCGCCGCGGCCGTTGATCAGGCGCGGCATCACACGGAAGCCGATACCGCCGGCGATCATCGTGGCGGCGCCGACCAGCAGGAACGCGGTCTGGCCGGCACCCGTCTCGGCCAGCTGCTTGCCGCTGCCCTGGGCGGAGGCGTCGGTGCCGCTGTCGGAGCCCGTGTCGGTCAGGACCGAGGAGCCCTTGCCCTGCTCGACGGGGCTGTTGCCGCCGCCGTCGGGGTTGGTGTTGTTGCCGCCACCGTTGTTGCCGTGGCCGTTCCCGTTCCCGTTCCCGTTCCCGTTCCCGTTGCCGCCGCCGTGGCCGTTGCCGCTGGAGGGAGGTGCCTCCGTCGGCTCGGTCGGGTTCCCGGTGGGCTGCTGCGGGTCGGTCGGCTCGCCCGGGGTGGTGGGCGGGGTCACGGGCGGAGTGACCGGCGGAGTGACCGGCGGCGTCTCCGGGATGCCGGTGCTGGTGGGCGGAGGCGGAGTGGTCGGGTCGTCGGCGCCGGTGTTGACGCCGACGCCGACACCGACACCGTTCTCTCCGGCGCTCGCGCCGATGGTGATGTCGAGCGCCGAGGCGGCACCCGCGGCGGTCAGCGACGCACCGGCGGCGATCACCGCACCGGCTGCTATCCGCGCCACCCGGATCCGCGTCTTCTTGGTCATCAGGCTGCTACCCCCAGTAGCTGATCGTCATTGGAGCAGCGTCCGGGGCGACGGCACCTCGGGGACGGCTGTGCTTTTGAGCGAGCCCCCCGGTTCACATGCGCCCCAGAGATACGCATGCCGCGCTTTACCCTTCCGAGTTTTCACAGCAACGTCAAGGTCGTTGCGGGCGCCATGTCCGATAACGCGTCTTTTACGGGAGAAGCGGGACTGTGAGTGTGATGTAAAACCCAGACATCGGGAGACAGACAAGGCAACTGCCCCTGGACGAGGTGCAGTTGCCTTGTCGACAAAACGCTGTTTTCGCGGCCGGTTTTTCCGGCGGCGTCGGGCCGAGCGCGGCCGGTTTACTTCTCCTGCTGCTTGCGCCAGCGAATTCCGGCTTCGATGAAGCCGTCGATCTCGCCGTTGAAGACGGCCTCGGGGTTGCCGACCTCGTACTCGGTGCGCAGGTCCTTGACCATCTGGTACGGGTGCAGGACGTACGAACGCATCTGGTTGCCCCAGGAGTTGCCGCCGTCGCCCTTGAGGGCGTCCATCTTGGCCTGCTCCTCCTGGCGGCGCCGCTCGAGGAGCTTGGCCTGCAGGACGTTCATGGCGGTGGCCCGGTTCTGGATCTGGGACCGCTCGTTCTGGCAGGTGACGACGATGCCGGTGGGCAGGTGCGTGATGCGGACCGCGGAGTCCGTCGTGTTCACGCCCTGGCCGCCGGGCCCGGAGGAACGGAAGACGTCGACCCGGATCTCGGACTCGTCGATCTCGACGTGGTCGGACTGCTCCACGACGGGGAGGACCTCGACGCCGGCGAAGGAGGTCTGGCGACGCCCCTGGTTGTCGTAGGGCGAGATGCGGACGAGCCGGTGGGTGCCCTGCTCGACGGAGAGGGTGCCGTAGGCGTACGGCGCCTGGACGGCGAGGGTCGTGGACTTGATGCCCGCCTCTTCGGCGTACGACGTCTCGTAGACCTCCGTCTTGTAGCCGTGCCGCTCGGCCCAGCGCAGGTACATCCGCTGGAGCTTCTCGGCGAAGTCGGCCGCGTCGACGCCGCCGGCCTCGGCCCGGATGTTGACGAGCGCCTCGCGGGAGTCGTACTCGCCGCTGAGGAGCGTCCGCACCTCCATCTCGTCCAGCGCCTTCTTGACCGCGGCGAGCTCCGCCTCGGCCTCGACGCGGGTGTCCGGGTCGTCCTCGGCCTCGGCGAGCTCGAAGAGCACACCGAGGTCGTCGATCCGGCCGCGCAGGGCCTCGGCCTTCCGCACCTCGGCCTGAAGGTGCGAGAGCCTGCTGGTGATTTTCTGCGCCTCGTCCGGGTTGTCCCAGAGGGACGGCGCGGCCGCCTGCTCCTCGAGCACGGCGATGTCTGCCCTCATCTTGTCGAGGTCCAGAACGGCCTCGATCGACTCCATGGTCGAGGAGAGGGACTTGAGCTCTTCGGATACATCGACGACTGCCACGCATCCAGCGTAACGGCTCCGCCAAGCGCGCCATGCCGGGTGACCGCACGGTTACAGAGGCACCGTGAGCCGGGGCCCGCCCCTGGGGGCTGCGCCCCCAGACCCCCGCTGTCGGCCTGACGGCCTCGTCCTCGAACTCCCCCAAGCTCTTCGAGCAGGGGGACCCCCGGACGGGCTGAGCCGTGCCGACCCGGCGCTGACACATCAGCCCCTCCGGCGGAAATTCAGCCCCTCCGGCTCCCCCGGCCTAAGGCGACGCCGGAGCCGAGGTTCCCGAGGTCGGGGGCGGAGCCCCGGTGTCGTCCCCCGAGGTCGCCCACCACGCGCCCACACCGATCGCCGCCGCCAGTACCGCCGCCGCCACGCCCAGCGTGATCCGGCGGCGCCGGGCCGCCGCGCGATGGCGGGCCGAGCCGGGGCGGGGGGCGCCCGGGGTGCGGGGCGCGCGGGCCGTGCCGCGGGCGCCGCCCGCCAGTTCGTCCGGGCCCGGCACCCGCATCGAGGTGTGCGTGTCCCGGTTCGAGTCCGGTTTCGCCCCCGGCACCAGCGGCACCGCTCCTCGCCGCGCCCGTGTCACCACCGGCTCCCCGGGGGCCTCGTACGGCTCCTCCACCGGCTCCGCGTCCGGTTCGTCCACGTCCAGCGGCGGCATCCCCGCCAGCAGCGGCAGCTGCTCCCGCAGCCGCGCCGCCAGCTCCGAGGCCCGCAGCCGTGACGCCGGCGCCTTCGCCAGGCACTGCACCATCAGCTGCCACAGCTCGTCCGGGATGCCGGGCAGGGGGACGACCGTCTCCGTGACATGGCGGCGCAGGACCGCGCCGGGATGGCCGCCGCCGAACGGCGTGAAGCCCGCGAGGAGCTCGTACAGCACCGTGGCCAGCGCGTAGATGTCCACCGCCGCCCTCGGCGGCAGACCCTCCACTATCTCCGGCGCCAGATAGTCCGGGGTGCCGATGATCTTCGTGGCCTTGCTCCGCCGCGGCGAGTCGATCAGCTTCGCCACACCGAAGTCCGTCAGCAGCGCCGGGTGCGCCCCGCCGGGGCCCAGCGGCCCCCGCATGTCGAGCAGGATGTTCTCCGGCTTCACGTCCCGGTGCACGATGCCGGCCGCGTGCGCCGCCGCCAGCCCCTCCGCCACGTCGGCCACGATCGCGACCGCCGCCTCGGGCGCGAGGCGCCGCTCCCGGTCCAGACGGGTGCGCAGATCCGTGCCGCGGACCAGGTCCATGACGAGGGCCAGGTCGTTGCCGTCGACCACCAGGTCCCGTACGGACACGACGTGTGGATGGTCCAGCCCCAGCAGCGCCGTGCGCTCCTGGACGAAGCGGCCCACGAGCTCCTGGTCGGACGCGAGGTCCTCCCGCAGCAGCTTGATGGCGACGGGCCCGTCCGGTCCCTCGCCCAGCCACACCGTGCCGGCGCTTCCCCGCCCCAGGATCTGGTTGGCGGTGTACCGGCTGCCGATCTTCCGTGCCAAGTCTGCTCCTACTGGGGACGCGTGTTGCCGACCCTGCGCCGGACCCCGATCGACAAAACTACGCGTCCGAAGCGGCAACCTTCACCGCCGAACGGGAAATCACCCGTCGGATGTCGACAAATCCCCAAGCTCGCCGCGCACGAAGGCCCTCCGGAGCCCGCTACTTGTTGCCCAGCTGCCCGATCCAGTCGGCCGCGGTGGAGAACCAGTCGCTCAACTGCTGCCAGTACGACTTGGTCGTCCCGATCCACTCCTGCAGCGGGCTGAACTCCCACACCAGCCACCCGGCGACGAACAGGATGACGATCGTGAACAGGCACCCCTTGAGACAGCCCAGCCCCGGGATCTTCATCGGGTTCGCGCTGCGCTGCTGCGGCGGCCGGGGTTCGCGCGCAGGACGGGGCGCGGGCTGCTGGGGCGCGGGCGCGTACCGCTGGGGCTGCTGCTGCGGAGCGGGCGCGTACTGCTGCCGCTGGGGCGCGTACTGCTGGGGCTGCCCCTGCGGATAGCCGTACCCCGGCGCGGGCTGCTGCCGCTGCGGCGGGCCTTGCTGCGGACGCTGCTGGGGCCGCGCCACCTGCCGCTGCGGGCGTCGGCGCAGCGGGTCCTCGCTGGGGTCGAGATACGCCTGGACCTGCGTCTGCTCGTTGCGGTCGCGGGCCGCGCGCAGCTGGCTCTGCCAGGGGTGCGGCTCCTCCTGTCGGGGCTGTCCGCCGGGGCCGTGCGGCGGCACGGGCGGCATCACGGCCGTCGGGTCGGCGGCCCCGTTGGTGGGCAGGACGGCGGTGGGGTCGGCGGAGCCGGGCGGGGTGTGGGGCAGAACGCTGGTCGCCGCGTTCGGGTCGTACGAGGACGCCGGGCCCTGCGGCAGTACCTGCGTGGGGTCGGCGGAGCCGGGGACGGTCGCCGGGGCCGGGTCCGGGCCGAGCAGGGCGGCCACGCCCTCCGCGGCGGCGATCTGCGCGGAGTTCGCGTGCACGCCGACGCCCTCGGCGACCACCCGCAGCGCCCGCGCCAGGTTCTCGGCGCTCGGCCGGCCCTCCGGGTTCTTGCGCAGGCAGCGCTCTATCACCGTCCACAGCGGGTCGGGCACCGTGGACGGGCGGCGCGGTTCGGCGCTCAGGTGCTGGTGGAGCACCTCGAGGGCCGAGCCGCCGGAGAACGGCGGACGCCCGGTGACCAGCTCGTACAGCAGGATGCCGGCGCCGTAGATGTCCACGGCGGAGGTCTGCGGGCGGCCCTCGGCCGACTCCGGGGCGACGTACGCGGGCGTGCCCACGAACTCGCTCGTGCGCGTGAGGCCGGGCGAGTCGGCGAGCCGGGCGATGCCGAAGTCGGTCAGCATCGGGTGCATCTGCCCGTCGTACTGCGCGAGCAGGACGTTCGCGGGCTTCAGATCGCGGTGGACGACGCCGTCGGCGTGGCTCGCGGCCAGCGCGTCGGCGATCTGCGCGGTGAGCAGGGCGGCGGCGACGGGGGTGAAGGGGCCGTTCTCCCGCAGGTAGCGGTGCAGGTCGGGGCCGTCGACGAGGTCCATGACCAGGGCCAGCAGATCGCCCTCGACCACCAGGTCGCGGACCCGCACGATGTTCGGGTGGGTCAGCCGGAGCAGGACGGACCGCTCCCGCAGGAACCGCATGACGACATCGGGGTCGCTCGCCAGCTCCTCCTTGAGGACCTTGATCGCCACGGTCTCGCCGGGCCGGCCCGCGACGGCCGCCTCGGCGCCCGCGGTCTCCCGCTGGCGGGCTCGCCAGACGGTGCCCGTGGCGCCGCGTCCCAGCGGCTCCTCAAGGAGGTACTTGCTCCCTACCGGCCGCACGTCATGCGCTCCCTGTTGCTTGCTCTTCCGGTCGTCCACCGCGCTACCGGTGTTCCGCCCACTGTAGGGGGTGTCCGACAATTCCCGCCGGGCGCGCGACGCTCCCCCAGCCTGGCGGCTGGGCGGTGCCCCCAGGCACGGCACCTCGCCGCGTTGTCGGGTCTCCCGCTCACGCCCAGTACGCGGGAGACCCTCCGCCTTGCGATGCTTCCCCACTGCCTCGAGCTGTCGACGGCCTGTGGGGCACGTGCCCCGCATGGACGAGGTACGTGTCCGGCTCCCGCACCTGTTCGATGACAAGACGCTCGCTTAGGTTCAGTTGGTTGCCTGATCCGGGCGTGACCGATCTCAAGCGGGCACCTGCCGGGCACTGGTCAGGCACTTTTACGGGCAGAGCCGACCAATCAAGATCATTTGACGGTGGAGGGCGGGCGCACTGTCAGTGGCAGGTGCGAGGATGCATCCCGTACTGGCCGATGTGCTCGTGTGCGGTGGGGGAGTCCGCGGTGGGGGGACCGCGGCACGGCTCCTTCCCCGTCCTCGGGCGCCCGCACGCGCGGGAGCCGAAGGGGCGCGTCGGTGTCGAGGGGGCGAGCGCGCGGGGCCCGGAGGACCGGGCGCGATCGCGGTCCCGGCACCGGCTCGTGCGCCTCGTGGGCGACCGCGGACGCAGACAGAAGGGACCGCTGACGGCGATGCAGATCCGGCTGACCGTCGTAGCCCCACCGGCCCCGCCCACGGAGTCACGGGCCCGCGCCGCGGACTGTGACGTACTGGTCACCGCGCCCCCCGGGACGGCGCTGGCCGCGGTGGCATCGGGCCTGGCCTCAGCGGTCGGCGGGGAGGGGGGTCCCTCCCAGCCCGAGCGAAGCCGGGAGCCCGGGACAGGCTCGGTGGTGCTGTACGCGGGCACGGAGCGGCTCGACCCGCAGCGCTGCACGCTGGGCGAGCCGCCGCTGCTGGACGGCGCGGTGCTGACCCTCGGCGCGCCCGCGGAGCCGGGCCCCGAGCCGGACGAGGGCGCGGCCCAGCTCCACGTGGTCGCGGGCCCGGACGCGGGCGGCGTCCATCTGCTGCACGGCGGGGTGATCCGGATCGGCCGTTCCGCCGACGCCGACGTCCCGCTGGACGACCCGGACGTGTCCCGGCTGCACTGCGCGGTCACGGTTACCCTGGACGGCCAGGTCTCGGTCGCCGACCTCGGCTCCACGAACGGCACGGTGCTGGACGGCCACCGGGTGACCGACCGCCCTGTTCGCTTCACCCCGGGCGCGCTGCTGCGGCTCGGCGAATCGGCCCTGCGGCTGGTCCCGCCCGGGGAGGCGCGGTCCGTGGGCACGGCGCCGGACGGGGAGGGGCACGTCCGGGTGCGGCGGGCGGAGGGCCCGGGCGAGCCCACGGATCCGGCGCGGCAGACAGACGGCCCGGGCGAGCCCACGGATCCGGCGCGGCAGACAGACGGCCCGGGAGAGCTCACGGATCCGGCGCGGGCGGCGGCCGTGGGGCACGCGCGCGCCGAGAGCGTCGCCGCCGGGGACGGCCGCACCGGCGGCACCTCTGCGGAGGGACACGGCTCGGGTTCCGCTTCCCGGGACGGGCGCCCGTCCCCCGACAGCGACACGCACCACGGCTTCGGCGTCACCGGGTGGGGCGCGTCCGGCGGGGTGATCCCCGGAGCGCAGGAGCACGGTTCCGCCGAGCCGACCCTTCCGGCGCACGCCGTACCGGGGCAGGGCGCGCCGGACGAGAGCACGCGCAAGGGCACCCCGCTGCGCGGCACGGACGTTCCGCCCGGGTTGCGCAGGCGCGGCGGGCTCACGGCATGGGCACGCCGGCTGACCGGGGGCCGCGGCGAGCAGGGCGGCACCGGACACGGCGCGCACGAGGAGGGCGGGGACGCCTCCGCGCCGCCGGTGGCCCGGGCGCCCGAGAAGTGGCCGGACCCGGCGGCGCTGCTGCTGACCGCGCTCGGCCCGGGTCCGCGGCTGTGGGAGCGCGGCCCGGGGCACCCGGAGGCGCTCACCGTGCGGCTGGGCACGGCGGACCGGGCGGCGCCGGACGGTGCGGGACTGCTGCCGGCGGTGCCGGTGACCGCGGGGTTGCGCGAGGTGGGCGCGCTGGGGCTCGCGGGGCCGCGCGCCCGGCTGGCCGGGCTGACGCGCGCGGTGGTGGCGCAGCTGGCCGCGCTGCACTCCCCCGACCTCCTGGAGCTGGTCCTGATCAGCGCCGACCGCACGCGCCCGCTGCAGGAGCGCACCGCCGACTGGTCCTGGCTCGGCTGGCTCCCCCATCTCCGCCCTGCCCACGGCCAGCACTGCCGCCTGCTGCTGGCCTACGACCGCGAACAGGCGACGGCACGCACCCAGGAGCTGCTGCGCCGCCTGGAGGACCAGCTGACGGACCAGGACGGCCCGCTGCCAGCCCCACCGGAGGACCCTTCGCCACGCGGGGCCACCCACCGCCCCTCCTGGGCGCGGGACGACGCCCACGCGGGGCCGTACTGCGTGGTGGTCGTGGACGGTGACCCCGGTGGCGCCGATGTGCGGGCGGCCGTGGCCCGGCTGGCCAGGGAGGGGGCGCGGGCCGGGATCCATGTCGTCTGTCTGGCCGAGGCGCCGGCCGCCTCGCCCGCGTCGCCGGTGGCAAAGACGTACGAGGCGGCCTGCGCGGCCTCGCCGGTGTTCCGGGAGTGCGGGGCCGTCGCGCTGTTGAGCGGCGATGTGGCCACGGCGCTGCGGCTGCTGCGGGTCGCTCCGGGGCAGGGCGCGGACGCCGCGCGCGCACCCGTGGGGCACGGCACGGTCGCCGCCGTGGACGCGGTGTCGGCGGCGTGGGCGGAGCGGTTCGCCCGGGCGCTCGCCCCGCTGCGGACGGACGGCGGCGGTGAGCGGCACGCGTGGGTGTCGGCCCCGTTGCCCCAGTCGGCGCGGCTGCTCGACGAGTTGGGGCTGGCCCGGGCCACCCCGGCGTCGCTGATGGCCCGTTGGGCGGACGCGGCGGACGACACCGCGTCACCGGGCGGGCGCGCCTGGGCGGTGCTCGGTGCCGGGCCACGCGGTCCGGTGAGCGTGGACCTCGCCGCCGAGGGACCGCATCTGCTGGTCGAGGGGCCGCCCGGCAGCGGTCGCACGGAACTGCTGCGCACCCTCGCCGCCTCGCTGGCGTCGGCGGAGCGCCCGGACCGGCTGAGCATCGCACTCGTCGACGGCCGCGACCGCGCGGCGCACGGCAGCGCGGGCGGGGACGGCCTGCGGGTCTGCACGGATCTGCCGCATGTGACGACGTATCTGGCGGCCAACGACCCGGTGCGCATGCGGGAGTTCGCGCAGTCGCTGAGCGCCGAGCTGAAGCGGCGGGCGGAACTGCTCGGGCGGCTCGGTTTCGCCGAGTGGCACACACGGCAGGAGGTGTCGAGGCGGATCGGGCCGCAGCGGTCGGGAAGCACGGAGTCGGGGGACCTCGACAGCCCGCCGAGTGTCACGCTGCGGCTGCGGCCGGCGGCGGCACGGCAGCAGGCGGAGGCGGGTCCGCCGTTGCCGCGGCTGGTGGTGCTGGTCGACGACCTGGACGCGCTGCTGTCCCCGGCGCTCGGCTCCCCGGGCCGCCCGGCGGCCGGGTCGGTCGTACGGGCGCTGGAGGCGGTGGCCCGGGACGGGGAACGGCTGGGTGTGCACCTGGTGGCCGCGTCAGGACCCGGTGGGCGGACGGCTCAGTGGGAGCCGGCCCGGGCGGCGTCGCTGCGGATCGGCCTGGAGGCGGTGACCGCGGGCGCGGACGAACCGGGGCCGGGGCGTGGGCGGTTGACGCGGGCGGACGGCAGGGGGACGCCGTTCCAGGGCGGGCGGATCACGGGGCGGATTCCCCGGACGGCGACCGTGCGGCCGACGGTCGTACCGCTGCAGTGGCACCGCATGGGTGACCCGCCTGCACGGCGTCCCGTGCGGGAACTGGGCAACGGGCCGACGGACCTGGCGTTGCTGGCGAGCGCGCTGGAGCGGGCGGCGCGGTCGGTGTCGGCGGTGGAGGTGCCTTCGCTTCTGTGACGCCGTCTCCTCCGGCCCCGCCGACCGCCGAGCAGCACCGGCCCCTCACCTGACCGTACGTCACAACGCGATCACAATCGGCCACTTGACAGTGCAGGCGCTCTTGCCGCCCCGTACCTCCCCGCGTAGACCAGAGCGCACGGACAGCAGCTCGAACGTTCGACGAGGGACGGAGAACGGGGCAGTGATGCGCAGCACGAGCAGCACCATCCGGACACTCAGGGCCACTAGGACCGCGGCCGCGGTCATCGCGGGAGCATTGGCGCTCACGCTCACCGCGTGCGGCGGAAGCGACGACGACAAGGGCAGCAGCGACAAGAGCAGCGGAAGCACGCAGACCGGTGGCGCGACCGTCACCCTCCCCAAGCTGGACGGGCAGCATCTGGAGGTCGCCGCCGTCTGGACCGGTGGCGAGCAGAAGAACTTCAAGACGGTGCTCGCCGAGTTCGAGAAGCGCACCGGCGCCAAGGTCACCTTCGTGCCCGCCCAGGACCCGATCATCAACTTCCTCGGTTCGAAGATCGCCGGTGGTCAGCCGCCGGACGTCGCGCTGCTCCCCCAGCCCGGCGCCATCAAGCAGGCCGTCGACAGGAAGTGGGCCAAGCCGCTCGGCGCCGAGGCGCAGGCGGAGCTCGCCAAGAACTACTCGCAGGGCTGGCAGGACATCGGCAAGGTCGACGGCAAGCAGTACGGCGTCTACTACAAGGCCGCCAACAAGTCCCTGATCTGGTACAACGCGAAGGTCTTCGAGGGGGCGAACGGCAAGGAGCCCAAGACCTGGCAGGAGCTGCTCACGGCGGCGCAGAACATCTACGACTCCGGTGTCACCCCGTTCTCCATCGGCGGAGCGGACGGCTGGACCCTCACCGACTGGTTCGAGAACGTCTATCTCTCACAGGCGGGCCCGGAGAAGTACGACCAGCTCGCCCAGCACAAGATCAAGTGGACGGACCCGTCCGTCAAGCAGGCCCTGACCACGCTCGCCCAGATCTGGGGCAAGAAGGACTACATCGCGGGCGGCCCGAACGGCGCCCTGCAGACCGAGTTCCCGGCCTCGGTCACCCAGACCTTCACCGGCGGCGACCAGCCGAAGGCCGGCATGGTCTTCGAGGGCGACTTCGCGCAGGTCAACATCGGCGAGACCAAGGCGAAGATCGGCACGGACGCGAAGGTGTTCCCGTTCCCGGCCGTGGGCGCCCAGGCGCCCGTGGTCACCGGCGGTGACGCGGCCGTCGTCCTCAAGGACTCCAAGGCGGCCCAGGCGCTGGTCACCTTCCTGGCCTCGCCGGACGCGGCGGCCATCCAGGCGAGGCTCGGCGGCTACCTCTCGCCGAACAAGAACGTCCCGGACTCCGCGTACCCGAACGCGGTGCAGCAGAAGATGGCCAAGGCGCTGCTCGCGGCCGGCGACAGCTTCCGCTTCGACATGTCGGACCAGGCCCCGCAGGCGTTCGGCGGCACGCCCGGCAAGGGCGAGTGGAAGGACCTCCAGGACTTCCTGAAGAACCCGACGGACGTCGCGGGGGCGCAGGCGAAGCTGGAGAAGGACGCGGCGGCGGCGTACGGCAGCGGGAGCTGATCCGGCGATGACGTCGGCCACGGCGGCAGGGGCCCCGTCGGCCCCTGCCGCACCCAAGAGTCGCAAGAGCGTGACCGGCACCCGCAGGACCGTGGCAGCGCTGTTCCTGCTGCCCGCGCTGGTGCTGCTCGGCGCGCTCGTGGTCTACCCGATCGGGTACTCGGTCATCCGCAGCTTCCTCGACCGCTCCGGTGACTCCTTCGCGGGATTCGACAACTACAAAGCCCTCTTCACGGATGACGGCATCCGCACCGCGCTGAAGAACAACATCATCTGGGTGGTGTTCGCGCCGACGGTGTCGACCGCGCTGGGGCTCGTCTTCGCGGTGCTCACCGAACGGGTGCGCTGGGGGACGGCGTTCAAGCTGGTCGTCTTCATGCCGATGGCGATCTCGATGCTCGCGGCCGGGATCATCTTCCGGCTGGTGTACGACCAGGACCCGGACAAGGGCGTCGCGAACGCGGTGTGGGTGGGCGTCCACGACACGTTCGCCCCGTCGTCCGCGTTCCCGAAGGCGCACCCCGGCCGCGAGTCGCCCCTGAAGCCGGACCAGGGCGGCTTCATCACGAAGGCGACCGTGCACACGGGCGAGTCCGTCGCGCTCCCGTTGGTCGGTGTCGCGCCCGACCAGATGCCGAAGAGCGCGAAGCGGGCGGTGCGGGCCGAGGCCGAGCCGGGGAGGATCACCGGCACGGCCTGGCAGGACTTCACGCGCGGCAGGGGCGTGGGGAAGCTCGGCGCGGTGGACCCCTCCGAGCAGGGTTACGCGGGCATGCGGATCGAGGCGGTGAAGGACGGCAGGGTCGTCGCCTCCACCAAGGCGGCGGGCGACGGCTCGTTCACGCTGCCCGCAGCCGCGGACGGAGCACAACTGCGCCTCCCCGCGAGCAACTTCAGAGAGCCCTACAACGGCGTCGACTGGCTCGGCCCGGCGCTCGTCACCCCGGCGGTCATCGGGGCGTACGTGTGGATGTGGGCCGGTTTCGCGATGGTGCTGATCGCGGCGGGGCTCGCGGGCGTGCCCCGGGAGCTGCTGGAGGCGGCGCGCGTGGACGGCGCGAACGAGTGGCAGGTGTTCCGCCGGGTCACCGTGCCGCTGCTGGCGCCCGTGCTGGCGGTGGTCACCGTCACGCTGATGATCAACGTGCTGAAGATCTTCGACCTGGTCTTCATCATCCCGCCCGGCTCCTCGCAGGACGACGCCGACGTCCTGGCCCTGGAGCTGTACCGCAAGGGCTTCTCGGAGGACCAGCCGGGCGTCGCGAGCGCGATCGCGGTGTTCCTGCTGCTGCTCGTCATCCCGGTGATGCTGTTCAACATCCGTCGGCTCAGGCGGGAGGTACGGCGATGACCACGCAGGTCGGACGGCTGGCCAAGGCGGCTCCGGTCACCGTCGTCAAGCCCAGGCGGTCCCTCGGGGCGCGGATCGCGGAGGGCGTCGGCGGGGGACTGCTGCGCGTCTTCCTCATCCTCGTCGGGCTGTTCTGGCTGGTGCCGACGATCGGTCTGCTGCTCGCCTCGCTGCGCAAGCCGGAGGACATGAACGCCTCCGGCTGGTGGACCGTCTTCAGCAAGCCCTCGCAGCTGACGTTCGACAGCTACCAGAAGCTGCTGGAGAACAGCGACATCACCAACTCCCTGCTGAACACGGTCCTGATCACCGTCCCGGCGACGATCCTGGTCGTCGTCATCGGATCCCTCGCGGGCTACGCCTTCGCCTGGATGGAGTTCCCGGGCCGCGACTGGTGGTTCCTGGGCGTGGTCGGCCTGCTGGTCGTGCCCGTACAGGTGGCGCTGATCCCGATCGCCGAACTGTTCGGGAAGATCGGCCTGTTCGGCACGGTGCTCGGCGTGATCCTCTTCCACACCGGCTTCGGTCTGCCCTTCGCGGTGTTCCTGCTGCGGAACTTCTTCGCGGAGATCCCCCGGGAGCTGCTGGAGGCGGCCCGTCTGGACGGCGCGGGCGAGCTGCGGCTGTTCGCCCGGGTCGTGATGCCGCTCGGCGGCCCGGCGATCGCGAGTCTCGGCATCTTCCAGTTCCTGTGGGTGTGGAACGACATGCTGGTCGCGCTGGTGTTCACCAAGTCGGGCACGCAGCCGATCACGGTCGCGCTGCAGACCCAGGTCCGCCAGTTCGGCAACAACATCGACGTTCTGGCACCCGGCGCGTTCATCTCGATGGTGATCCCGCTGGCGGTGTTCTTCGCCTTCCAGCGGCAGTTCGTGTCCGGTGTCATGGCGGGTGCCGTGAAGTAGGGCGATCCGTACGGCGGTTCGTGGGGTGGGCCGGCAGCACGGTCCACCCTTCGCGGTACACCGGGGGTTTCCCGCGGCGGTCCCCCACATGCCGCACGGCGCGTAACCAAACCACTCCATCGGACGTTTTCGGGCAGGTTGTCCGCGCCGATCCCCATGGATGCCCTTTGCCTAGGTTCAGTGTCATCGTCCCCGCGTACAAGGTTCAGGCGTACCTGGAGGAATGCCTCACATCCGTGCTGGAGCAGTCGTTCACCGACGTCGAGGTGATCGCCGTCGACGACAGCTCACCCGACGCCTGCGGGGCGATCATCGACGAGTTCGCCGCCCGTGACACCCGCGTCCGTCCCCTGCACCTGCCCCGCAACGTGGGCCCCGGGCCCGCCCGCAACGCGGGTGTGAAGGAGGCGAGGGGCGACTACCTGCTCTTCCTGGACGGCGACGACACCCTGACCCCGCACGCCCTGAGGGACATCGCCGACCGGCTGAAGGAGACGTCCGACCCGGACGTCCTGGTCTTCGACCACGCCCGCACGTACTGGACCGGGAAGACCGTCCGCAGCCAGCTCGCCGGCCTGCTCACCGAACAGGGCCCGGCGCCCTTCCGCCTGGACGACCGTCCCGGCGTGCTGTCGCTGCCGACGGTGGCGTGGAACAAGGCGTACCGCCGGGAGTTCGTCGAGCGGGAGGGCTTCACCTTCCCGCCCGGCTCCTACGAGGACACGCCGTGGACGTTCCCGGTGCTGCTGGCCGCCGAGACGATCGCCACCCTCGACCGGACCTGCGTCCACTGGCGCCGGCGCCGCCGGGGCGGCACCCTCGGCACCACCAGCCGCCGGCACTTCGACGTCTTCGACCAGTACGACCGGGTCTTCGCGCACCTCGACGCGCACCCGGAGCTCGCCCGCTGGCGGCCGGTGCTGTTCCACCGCATGGCCGACCACCTGGCCGCGATCCTCGCCCGGCGCGGCCGGCTGCCGGGCGCCTGCCGCGCCGAGTTCCTGCGCCTGGCCCGCGCCCACTACCGCCGCCACCGCGTCCCGGGCTCCCCGTTCCGGCTGCGCCACCTGCTGATCCGCTTCGGCAGCCACCGCACCCACCGCCTGCTGTCCCTGGCCTCCCGCCTCGCGCGCGTGGCCCGGCGCACGGCCGCCAGGTCGGGCCGCCGCCTGGCCGCCGCCGCCCTCCAGGCGCACTACCGCATCCAGCTCCGCCTGCCCCTGCGCGCCGACCGGGCCGTCTTCACCCGGGACGCGGGCGGCCGCTACGGCTGCAACCCGGCCGCCCTGGAGTCCGCGTTCCGCAACCTGGTCCCGCAGATCCGCACCGCCTGGATCGCCCGCCCCGAGCACCACCACACCGTCCCGGTGGCCACCCGCAGGCTGCGGCCCGGCTCGGCCGCGTACTGGACGGCACTGGCCCGCTCCAAGTACCTGGTCCACAACGCCGACTTCGACCCCCGCATGGTCAAGCGTCCGGGCCAGATCCTCATCCAGACCCGGCAGGGCACCCCGCTCAAGCGCATGGGCCTGGACCTCCAGGACCGTCCGGCCGCCGCCCGCGACACGGACTTCGCCCGGATGCTGCGCACCGCCGACACCTGGGACTACGTCGTCTCCGGCAACCGCCACTCCACCCTCGTCTGGGAGCGCGTGTTCCCGTCCGGCTTCACCACGCTGGAGTACGGGCAGCCCCGCAACGACGTCTTCGCCCGGGCCACCTCCGCGGACGTGGCCCGGCTGCGGCAGACGTTCGGCATCCCCGAGGGCTCGGTGGCGATCCTGTACGCGCCGACGTACCGCGACTACCGCCGCGGTTACCGCCCCGCTCTCGACCCCGAGCGCCTGCTGCGCCGGCTGGGGCCGCGGTTCGTGCTGCTGACCCGCGCGCACCCCGCCTGCGGCGCGCCGCCGGCGCGGACGGTGGAGGGGCGGGTCATCGACGTCACCGGTCACCCGAGCGTGGAGTCGGTGTGCCTGGCCTCGGACGCCCTGGTCACCGACTTCTCCTCGCTGATGTTCGACTACGCCAATCTGGACCGGCCGATCATCGTGTACGCGGACGACTGGGAGGCGTACGAGGCGGCGCGCGGCACCTACTTCGACGTCCGCGCCTTCCCTCCGGGCCCCGTCGCCCACGACGAGGACGACCTGATCGACATCTTCTCGACGGGCCACTGGTGCGGCTCACGCTCGGAGCAGCGGCGGGCCGCGTTCCGCAAGCGGTTCTGCCCGTACGACGACGGACGCGCCGCCGAGCGGATCGTGCGCCGGGTGGTGCTCGGCGAGAACGCCTGGCAGCCGGCGGTCGTACCGCTGTCGCACCGCCGCCCGGTCCCGTCCGCCGCCGCGGGGCTGCCGGCCCCGCCGCTCACCTCGGTCCGGGTGCCCGGCCCCGGTCTGCCGGTCGCCGAACGCCTCTGATTCCCCTGTCCCCGGAGTCCCCATGCCGCGCCGGCGCGTCCCCAGCCTCCCCCAAGTTCTCGGCTTCTCCCCCACTCTCGACCTCGCTCGAGCGGGGGGACCCCCACGCACAGGCGGGACCCCCACCACCTGGCGCCCCGCCGGACGGCCCGGGCGCTGACGCTCCCGCACACCGACGCACCGGCCCCGCCGCGGAAAACCGGAGCCCGAGAGAAAGAGCAGAATGCCCCGCTTCAGCATCATCGTCCCCGCCTCCGGTGTCGCCGGCCGTCTGTCCCAGGCGCTGGACTCGGTCCTCGCCCAGTCCTTCGGCGACTTCGAGCTGATCCCGGTCTGCGACGCGCCCGACTCACCCGCGGGGGTGGTCGCCGCCGCGTACGCCGAGCGTCACAGCAGGGTGGCCCCGCTCACCTCGCCGCCCTCCGGCGGCCCGGGCGTGGCCCGCACGGCCGGGACGGGGGCGGCCACGGGGACGTATCTGCTGTTCCTGGACGGCGACGACGTCCTGGTGCCCGGCGCGCTGGCGGCGATCGACGCGCGTCTGAGGACGACCGGCGACGTGGACGTCCTCTACTTCGCCCACGAGCGGGCGCACTGGTGGGACCCCGAGACCTCCGCACCGCCGCTCGGCCGGGCGCCGGACGGGGCGTTCGCCCCTGGGCGGGCGCCGGAGCTGACCGGGGTGGCCGTGCCCGTGTGGAGCGCCGCGTACCGGCGGGCCTTCGTCACCGGGCACCGGCTCGCCTTTCCCGCCGGCCACTTCACCGACATCGGCTGGGGCGGACTGGTCACCCTGGCCGCCGAGCGCCTGGCGGTGCTGCGCACGGTGTGCGTACGGCATCTGGTGCGCCGGCAGGGCAGCCGGCCGCACACCCCCGGCGAGCACCAGTTCGATCTGCTGGACCAGGTGGAGCGGGTGCTCGTGCGGGCCGCCGAACTCCGTCTGCCCCCCGACCGGGCGCGACCGCTGTTCGAGCAGCTGTTCTCCGCGGTACTGCGGACGGCCGCGCATCCGGAGCTGCTGCCCGCGCACCGCCGCCGGGCGTTCTTCAGGCGGGCGGGCCGTCTCCACCGACGCCACCGCCCGGCCGGGTTCCGGCCGCCGGCGGGGAGCCTCGGCGTACAGCACCGGCTGCTCGCGTCCGGCGCCTACGGCACGTTCCGGGCGCTGCGGGCCGCCAATCAGAGCGTGGCGAAGGCCACCGGGAAGGCACCCCTGCCGCAGCTGCCGCGCACCCGCGCCCGCTACACACTCCAGCTGCGCCGCCCGCTCGATGAGAACCTCGCCGTGTACTGCGCCTACTGGGGCCGCGGCTACGCCTGCAACCCGGCCGCGATCCACGCCGAGGCCCGCCGACTCGCCCCGCACATCCGCTCGGTGTTCCTGGTCGAGCCGGACGCGGTGGGCAGCGTGCCGAGGGACGTCGAGTACGCGGTGATCGGCAGCCGCGCCTACTGGGACGTGCTGGCCCGCGCCAAGTACCTGATCAACAACGCGAACTTCGCCGACGGCGTGGTCAAGCGCCCGGGCAGCGTGCACCTGCAGACCCAGCACGGCACCCCGCTGAAGAAGATGGGCGTCGACCAGTCGCCGTATCCGGTGGTCGCGGCGTCCACCGGCAGCTTCGCCAAGCTGCTCGCGCGCATGGACCGCTGGGACTACAACCTCTCCTCCAACCGGCACTCCACCGAGATGTGGGAGCGGGCCTTCCCGGGCGCGTACGAGACGCTGGAGTACGGCTATCCGCGCAACGACGTCTACTACACGGCGACCGCCGACGACGTCGCCCGCGTCCGCCGCGAACTCGGCGTCCCGGAGGGGAAGACGGCCGTCCTCTACGCGCCGACGCACCGCGACCACAGCACCGGCTTCGACGCGGCGCTCGACCTGGAGGCGTTCTGCGACGAGGTCGGCGACGACTTCGTGGTGCTGCTGCGCGCCCACTACTTCTACGACCGGGGCGCTGCCCGGGCCGCGGGCCGCGTCATCGACGTCACCCGGCACCGCTCCTCGGAGGACGTCTGCCTTGCCGCCGACGCGCTGATCACCGATTACTCGTCGATCATGTTCGACTACGCCAACCTGGACCGCCCGATCGTCGTGTACGCCGACGACTGGGACGTCTACCGGGAGATCAGGGGCGTCTACTTCGACCTGATGGAAGCGCCGCCGGGCCGGGTGGTGCGCACCCCGGAGGAGCTCGCGGCCGTCTTCCGCGACGGCTCGTTCGCGGACGAGGAGGCCAGGGCCGTGCGGGCCGCCTTCCGGCAGCGTTTCTGCCAGTTCGACGACGGGCGCGCCGCCGAACGCGTCGTGCGCCGGGTGCTGCTGGGCGAGCCGCCGGCGTCGATCCCGCCCGTGATCCCGCTCGCCGAGCGCATCCCGGCCCCGGCCCCTGCCCTGGTGAGGAGCTGACCGCCGTGCCCCGCCTCAGCATCATCGTGCCCGTCTTCAAGGTGCAGGGCTTCCTGCGCGAGTGCCTGGACTCGGTACTCGCGCAGTCGTACACCGACTTCGAGGTGATCGCCGTCGACGACCGCTCCCCCGACGGCTGCGGGGCGATCCTCGACGAGTACGCCGCCCGCGATCCGCGCGTGCGGGTGCTGCACCTGCCGGAGAACGTCGGCCTCGGCCGGGCCCGCAACGCCGGACTGCCGTACGCCTGCGGGGACTTCCTGCTCTTCCTCGACAGCGACGACACGCTCACCCAGGGCGCGCTGCGCGCGATCGCGGACCGGCTGGAGGAGACCCGGGACCCGGACGTGCTGGTCTTCGACTACGCCCGCACCTACTGGTGGGGCGGCACCCGCCGCAACGTGCTGGCCCGGATCCTCGCCGAGAGCGGCGAGGGCACCTTCACCGCGGCCGAACGGCCCGAGATCCTGGAACTGCTGATGGTGGTGTGGAACAAGGCGTACCGCCGGGACTACGTCACCGAGCACGGCTTCGCCTTCCCGCCGGGCTACTACGAGGACACTCCCTGGACGTTCCCCGCCCTGCTGAGCGCGCGGCGGATCGCGACCCTCGACCGGATCTGCGTCAGCTACCGGCAGCGCCGCCAGGGCAACATCCTGTCCACCACCAGCCGCAAGCACTTCGACGTCCACGACCAGTACGAGCGGGTCTTCGCATACGTCGACGCCCATCCGGAGCTGGCCTCCTGGCGGCCGTACCTGCACCGCAAGATGGGCGAGCACTGTCTGGACATCCTCACCAAACCGGACCGGCTGCCCGCCTGCGACAAGGGCGAGTTCTTCCGCCGTACCGCCGGCCTCTTCCGCACCCACGGCGCGGGGGAACCGGTCCCGGCCGAGCTGCGCGTGCTGGAGGGGAGTTACGCCGGCTACCTGCTCCGGCAGCGGGCCGCCGCCGTGGGCGACGCGCTCGGCCGGCGCCGCCGGCAGGCCCGCACGGTGGCGGCCCGGCGGGTCAAGCGCGGCTGGTCCTGGGCGTACGAGCGGCGGCCGCTGGATCCGGACCTGGCCGTCTACTCGGCCTTCTCGCACCGCGGCGTCCTCGGCGACCCGGCCGCGATCCACCGCGCGGCACGCGACCTCGCCCCGCACATCCGCGGCGTGTGGGTGGTGCGCCCGGACCAGGCGGAGCACCTGCCGCCGGACATCGAGTACGTCCTGCCGGGCTCCCTCGGGTATCTGCGGGTCACCGCGCGGGCCACGTACTTCGTCAACAACGTCAACTGGCCCGGCACCCTGGCCAAACGCCCGGGAAGCGTCCACATCCACACCCACCGGGGCACCCCGCTGAAGTACATGGGAGCCGACCTGCGGGACAAGCCGGGTGCCCGGCTGGGGCTCGACGTGCCGCAGATGCTGCGGCGCGCCGACCGCTGGGACTACAGCCTGGTCGCCAACCGCCACTCCGAACTGGTGTGGGACCGCGCCTACCCCTGCGGTTTCACCTCGGTGCGCAGCGGCAGCCCCCGCAACGACGTCCTCGTAAACGCCAAGCCCGGCGACGGGGCCGGGTTCCGGTTCCGGCACGGCATCCCCGAGGACCACACGGTGGTGCTGTACGCGCCGACCCGCCGCGACTACGTCCGCGGCGGTCACATCGACCGCTTCGACCTGGCCCGGTTCGCCGAGGACCTGGGCGGGGGCCACACCCTCGTCGTACGGCTGCACCCCTCGCTGGCGGACGGTCCGGCGCGCGGGACGGGCCTGACCGAGCTGCACCGGCTGGGCGTACTGGTCGACGCCACCGACGAGCCGCACGTCGAGGAGGTGATGCTCGCCTCGGACGCCCTGGTCACCGACTACTCGGCCCTGATGTTCGACTACGCCAACCTGGACCGTCCGATCGTCGTGCACGCCGACGACTGGGGGGCGTTCCGGGCGAGCCGGGGCGCCTACTTCGACCTCACGGAGGACGCTCCGGGGCATGTCTCGCGCTCGTACCGGGAGCTGGCGTGGCTGTTCGCCTCCGGGTGCTGGCGGGACGAGGACTCGACGCGGCTGCGGGCGGGGTTCCGGGCGCGGTTCTGCGCGTACGACGACGGGCGCGCGGCCGAGCGTGTGGTGCGCACGCTGATGCTGGGCGAGCCGGACGTCCAGGCGTCGGTGCCGGCACCGGCGGCGGGCGACCGCGAGGCGCTGACGACGTCGCCGTGAACGCCCGCGGCCTCGTACGCCGGGGAGAGTGCGTACGAGGCCGTGGGCCGGGCCGGGGTTACTCGATGACGAGCTCGACGGGGATGTTGCCGCGGGTGGCGTTGGAGTAGGGGCACACCTGGTGGGCCTGCTCGACCAGCTTGCGGCCGGTCTCCTGGTCCACGGTGTCCGGCAGCTCGACGCGCAGGGTGACCGCGAGCGCGAAGCCCTCGCCCTGCTTGCCGATGCCGACCTCGGCGGTCACGGCGGCGTCGCTGACGTCCACCTTGGCCGCCCGGCCGACGAGGCCGAGCGCGCTGCCGAAGCAGGCCGCGTAACCGGCGGCGAACAGCTGCTCCGGGTTGGTGCCCTCGCCGTTGCCGCCCAGCTCCACCGGCGGGGCCAGCTTGAGGTCGATCTTGCCGTCGGAGGAGACGGCGCGGCCCTCACGGCCGTGGGTGGCGGTGGCGACAGCGGTGTAGAGCGCGTCCATGGAAAACCATCCCTCTCGAAGTCACACGGCGGCCGGTCCTTCGCTGACCCGGGGCCGCCTTACACAGACAAGTAGAGCACACAATTCAGTTGCGCACAACTAAATGGCGGACAGGAGCTACCCTGTCTGCATGACGACCACCCGGACCCCCCGTACGGAGGCGACCTCCGCGGCCGAGGAGTACCTGCGCCTCGACCGCCAGATCTGCTTCTCGCTGCACGCCGCGTCGCGCGCCTTCAACGGCGTCTACCGCGTCGTCCTGAAGGACCTGGGGCTCACGTACCCGCAGTACCTGGTGATGCTGGTGCTGTGGGAGCACGGGGAGCTGCCGGTGAAGAAGCTCGGCGAGCATCTGCGACTGGACTCCGGGACGCTCTCCCCACTGCTGAAGCGGCTGGAGGCGGCGGGCCTGGTGCGGCGGGAGCGCAGCACGCGCGACGAGCGGTCCGTGCACATCCACCTCACGGACGAGGGCACGGCGCTCAGGGAACGCGCGCTGCTGGTGCCGCGCCGGATCGCCGCGGCGACGGGCTTCGACCTGACGGAGATCACCGAACTGCGCGACCGCCTCGACCAGCTGACCCGCACCCTGGACGCGGCGGCACTGGACGAGACCCCTGGCTGCGCCTAGGGGATCTCCTTTCGGCCTGGTCCGAACGAAGGACCGTAGTGCCCCGGCGGCACCTGGCGCCGTACGTAGAGTCGAAGTGTGAGGTGGGGCCGCACGTACTCCTCGCGGGTGACGAAGTCGCGCGTCACGACCGCGAGTTTGGCGCGGTCCGTGGCGTTCCAGGGGGTCCAGGAGGAATCCAGCGCGTACCGCTCGGTGACCACCCAGACGTACCTGACCCCCTCGAGCCGCCGCCGCAACTCCTCGGGACCGACCTCCCGTCCGTACAGCGTCCCGCTCTCGGCGGCCGGCACGCCCAGCGCCACGTCCCGCACTCCCCGGAACCCGGCCGGATAGGCGAGCGCCGACCGCCGCTCCAGCGAGGGCAGGAACAGCACGGGATCCCCGGACCGCACCCGCCGCGCCACGGCCGCGGACACGGCCCCGAGATCATCGGGCCGGTGCGCGGCCCGCCGATCGGCCCGGAGCAGGGGCAACTGCGCGAGGAACACACAACAGACGGCCACGATCCCGAGCAGGGACACACCACTGCCGTACAGCCGGCGGTCGATGTGCGCCCACCCACCGAGCCGCAGCCGCCGCACCAGCCCGGCCGCCCGCACCAGCCCGGCCGCCCGCTCCGCCCCGGCCGCCGCCAGCAACGGCACCCCGGCCAGCGAGTACAGCACATACCGGTCGTAGTACAACGGCCGGAACTGCGACACCGCCATCAGCACCGCCGGCGGAATCACCAGCAGCGGCCCCGCGACCCCCGCCAGGGAAACCCCCCGCGGCGACGGCGCCAGAGCCCCCAGCACCGCCAGCCCCAGGCACGGCACGAGCACCCGGCGCGACGGCCCGAAGAACTGCTCCACCAGCCCCCGTACGCTCCGCGCGTCCGGCACCGTCAGCCACGCCACCTGCTCCGCCTGCCCCCGGGACACCAGCACCAGCGGCACCAGCACCACCACGGCGGCCCCGGCCGCACTCCCCCACCGAAGCCACACCCGCCCCGGTACCCGCGCCAACGCCAGCGTGCAGGCGTGCGCCAGGAGCATCAGCGCCGCGAACTCGTGCAGTACACACGTGACGGCGACGACCACCCCGTACGGCCACCATCTCCCGTCCTCCACGGCCCGCACGAGCAGCAGGGTCGCCCCCGCCGCCCCGGCCGCGACCAGCGCGTAGGAACGCCCTTCCTGCGCGTAGTGCCCGACCATCGGCGTCACCGCGTAGAGCAGCCCCGCCCACAACCCCACGCGCGGCCGCCCGAGCCGCACTCCCAGCGAGGCGACCAGGCCCGCCGCCGCGGCCGCCCCGCACACCGAGGGCAGCCGCAGCAGCACCTCGCCGGGGTGGAGGTTCAGGACCGGGTGCATCAGCAGGTAGTACAGGCCGTGCACCGCGTCCACACTCCGCAACAGATGCCAGATCTGCGGGAGCGAGCGGCGCGCCACCTGGAACGTGGCCGCCTCGTCACGCCACATGCCGTCACGGTCCAGCCCCCACAGCCCGAGTGTGAACATGACCACGACGGGCACCAGGACGGCGATGCGCTCCTCGCGCCTCATCGGTGACCGACTCATGCCCGCATTCAACATGCGCGGGTTTCGTACGATTAAATAACTTTTGCCCTGAGTTGACGCTGTATCCACCACACGCGCCACGCAGACGGCCTACCATCCGGGCTTGATGAGTGCCTCGAAGACTGCCCTGGAACGCCCGGCGACCAGACCGGCACCCTTTTTCCCGCCGCCCTTCTGGAAGAGGGTGCGCCGGACGCATCGGTTGCTTCTGCTCGCCGTCGGCTGGCTCGCCACCCGTGCCCTGATGCTCTGGCTGCTCGCCCACGACCAGTACCCGCTGCTCGGCAGGGGCGGGGTCGCGAAGGAGGTCTGGAAGCTCTACTTCCACTGGTACGGCATCCTCCGGCACGGCGCCTTCCCCTCCGGCGACCACCTGTGGCAGTACCCACCGGGCGCAGGCGCGGTGCTCCTGTCGCCCGCGCTGCTGCCGGGGCTGACGTACTTTCAGGCGTTCGTGGCCGTCACGTTGTTCACCGACGCCTTGATCACGCTCGTCCTCGCGTACGCGGGCACCCGCCGGGGCCGCTCACTGCGCGGCGCGGCGCTGTGGATCGCCGGTCTGCCGCTGCTGCTGCACATCCCGCTCGTCCGGTACGACATCCAGGTCACCGCCTTCGCCGTCGTCTCGCTGCTCACGGTGGGGCGCTCCGCGCGCCTGGGCGGCGCGTTCGCGGCCCTCGGCGCCCTGGTGAAGGTGTGGCCGGCGCTGGCGCTCCTCGGCACGCCTCGAGGCCGCGGCACCCGCCAGGCGTGGACGACGGCGGCCGTCACCGTGGTGACGCTGCTCGCCGTGGTCGCGGTCCTGTTCCGCAACCCGTTCGACTTCCTGCGCCAGCAGGGCGGCCGGGGCGTGCAGATCGAGTCGCTGGGCGGCACGGTGCTGATGCTGGCGCGCCGGGCCGGCTGGTCGGGCACCACCCGCTACCAGTACGGCGCCGTGGAGTTCGTCGGCCCGCATGTGCGCGCGGTCGCCGACTGCTCGCTCGCGCTGACCGCGGTCGCCTTCGCGCTGCTGCTGCTGTGGCGGCTGCGCGCCCGTCGCTGGACGCCGGCGACCCCGTACGACGCGGCACTGACGGCCGTGCTGCTGTTCACGGTGACGAGCCGGGTGATCAGCCCCCAGTACATGATCTGGCTGGTCGGGCTCGCCGCCGTCTGCCTGACCACACGGCACACCACCCAACGCCCCGTGGCCTGGCTCATCCTGGCGGCGACCGCGATCAGCGCCGTGGTGTACCCCGCCTTCTACGGGGAAGTGATCAGCTCCACCTGGAAGGGCTGTCTGCTCATGCTGGCCCGCAACGGACTGCTGACCACCGCGGCGGTCATGTCGTTCGTCCGCCTGTGGCGCTCCGGGCGCGCGGTGCCGCAGCGAGAGAATGCGGACGCCCCCGCGGGGAAGGATCGGGTTCCCGCCCTCTCCCCCACAGGAGGTTGAGGGCCACTTAACAGATCATTACCGGCTGCCCGTATTCTCGGCTCGTGGAAGCGATGGGTCACCCTCACGATGCACAGGTCAGCGTCGTCGTCATCGGATACGACGACGCCGCCCATGTGACAGGCGCGGTCCGCTCGGCCCTCGCGCAGGGCGGGGTCGTCCGCGAAGTGATCGCGGTCGACGACTGCTCGTCGGACGGCAGCGCCGAGCTGCTGCACGCCCTGGCGGCCGAGGAGCCGCGCGTCAGGGTGATCAGCCGGACCACCAACAGCGGCGGCTGCGGCACCCCGCGCAACGACGGGATCGAGGCGGCGACCGCCCCGTACGTCATGTTCCTGGACAGCGACGACGTGCTGCCGCCGGGTGCGGTGGACGCGCTGCTCATGGCGGCCGTCGCGCACGGCACCCAGCTCGCCGCCGGCCTGTGTGTGCGCCGCGAGCTGCCCTCGGGCCGCGAGGTGGCCTGGCAGCCGGAGCTGTACGAGCGGGCCGCGGTGGTCTCCCACCCCGCCCGGCGCCCCGGCCTGGCCCACGACACGCTGTGCGTCAACAAGCTGTACCGCACCGACTTCCTGCGCGAGCACGGCATCCGCTTCCCCGACGGCCGCTTCCACTACGAGGACTTCGTCTTCAGCGCGCGCGTGCTGGCGGCCGGCCCGAGCATCGCCGTGATCCCCGACACCGTGTACATCTGGCACGTGCGCCGCTCCGCCCAGCGCCTGTCCATCTCCCTCGCCCGCGCCGACATCGAGAACTGGAAGGCGCGCATGGAGGCGACCCGGCAGTCGCACGAGATCCTGCTGGGCGCCGGCGAGAAACAGCTGGCGCGGGCGGCCCGCACCACCTTCCTGGACCGGGGCTTGCGCATGTACACGCGAGAGCTGCCGTTGCGCGACGAGGAGTACCGCAAGGAGTGGTGGCGGCTCACGCGCGCGTACCTCGAGGAGTTCGAGGCGGCCGACTTCGCTCAGGCTTCCGTGCCGGGGCGGGTCGTCGCGCAGGTGGTGCTCGCCTCCGAACAGCCGCGCGACCTGTCCCGGCTCAAGGAACTCGCGGCCCGTCCGGCGCGGCTGACCCCGCGGTACGCGAGGACGGCGGACGGCACGCCCGTCTGGTCGGACGACCTGCCGCAGGTCCGGCTCGAGCACCTGCTGCGATGCCCCATGGAGCACCTGCCGGTCACCGTCGACGCGGAACTGCGCCCCGGGGCGCGTGCCGGCCGGCTGCGGCTGCGCCTGCACGAGCTGTACGGGCGCGTGGAGGACGCGCGTCCGTCCCGGGTGGACGTGGAGTTCGTGCTCCGGGAGGACGAGAAGCGGGTCGGGCTGTCCACCACGGCCGAGCTCCGGAAGGACCCGGACTCCGCCGGCTGGACTGCCGAGACACCGGTGGACCTCGCGGCGCTCGGCGCCGGAACCTGGGACCTGAAGCTGACGCTCCGCTTCGATGACGGAACGAGCCGGGAGACCGCGCCGCACGCCGTCGCGGGCGCCGGTCTGCTGCGCCGCCAGGCGGTGCCGAGCCTGAGGCACGGCGTACTGCTGGTGCAGCCGTACGCGACGCACTCGGGGACGCTGGCGCTGAGGGTGGCGTCAGGAGCACGAGGTGTGACGTCGGTCGCGCGGCGCAGGCTCCGGCGCCTGCTTCACTTGAGGTGAAGGACGGCAGGAGAACCCCACCTGCTTCACTGAAGTGGCAGCAAGAACACGACAGGCCAACGAGCAAGGAGACGGCCGCATCATGACCTGGCTGATCACCGGCGGTGCCGGTTACATCGGGGCGCACGTCGTCCGTGCGATGACCGAGGCGGGCGAGAGCGCCGTGGTGTACGACGACCTGTCCACGGGCATCGCCGAGCGCGTGCCCACTCAGGTGCCGCTGGTGGAGGGCTCCACCCTGGACGGCGACCTGCTGCGCCGCACGCTGGCGGAGCACTCGGTGACGGGGGTCGTGCACCTGGCGGCGAAGAAGCAGGTGGGCGAGTCTGTGGAGCTGCCGCTGCACTACTACAGGGAGAACGTGGAAGGGCTGCGCGTCCTGCTGGAGGCGGTCACGGAGTCCCAGGTTCCGTCCTTTGTGTTCTCCTCGTCCGCCGCCGTGTACGGCATGCCGGATGTGGACCTGGTCACGGAGGAGACTCCGTGCGTCCCGATGTCGCCGTACGGCGAGACCAAGCTGGCCGGGGAGTGGCTGGTCCGGGCGACGGGAAGGGCGACCGGCCTGTCCACGGCGTCCCTGCGCTACTTCAACGTGGCGGGCGCGGCGAGCCCCGAGCTGGCGGACGTCGGCGTCTTCAACCTGATCCCGATGGTGTTCGAGAAGCTGACCGAGAACGCGGCACCGCGCATCTTCGGCGACGACTACGCCACGCCCGACGGCACCTGCATCCGCGACTACATCCATGTGGCCGACCTGGCGGAGGCCCACGTCGCGGCCGCCCGCGCGCTCCAGGCCTCCCCCGGCACGGACCTCACCCTCAACATCGGCCGCGGGGAGGGCGTGTCGGTCCGCGAGATGATCGACCGCATCAACGCGATCACCGGCTACGACATCCCGCCGACGGTCACCCCGCGCCGCCCCGGCGACCCGGCCCGCGTCGTCGCCTCGGCCGACCGTATCGCCCGGGAACTGGGCTGGACGGCGAAGCGCGACGTGGAGGACATGATCACCTCGGCGTGGGAGGGCTGGGTGCGCAGGCACCCGGAAGCGGCGCGGCGGTAGGACGCTCGGGCCTCGCAAGGCGGCGCGGCGGCAGGACGCTCAGGCCGTCGCGCTCCGCGAGAGTGCGGGGACTTCCGGGAACGTGGCGCCGGTCAGTTCCTCGGACACCGTCCACAGGCGGCGGGCCGCCTCCGGGTCACTGGCCGCGCGGGAGCGGCCGACCAGGGTAGGTGCGCCGCGCATCTCGCCCAGGCCGTCGGGGCCGACGTAGCTCGCACCGGGCAGGTCCTGGGTCGCGGCGTACAGGGTGGGCAGCGCGCCCGCCTTGTCGTCCTGGGCGAACAGGCGGTTGCCGACCTGCATCGCGATCCGGCGCAGGGCGCTCGCGTCGTGACCCTGGAGGCCGGTCGCGGCCCAGCCCGGGTGCGCGGCCAGCGCCCGCACCCGCGAGCCCGCCTCGGTCAGGCGGCGCTGCAGCTCCAGGGTGAACAGCAGGTTGGCCAGCTTGGACTGGGCGTAGGCCGCCATCGGGGAGTACGCGCCGGTCAGGTTCAGGTTCTCGAAGTGGATGCGCGCACCGGGAAACCGGTGCGCCCCCGAGGACACGGTGATCACACGATCCCTGACGTGCGGCAGCAGCAGGTTCGTCAGGGCGAAGTGGCCCAGGTGGTTGGTGCCGAGCTGGGTCTCGAAGCCGTCCTTGGTGGTGCCCTCGGGGACGTTCATGACACCGGCGTTGTTGACGAGCACGTCGATGTCGCCCTGCCACTCACCGGCGAACTCCCTTACGGACGCCAGGTCGGCCAGGTCGACACGGCGCACCTCCAGGCGGCCCTTCGCACCGCGCACGGTGGCGGCGGCCGCCTCGCCGCGCCGGGGATCGCGCACGGCGAGCACCACATGGGCGCCCGCCCGGGCGAGGGCGTCGACGGCGGCGAGGCCGATGCCGCTGTTGGCGCCGGTGACGACGACGGTGCGGCCGGTCTGGTCGGCTATGTCGCCGACGTTCCACTTGGCCTGCTTGGTCGGTCCGGTCTGCTTCTTGCTCTGTGTGCTCTGCGTCGTGGGCATGCAGCCAAAGTAGGCGCCGACAACAATGCTGTCAACGACAACAATGGTGACGCCGCCAACAAAGTAGTCGGCGACCACATCCTGGCTACACTGACCTGCATGCACACTCGACGCCGTTACCACCACGGAGACCTCCGCGCCGCGCTGCTCAGCCGCGCCGAGGAGACACTCCGGGAGAGGGGACCGGCCGCGCTGTCCCTCCGGGAACTCGCCCGCGACCTGGGTGTGAGCCACGCCGCACCGAGCCGTCACTTCAAGGACAAGCAGGCGCTGCTGGACGCGCTGGCGCTGGCCGGCTTCGACCGGCTCGCGCAGGCGATGACGGCGGCACTGGAGGAGACGGGCGAGTCGTTCGCCGAACGGCTGCGGGCGGGAGCCCGCGCGTACGTCGACTTCGCCACCGCCAACGCCGAGCTGCTCGACCTCATGTACGCGATCAAGCACACCCCCGAGGCGTCCGAGCAGCTGAACGCCGCGTCCCAGCGGTGGACCGACGCGATGGCGGCCCTGATCACCGAGGGCCAGCGCCGAGGAGAGGTGCGCGAGGGCTCTGTTGAGCGCGTGGGCGTCGGGGTCTTCTCCACCCTGCACGGCTACGCCTCACTCGCGGCGGGCGACCACCTGCCGCCGGAGGTGCGCGCCCAGGGCCTGGACGACCTGGTCGCGTACATCCTGCGGGGCTGCGCCCCGGAGCAGCGCACGCGGTAGCGGGCCCCGGGCCGCTCGATCCGGCCGCCACACGACCGACCCCCGTCCGCCCTGGCGGTGAACCGCGCAGTTCGGACGGGGGTCGGCAGGCCGGTGGTGATACCGGTCAGATGATGGTGTCGTAGATGTTCCACCCCGTGGCGATGCTGCTCCGCGAACCGTACGGCGACGTCGGGCTGCCGGTGCCCGGGTAGAGGTACGCGTTCCCGGAGGAGTCCCGGGCGACGAGGTCGGGCTTGCCGTCGCCGGTCACGTCACCGGGGCCGACCATGATGTAGCCGCCCCAGCCCGTGCCGACCTTCGTGCGCGGGCCGAAGGGCGACGTCGTGCTGCCCGTGCCGGGGTAGACGTACAGGTTCCCGGACGAGTCGCGGGCGAGCAGGTCCGGCTTGCCGTCACCCGTGAGGTCGCCGGAGTTGACCATGGTGTAGCCGCCCCAGCCGTAGCCCGCCTTGATACGAGGCCCGAAGGGCGAGGTGGTGCTGCCCGTGCCGGGATAGACGTACAGGTTCCCGGACGAGTCACGGGCGAGCAGGTCCGGCTTGCCGTCACCGGTCAGGTCTCCCATGCCGAGCATGGTGTAACCGCCCCAGCCGTAGCCCGCCTTCACCCGCGCCTTGAAGGGTGCCGACGGGTTGCCACTGCCCTGGTAGTACCAGAGGTTGCCGGAGCCGTCGCGGGCGACCATGTCACCCGTGCCGTCGGCGTGGAAGACCGACATCGGCGTCATGGCGTTGTAACCGCCCCAGCCGTAGCCGACCTTGTAGCGCGACAGGAACGGCGACGATGCCACGCCCGTGCCCTGGTACTGCCACAGGTTGCCCGACGAGTCACGGGCCAGGAGGTTCTGCCGCGTCGAGGCGGCCGGACCGGGCACCGCGGAGATCACCTTCACATCCGCCGAACTGAGGTACGCCAGACGGTGGTTGTAACGGATCGGGTAGTAGGTGGTGGTGCCGCTGATCACCGTTCGGTCGTGCGCGGCGCTGCCGTCGAACGTCGTCGAGCGGTAGTAGCCCGACGTCTCCTTCGCGTTGGCGACGTACGCCTGCCCGGACGGGATCGAGTACTTGGTGAGCGGCGTCACCGGCTGCGGGGTGAGGTCGCTCGGGTACGCGCTCGCCTCCGGGTAGGCGCGGCCGTAGACCGGAATGGAGTCGGCCCCGTCGCGGGCGGTGACCACCGTGACCGCGGAGGTGTCCGAGACGGGAACGGTGTACGCACCGTGCGGGTTGTAGAACCACGCCTTGGTGCCGCCGTACCAGATCGCCGTCCAGTCGCCCTGTTGGTCGGCCACCACGAAGTCCTGACCGGCGACCGCCTTGTCGCTCCAGTCGGATGCGGCGGTCGTCCCGGAGGAGAAGTACGGATTCGTGATCAGCGACGCGCTGTCCGACGGCGAGGTGCGCAGGTACACGAAGTCGGCGGGCTGCGCCGACTGACCGCTGACGGGCGGCTCGTACGACGAGTCGAACGGCGGCGCGATCCGCACCACTTCACCGGCGACGAGCGGCGAGCCGGCCGGGTTGCTGTTCGGCACGCCGAGCAGGGACATGTAGTGGTTCCAGTCCCAGTACGTGCCCGGGTCCCAGTGCATGCCGGAGACGTACGCGTCGAGCGGGCCCGTGATGTCGTCGTGGCCGATGATGTGCTCGCGGTCGAGCGGGATGCCGTACTTGCCCGCGAGGTACTTCACCAGCGCGGCGGACGACTCGTACTCCGACTCGGTGTACCAGCTCCCGCCCTGGAGCGCGAAGCCCTCGTGCTCGATGCCGATGGCGTGCTGGTTCATGTACCAGTTGCCCGCGTGCCAGGCGACGTCCTTGTTGGCCACCATCTGCGTGACCAGCCCGTCCGAGGAGCGGATCAGGTAGTGGGCGCTGGCACCGGCGGTCGGGTCCTGGAACTGGCTGAGTGCCGAGGCGTACTGGCCCTCGGTGTCGTGGATGACGATGTAGTTGATCGCGTCGCCGTCCGAGGGCCGGTCGGCGATGTCGTAGTTCCCGTACTGCGTCTTGTCGGTGGAACTGGTCTGCTGGTACGCGGCGGGTGCGAAGTTGCACGTCAGGCCGGTCGGGCACTCCGGGGCCGGGGTGTCGGCCGCCGTGGCCGCCGTCGCGGTGGTGTAGTTCGCGTCCGTCGCGGTGGCGAAGCCGGTGTGCGTGCTGCCGGTGGTCGAGTAGGCAGCGGTGCTCGCCCGCGGCTTCAGCCCGGGCTGCGCCTCGAGCGTCACCCGCTGGCCGTCGGCGGTCACACGGCTGATCCCCGAACGCATGTGGGCGTAGACGCGCTGCGCGAACTGTGCCGCGCCCCGGCTGTCCGGCGACTGGCTGTAACGTTCCACCGCCGCGTACCACTGCTCCGGGTCGGCCGGCAGCCCGCCGGTCGCCGCACGCTCGTACTCGGCCAGCAGCGCCGCACCTCCGCGCACGCTCTGCCTCATGTCCGTGCGCAGTGAAGTCGTCGACGTACCGATGAGCTTGGCCGCCCGGTCCAGCGTGTGCAGTGCGGGCGCGTCGGTCTGCACGGCGCCCACGTCGGCCAGCACGCGCTTCGACGGATGGAAGGGCTTCGGGTGGTCCTCGCCCCGCAGGTTCAGCTCCCGCATGCGGTCGCTCACCGACGGCTTGGGCACGTCCGTCGAGGCCACCTGCGTGAGGCCCATCACGTTGTAATTGCCGGTCATGCTCGGCCGGCCCGCGTGGGTGTCCCAGCGGCTCTGCTGGTACGCCACCGCCATCAGCACGCTCTGCGGCACGTGGAACTCCCGTGCCGCAGAGGCGAACTCGTCCTGCAGGGCGGTGGGAGCGACCGCCGTCGACGGCGAGCCACCCGGCTGGCTGGCCTGTGCCACGGCCGCGATTCCCACCGCGACCAACGCGAGCACGCCCCCGGCAGCCATTCCCACCCGCACCCTTGACCGGCGGTGTCTTCGCTGCTTGCGATTCAAAAGACCGTCACATCCTGTTCTGGCCATGCCTCGGCCTACCAGGGGGGCGGCACCCGGACGTTAGCAGGGAAGACGAGCGTGCACACACTTGGTATGCCGAACAACAGATCGCTTTTGCCGAACGCAGATCGTTTCACGGTTCGGGTGCGCGTCCGCTCGTCCTCTCCGCCGCCTCCTGGGCCGCGTTCACCGAGCGACTCGAGGGCTGTTGGGCGGACGACCACTGTCCGCGCGAGGCCCCGACGATAACAGCCGGACTCACAAGGCCCGCAGGGCCCCCGCGGTGGCCCGGGCCAGCCCCGCCAGATACCCCTTCGGCAGCTTCGCCCCCCGGACCACCACCGCGCGCCAGTACAGCGGGCCCGAGATCAGGTCCAGGGCAAGGTCCGTGTCGATCGCCGCGCCGATCTCGCCGCGGGCGACCGCCGCCGCGACGATGCCGCTCGCCACGCTGTCCTGCCCCTCGCGCAGCGCCTTCTGCATGGCCTCGGCGATGTCGGGGTTGCGGGCCGCCTCCGCCTGGAGGTCCGGGATGATCTGGCCGGCCACCGGGTGGCGCAGCGCTCGGGAGGTGACCTCGTAGAGGAGACGGAGGTCTCCTTCGAGGGACCCCGTGTCGGGGGCCGGCAGGCCCTGGACGGCGATCACCGAGACCAGGTCGAGGACCAGGTGCAGTTTCGAGCGCCAGCGGCGGTACACCGCCGTCTTGCCGACACCGGCCCGGCGCGCGATGCCCTCGATGGACATCCGGGCGTAGCCGACGGCCGCCAGCTCCTCGAAGACCGCCGCGCGAATGGCTTCCGTCACGTCCTCGCGGAGGACGGCCGCACCCGCGGGCGCCCTGCGGCGCCGTTTCACCTGGGGAGTGTCGGCGTTCGTCGTCATGCGGACCAGCATAGGGCGTGACGACGAAACGGTTGCGTTCCGACGTCGAATCGGCTTAGTCTCGCGTTGCGACGATACGGTCCCGTTCCGACGTAAAGGACAGTAGTCCGAAGTCCCAAGAGCAGTACAAGAGCCCTAGAGCCGAGCAAGACACCGGCAAGAAACGTGAGAAACACAGGGCGGCGGTACCAGAGGGGGACAGCGCGGCGGAACACTCGGTACCGGTTGCGCAACCGACCCCCCGAGCGAAAGCAGCGGATGTGAGCCAGGTCCTCCACACACCGCCTCCCACGGCCGCCGACCCGGCCGAGACCCCGGCGCAGCTCGCCGCCCGGTACGGCCTCGCGGTCAGCGGTGCCCGCCCCTCCCTGCCGGAGTACGTCCGCCAGCTGTGGGCGCGCCGGCACTTCATCACGGCCTTCGCCACCGCCAAGCTCACCGCCCAGTACAGCGAGGCGAAGCTCGGCCAGATCTGGCAGGTCGCCAACCCGCTCCTGAACGCGGCGGTGTACTACTTCATCTTCGGCATCCTCCTGGGCACCAGCAAAGGCGTGCCGGACTACATCCCGTTCCTGGTCACGGGTGTTTTCGTCTGGACGTTCACGCAGAGTTCGATCATGGCGGGCACCCGCGCGATCTGCGGCAACCTCGGCCTGGTGCGCGCACTGCACTTCCCGCGGGCCGCGCTGCCGATCTCCTTCGCGCTCCAGCAGCTCCAGCAGCTGCTGTTCTCGATGGCCGCCCTGGTCGTGATCCTCCTGTGCTTCGGGGTGCCGGTGGCCGCCTCCTGGGTCCTCGCGGTCCCGGTCCTGCTCCTGCAGTTCGTGTTCAACGCCGGCGTATCGATGATCGTGGCCCGGATGGGCGCCAAGACGCCGGACATCGCGCAGCTGATGCCGTTCCTCCTGCGCACCTGGATGTACGTCTCGGGCGTCATGTGGAGCATCGCCAAGACGCTGAAGCACAGCGGCATGCCCCACTGGGCGAAGCTGGTGCTGGAGTCGAACCCGGCGGCCGTCTACATCGACCTCGTGCGCTTCGCCCTGATCGACAGCTTCAAGGCGCACCAGCTCCCGCACCACGTGTGGGCTTACGCGACGGGCTGGGCCCTGCTCGCCGGCGTCGGTGGCTTCATCTACTTCTGGAAGGCTGAGGAGACGTACGGCCGTGGCTGATCTTGTGAACGACCGGCGGAACGACGGGCCGAACGACGAGCCGGTCCCCACCGTCATCTGCGACGGCGTCGACATCGTCTACCGCGTCAACGGCACCGGCGCGGGCCGTGGCTCCGCGACCGCCGCGCTCAACCGCATCCTGCGCCGCAAGCAGGCGGAGAAGGCGGCGGGCGTGCGCCGGGTGCACGCGGTGAAGAACGTGTCCTTCACCGCGTACAAGGGCGAAGCCATCGGCCTGATCGGAACCAACGGCTCCGGCAAGTCCACGCTGCTCAAGGCCATCGCCGGCCTGCTCCCCGTGGAGAACGGCAAGATCTACACCAACGGTCAGCCGTCCCTCCTCGGCGTCAACGCGGCCCTCATGAACGACCTGACCGGCGAGCGCAACGTCCACCTGGGCGGCCTTGCCATGGGCATGCCCCGGGAGCAGATCAAGGAGCGCTACCAGGACATCGTCGACTTCTCCGGCATCAACGAGAAGGGCGACTTCATCACACTCCCCATGCGGACGTACTCCTCCGGCATGGCCGCCCGTCTGCGCTTCTCCATCGCCGCCGCCAAGGACCACGACGTGCTGCTGATCGACGAGGCGCTCGCCACCGGCGACCGGTCCTTCCAGAAGCGGTCCGAGGAACGCATCCGCGAGCTGCGCGAGCAGGCGGGCACCGTCTTCCTGGTCAGCCACAACAACAAGTCCATCCGGGACACCTGTGACCGGGTGCTGTGGCTGGAGCGCGGCGTGCTGCGCATGGACGGTCCGACCGAGGAGGTCCTCGAGGAGTACGAGGCGTTCACGGGCGGCGCCGACAAGGCCAAGGGCGCGAGCGCGACCGGACAGGCGAGCGCCCAGAAGAAGGCACCCGCCGGAGCGAAGTAGCATTTTCCTTCACCGAGGCGCGGGACGAGAGCGGTTGTTCCCCTCTCGTACGTGTCTCTTACTATCTCGTATACGCCTTATTCATGTTGTTCATCAGCAGCAGTGCCGCCGTGGGCGACTGAAGAGCAGGGAGACCACGTGCAACCAGGGCTGAGCGTGATCGTTCACGGCCCCGAGACCCAAGGCCACCTGGGCGAGCTTCTCGACGCCCTCACGACCCAGCCTTTCGCCGAGGCCGAGGTGGTGATCGCGGCCGTCGGCGACTGGGCCCGGCAGGAGGCCGAGCGGCGCGCCGCCGACGACCCCCGAATGGTGGTGGTGCCGCTGCCCGAGGGCACGAGCGACGGCGCGGCCCGGGTCGCGGGCGCCGAGCGGGCCACCGGCCGCTGGCTGCACTTCGTGCACGCCAAGGACGGGCTGCCCGTGGGCGCCGTGCGCACGGTCGCCGACCGCACCGCGGAGCTCGGGGACTCGGCGGACGTCCTGGTCGTGGACCACCTCCGCTCGACCTGGCAGACCTCCGGGGCGCCCAGCGAGGACCACCGGTTCCTGGCCCGGGCGAGCCGCCGCGGCGTCCCGCTCGCCGACTTCCCGCAACTGCTGCGGCTCACCCCGGTGCTCGGCAATCGGGTGATACGCGCTGATTTCTGGCGAACCCAGGACATCGCGGCCATCGCGGACGACGACTTCCGTGACGACGAGGCGTACACCGCGCTCGCCGTGCTCCTGCACGCCGACCGGATCGCAGCCCTCGACCACGTCGCGTACGAGATCAGGGAACTGCGCGAGGAGAGCCTGCCGCCGGTGACCGCCGCCCAGCGGTACGCCGTGATAGAGCGGTACGAGCGGCTGCACCGCGTCCTGGCCGACCAGGGCGCGCCCGAGGGGCCGCGTGCGGTGCTGTACGACGTCATGGTCCGCGACCTGCTGCGCACCTTCGCGCGCAGCAGGATGCCGGAGCAGGTCGCGCGGGAGTTCTTCGCCCGCGCGTCCCGGGCCGCCGTGCGCTGGCGGCCGGAGCACCACCAGCGCCCCGGCGGTTTCGAGGGCATCCGCCGCTCGCTCCTGGAGGAGAACGCATACACCCGCTACCGCGCCTTCCAGGCCGCCAACCAGAAGCGGCGCGAGGTGAAGTCGGCGGTGACCACCGGCAAGCGGGAGGTGGGCGCGAAGCTGCGCGACCACCGCTACCGGCGCGCCCTGAGC
This sequence comes from Streptomyces sp. NPDC093984, assembly GCF_044764595.1. Classification (NCBI taxonomy): domain Bacteria; kingdom Bacillati; phylum Actinomycetota; class Actinomycetes; order Kitasatosporales; family Streptomycetaceae; genus Streptomyces; species Streptomyces sp. NPDC093984. The sequence goes on along the minus strand of NZ_JBIWIM010000006.1, from coordinate 33,475 downwards.
GAGCCCGTCGACCCCAACCTGGCCGTCTTCTCGGCGTACTGGGACCGGGGCGTGGCCTGCAACCCGGCCGCGATCGCCGCGAAGCTCGCCGAGCTCGCCCCGCACATCCACCAGGTGTGGGTGGTCGCCCGCGCGAAGGCGGCGCTGCTTCCGCCGGGCACCGACCACATCATCGCGGGCACCCGCCGCTACTGGGACGTGATGGCACGTGCCAAGTACCTGGTGAACAACGTCAACTTCCCGAACTCGGTGGTCAAGCGCCCGGACGCGATCCACCTCCAGACCCACCACGGCACCCCGCTCAAGCGCATGGGCCTGGACCAGCTGGACTTCCCGGCCGCCTCCAAGGGGCTGGACTTCGACGCGCTGCTGGCCCGTATCGACAAGTGGGACTACAGCCTCTCGTCCAACAGCCACTCCACGCGGATGTGGGAGCGTGCGTACCCGTCGCGGTACACGAAGCTGGACTACGGCTACCCGCGCAACGACGTCTTCTACTCGGCGACGGCCGAGGACATCCGCGCGATCCGCGAGCGCCTGGGCATCGCCCCGGGCCGCCGGGCCATCCTGTACGCGCCCACCCACCGGGACTACGAGGCCGGCTGGACCCCGCGCCTCGACCTCGCCTCCCTCGCCGACCGGCTCGGCGAGGACACGGTCCTGCTGGTCCGCGGCCACTACTTCTACGGCGGAGCGGCCTCCCCGCTGACCGATCTGCGCCGCTCGGGACGGGTGATCGACGTGTCGTCGTACGACCCCGTCGAAGACCTGTGCCTGGCGGCGGACGCGCTGGTCACGGACTACTCGTCCATCATGTTCGACTACGCCAACCTCAACCGCCCGATCGTGATCTACGCCGACGACTGGGAGACGTACGCGAAGACCCGCGGCGTCTACTTCGACCTGATGGCGGAGGCGCCGGGCCAGGTGGCGCGCACCCAGGAGCAACTGGCGGCGGTGTTCGAGACGGAGGCGTGGCGGGACGAGGCCGCGCGGAAGTCGCTGACCGCCTTCCGGCGCCGGTTCTGCGAGTTCGACGACGGGCGGGCCGCGGAACGGGTGGTGCGCCGGGTGTTCCTCGGCCAGAGCGAGGAGTCGCTGCCGCCGGTGATCCCCGTGGACGAACGCACCCCGGCCCCGACCCCTGAGGAGGCGAACGCGTGACGCCGGCCGTGACCGACGAGACCCGAACCCCCGATGTGACGATCACGGTCATCGTCTTCAACGACGCGGAACGCCTTCCGCGTGCGGTGGCGTCGCTGCTGCGGCAGACGCACACCAACATCGAGGTGATCATCAGCGACGACCACTCGACGGACGACACGCCGTCGGTGGCGCGGCGGCTGGCCGCCCAGGACGAGCGGGTGCGCTATCTGCGCCTGCCGGAGAACAGCGGCGGGTGCAGCGCACCGCGCAACCGGGCGCTGGAGATCGCCCGGGGCCCGTATCTGATGTTCCTCGACAGCGACGACGAACTGCCCGAGAACGCGGTGGAGTTGCTGCTGGCGGCGCACCGCGAGCGGGAAGTCGACTTCGCGATGGGCGCTGTGGAGCGGGTCCGGGTCGACACCGGACGGCGCTCGACCTGGATGGCGCACCTCGTCGCCGAGCGGCGCACGGTGGAGGGCATCGACGCCGAGCCGGAACTGCTCTTCGAGCACCTGTCGACGAGCAAGATGTACCGGCGGGAGTTCCTCGACCGGCACCAGCTGCGCTTCCCCGAGGGGATCCACTACGAGGACCAGCTCTTCTCGGCGCAGGCGTACTGCCTGGCCCGGTCCTTCACGATCATCCCGGAGCCGGTGTACCGCTGGTACATAGCGCCGTACGTGGCGGCCGAGGCGGCGTCGATCTCCAACCAGCGGCACAAGCTGTCGAACGTCAGCGACCGCATCTACGTGCAGACGCTGATCGACGAGTTCCTGAAGGAGAGCGGGCACGAGGGGCTGCGCCGGCACAAGGACTACAAGTTCCTCAAGCACGACTTCCGGATGTACGCCGGTGACCTGCCCTACCGCGACGAGGAGTGGCTGGCCGGTTTCGCGGACATCGTGACCCCGTATCTGGAGGGGCTCGCCGACGACGCCTACGCCCGGCTGCCGCGTGTGGAACGGGTGGTGATCCAGCTCATCCGCGACCGGCGGCTGACGGAGGCGCAGGAGGCGGCGCGGGGGCTCGGCCACGGCGTGGCTCCCCGGACGACGTCCACGGACGACTCGGGGGCCGTGTACTGGGGCTCGCAGGTGCCGGCGTCGTCGTGGGCGCGCCGGGAACTGGACGTCTCGGACCTGGAGTTGGAGTACCGGCCGTTCCCGAGCGCGCTGTTCCGGCATGAGATCACGTCGGTGGAGCCGGGCCCGGGTGCGTCGGTGAACCTGTCGATCCGGACCTACGACCCGGGTCTGCGGCTCCCCGTGGGCCCGCAGCGGGCGAGCATCGTGGTCGCGCCGGGGCGGCGCCGCCTGGTGACGGCGTTCCGCCTGGACCCCGTGCGTCCCGGTGTCTTCGAGGGCCGGGTGCGCGTCGACCTCGCGGCGGCGCAGCTGCCGGTGCAGGGGTTCCAGGGCATCCGGCATCCCATGCTGCGCCTGGAGAACCAGGGCCTGTTCAACACGGGCGTGCTGCTGGCACCGCTGACGTTCCCGGCGCTGACGGCGACACAGGTGGGCACGCTCCCGCACGAGGTGACCGTGGAGCCGGAGGGCCGCGGGGCGGGACGCCTGCAGATGCGGTGGCGACCGGTGGGCGTCACGGCGAAGGTCGGTCCGGTGGTCCGGCGGGTCGCGGGTCCGCGGATGCGGCGGGCCGCACGGCTGGTGCGGAGCGCGTTGCGGTAAGGGTGCGGGGCGGCGGGGGCGAGCAGAGGTCTGCTCGCCCCCGCCGCCCTTTCCCGTCCCGTCCCCGGGGGCTGCGCCCCCAGCCCCCCGCTGTCGGCCTGACGGCCTCGTCCTCAAACCCCCCAGGCTCTTCGAGCAGTGGGGACCCCCAGACGGGCTGAATGATGCCGACCGGGGGAATATCAGCCCCTCCGGCGTTTGAGGAGCGGGGGTCCGGGGGTCGGCCCCCGGAAAAGGGGTCTGAGGCGCAGCCCCAGCGGGGTCGAAGGGGCGGAGCCCCTGGAGGTGGGACGGGTAGGGGCGGCGGGGGCGAGAAACCCCCTAGCGGACCACCTCGTACAGGACCTGCCCCCGGGGTCCGGAAGCCACCCGCCGCAAGGCGGCGTCACCCGCCGGCAGCCCCCCGTCCGAGCGGCGCTGGACAACCCACCGCACCCCGTACTTCCGCAGCACCCCCAGCCGCTCGGTCCGCGAGGACCCGGCCGCGAAGTACGTCCGTACCGCCGCGTCCCTCCGCGCCTCGTCCGGCAGGAAGAAGTCCGGATAGCCGGGCGCCACCGTGTACGCCCCGTACGCCGGGATCTGCCGCGCGGGGTTCGTCTTGGCCATCACCACGTCCCCGTACCGCACCCAGGGCGTGATCCAGTGGTACCCCACCCACGGATCCCGGTACTTCTCCGCGACCACCTCGGGCAGCGCGTTCCGCCCCGTCACGTACCCGACCGTCTGGATCTGCGTCCAGGCCCCCACGGCCAGCGCCGCGGCCAGCACCACGGCCGCCACGTTCCGCAGTGCGCCCCGCGCCGCCCCGGCCACCTCGACGGCCGCCGCGAGCTGCGCCGGGATCAGCACCGCCGGCAGCGCCCGGCCCCAGGAGTAGTGGCCCGTCAGGCCGCCCAGGCCGAACAGCAGCGCGCCCAGAACGAAGAACAGGACCAGGGGGTCCAGACGGTCCCGCCGCGCCCGTACCCCGAGCGCCACCACCCCGAGCAGCACCAGGCAGAACCGCGGGAACAGCTGCTCGTACAGCGGGCGGTGGATCTCCTCCAGGCCGCCCACCCCGAACAGTGCGAAGAAGTCGTAGTACGGCCAGAGCGCGAGGATCACGGCGCCCAGCGCCAGCCCGGCGCCGAGGCGCAGCCACGTCCTGAGTCCGGCCCGCCCCCCGACCACCGTCGCCAGCGCGCCCAGCGTCGCGACCACCCCGGTGAACTGGTGGCTGAGCAGGATCACCGCCCACAGCGCACCGAGGCCGAGGAACGCCACCCAGCCGCCCTCGCTCTTCAGCGTCCGCGCAAGTAGCGCCCAGAAGTGGAAGGCCAGCCCCAGGGCGAACACGCTCGGATACGCCACCGTCAGCGCCAGCGAGTTCAGCCCGATGAAGCCGCTCCAGTTGAACACCTGCGTGCCCCACAGGAACACCACGCACAGCAGGGCGAGCGGCGGCGCGAGGCGGTGCGGGCTCAGCGTGCGGACGTACCGCCACACGCCCGTCACCAGCAGCGTCAGGCTGATCAGCGCACCGATGCGCAGGACCACCCAGACGGACAGCCCGGTCACCCGGGCCACGACGCCGAGGAAGAGCATCCACGGCGAGTAGTACGGGCTCGGCGTGTTCTCGTCGACCAGTGGGTTGCCGGGGTCCAGCAGCCGGTGCCGCAGCCGTTCCACCGTCGCCGCGTGCATGCCGAGGTCGCCGACCCACGGCAGCCGCACGATGACGAGCAGCATCAGCACCACGAGCAGTGCCACCACCGCCCACAGCGCCGCGCCGACCGCGCCGTGGGGCGTCCTCACGGCCGCGAGCGGGCGCCAGGGCCGCCCGAGCCGCTTCCCGCCGGACCGGCCGCGAGCCTCCTCGGTCCCTCCGGTCCCCTCCGCTGCGATGCTCATCGCGCTCCGGCGCCCTGCTTGGTCCCGTGCTGGAACACCCACGTCCGGTACACCAGGAAGCGGAACGCCGACGCCAGCACGATCGACAGCGCCTTCGCCACGTTGGAGCCGATCGGCCCGTTCATGCCGAGGCCGTGGTAGCCGAGGTAGAACAGGACGCTCTCCATCACCACGCCGACCCCGCTGAAGACGAAGAACAGCACGATCTGCTGCCGGGTGCGCGAGGCCCGGTCGCGGTAGGCGAAGAAGCGGAAGCCGAGGTAGTTGGTGCCCATGGCGATGACGCTGGCGAGCACGGTCGCCGTCATCGGGGCCCATGCCAGACCGTGCAGCAGGGCGTTGAAGACGAGGATGTTGACCGCGACACCGCTGCCGCCGACGACCCCGAACTTGATCACCTCGACCGCCAGCCGCCGGACCCGGGAAAGCGCCGGGACGGGGGCGGGACGAACGGCCTCGGCTACCGGGCGAGCGACCTGTGGCCGCCGCTCGGTGAGGTTCACAGACACGGGTAGGGGTCCTCCAACTCGTCCGACGATCACGCCAAACCTGTTCCGAACGTCCCGTCTAACAGGGACGAGTAAAACGGAGGGTTGGAATCCCCTAGGCCTTGGCAAGAAAGCGTCAGACTACGTTAGCCGATGAGCGACCGCGGGCATGATCCGGGGATGGCACATGGGGGCGCCCCTCTCACCGAGGGGCGCCCCCATCGTCGTACCGGCCCTGACGAAAGACCCTAGCTGTGCGTCCTCAGCAGGGTCCGCATCGTGCGCATCGCCACCGAGAGGTTCGCGAGGTCGAACGAGTCCGAGTTCGCGATCTCGTCGAGCGTCGTACGCGCCCGCGACAGGATCGCCGCGTTCTTCTCCTCCCACGCCTTGAAGCGCTGCTCCGGCGTCGACGTGCCGTTGCCGGCCGCCAGGACCTCCGCCGTCAGAGCCGCGTGGGCCGCGTACAGGTCCTCGCGGATCGCGGCGCGGGCCATCGACTGCCACCGGTCGGCGCGCGGCAGTTCGATGATGCGGTCCATGAGCTGGGTGATCTTGAGCCGGTCGGCGAGGTCGTAGTAGACCTCGGCGACGTCCATCGGGTCCTTGCCCATGCGGTCGGCCACCGAGACGATGTCGAGTGCCGGGAAGGCGGAGGAGAACCCGGCCACGCGCGTGGCGAGTTCGTCCGGGACGCCCGCGCCCGTCAGCTCGTCGTAGATCTTCTGCCACCACTCCAGGTCCGCACCGCGCACGAGCTTCGGCAGTTCGCTCCAGACCTGCTCGACGCGCTCGGCGAAGAACGCGACGGTCTCGGTGAGCTGCAGCGGCTGCGGCCGGTTGTTGAGCAGCCAGCGCGTGCCACGCTCGACCAGCCGGCGGGAGTGCAGCCGGATGCGGGTCTGCACGGTGGCGTCGACCTGGTTGTCCAGGGCCTCCACCGCGTCCCACACGGGAGCGGAGCGGAAGATCGCGCGGGCCGCGGTCTGCGCCCGGACGATCTCCTCCAGCGAGGCGCCGGTCTCCTCGCGCAGACGGTGCAGGTAGGTCGTACCGCCCGTGTTGACCGTGTCGTTGACCAGGACGGTCGTCACGATCTCGCGGCGCAGCGCGTGGTTGTCGATCTGCTCGAAGAACCTCTCGCGCAGCGCGGTCGGGAAGTACGCGTGCAGCAGGCTGCGCAGGTACGGGTCGTCGGGCAGCGGCGTGTCCAGCAGCTCCCGGGCGACCGTGATCTTCGTGTACGCCAGCAGGACGGCCGTCTCCGGACCGGTCAGGCCCGCTCCGGCGGTGAGGCGCTCGCGGATCTGCCGGTCGGTGGGCAGGAACTCCAGCGCCCGGTCGAGGTGGCCCTCGCGCACCAGGTAGCGGATGAACCGCTGCTGCGCGTGCAGCATGTCCTTCGACTGGAACAGGGCGTTGGCGATCGCCACGTTCTGCGCGTAGTTGTTGCGCAGCACCAGGGCGCCGACCTCGTCGGTCATCTCGGCGAGCAGCTGGTTGCGCTGCTTGACGGTGAGGTCGCCGTTGGCCACGACCGAGTTGAGCAGGATCTTGATGTTCACCTCGTGGTCGGAGGTGTCCACGCCCGCGCTGTTGTCGATCGCGTCGGTGTTGATCTTGCCGCCGTGCTGGGCGAACTCGATCCGGCCGAGCTGGGTCAGGCCCAGGTTGCCGCCCTCGCCGACGACCTTGACGCGCAGGTCCTTGCCGTCCACGCGGATCGCGTCGTTGGCCTTGTCGCCGACGTCCGCGTTCGACTCCGTGGAGGCCTTGACGTAGGTGCCGATGCCGCCGTTCCACAGCAGGTCGACCGGTGCCTTGAGGATCGCCCGCATCAGGTCGGCCGGGGTCATCTTGGTGACCTTGCCCTCGATGCCCAGCGCCTCACGGATGTGCGCGTTGACCTGAATCGCCTTGGCCGTGCGCGGGAACACACCGCCGCCTGCCGACAGCAGCTCGGTGTTGTAGTCCGCCCAGGACGAGCGCGGCAGCTCGAACAGGCGGCGGCGCTCGGCGTAGGAGGTCGCCGCGTCCGGGTTCGGGTCGATGAAGATGTGCCGGTGGTCGAAGGCCGCGACCAGACGGATGTGCTCGCTCAGCAGCATGCCGTTGCCGAACACGTCTCCGGACATGTCGCCGATGCCGACGACTGTGAAGTCCTCGGACTGGGTGTCCAGGTCGAGCTCCCGGAAGTGCCGCTTCACGGACTCCCAGGCGCCCCGGGCGGTGATGCCCATCTTCTTGTGGTCGTAGCCCGCCGAGCCGCCGGAGGCGAAGGCGTCGCCGAGCCAGAAGTTGTACTTCTCGGCGACCTCGTTGGCGATGTCCGAGAACGTCGCGGTGCCCTTGTCGGCCGCGACCACCAGGTAGGTGTCGTCGCCGTCGTGGCGTACGACGTCCACCGGCGGCACGACCTCGCCGGCCACCATGTTGTCGGTGATGTCGAGCAGCGCCGAGATGAACGTGCGGTAGCTGCGGATGCCCTCCGCGAGCCAGGCGTCACGGTCCTTGGCCGGGTCCGGCAGCTGCTTGGCGACGAACCCGCCCTTGGCGCCGACCGGCACAATGACGGTGTTCTTCACCATCTGCGCCTTGACCAGGCCGAGGATCTCGGTGCGGAAGTCCTCGCGCCGGTCGGACCAGCGCAGACCACCGCGCGCGACCTTGCCGAAGCGCAGGTGCACGCCCTCGACGCGCGGCGAGTACACCCAGATCTCGTAGGCCGGACGCGGCGCCGGCAGGTCCGGGATGGCCTGCGGGTCGAACTTCATGGAGACGTAGTCGTGCGGCTTGCCGCCATGCGCCTCCTGGAAGAAGTTGGTGCGCAGCGTCGCCTTGATGACGGTGAGGAAGGAGCGCAGGATGCGGTCCTCGTCGAGCGAGGCGACCTGGTCGAGCGCGGCGTCCAGCTCCTCCAGCAGGGCGTCGGTCAGCTCGAGGCCGGCCCGCTGCCGCTCCGGCGACATCCGTGCCTCGAAGAGGGAGACCAGCAGCCGGGTGGTGTGGACGTTGTTGCGGAGGGTGTCCTCCATGTAGTCCTGGCTGAAGGTCGAACCGGCCTGGCGCAGGTACTTGGCGTAGGCGCGCAGCACCATGGCCTGCCGCCAGGTGAGGCCGGCGCTCAGGACGAGCGCGTTGAACCCGTCGTTCTCCGCCTGCCCGGTCCATACCGCGGCGAACGCGTCCTGGAAGCGCTCGCGGCCGTCGTCGCCCAGGTAGTCGCCGTTGCCGGCCACCTCCTTGGGCAGCCGGAGACCGAAGTCGTAGATCCACGCGGTCGTACGGTCCTGGCAGCGCAGCTCGTACGGCCGCTCGTCGATGACCTCGACGCCGATCCGCTGCAGCACCGGCAGCACGGCGGACAGGGAGACGGACCCGCCCTTGCGGTAGATCTTGAAGCGGCGCTCGCCGGGGCCGGTGCCCACGGGCTCGTACAGGCTGAGGGCGAAGTCCTTACCCCCCTCCTCGTCGGTGAGCTGTTCGAGGTGGACGAGGTCGGCGACCGCGGCGCGCGGGGTGTGGTCGGCCTTGTAGCCCTCGGGGAAGGCGTTCGTGTAGCGGCGCTGGAGCTCCGCGGCGCGCTCCTCGCCGAGCTCGGCGGTCAGCGCCTCGCTGAAGGCGTCGGTCCAGGAGCGGGCGGCCTCCACCAGCCGGGCCTCGATGCGCTCCTTGTCGGCGTCGGACAGCTCCGGCAGCTCGGTGCCCTGCGGGACCCGGACCACGAAGTGCAGCCGGGACAGGATCGACTCGGTGTTCCAGGCGGTGAAGTCGACGCTGGTGCCGCCCAGCTCCTCCTTCAGGATGTCGATGATGCGCAGCCGGACGCCCGTGGTGTAGCGGTCGCGCGGCAGGTAGACGAGGGCCGAGTAGTAGCGCCCGTACTCGTCCTGGCGCAGGTAGAGCCTGAGGCGGCGGCGCTCCTGGAGGTAGAGGACCGAGGTGACGATGGAGCGCAGCTCGTCGGCCGGGGTCTGGAACAGCTCGTCGCGCGGGTAGGTCTCCATGATCTGGAGCAGGTCCCGGCCGTCGTGGCTGTTGGGCGAGAAGCCGGCACCCGTGAGGACCTCGTCGACCTTGCGCCGGACGACCGGCACACGCAGCACGGACTCGGTGTAGGCGGCGGACGAGAACAGGCCGAGGAAGCGGCGCTCTCCGACGACGTTGCCGTTCTCGTCGAACTTCTTCACGCCGACGTAGTCGAGGTACGAAGGCCGGTGCACGGTGGCGCGGCTGTTGGCCTTGGTGAGGACCAGCAGCTTGTGCTCGCGGGCCTTGGCGCGGGCGTCGGCGGGCAGCCGCTCGAAGGACGGGCTGACCGGGTGCTGGTCCTCGCCCGCGTGGTGGGGGTCCGATCGCAGTATGCCGAGCCCGGTGCCGGGCACCGCGGCCAGCGTGTCGTCGTCACGCAGCTCGTACTCGCGGTAGCCGAGGAAGGTGAAGTGGTCGGCGGCCAGCCAGCGCAGCAGCTCGCCGGCCTCCTCGATCTGCGCCTGCGGAAGGTCCTGGGGGACCGGCTCCTTCTGGATCCCCTCGGCGATGCGCAGCGCGCAGTCGCGCATCTTCTCCCAGTCCTCGACGGCCTCGCGGACGTCGGACAGGACGCGCAGCAGGTCGGAGGTGATCTGCTTGAGGTCGGAGCGGTCCGTCTCGCGGTCGATCTCGACGTGGATCCAGGACTCGACGTGCGCGTCGTGCGGCAGCTCTGCCCCGGGGGCGTCGGGCAGCACCTCGAGGAGCTTGCCCGTCAGGTCGCGGCGGACGACGAACTGCGGGTGGATCACGACGTGGATGCCGCGGCCCTGGCGGGACAGCTCGTTCGTCACGGAGTCGACGAGGAACGGCATGTCGTCGGTGACGACCTCGACGACGGAGTGGCTGCAGGTCCAGCCGTTCTCCTCGACGGTGGGGGTGTGCACGCGCACGTTCGCCGTGCCCTGCGGGCGCGTCTCGGCCAGCCGGTAGTGCGAGAAGGCGGCGCCGAAGACGTCCACCGGGTCGCGGTCGGTCAGGTCTTCGGGGGCGGTGTGCAGGTAGTAGCGCTGGAGGAACGCGAGCACGGTCTCCCGGTCCGGGGTGCCCTCGTCCGTCGTCCCGGTCGGTAGGTGCCCCCCGACCGGGCTGTTCTCAGCTACCCGGGCGGCCCTCTCGAGCAGCTCGGCCTTGGCTTCGTCCAGCTTGGTCTGCATTGTCCTCTGGCTCCTGTCGCGCGCCGTTGCGTGACGTAGAAGGAAGTACGGTCTCTTCTCCGACGTAACGCCGCGACGCGGGGTGTCCGGTCTGCTTCGACGCTATGCCGCATGGAGAGAAGTGCGGGGGGTTATCGGCCATTTCCGGCGCCCGCGGCGACTGTGACGCTGTTCCCGGCGCGCTCGGCGCCTTCCGCGTCCCCGGCGCCCCGGTTGCCCCGGCGGGCGCCTGCGGCGCCCTGTCCGACCGGCCCCGCCTGTGAAGACCAGCGACCGCCGCCCGGTCACGGAGGTGGTCCGTGCTCACCGGGCGCAGGGCAGGGACGGCGACGTCCCCGCGAGCTATCGCGCTGATCACGCCACAAGGCTATCGCTCCCCGTGGGGGGCACGTCATGAGCCGTATGTGTACAAAACAGGGGGTCCAACTTTGACGTTCTGCACAGGGGCACCGAGGGCGATGCCGTGCAGGGCGCACGGTGCGAGCATGGCTGTACCGGCTGTGTGAGCCGTCAGGAGGCAGTGCCGGGCAGTGCGCGGCCCCTTGGCAAGCGCCTGCGGCCGAGGCACGTTGCCAGAAGCAACACGACGCAGCCGTCCGCACCACCGAGGGGAGCGCGGCCACCATGACGCAGAAGATCCTGATTGTCACCGGCGACGCGGCGGAATCACTGGAGGTCCTCTACCCGTACCAGCGCCTGCGGGAGGAGGGCTACGAGGTCCACATCGCGGCCCCGACCCGCAAGCAGCTCCGTTTCGTCGTCCATGACTTCGAACCCGGCTTCGACACCTACACCGAGAAACCCGGCTACAGCTGGCCCGCCGACCTCGCCTTCTCCGAGGTCGACCCCGGGGACTACGTCGCCGTCGTGATCCCGGGCGGACGCGCCCCGGAGTACCTCCGCAACGACCCCGAACTCCGCAAGATCCTCAAGTCGTTCTTCGACACGGACAAGCCGGTCGCCCAGATCTGCCACGGCCCTCTGCTCACCGCGGCGGTGGACGCCCTGCGCGGACGACGCGTCACCGCCTATCCGGCCCTGGAGCTGGACATGCAGGCGGCCGGTGCCGACTTCCAGGACGTCGAGGCGGTCGTCGACGGCACGCTCGTCTCGTCCCGGGCCTGGCCCGACCACTCCGGCTGGATGCGGGAGTTCCTGACCGTCCTGCGCGCCAAGGCGCCGGTGACCTGAGCCCGCCACCCGGGTGCGGTGCCCGCCGGGCGCCGCACCCTTCCGCCGACGGGCGGCCCGTGGTGGCACTTCCGGCCCAGCTCTCGGGCCTCCTCAGGCCGCCAGGCGCTCCGCCTCCTCGACCGCCTCCTGAAGCGTGTCGACCACCGGCACGCCGACCTCCTCGAGGCTGGCGCGGCTGTGGGAGCCCCCGGTGTACAGCACGGCCCGTGCCCCGACGTGGCGGGCGGCGACCGCGTCGTCGGCGGCGTCCCCGATCACCACCGTGCGCGCCGGATTCACGCCGTCGAGCGCCCGTATGTGGCGGACCATGTGCTCCGCCTTGCTGCCGCCGGACGGTCCGGTGCGCCCCTGCACCCGTACGAAGTGCGCCTCGATCCCGAGCGACCGGACCATCGGGACCAGTTCCTCGTGCCCGTACATGCTCAGCAGCGACTGGCTGCGGCCCGCCGACCGCCACCCCGCGAGCAGCTCCACCGCGCCCTCGGTGAGCCGGCAGCGGACTCGGTGCTCCGCGTAGTGGCGATGGAAGACCTCGTCCATCAGCTGCCACTCGGTGTCCGTCGGCAGCCGTCCCATCAGCCGCTCGTAGAACCTCGGGACCGGCACGCAGTACAGCGCCCGGTACTGCTCCAGCGTGATCGGCTCCAGCCCCAGCTCGGCGAACGCCGCGTTCGTCGCCCCGATGATCGCGTCGTTGTCGTGGAACAGCGTCCCGTTCCAGTCCCACACGATGTGCGCGCTTCCGTACGTCCCCATGCCATGAAACGTACCCGGCGGCGCTGACAATCACCGGTGCGCGCCCCGGCGGCCGGGAGAACGCCTGGGTCAGTCCGTGGAGCCGAGCAGGTTCGGGATCTCCTGCGTGGCGTACCAGAGCAGTTCGTGGTCCTCGGCGCCGTCCACGACGAACTGCGCGTCGTCGTCCCCGCGGTCGGCCGCCTCCAGCGCCTCCGCAGCCGCGGTCACGTCCGGCTCCGCGTCGGACGCGTCGACGTGCACGGCGGCCGCCTTGGCCAGCGGCACGGGGCCGGCGACGCGCACCTCGCCGAGCGCCGCCGGGTCGAGCCCGCGGTCGGGATCGGTGGTCGCCGCGCCGTCCGGGACGTCGACCGCGACCACGACCCGCCGCCGGGCCGTCCCCGGGTCGGCCGCCAGCAGGCGCAGGGAGGCGAGCGCGGCCCGGCCCAGCGCCGCGTACTCCAGTTCCTCGATGTCCTCGGAGAGGTACCACTCGCGCAGCGCGGGCGTGACGGCGTACGCGACGACCGGTTCGGCGCCCAGCTCGCCCGTCTTGTACGCCTCGGCGAGACCGGAGAGGGTCAGGGGGACGTAGACGCGCATGGCGAGCCGCTTTCGTAGTCGGTCAGGGGTCACCTCAGGATACGTGCGGGCGTCCCCCTTCGGGTCCCGCCCGCGCCCCTGGGGGGCGTCAACCGGGGCCGGCACGACTCACCCTGTGAACCCTTGCCGTCGCCGGGACTTCGCCCCGTCTCTCACTCTGATAGGTGAACTCTCCCGTCGGCCCGGCAGGCCCCCGGTTTCGTTGCGAGGCGGTCGCCCGCCCCGTACAAGATCCCCAAGAAGTTACCGACCGGTACTCACCGGCCTCGCGAAACGGGGATCCGCCATGCACAAGGTGATGACCAGGAACCAGGCGATGACCAGGACGAAGCCCGCCCCGGGCGCCCGCCCGCCGGTCCGCCACGACACGCGCCGTCCGGGCGGCGCGCCGCGGCGCGCGGAACCGGGCCAGGGCCCGTCGCGGACGAGGACGCTCCAGCGGCCGTCCACCACGCCGGCAGGGGCCACGTCGGCGGGGGCTACGTCGGCGGGGGCGGCGTCGGCAGGGGCCACGTCGGCGGGTGCGGCGTCGGCGAGTGCCGCATCGGGCAGTGCCGCGTCGGCGACCGCCGTATCGCCGCCCGGGCAGGCCGCCCAGGGGCCGCTCAGGCCCGTGCCGCACGTCCGCCCCACCGACGTCTTCGCCGACCGCCTGCTGTCCGTGCTGAGCGGTCAGCGGCCCGTGCACAGCATGCTCCGGCACACCGTCGGCCGGGCCTACGACGACCTGGCCCGGCTCGCCGAACGCGGCCCGCTCCGCACCCGTGGCACCCGCCCGGTCGTCCGCGACATCGGCTACTACGTCCCGCGCCCCGGCGCCATCGAGGCCTTCGCCCGTATCGGCGCGGGCGACCAGCTCCGCGCGATGGCGTTCCGCCTGGAATGCGGCCGCGACCACCGCTGGCGCTGCACGGCGGTGGAGCTGGGGGGACCGCGGACGCCGCACGGGGACGGCGTGTGACATACGAACAGGGAGGGGCCGGGCACCCTCGGGTGCCCGGCCCCCACGACGCCGCTACTGCTTGCGGCCCCGCTACTTCTTGCGGCGCCGCCCGCCCTTGGCCTGCTTGCGGCGCTCGGCACGGGTCAGGCCGTCCGCCTCCGAGCGGACCGGCTCACCGTCACTGGAGAAGTCGCCCTCGACGATGCCGCCCTCACCGTCCACGGTCGGCGCGGAGAAGTGCAGCCGCTCGTGGCGCTGCGGGGCCTCCAGGCCCTTGGCGCGGATCTCCGGGCGGGCCGCCTGGGCCGCCACGGCCTCCTCCTTCTCCAGGGAAGGCTGGGCGTCCTCGACGGGGACCTCCTCGACCTGCTGCTCGACCTGGACCTCCAGGTTGAACAGGTAGCCGACGGACTCCTCCTTGATGCCCTCCATCATGGCCTGGAACATGTCGAAGCCCTCGCGCTGGTACTCGACCAGCGGGTCCTTCTGCGCCATGGCGCGCAGGCCGATGCCCTCCTGGAGGTAGTCCATCTCATAGAGGTGCTCGCGCCACTTGCGGTCCAGGACCGACAGCACGACCCGGCGCTCCAGCTCACGCATGATCTCGGAGCCGAGCTGGGCCTCACGCTGCTCGTACTGCTCGTGGATGTCGTCCTTGATGGACTCGGCGATGAACTCGGCGGTCAGACCGGCACGGTCGCCGGCCGCCTCCTCCAGTTCCTCGATGGTGACCTTCACCGGGTAGAGCTGCTTGAAGGCACCCCACAGCCGGTCCAGGTCCCAGTCCTCCGGGAAGCCCTCCTCGGTCTCCGCGGCGACGTACGCGTCGATCGTGTCGTCCATGAAGTGCTGGATCTGCTCGTGCAGATCCTCGCCCTCCAGGACGCGGCGCCGCTCGCCGTAGATGACCTCGCGCTGCCGGTTGAGGACCTCGTCGTACTTGAGGACGTTCTTCCGGGTCTCGAAGTTCTGCTGCTCGACCTGGGACTGGGCGGACGCGATCGCGCGCGTGACCATCTTGTTCTCGATCGGCACGTCGTCCGGGACGTTCGCCATCGACATCACGCGCTCGACCATCTGGGCCTTGAACAGGCGCATCAGGTCGTCGCCCAGCGAGAGGTAGAACCGGGACTCGCCCGGGTCACCCTGACGGCCGGAACGACCGCGCAGCTGGTTGTCGATACGGCGGGACTCGTGGCGCTCGGTGCCGAGGACGTAGAGGCCGCCGAGGGCCTCGACCTCCTCCTTCTCGGCCTTGACCGCCTGCTCGGCCTTCTCCAGGGCGGCGGGCAGGGCCGCGGCCCACTCCTCGATGTGCTCCTCGGGGTCGAGCCCGCGCTGGCGCAGCTCGGCCTCGGCGAGGTCCTCGGGGTTGCCGCCGAGCTTGATGTCCGTACCGCGGCCGGCCATGTTCGTCGCGACCGTCACGGCGCCCTTGCGGCCGGCCTGGGCGACGATCGCCGCCTCGCGCTCGTGGTGCTTGGCGTTCAGCACCTCGTGCTGGATGCCGCGCTTGCTGAGCTGCTGCGAGAGGTACTCGGACTTCTCGACCGAGGTGGTGCCGACCAGGATCGGCTGGCCCTTCTCGTGCTTCTCGGCGATGTCGTCGACGACCGCCTCGAACTTGGCGACCTCGGTGCGGTAGATCAGGTCCGACTGGTCCTTGCGGATCATCGGCTTGTTGGTCGGGATCGGGACCACGCCGAGCTTGTAGATCTGGTGGAACTCGGCGGCCTCGGTCATCGCCGTACCGGTCATGCCGGAGAGCTTCTTGTAGAGGCGGAAGAAGTTCTGCAGGGTGATCGTGGCGAGCGTCTGGTTCTCGTCCTTGATGTCCACCCCTTCCTTCGCCTCGATCGCCTGGTGCATGCCCTCGTTGTAGCGGCGGCCGGCGAGGATACGGCCCGTGTGCTCGTCGACGATCATGACCTCGCCGTCGATGACGACGTAGTCCTTGTCGCGCTTGAAGAGCTCCTTGGCCTTGATCGCGTTGTTCAGGTAGCCCACCAGCGGGGTGTTCACCGACTCGTAGAGGTTGTCGATGCCCAGCCAGTCCTCGACCTTGGCGACGCCGGACTCGTGGATGGCGACCGTGCGCTTCTTCTCGTCGACGTCGTAGTCGCCGGTCTCCTCGATGCCCTTGAGCGGGTTGCCCGCCTCGCCCTTCTTCAGCCGCGTGACCAGCTTGGCGAAGTCGCCGTACCACTTGGTGGCCTGGTCGGCCGGGCCGGAGATGATCAGCGGCGTACGGGCCTCGTCGACCAGGATGGAGTCCACCTCGTCGACGATCGCGAAGTTGTGCCCGCGCTGGACCAGCTCGTCCTTCGACCACGCCATGTTGTCGCGGAGGTAGTCGAAGCCGAACTCGTTGTTCGTGCCGTAGGTGATGTCGCACGCGTACTGCTCGCGGCGCTCGGCCGGGGTCATGTTGGCGAGGATGCAGCCGACGGACAGGCCCAGGAACCTGTGGACGCGGCCCATCATCTCCGAGTCGCGCTCGGCCAGGTAGTCGTTGACCGTGACGATGTGGACGCCGTCTCCGGAGATGGCGTTCAGATATGCGGGGAGCGTGCCGACCAGGGTCTTGCCCTCACCGGTCTTCATCTCGGCCACATAGCCCATGTGCAGGGCGGCGCCGCCCATCATCTGCACGTCGTAGTGCCGCTGGCCGAGGACGCGCTTGGCGGCCTCGCGCACGGTGGCGAAGGCCTCGGGCAGCAGGTCGTCGAGGCTCTCGCCGTCGGCGTACCGCTGCTTGTACTCATCGGTGAGGGCCCGCAGCTCGGCGTCGGAGAGGTCGACGAAGTCCTCTTCGATGGAGTTGACCTGGTCCGCGATGCGGTGCAGCTTGCGCAGGATCTTGCCTTCGCCTGCACGCATGATCTTCGAGAGGACGGACACGGGGGTTTGTCTCCTTGCCGGTCGGGCCTGGGACGGTCGGTTAAATGACAGCTTGAGCAACGGCCATCGTAAGCGAGGACCCCGCCGCGCCGGGAGGTCTGCCACCGACAGCCACTAGGACAACGGACGGGCGTGGCGGAAGGTGCCGCGTCCGTGCCACGAAAAGTAACCGGGCAGTCACGAGGTGACGAGGCAGGCGCGGACGACGGCGTGGCGGGTGCGGACAGGGGCGCCGCGGACCGGCACCGGCGGCGACCGCGGCCCGGCATGACACGGAAAATCATGGCGACCGGGCGGGGGCCCTAGCAGAATCAAGCGATGGACCCCGTCACCCTGACCACCGAACGCCTCCTGCTGCGCACCGTGGGCCCGCAGGACACCGACGCGGTGTACGCGGCAGCCCAGGACCCCGACATCCAGCGCTGGACCACGATCCCGTCGCCGTATCTGCGCGAACACGCGGAGCTGTTCGTCGAGCAGATCGCGCCGGACGGCTGGAGGGACGCCTCCATGTTCACGTTCGGCGTCTTCCTTCCCTCCGGGGAGCTGGCGGGCATGCTCGGCCTGACGATGCGCTCGCTGGGCGTCGCCGAGGTCGGCTTCTGGGCGACGAAGGAGCACCGGGGCAACGGCTACATCACGGAGGCCACGCTCCGCGCTGCGCACTGGGCGTTCACCCACCTGTCGGTCGACCGCGTGGAGTGGCGCGCCGAGGTCGGCAACGCGGGCTCGCGGGCGGTCGCGGAGCGCGCGGGCTTCACCATCGAGGGGGTGCTGCGGTCCGCGATCAACAACAAGGGGGTGCGCCGGGACTGCTGGGTCGGCTCCCTGCTGCCCTCGGACCTGGGCCTGCCGTCGACGGCGGCGTATCTGCCGGCGCCCGCACCGGCACCGTAGGCGCGGGCTCTCGCAGCTCCTCCCGCGTTGTCAGTGCCGCCCCCTACGGTGTGACCATGCCGAGTCTTCCCCGCCCCACCATCGAACTGACCGCCGACGAAGCCCGCCGTATCGCCCTGCGGGCACAGGGCTTCCTCGGTGCTCCCGACCGCAGGGCCGGCGTGCGTGGCCTGCTGCGCCGGCTCGGCGCCGTCCAGCTCGACACCATCTCGGTCCTGGCCCGCTCGCACGAACTCATTCCGTACGCCCGCCTCGGAGCCATAGGCCGCAAGGCGGTCGACTCGGCGTACTGGACGCGTTCGTCCGACGGCCGGTCCTCGGCCGGCCCGCACGCGTTCGAGTACTGGTCGCACGCCGCCTGTGTCCTGCCCATCGAGGAGTGGCCCCACTTCGCCTTCCGCCGCCGCGCCTACCGCTCCCGCCCGCACTGGAGCCACACCCTGCCGGACGGTGCCTACGACCAGGTCATCAAGCAACTGCACACCGAGGGCCCCTTGACGGCCACGGATCTGGGCGGCGCGAAGAAGACCAGCGAGTGGTGGGACTGGTCCGGCACGAAGGTCGCGGTGGAGCGCGCGCTGATGTACGGGGAGGTGGTGTGCGTCGAGCGCCGCGGCTGGAAGCGGGTGTACGACCTGGCCGAGCGCGCCGTCCCCGAGGCCCTGCTGCACGACGAGCTGGACGACACCGAGTGCCTGCGCCGCCTCGTCTCCCTGGCCGGCCGCTCCCTGGGCGTCGGCACGCGGGCGGACATCGCGGACTACCACCGTCTCAAGGGCGAGCAGGTCGATTCCGTGATCGCGGACTCGGGCCTGGTCCCGGTGACGGTCGAGGGCTGGGGCAAGCCCGCCTGGGCGGATCCGGAGGCGCTGCGGACCCCGCCGCGCGGACGCCACCGTACGACACTGCTGTCGCCGTTCGACTCGCTGATCTGGGAGCGGGCGCGCACGGAGCGGATCTTCGGCTTCACCCACCGCCTGGAGGCGTACGTCCCCAAGCAGAAGCGGGTGTACGGCTACTTCGCGATGCCGGTCCTCGCCGGCGGCCGGCTGGTCGGCCGGGTGGACCCCGCGCGCGAGGGCCGCACGCTGGTCGCCCGGCAGGTCACGCTGGACGGTGCGAAGGCGGTCCCGTCGGTGGCCCAGGCGCTGCTGGAGGCGGCGAGCTGGGTGGACTGCACCGACGTCCGCGTGGAGCGGGTGGACGCCCCGGAACTGCGCGAGCCGCTCGTCCGGGAGCTGACCCGTGCCCTGGGCTGATCCCTGGGTTGTCCGGCCCCGCTAGCGGATCTCGAGGATCTTCTCCCGCATCGCGTAGACCACGGCCTCCATCCTGGAGTGCAGCTGCAGCTTCTCCAGGATGTTGCGCACGTGGTTCTTCACGGTGTTCTCGGAGATGAACAGCTCCTTGGCGATGTCCCGGTTGTTCATTCCGGTGGCGACGAGCTTGAGGACCTCCAGCTCCCGGTCGGTGAGCCTCGGCGCCGGGACCAGCCGGCGCTCGTCGGTCTTCTGGATCATCGACTTGAACTCGGTGAGGAGCTTCGACGCCATGGAGGGGCTGATCTGCGACTGCCCGTCGGCGACCGCGCGAATGGCGGTGGCCACCTCGTCGGTGGAGATCTCCTTGAGAAGGTAACCCGTGGCGCCCGCCTTGATCGCTTCGTAGAGATCGGCCTCTTCGTCGCTGATCGTCAGCATGATGATCTTGGCGCTGGGCGCCACCTCCTTGATGGAGGTGCATGCCTCGATGCCACCCCGCTTGGGCATCCGCACGTCCATCAGCACGATGTCCGGCAGCAGATCGGCCGCCTTGTCGACCGCTTCCGCGCCGTCCCCCGCCTCGCCGACCACCTGGATGTCCTCCTCGGCCGCCAGCACGATCTCCAGGCCGCGGCGGAAGAGAGCGTGGTCGTCCACGACGAGAACGCGGATCGGCTCCTTGCGTGCAGGGCCCGTCTCCGGGACCGTGCCGGCGACGCCGTCGTCGGCGTTCTCGTCCTGCGTCGGTCCGAAGCTGTCCGCCATGTTCCTCCCCCTGAAGGCTGTGGCCTGTGGTCCTGTGCCATCGCCAACCCAAGGCAACGACCCACCGGTTGAGCCGTTTTGGCCATGATTCCATGCCCGGGCGACAGTCAGGTGACAGAGCGCGGCGCGAAGTGGTGGCACACCGGTGCCCCTGGGGGCGCATGGGCTCACCAGGGGCACCGGGTTCAGCCATGACCCGGCGGGCTCAGCCGCGGAGCGTTCCGCCGGCGTCGGCCGCCTGCGCCTCGGCCACCATCTGGTCGGTGCTGAGGTGGATGACGCCGTAGTCGTAGGCGTGCCGCCGGTAGACGACGCTGGGTTGCTTGGTCTCGGAGTCGACGAACAGATAGAAGTCGTGCCCGACCAACTCCATTTCGTAGAGTGCCTGGTCGAGTGACATCGGAGACGCGACGTGGGTCTTCTCGCGGACGACGAGGGGGCCTTCGCCCTTCACCTCGAGCGATCCGATCTTCTTGGTCGGCACGCCGTCCGATTCTTCTTCCGGTACGAGGCCGCCGTTGCCGTTGAGCGTCGCGGCACCCGGGACGTGGTCGGGCACCTCGGCTGCCGTGAGCCTGCGGACCCCTCGGCGGGTGTGCCGCTTGTCGTGCTGCTTGCGCAGCCGGGCCTCCAGTTTCTCCGCCGCCAGGTCGAGTGCCGCGTACGGATCGCTTGCCGCTGCCTCCGCCCGGATCACCGGACCACGGGAGCGGAGGGTGATCTCCACTCGTTCACAGCGGTCGGCCTGCCGCGGGTTGGGCTCCTTGGACACCTCGACATCGAGGCTGATCACCTTGGCATCCAGCTTCTGGATCTTGTCCAGCTTCAGCTTCTCGGCCACGTGCTTCCGGAACCGCTCGGGCACTTCGGTCTTGCGGCCCTTGACGACGATGTCCACGCAGAACTCCGTTCCCGGATCGCTCCGCATTCCCGGCGGAGCATCTCCCTTGTGCACCAGGATCCGGCGAGCGCCGGAACCTCGGACTCGGTGACGTCCACCTCCTCCTCCCCCGGGGGCGAGGTCTCCACCCCACCGCTACGGGTGATTGCAGAAAACCCGCAGCACGGCATTCGGACAAGGGAGGGACGGGCTGCGCCTTTCCCTCTCAACCGAACATATCTCGCCCGGACGGATGTCGTCACCCTCTACTGCGGCGTACCTCCGTTCAGGTGAATTGACCTGCTCATTACCTGCAACGAAGCAAGTTCTCGGTCAGTTCCGGTTTGTTTCGAAAGACTCCGGCGAAGCGGCGACCACGGCCGCGCAGATCCCGTCCCGAAGGCCGTTTCCAGCGGCCGTTCCCCACGGCCCCGGCGGTCGGTGTGCCGGTGCCGTCGTCTCCTTCGCTCTTCGTTCCCCCCTTGCTTCCCCTGCCACGCGCGCATACACCTCCGTGTCCGCACTGTCGGCCTCCGCGAGAGCCGCTCGTACCGCGCGTGCCGCCTCCGTCAGCGAAGCGCCCGTCGTCATCAGGTCGTCGACGAGGACGATCCGCCCGCCGACCAGCAGCCGGGCGCTGCCGGCGGCCACCTCCAGAGCGCCCGCGAGATTGGTCAGCCGTTGCCGGGAGCCGAGCCCCGCCTGGTCGGCCACGGCCCGCCGCTGCCGCAGCACGGCCGCCACCCTGGCCGCCGTCCCGGCCCGGCGCAGCTGTCCCGCCGCCGCGAGGGCGATCCGCCGCGTCGGATCATGCCCTCGCGCCCGCACGGCGCGCCGCGCGGAGGGGACGGGCACGAGCAGCACGGGCGCCGGACCGCCACCGGCGCGGGAGGCCACCGAGCCGCAGCAGGCCCGCACCGCCCCCGCCAGCGCCGTCCCCAGCGGTCCCGCGAGGGTGAGAGCGCCCCGTTCCTTGTGGGACAGGAGCATGGCGCGGACCGCGCCCTCGTACGGCGCCGCCGCGTGCACCGGGGGCAGGCCCGCCGGCTCCGGCACCGGTCGCACCCGGCGTGGCGCGGTGCCGTGGAGGGCCGCACGGCACTCCGGGCAGAGCGCCGTGCGCGGCCTGCCACAGCCTCCGCACTCGGCCGGCAGTACCAGGTCGGTGAGGTCCTGCCACCACCCCCGCATGGCGACTACTGTGCCAACGCCCGCACCGGCCTGCCACCCCTGTGGAAAACTCCCTGTGGACAACCGGGCGGCGGCCGTCGAACCACCGGTTAAGAGCCCTGCTCGGGGCGCGCGGCGTCACCCGGGGTATACCGGCGCCGTCCCCTCCTTGACCACCTTCTGCCACTGAGCCCCCGACGACAGGCGGACGATCCCGTCCTCCGAGTACGCCACCAGCGGCAGCCGCTCGTCCTCGGACGCCGCTATCTGCTTTACGCCCGTCAGCGAGGCGGGCGGGTAGCCCGCCGGCGTCGAGCCGTCGACCTGCACGTACCGGATCTGCTGCACCCCGCCGGCCTCGCTGCCGACCACCACGAGCCGGCTGTCACCGGCCCACGACATGGCCGTGACCTCCTCCAGCTGCGGAGTCACCGAGTGCAGTTCCAGGATGGACACGGCAGGCTGTCCGCCCCTCCCGCCGTCCCGCTCGATGCGCCCGATCTGCAGGGACGTCTTGCGGTCCTTCTCCACGATCAGCGCGATCCGCACACCGTCGGCCGCCACCCGCACCGCGTCGATCCGCCCGTCGAGGCCCGGTGTGCGCACCTCCACCGGCGTGCCCGCGCCCTGCTGCAGCATCAGCAGCCGAGGCCGCTTCGGGTCACGGTCGGCCACCCACAGGCCGCCTCCACCGTCCCAGCTGGGAGTCGTCAGCCGGTCGTCCTTCGACGCACCGCCACTGGTCAGCACCGCGTTCCCCAGCGGGGCGCCCGATGTCAGCGAGCCCACGTACAGGTACTGCCCGTCGGCCGAGACGCCGGCAGCGGTGTCCTCGTCCCGCGAGACGGCGGCCGCGCGCAGCGGCTTCTCTCCCTCACCCAACGGGCCCGGCACCGGCTCGGGCTGCTTGGAGCCGCTGCCGCTGGGCAGGCGGACCAGCCGCTGCCTGCCGTCGATGAAGTACTCGTACTCGGGTCGCCGGCCCGTGCCGTGCGAGGCGATGACCTCGGCCCGGTCCTCGTTGAGCGCGCACAGCTTCGTGCCCTTCGACCCGCGCAGCTCCACCTGGCTCACGCCCGTGGGCGTCAGGTCCTGCAGTGTGAACAGCAGCTGCGCCGCCATCCTGTCGCACTGCGTCGCCCCGACCCGGTCGGCCTTGTCGTTGAGCGGCACCGTCAGCTTGTTCTGGTCGTCGGGCGACAGGGAGGTGACGTCCTTCCGCAGTGCCGTGCCCGAGGGGAAGCTCGAGGTCGCCACGGGGTCCAGCCAGCGTGTGGGGCCCTTCAGCAGCGCGCGGACCGTCGAGGTCACCGGGTCCACCTTGCTGCGCACGTACACCGGGTCCGCGACGGTACTCAGCTGTCCGCCCTCCCCCGCGGGCACGTTCGCGGCGTAGTAGTACTTGTTGACCGACACGTAGTTGCGCTGGAAGTCGGACCTGCCCATCACCACGCCCTGCGGCAGCGCGTCGATGCGCCACTGTTCGGTCTTCTTCACCAGCGTCAGGTGCACGGTGGCGCCGTACGTCCCCGAGTCCGGCGTGTAGGCGTGCTGCTCGTCCACCATCGCGAGCTTGGTGCCGGTCAGCGCGTACGCGTAGTCGTCGCCCGCCTCCCGGCTCCGGGTGTGCTCGGGCACCGTGTTCGGCCCGTCGGAGAGCACCGTGGTGGACGCGTCGGGGTTCCATCCCCGCGAAGCGGCGGCCGTCAGGTACTTGCGTGCCGTCTCGTACTGCGGGTCGTCGCTGGTCAGCGCCTCGAGGAAGCCTTGCACGATCTCCGCGGGCCCGGCGTTCTCACGCGGGGGCATCGCGAAGACGCGGACCTGCGCGTCCTGCCGGGGCGTCGACTCGACCCCCCGCAGATCCCCGCTGTCCGGCATCGAGGCGCACCCGGCCAGCAGTACGGCACCACAGCCGGCGAACACCCCCTTGAGCAGCGCACGCCGTCGGCCGCCCCCCTCAGCGCCCACGAAACGCCTCCCCTTGCTCACGCTCGTCGGGTCCGCCGCCACCCCTCGGCGGCTCCTGTGCTCTGTCGTCCGGGCGTCGCGCGCTCTCGGCGGGCCGCGGCACCACGCGCGCCCCGTTGCCGGGCATCGCCGTCGGGTCCGCGGTCGGCGCCACGGTCAGCCGCGGCGCGATCGGGTCACGTCCGGCCGCCTTCTCGCCGGTCGACTGCGCCGGCACCGTGGCGCGCTTGCCGGAGTCTCCCTGCGGCAGTCCGGCGTCGCTGAGCCCGCGGTTGCGCCGTGAGTCCAGCGGCTCCAGGGGTATCGGGGAGCCCCGCAGCGGCTCGTCCGCGGTCCGCGGCAGCGTCAGCCGGAACTGCGAACCCCCTCCCGGCTCGCCCCACGCCTGCAGCCAGCCGCCGTGCAGCCGCGCGTCCTCCAGGGCGATGGACAGCCCCAGACCCGTACCGCCGGTGGTACGCGCGCGTGCCGGGTCCGCCCGCCAGAAGCGGCTGAACACCCGGGTCGCCTCTCCGGGCTTGAGCCCCACACCGTAGTCGCGCACCGCGATCGCTACCGCGCCGCCCGCCGCGGCGAGCTTGACGATGACGTCCTTGCCCTCGCCGTGCTCGACCGCGTTCACGACCAGGTTGCGCAGCACTCGCTCGACACGCCGGGCGTCCGCCTCGGCCACGACGGGCTGCTGGTCGCCGACGACCCGGATCTGCGTGCCCTTGCGCTCGGCGAGCGGCTCGGCCCCGCTCACCACCCGGCGCACGACGTCCCGCAGATCGATCGGCTCGGCCTCCAGCGCCGCCGCACCCGCGTCGAACCGGCTGATCTCGAGCAGGTCCGCGAGCAGCGACTCGAACCGGTCCAGCTGGTCGGCGAGCAGTTCCGCCGACCGCGCGGTCACCGGGTCGAAGTCGACGCGCGCCTCATGGATGACGTCGGCCGCCATCCGCACGGTCGTCAGCGGCGTCCTCAGCTCGTGCGACACGTCCGAGACGAACCGCCGCTGCATCCGCGACAGGTCCTCCAGCTGCTGGATCTTCAGCTGCAGGTTCTGCGCCATCTTGTTGAAGGCCTCACCCAGGCGCGCGATGTCGTCCTCGCCGGTGACCTTCATCCGCTCCTGCAGGCGCCCGGCGGACAGCCGTTCGGCGATGCCCGCGGCCATCCGTACGGGAGTGACGACCTGGCGCACCACGAGCCAGGCGATGGCGCCGAGCAGTACGACGACGAAGAGCCCCGCGGTGGCGAGCGTCCCCTTGACCAGGCTGAGGGACTTCTCCTCCTGGGTGAGCGGGAAGAGGTAGTACAGCTGGTACGGGTCGCCGTTCGGGTCGTTGATCTGCTTGCCGATGATCAGCGCGGGCTGGGTGGCCCGGTCGCTGTCGGTGTAGACGATGCGGGTGTAGCTCTGGGCCACGCCCATGCCGGCGTCGACGCGCTTGCGGAGATCCTCCGGCACGCTCTGGCTCGGATCCACCCCGCCCGACGCGCGCGGACCGAGGCCGCGGTTGTCGTTGTCCGCGGCGGTGGTGCTGAGCGTCACCACGTCGAAGGCACCCTGACCACCACTGGACAGGGACTCGACGAGATCGCTCATCCACCCGCTGACGTTCTGCACCGGGTTGTTGCCCGTGCCGGAGTTGTCGTTGCCGTCGCTCGCGCTGGCCGCGCTGTCGGCCCTCTGCCCGGCGACGGTGAACCCGCCGACGGCCTGGCTCTGCGACGCCTTCACCTTGGCGTCCAACAGACCGTTGCGGACCTGCCCGATGACGACGAAGCCCAGCAGCAGCACCACGCCGAGCGACATCAGCAAGGTCGTGACGACGATCCGAAGCTGGATGTTGCGCCGCCACAGCCGCATCATCGGCAGCAGCGGGCGGCGCACCCAGCGCATGACGAGCCGGAGGACCGGGCTGCCGTGGACTCCGCCCTGAAGCAGCCCGCCCTCGAAGAACCGTTCCCACCCCGAGCGCGTCGTCCGCCGACCGACAGGCCGCCCCGGATGGGCTCCGGGCCGGCCGGGCGCCGGAGCGGCACTGTCCTGGGCCATGGTCAGCTCGGCCCGGCCTTGTAGCCGACGCCACGGACGGTCACCACGATCTCCGGCTTCTCCGGGTCCTTCTCGACCTTCGAGCGCAGCCGCTGGACGTGCACGTTCACCAGGCGGGTGTCCGCCGCGTGGCGGTAGCCCCACACCTGCTCCAGCAGGACCTCGCGGGTGAACACCTGCCACGGCTTGCGCGCCAGCGCCACCAGCAGGTCGAACTCCAGCGGGGTCAGCGCGATCGACTGCCCGTCGCGCTTCACCGAGTGACCCGCCACGTCGATGACGAGGTCACCGATGGCGAGCTGCTCCGGCGCAGGCTCCTCCGACCTGCGAAGCCGCGCCCGGATCCGCGCCACCAGCTCCTTCGGCTTGAAGGGCTTCACGATGTAGTCGTCCGCGCCGGACTCGAGGCCCACCACCACGTCCACGGTGTCGCTCTTGGCGGTGAGCATCACGATCGGCACACCGGACTCCGCCCTGATCAGACGGCACACCTCGATGCCGTCCCGACCCGGCAGCATCAGGTCGAGCAGCACCAGGTCGGGCTTGGTCTCACGGAAGG
Source organism: Streptomyces sp. NPDC093984 (assembly GCF_044764595.1). Classification (NCBI taxonomy): domain Bacteria; kingdom Bacillati; phylum Actinomycetota; class Actinomycetes; order Kitasatosporales; family Streptomycetaceae; genus Streptomyces; species Streptomyces sp. NPDC093984. The sequence goes on along the minus strand of NZ_JBIWIM010000006.1, from coordinate 7,141 downwards.
CGGCCAGCGCCTTGTCACCGTCGGCTACGAAAGACGGCTCAAAACCTTCACCACGCAGCACGATGCCGAGCATCTCGGCCAGTGCGGTGTCGTCGTCGACGACAAGGACTCGTCCCTTCATGGACCACATCATCCCATTAACTAAATCGTTACCTGGCGTGACCTGTCACACAGCGCAGCGAGTGAATCGGCCGTCACAGGCGACGCGACGCCCTCCTCGGTGACGATCGCCGTCACCAGCTCCGGAGGCGTCACGTCGAACGCCGGGTTGTACGCCTGGGTCCCGAGGGGTGCCACAGGTATCCCGCCTCCCGCTTCCGCTCCAGCCACCTGCACCTGAGGTGCGGTGAACTCCGTCACCTCGTGCCCGGGCCGCTGCTCCACCTCGATGGACGCCCCGTCCGGTGTCTCCGGATCCACCGTCGTCACCGGCGCCACCACGATGAACGGCACGTGGTGGTACCGGGCCAGCACAGCGAGCGGGTAGCTCCCCACCTTGTTCGCGACCGAGCCGTCGGCCGCGATCCGGTCCGCCCCGATGAGCACCGCGTCCACCTCGCCCGCGGCGAACAGCGAGCCCGCCGCATTGTCCGTGAGCAAGGTGTACGCCATCCCGTTGCGGGCCGCCTCGTACGCCGTCAGTCGAGCACCTTGCAGCAACGGACGCGTCTCGTCCACCCACAGCCTGCGCAGCCGCCCCGTCCGGTGTGCGGCCAGCGCCACCGCGAAGGCCGTGCCCTCCCCACCGGACACCAGCGCACCCGTGTTGCAGTGCGTGAGCAGGCGGTGCCCACCGCCCGGGAGCAGCTCGTCCAGCAGCTCCAGGCCGTGCCGCGCCATCCGCGCGCTGGCCTCGGCGTCCTCACGGTGCAGCGTCCGCGCCGCGGCGAGCGCCGCCTCGGCGGCCTGCCGCAGGTCACCGCCGTCGGCGAGCGCGGCCCGGTACGCGGCCTGGGCCCTGCGCACACCGACGGCGAGGTTCACCGCGGTGGGCCGGGCGCCCGCGAGCGCGGCGGCGGCCTCCTCCACGTCGAAACCACGCGCGGCGGCGAGCGCGACACCGTACGCCCCGGCGATCCCGAGCAGCGGTGCCCCGCGCACGGCGAGCGTACGGATCGCGTCCACGAGCGCGGGCGCGTCCGTGCACACGAGCTCCACCTCCTCGGCCGGCAGCCTTCTCTGGTCGAGAAGCGCCAGAACCGGGCCTTCGGGCGGCTCGTCCCAGCGGATCGCCGGTATCGCAGCCGCCCCGTTTTCCTCGCCGGATCGCGCGTACTGATCAGCCATGCGGTCAGTCTGCCCCGTACACCGCCGACTATTGAAGGCATGCTGCACGCACCACCCCCGGTTCCCCGGCGGACACAGCGTGGCACGATGGCTGCCAACCCGCCGCCGCGACCGCGGACGGGCACCGTGAAGGAGCGACGATGAACGACACTCCGGGCTGGGCCTCGCCCGGATCTTCCCCCTCCGACGGGCGGCAGCCGGACGCCTCCGGCGCGCGGACCCCGGAGCAGCCCTCGGACCAGAGCGGTACCGATCAGCCGCAGCCGTCGGGCAAGTGGTCCAAGGCGCAGCCCCCGCCCGGACAGTGGACCGCTCCTCAGCCTCAAGGCCCCGGCCAGGCCCCGCCACCGCCTCCGCCCGGCCCGGGCTGGGGCGCCCGCCCTCCCGCCGCTCCCGGCGGCCACGCAGGGCCCGGCGGCGGCTGGGGCGCCCCCCAACAGGGGTTCGGCGGCTACGGAGGCTGGGGCGGTGCCTGGGGTCCGCCGCCCGCGGCCAAGCCCGGTGTCATCCCGCTGCGCCCGCTCGGCGTCGGCGAGATCCTCGACGGCGCGGTCTCCGCCATGCGCACCTACTGGCGCACGGTCCTCGGCATCTCGCTGACCGTCGCGGTCGTCACGGAGACCGTCGTCATCCTGCTCCAGGGCCTCGTCCTGAACAACACCACCGACACGAACACCCTCAACGACCCGAGCGCCTCCACGACCGAGGTGAGCCGCGCCCTGGGCGACGCGCTGCTGGGATCCGCCGTGGTCCTGCTGCTGGTGCTGCTCGGCACCATCATCGCCACGGCCCTGCTCACGACCGTCACTAGCAGGGCGGTGCTCGGCAGGCCGGTGACCGCCGCCGAGGCCTGGCGCGACGCCCGCCCGCAGCTCGCCCGGCTCGGCGGACTCACGATCCTGCTGCCGCTCATGGGCATGGCGATCGTCGCCGTGGGCACGCTGCCCGGCATCCTCATCGTCTGGTCCGGGTCCACCGCGGCGGGCGTGTCGCTGGCGGTCCTCGGCGGCCTCGGCGCCGGTGTGGTCGCTCTGTGGATCCTGATCCGTTTCTCGCTCGCCTCCCCCGCGCTGATGCTGGAGAAGCAGAGCATCCGCAAGGCGATGAGCCGCTCCGTGAAGCTGGTGCGCGGCTCGTGGTGGCGGGTCTTCGGCATCCAGTTGCTCGCGCAGCTCATCGCGGGCATCGTGGCGTCGATCGTCGTCATCCCCTTCGCCTTGCTCGCCGGGGTGTTCAGCGGCGACGGCCTCGGCAGCCTCATGGGCGGCTCCACCGGCAGCCCCGGCTGGACGTTCCTCATCATCAGCGGGATCGGCTCGGTGATCGGACGCATGATCACGTTCCCGATCACCGCGGGCGTCACCGTGCTGCTCTACATCGACCAGCGCATCCGCCGCGAGGCCCTCGACCTCGAGCTGGCCCGCGCCGCCGGCCTGCAGGGCTACACCTCCGACGTCCCCGGCACCACCGCGGGGAGCTGACGGGGTGAGACTGACGGGGGGAGCACTGAGAGCCGCATCGGTGCTGTGGCGCTCGGGCGACGGACCACCGGTGACGATCCCGCGCGACCCCGCGCGTGAGGCGGCCCGGCGCGAGCTGTCCAAACGGATGTACCACGAGAACGACCCGGGCCTGCTGCAGCGCGCCCTGAACGCCTTCTGGGACTGGCTGGACCGGCTCTTCGCCGAGGCCTCCACCGCGACGCCCGGGGGCCCCGTCGGCCTCCTCGTCATCGTGGTGGCGGTCCTGGCGCTCGTCGCGGCCCTGTGGTGGCGCCTGGGCACGCCGCGCCGCATGCCCACCTCGTCCGCCACGCTCTTCGACGACCGCCCCCGCAGCGCCGCCGAACACCGCGCGTCCGCCGAGGCGCACGCCGCCCAGGGCCACTGGAACCAGGCCGTCCAGGAACGCATGCGCGCCGTCGTCCGCTCCCTGGAGGAACGCGCCCTCCTCGACACCCGCCCAGGGCGCACCGCCGACGAGGCGGCATCCGAGGCCGGCCGCGCCCTCCCCGACCACGCGGACCGGCTGCGCGCCGCCGCCCGCGACTTCGACGACGTCACATACGGCGGCCGGGCCGCGGGCGAAGGAACGTACCGCCGGCTCGCCGCCCTCGACGACGACCTGGAACGCGCCAAGCCCCACCTCACCAGCAACGCCCCCAGCGCGGCCCACAACGCCCGCCAGGGAGCCACCGGATGACCGCCGAGGCCGCAGTCGCATCCACGTCGGCCTCGCCCACCGCGCGCCAGGTGTGGACCCGGGCACGCGGTGTGCTCCTCGCCGTCGTCATCCTGCTGGCCGGTGCCCTCGTGATCGCCCTGATCCGATCCGGAGACCGGCACGGCCGCCTCGACCCGCGCTCCGCCGACCCCTCCGGCAGCCACGCCGTCGCCCGGCTCCTCGCCGACCGGGGCGTGTCCACGCGCGTGGTCACCACCCTCGACGAGGCGCGCGCCGCAGTCGGCACCGACACCACGCTCCTGGTCGCCGCGCCCGAGCAGTTGACGCACCGTCAACAGAGCCTGCTGCACCAGGCGACACAGAACTCCGGCGGCCGTACCATCCTCGTCGCTCCGGAGACGTCCACCGGCACGCTGGCTCCCGGCGTCTCCGCCGACCCCGCCGTCAGCTTCGAATCGACACTGGCGCCGGCCTGCGACCTGCCCGACGCCCGGCGAGCGGGCGCCGCCGACACGGGCGGGGTCCGCTACCGCACGAGCGACGCCCGCGCGGAGCGCTGCTACCCCAGCGAGGGCCTGCCCACCCTGGTGCGCATCCCGGCCGGATCCGGGGCCGGCGACACCGTCGTCCTCGGCGCGCCCGACATCCTCTGCAACAACCGTCTCGGCGAACAGGGCAACGCCTCGCTCGCCCTGCAACTGCTCGGTTCCCGCTCCCACTTGGTCTGGTACCTCCCCTCGCTCTCCGATGCCTCGGCCACCGACTCGGGCGGCCAGAGCTTCCTCGACCTGCTCCCCTCGGGCTGGCTGTGGGGCACGCTCCAGCTCTTCATCGCCGCAGCCCTGGCCGCCCTGTGGCGGGCACGCCGATTCGGCCCGCTCGTCCCCGAAAAACTCCCCGTCGCGATCCGCGCCTCCGAAACCGTCGAAGGCCGCGCCCGCCTCTACCGGAAAGCAGACGCCCGCGACCGCGCGGCCGCCGCTCTGCGCTCCACCACCCGCACCCGTCTCGCCCCCCTCGTAGGCATCCCCCTGGCCCAGGCGCACGCGCCCGAGGCCCTGCTCCCCGCGCTGTCCGCCCATCTGCACGGCGACGGACAGTCCCTGCACTCCCTCCTCTTCGGCCCGCCGCCCGGCGACGACGCGGCCCTGATCGCCCTCGCCGACCAACTCGACGCCCTCGAAAGAGAGGTACGCCGTCCATGATGGACCCGACCACTGACAACGCCGGGATCGCCGGGGATCCGGGCGCGGCCCGCGCCTCCCTGGAGGCTCTGCGCGCCGAGATCGCCAAGGCCGTGGTCGGCCAGGACCCCGCCGTGACCGGCCTCGTCGTCGCCCTGCTGTGCCGTGGACACGTCCTGCTGGAAGGGGTCCCCGGCGTCGCCAAGACACTGCTGGTCCGCGCGCTCGCCTCAGCCCTCGAACTCGACACCAAGCGCGTGCAGTTCACACCGGACCTGATGCCGAGCGACGTCACGGGCTCTCTCGTCTACGACGCCCGCACCGCCGAGTTCTCCTTCCAGCCAGGTCCGGTCTTCACCAACCTCCTCCTCGCGGACGAGATCAACCGCACCCCGCCCAAGACCCAGTCGTCCCTCCTCGAAGCCATGGAGGAGCGCCAGGTCACGGTCGACGGCACCCCGCGCCCGCTCCCCGAGCCGTTCCTGGTCGCCGCGACGCAGAACCCGGTCGAGTACGAGGGGACGTACCCCCTTCCCGAGGCCCAACTGGACCGCTTCCTGCTCAAGCTGACGATCCCTCTGCCTTCCCGCCAGGACGAGATCGACGTCCTCACCCGTCACGCCGCGGGCTTCAACCCGCGCGACCTGCGCGCCGCCGGCGTACGCCCCGTGGCGAACGCCGAGGACCTCGAGGCCGCACGTGCGGCCGTCGCCAAGACAACCGTCTCTCCCGAGATCACCGCCTACGTCGTGGACATCTGCCGGGCCACCCGCGAATCCCCGTCCCTCACGCTCGGCGTGTCACCGCGCGGTGCCACGGCCCTGCTCGCCACGGCACGGGCATGGGCCTGGCTGACGGGCCGTGACTACGTCATCCCGGACGACGTGAAGGCACTCGCCCTTCCGACACTCCGTCATCGGGTCCAGCTCCGGCCCGAGGCGGAGATGGAGGGAGTGACCACCGACTCGGTCATCAACGCGATCCTCGCCCACGTCCCCGTTCCCCGCTGATGGCACTCACCGGACGCGCCGCGCTCCTCGCGGCACTCGGCACCCTCCCGGTCGGCATCTGGGACCCTGGCTGGACAGGCATCCTCGCCGTCAACGGCTCCCTCGCACTGGCGTGCGCCTGCGACTTCGCGCTGGCCGCACCGGTACGCCGGCTGGGCCTGGCCCGCTCCGGCGATGCCTCCGTACGCCTGGGCGAAACGGCCGACGTGACGCTCACGGTCACCAACCCGTCAGGACGGCCGCTGCGCGCCCACGTACGCGACGCCTGGCCGCCCAGCAGCTGGCAGGCCGGAACCGAAGTGGCCGCCTCCCGCCACACCCTGACGGTCCCTCCGGGCGAGCGCCGCCGTGTGACGACCCGTCTGAGGCCCACGCGCCGAGGCGACCGCCAAGCCGACCGCGTCACGATCCGTTCGTACGGGCCACTCGGCCTCTTCTCCCGTCAAGGCACTCACAAAGTCCCCTGGACGGTCCGGGTTCTGCCTCCCTTCACCAGCCGCAAGCACCTTCCCGCCAAACTGGCCCGCCTGCGGGAACTCGACGGCCGCACCAGCGTGCTGACGCGCGGCGAGGGCACAGAGTTCGACAGCCTGCGCGAATACGTCCCCGGGGACGACACCCGCTCCATCGACTGGCGCGCCACGGCACGGCAGAACTCGGTCGCGGTGCGCACATGGCGGCCCGAACGCGACCGTCACATCCTGCTGGTCCTGGACACGGGCCGTACGTCCGCCGGTCGGGTCGGCGACGCACCACGCCTGGACGCCTCCATGGACGCGGCGCTGCTGCTGGGCGCGCTGGCTGCCCGTGCAGGAGACCGCGTGGATCTGCTCGCCTACGACCGCCGGGTACGCGCTAGCGTCCAGGGCCGTGCCGCCGGCGATGTCCTGCCGTCGCTGGTCAACGCCATGGCGACGCTGGAGCCGGAACTCGTGGAAACGGACGCACGTGGTCTTACGGCCACGGCACTACGGACGGCACCCCGGCGTTCGTTGATCGTCCTGCTGACCACACTGGACACGGCCCCCATCGAGGAGGGACTCCTTCCGGTACTGCCCCAGCTCACTCAACGCCATACGGTGCTGCTGGCGTCGGTGGCCGATCCGCACATCGCCCGCATGGCGACGGCGCGGGGTAGCACGGAGGCGGTGTACGAGGCCGCTGCGGCGGCCCAGGCCCATTCGGAACGGACACGCATGGCCGAGCAGCTGCGACGTCACGGGGTGACGGTCGTCGACGCGACGCCGGAGGATCTGGCGCCGGCGTTGGCGGACGCGTATTTGGCGCTGAAGGCGGCGGGGCGGCTCTGAAACCAAGAAGGGGCGTGAGGCCGCGGTCTTCCACGCCCCCTCCGCACCCCGCTCTTTGGTGTTCGGCCTTTAACGCAGAAAACCCCCGTGCTGAATAGCACGGGGGTTTTCTCAAAAATTGTTCGGCGGTGTCCTACTCTCCCACAGGGTCCCCCCTGCAGTACCA